>NZ_CP020538.1:0-1200000 GCF_002080435.1 Sphingobium herbicidovorans | reverse complement strand
CGCAGTTTGTGATCGATGGGCTGAAAGCGAGCTTCTAGGCCGCCTTGCGCCCCATTCGCGCGCGCGCCGTCAGGAACGGGCCGACCGGATCGAGCGGCGGGGCGAAGCGGCCGAAGCCCATGGGCGAGGGCATGTTGGCGTAGAGCGCCTCCATCGCGCCGTTGCGCGCATAGGTTTCGTGCCAAAATCCCGCGCCGCGGCTGAGTTTTGCAAAGTCGCGCCACCAACCCGCATGTGGCGCGGAGCGTGTGAATCGCTCCAGGCTTTCGAGGTCGCGCCAATATTGGCGGATGCCGACATGGTTGAGCGCGAACAGGCATTGTTCGTGCGCCAGCAAGCCTTCGGGCGGGCTCGCCGCAATGGCGCGCAGGCCTTTGCCAATGCCCAGCAGCGACGCGAAGCCGCGCAGGGTGGATACGCGGAAGCCGAGCATGATGACGATAAGGTCGGGATAGGCGGACAGATCGACGGACTGGCGGGATTGCATCGAATCGCTCCTTCCTTTTTATGGTGTAAACATAGCCCTTGAGGATTACAGTGTAAACATGGTTTCGGCAGATAGTCCTTCGTTGCATGATCGTCTGGTCGATCGCGCGCTGGCATTGGTGGAAGAGGGCGGCGCCGACGTCAGCTTGCGCGCGGTGGCGCGGGCGGCTGGGGTGTCGGCCATGGCCCCTTATCGCCATTTTGAGGACAAGTCTGCGCTGCTGGCGGCGGTCGCCCTGCGCGGATTTGGGTTGATGGAGGCGGTCGCGCGGGAGGCAGACGCGGTTGACGATCCCGCTGAGGCGCTGACGGCGCAGGGCCTGGCCTATATCGGCTTTGCCCGGACGCATCCCGCCCTGTTCCAACTGATGTTCGCCGACAATGCCGGGCTGGCCCTGCCGCATGACGAGTGCCGAGGAGCCTATCGTTTGATGGCCCGACGGGTCGAACAGCTATGTCCGACGGATGCGGAGGCTGGAGCGCTTGCCTGCTGGGGGTTGGTGCACGGACTGGCGACGCTGGCTCTGGATGGCCGATTGCCGCCCGCTCCAGCGATGGAGCGGGCGGCGCTTGGCATGATGACGCGGGGCCTTGCTACCCCGGCCTGAGCGGGTCAGGTGCGCAGGTCGTTTTCCGTCACGGGCGCGATCTTGATTTCGACGCGGCGGTTGCTTGCCTTGCCTTCTGCCGTTTCGTTCGAGGCGATCGGCTGGGTTTCGCCGAAGCCGCGCGTTGCAATACGCGCCGACTGAACCCCATTGGTGGTCAGATAATCCGCCACCGACTGGGCGCGGCGTTCGGACAGCGTCTGGTTATAGGCGTCCGAGCCGTCGCTGTCGGTATGGCCGTACACGTCGATATAGGTTTTGGGATATTGCGACAGGACAGATGCGACATCGCTCAGCGTAGGCCGGAATTGTGGCTGAACGGCTGCGCTGTCGGTGGTGAAAGTGATGCCGGACGGCATGCGCAGCACCAGATTGTCGCCGTCGCGAATCACATCGACGCCGCTGCCAGCGGTTTCTTCCCGCAGCTTGCGTTCCTGTGCGTCCATATAGGCGCCGATGCCAGCGCCCGCGACCGCGCCGATGCCTGCGCCCAGGATCTTTTCCGTCCGGTCGCGCCGGCCGCCGACCAGGTCGCCCAGCAGGTAACCGCCCAGCGCGCCGCCAATGCCGCCGATGGCTGCCTTCGAAATCTGCCGCTGTCCGGTGTTGGGATCAGTCGTGCAAGCCGCCGTCGCCAGCATTGCGGCCAAACCGGCAGCTCCCATGATGCGATGAGAAATCCGCATAGAATCAATTCCCTTTTTATCGTGCCCGAAAGCATCGGATGCTTCACCAAATGGTCGGCAAGGGCATTTGTTCCACAAGCGAACTGAACGCGAGGTGAGGGGACGGTTGTGAAATAGCAAGCAACAGGGTTATAGGGCGTAGCTGACCACCATGGCCATGATCCCCCCGCACGCTCCGACGCCCTTCCCTTGGGCAGACCTTGTCATCATTTTGGCGCTGGTGGCGCTGAACGGCGTCTTTGCGATGTCGGAGCTGGCGATCGTGTCCGCCCGCCGCCCGCGATTGCAGGCGATGGAGAAGGCCGGACGGCGCGGCGCACAGACGGCGTTGCTGCTGGCAAGCGATCCGGGAAAGTTTCTGTCCACCGTTCAGATCGGCATCACATTGATTGGCATCCTTGCGGGCGCCTATTCGGGCGCCAGCCTGGGCGGGCCTGTGGGTGAACGCCTGCTTTGGTTGGGCCTGTCGCCCAGCGCGTCGGCCAATCTTGGCTTTGCACTGGTGATCGGCCTTACCACCTACGCCTCGCTGATCGTCGGCGAACTGGTGCCCAAGCAGTTCGCCCTGCGCGCGCCCGAACCCATCGCCGCGATCGTGGCGACGCCCATGCTGTGGTTGTCGAAGATCACTGCCCCGATCGTCTGGATACTCGACGGGTCGAGCGCGATCATATTCCGTCTGCTGGGGCTGAAACGCGAATCCGAAAGCCATGTGACGGCCGAAGAGCTGCACCTGATCGTGGCGGAGGCCAGCAGATCAGGCGTGATCGAGGAAAGCGAGCGGGCGATCATTTCCGGCGTGGTGCGGCTGGCCGACCGCCCGGTGCGCGAGGTGATGACGCCGCGCATGGACGTCGACTGGATCGACATCGGCGCCGATGATGAAACGATCCGCGCCCGATTGCTCGAAACGCCCCACACCCGGCTGCCGGTGGGGCGCGGCACGGTTGAGGACATTGTCGGCGTCGTACAGGCCCGCGACATCATGACGGCTCTTTTCCGGGGCGAGAGACTCAACGTGGGCGCGTTGATGCGCCGGGTGGAAGTGGTGCCCGATCAGGTCGACGCCATGGACGCGCTGGAAGTGCTGCGCCGCGCCGATGTGCCCATGGTGATGGTCCATGATGAATATGGCCATTTCGAAGGAATCGCGACGCCTGCCGACCTGCTGTCGGCCATTGCAGGGCATTTCGCATCTGATCGTGGCGGTCATGATGAACCGGATGTCGTCGAACGCGAGGACGGCAGCTTGCTGGTGTCGGGGCAGATGCCCGTCGATCTGCTGGCGGACAGGATCGGTATCGATCTGCCGGAGGACCGGGACTATGCAACCGTTGCTGGCCACGCGCTCTGGCTGTTGAAGCGCCTGCCGGAGGTGGGTGATTTCGCGGACTATCAGGGATGGCGATTCGAGATCGTCGATATGGATGGCCGCAAGATCGACAAGCTGCTGGTGGCGGCGCGATAAGGGCCGCTGAGTTCGACCAGGCAGAGTTCGTCCCGTCAGCATAGGCGGTGATCTCACTGATAGGGCGCGACCGGGAGAGCGGATGCCAGCTTTCGCTGGCATGACGGGTTGCTGCCGGCTGGTCTGCTATGGCCCCCAAGGTTCCTGCCAGCGGGTATGTAGAAAGCGGAAGATATTCGCGGGAACCCGATCTAACTGTCCCCAACAAAGCAACGGGCGCGGCAATCGCTGCCGCGCCCGTCGAACTTCAATCAATGGTGGGTCAGGCCCGCCTTACTTGCCGGTGGTCGGGGCAGCGGGGCCGCCTGCCGGGGCTGCATTGGCCGGAGCCGCGCCTTCGACGCTTTCAGCAGCGTTGGTGGCGTTTGCGGCAGCTTCAGCCGGTGTCGCGCTGGCTTCGGCCGGGGCGGCATCCGCGGCAGGCAGGGGCAGGTTCGAACCCTGCGTGTTCAGCCAGGCGATGAGGTTGGCGCGATCGGCAGGGTTGCCCAGGCCCGCGAAGGTCATCTTCGTCCCCGGCGCGAATTCGCGCGGGCTTTGCAGCCAGTGATCGAGATTTTCGAAGGTCCACGCGCCGCCCTTGCTCTTGAGCGCGTCCGAGAAGGCAAAGCCGCCCCGGCCCTGGCCGATGGCTTCGCCCACGGTGCCGAAGAGGTTGGGGCCGATGCCGTTTGCGCCGCCCTGGTTCACGGTGTGGCAGGCGGCGCACTTGGCGAACACCCTTTCACCGGCCGCGACGTCCGCGCTGGCGAGCAGGGTGTTGAGGCCCGGTCCGGCGGCGGCGCCTTCGCCCTCTGCTTCCACGCCTTCGATCGCGTAGCCCATCTTTTCAGGACGCTCGGAGTGGAAATATTTGGAGCTGACGATACCGCCACCCAGCGCAACGATCCCCGCAAACAACGCCCAGCCTGCAACGGTGTTGAAACGATCGGCCATTTCGCTTGGATTCCCTTGAATTTTGTTCTGGCGGCTTGGTTTCCGCGCCCCCTTTAGCGCGCTGCCATAATGGCGCAAGAGCGAACGCGCAAGCGTGGTTGAACGCACTATTGCCCGCTTTTGCTGGAGCGCCGCCTTGCGCGTGCTTGCGCGCGTGCGAAGGAGTGCCTAAGCGCGCTGGCACCCATGGAAAACTATCCCGCCCCCGCCCGCGTCATCGTCGCGGACCTGGCCGCAAAGGCGGCAGCCGATCCCTCGCGCGCCATCGCCTATCAGGGCGCACCGGGCGCGAACTCGCATCTTGCTGCGCTGGGTTATGCGCCCGATTGCGTGCCGCTGCCCTGTTTCGCCTTTGAAGACGCCATTGATGCGGTACGCAACGGTCAGGCGGCGCGGGCGATCATCCCGATCGAAAACAGCCTGCACGGCCGCGTGGCCGACATGCATTTCCTGCTGCCCGAATCGGGGCTGCACATCATCGACGAATATTTCCTGCGCATCCGCCATTGCCTGATGGCGGTGGATGACACGCCGGTCAAAAGCGCGATCAGTCACCCGCAGGCGCTGGGCCAGTGCCGCCACTATCTGCGCGAGCGGGGGATCCAGCCGGTTGCTTATGCAGACACCGCCGGCGCCGCCGCGCTGGTGGCGGAATCGCGCAAGCCCGGTGATGGAGCGGTAGCCCCCTACCTTGCCGCCGAACTGTACGGTCTGAAGCTGGTCGCGGAAAATATCGAGGATAGCGACGACAATATGACGCGCTTCCTGGTGCTGTCGCGGGAGCCGAAGATGCCGGAACCCGGCGCTGGCCCGGTGATGACGACTTTCCTGTTCGAGGTGAAGAATGTCCCCGCCGCGCTTTACAAGGCGATGGGCGGCTTTGCGACCAACGGCGTCAACATGACGAAGCTGGAAAGCTATCAGCGCGGGGCGAGTTTCGCCGCGACCGAGTTTTTCTGCGATATCGAAGGCATGCCGGGGGATCCGGCGGTTGACCGCGCGCTGGCGGAACTGGAGTTTCACAGCAAATGGGTGCGGATGCTGGGCAGTTATCGCCAGGCGCGCCCGCGAACCTGATGTGACCGGGGTGACGCGGCGACCCGCGCTCCCTATAGTCCGCTCCGATGGCTTCCGCGCTTATCCTTTCCGCCCTTGCCATGAGCTTCATCGTCGGCGTGCGCTATCTGCTGACCAGCGGGGGATTCGCGCTGGCGACGCATGTGCGGCAGCCGGGGCTTTATGCGCGTCTAGGCCCGCAGATCCGGCGCGAGATCGGCTGGTCGATGGCGTCGGCGCTGATCTACGGCGTCCCGGCTGGCGTCGTCGCCTGGGGGTGGCAGGCGCAAGGCTGGACGCGAATATACACCGACATTCATGCTTTCCCGATCTGGTATCTGCCGGTTTCGGTGCTGCTCTATCTGGCCGCGCATGACAGCTGGTTTTATTGGACGCATCGCTGGATGCACCGGCCCCGTCTGTTTCGCGTCGCCCATGCCGTCCATCATGCGAGCCGCCCGCCTACCGCCTGGGCCGCAATGAGCTTTCACCCCTGGGAAGCGTTGACCGGCGCGGTCGTCATTCCGGCGCTTGTTTTCATCATTCCGATCCATGTCGCGGCGCTGGGCGGGGTGCTGGCGATCATGACTGTCATGGGGGTGTCCAACCATATGGGGTGGGAGATGTTTCCGCGCTGGCTGGTTCAGGGCCCCGCTGGACGATGGCTGATTACGGCCAGCCATCATCAACGGCATCATGAGCTATATAGCTGTAATTACGGCCTGTATTTCCGTGTATGGGACCGGCTGTGCGGCACCGACCGGGGGCTGGGCGACTTTGGAAAGACGCGTGCATGAGAATGGGGTTGTTGTTTCTGGGCGGTGTGATGGCTGTGCTGCCCGGCGCTGCGCCCATCAGTGAGCCGCAGCCATTGAGCATGAGCGTGCAGAATTTACGATCGAACAAGGGCGCGCTGCTCGTCTGCATCACCCGTTCGCCTGCCTATTTCCCCGATTGCAGCCATGATCCCGACAAACGGCATCTGAGCGTAGCCGCCACGACCGCTGCGATCCCGCTGGGAGAGGTCGTGCCGGGCGACTACGCCATTGCGATCATCCATGATGAAAATGGCAATGGAAAGCTCGACACATTTGCGGGCATTCCGCGCGAGGGCGTCGGGTTTTCGCGCAATCCCGCCATCCGTTTCGGCGCCCCCAGCTTTCGCTCGGCGCAATTCCAGGTGGCGGGATCAGGGGTGCGGCAGGAAATAAAGATCAAATATTTCCTGTAATTGACTATCAGCGGAACCGTAATGGCAGCGAAACATTCAGCCTGCTGACCATTTTCGTGGAACAGGGGATCTATGAACCATCGCCAAATTTTCGTCGCGGGCCTTGCTTTCGTTGCAATGGGCGGCGCTCATCCTGCTTTGGCTCAGGTTGAGGATAGCAATGTCCTGACGGTCGGCCTGGGTGCGGCCGTGATCCCCAGCTACGAGGGGTCGGACGATTATCGCGTCATTCCTGTTCCTCAGCTGCGTGGCAAGGTCAGCGACTTCGCCTTCTGGACGCGCGGGCCAAATCTTTATGTCGACGCCATCCCCAACAGGGGTGACGGGATTGATTTTCAGCTGGGCCCGGTTGTCGGCGTGCGCTTCGACCGTTCCAGCCGCAAGAACATCAAGGACGATGCCGTCCGCGCGCTCGGCAAGCGGGACGTCGCGGTGGAGGTGGGCGGCTTTGTCGGGATCGGCAAGACCGGCGTTCTGACCAGCGACTATGATAATCTGTCCGCTCGCGTCGCGGTGACCAAGGATGTGGCGGGCGCGCACGATAGCTATGTCGTCACCCCGGCGATCGAATATTTCGCACCTCTGTCGACCCGAACCTTCGTCGGCCTGGGGGTTTCGGCCGATTATGTCGGCAAGAAATATGGCCGCTATTATTTCGACGTGGATGGCGCAGGTGCGCTGGCGTCCGGGCTTCCCGCATATGCGGAGGCGGGCGACAAGGCTGGTTTCAGGCGGATTGGCGTGAACCTGACCGGCGGCATGTCGTTGTCGGGCGACCTGCGCAAGGGGTGGGCGCTGTTCGCGCTGGGCGGCTATTCGCGCATGCTGGGCGACTATGCGGACTCACCGGTGGTCAGCATTGCCGGGTCGAAGAACCAGTGGCTGGGCGCGGTCGGCGTCGGCTATACCTTCTGACCTGCTGATCTTGTGCGGACAGGGTGACGCCCCACATAAGGCGCTGTATGGAGGCGGCACCCAACCGCATGAAGGCAGGAGACTAGGACAGTGGCGACCCTTGGACTGAGTGACGGCGACAAGGCGGCGGTGGAGGCTTTCCGCCGCGATGTGGTTGATCCGTCGCGCACCAGCCTGATCATCGTCGATTTCTGGGCCGAATGGTGCGGCCCCTGCAAGCAGCTGACCCCCGTCATCGAAAAGGTCTGCGCCGAATATGAGCCCAAGGGCGTCAAGCTGGTGAAGATCAACGTCGATGAAAATAAGTTCATCGCCGCACAGTTTCGCGTCCAGTCGATCCCGACCGTCTATGCCGTGTTCCAGGGGCAGCCGGTCGCCGACCTCAGCCAGGCGCGAACCGAAGGTCAGCTCAAGCAGTTCCTTGACCAGTTGCTCGCCCAGTTGCCCATCGAATCGGATGAGAAGGCGCAGCTTCAGGAAATCGCGCCCCTGATCGAGATGGGCGAGGAACTGCTGACCGCTGGTGATAATGAACGGGCGCTGTCGGTGTTCGAGCAGGTCGGCGCGATGGCGCCCGACAATGCGGAGGTCGCGTCCGGCCATGCCCGCGCCCTGGTTGCTCTGGCCCGGCTGGACGAGGCGGAGGCCGTGCTGGCCGAGCTGCCTGCCGATGTGGCGAAGGATCAGGCTGTGGATCGCGCGCGGGCCGCGATTGCGCTCGCCCGCGATGCAAGGCCGGTTTCAGACCTGTCGGGGATCGAGGCGAAGGTCGCCGCCAATCCTGACGATCATGAGGCGCGGTTTGAACTCGCAGGCGGGCTGATGGCCAATGGCGACCGCGACCGTGCGGCCGAAGAGCTGCTGGAAATCGTCCGCCGGGACCGCGAGTGGAACGATGGCGCGGCGCGGGCACAACTGGTGAAGCTGTTTGAAGCGACCGGCCTGGAAGACCCGTGGGTGGCGGCGCAGCGCCGGAAATTGTCGCAGATCCTCTTTGCCTGACGGCGCGAAGGTGAACGCCGCCCGCGTCTCCATCTTCCCGCTCTCGGGCGCATTGCTGCTGCCCGGCATGGATTTGCCGCTCCACATATTCGAGCCGCGTTACCGGGCGCTCATCCACGACGCGATGGCGCGGGATCGTCGCATCGGCATGATCCAGCCGCGTGGGGATGGGCCGAAGCCTGCGCTGTTCGATGTCGGTTGCCTGGGGCATATCAGCCAGATCGAGGCGCTGGACGATGGCCGCTTCAACATCATCCTGAAAGGGCTGGCGCGCTTTCGCGTGATCCGCGAACTGGACGTCGCCACTGCGTTTCGTCAGATCGAGGCCGATGTGGAGCAGGCCCCCGAGGATGAGGTGCTGCACGCCGTCGAACGCGCCGCGCTGGAACAGGAATCCCGGCGCTTTGCCGAGGCGCTGGGCTATGTGGTCGATTGGACGGCGGTGTCCCGGCTGGACGACATGTCGCTGGTCAACGGCATCGCCCAGATCGCGCCGTTCGACCCTGCGGCCAAGCAGACGTTGCTGGAGGCTGATACGCTGGGCGAGCGTTCCGAAAGGATCATTCAGCTGATGCAGATCATAGGCCGGATCGAGCGTGACGGCGGGACCACCATGCAATGAGCGCCACGCTGGATCCCTATCTGCTCGAGAAACTGGTTTGCCCGGTGACGCGGACGCCGTTGCGGTGGGATGCGCAGCGGCGTGAATTGATATCGGATGCGGCGGGGCTTGCCTATCCGGTGCGCGATGGCGTTCCCGTGCTGGTGGTTCGCGAGGCGCGGGCGCTCTGACGCTGTTGGGGTAGGACGGGAAAAGCCGGCTCCGTTTCCGGAACCGGCCTTCCTTCGCGACCTGCGAGAGCTTTCTAGAATTTGAAGTCCAGTCGAGCGTAATAGTAACCGCCCGACGTGCCGTAGGGGCCGTGTCCGTAATAGCTGTTATAGGCGCCCGTGCCATTCTGATAAGGCGACACGCCGACCGGGACGGTTACGCCGTCGATTGTCTTGGGCACTTCAGGCCGCTTGCTGAACAGATTGTTTGCACCGACCGAGAATTTGACGAAATCGGTGAAGTCGTAGCCCAGTTCCAGGTCGGTGATCGCAGTCGCCTTGACCACGCCGTTGAAGTAGAGCTGGTCCGCGCCACCTGCGCCATCGGCGATCAGGAAGCCGCCGTCAGGTATGATGATGGCGCCATTTCCGTCTCTTGACGTGAAGGCCGGACGAACCAGTACGCTGGTCTTGCCGTAAAAGGTTTCACGCAGGTTCAGCGTGAATTTGCCGCTCTTGAACAGGGCGTTCGCCACGATCTTGTAGTCCGGGTTCGACCGCTCGATATTGCTTTCCGATGCCGCGTTGAAGATCGGGTAGCCGACCTTGTTGTCGGTGATCTTCGTCTTGTTGTAGTTGGCGGTCAGCGAGAGGTTGAGCGTACCGAAGTCGAGCGTCACCGGATAGCTGGCGGAGAAATCGATGCCCCAGGTACGGGTGTCGATGCCGTTGGTGAAGCTGGACACGCCGATCGTGCCGCTGGTCAGGAGGGCGCTGTCGAGGACGATGCCCGCCGCGCTGAGGGCGTTGAGGATATCGGCGGCGCCCGGCTGGATCACGCCGTTAAGCACCGCGTTGCGCGCCGCAGTCCCGGTGATGCGGTCCTTGATCTTGATGAGATAGCCATCGACCGTGATAGCCAGCTTCGGCACTGGCCGCAGGACGATACCGGCAGAGAAATTCTTAGACTTTTCAGGCTTCAGATTTTCAAAGCCAAGCAGGGCGGCGGCAGGCGTACCGGCGGGCAACTGGGCGACGGCGCTGGTCGGACCGACGTTGATGGTCGAATATTTCTGTTCTGCAAGGGTCGGCGCGCGGAATCCGGTGCTGACGGTGCCTCTGACCGCGATCGCGTCGGAAAGGTCGTAGCGGGTCGTGACCTTCCAGATCGCCGTGTCGCCAAAGTCGGTATAATCTTCATAACGACCGGCAAGATCGACGCTCCAGCCATCGACCGGCTCGGTGATCAGGTTGGCGTATACGGCCTTGGAGCTACGCTGGAAATCGCCAGCGTCGGTCGCCTTGTAGCCGGGGAAGGACTGGACGCCGGTCTTGTAGGTGGAAACCGGGTCGCCCTCAAGAATCTCATATTCGTCCTTCCGATATTCGCCACCGAACGCCAGGGTCAGCGGGCTGGCCATTCCCACTTCGAATTCCTTGCGGATGTCGGTGGTGAGGGTTGTCTGAGCCAGCTTGAAGCCGCCGTCATAGGCGCTGCTGGGGGTGATGGCGGTGGCGGGGCCGCCAGCGGCGTAGCTTTCCTGCCAGAGCTCGCGATGCGCTGACCTTTCGGTGTAGATGCTGTCCTTCTGCGCGCCGTAAGTGCCGCTGATGTCATAATTCCAGCCGCCGCCAAATTCGCCCCTTGCGCCGATGGTGAAGCTATATTCGTCCTCGACCACATGCTGTAGCGGGACCATGCCCCAGACGCCTGTGTCGCTGTAGCAGATGCTCGGATCATAAGGCGTCGGCGTAATGCCACCGCCCAGATTGCCGGTTTCGTAGCAGATGCGCTTGGGATGGCGATAACCCTGATTGGCCCAGCCTTCCCGACGGGCATAGTCGCCGAAGCTGTAGAGTTCGACGCCGCCAAAGTCGTAGCCCATATTGTAGAAGCCAAGCGTCAGCTTCGTGCGCGGCTGGCCACCATTGATGCCGGACAGGGCGTCGCCCGCAAGGTTCGACCATTGCGCAGGCGTGTTGGGTTGGAGCGTGCCGTCGGGCTGGGTGATCTGGACCTGACCGGTGCCGACAGTGGTATAGTCCTGGCGACGATGGAACAGGGTCAGGTTGAAAAAGCCGTCTTCGCCCAGCTTGAAGCCCATGTTGCCGGAAACGGAGAAAAGCTCGCCTTCGCTGTCATAATGCTGGCCGCCGGTGATCTTGAAGGTGCCGCCTTCGTCCTGGTCCTTGAGGATGAAGTTGATGACGCCCGCGATCGCATCGGTGCCGTAGACGGCCGCCGCGCCCTCCTGGAGCACTTCGACGCGTGCCACTGAGTCTGGCGGGATGAGGTCGATGCTGGGCGCCGCCGAACCCTGGAACGGGCCGGATATGACCTGGAGGATGCCATTGCCGTGGCGGCGCTTGCCGTTGACCAGCACCAGCGTGTGGTTGGGCGACAGCCCGCGCAGGCGCGCGGACAGCGAGAAGCTCGACAGATCGGTGCCCTGCGTCTGGGCGGTGAAGCTGGGGACGATCTGCGTCAGGACCTGATTGAGGTTCGGCTGGCCGACATGGCTGATCGCCTCCTCGCTCAATAGCTGAATGGGCGCTGCGCTTTCGGCGGCTTGCATGCCGACGGCGCGCGTGCCCGTGACGATGATCGCCCCTCCGTCATCGGCTTGCGGTTCCTGGGCTGCTTCCTGCGCAATCGCGGCCGCGGACCAGGACGATGCGAGAATGAGAGATAGTCTAAGAGCGGATAGTCGTTTCATCTCTTGCCCCCTGCTTTTACGTTTATTCGTGCAGTGGGAGAGACGAAGAGGCCGCGTTAAGCCGCTATTGCAGTGCACAATAGCGTGCGTGAGAAACGTGCAATCGCCATGCTCAGTTTGCAATCGGCCGCGATGGCGGATTTGGCGATGTGGTTCGTGTAGCCAGCCTTATTTCAAGGCCGCAACCACTTGCTTGGCAGCGGACAGGCGCGTTACGACGCCAGTGCGGCGTCGATCAGGTCGCGGCCTTCCTTGCTGTGCCAGTCCAGAGCGCCGACCACGCGGGCGATTTCCTTGCCCTGCGCATCATAGAGGACGGTCGTTGGCAGCATGCCGGTGGCGTAATGAAAGCCGAACTGGTTTTCCGGGTCGATCCAGCCCTGGAGATTGGGCAGTTCATGCTTCTGGAAAAACGCCTTCACCACGCTTTCGCCCTGGCTGTCCTGCGAGATGGTGAGAACCGCAAGCCGCTTTGGCCCATAGGCCTTCGCCACAGCATCCAATGTCGGCATTTCCGCCACGCAGGGCGCGCACCAGGTCGCCCAGAGATTGACCAGCATCGGCTTGCCCGCAAAGTCCTTGAGCGTCGCATCCGCGCCGTCGGGGCCGGTAAAGGTGAAGTCGGGGGCGGGCGTCCCGGCCTTCGACCGGTCGATGGTGTAGCTGAACGCCCCTTCCTTGCCGCTTTCCGCCGGACCCCGTGCCTCGCCACTGACGGCCGGAGCCTCCTCGCTGCTATTTGCTTGACCTTGCCCCGGGGCCGGTGATTGCCTATCGCACGCGCCGAGGCCAGCCAGCAGGAGCAGTGTCATTACGCAGGGCAAGGAAGATCGCACGGGGGACGGCTCCAACAGCATGTGGGGCGGGCGCTTTGCAGCGGGCCCGGCTTCGGTCATGCGCGAGATAAATGCCTCTATCCCATTCGACAAGCGATTGTGGAAGCAGGACATCGCCGGGTCGAAGGCGCATGTCGCGATGCTGGCGAAACAGGGCATCGTCGAGGGCGAGGACGCGCAGGCGATCACCGAGGGGCTGAACCGGATCGCGGCGGAATATGAAGCCAATGGCGTGCCGGTGAACCTGGACCTGGAAGACATCCACATGGTCACGGAGTCGCGGCTGGCCGAATTGATCGGTCCGACGGCGGGACGGCTGCATACGGCGCGTTCGCGCAACGACCAGGTGGCGACCGATTTCCGCCTTTGGGTGCGCGATGCGATAGATGAGGTGCAGGCGGGGCTCGACCTGTTGCAGCAGGCGCTGCTTGCGCGGGCGGAGGAACATGCCGATGCGGTCATGCCCGGCTTCACCCACCTTCAATCCGCGCAGCCGGTGACGCTTGGCCATCACCTGATGGCCTATCGTGAGATGATCCGTCGCGACCGCAGCCGTTTTGCGGACGCGCGCGACCGGCTGAACGAATGCCCGCTGGGCGCGGCGGCGCTGGCCGGCACGGGTTTCCCCATCGACCGGCACGCGACGGCGGCGGCGCTGGGCTTTGCCAAGCCGACCGACAATAGCCTGGATAGCGTTTCCGACCGCGACTTCGCGCTCGACTATCTGATGGCCGCGACGCAGCTGGCTTTGCATCTGTCACGGCTGGCGGAGGAGTTCATCATCTGGGCAAGCCAGCCCTTCGGCTTCGTCAAACTGCCCGACGCCTATTCGACCGGCAGCTCGATCATGCCGCAGAAGCGCAATCCCGATGCCGCCGAACTGGTGCGCGGCCATGCCGGGCGTATCATGGGCTGCATGACGGCGCTGTGCGTCACGATGAAGGGCCTGCCGCTCGCCTATTCCAAGGACATGCAGGACGACAAGCCGCCGGTGTTCGAGGCGCATGACCTGATCGGCCTGTCCATCGCGGCGATGACCGGGATGATCGAGACGGTGACGTTCCGCACCGATCGCATGCGTGCGCTGGCGGAAAGCGGATTTGCGACGGCGACTGACCTGGCCGACTGGCTGGTGCGCGAAGCCGATGTGCCGTTCCGCGAGGCGCACCATATCACCGGGCGGGCGGTCGCAGCGGCGGAGAGCGCTGGCACGCCGCTCGCGGACCTGCCGATCGAGACGCTCAAGGCCATTGATCCGCGCATCGATGAGCGCATCTATGCGGTGCTGACGGTCGACGCTTCGGTCGCCAGCCGCAAGAGCCATGGCGGCACGGCGCCCGATCAGGTGCGGGCGCGGATCGCGCAGGCGCGGGAGGAAAAGGCATGAGGATCACGCTTGGCCGGGGACTGGCGCTGGGCGCAATCGCGCTCGCCCTGGCATCCTGCGGCGGCCGACAGCCGTTGAAGCCGGTCGAGGGCCAGAAAATGCCAGCGGTGCCCGTAGGCGCGGCCGCCGCGCCGACCGCGCAGCAGTTGATGACTCCCTCCATCCAGGCGCGGCCGGAGCGTAATGTCGAACTGCTCACCCAGTCGCAGGAGCGCCGGGATGATCCGTTCGACCTGCCACCCGAACGCCAGCCCCAATAAGACCCGCTAGGACAAACAACCCTTGGACCATTTCGACTATGTAAACGGCGTCATGCATGTGGAGCAGGTGCCGATGGCGGAGATCGCGCAGGCGGTCGGCACGCCTGTCTACATCTATTCGACCGCGACGCTGACCCGCCACGTCAACGTGTTTCGCGATGCTCTGGCGCAGCTGGACGATCCCCTGATCGCCTTTGCGGTCAAGGCCAACCCCAATGGCGCCGTGCTGGCGACGCTGGCGAAACTCGGCCTCGGCGCAGATGTGGTGTCGGGTGGCGAGCTCTTGCGCGCCATCGCGGCGGGCATTCCGGCAAGCCGCATCGTCTTTTCCGGGGTCGGCAAGACGGCCGAGGAAATGCGCCTGGCGCTGGAACACGGCATTTTCCAGTTCAATCTGGAGAGCGAGCCGGAGGCGGACATGCTGTCCGAAGTGGCTATGTCCATGGGCAAGACCGCTCCGGTCGCCTATCGCATCAATCCCGATGTCGATGCAGGCACGCATGCGAAGATTTCGACGGGGAAGTCGGAAAACAAGTTCGGCATTCCCTATGATCGGGCGCTGGAAAGCTATGCCGTGGCGCGCGACCTGCCGGGGCTGGATGTGCAGGGCGTCGCGGTTCACATCGGCAGCCAGTTGACTGACCTCACGCCGCTGGAAGCCGCCTTCACCAAGGTTGGCGCGCTGATCGAGCAGTTGCGCGCGGCGGGCCACAGCATCCGCACCGCCGATCTGGGCGGCGGTCTGGGCGTGCCTTATGATCCTTCGCTGCCGATCCCGCCGCTGCCCGCCGTCTATGGCGAGATGGTGACGCGGATCACGAAGGGTTGGAACGTCCGCCTGATGTTCGAACCGGGGCGGGTCATCGTCGGCAATGCGGGCGCGCTGCTGTCGCGCGTGGTGCGGGTGAAGCAGGGTGCGCAGGCCCCGTTCGTCATTGTCGATGCCGCGATGAACGACCTGATGCGGCCCAGCCTTTATGATGCCTGGCACGACATTCGCGCGGTCGTTCCGGTTGGCAGGCGGGAGACCGCCAATGTGGTTGGTCCGGTCTGCGAGACGGGCGACACCTTCGCGATGCACCGCGACATGGATGTGGTGCAGGCGGGCGACCTGGTCGCCTTCATGACTGCGGGCGCTTACGGCGCGACCATGGCGGGCACCTATAACAGTCGCCCGCTGACCCCCGAGGTGCTGGTTTCCGGCGACAAATGGGCGGTGGTCCGCGCGCGGCCGCCTATCGAGGCGTTGATCGAGGGGGATAGCATTCCCGATTGGGTCCGCGACTGATGCAGGGCCTGCCCGTCTTCCTGATATTGAAGGGCAGGCCGGTTATCCTGACGGGAGCCGGAGAGGCGGCGGAGGCCAAGCGCCGGCTGCTGGAGCGGGCAGGGGCCTGCATTGTCGGCGAGGATGGCGACGCGGCGCTCGCGATCGTCGCCGACGGCGATGAGGCGACGGTGGCCCGGCTGAAGGCGCGCGGCGTGCTGGTGAACGCCACGGATCGCCCCAACCTTTGCGATTTCACCTTGCCCGCGATCATAGACCGCGACCCGGTGCTGATCGCCATCGGCACCGGTGGAGCGTCGGCAGGCCTGGCCAAAGCGCTACGCCAGCGGATCGAGGCGCTGCTGCCGCAGAAGCTGGGCGCATTGGCCAGCGCGCTGCACGATGCGCGCGCCGCCATCAGAGCCCGCTGGCCCGATGCAGGCGCGCGCCGCCGGGCGATCGACGCGGGATTGGCGTCGGGCGGACCGATGGACCCCTTTCGCGATGACGCCGCCGATGCTGTGCCATTGTGGTTGACGGGGCAGGGCGATGCAGCTGCGTCCCGCCTTGTCCACATCCCCTTGTTGTCGGGCGACCCCGATGATCTGACGTTGCGCGCCGCGCGCCTGCTGGGGGAAGCTGACCGCGTTTATCACGCCGCCGATGTGCCCTCGGTCATCCTCGACCGAGCGCGCGCCGATGCGGTGCGCTTGCCTGCGGACGCGCCGCCTGTCGATCCGGGCGAGGGGCTTTCGCTTTGGCTGGAAATGCCGGAATGAGCCGCGTTATCGTCAGCGATCACGGCCAGGCGCGGGAGATTTCACTCGACGCCTTTTGCGCGGAGACCGATCACGCGGCGTTCAGCTGGATCCACGCCGACGGCTGGCGGGAAGACGCGCAGGCCGTCGTATCGCGCTGCGACCGTATGCCGGAGGCCGCGCTGTCCGCGCTGCTGGCGCAAGAAACGCGCCCGCGCTGCACATTGATGGCGCATGGCGCGCTTATAAACCTGCGGGGACTGGGGGCGCAGGACGATGCGGTCGGCGATCCGCTGGTCTCCATTCGCTTATGGGCGGAGCATGCGCGCGTCATTTCAGTGAGCTATCGGCCGCTCGCGGCGATCGAGCCGGTGATGCAACGGATGCTGGCGGGGACGATTCAGGATCCAGGCGACCTGATCGCCGCTTTCGCGCAGGAGATCACCGAAGCGCTCGACCCGGAAGTGGCGGAGCTTGGCGACACGCTGGACGAAATTGAAAGCTCGCTCAGCGACAGCGGCGCGGCGGAGGTACGGCGGGAAGCATCTAAAATCCGCGCGACGGCGATCAGTTACCGCCGCTTCATCTCGCCCCAGCGGCAGGCGCTCGAACGGCTGTCGGCAGCCGAAGCGCCATGGCTTCAGCCCGATGACCGCCTGCACCTTCAGGAGGCGGCGGACCGCTGCGCACGCATGGCCGAGGAACTGGAGGCGGTGCGCGAACGGTCGGCGCTGGCGCATGAAGAATTGACCGACCTGCGCGCCGAACAGATGAACCGGCAGGCGCTGATAATTTCCGTCGTGGCGCTGGTATTCCTGCCGCTGACCTTCCTGACCGGCCTGCTTGGCATGAATGTCGATGGTATTCCATTTGCCCATGAAGCCTGGGCATTCTGGGGGGTGGTGGGCGTCTGTGGCGTCATGGCGGCGGGGATAGCCGGGTGGTTCGCCGCAACGCACTGGCTGCGCTGACTTCAGCCGCGGGCGGCGCTCAATCGGACAATCTCATCATTCAGGGCCTGGATCGATGAAACCAGCCGCGCCCTGTCCGCCTGCAATAACTCAAGCGCGTCGCGCGTTTCGCCCAGTTCGACCGCGCGTCGGGCAATGCGGGCGTCCAGTTCGGCATTGTGCCGGGTCAGCGCGCCAATTTCGTCTGCCCGCTGGCAAAGATAGCGCAGCCGCGCGTCCAGCACATCGAAGTCCAATGGCTTTGCGACATGATCGTCGGTGCCGGCCTCCAGCGCTTCGATTGCGCTGATGCTGTCCTGCCTGCCGGTGATCATCACGAAGCTGGCCTGGTCTGCAAGCCCCGCCGCGCGGATCTTTTTCATCGTGGCGATGCCTGGCAGGATCGTCAGGCCCATGTCGATAAGGATGATATCGACCGGCCGGGAAAGAAGGCGGTTGAGCGCCACAAAACCGTTCTCCGCCAGCGCGACATCATAATGCAGGTGTGAAAGACGGCGGGCGATGACCGCGCGCGCGGTTTCATTCTCGTCGATCAGCAGCAGGCGGCGGCGTCGCGCCGGTCGGGCGCTCTCGATCCTGTCGTCGCCATCTTTGCGTTGAAGGGCATTGGCGTTGAAAAACTGCATGGCGCGCATCTCCTGGCACACCTTGATCTAGGATAGTCCCGCAAATAAATGGTTAATGCGAACTTGACGGCGCAGGCTTTCCCGCTTCGGGTGCATAGGCGCGCAGGAAGCAATCCACGGCGAATGCGACGTCTGCGTCGATCTGTTCAGGCTTGGGCGGGTTGGTACTCCCCCAGATCATCTGTTGATGACAGCCGGACAGGGTCAGGACGATGAGCATGCGAGCCGCCAATTGCGGATCGGCGCGCCGCAGCTGGCCTCGTTCCATGCTGCCTTCCAGAAAGCGCGCGAGCAGCTTGCGTGTATTCAAGGGCGCAAGTTCAAAGAAGATCGCGCCTATTTCCGGGAAGCGGTTTGCTTCCCCCGCAATCAGCCGGTGCAGCCTGATGGCTTCGACCGACGTGAGCCTGCGGATCAGATCATGGCCGAAGCGAACCAGCGTCGGCTCAAGCTCGCCGCGCGAATCAAGAAGCTGGAGCAGGTCAGCATGGTAGGTTTCCGTCGCATCGCGCAACACTGCGGCGAACAGTTCCTCCTTGCTGGGGAAATAGCTCCACAACGTCCCCTTTGACCCGCCCAGTTCCGCGGCGATCGAGGACATTGTCGTCGCAGCATAGCCCGATGCCAGGAATGACCGGCGCGCCACGGCGATGATCGCGTCGCGGCGATCCCGTCTTCTCAATTCGCGCCGCGACAACCGGGGCATGTCGATCTGGTCTGTCATAAAACCGTACCATATAGTACGATATTTATGTTGACAAGGCGTTGCAGCAGGCGCAGAGGCGGTTTTCATACCATATGGTACGGTTTTATGCCCTTGAGTCGCTTCGTTCATTTCCTGCGCATTGGCGCATCGGCCGCCGGGATGTTGGCCATGGCCGCTTGTGCGTCGATACCTGACCTTGGGTCGGCGCCGGAACCTCGCACCGCCCAAAGCATCGCCGCGTCCCAGACCTTGGGGCAAAGCGACGGCCTTTGGCCTGACGAGGGTTGGTGGAAAATCTATGGCGATGCGCAACTCGACCGCCTGATGGAGGAAGGGCTGGCCGGCTCGCCCGATATGGCTGCGGCGGCTGCCCGTTTCCGCCAGGCGTCGGCCGCCGCGCAGCAGGCTGGCGCTCCGCTCCTGCCCTCGATTGACGCCAACGCATCGGCGGTTGCGACCAGGCAAAGCTATAATATGGGCTTTCCCAAGGATTTCGTGCCGAAGGGATGGCTGGGCACCGGCCAGGCCACGCTCGACCTGAATTTCGACCTTGATCTGTGGGGCAGGAATCGCGCGGCCCTGGCCGCCGCCACATCCGAAGCCGAAGCAGCGCGTATCGACGCGCAGCGGGCGCGGCTGGTGCTCACCACCGGGGTTGCGGATGCCTATGCCGATCTGGCGCGCCTGTTCGACCAGCGGGCCATTCAGGAGCGGGCGCTCGACATCCGCAGCGCGAGCCAGAAGCTGGTGGCGCAGCGTCAGCGCAATGGCCTGGAAACGCGCGGCAGCGTACGGCAGGCCGACGCCACGGTCGCTTCCGCCCGCGCGGCGCTTGCCGGTATCGATCAATCCATCGCTATCCGACGCCATCAGATCGCGGCGCTGATCGGGGCCGGGCCTGATCGCGGGCTGGCCATCGCGCAGCCGCGCCTTGGCGCTCCCGCGCCGCTGGGCTTGCCTGCCGACGTCACCACCAACCTGGTGGCGCGCCGCCCCGACATTGCCGCTGCGCTGGCCCGGACCGAAGCCGCGGCCAAGCGGATCAAGGCCGCGCGCGCCGATTTCTTTCCGGCCGTCCGCCTGAGCGCGCTAATCGGCGTCCAATCGCTTGGCTATGACAGCTCCTTCACGGATCCTTCCGCTACCGGCGCGCGCTCCTTCCTCGATACGCTGTTCAGCAAGGATTCGCTGTTCGGCACGGTCGGCCCAGCGATCAGCTTGCCGATCTTTCATGGCGGGGAGCTTAGCGGTCGTTATCGCGGGGCGCGGGCGGTGTTTGACGAGGCGGTCGCCAATTATGACAAGACCGTGCTCGGCGCGTATCAGGAAGTCGCCGACGCCGTCACTGGCCGCCGCATTCTCGATCAGCGGCTGACAGAAGCGCGTGCTGCGCTGGCCGCGTCGGAAGAAGCCTATTCAATCGCACAGAAACGGTATCGGGGCGGCCTGTTCACCTATCTCGACGTCCTGAACGTCGAGGACCAGTTGCTCGCGGCACGCCAGTCCGTCGCGGAGCTGGAAGCCAGCGCTTTCACGCTGGACATCGCCCTCATTCGCGCGCTTGGCGGCGGCTTTGCCGCCAGCGGCGCTTCGCCCAAGGACTTTCCCAATGGCTGACGCAGTCCCCGAATTCACCGCCGACGCCAGCGGCGCGGACCGGAAGGAACGGATGATGGCACAGCGCAAGAAATGGCTGGTTCGCCTTGGCCTTGCCGTGTTCATCATCGGGGCGGTTTTTGCCCTTTGGTATATCCTCGTCGGCCGTAATCATGTCGGGACCGACAATGCCTATGTGAATGCAGAGATCGCTCAGGTCACGCCGCTCATTTCGGCGCAGGCAATCGAAGTGCGGGTGACGGACACGCAGGCGGTGAAGCGCGGCGACATATTGGTGCGGCTGGACCCGACCAATGCGCGCATCGCCCTGGCGCAGGCGGAAGCCGACCTTGCCGAGGCACGCCGTCGTTTCCGTCAGACCGCCGCCACCAGTACGTCGCTTGCCGCGCAGGTACAGGCCAGAGCCGCGGATATCGGCCAGGCCAACGCCCTGCTGGCGGCGGCCCAGGCCGATTTCGACAAGGCCCGCATCGACCTGCAGCGGCGCGAGGCGCTGGCGCCCGAAGGGGCGGTTTCGGGCGATGAAGTGACCAGCGCGCGCAAGGCGTTCGCCGCCGCACGGGCAGGGCTGGAGCAGGCGAGGGCCGGCGTGGCGATGGCGCAGGCGACGCGCGGCGCGGCCGAAGGGCAGCTTGCCGCCAATAATGCGCTGGTGCGCGGTTCGACGGAGGAAACCGACCCTGCCGTGCTGACGGCCAAGGCGAAGTTGGAAAATGCCCGGCTCGATCTTGAGCGAACCGTCATCCGGGCGCCGATCGATGGGGTGGTGACGCGCCGTCAGGTGCAGGTTGGTCAGCGCGTCGCGCAGGGTAGCCCGATCATGAGCATCGTCCCGTTGAGCCAGGTCTATGTCGATGCGAACTTCAAGGAAGGGCAGCTGCGCCGCGTGCGCATCGGCATGCCCGCGACGGTCGTGGCCGACATTTATGGCGGCGATGTAGTCTATCACGGCAAGGTCGTCGGATTTTCGGGCGGCACCGGATCGTCCATGGCGATAATCCCGGCGCAGAATGCGACGGGCAACTGGATCAAGGTCGTCCAGCGCCTGCCGGTGCGCATCGCGCTCGATCCCAGGGAACTGGCGGCGCATCCGCTGCGCGTTGGCCTGTCGACCGAGGTCGAAATCGACCTCGCGGCTGACTGAAGCCTCTTGCGGTGAAAGGCGCAGCCGAGAGCTTTACCCTGACCCCCCGGCAGCGCATGCTGGCCGGCCTGGTCCTGGCGTTGAGCAACTTCATGGTCGTGCTGGACCTGACGATCGCCAATGTGTCGGTTCCGCATATTGCCGGAGATCTGGGCATATCGGCCGATCAGGGGACATGGATCATCACCTCTTACGCGGTGGCGGAAGCGATCTGCGTGCCGCTGACCGGCTGGCTTGCGCTGCGTTTCGGGACGGTGCGCCTGTTCATCGGGGGCATGATCGGCTTTGGCATATTTTCGCTGCTTTGCGGTCTATCGACGACGCTTGGCATGATTGTCGCCTGCCGCATCGGGCAGGGGCTGTGCGGCGGGCCGCTGATGCCGATGTCGCAGGCCTTGATGATGCGCATCTTTCCGCCCGAACAGCGGGCAAAGGCGATGGGCCTGTGGGCCATGACGACGCTGGCGGGTCCGGCCATGGGACCGATCCTCGGGGGCTATATCAGCGACAATTGGAGCTGGCACTGGATCTTCTTCATCAACCTGCCGATCGCCGCCATGTGCGTTTTCGCGGCGATAGCGCTGCTGCGTCCGGTTGAAACCGAAAGGCAAAAGCTGCCCATCGACTATATCGGGCTGGGATTGCTGATATTCTGGATCGGCTGTCTTCAGATCATGCTCGACACAGGGCGTGACCACGACTGGTTCAACCACCCGATGATCGTGGCGCTTGCCGTCATGTCCGGCATCGGTTTCCTTGTCTTCATCATATGGGAACTGACGGACGAACATCCGATCGTCGATCTGCGCGTGTTCCGCCACATTGGCTTTACCTCCGGGGTGATCACCCTTTCCCTATGCTTTGGCGCCTATTTTGCGGGCATCGTCATCATTCCCCAATGGCTTCAAATGTCGATGGGCTACACCGCCTATTCGGCGGGTTTCGTTACCGCGTTCACCGCCATGACCGCGATCATCGCGGCGCCTTTCGCCGGACGCGCAGTCGGGAAGATCGATGTGCGAATTCTGATTTCGGGATCGGTCGTCTGGATGGGCTTCGTGACATTGTGGCGTTCGGGATGGGCCAGCACGGCCGATTTCTGGACGCTGTCGATGCCGCAAATCGCGCAGGGCTTTGCCATGCCCTTTTTCATGATCCCGCTGACCACGCTGACGCTTGCATCCGTGCCGCCGGAAGAGACCGCATCGGCAGCGGGGATGCAGAGTTTTCTGCGCACGCTGGCCGTCGCAATTTCCACTTCGCTGGTCCTGACCGGCTGGGGCAATGGCCAGCGCGTTGCGCGCAATGACATGGTGGCCGCCCTTGATCCGGGCGTGGGATCCTCGCTGGAAAGGGCCGGCATAACGGCCGCGCAAACGCCGGAGATGCTCGCCAATCTGGTTGATCAGCAAGCGACCGTCATGTCGATGAACCATGTATTCTTCATTGCGGCGCTGGTGTTGTTCCTGGCCGGGGCGATGGTCTGGCTCGCGCCCAAGCCGACCGGCCGGGTGGACACGTCCGCAGTGCATTAGTTTACGCCCTGGCCAAGGCGAACCTCGCGGCCGATGCCGATGGCGCGCAGGAAGGCTTGGTCGTGGCTGACCACGATCAGCGCGCCGTCATAGCCCAACAGCCCCTGTTCGATCGCGGCGACACTGTCCAGATCCAGATGGTTGGTCGGCTCGTCCAGCATCAGCAGAGGCGGCGCCGTAGCGCCTCCGAGTACGCAGGCGAGCCCGGCCCGCAGCAATTGTCCGCCGCTCAGATGTCCGGCCCGTTGCAATGCCAGGTCCGCCCTAAACCGAAAACGCGCCAGCGCCGCTCGCACCTCATTATGGCTGGCCTGCGGATGCAGCCGTGCGAAATTATCGGCGATGCTGGCGCGAGGATCGAGCAGTTCCACGCGCTGGTCGAGCAGAGCGCAGGCCGCGACCCGATCGACACGACCGGCAAGCGGGGGCAGCGTGCCCGCGATGACATGCAGCAGCGTCGATTTGCCAACGCCATTGGGGCCGGTAATGGCGACCCGCTCGGGTCCGGCGATGGTGAGTGACAGGTCGCGCAACACCGGGTTATCCGGGGCATGACCTGCCGTGACCTGGTCGAGCGTCACGATGCGGCGGCCCGGCTGCACGCCGGTTGGCGGCAATGCGACGGTCAGGCTTTCGACAAGTTCGATCCGTTCACGCGCCGCCTCGGCCGCTTGCACGGCATCGCGGCGGAGGCGGTCGGCAAGACGCGCCGCTTCGCCGCCGGAGCCCTCCGCCCGAATCTTTCGCATGCCGATCAGGATGCGCGGCATGTCGCCCTTTGCTCCCTTGCGCGCCCCGGCCGCATCGCGCCGCTGCTTGCGTTCGGCGGCAATCTGGGTGCGCTTGGCGATTTCTCCCATTTGCCGCTCGGCATGGGCGAGATCCTGCTCGGCAGCGGCCAGTTCGATGGCCTTGCGCGCTTGCCATGAAGAATAGTTGCCGCCGTGGCGGCTGATCCCCAGGCTGGTCAGTTCGGCGATTGCATCCATCTCCTCCAGCAGGGCGCGGTCATGACTGACGACGATGGCGCCCGCGCGCCAGCGCCGGAGCAGCGCCATGAGCGCCATGCGGCCCTCTGCGTCCAGATTGTTGGTGGGTTCGTCGAGCAGCAGGAAGTCGGGCTGGGCAAGGACCGTGCCGGCGAGCGCCGCCCGGGTCCGCTGCCCGCCCGACAACTGATCGAGACGCGTTTCCGGGGTAGCGGTCAAGCCGACCTCGGCAAGGGCTTCTTCGATCCGGGTGGGCAGCGTCCAGTCGCATGCCGCCAGCTCGTCCATGTCCGCCAAACCGCTTTCGGCCTTGGCAAGAAGCGCGATGGCGTTCCGGACGCCGAACAGGTCGGCGATCGTATCGTCGGCGCTGGGCTGCACCGTTTGGCGCAGCTCTGCCACCGTGCCGCCGGTCTGGATACTTCCGCCGCCCGCTTTCAGCCGACCGGCGATGAGCGCCAACAGCGTCGATTTGCCGACGCCGTTGCGCCCGACAAGGCCGATCCGCTCGGATGTGAAACGAAAATCGAGGTCTGAAAGGACGGCTGTGCCGTCAGGCGCAGACCAGCTGAGACGAGAGAGGATGATGGCAGGCATGGACAAAAAACTTCCTGAAAGCAGAGCGTTGGGGCTGTGCGATCAGCTGCATGTCCATGGTGATGATCCTCCGTACGTCCAAGTGTCGCTATATAGGAGGGGCCGGTTGCTGACAACCGGGCCGTCGGCCCCCGATTGACGCGGCGCAGCATCAAGGTCACTGAAGAGCCAAAAGGGCTGGGTCCAATGCGAATCGTCATCATTGATGACAGCGGCCTGCGCGCCACGGTTCTGGAAGATGGACTGCGCGAGGCAGGTTATGACGATATCCATATCGTTCCCCCGCGCGGCGGCTTCGTCGCGCGGCTTGAACGCATGGCGCCCGATGTCGTGCTGATGGACCTGGGCAGCCCCAGCCGCGACACGCTGGAGGAAATGCTTTCTGTCAGCCGTGCGCTGGCCCGGCCGATCGCAATGTTCGTCGATCAATCCGACGAATCGATGATCGGGGCGGCGATCGACGCGGGCGTATCCGCTTATGTTGTCGATGGCCTGCGCAAGGAGCGGGTGAAGCCGGTGCTGGAGCTGGCCGTGCGCCGGTTCAACGCCTTTGCGCGTCTCCAGAGCGAGCTTGATGATGCGCGCACCGCGCTGTCCGACCGCAAGATCATCGACCGCGCGAAGTCCATTCTGATGAGCCAGCGCGGCCTGACGGAACCGGACGCTTATGCATTATTGCGGTCGAGCGCGATGAATCAGGGGAAGAAGATCGTGGATGTCGCTCAGGCACTGATAACAGCCAGCGATTTGTTGGGAGGTGGCCTGTGACGACATCGCTGCGTATCGCCTATCTGCCGCTGACCGATTCCGCCGTGCTGGCGGTGGCGCGGGAAAAGGGCTTTGCCGAGGAAGAAGGCATTGCCCTCGACCTCGTCCGAACGGTCAGCTGGGCGACCTTGCGCGACCGGCTGATCTTCGGTCAGGTGCAGGCCGCGCACATGCTCGCCCCGCTCGCCATCGCGGTAACGCTGGGTTTGAGCCAGCAGCCAGCGCCCCTCGCCGCGCCCTACAAGCTTAACGTCAACGGCAATATGCTGGTGATGGCGCGGGAGTTCGCCCAGGCGCTTGAACCCGATATCGCGGCCCGGCTCGACGATCCGCTGGGCACCGCGCATGATTTCGCGACGGCCATCGGCCTTTGGAAGCGCAAGCCGGTGATCGGCGTCGTCCATCGCTTTTCCAGTCACGCCATCATGCTGCGTTACTGGTTGGCGAGCGCGGGCGTCGATCCCGACCGGGATGTGCTGTTGCGCGTCGTGCCGCCGTCATTGACGGTAGAGGCGATGCGGGCGGGAGAGATTGACGGCTTTATCGCAGGCGAGCCCTGGGGCAGCGCGGCAGTCGATGCGGGCCTTGCCGAAGCCGTGGCGATCGGCGAGCGCATCTGGCGGCGCGGGGTCGAAAAGGTGCTGGCGTTCCGCACGCCATGGCTGGAAGAAAATCCGCAGGCGGTCGATGCCCTGATCCGCGCACTGGTGCGTGCCGCCGCCTGGTGCGACGAACGGGAAAATCATGAGGCTTTGGCGCATCTGTTGTCCCAACGCCATTTCGTCGATCAGCCCGCGGACCTTGTCGCACGTGCATTATCGGGCCGCATCATTGCCCGAACCGGCATGCCGCCGCTCGATATGCCGGACTTCATGCTTTTTTCGCGGGAGGCCACGCCATTTCCCTGGCGCAGTCAGGCGCTCTGGCTCTATTCGCAGCTGGTCCGCTGGAAAATGGTCGAGCACACGCCCGAAAATGCCGCCAAGGCCGCATCGGTTTTCCGCCCTGACATTTTCCGCCGCGCACTGGCTGAGAGCAATGTGCCGATTCCGGGCGCCAGCATGAAGGTGGAAGGCGCGGTTGGCCAGCCTCTGGCCGTAGGCTCCAAACGTGGCGAGCTGACGCTTGGGCCTGATCGGTTTTTCGACGGCCGCGTGTTCGACCCCGAACGGTTCGATGATTTTCTGGCGAGTTTCCAGGACTAGTTTCGCAGAAATCAATATCGTGGAATGCGCATCCGTGGGGCCGCTGGCGAGATCGCTGACTGACGTGCGGCGGTTCCACCTGGCCACCGTCTTCGGGTTTACGCCCTAGTCTTTCGCATCCTTGCGGGTTCCCCGACCTCGTTCGTCTAGCTTGTCAGGGGCAGTTGTTCCCTGCCCCAACCAAGCACATCCCGACGAAGAGAGGCCTGGGTATCACGTCATGGTCGAATGCATTTTCCTAGCCGCTCCGCTGCTGCGTCCAAAGCCTCATGGCAGCAGGGAGGCGCGCTGATGCATGGCGAGCTCATCAACTGGCTGATCCCGTTGATCGCCATGCTGGGCGCGGGCCTGTTTGCCGGTTTTGCGGCAGGCATTTTCGGCATCGGCGGCGGCTTTGTCGTCGTGCCCGCGCTGTTCGTTGTCCTGCCGTTGCTGGGTGGCACGCATGAGGCAATCGCCCATGTGGCGATCGGCACATCGGCGGCCACGATTATCGTCACGTCGATCCGCTCACTGCTCGCTCATGCAAAGCGGGGCGCGGTGGAGTTTGAGGTGCTCAAGTCCTGGGCTCCCTGGATCATCTTGGGCGACGGGGTAGGGGTTTTGCTCGCGGGGCATGTGGACGGCAAGGTGCTGACCATGATCTTCGCGGTGGGCGTGTTCCTCATGTCGCTCAATTTCCTGCTGCCCAGGGTGGGCGGGAAGGTCATTAGCGAGGAAATGCCGTCGGGCATCGTCCGCGTCGGCATCGCCGGGGGACTGGGCACCTTTTCCGCGCTGCTCGGCATTGGCGGCGGCACGATCGCGATCATGGTGATGACGCTGTGCGGCCGTTCCATTCACCGCGCCATCGCCACGGCGTCGGGCATCGGCACGCTGATCGCCATCCCCAGCGCCATCGGCTTCGCGCTGATCGGGTTCAAGGAAACCGGCCTGCCATGGGGATCGCTCGGCTTCGTCAACATGCCCGCGACGCTGGCCATCGCGTCCATGTCGATCCTCACCGCACCGCTCGGCGTGGCGGCCGCGCACAGCCTGCCTGCCCATTTGCTCAAGCGCATCTTCGGCATCTATCTGGTGATCATCGCCTTCGTGATGTTCCGCAACGCGATCAGCATGTGACCGGCCTTTGTGGCCCCGACCGTCAATCGGCGTCGGGGTCGCGAAAGTTCAGCCGCCGCGTAACCGTATAATCCAGCACGCCCACCAGGAAATAGCTGATCCACTGCTTGATCAGCGTCAGCACGCCGCGCTGCGCCTTGTGGCTTTCCAGCGTCACCTGACGGCTCTCGCCCGCACGGCGGCTGATGAAGTCCCGCACCTCCTGCGCCAACGTCTTGTCTTCGATCCGCAGCATGATCTCCAGGTTCAGGAACAGGCTGCGCATGTCGAAATTCGCCGATCCGACAAAGACGGCGTCATCGATGACGATCAGCTTCATGTGCAGCTTGCAGGTCTGATATTCCCATATCTCCACCCCCCGCTTCAGCAGCGGGCCATAGAGCAGCCGCGCCGCCGCCACCGTCGCGCCATTGTCGGACCGGGACGGCAATATGATCCGCGCGCCCTGTCGCCGCGCGGCGCGGGCGATGCGTTTCAGCATGCCGCGTCCGGGGGAGAAATAGGCGGCGATCATGTCCACCCGGCTGGCATGCTCCAGGTCATGCTTCACCACCTGCGCCCAAGGGCTCAAGCGGCGCGTCGGTCCGCCGATCAGCCAGCGTATCGGATCGCCCGGATCATGATGCAGCGATGGATGCCAGTGCCGCACCATCCGCCGCAGCGTGCGGAAACTTTGCCGCCTGGTCGAAACCCAGCGCCACAATTGCCCGAACCAGTTGCTCATCGCCGCCACCTGAGGCCCATCGATGATCAGCCCCAGGTCCGCCCAGGCATCGTCCTGCGGCAGTCCGAAATAGGAATCCTCGACATTGAATCCGCCCAGCAACAGCCGCCGGTCGTCCGCGATCGTCATCTTCTGATGGTTGCGGATCAGGTAGCGGGTCGACCGTCGCGCGCCGAAGCGCCCGAAATGCCCGCCCGCCGCGATCAGCGGGTCGAAGAAAGCGACGGGCGTGTCGGCCGATCCGAACGCATCGATCATCAACGTGACCGCAACGCCGCGTCCGCGCGCCGCGACCAGCCGGTCGAGCACCATCCGCCCGCTCTCATCATCCGCAAAGATGTAATAATAGAGTTTCAGGCTCTCCCGTGCCCCGTCGATCAGGCCAATCAGCACGTCGCGCAGGGCGGGGCCGGATTGTATCACCTTCAGGCGATTCCCCCCGATCGACAGGCTGATCCCGGTCTCAGCACACTCTGCGGGGGACTGCCGGTTGGTCGCCATATCCCATTCATGCCTCTAATTGTCGCGTCGCGCCACGGCTTTATGGGCTTTTCGTTGACTCGTCGGGCAGCCGCTGTTAGGCGCGGTCCTCACGATTTTCATTCCGTTGTCAGGAGCGCCCGTTTGGCCCGCGTTACCGTCGAAGATTGCGTCGACAAGGTTACCAACCGCTTTGATCTCGTCCTGCTTGCGGCGCAGCGCGCCCGTGAGATTTCCGGCGGGGCTGAACTGACGCTGGACCGCGACCGCGATAAAAACCCCGTTGTCGCCTTGCGTGAGATCGCGGAAGAAACTGTTCTCCCGGCTGAATTGCACGATTCGCTTATCGGTTCGCTCCAGAAGGTGCAGATCGACGATGACGACACGCCTGACGAAATCGGTTCGATCGCCCAGTCGGCGGAGGCCCTGCGCCTCACCGCCGCGGCTCCGCCACGCAACCAGAATGTTGGCGGCGACTACGACGGCTGATCTCTGATATCGGTTTGGAGAGGGAATGAGGCCCGGCCTGCGCAAGCAGGACCGGGCCTCGCTAATTGTTCGGCAGCGCCGCGTGTAAGCATCCCCGTCGCCCAGCGACCCGAAGGGCGGCGAAGCCAGCGCGGGGGTCTCATGCCCTGGCCTGCGCCCTTACGGCTGACTCCAGCCCCTTTCAGTTCCCCAGGCAAAAATCCCGCAACGCGCGCGCGTCATGCAGCGCATTGTGCGGGATACGGCTGTTCGCCGCCGCGCTGAACCCGGCCGCGTTCACCAGTTGCAGCTGCAACCCGTTCATATCCACCATCTGCCCCGGCCCGGTCACCAGCAGCGCGCAGAAATGCGCCAGATCCTCTGGCCAGTCCGCCACGATCACGGGGTCAGGATCACCCGCCAGATAGTCGGCCAGGTGATGCGCCGCTTCCACCCGGCCCAATTCCATGTCGATCCCCGGCGGCACATGGCGCAGATAGGGGATCACGTTGCGCTGGACCCAGCCATGCGGCTCCTCCGCCAGTGGCAGCGACACGTAAAATTCGTCGTCGCCGAACTCCGGGACGAGCGCCACGCTGATCAGCGCGCCCGCAAATCCGTTGAATTCGGTGTCGAGGAAATAACGCATCGGGAAAAGAACTGCCTGCTTGAGAAGGGAAGGGGGACCGTTCGCCAGATAGGGGCGTCGCGCCGCCTGCGCCAGCCTTTGAAGATTTGCGTGCGCACAAGCAAGCTGCCATGCGGGGCCGACCAAGGAAGGACATGGCCGTGATACCGCGTGAATTGATCGACACCGCCCCCGTACCGGGCGGACAGGAACTGAAGCTCTACCGTCGCGGCGCCGACCATATGATCGTGCTCGACCGCAACGAGTTGATGAGCAGCCGCATGAGCGGTTCGGAAAAGGCGCTCGCCGTCATGACGCTGGAGCGGTTGAAAGGCTGCCCCGCGCCGCATATTCTGATCGGCGGCTATGGCATGGGCTTCACCCTGCGCGCTGCCTTGGCGGAACTGGTGCAGGGCGGGCGGATCACGCTGGTCGAACTGGTGCCCAAGATCATCGAATGGGCCCGCGGGCCGATGGCGGAGCTGGCCGCAGGCTGTCTGGACGATCCCCGCGTCACGCTGATCGAGGGCGATGTGGCAGCCGAAATCGCCGCCGCCAATGAAAGCTACGACGCGATCCTCCTCGACGTCGATAACGGCCCCGACGGCCTCACCGCACCCGCCAACGACCGGCTCTATTCAGCGAGCGGCCTTGCCACCGCGAAAGCGGCGCTGAAACCGGGCGGCATCCTTGCCATCTGGTCGGCCGGGTCCGACGATCCCTTCACCCGCCGCCTGCGCAACGCGGGCTTCGCGGTGGACGAAGTTGCGGTCAAGGCGCGCGACAATGGCAAGGGGCCTCGCCACGTCATCTGGTTCGCCCGGAAGCGGTGACCGGCCAGGGACGGCTGGTCCCCGTCACCCCACTTCGCACTCAGGCAAAGCCCAATCCACCGCGCCACGCCCCTTCGCCTCCAGAAAGGCGTTGGCCTGTGAAAAATGGCGGCATCCCAGAAAGCCGTTATGCGCCGACAGCGGCGAAGGATGGGCGGCCTTCAGCACCAGATGCCTGTCCTGATCGACGAACGCCGCCTTGCGCTGCGCATAGGCGCCCCATAGCAGGAACACGGCGGGGTCGGCCCGGCTGTTGACGACCCGGATGATCGCGTCGGTAAATTGCTCCCAGCCTCGCTTCTGGTGCGACGCCGCGCGGCCCATCTCGACCGTCAGCACGCTGTTCAGCAACAGCACGCCCTGCTGCGCCCAATGTTCCAGAAAGCCGTGGCGCGGCGGCGTCAGGCCCAGGTCGCTTTTCAGTTCCTTGTAGATGTTGACCAGCGATGGCGGCGTCCGCACGCCCGGCCGCACGCTGAAGCACAGGCCATGCGCCTGCCCCTCGCCATGATAGGGGTCCTGCCCCAGGATGACGACCCTGACCTGTTCCAGCGGCGTCAGGTCCAGCGCGCGAAAATACTCGCCGCCCTTGGGAAAGATGCGCTTTCCCGCCGCCTTCTCCTCCGCCAGAAACTGTTTCAGCGTCTGCATATATGGGCGGTCGAATTCCGGGCGCAGCGGCGCGCGCCAGCTTTCGTGAAGCTTGATCGTTTCTGTCATGCGCCCGGTGATGACCCGGTCGGCAGAGGCCTGTCAACCTGTGCAAACGGCCTTGCCCCACAGCCGCGAATCGGGGAAAGAAGGTTCATGCCGCGTCGTTTTTCCGTTGCCGCCCTTCTGGCGGGCTTTGGCTTGTTCCTCGCTCCACTGCCTGCCGCCGACGCCTTCGGGCCGAAGCCCGACATGGTGCAACAGACGGCGCAGTCACGGCTGCTCGGTGAATTTGCGCGCTTCGCAACGCTCAGCGACGGGACGGTCGGCATCGCCGTGCGCGACCTGCACAATGGCGAGACGCTGCAATATAATGGCGACACGCTTTTCCCCATGGCCAGCACCTACAAGGTGGCCGTGGCTGGCAAGATCCTCTCGCTCGCCGATGCGGGCACGCTGCGCCTCGATGAAAAGCTGCCGCGCCTCGGCACGCCGCTGTCCGTCAATACATTGCTCGACCTGATGCTCACGCGCAGTGATAATGAGGCGACCGATACGCTGGTCGCGCGGGCCGGTGGTCCGCAGGCGGTGCATGGCTGGCTCAAGTCGATCGGCATTCGCGGTCAGCGGGTGGACAGCAATACCGCCCAGCTTCTCGCCCGCGCCAAGGTCGATTTCGGGGCCGCAGGGGATGAAGCGGGATCCGTGCTGTCCTCGCGGCAGCGTGACGCGCGCGACCTGCCCAACATGGCCTTTGCCGCCGATCCTCGCGACACGTCCACGCCGCGCGCGATGAACGACCTGCTGTCCGCCATTCATCATGGCAAGGCGCTGAAAGGTCCCAGCGCCGCCATGCTGCTGGGCATCATGTCCCGCTGCAGGACGGGCAAGGCGCGCCTTGTCGGCATGCGTCCGCCCGGTACGCCGGTCGCGCACAAGACCGGGACGCTCAATGGTCTTGGCAACGACACCGGCATCATCACGCTGCCCGACGGCCGCAGGATCGCCATTTCGGTCTTTGTGATGAAGGATCATCGCGGCCATGCCGCCCGCGACCGCATCATGGCGGAAGTGGCGCGGGCGGCTTATGACTATTTCCTGTTCGCTCCCGATTTGCACACGGCCTGACGCATCTTTCTTAACCTGGATCGACCTATTCCCTAGAAGGGTCGATATGGAGGGGAGATAATGAGCGATTTTGCCGCTTTCCGCGAATTCTGGCCCTATTATCTTCAGGAACATGCGCGCCCCGCGACGCGGGCCTTGCACTATGCCGGGACCAGCACGGTCGTCATCCTGCTCGCGGCGCTACCCGTGACCGGCAAATGGTGGCTTCTTCCCACCCTTCCTATTGCTGGCTATGCTTTTGCGTGGATCGGTCATGGCCTGATTGAGCGAAACCGGCCCGCCACCTTCCGTCATCCGCTTTGGTCGCTTCGTGCGGATTTTCGCATGTGGTTCCGTTTTCTGACTGGCCGCATGGGCCGCGATCTGGCGCGGGCGGGCGTGCGGCGCGACGGATCGGTCGATCCCGACAAGCGGCGTTGCCTTTGATGCCGCCGGTCATCGCCATGGCTTGACCGCCCCGGCGGCTCTGCCACAAGGAGGGCGATGGCCCTCAACGCCCACTTTTCCCGCCTGCCCGACCCAGCCGATCTTGCGCCCCGCTGGCAGGCGCTGGAAGAGGCTTCGGATGCATCCTTCTTCCTGGGGTGGACCTGGACCGGCAGTTGGCTGGCCAGCTACGCCGTGCGGCCAGACCTGCTCACCGTCACGGATGACGCGGGAAGGGAGATCGCGCTGGCGCTGTTGGGCCATTCAATGCAGCCCCGCCTGCTTGGCCGCTGCGCGACGCTCTCGCTCAATCAATCGGGCGATCCCGTCGCCGACCGTCCCTTTGTCGAACATAACGGCCTGCTGGTTGCGCGCGGCAGGGAAGGGGACGCTGCCCAAGCCTTTCACACCGCGCTTCTGCGCCGCGCGGACTGGCGTGCGCTGCGGTTCAGCGGCATCGCGCCGGGATCGCCTTTGCTCGGCCTTTCGCTGCGCCGCGCCACCTGCCTTGACCGTTCGCCAGTCTATCAGGTCGATCTCGACGCCGTGCGCGCGGCGGGCGGCGATTATCTCTCGCTGCTCAGCGCCAACACCCGCAGCCAGATCCGCCGCGCGATCAAGGACCATGGCGGCCTGCCCCGCATTGCGACTGCCCAAAGCATGGCAGAAGCAGAAAGCTGGCTGGACGAGATGCGCGCCCTGAATGAAGGCCGTCATGCCGACAACGCCTGGGCCGATCCTGCCTTCCGTCATTTCCTCGCCATGCTTGCCGAGCGAGGCCGCACGACCGGTGAAGTGGAACTGCTCCGCTTCACCGATGAAGGCGGGGTTGTCGGCCTGCTCGTCAATTTCCTGTATCGCGGTCAGGCGATGAACTATCAGTCCGCCTTTGCCGCCCCCCGCACGGCGAAGGACAAGCCCGGCCTGCTCTGCCACGCCGCCGCCGTCGATCATTATGCCGGTCGCGGCGTCTCGCTCTATTCCCTGCTGGCGGGCAAGGACCGCTACAAGCAAAGCCTCGCCACGCGGGAAGAGGCGCTGGAATGGTGGCAGCTTGAACGCTTCAGTCCGCGTCTGGAGGGTGAAGCATTGCTCCGCCGGGTGCTTAAACGCCCAGCTTCCGCATGATCCGATAGGCCAGCCGCCGCACGCCCTGCCGCTCCGGCCGCGCGCCGATCCGACCCGTGGGCAATCTCCGCCGCCGCAGCAGCGCATTCAGCCCGTGCAGTTCGCTCTCCGCCACGCTCCGCTCCGACCGCCATGTCACCGACAGGCTGATCGACACGCCCGCGCCATTTTCCACGAAATGCGGCGCCTTGACCGGCACATGGATCGCATCGCCGGGCGCCAGCGTCACCGCCGTCCCGCGCGCGCGAAACGCTTCCTGCCACACAAGATTGCGATGCCCGCCTGCGTGGAACGCCTCGCTCTGTACGGCGGGCACCAATTCCTCGTCGCCAGCGGGAAAGACGGTCATCACCTTCTCACCCATGATCTGGAGCAGGATATTATGCTCCGGGTCCATGTGGAATGGCGTGATGCTGCGGGGCGAGGACAGGAAAATGAACGCCTCCCGGTTCAGCATCGGCCCGGTGCGCGCTTCGACCAGCGGCGCAATTTCGGCCAGCGCCGCGTCCAGCAGCGCGCCATAGGCCGCGTCCCGCTCGACATTCTTCAACACCGCCCAACTGCCGTTTGTCTCGATAGTGCGGATCGTGTCGCCCAGGCTCAACCCGTTGGATGGCGTATCCTCCGGCCGTACGCCCAGCGGCAGCGCGCCCAGATTATATTCGACCGACGCCGCAGGCATCCGTTCCGCCAGTCCGGCCAGCGCCTCGATCGCCAGCAGCGGGTGGCCGGTCAGCCCATGCGTCAGCCTGGCCGCCTCGTCTGGATATATCGCGGCAAAGCGCTGCCGTGCCTCTGGGGGAAAGACTTGCGCCGCAATCGGCGAATGCGCGGTCATGATTGTCCTTTCAGTCGGCTGGCGAGCGCCTCTGCGCCATTGGCGAGCGCAAAGGCCGCAGTGCGCCTCATCCGGTCCAGTCCCCGCCCGCGCAGCGCGATGCGGTACTGGACGATGGTCCGCCGCTCGGCCCAAAGGCTGTCGATCATCGGATGGTCAGCCGCCGCGCAGCTGTCCATCCACCCAATGTCCGGGTCCCCCTGCACCGCATGCAGGTTCGCCAGCTCGATCAGCACGCCGGGCGAAAAACGTCCCAATTCCTCGTCAAAGGCGATCTTGAAGGAAAAAGCGCCCTCGCCATGCCGGAAATTCGCCAGCATCGCGATCGGCCGACCGTCAAGGTCGATGCGCAGGAAATGCAGCCGCCCCGCGTCGAACGCCGCCGCGCAGGCCGCCCGGAAAAAGGCGGCGTCGCTGGGTGAACAGGCCATCGCCGTGCCCTCGCGCCCCTTCCATCCGGCCGCCTCCAGCGTCAGGAAATCGGCGCACCAATGGGGCAGCTCCGCCCGCTTCTCCAGTTGCCGCTGCTCGACCGCGCCCAGCTCCGCTAGCCGCTTTTGCAGCCGCCTGATCTCCTTGCGCTTCTTCGCGCGGACATGCGTTTCCCAATAGCTTTCGGCGTCCAGCGCAGACCGCAGCATCGCGCGGTCATGGCGATGCACCTCGCGCCGCCCGCGTCCCTGTTCGACGCACAGCGCCTCCAGCGCCGCTGCGTTCGCGCCCGCCGCGTCCAGCCCTTGCAAATACAAAAAACCCGGCGCCCAATGCGCGTCGTCCAGCTGCGCCAGCAATCCGCGCCACGCCGCGACCTCCTGCCCCCGCCGGATCAGCGGCGCGCCGAAAAAGCAGTGCGCGTGCATCCAGTTTTCCACGCTGGCGATCGGCAACCGGCCATGGCGCTGGCTGACCACCACCGGCAGCAGCCCGATCAGCTCGCCGCCCGCCTGCGCCTCGACCAGACGTACGCCGGGCGCGCTCGCCAGGTGGTCCAGCGCCGCGCACAGCATGTCCGGCGCATAAAAGGCGTTGGCCTCCGCCGCGTCCGCCGCCAGCGCCGTCCAGCGCGCGCGCTGCGCAGGGCCATAGATGCGGCTGCCGCTGGCCAGGGGATGGGATGCCATGTCCATGCCCCAGCGCATAAGCATCAATGATTAGGGAAAGACTAAACTCGCCTCATTTGGACAGGCGCGTGCCTCTTTCGGGGAAAGCCCTTTACATCGCGCGTCGGATTGTCTGTTTACAGAAAGCTAAGATCCCACCGCTGAAAGAGATTCCCATGCCGACCGACCATATATTGTCACGCGCGGCGGTGGACGCATGACCATCCTTGTCACAGGCGCGGCCGGGTTCATCGGCATGGCCGTCGCCGACCGGCTGCTCGCCGCGGGGCGGGCGGTGATCGGCATCGACAATATGAACGATTATTACCCGGTGTCGCTGAAACGGGACCGGGTCGCCGCCCTGCATGAACGCCATGGCAAGCTGTTCACCTTCGCGGAACTGGACTTCGCCGACATGGACGCGCTCAATGCCGCGCTATCCGGGCAGACGGTGGAGGCGATCGTCCACCTCGGCGCGCAGGCGGGCGTGCGCTATTCGCTCATCAACCCGCATGCCTATGTCCGCTCCAATCTGGCGGGCCATGTCAACATGCTCGAACTGGCGCGGGAGCGGCGGGTGCGGCATCTGGTCTATGCCTCCTCCTCATCCGTCTATGGCGGCAATGATGTGCTGCCGTTCCGGGTCGAGGACCGCGCAGATCATCCCGTTTCGCTCTACGCCGCCACAAAGCGTGCGGACGAGCTGATGAGCGAAACCTACGCCCATCTTTTCCGCATACCGATGACGGGCCTGCGCTTCTTCACGGTCTATGGTCCCTGGGGCCGTCCCGACATGGCGATGTGGATCTTTACGAAGAAGATCCTCGCCGGGGATCCGATCCCCGTGTTCAACCATGGCCGGATGCAGCGCGACTTCACCTATATCGACGATATCGTCAGCGGCGTGATCGGTTGCCTCGACCACGCGCCTGCCGATGACGGCGGGCTGAAGGCGGGGGGCAGCCGCTCGCCGCACCGGCTCTACAATATCGGCAACAATCGCCCCGAAGAGCTGATGCACCTGATTTCGGTTCTGGAACAGGCGATCGGGCGCAAGGCGGAAATCGATTTTCAGCCGATGCAGCCGGGCGACGTGCCCGCCACTTTCGCGGACATCAGCGCGATCGCCCGTGACGTCGGTTTTGCCCCCACGACGGGCATAGAAGTCGGCGTTCCGCGCTTCGTATCCTGGTATCGCGACTATCACGCAAGCTGAACCGTCAGGCAAATCCGCGCCACTACGCGCTGGTGTGCAATAGGTTCCCGATAGTCATGAATCAGCAATAATTTCCGTTTCCTGTGGCAATAAAGGCGCGCAAATTTTCATTCGCGTTTGCAAAATGAATTGCCAACCTTCTCGCAACAGGCCTATTTCCGTGGCCGGGGTCGGCTTGTAGCCGAGGGAGGTCGCTGAATCGATGATAATGCGGTGCGCCAGTCATGGCGCCCGCCGCCATGTGCAGCCGTACGGGAAACTCGGCGGTAAAGCATGGAAAAAAGGGCGAAAAAGCGTGTCGACAGTATCGAAAATCGTGCCATTCAATTCCGGCAGCCGCATCGTGGAAACGGCCTGCAGGACCTTGTCCGTTGCGTCTCACGGGCTGAACGCGCTTGAAGCGAAATTTGCCGACCGCGATTTTGCGGCCATATTTCTGCGCATGGTCGGCATGATCATGAATGTGCGCGGCCGCCTGATCGTCACCGGCATGGGCAAGAGCGGCATCGTCGCGCGCAAGATGACCGCGACGCTGACATCCACCGGGACACCGGCGCTGTTCATGCACCCGGCCGACGCTGGACATGGCGATCTTGGCATGGTGACGCCCGACGACATCGTGCTGATGCTGTCTCATTCGGGCGAGTCCAACGAACTCGGCCCGATCATCCAATATTGCAAACGCTTCGGCATTCCGCTGCTCGGCCTGACGGCGCGCGCGGAAAGCACGGTGGCCAGCGCGTCGGATGTCTGCATATTGCTGCCCGCCGTCCGCGAAGCCTGCCCCAATGAGCTTGCTCCCACTACCTCGACCACGGTGCAGATGGCGTTCGGCGACGCGCTCGCCATCGCGCTCATGGAAATGCGCGGCTTTTCGGCCGATGACTTCCACAAATTCCATCCCAACGGCCGCCTGGGCGCGCAACTGCTCAAGGTGCGCGACCTGATGGCTGCGGGCGACGCCGTGCCGCGCGTGTGCGAAGACGCCTCGCTGCTCGACGCGACCATCGAAATGACGCGCGGGCGCCTGGGCGGCACCGCCGTTATCAACCAGGGCGGGGAACTGATCGGCGCTTTCACCGATGGCGACTTGCGCCGCACGGTCACGGGCACGCAGCAACTGACCGAAGCGGTCGGCCGGTTCATGACGGTGCCGCCGCTCTCCGTCGGCCCCGACGAGCTGGCGTCCGAAGCGCTGCGCCTGATGCACATGCACAACATCACTCTGCTGTTCGTCTGCGAAGGTGGGCGGCTGATGGGGGCGGTCCATATGCACGACCTGCTGCACGCCGGGGTCGCCTGAACAGCATCATCGTCATTCCGGCGCGCGCGGGCTCGTCCCGCTTGCCGCGCAAGCCCCTGCGCCTGATCGCCGGGCGGACGCTGCTGCACCGGACCATCGCCATGGCCCGCGCCGCTGTCGCTGGCCTCGTCGATACCGATCTGGTCGTCGCGACCGATGACCGGGAAATCGCCGATCATGCCCATGCTGCCGGGTGCGATGCGATCATGACCGACAGCGCGATCGCGACAGGCTCAGGCCGCGCGCTGGCCGCCGCGCTGCAACGCCCTGCGCCGCCACGCTTCGTCGTCAACCTGCAAGGGGATTCGCCCTTCCAGCCGCATGGCGCGCTGCGCGCCGTCATCGCCGCGCTGCAATCGGGCGCGCAGGTCGCGACCCCCGTCATTGCGCTCGATTGGCCCGCACTCGACGCATTGCGCGATCACAAGCGTTGCTCTCCTTTCAGCGGCACCACCTGCGCCCGCGCGCCCGACGGACGCGCGCTCTGGTTCTCGAAAAACATCATCCCCGCCATCCGCAATGAAGAGGCTCTGCGCGCCAGCCAGCCCCTGTCTCCCGTCTGGCGGCATGTCGGCCTATACGGCTATACGCTCGACGCCCTCCAACGCTTTGAGCAGACGCCGCCCACCGCTCTGGAAAATCTCGAAGGGCTGGAACAGCTGCGCCTGATCGAACTCGGCATTCCCGTCACGACCGTCGCCATCGATCCGCCGCTGTTCGACAGCTCGGGAATAGATACCGAAGCCGACATCCAGCGCGTCGAAGCCCTGATCGCGGCCCATGGCGACCCCACGCCGCTGTGAATTCGGCCAACACGCCCCGGTCCCGTTTTACGCACAACAGTCCAGTTAATCCCATGCGCCGCATCTTCATCATACGCCACGGCAACACCTTCGAAAGCAGCGCGGCGGCTTGTCGGATTGGCGCGGGCACCGATCTCCCGCTGGTGGATAGCGGGCGCGTGCAGGCCGACCGCCTCGGCCAATGGTTCGCTGGCCAGGACTTTCCGGTCCGCCATCTCTTCAGCAGCCCCTTGCTGCGCGCGACAGAAACCGCAGCGCGGATCGGGGCCGCCATCGGCCATGCCCCCGATGGCACGCTTCCCTGGCTCAACGAAATCGACCACGGATCCGACGAAGGCCGTCCCGAAGCCGAAGTGATCGCCCGCATCGGTGCGCAGGCGATCCACGACTGGGATGCGCACGGCATCGCGCCTGCTGGCTGGACCGTTGACGCCGAAAGCCGCATCGCCGCCTGGAAAGACTGGTTCGCCAAAGGAGGGGAGGGCGCGGACCTTCTCGTCACGAGCAACGGCGCGGCCCGCTTCGCGCTGCTCGCCCTTGGCCTGTCCCCCGCCTCGCTAAAGTTGCGCACAGGCGCCTTTGGCGAACTCGCCGTGGAAGGGAATGGAACCGTCAGCCTCCGTTCGTGGGATCAGCGGCCATAGGATCGGAAGGGAATCTCCCTTCTCACCCCTGAATGGGCGGCGGGGTGGGTCGGACCCCTGCCGCTCATTTCGTTCCCGGCAACCGGCGCCCTTGGGCGCTCATCCGGTCGGGGCCGCCTTTGCCGTCACCGGTTGCGGCACTGCCGGACTGGCCTCCGGCGCAGCCGTCACGGGCTTGTCCGCCGATTCTGTCGCCTCCGGAGCCGCGGACTGCGCCTTGAGGCTCGCCGCGGCGTTCTGCAGCGCCACGGCCGCCGCCTCCAGCGCCGCCACCGCCGACACCGGCTCCGTGACCGCTTCTTCGGGCTTGGCAACGGCAACGGTCGCCGGAGCCGCCTGCGTCGCAGTGATCGCCTCATGCGGCGCGGCTGTCGCTGGAGCCGTCACCGCTGCTGCCGGAGGCTCGCACAGCGTGTCGATGCCCAGCGCGCTTTCCGAAAAGCTTGTCGCCAGTTGCGGCAGTTCGCGGTCGTTCGCGCTCGCCGCCAGGGTCAGCAACGTGTCGGTCATGGCGCAATAGCTCGCCGCCTGCGCCAGACCCGAATGGCTGTTGCCCAGCCTTGTGTTGAATGCTTCATAGGCGCGCTGTGCATCGCTGATGCCGTTCACGCGCATGAACCGGGTTTTCAGCACATTGTTGTAGCTGTTCAGCAGCCCGCTCTTGCTGGCGGTGAACGCTTCATATTTGCCCATCATATCCTTGTTCGCCGCCTTGCAGCGCAGCGCCCCCAGCATCAGCATGACATGCAAATCCCGCACCTTGGCGGCTTCGACTTCATAGGGATGCCAGCACTGCTTCGCTTCCGAGGCCACGGCCTGGACTGATGAGAGTGTGAAGAAACTACAGGCGGCAACCGCCGCCATCCGCAACCGTGACATGATGGACCTCGCAGAATCGAGAGACGACCCCGCTGATAATCACTCTATCACTTTGCCATGAAAATGCCATGATTCGTCTGCTGACAGTGGCCCTTCTGCCGCAAGAATCCTCGCCTCGTCGCCTGGGAAACGAGTGTCAGTTGCTGCGCTGAGGGACGGTGAACGTGCCCGATACGCGCCCGCCCGATCCGCCTGAAACGCCCGATGCTCCGCCTGATGCGCGGCCATCTACGGTTGATCGTCCGCTGGTCAGGTCGATCACCAGCCGCCCGCCGGTCAGCCGGTTGCTTCCCTGCGTCAGCGAAACATTGCCCAGCATGGTGATCAGGCGGCGGTTGAGGTCGTATATCGCCACATTGCCGCGTGCCGTCTCGCTCCCCTTGGTCACGACGACATTGCCCGAAGCGTCGATCCGGTCGATCTCGACCCCGCTATCGCCAGTACCGTTGCGATAGGCGACGGTCATGCGTGCGGCATTCAGCTTCATGCCGGCCTGCGTCACTTCGACATTGCCCGACACGACGACGCGGTCGGCGCGGTCCTGCACCTCGATCCGGTCGGCGTTGAAGTTCACCGGCGCGTTGCTGTCGTGGTTTTTCAGCACCTGCGCGCCCGCGCCGGCATAGGCCAGTGCCGCGCCCAGCGCGCCGGTAGTCAGCAGGATCAGCGATCTTTTCATCACCTCTGCCCTTTGATGCCATTTTGCTCGATGCGCAAGCTTGCCCTGCCGTTCAGCGTCACCGTGCGCGCGCCCAGGTCCGCTTCCAGATGGTCGCCGCTGAACGTGCCGATGGGGATTCGCCCGTCAACGCGTCCGTCGCTGCGCATGCGCCGGGTTTTCAGGTCAATGCCAACGTCCCGCGTGGTCAGCCGGTATCCGCCCGCCGCTTCGAATTGCACCGGCCCGTCCACCGCCACCCGCTCGCTGTCCATGTCATAGCGTCCCTGGCGCGCGGTCAGCACCGCCGGCCCTTCGCTCAGCAATATCCGCGCCGACATGTCATTCAGGTCCACGATCGGCTCGCGCGAGCTTTTCTGCACCGCCGATCCCGCGCGCAGGGAAAAAGGCTGCCCCTTGCCATCCTCCCCGCGATACAGGGCTTCGGATACGCGCATCCGTTCCTTCGCCACTTCGACCTTGTTCTTGTCGAGCACGAAGCTCACCTTGTCCCCGCCGGTAAAGGGCGCCGTCACCAACAGCGCCGCCAGCACGCCCACCGACACGGGCAGCCAGTTTTTCAGCCGCGCGACCAGCCTGTCATGGCGGCCGCCCGGCTGCGCCCAATGGCGCCTGGCGTGACGTTGCTGTTCGGCCTGAATGGACATGGGGTAAAGCTTTTCGTCCTCACATATGCGCGAAGATGTCGATCTCCGGCCAGCCCGCCAGGTCCAGCTCTGCCCGGTGGGGAAGAAAATCGAAACAGGCCTGCGCCAGTTCCATCCGGCCTTCGCGCACCAGCCGCTTGTCCAGTTCCGCCTTCAACGCATGCAGGTAGCGCACGTCCGACGCCGCATATTCCTTCTGCGCGTCCGACAAGGTGGGCGAACCCCAGTCGCTCGACTGCTGCTGCTTGCTGATTTCCTGTCCCAGCAATTCGCGAACCAGCTCTTTCAGCCCGTGCCGGTCGGTATAGGTGCGGATCAGGCGCGACGCGATCTTGGTGCAATAGACCGGGGCCGCCACCACGCCCAGATAATGTTTGATCGCCGCAATGTCGAAACGCCCGAAATGATAGAGCTTCAGCCGCTCCGGATCGGCCAGCACCGCGCGAAGGTTGGGCGCGGCATAGTCGCTTTCCGGACCAAAGCGCACCAGATGCTCGTCGCCTTGGCCGTCGCTGATCTGCACCACGCACAGCCGGTCGCGCGGCGTGATCAGGCCCATGGTTTCGGTATCTACGGCGATCGCGCCGGGGGCGAGGACGTCTGCGGGCAGGTCCTCTTCATGAAAATATACGCTCATCCACCCCCTCTATGGCGAAAGCGGGCGTAACTCAATCGACGCTTTTGGCCCGGCTCAAAAGCCTCGTTCCAGCCCGATTCCCGCAAATGTGGCGGCATTCGGGCTAAAATCATTCGCGCTGCCCTGAAAAACTGATATAGTGATTCCCAAACCGCATGTGTTGCGGTGGATTCTGCATGTCTTCGCCCGGCATGTTTATCCGGTATCGTAAGGGCGAAGCGAAAGTGACCAACAGGGCATGAGTTTTGATAGAGGTCGCCGCGGCGGGCGCGGCAAGGATAAGCGCGACAGTTTCGGCGACGATAATTTTTATGGCGGCGATCGCGGCGGTTTTGGTGGCGGCTTCGGCGGCGGTGATCGTGGTGGTTTCGGCGGTGGTGACCGCGGCGGCTTCGGTGGCGGCGGCGGTGGCGGCGGTTTCCGCAGCGGCGGCGGTGGCGGCTTCGGCGGCGGCGGCGGCGGCGGCGGCGGTGGTTTCGGCGGCGGTCGCGGCGGCGGCGGTGGCATGCCCGCGCAGGTCGTTGGCGAAGGCACTGGCGTAGTCAAATTCTTCAACGGGCAAAAGGGCTTCGGCTTCATCGTCCGTGACGATGGCGCAGAGGACGTGTTCGTCCACATCAGCGCCGTTGAGCAGGCGGGCCTGACCGGCCTGGCCGAAGGTCAGCAGCTCGGCTTTACCCTGGTGGACCGTGGCGGCAAGATTTCGGCGACCGACCTCAAGATTGAAGGCGAGCCGCTCCCCGTACAGGATCGCGCACCCCGCGAACCCCGTGCAGGCGGCTTCGGCGCTGAACGCGGCGGCTTCGGCGGCGGCGAACGCAGCGGTGGCCCGCAGCGTCAGCTGACCGGTGAACGCGCCAGCGGCACTGTCAAGTTCTTCAACGCCATGAAGGGCTTCGGCTTCATCCAGCGCGACGACGGTCAGCCCGACGCGTTCGTCCACATCAGCGCCGTGGAACGCGCAGGCATGTCCGCCCTCAACGAAGGCGACCGCCTGGACTTCGAACTGGAAGTAGATCGTCGCGGCAAATACGCCGCCGTCAACCTCCAGTCGAAAGCCGACTAAAACAAACCCGACCGCTTTCGCGGAGAGGATAAAAGGGGTCGCCTGCCCGGCGGCCCCTTTTTTGTTGGTGGCTATGTAGTTTACAAACCAAATGTGTTTGCGGCTTGGGTGTCCAGATTGAAAGCCATCCTTGAACCCAGCGTTATAGGCGTTCGCTACCGCTTCTAGGGCCCGCTCTCCGCGCTTGCCGCTGGCTGATCCACTCCGGCTCTCCACCGGCCTATGCTTCACGACCTCGTGAAGTACGGCGGGTCGTCTAACAAACTAAAAAAAAACATAAATAGGAAATAGGAAAACCCCTCAAAATTCGCGACTTTTCGCGATTTCATTCATGACTTTCCCCCGCCGACGGCACGATCGTCACTGTTTCGAACCGCTCCTTCCGCCGCATTCCCGTCAGCGGCGGCGGAGCTTCCGCCTGCACTGTCGGCACTCGTTGCCGCATGCACTCGCCCTTGCTTTCCCGCGGCGTTTGCCCGCAATTCCACAATGCCCGCTGCAACCCTGTCGCGGCGTTATGGATATAGGCAAAGCTCATGCTTTCCATCTGGTCCCCGGACAATGGAAAGCCGCCCGGAGCGGTGCCCGCCCGCCAGCCCATGATCCTGCATTCCGGCCGCCCCGCGCAGAAAGTCTGCGCCAGGACTGGCCAACTGTTCGGTGCTGCCGTCTTGCTCAATTCGACAAGGAAGCTTTTCGCCCCCGGCGCAATCGCGACCAGCCGGACCCCGGCCATCATCCGTCCGAGCGATTCAGCCCCGATCGCCTCCTGCGGCCTCGCCGTCAAAGCAGCCAGCGTTTCCCCGCCGGGCAGGGGCGCTCCGGATAGTCCGCTGCTCCCATGCTGATGCGCCGCTGACAGTGTGGCGATCCGGGGGATTACCGGCTCGACGCTTTCACGCGCCAGCCTAAAGGCGGGGGGCGTTCCCCACCATCCGCGCCAGCGGAAAAAGAGGTGGGTCCCCACTGCCGCGATCTTGTCCAGGCTCCCGCTCCAGTAGGGCACAACCCAGTCGGTGTGATAGTGGGTGGCATAGCCCACGGGCTTGAACACCTTGCCCGTTAGCGCGGCCTTCGCGATCTGCCGCGCCCGATCCCATGCCGCCTGACCCGGCGTCCGCGCCAGCGCCCCGTCGCAGGTGAAGGTGAACTGACAGCCTGTCGATCGTTCCTGCCCCTGAAAGACGACGCCGCACACTGTTTTCGGGAAGGCCGGGTGCCTCACGCGGTTGAGCACCACCTGCGCCACCGCTTGCTCGCCGACCGGGTCGTCGCCCGCTTCATAAAGCTGCGCCGCGGCCAGGCAATCGGTTGCCCGCGCGAGGTCGGCTTCGGACCCTGTAAAGACAAAGGGGCGGGCCGACGGATTTGGCAGGCGCGCAAAGGCCACTGCCATATTGAAGGCCCGCGCCTGATCGCGATCCAGCGCGTAAAGCTCCAGCGGCTGCACCACGGGCGCGGCGGTCATGGGCCGCTTGAACCGCGCATGCTGGGCCAGTGGCGACCGCGCGGTCTCCGCCACAGGCGCGCGCGCCTCCCATCCCGCCACCAGCGCAGGCAAGCCGGCGAACAGCAGCAACCAGACCGGCCACATCACCGGATGCGGCGGATTGCTGGAGCAAGCACTGGTCATGCCTGCGCCCGACCGGGTTTATTCGGGCAGGAAATCTGGAACTGAAAGATAGCGTTCGCCCGTGTCATAGTTGAAGCCCAGAACGCGGCTGCCCTCGGGAAGCTCCTTCAGCTTCTGTGCGATCGCGGCCAGCGTCGCGCCCGACGATATGCCCACCAGCATCCCCTCCTCGCGCGCGGCGCGGCGGGCATATTCCTTCGCATCGGCGGGATCGACCTGAATGACGCCATCCAGCAGTTGCGTGTGCAGGTTAGCCGGGATGAAGCCGGCCCCGATCCCCTGGATCGGATGGGGGCCAGGCTGGCCGCCGCTGATGACGGGGGACAGGGTGGGTTCGACCGCATAGACCTTCAGATCCGGCCAGAGCTTCTTCAGAACCTCGGCAACGCCGGTGATGTGACCGCCCGTGCCTACTCCCGTGATGAGCGCGTCGAGCGGGCTGTCGGCGAAGTCCGTCGCGATTTCCTGAGCGGTCGTGCGGACATGCACATCGATATTGGCCGCATTTTCGAACTGCTGCGGCATCCATGACCCTGGCGTCTGCTCGATCAATTCAAGCGCACGCTCGATTGCGCCCTTCATGCCTTTTTCACGCGGGGTCAGGTCAAATGTCGCGCCATAGGCCAGCATCAACCGGCGGCGTTCGACCGACATGCTCTCCGGCATGACCAGAACCAGCTTGTAGCCCTTGACTGCGGCAACCATGGCCAGGCCAACACCGGTATTGCCTGATGTGGGCTCGATGATGGTTCCGCCCGGTTGCAGATCGCCGGAAGCCTCCGCCGCCTCGATCATCGCCAGTGCGATCCGGTCCTTGATCGATCCGCCCGGGTTCGCGCGTTCCGATTTGATCCAGACTTCGGAACCCGCCGGCGCGTCCGCGAACAGGCGGCTTACGCGGATGTGCGGCGTGTTGCCGATGGTTTCGAGAATATTGGCAGCTTTCATGGGGCCTTCTCCTGGCTGATGTCCGCCTCCCTCAAGTCGGGTCGGTCAAAGGTACGTGCAAGACGCAGTTCGGGAAAGAGCCGCGCCCATATGATGGTGATGACGATAGCACCTATTCCACCGCCGATCACTGCGGCAACTGGGCCGACGAGCGCGGCGAGAAAACCGGATTCCGCCTCTCCCAGCTCGTTGGACGCCGAGATGGTCAGTTGCGACAGGCTCGACACCCGGCCGCGCATGGCGTCCGGCGTATGAAGCTGGATCAGGGATTGGCGCACATAGACCGATACCATGTCCGCCGCACCGAGCAGCAGCAGCGCGCCGATGCCAACCTCGACAGCGATGTTCCGGGGCAGGAAAGCGGTGGAACCGAACAATATGGTGGCAAGGCCGAAGACGATGACTGCCGCCAGCATCTTCAGACCCACTTCCGACTTCATCGGCCGGAAGGAGAAGAACAGCGCGACGATCCCTGCGCCAATGGCGGGCGATGCGGCAAGATGCCCCAGTCCCGTCGATCCGACCTTCAGAATGTCACGCGCATAGACCGGCAGCAGCGCCGTCGCGCCCGCGAGCAGCACCGCGAACAGGTCCAGCGTGATGGTGGACAGAACCAGGCGGTTGGATCGAACATAGGTCAGGCCATCGACCATCTGGCGGATGGGATGGCGGCTCATGTCACGCGGCGGCTGTGGCACGGGGCCGATCATCCACATGCCCGCGAAGGCCACCGCGAACAGCGCCGATGCCATCGCATAGGCTCCCCACGACGTTATCGCGAAAACATATCCGCCCAAAGCGGGGCCGATGATCATCCCGGCCTGCCACGCGACGCTCGACATGGCGATTGCGCTGGGCAACACATCGCGGGGCACCAGGTTCGGCGCGAGCGCGCTGTATGCTGGCCCATTGAACGCGCGCGCGATCCCGACGATCGCAGCTATGCCAAAGAGCAGGGGAAGGCTGACCCAGCCCTCGTAAGTTGCGAAAGCCAGCAGCCCTGATGCGATCGTCAACATCGTGAGCGTCAGGCGCACGATCATCCGGCGGTCGAAATGGTCCGCAACCCAGCCCGTGACGGGGGTGAGGAAGAAGAGGGGAACGAACTGCGCCAGCCCTATCAGGCCAAGCTGCGCGGCGGCGCCCGATGGGCTCATGCTTTCGCGGGCGATATTGTAGGCTTGCCACCCCAGCACGATCATCATGCCATATTGCGCCAGTACGCTGGCAAGCCGTCCCAGAAGATAGGCCCGGAAATTCCCGAAGCTTAGCGGATGGCTTGGATGGGCAGGGGCGCTCATGCGATTTCCTTAACGCCTGCACCACGATACGCAACTTCGCAGGTAGAGAATGACGACAGCATTATTGCAGCCGCATAACCGCTGATGTCGCCCTCGCCCAAGCGCTCAGGGGTGGGGGGTTAGCAGGATGCCGCTTACCGATCCATTGCGTACGGAGCAGACGAAGGGCACCGAATGCAAGCCGCCAACTGGACCGACTTCACCTTCCACTTCCCAACCTGTCGACATGGTGCGGGCGGTGATCCTTCCCAGGACGCTTGCGCCACCTCCCGCTTCTTCACGCGCCTTGGCCGCGCACGCGCTGCGCGCAGCGGCGGCGCTTTGAATGGGGCCATAACCGGGGGAGGCATAGGGTTGCAGTCTTGCGTCGCGCTCTGCCTGCCGGTCGCGGGCGATATCGCTGACGATCGCGGCGTCGGCGGCCCTGCGCAGGTCGCGATGATCCTGCGCATGGGCGGGCAACGCAAGTCCCAATGCCAGGGCGAAGCCGACGGTCTTTCCGATAGCCATTGTCTTTTCTCCTCCGCTGGCGGTGTTACTTGAACAAACTGCCCAGAATGCCGCGCACCAACTGTCCTGCCAATCCGCCCGAACGGCGGCTCGATCCCCCAAATACGGCACGGCCAAGCTCGTTCGCGACCTGCCGCCCCACCGATGACGCCGCGGACCGGCTGGCGGATTGGACTGCCCTATCCAGCGCGGATGGCTTGGCCGCTTCCCGTGCGGCTATGGCGTCGCGCCGCGCCTGTTCCTTGAGTTCCGCCTCTCGCTGTTTCGCCTCCAGCTTTGCCTGAACGGCAGCCGCCTTTTCGGATTCAGCGTTCGCCTTTGCAGCTTGCGCGGCGGCAACAGCAGCCTCGCCGCGAGCCGCAAGGATCTCCTCGGCAGATTCGCGGTCAATCGCTTCGTCATATTTGTCGGCGCATGGGGATATCGACTGAATGATGGCGCGCTCCTTCGCGCTCACAGGGCCCAGTCGGGAGCGCGGCGGTGCGATCAGGGTGCGCTGGACGATGCCCGGCGAACCATCCTCCTGCAACAGCGACACCAGCGCCTCGCCCACCCTCAATTCCGTGATCGCGGTTTCGACATCCAGATCCGGATTGATGCGAAAGGTTTCGGCCGCAGCCTTGATTGCCCTCTGGTCGCGGGGGGTGAAAGCGCGCAGTGCGTGCTGAACACGATTGCCAAGCTGGCCCGCCACTTCTTCGGGTATGTCGATCGGGTTCTGCGTTACGAAATAGACGCCGACGCCCTTTGAACGGATCAGGCGGACGACCTGCTCGATCTTGTCGGTCAACGCCTTGGGCGCATCATCGAAGAGCAGGTGCGCCTCATCGAAGAAAAAGACGAGCACCGGCTTGTCGGGATCGCCCACTTCGGGAAGCGTTTCGAACAGTTCGCTCAGCAGCCAGAGCAGGAACGTGGCGTAGAGCTTCGGGCTCTGCATGAGCTTGTCGGCCGCGAGGATATTCACATAGCCCCGACCCTGGTCGTCCACTTTCAGGAAATCATGAATATCGAGCGCAGGTTCGCCGAAAAAATGGGCGCCGCCCTGGCTTTCCAATTGGAGCAGCTGGCGCTGGATCGCGCCAACGCTGGCCTTGGTGACATTACCGTAGCGGGCCGAAAGCGTGTCGGCATTCTCCGCACAATAGGCCAGCATCGACTGAAGATCGCCAAGGTCGATCAGCAACAGCCCTTCCTCATCGGCATATTTGAACGCGATGGTAAGGACGCCCTCCTGCGTTTCATTGAGGCCCATCAGGCGAGCGAGCAGCAGCGGCCCCATCTCGCTGACGGTGGTGCGGATCGGGTGGCCCTGTTCGCCATAGAGATCCCAGAAGATCGCAGGATTGTCGGCGTAGCTGTAATTGTCGATGCCGATTTCCTTGGCGCGGGCGACCAGCTTGTCGGCATTTTTCGCGGTGGGCGATCCCGCCATCGAGATGCCAGAAAGGTCGCCCTTCACATCGGCGAGGAATACGGGAACGCCCAGTGCGGAGAAACCTTCCGCCATGCCTTGCAGGGTGACGGTCTTCCCCGTGCCCGTGGCGCCCGCGATCAGGCCATGCCGGTTGGCCCGCCGGAGGTTCAACGTCTGGGGAACTGCGCCATCCTTGCCCGTGGCGCCAAGGCCGATGAATATGCCGTCGCTCATTGCATCAAGTTCCCCAAACGCTTCGGGCCGCGCCCGCCGGAGTCTGTCCGCACTCTAGGAGCGAGACAGGGCTTCCGGCAAGCGCGGCCCGTAACGAAACGCTCTATCGCGTGGTTATTTGTTGCGCAGGCGCACCGGCAGAAACACGGGAGGTTGGCCCCGGCGCAGCACCTGCAACAATATGGCGTTGCGGCCCTGCGATGACACCTGCTGCACCGCCGCGTCCAGTTCCGCCTGGCTGGTGACCGGACGGTTGTTGGCGGTGATGATGACATCACCTCTGCGCAGGCCTTTGGCGCCCGCATCGGTCGAGCTATCCACGGCTGTAATGACAACGCCGCGCGTGTCGGCGGCGACGCCCAGCTGACGAATTATGTTGGGTGTCAGCGGGATGGCCGAGATGCCCAACGACTGCTGGGTCGCCTGGTTGTTGCCGGACTGGTCGTCTGGCTGCCGTTCACTGAAGTCCTCGTCCTGCCGCTGAGCAAAGCTGTTCAGTTCAGCCTCGGACGGGCGCTCGCCGACGATTGCCGTTACCGTCTGGCGCTTGCCATTGCGGAGCAGCACGATCGGGACACGGGATCCTATGGGCTGCGACGCGACGATGGACGACAGATTTTGATCCGGGGTCACTTCCTGACCAGCGACACTGACGATCACGTCGCCTGCCTTGATCCCGGCCCGGTCGGCGCCCTTGCCGGGTTCAACGCCCTGGACGAACTCGCCCCGGTTCTTGGCCAGGCCAAGGGATTCGGCCAGGTCCTCGCCGAGCGGACTGATCTGGATGCCCAGATAGCCGCGCTTGACGCTCTCACCCTTGCGCAACGTAGCGACGATGGGCGCGGCCTGTTCGGATGGAATGGCGAAACCGATGCCGACATTGCCGCCCGAGGGCGACAGGATCTGGCTGTTGATGCCAATTACGTTTCCGCGCATGTCGAACATCGGGCCGCCGCTATTGCCCTGATTGATCGATGCGTCGGTCTGGATGAACTTGTCATAGGTGCCGCCGGTGCCACGATGGACGGCGGAAATGATCCCCGCAGTTACCGTGCCGGACAGGGCAAAGGGGTTTCCAATTGCAATCACCCAGTCGCCCACGCGCGCCTTGGTGCTGTCACCGAACTTGACGAAGGGGAGCGCCTTTCGCGGTTCGATCTTCAGCACGGCGATGTCGGTCGCGGGATCGCGACCGATCAGCTTGGCGGAATATTCCTCCCGATTGGTGAGGGTCACGGTGATCGAATCCACCGACGCGCCTTCTGCGCCAGCGGATACGACGTGATTATTGGTGACGATGTACCCGTCCGCCGAGATGATGAAGCCCGACCCCAGAGACTGGGCCTGGCGGGTCTGGGGCCTGCCGCCCTGGCCTTGCCCGAACAGGTCGCCGAACGGCGTCCCTGCAAACGGGTTCTGCACCTGGACGCGCTGCTTGGTCGATATGTTTACGACTGCGGGTTGCAGCTTTTCAACCATGTCGGCGAGGCTGGCAGGGGCACCCGCGGGAGCAGCGGCCTGCATCCCTTCATTCTGCGCGACCTGCGCGCCGACATTGGGACTGGAAGTGACAGCGATGGCGGTGCCACCAAGCAGCAGGGCGCCGGTAAGGGCATAAGCGTAACGCACTCGTGACGGTCCTCTCGTGAACTTGGCGAAGGAAAGGGCAGGACTCTGCGGGAGTCGGATGCACTGCCCAGCCTTAACCCTCATTGAATGACGCTGGTTCCGAAATGATCCAGACCCCCTTTACCATTTCTGCCATCCATCAGTTGCTACCCTGAAACTGCTTCAGGAAGTCATTCTCGCGTGACAACAGCATGGACGTCGATCCTTGCCGTTCCGGTGCGAAGGTGAAGCGATAGGCCTGCATCGCGCGATAGAAATCGTAGAATTGCGGATCCTTGCCGAAGCTTTCCGAATAGATGCGAGCTGCGTTGGCGTCTGCCTCCGCGCGGATGATCTGGGCCTGTTTCGCCCCCTGCGCCCGGATCGTCAGCGCTTCCTGCTCGCGCGCGGTGCGCATGCGGGTGAAGGCGCTTTCCAACGGGGCGCCGTCGGGCAGATCGGCGCGCTTGATCCGCACATCGACGATCTCTGCGCCATATTGCCGCGCCACGCGATTGAGACCGGCCTCGATATTGTCCATCACCTGGCCGCGTTCCGGCGAAAGCAAAGCGGCAAAGGGGCGCTTGCCCAATTCGTTGCGCAGCGCGGATCCCAGGATCGGCCGCAAGGCATCCGAGACCCGTTCCTCATTACCGGCCGCTATATACATGCGCAGGGGATCGACGATCCGGTAGCGGGCAAAGGCATCGACCTGCAACCTGAGCTGATCGGTCGATAGCACCTGTTGCCGCTCCATCTCGACAGAGAGGACGCGCTTGTCGATCCAGACGATCTGATCGACAAAAGGCCAGCGCAGGATGATGCCCGCCCCTGTCTTGCCGAAATCCTCATTCGGAAGGTAGCGATTGACGATCTTCTTGGGATCGCCAAAGCGCACGACCACGCCCTGCCTGGTCTCCGGCACGATCGCGACCGTGCTGCCGATAAGCAGCAACAGCGCGATTACCGACAGGGCGAGGGCCACGGGATGGCGGATGAAAGTCGGCATCACCGGCCCTCCCCACTGGCGGGAGCGGAAGCGCCCGCAGAAGCGGTCGCCGCTTGCGCCCGGCGTTTCAGTTCCGGGAGCGGCAGGAACGGCGTTACGTTGCCGGTTTCAACGATCGTCTTGTCGACGTTGGACAGCACGCCCTCCATGGTTTCATAATACATGCGGCGGCGGGTGACCTCTGGCGCCAGCCTGTACTGTTCATATACCTTGTCGAAGGCGGCGGCTTCGCCCTGCGCCTTTGCCGTCACCTGTTGCGCGGCAGCGCGGGCTTCGTTGAGATAGGTCTGCGCGGTTTGCTGGGCGGCGGAAACCGCCTTGAACGCGTCATTCACTGCAGTCGGCGGGTCGGCTTGCTTGATGGCGACGCCCTGAACCCGGATGCCTGACCTGTAGCTCTCCAGTATCTCCTGCATGCGCTGTTCGACCTGCTGCTCTATCTCGGTACGTCCCGCACCCAGCGCATCGTCCAGGCTGACGCTGGCGACTACCGACCGCATCGCGCTTTCAGCGACTTCGCGCACCGCGGCATCGGGATCGGAAAGCTGGAACAAATAAAGCTCTGGGTTGCGGATGTTCCAGCGCACGGAATAGGCCAGGTCGATGATATTCTGATCGCCGGTCAGTACCAGATTTTCGCTCTGTGCGGTCAGCGATCCGATGTCGATCGCCCGGATTTCCTCGACGTCCACAATGGCGACGTTTTCAAAAGGCGAAGGCAGCGTCAGGCTGATGCCGGGCGTCAGGGTGCGGCTGTATTTCCCCAGCAGCGTCACCACCCCGCGTTCCTGCGGACCGACCCGGTGGAAGCAGGTCAGAACGAGCCACAATACAACAAGGATTCCGACCGCAGCAGGCCAGAGCGTCTTGCCAGTGGGCCGGGGCGGCAGGTTGCCGAAACCGCCGCCGCCTTGGCCAAAGCTTTCCCGGCTGCGGCGCAGCAGTTCCTCGATAGCTGAGGGCCCTTTGTCGCCAGGGGAGCGGCCCGGCTGCGTCCAAGGGTTGCGGGGCCCGCCGTCACCGCCCTTGCCCGCACCGTCATCGCCGCCAGGGCCATCGTTTTTGCCGCCCCAGGGACCCTGGGCCATTGCGTGCACGATGCGAGGCATCCACCCGAAAATTCTCTTCATCCCGTCTCTATAGGAAGGCTCGGCCGCGAAAAACAGTGCCCTTCGCAACGATTATTGCCTAGGAGGCGCTATCATGACCGATCTTGAGAGTTTTTCCGCCCGCCTGAAGTCGCTAACCGATGGCCGTGCCAGCGCGCCTCGCGTGAAGGACGGAATCATGAATCTGGTGCTGGATGTGGGCGGCCTGTCTGCTGAGCGCCGCGACGCTGTCGCGGCTGCGATCCGAGAAGGCGGCCTGTTGGTGCCGGGCGTGAAGGATGTGCGCATCGCCATGACGGCCGAACGCAAGCCTCTCAGGATCATCGCTGTGGCGTCGGGGAAGGGGGGCGTCGGCAAATCCACCCTGTCGGCCAATCTTGCTGTGGCGCTAAAACGTCTCGGTTTCGCCGTGGGGCTGGTGGATGCCGATATATACGGACCATCGCAGGCACGGTTGATGGCTAGCGAGGACAGGAAGCCGCAGGCGCGCGACAAACAGCTGGTTCCGGTCGATAGCCCGCTTGGCGTCCCGATGCTTTCGATGGCTCATCTGGTTGAACCGGGCAAGGCGCTTGCGTGGCGTGGCCCGATGGCGGGCAATGCTCTGTCGCAACTGATCGACGCCGACTGGGGCGATGCTGAACTGCTGGTGGTGGATATGCCTCCGGGCACAGGGGACGTTCAGCTGTCCATGGTGCAAAAGCATAAGCCCGCAGGCGCGGTCATCGTGTCAACTCCGCAGGATCTGGCGTTGATCGACGCCACCCGCGCGGTCAGCCTCTTTGAACAGACGCAGGTGCCGTTGATCGGGCTGGTTGAAAACATGGCGGGATATAGCTGCCCTCATTGTGGTGAAATCTCCGATCCCTTTGGCACGGGCGGTGCGGAAGCCGCCGGTTCGGCTATGGGCATGCCCTTCCTTGGGCGCATCCCCCTCGCCATCGACATACGGCGCCGGTCGGATGCCGGCGACCCTCCTGCTGCTGGTGACGACGCTTCGGGGCGGGCTTTCCTTGCCATCGCGGAAAAGGTGGCTGCCTGGCTGCGTGCCTGAAACAGGGCAGGGAACGGTTTGAAGGCGTCCCGCGTCCTTGCCGCACCTGCCATTGATGGAGCATGCTGATGCCGCTGGAACAGCCGCAGGACATTATCGACCTGCTTCAGGAAACGCGCACGATTGCGCTAGTGGGCATTTCGGACAGGCCCAACCGGCCCAGCTACGGCGTGATGAAGTTTCTTCAGAACCACGGCTATCGCGTTCTGCCGGTCAATCCCCAGATCGCGGGCGAACATGTTCATGGAGAATTTGTCTGGGCGCGGCTGGCCGATATCGGTGTGCCCATCGATATGGTGGATATTTTTCGGCGTAGTGAGGCTGCGGGGGAAACGGTGGACGAATCCATTGCGGCGGGTGCGAAAGCCGTCTGGATGCAATTGGGCGTCATCAACGACGCGGCGGCGGCGCGCGCAGAGGCCGCTGGGGTCAAGGTGGTGATGGATCGCTGCCCGGCGATCGACATCCCTCGTTTCAACATCCCGCCGGTGCGTGCGGATTAACGCTTTTCAGCCGCGCCAAGCGCCTTTATCAGCATTTGAATGGGGCGCGCACCGCGAAAGGCGGCAGACCGTATAGAGCAACTAAAGGGCGTCAATCGGCGCACGCTGCTGGTTGGCGCGGGGGCGTCGGCAGGTCTGCTGCTGGCATGGGGCATATGGCCGCGCACATACCGCCCCAACCTGAACGCTGCGCCGGACGAGACGGTCGTCAACGCCTTCCTCAAGATCGACAATGCCGGGCGCATCATCGTCATCGTCCCCCAATCTGAAATGGGCCAGGGCGTGACGACGCTGCTGCCCCAGATATTGGCCGACGAATTGGGCGCGGACTGGCGAACCGTCGGCGTGCAAAGCGCCCCTATAAGTCCGCTCTACGCCAACACATTGCTGGCGAAGCAATGGCTGGCGAGCGATTGGTCGCGTCTGATGGGTGGCGCAGGCGACTGGGCTATCGATCAATATGCGACGCGCCGGGCGCTGATGCTGACAGGTTCGGGGACATCGGTGCCGATGTTCCAAGAAGCCTACAGGGAAGCGGGGGCTGCGGCTCGCGTGCTTTTGTGTCAGGCGGCAGCGGCGCGATGGGATCTGCCCTGGGAAAGCTGCGACATATCCAACGGCATAATATCCGATGGTGGCCAGCGGACCCTGAAGATAGGGGAAGTGGCGGCTGAAGCAGCAGATTTCGACCTGCCTGAAATTTTACCGTTTCGACAGGGGCAGGCCGACAGACTTGCCGGGCGAGACTTGCCCCGGCTCGACACCCCGTCCAAAATCGACGGTAGCCATAATTTCGCCGGCGACGTCCGTTTGCCTGACATGCTGTTCGCTTCCATTCGTCAGGGGCCGATTGGCGACGCCGTGCTCGCGAAAGTCAATGAGCAGCCGGCAAAATCCGTAACCGGTTTCCTGAAGCTGGTGCGGAATGAGCGCTGGGTCGCCGCGGTCGCGACCAATTGGTGGGCGGCGAACAAGGCGCTGGATCTTAGCGACCCTGTATTCGAATTGAGAGGGCCGCCGGTCAGCAGCGCGAGCATCGATGCCGCGCTCGAAGGCGCCTTTTCAGGATCGGCGGGGCAACGGCTCTACTCTCAAGGCGACCTGAAACCCCTGTTCGACAACGCCACCATCCTGGCCAGCGAATTCACTGTCGCGTCTGGCCTGCATCTGGCGTTGGAACCGATGTGCGCGACGGCCCGGGTCAGCGACGACATGGTGGAGATATGGATGCCCACGCAGGCGCCCGCGCTTGCCCGGGCGGCGATCGCCGACGCGCTTGATGTGGGCGAAGGCAGCGTAACGCTTTATCCGCTTCACGCCGGAGGATCGTTCGGCCGCAAGATGGATTTCGAAGCAGGCGTGCAGGCGGCGCTGATCGCCAGGGAGATGGGGCGCTCTGTCCAGTTGCTCTGGTCCAGGCTGGAAGACGTCATCCATGACCGCCCCAGCGCCCCGGCGCACGCCCGGATGGCGGCGAAGCTGGGCCGCAACGGCACCATCGAAGGCTGGCTGGCGAAGGTCGCGGCCCCCTGCGCCATGACGCAGACATGGGATCGGATTGCGCATGGCAAGTTGCCGCACGAAGCGAGCCGTGATTCTGCCCGAACCTCCACGCGCCTGGCGGTGGCAGGGATGGAGCTTCCCTATGCCCTGCCGAATTGGGCGGTGGATCATTATCCGGCCGATACCGGTCTTCCGCTAGGATTTACACGCGCCAATGCTCATCTTCACGGTGCCTTCATCACGGAGAGCTTTATCGACGAACTCGCCCATCAAGCGGGCATCGAAGCACTATCTTTCCGTATCCAGATGCTGGGCGGCAATTCACGTCTGGCTCGCTGCCTGACCACAGTTGGCGCGATGGGCGGCTGGCAGGGTGGCATAGAAGGAAGCGGCCAGGGGTTGGCGGTGCATGTGATGAATGGCGCTTATGCAGCCGTAATGGTCGAAGCGGCACTGGACGGCGGGAAGCTTAGCGTGGGAAGGATCGTCGCGGCCATTGATGGTGGCGAACAGGTAAACCCCGACATAGCGCGGCAGCAGGTGGAAAGCGGGCTGATCTACGGACTGGCCCTGGCGATGGGCGCTTCGGTTCCCTATGCCAACTCCATGCCAGCCCGTGCGATATTACGGCGCATGGATCTGCCCCGTCTTGCCGACATCGGCGAAGTGACGGTCGAATTGATCCGCAGCACAGCCGCTCCAGCGGGACTTGGCGACATTGGCGCTCCTCCGGTAGCACCCGCCATCGCAAATGCACTTTTCACCGTCACCGGGCAGCGCTTCCGCAATCTGCCAATCCTGTCTCGGACATAGTATCGAACATGCGAAATATCGGAATTCTTCTCATCAATCTGGGCACGCCCGATGCGCCGAATGCTTCTGCCGTACGACGCTATCTGGGGGAATTTCTTTCCGACAGGCGCGTCGTGGAGATCCCGCAACTGCTATGGCAGCCCATATTGCGTGGACCGATCCTGCTGACGCGGCCTGCCAAGTCGGCGAAAGCCTATCAAGAAGTCTGGATGGAGGGTGGGTCTCCACTGGCCGTCTATACGCGCGAAACGGCGATCAAGTTGCAGGCGTTGGTCGGTCCTAATGTCGCGGTCGATTGGGCGATGCGCTACGGCAATCCGTCAATCGCAAACAGGCTGGACGCGATGATCGCCTCTGGATGCGAGCGCATTTTGCTGGCGCCGCTCTATCCGCAATATTGCGCAGCCACGACCGCTACTGCTCTGGACGCCTGCTATGCGGCGCTCGCCGGCTTGCGCGCTCAGCCAGCGATCCGGACCTTGCCCCCTTATTATGCGGATGCCGCCTATATAGAAGCCTTGCGCAGTTCGACCGAGCGTCAATTGGCCGCACTGGATTTCAACCCTGACCTGCTTCTCGCCAGTTTCCATGGGATGCCCGACCGCACTCGCCAACTGGGTGATCCCTATTATGAGCAGTGTCTTGCCAGTGCGAAGCTGCTTCAGGATGCGTTGGGCAGGGAAGTGCGCATCTCCTTCCAATCCCGTTTCGGGCGGGCGAAATGGCTTGGTCCGGCAACCGACGAAACATTGCGGGCGCTGCCTTCGCAAGGGGTGAAGTCGGTCGCCATTCTCACGCCCGGTTTTTCGGCGGACTGCCTGGAAACCCTGGAAGAAATCGCCATGCGCGGCCGTGACGACTTTTTGGCGGCCGGGGGTAATAAATTTGCCCATTTTAGCTGTTTGAACGCATCTACGGAAGCTATGCTTCTTTACCGTAATCTTGTCGGCCGCGAACTGGCGGGATGGCTGGAAAATGATTTCGTCCAACTACCTAGGGGAGGCTGATATGAACAGAGTTGCGATCGTCACGGGCGGAACGCGCGGCATCGGCGAAGCGATCAGCGTTGCACTCAAGGAATTGGGTTGCAAAGTGGCAGCCAATTACGGGGGCAACGACGAAAAGGCCCGAGCCTTCACCGACAGGACTGGCATCCCGGCCTTTCGCTGGGATGTGGGCGATCACCAGGCTTGTCTGGACGGTTGTGCATCGGTGGCCGATCAGTTGGGCCCTGTCGACATCGTCGTGAACAATGCCGGGATCACGCGCGACGGCGTTTTGTCCAAGATGAGCTTTGAAGACTGGAATGAGGTGATGCGCATCAATTTGGGCGGTTGCTTCAATATGGCAAAGGCAACCTTCGGTGGAATGCGTGGAAGGGGTTGGGGACGTATTGTCAATATCGGGTCGATCAATGGCCAGGCCGGACAATATGGGCAGGTCAATTATGCCGCCGCCAAGTCGGGCATCCATGGGTTCACCAAGGCTCTGGCGCAGGAAGGTGCGAAATATGGCGTGACCGTCAACGCCATTGCCCCCGGCTATATCGATACCGATATGGTTGCAGCGGTGCCGGCGGCCGTGCTGGAAAAAATCGTCGCCAAGATTCCAGTCGGCCGCCTGGGCTATGCAGAGGAAATTGCGCGCGGTGTGGCATTCTTCTGTAATGACGATGCGGGCTTTGTTACTGGCAGCACCCTGTCGATCAACGGTGGCCAGCACATGTATTGATGGACGCAGATATTCCTGGAAATCTGGGTTCGGGCCGCGGGGCGAAGTCTCCCTTCGGCCCGCCGGTCAAACGTAGCGTGACAATTGCGGGACACCAGACCGCGATCAGTCTGGAACCCATCTTCTGGGAAGCGCTGCAAAATGAGGCTGCTCGGCTGAGCCTGCCGCTGAACGCGCTGGTCGCGCGCATAGATCTGGACCGAATGTCAGCGGACCCCGCTCCCAACCTTGCCAGCGCCATCCGCTGCTGGCTGTTCGCACGGAACGAATATAAGAATTATTCTCAATAGCGTTGACTCTGCGAACTATTATCAATAGCAGCCCCCATCATGCAAAGAGAAAGGGGTTTCTATTCCATGTCGAGTTCTAAGTCGGCGCCGTTTCTGGCGCTAAGTTGTGTGGGCGCGCTAGCATTTGCTTCCGCTGCACATAGCCAAGAGGAATCAGCCCCGAAGCTCGGCGGAATGACTGTCACCGACACCGCCATCGACGCATCTGAAGTGAAAGTCGAGCGAGCGGAGTCACCCAAATATGTCCGGCCTCTGCTGGATACGCCACAGACGGTCACGGTGATCAACAAGGCGACAATCCAGCAACAGAACCTGCTCACCCTCCGGGATGTGCTGTCGACGGTGCCCGGGATCACTTTCGGTGCTGGCGAGGGGGGCTTCGGCTATGGCGATCGCATCATCTTGCGCGGACAGGATGCCAAGAATGACGTCACCGTCGATGGTGTGCGTTCCGGCGCGTTTCTCAACCGCAATGAGGTCTACAATATAGAGCAGGTTGAGATTACCAACGGCGCGAACTCGGTCATGAACGGCGGCGGGTCGGTGGCGGGGACGATCAACCTCGTGACCAAGCGGCCGCTCGCGGATGACCAGACCATCCTGAACGCAGGTATCGGCACTGACAACTATTACCGCGCAACCGTGGATGCCAACAAGCGCATCAACGACTTGATCGCGGTCCGCATCAACGCCGTTTATCATGAAAATGACGTTCCGGGCCGCGATGTCGAATATTACAAGCGTTGGGGCATCGCTCCTGCCATCACCTTGGGCATAGATGGCCCGACCAGCTTGACGATCCAGGGCGAGCATCTGGACGATGAAGCGATGCCGCAATATGGTCTGCGTTATTATCCCGCGCAGGGCGGCATCCTCGATGAATTTGATCGGTCGGGCTATTACGGCTTTGCCAATATCGACCGTCAGGACAGCAAGACCAATTCGCTGCAGGCGATCTTCAGCCATGCGTTCACCGACAGTCTCAAGGTCCGTAACCTGACCCGCTATGAGAATATCCGCCAGAATACTGTGACCAGCCAGCCGAACGGCGTTTTCTGCCTCGACAACGGCACCGCTGGCGGCTTTAATCCAGACACTGGTGGCGCCTGCACGACCACCATTCTCACTAGCGAAGTGGGCGAAACGCTAACCATTCCTGTTGGCTATTATCTGCCGACAGGCGGACGAGGCAATCAGCGCTTCATCCGCAACGAAACGGCCTACACCCAGTTCGACCTGAGTGCCGAGTTCGACACAGGGGGCATTGAGCACAGTCTAGTCATCGGCGGGTCAGCGCTATGGGAACGCTACCATCAGCGTCAGGGAAGCCTTGGCCGCACTGCTGACGGATATGATCCTTATGCGGCCCCCTTCATTATACCTCGCGGCCAGAGCGCGGCTATCCCCAACGACCTCTATAATGCCGCAGCTAGCCTGGGATTGTACAATCCACTGGTTAGCATCGCGGACCCCAGCAGCACGATTGTCGGGCCAACGGCGACTTCTGGGCTTCAGCGCTTCTATGGCAGTAACGCTTATAGCGGTCCGACGAACTTCATCCTGAACTCCCTCAACATTGGCGAGCAGACCAGCTATGCCGCCTATCTGTTCGACGCGATGAAGTTCACCGACTGGCTCGAACTCAATGGCGGTATTCGCTACGAAAAGGTGAAGGGCAGCAACAGGACGGTCAGCTTCGATACGAATGCGGGGTCAGCCACATTGGGAGATCCCACGGAAGTCACGGACCCCACCCGGATCGATGACAACCTCTTCTCCTATCGCGTCGGATTGGTTGTGAAGCCGACGCCGAACACCAGCGTCTATGTCGCCTATGGCAACTCCAAGCTCCCTTCCAAGGCTTCAGTCGATGGGTCCTGCACCGCAAACAACGAATTCGGCGGCAGTGGCACCTGTAATGTGAAGCCCGAAACGACCAAAAACTATGAAATAGGCGTCAAGGCAGACCTGTTCGATGCGAAGCTTCTGCTGACAGCGGCGATGTTCCGCAACGATCGCAACCAGATCAAGGTGCTGTCGGGAGATCCGCTATTGCCCGATCGGGCGGCCGACGGCTTCCAGCGTGTTGAAGGCATTTCTCTGGGCGCATCTGGGAACATCGCCAGCAACTGGACGATCTCGGCCAACTACATGTACCTGAAGAGCAAGATCAAGCAGGGTGTGTCTGACTTCTGTCTGGAAAATCCGGGGGCGACCAGCCCTGTTGCGGGAGACTGCACCAATAGCGCCGCTTTCCCAGATCCAGCGCGTGGCTATGCGCTCACGAATACGCCCAAGCATTCGGGTAGCCTGTTCACCACCTACCGCTTCGACTTCGGCTTGGAGTTGGGCTACGGCATCACCTACCAGGGCAAGTTCCTGCTGAACCAGCCTACAGTGGCGCAGCTCACCGCCGGCACGTATACTGGCTATTATGTGCCGAGCTACACGATCCATCGGTTCATGGCGAACTATCTCATCACCGAGAAACTGACTGCACAGCTCAACGTCCAGAATTTCACCAACGAGAAATATGTGACGACGGTGCGCAATAACGTGAATAACAGCTGGGCGCAGCCCGCCCCGACCCGGTCGGCGGTATTGAGCTTGAACTACGCGTTCTAGTAAAAATCCCCCGGCCTTTGTCCCGGGCCGGGGAAATGGGCGAGCGGCGGTATTCCTCCTCCTCGGGCTGCTGCTCGCCCACCCTCGCTCAAATTGCAATTGTATCGCATTATGAATCGCGCTATTTCTCGCGCGCCGGCGCGGCAGCCAGAAGGGGATTGGTGCATGCTTCGTGCAGCTGAAAGGATTGTGGATGAGGCGGCCGATGCCATCTTGCCTTACAGCGTCGCAGAGCCGATCCGGACAGTTGCTCATCACGCCGAAGTCGTTCCCGCCGGTCGCTACGGGGAACGCGGTTCGCCGAACTGGTTGGTCATTACGGCTATCCTTGTGGCACACGCGCTGCTGATCGCTGCGATTATGCATGTGCGTCATCTCAGCCAGCGGCATGAAGAAGCGCGGCTGACGGTCGTCAATCTGACCCAGCCCGCTCCCCCACTGGCAGAAGAAACACCTCCGCCGCCACCTTCCCAACCTCAGGTGGCTGCACCCATCCCGGTCGTCCGGGTTCCGGCACCGACCCCTCAGATTTCGACCACCCCGACGCCTCCACCCGTGCTGATCAATCCGCCATCGGTGGCCGTTCCGACGCCAGTCGTTGCCGCCGCTGCGCCAGTACCATCCGGCATTGTCCAGGGCGGCGACCTCAGTACACAGATGATATCGGGGAAGCCGCCACGATATCCGCTCGAGAGCCGGCGTAAGCGGGAGCAGGGCACGGTCGTTCTTGCACTCACGCTGGGCCTTGATGGCGCAGTGGAAACGCTGAATGTCTCGCGGAGCAGTGGTTATTCCCGGCTGGATGATGCAGCCAAGGATGCTGTCCGCCGCTGGCGTTGGCGCCCCATGATTCAGCAGGGGCAGCCGGTTAAGGTCAGGGGTATCGTCGAAATTCCCTTTGTTCTGCAGGTCAATGCGGCCTGATGCAGCCCGGCAATCAGCCAAGCGGTGCTGACGGCTATTTTGGAGACGCATGATGTTGACGGTCATTCCTGACCTACTGGATTCCGGGTCTGTGCACAGGATTCGCTCGTTGATCGATGCGGCGCAGTGGGTCGATGGCAATGTTACTTCAGGTCATCAGTCGGCGTTGGCCAAGCGGAATATGCAACTGCCCGAAGATGCGCCACAGGCGCAGCAGGCGGGGCAGATCATTCTGGATGCGCTGGGCAAGTCACCGCTGTTCATCGCCGCCGCACTGCCGCTCAAGATCTTTCCGCCGCTTTTCAACAGCTATGCGGGTGGGCAGGCCTTCGGTGTTCATGTGGACAATGCGGTGCGGATACAGGCGGGCACGGGTTTCCGTGTCCGATCAGATCTTTCGATAACGGTCTTCCTTGAAGACCCCGAACTTTACCAGGGTGGAGAGCTGACCATCGAAACCAATTTCGGTGTACAACAGGTGAAGCTCCCTGCCGGGCACGCGGTGCTGTATCCCTCATCATCGTTGCATCGGGTGGAGCCGGTTGTCAGGGGCAGGCGAGTGGCGAGCTTTTTCTGGTTGCAGTCCATGATTCGGGACGATGCGGCCCGGCAGATGCTCTTTGACCTCGACAGCAGTGTTCAGGCTTTGGCGGCTGATCTTGGTCACGACAACGCACAGGTTATCCGCCTGACCGGCGTATATCATAATCTGCTGCGGCGCTGGGCGGACGCCTGACCCTGCCCATATCGTTAGTCCAGCATAGCCGCCATAGCCGGCGTCATGAATTCCTGGGCGCCTTGAGGTGTACGCAGAACGAGACGGGCGCAGAGATTTTCGCGTGCGGCAAGAGCCATGCCGCGGCTGGGGCCCGCTATGGTGATGGCTGTTGCCCAGGCGTCCGCAAGCATCGCTTCTTCGTGCAGCACGGTGACCGACGCGACATCATTGTTCATCGGACTGCCGGTGGCCGGATCGATGCTGTGCGACAGCGTTCTGCCGCCTTCTTCCCGGAAGCGACGATAATCGCCTGAGGTCGCGACCGCGAGATTGCACAGGGCGATGCGCAGGGTCGGGACGGCAAGCCCAGGGGGTGCTTCCACATCAACCCACCAAGGCTGCAGATCGGGGCGAACACCTTTGCCTCGCAGTTCGCCGCCAATCTCAACGAGAAAGGTGGCTGTACCCAGATCGCGAAGGGCTTGTGCAACCGCATCCACGGCAAAGCCCTTGGCTATGCCTGAAAAGTCCAGTGTCACATCAGCGAGGCGGCGCGCTTTGTCGCCATCGATTTCAATCGCTGTCCAAGGGGCGGGATGGCTAGGCACGGCGGTCGGGCCGGTGATGCCCGCCGCGCCGAAGCCCCACCGTTCGACCAAGCGGCCAATGGCGGGGTCAAAGGCACCACCCGACCGGCGGGCAACGTCGATGCCTGCCTTGAGAACCTTCATCATGTCAGGGGGCAGGGTAACCCAAGTGCCGACCGGCAAAGCGTTGAAGCGGCTGATGTCGGACTGCGGCTCCCAATTGCTCATCTGTGCGATGACGCTGGCAAGCACATCGCCGATGAGGGCTGCGCAGCCGGGTGGCGCGTCGACAATACGGGCCGACCAACTGGTGCCCATGGTCGGCCCGGACAGTTCAGAGACAACGCCCCTCCGGTGCCGCCCGGCAAGGGAGCCAGGCAACAGATCGGCAGGGATCGCTATGCGGACGCCGGTCAGGGCGCCAGCACTTCCAGCGTGGTGACGTAGGAAGCGCGGCGCTGGGGTGGGCCAGCGTCTTCGCTACCTTCACGCCTGCCGCCGATGCTGGCATTCAGCCAAAACATGCCTGGTTGCGGCCAGTTGATGGAAAGTTTGCCGTCCTTGTCGGTAACAAGATCCTGCTGACCCAGCGCATCGCGATAGCGGATGCCACCGGGAATGACCGTGATCTTGAGGCCGTCTGCGGGCTTGCCATCGAGCAGAAACTGGAATGTTGCCGATTCGCCGGAAACAAGATCGTTTGGATGGGTGACGGGGACCATCTCTATGCCGACGCCGGTTGGCTTGAAGATGGTGGTCGTAGGAGCGCCAAGAGTCAGGAATATCTCGTTCCGGTTCGTGGCTTCGCTGGTCTGGACATTGGTGGCGCCCGCCGGGATCGCGGCCGCCATATTGTCTTTGGTGATGCCGCGCGGCAAGCGCTTCACTTCGCCATTTAGCGTATAGCTGCCCATGACGGCAGTCGAGACGCTGGCGATGCGATAGGTGCCCGCTTGCGTCAAATGCACGTCGAAGGTCGAGCGATACTTCCCGGTCGCTGCATTTTCGATCTTGCCCGGCGAGCCATCTGGCTGCGTTACCGCGATGTTATCGGTGCGCATTGGCACATGTTCGAAATAGAAGAGGTCGTTGGACACGGCAGCGTCAACCGTGACCCAGCTTTCCGTGCCCGACAGCGTGGTCGAGGATGGGAGCATCCACTGGCGGTGCGCCTGTGCGGTTCCCGAGACCATAAGGGCGGCGAGGGCGCCCGCGATCAGATATTTGGCGTGCATGGATAGTCCCCTTTATTTGCCGACGCTCAGGCTGACGGCTCCCAATTCGGTGCTGCCCTTGGCGCGCAACGTCGCGCCGGGCTTTGCTGGCCAGCTGAACGGTAGCCGGAGCAGTTCGCGGCCGCCGACTTCGCGCGCAGCCTCTACTACAAGAGTGTAATTGCCCGGTGTCAGTCGACCAAGCGGGCCCTTGCCGGCGGTGAAGGCGACCTTCTGTTCACCCGGCGCGCGGGTCGCGCCGGTGATGCCGTCGGCGGGAAGGGTCATCGAACGGCCGGATACCCGCCACCATTGGCGGATGTCGCGCAGCCATTTTGCGCCTTCCCCCTTGGCCTTGTCGACGTCATACCAGACCGACAGCGTGCGAGGCGACGATCCTTCCTTTTCCAGCCAGATGGCGACATAGGGGCGGTGATATTCGGCGACCGGGAGGCGCGGGATTGTGACGCTGACATTCAGCGTCTGGGCGGATGCTGGAATTGTCGCCGCGCCGAGCGCGGCGCCGCTGCCGAGGATGAGTTTGTAGCCGTGGTGCATGGCTGGTTTCCCCCTGAACTAATGAATGAAAACGATAATTAAAACGGCTGGGATGGCGAGGCCCAAAGCGACGATGGGCCAGGTGCTGGGGCGCTTGGCGGCGTGGAGTTGCAGGAGGAGCAGGCCGGTCATTGCGAATAGGAAACAAGCGACCGCGAAAATGTCGATGAACCATTTCCAGACGGCGCCGGTGTTGCGGCCCTTGTGCAGGTCGTTGAGGTAGCTGATCCAGCCCCTGCTGGTGCTTTCGCTGGTCATCTGGCCGCTATGCCGGTCGATGGACACCCAGCCGTCCCCGCCCGGCCGGGGCAGGGCGAGATAGATTTCGTCGGCGGACCATTCCGCTTCACCGGTCGCGCGGGAGCCGGTTTCACGTTCCACCCAGGCAGCGATGGAGGCGGGCAGCGGCTTCTTGCTGTCGGCAGCGTCATCCGGCGCGATCCGACGGAGCAGGGGCGCGGGCAGGGTCGCCGTCTTTTCAATCGTTTGCGGCGAAGCCTCCACATCGGCGGCGTGGTTGAGGGTGATGCCAGTGAAGGCGAAGAGCAGCAGGCCGATAAGGCTGATCGCGGAGCTGATCCAGTGCCAGCTATGCAATTGCTTCAGCCAAAAGGCCTTCTTCTTTTTCTTCGGCTGGACGCGGACGGGGGCGTGCATGGAGGAGGGGCGGTCCTGACAGTGAGGCGCTTCGCATAACGCGAACGACTCGCAATTGCAAACGTGGCCGTGGATTAAATTGTATCAGAATGTGGCGAGGAGGGCGGGGGGATGCTGGCGATCAGACGGGCGCGGCCCGTGGAGGTCACGGGTCGCGCTGTGGGGCTTGAGATCCCAGCTTTCGCTGGGATGACGGGGTGAGGGGATGACGGGATGACGGGCGAGGAGGGCGGGTCAGCGGCCTAGAAGCCCGCGCGCCTGCCCAGCTATTTCCGCCAGCATGGCCACATTGGGGGACGCGGCGGCCTTGGCGCGTTGGACAAGGGCCCGGAACTGCATGATGCGCGGCTGCTTTTGGGCAAGCCATGCATCGACATGCGCTATGATGTCCTTGTCCCCCGTCGTGCCCGCCTGCTCCAGAAAGTCGAGCCGCACCTGCTGCATGTCGCGAGCGACGCCGGAGATGAGCAGCCTTTCCCACGGGTCTGAGGGGTTCATCCGCGCGGCAGTGGATTGCACCCAGTCTATGCCCACCTTTTCGCCCAGATAGGTAAAGGCGCGGGTCAGCGCGACTTCATCGATCTTCATCCGTCCTGAAAGCGCGGCGATTCCGACCGCGCCGTCGAGCTTGAACAGGCCCGCCGCGCGGCGGACGAGATCTTCTGGCGCGCCAAGGGCCAGCAGGCGATCGATCACGGCATTGGCACGGCGCAACGCTTCGCTGGTGAGCAGGTCATCGACCTTTTTCGCCAGCTTTTCCACGCCCTGCGCCAGCATGGCCTGGCCAGCGCCGGGCAGCGTACCGGCGGGCAGGCTGCGCAAGATGTCGGCGATCTGTGCGCGAACGCCACCGGCAATGTCGGCGAACAGCGCCAGCCGAGCAGCTTCCGACATGTCGGCCGCGTCGATGTCCGCCCAAAGCGTACCGATGTCGTAAAGCCGTTCAGCGATGAGGAAGGCGTTGGCGAGGTCGGCGAGCGTGCAGCCTTCTTCCTCGGCCAGTTCGAAAGGATGGATCAGGCCCAGGCGGTTGACGATACGGTTGGCGACCTTGGTAGCGACGATTTCCCTCGCGAGGGCGTGGGCAGCGATGGCGTCCGCCTCTTTCTTCTGCATCGCTGGCGGGAACGCTGCGGCGAGCTCCGCGCCCATGCCGGGATCGGAGGCCAGGCCGCCATGTTCGATCGCATCCTGCAGCGCGAGTTTCGCGGTTGAGAGCAGGACAGCGAGTTCGGGGCGAGTAAGCCCCAGCCCGTCCTGCCCGCGCCGCAACAGTTGGTCATTGGCCGAGAGGCCCTCCACCTGCCGGTCGAGCCTGCCGCTTTCCTCAAAGGTTTCGATGAGGCGGATATAGCTGGCAATTTCGGCCGGACCGCCGGTTTCCGCGATGGAGAGACCAAGGGCCTGAAGGCGGTTATCCTCCAGCACGAGGTCGGCGACCGCGCCGGTCATGCTTTCGAGCAGCTTGTTGCGCATTTCGAAGGATAGCCGCCCCTCGGCCATTTCCTTGTTCAGCGCGATCTTGATGTTGACTTCATTGTCCGAGCAATCGACGCCTGCGGAATTGTCGATGAAATCGGTGTTTATGCGACCGCCGCGCAGCGAAAAAGCGATGCGTGCGGCCTGCGTGACGCCAAGATTGGCGCCTTCGCCGACCACCTTGACCCGCAAATCCTCTGCATTGACGCGCAGCCGGTCATTGGCCGGGTCGCCAACGTCGCCATGGCTCTGGGAGGCGGCCTTCACATAGGTGCCGATGCCGCCGAACCAGAGGAGGTCGCTGGGGCTTGTCAGGATTGCGCCGATGAGCGCGGCAGGTTCCATTTCCGTTTCGGTGACACCCAGGATGGATTGCACCTCCGGCGTCAGGGGAATGCTCTTCAGGGTGCGAGGGTAAACGCCGCCGCCGCTGGAGATGAGCGATTTGTCATAATCGTCCCAGCTTGAACGAGGAAGCTGGAAGAGGCGGTTGCGTTCTTCCCAGCTTTTGGCCGGATCGGGATCGGGATCGAGGAAGATGTGGCGGTGGTCGAAGGCGGCCAGCAGCCTGATCGATTTCGACAGCAGCATGCCGTTGCCGAACACATCGCCAGACATGTCGCCGCAGCCGACCACCGTGACCGGCTCGCTTTGCACATCGACGCCCATTTCGGCGAAGTGCCGCCGGACGCTGATCCACGCGCCGCGCGCGGTGATGCCCATCGCCTTGTGATCATAGCCGTGCGATCCGCCGCTGGCGAAGGCGTCGCCCAGCCAGAATTTGTGATCCAGCGCGATGGCGTTGGCGACGTCGCTGAATGACGCCGTGCCCTTGTCGGCGGCCACGACGAAATAGGGATCATTGCCGTCATGGACGACGACCCGGGCGGGATGACGCACCTTGTCGCCGACGACATTGTCGGTGACCGACAGCAGCGCGCGGATGAAGATGCGATAGCTTTCCGTCCCTTCCGCCATCCAGGCGTCGCGATCGACTTGCGGGCTAATCAGCTGTTTCGGGTAGAAGCCGCCCTTTGCGCCCGTGGGAACGATGACGGCGTTCTTTACCCGCTGCGCCTTCATGAGGCCGAGAATTTCCGTGCGGAAATCATCGCGCCTGTCCGACCAGCGAATGCCGCCGCGCGCGATGGGGCCAGCGCGCAGATGAACGCCCTCTACCCGAGGCGAATAGACCCAGATTTCGCGCCAGGGGAGCGGGGCGGGGAGGCCCGGCACCTGGGCGCTGTCGAGCTTGAAGGCGAGCGCCTCTGTTGCCGCGCTGCTGAAGAAATTGGTGCGCAGCGTGGCAGTGATGACGGCGCGCAGCAGGCGCAGCACGCGATCTTCGTCGATGGCCGTGACTCGCTCCAGCCCCGCGTCGATGGCGGCCTGCGCCTGCCCCGCCCGCGCAGGGCCATCCTTGACGGCAGGATCGTGCAGCGCTTCGAACAGGGCGATGAGTTGATGCGCGACGTCCTGTTCGCGCCGCAGCGTTTCGGCGAAGGTCGCCATGCCATAGGCCATGCCGGTCTGGCGCAGATAGCGGAACAGCGCACGGAACAGGACGACCGCATGGGGCGCGAGGCCCGCCGTCACGATCAATTCGTTGAAGCGGTCATTTTCCGCTCGGCCTTCAAGCACCTGCGCAATGGCTTCGGTGACGACGGAGGCGCGGGCGATCACCGGCTCCGCATCGCCGCCTGCCGGCAGTTCAAGGACGAAACGCTGGACATGGCCCTGCGCGCCGCCGTCGATTGCCGTCGTCATTTCGTCGATCACGCGGAAGCCGAAATTTTCGAACGCAGGCACGACCTCGGACAGGGCGATGACATCATGGCTGTAGAGTTTGAGGCGCAGCCTTTCGGGCCTGTCATCGCCATTGCGGTAGATGCGGATCGATTTGTCGTGGGGACCGGCAAGGCCGTGCAGCAGGCGAATGTCTATCGCCGCTTCGACCGGGCCCGCGCCGTTGCGATAGGCCATGGGAAAGCCGGGGGCATAGCGTTGCGCCAGTGCGGCGGCGCGGCCGGGCTCTTCGGTCTCGGCAAGCGCTTCTTCCACGGCGGGGAGCCAGCCCCGCACCATCTGTTTCAGCTGCCGGTCGAGCGGCGATTCATCCGGCACCGCGCCGCCGTCGCGCAGGTCGAGCGTGATGCGCAGCAGCGCCAGCCCGCTTTCCTCCAGCGCGATCGACCAGCTGAGCACCGGGGCGTTGGCCGCCTGGGACAGCATGTCCTGCACGGCGAGGCGGCGGGCCGTCGTCAGGTCGTCGCGCGGCAGCCAGGCGAAGGCGTAAAGATGGCGGGCGAGCGCGCTGGTCGCGAGCGCCAGCTTCGGGCGCGGGCGATCGGTCAGCGACATGAAGGTCAGCGCGAGCCGTTCCAGCGTTTCATGATCGAAGCCGATCAATATGTCGTGGGGCAGGGCGGTCAGCGCATGGGCGAGCACCTTGCCCGCATGCCCGGCGGGATCGAAGCCGAACTTGTCCATGAGCGCCGAGAGGGCCGATCGCAGCAGCGGCACCTTGTCCGGGGTCGCCGCCAGCGCGGCGCTGGTCCACATGCCCGCGTGGATGGACAGCGCGACCAGCTGCTTGCCATCACGGACCGGCACGATGATGAGGTCCAGCAGCACGGCCCGGTGGACGCGGGAAAGCTGGTTCGATTTGATGATGAGCGGGTTGCGCCTGCCTTCCTCGAACCAGGCGAAGGCCGCATCGACGGAGGCGGGCGCGAGCAGCGGCGTTCCTTCCAGCGTGCAGATGCCGAGGCGATCCTCCGCCGTGCCATCGCGGCGGCGGCGTTCATGCCCCGTCTGGGTGAAATGGCGGGCGAGGAACCAGCGGAGCAGCGCCGCGCCTTCGCTGTCGGGTATGGTTTCGGCATCGCGGCTAAGGGCTTCGCGCATCTTCGGCCAGTCGGCGACGGCGGCGCGGACGTCCGTCAAAGTGTGGCGCAGCGATTTTTCGAGCGCGCGGCGGCCCTTTGCGTCGGCCCGGTCCGCTTCGATATAGATCATCGATTCACGGCGGGCGCCGGGCGCTTCGTCATCCAGGATCGCGCCCAGCTTTCCGCTTTCGTCGCGATCGACCGACAGCACCGGATGCAGCAGGCGATGAATGGTGATGTCGTGCGCCGCCAGGGCATTGGCGATCGAATCGACCAGGAAAGGCATGTCGTCATTGACGATGGCGACGCGCATGTAACGGCCGGTCGCGCCTTCCCCCAGCGTTTCGATGGCGATGGCGAGTTGGCCCGCTTTGCGGACATGGGCGGCGCGGCCGAGAAAGGCGGCTGCGGCCGATGCAGCGTCGTGATCGAAATTTTCGCTTTCGCCGGGAAGCGCACCCCGTTCGAGCGCCGCCTCCAGCGCCGTGCGGATCGATGCGTCGACCTGCTTCATATTGGGATCAGCCAGTGCCGTCATGCGTCTCTTCTCCCGGAGCGGATTACCCGCTTCTGCTGGAATGGAGAAGACGCTGGAACGCCGCCATGCGTCTCCTCGGCCATAGCGGTCGTTATGCGCTACCGCCCGAGGAGGCTCAACATGAAGGTGGAAATAAAGTTACGTATGTCAGACATATAATGAGGAGCGGCGGTCAACGCGCCGCTGCGACGATCACTCGCTGGCCCAGATCCGATCCATCGGGCAACGCGCCGACGATGGCAATCGTGCCGTCCGCTTCACGCCGCGCGATGACGACGGCAAGGCCGTCCGCGTCGGTCGGAATGGCGACAGGGTCGATGGGTGCGGCGGACTTCAGCGCGGCGCGGGCGCTCTGGCGCGGATCGGGGCGGTCGGGCAGGGCGGCGCGGCGCTGGGCCCGCTCGTCGCGGATCAGCGCCTTCAGCCCGCCGGGATATTGACCCAGATAATCGCCCAGCGCGCCGAGGCCTAGCCCTGCGGCTTTCGCATGTTCCAGCGCGGTCGCATATTCGGTGATGCGCGTCTTGTCATAGGCAGAGCCGAAAACGAGCTTCACCACGGCGGTCAGCGGGCTGCGCGCCTGCGCCTTGATGCCTGCGTCGGTCAGCATTTCGGCATAATCGTCGGGCGACGCTTCGCTCATCAGCGCGAAGTCATAGGCAAGGCCGATGGCGCGATAGAGCGCAGTGTGGGTGCGGGCTTCGCTGGTTCGGGCCTGTTCCGCGCCGTCGCGGGCAAGGGCCAGCCAGTCGGCAAGCGGGGCGTCCTCGGCCGGGCTTTCCATGCCGGCCAGGTCCAGCGTGTCCTCTTCACCGGCGGCCGGGCCATCCGCCCAGATCGGCGCGACGTCGCGGGACTGGGCGCTGCCGCGCAGGGCGGCGTCAACCTCTCGGCCCAGTTCGTCCGAAATGGCCTCGCTCGCCAGTTCCTTCCAGCTGATGACGCCGAAGACAAAATCGATCGTTTCGCCATCGGAAGAAAAGGGCATGAGGATGCCGCGATAGAGTATTTCCGCCCCGCGCTGGTTGACGAACCCGGCTTCGAAGCCGATCGGCGCGGCATTGGCGATGATCTGGAGATAATGGTCGGTCAGACGGGACAGCAGCGAGCGGGAGGGCACGTCGTTGATGAACTGGATCGCGCCGGTGACCGCGCACTCGCGGCGCAGCGCGGTGCCAAGATAGACGACCGCCGGATTGTCGAGCCCGGTGCTGAAGTCCAGCAGGACGCTGTTGGGGCCGAAATCTTCGAGATGATCCGGGGACAGATCCTCGATCGACGGGAGGGCGCGGTCCCCAAGCAGTGACGCCCAATAATTATAGGCGCGCACCTGCATGCGGCGTTCGTCGGAGCCGACGCTGGGCGGCGCTTCGATCGCCTGACTGTCGGCATAATCGAAATCATCCTGTTCACTGGAGATTTCCTGCCCCCGCAGAGTGTCCATCCGGTCGGTCCCTAACCCAGAAGAAAAGCTTTCCTGAGACTCGACACTGCCATGGGATGGTAAATATGCCGTGAAGAACGGAAGGGCCGATAAAAACACCCAATGCGGGCATGGCGATGATGATGATGCGTGAAGATGCAATGCCCGCTTGTCCTATGCATCAACCGCTGTTATCTGGCCCCCCGAACGCCGCTTTAGCTCAGTTGGTAGAGCATCGCATTCGTAATGCGGGGGTCACAGGTTCGAGTCCTGTAAGCGGCACCATTACCCCCTGAAATCGTTGGAAATCTGCGAAACCCGCGCTAATCTGCGTTTTCTGTCTGCTTCACTGGTGCAATCGCTGGTGCAAAATGCACCCGCTGAGCGTGGAGCGATGAGGCTGTGGGAGTGGCTGTGCGATACATCGACAAGGACCCGAAAACCGGAATCCTGTCCTACCGTAGAATCTTTCCGACTGACTTGCGGCCCTTCCTCCCGCGCCGCGCCCGCGAGCTAAAGCGGTCCCTTCGCGCTCGAACGTTCCATGAGGGCAGGGCAGCGGAAATCTATCGGCAGGCCGTAGCGGACTATGATCGGATGCTGGCTGATGCCCAGGCGAAGGCAACGGGGACCAAGCGTCCCCTCCAGGATGCCGACATTCCCTATCTGGTGGACAGCTACGCCTTCCGCATCTTGAAGGACGCTGAGCTTTCCCACTTCGATCCCGACGATAGCGCCTTTAATCTGCCTTGGGTCCCATCGCTCCGCTACAGCCCAATAGCTCTTAACGCCCTGGACGATGCTGGACAGGAAATCCCCGGCTCCAGGCGCGAGCGGGTCCTTTCTGGCCTGCCTGTTGCGCTCCAGGTCTGGAAGGAGGCGCTAGGCTCGGGGGACAGAGCGAAGGTCATAGAGATTGAGGCCCAGGCAGCGAATGAATTGCTGGACGCTGCTAACCTTGCCGCTGATCCCGAGGGACGGGAATACTTTGCGCTGTGCTATCGCCTGTTGGCGAAGGACCATGAGATTTACGCAGCGGTCCTAGCTCGCTTCAATGGCGAGATTGTGCCGCCCCCTGTCGAGCCTGAGCCTCTCCCCGACTTCGCAGCGCCACCCAAGGCTGAGGGTCCGAAGGCACAGCAAAAGCAGGGCATGACAATGCGCGACATTGCCGATGCCGTTAGAGCCTCTCCCAGAGAGCATGTCCCCCTAACGACCCGGCAGGCGTGGCAAACGGCTCTCCGCTTTTGGGATGAGGTCTATCCGAAGCTGAGCCACGAAAAGACCGAACGCGCTATGGTCTCCGCTTGGCTGGACCTCCTGTCGCAACGCCCGGTGCGTCTACCTCCCGCCCAGGCTCGGCTCCCGCTGCCTAAGCTGGTGGAAAAGTATGAGGGAAGGGCAGAAGTCCAAAGAATAAGCGCCACGACCTTAGCTCAGCATCTCGGGACCCTTTCGACCATCTGGAATAGGGGCGTTAGGCGAGGGGATGTAGACGACAAGCGACCCAACCCCTTTGCTAACCATGACGTAAGGCGCAATCTCCCGCCCTCTGAGGGGCAGCAAGGTCTCCCGATGGACGTAATAAACGCCATCTTTCGCCTGCCTGTGTTTACCAAGGGCGAACGCCCCAAGCGCGGCAAGGGCGAGGCGGTCTATTGGGTCCCGTTATTCCTCCTGTGGACAGGCGCACGACCGAACGAAATCGCACAGCTCATCCGTTCCGATTTCTGGCAGGACGATGCTGGCAAGTGGAACATGAAAATAACCGATGAGGGCGTCCATCCGGCGAAGGGACCCAGGAGCCTAAAGACCTCCCGCCATCGCAGCGGTATCCGTCAATTTCCTGTCCCTCAGGCGCTGATCGACCTTGGCCTTCCCGCCTATCTGAAGTGGCTGGAGGATGAGGGCGAGGAGGCGCTATTTCCCAAGCTCAGGCCGAAAGGAAATGACCTATTCGCAGGCTTTGGCGAGTGGTGGAGTCTCTATACTCGGGAGCATGGCGTTGTCCCTGAGGGCAAGCGACCATCGCGTGAGTTCCGCCATAACTTCATGTCGGCGGCAAGACAGAGTGGCATCCCTGCGGAAGCAGTAGAATATATCGCCGGTCACGTTCAGGTCAGCGCGGGGACCAATGCACGATATGGGACCCGAGAGGCTTGGGGCCTGGAGATGGAAAAGCTCAGATATGAAGGGTTGGACCTATCGGGCGTGAGACGTTGGGCCGCGCCAGCCGACACAAGCAAAAAGAGGGGAGGCTAAGGCCATGAAGGCATTGCACGTTAGCGCCGTTGCCGCGTTCGTCCTTCTGTCCGCTTGTGGCAACGTAGAGGCCGAGGAGCAGCGGCTGAGGGCCGATAGGGCGGAATTGATGTATCACCGGCTGAGCGAGAAGGTCGATGATATGGACGATGCCGTTAGTGACCTACGGACCCAGGTGGACCGTTTGGACCGTGAGGATTGGAGCGCTGTTGTGCCTGCTCTAAAATGGTCGGTGGATGAGGTAGAGGCCGCGAGCCAGGGAGCCAGCTATGAGGCTGCTCCGTGAGGGACTAAAAGGCCACCTTTCCCGGTAGTGGAGCTATCCCCCACATTTTACGGGGAGACCGGCTTATTCTCGGATATACCCTCTACACTTCTGCCTAACGGGCCTGTCGTTACCGTCGAAAGACCCAGGCAGCGACCAAGGGCACAAGCCTCAACCGTGCCACTCACACAGGCCGGTCTATTATCATCAGCCCATCTTGCAAACCGGCTGTCTCTACCCGGTCCCAAGCGCCGAAAGTCCTGTGTTATCTCTCAAAAGAAGGGTCGCGGAACCCTCGAATCTTCGGGATAAGCCCCTCTCTAAGACCCGCAGAAATCCTTAGGCCGACTTCAAGAAACGGCTGATTTCCGCTACTTCTAGAAATTGTAATTTATTTGCCTTTTCAAGCTCATTTTCGGTAATTTTATTGCTCAATCATCAAGCAGTTTCTGCGCGATTGAAAATCGACGTAAGCTCTTGATTCCGAAAAGGAAATCGGGAGCGTTGAGCTTAAATGCCCATATATCCCCCATAAGGGGGCGTAAGCGCACTCAGCGCCCCACGAAACACAGCGCCCCTTTAGCCGATAGCTACGGCTCCGGTCGCTGCCTCACGCCCGCGCCATGTTGCGACGGGCCACAATAATCCAACGTTGGAAAAATACCTAAATGCCAAACTACCCAGAGCCATCAGCGCTCTACCCATCGCCACGACCATCGCCTCTGAGCAAGCTGTTAGACGGCCTGCCTCTGGAGGATGGATCGACCTATGGCGATAACGCCCCCGCGCTCTACGCAGGGCCAGACGTTTCGCCCGATAGTCTCCAGCCAGCGGGCGCTCTCTATCCAGACCTCCAGCCGGTCGATGCTCAGCTAAAGCGCCCAGGTCTCATTGGTCGCGTTATGCGCCAGCCAGGCGGCAATAAGGCGCTGTTGGCGTTCGGCGCTCAGCTACTCAGCGCCCCTACGTTTGCTGAAGGTTTCGGCAAGGGAGCCATGGCTTACCAGGATACTCTCGACCGCGAGGAGGACCGGATTAAGCCGAAGACGCAATTCCTTTCAGACGGTGCCTATAAGGCGACCATCGATCCTGTAACGGGTCAGGTGAAGATGGAGCGGACGCCACTGGCGGATTACGCTGAAGGTCTCCAGGAAAAGAAGCTCCTGAACGCCATGACCATCGCTGGCATCCGGGACGATGGGCAGACCCGTCGCAACCTAGACATGCTGACGCATAAGGACCGTTGGGAAGCTCAAGACAGCGACGATGCCCGATATGGTATCGACAAGCGCTCAGCTACCGATTTGGAAGTTGCCCAGATTGGAGCGGCAAGCCGTCTAGAAGCCGCACGGCTTAACGGACCTGGAGGTAAGCCGCCACCGGCAGCGATCCAGAAACAGGTCTCCGATTATACTGATGTCCGCAACGGGCTTGCTAACACGGCGGAATCCATTGCTCCCGTCATCCAGGCGTTGGAGAGCGGAAAGCTGCCGCTAGGTATTCTGTCGAACAACTACCATAAGTTTGCACTGGCTACCGGCATCGGCGGGAATGAGCAGACGGTCCTCTACAGCCAGTATAAGACAGCGCTTGAAGGGATGCGAAATGCACTTCTGCTTGCAAATAAAGGCGTCCAGACGGATGGCGATGCCGACCGTGCGATGGCAGAAATCGATGTGGGCGGCGGCGACCTCGCATCTACCCTCAACAACTTCCGCATCGTCCAGCGTTCCATCCAGCGGCGGCAGGCTCAGGCTCAAGGGCGCATTGACGACCTGTCGGGCCAGTATGGCGCGGACGTTTCCCATAGCTCCCCCCGTCCTCAGGCCAGGGTGGCAAGCGGCAGGACCAAAGCCGGGATCACTTGGGAGGTCGTGCGCTAATGCCAGTCCTCAGGATCAATGGACAAGAGGTCCGCTTAAACGATGCCTTTCTGGAGCTAAGCCCCGAGCAACAGGCGGCTCAGGTGGAGGAGATTGCTGCCTCCCTTGGGTCTGCCTCTAAACCGGCGAAGGCTCCACAGACTCCTCATGCGGCTCCTCAGGCCGAGATGTCCCCTCCGGTGGACCTGGGGCCAGCCGTGGGCGAAATGCCGCTCTATGAGTCTGCCAGCGGCCCAGGCGCAGACCCTGCCACCGACGCATGGATTCAGGAGCAGGAAGCAGCCTATCAGAGTTCGCTCCAGGCTCCCCAGGCCGGGCTGGTAGTGGATAACACAGGCCCATCATCCCGCCAGCCTATCGCCGCCCCATGGCAATCGGCACTGATCGGCGCGGGCGATGCCATCACGTTCGGGACCATGGACGAGATAGGCGCGGGTCTCCAGTCGGTCATTCCCGGCATGACGGATGATAATATCTGGAATGGCAAGGGCATCGGGGAAGCCTATGATGCCAATGTCGCCCGGAATCGTCAGGTCCTGGAATTGGCGAGAGAGGAAAATCCCATGTCCTCGCTTGCGGGATCGATCGGCGGTGGATTGCTGCCCATCGCTGGAGCCGTGAGAGCGGCGAAGGGCGCTAAGGCGCTGGAGAAACTTGGGGCATCGGCGGCTACCGGCTCCCTCTATGGCATGGCTTACGGCTTCGGGTCGGACGAAGGGTCCCCTGTAGACCGCATCGACGGCGCGGCTATGGGCGCTGTTGCTGGAGCCGCTGGCGGCGCTGCGTTGCATGGCGCAGGCATGGGAACGGCGAGGGTGGCGCGATCTGCTTTGGAAAAGCTGTCCCCCAAACTGGCGCAGGCTCGCTTTGCATCTCAACAGGCAGGCAACCCCTTCGCCCCTGTCGATGCGGAAATTGCGGACGACCTGGACAGGCTCATTCAAACCGTCAGTGCCAGCAAAGGCAAAAAGAAGCTGAAAGAGGCACGGATTTCCAGCTTGGTCTCAGACCTGGAGGAGAGCTACCTTCCTATCGATGAGATCAGGGCGCTAGGCCTCCCGCCCTCAGTCACACAACGGCTCAGGGCTGCTATGGCCCAGCGTCACCTCCTCTCTGATCAGGAGGTCGCAGCCTTGGCCGATGGAACCCCGGCTGGCGATGCGGTTTCCGCTGCTATCTCAAAGGCCCGTCGCCTTCGCGCCCTTGTCCCTGAGGGGTCGGGGAGCGGCGGAACGGCTAAGCGGGTCATTGGCGAAGCCGTAGGAGGAGCCGCAGGGTTCAAGCTCGGGGGACCTGTAGGCGCATGGGCTGGGTCCGCGCTCGGTCGCATGGCAACGGCAGGCGCAGCCAGCGAAACCGCCACGGCAGCAAGGGAGCTTGCGGCCCAGGCTCCTAAATTCGCTCAGTTGCCAGAGGTCGCAGCGGGGAGGACCCAGGCCAAGGTGGCGAGGGACGCCCTACGTAAGCTCTCCGCTGATGCCCAGGACGCTCCGTTCTACGCGAAGCGCGAAGCTGATGCAGCCAAGGCCCAAGAGGCGGCATCTGCCGCACGGATGGCCCAGGAAGGCAAGCGGATCAGCGTTGCGAACGCAAAGGATGATATAGTGGGCAATGGCGGTTTCCGGGCCTTCGCCTATGAACGGACAGGTCTCCTGCCTTCGCAGCAGGACGCAGGGGCGTTACGGCTTCTGAAAGACGGGACCATCACTCCAGAGCAGTTCAATGCCTTCCTTGCTGAACCTGATAAATTGATGGTCGGTAACGCTGGCAATGCGATTGTGGACCGGCTGGCTGCTATGGCCGAAAAGGGAGCGCTGGCAAGAGACCCGAAATGGCAACCGCAGCCTAAGATCCCGATGCAGCAAGGCCAGCCGCCAGCAATCTACAGCGCTGGTGAGGTAGCTCCTCAGCCGATAGCTAATGAAGGCGGAGGGATGGCGATTGACATTGCCGCTCCAGCCGCACCTACATGGAAATCCAGCGACCAGGGCATCACTGAAGCCCAGCGGAATTTCGCGAAGGCATATGAGGCTTGGTCTGATGAATTGGACAAGGCTGCTCCAGACCGGGATGCAGTCAATTCACTGTATGATGCCAAGGAGCAGGCTGGACGGATTTTGGATGCTGAAGTTTTCCAGCAGAGCCAGCAGCAATCAGGTCCTGCCATCCGCAACCCTATCGCCTACCGCGCCACGGCTGAAGCGAACCAGGCTAGGGTCTCCAGCGTTATTGATGCCGTGAGGTCCGATAGCAGCCTGGACGATGGGGCGAGGGAAATCCTCTCCAGCGCTATTGCCACCATCGGCAACACATCCAGCCGCGACAAGGCCCAGGGCATCGCAACGGATGCTCTCGACCGATTGCCGGAAGGCCTGAGGGACAAGGCCAGGGCAACGCTCCAGCCGCTCGTCTCTCAAATCAAAAAGTAGCCTCCACCTACGCCCGTCAGATGCTCATGTGTCTGGCGGGCATTTTTTCATTATCGATACGAAACGACATGCCAGAACCACCAAAATCTCAGAAGCCATCCGACGCTCGACCATCGTCATTCTCTTTCAGCTATAAGCCTGAGACCCGCAAAGCTCCCCGCAAGCCGCCATCGTCCGTAGCCGACTACCTGTCGCTGTCGTTCGCCGAGCCTCTCGTTCCTCCAAGGGTCCCCAAGGGTCACTACAGGGGCAATGGAATATGGGGCATGATGGAGACCGCTGAGGAGCGCTCAGCCTATGGTCGATACCTCGCCAGCCGCCGCAAGCCTGAAAACATAAACCGCAGGGGCAGACCGGCAGGGACCCCGGACGGCTGGAACCATAGTGCTGTCCAGGTCGCACGATTGGCAGCAGAGGTCGAAGCGGAAAAGCTGATCAAGCGCCTCATCAAACAGGGTGCGATTGCAGCAGACGACGCGAAGGGCATTGCGGCGACAAAGAAGGCCCTTGTCATGGTCCGATGCCCTGGACGGCTCAGAGACAGGCGCAGGGCGGCTAAACGGCTCCTACAGCATTACCATCCGAACATTTCGGGGCTGCTGTAATGCCCAATCCTCTGAGGACTTTGCGTTTCCAGCGCCTTCCGCATCCAGCCATGCGCCAGCCGTGCATCATTCCAATCAACATAGCGCCGACAAAGCAGGGCTATGTCCAGCTAAAGCGCAGGGATGATGAAGGCAGGGGCAAGACCGAGAATCTCCACCGCATTGTCTACCGCTCCCGCAAGGGTCCGATTCCTCCAGGCTGGGAGGTCGATCACATTTGCAATCGTCGCGCCTGTTGCAACGCTGAGCATCTCCGATGCCTCCAGCGCCTGGACCATCTCAGGGTGACAAACCGTCAACGCAACGCTGGACGGCTGGAGGAAGCCCGATGCTATTGGGAGGCTCATCGACATTCTCGCCATGTGACAGGGGCAGAGATGGGGGAGCGTTTCGGGGCATCTCAGACGACCGGCAATCGCTGGATACGCATCTGGAAGGCTGAGGGCTGCGATAGCCTCTGATTTTGGGCCGAATCGATGCCATCTGAGCGAATCGCGGGACGTTGGGCTACTTGGGTTGCGGAGCGGCATTGCCTTGCGCTCAGATGGGCCTTCCTGAGGCATCTATCTCCATCCCATTTCGTCCCCCTGGAAATCTAGGCGCGGCCGATGCGGGCGTGGCGAAACTGGTAGACGCGCCAGTCATGGAAACGAGGGGAGGACGTTGGAGGGAGAACCTGTGTTCTCTCCTTCTGTCTCCTCCTGCTGTCACTGTGGACCGATGGACCGGAGACGTGACGACCATAGGTCTACGTATGTCTTATGGTTTCGTGAGGTTCCTGGAGCGGTCTCAAAGTGAGGCCATGAAGGAGGACCAAGATTGAAGCCTAGAAGGGGAAGACCCAAGACTGTTTCATCTTTCGATCAAGAATCAAACTGAGATGGATAGAGGGTCTGTTTTCAGTCCAGCTTCAAGCCTACCATATGTCGTATCGACGTATCGTCTACCTTAAGTCTTCTATATGTTATTCTCCATGTCATACCTTTAGAGGCTTAAGTAACCCTAGTTATACCGGGAACACAGTTTTAGAGGTCTATCGCGGCAGCAAGAAGGGCCTTCCGGTCAGCGTCAGAGCCAAAATGCGCCCCATGGTCTGAAAGGTTGATCCGGTGCCGCTCGACCAGCGCCATTCCGGCTTGGGTCAACCGCAGCCTTGTCGCCATACCAACGGGACCAAAGCCGCTCTCATCGATGAAATGGGAAAGCTCCTCAATTAGTCCAGCCGATAGCAGGACCTCCCGCACAAGGGCGAAGGTCCGATAGGATACAGCCTGCCGCGAGTAAGCTTGCCGCCTCATAGACCTCCAGGACCATCGCCTTTGGGACGCAGCGCCTATTAGGTCGCACAGCGTAGCGCCCAAGGCAGTTTGGATGTTGTCTATCCGCTCATCCCGCCGCTGCATCCCCTGGGGAGCTAGGGTCTCCTCATGCTCCTTCAGGATCGACGCAGCTAAGGCCCTCGCCTGGGGAGACTTCGCGTATCCGTCCAGCGCCATCCATACCGCACGGTCCCGCTCCGCCATGCGTTCAGATGGCGTGAGGTCCGCAATAGGCTTGGTCCAGGTGGAGGAGGCAGCAGAGGTCAATTCTGTAGGTCCTGTGAGAATAACTAAAGGCGCGAAGGTCGATCCCCGCGCCCTCATGCCGTTTCGATCTGTGTTTTTGTGTCAGGCCGCAAGAGCCATGGCAGGAGCATCGGAATAGCGAGGAGCCAGGGCCAGATATGCTGCCTCTAGTTGATCGAAGCTGAGGGCAATCCTGGCTACCGTGCCGTCCTCATTGCTCTCCGTCAGGATCAGAGCGCCATCACCCATGTCCGCTACGTCGATCAGGTCATGGGTCTCGGATGCAATGGCGAAGGATAGGTCTGTCATTTTGTTCCCCCTTGGTAATGAACTGAGAAAGCTATTTAGAGTCAGCTAGATAGAGCGCAAGACCAAAAATAAACTAAGAAAAATTTAACGCTCCACAATTGGAGAATATCTCTGTTTGTGGACAGTAGTTCATTCAGCCATGACGCGGGAAACCTGGACAGCGGACCATTCCCCGCCACGCCGCGTCTTAATTCCGCGTTCGTTTAGCTTAGTCGCAATGTCCCGCAGGCTTGTCGCGCCCTGAGCCTTCAAGCTCTCGACCTCCTGCCTCACCCGCCCAGCGAAATCTTCAGCGCGGCGCTGGCGTTCAGCCAGGCCCTGAGCCGGATCGACCTTCACGCCACGAAAGCCGCCCAGGACAGCGCCACGCTCCTTTGCAGCGGCAAGAGCGGCCTTGGTCCGCTCAGAGATAAGGCCAGCCTCTAGCTCAGCTACAGCGGCCATCTGGGTCAGCATGAAGCGGCCCATCGCGCCAGAGACCTGAGGAAGATCGCAGAACGCTACATCTACCCCGCTCTCTAGGAGCGTGAGGAGGAAACGGACATTACGGGATAGACGGTCCAGCTTGGCGACCAGGAGCGTTGCGCCCGTCAGCTTGGCATGGCGCAGGGCGTTCGCCAATTCGGGGCGATCAGTCCGCTTGCCGCTCTCGACCTCGACATAGGTAGGAGCCAGGAGCGTATCGCCTGCCTTCACATATGCGGCGATGGCTGCTTGCTGTGCCTCCAGGCCCAGGCCGGAACGCCCCTGCTTGGCGGTGGAGACGCGAGCGTAAGCAACATAGGAGGTCATGGCTCATCCCTGTAACGTTTCAGTCTACGGACATTGACGGATATGTAACAGCAATGCCCAGGCTTGTGAATCCATAAAATTCATCGGGCAAATGTTTGTTGGGGCAGCGCCAGCCAGCCGCCGCTAATGGCAATCACAGCCCAAGGCGGCAGGACTGGAGGGCAGCGGCCAGGAGGAGAGGAGGGCAGGGGTGGTGATGGGTCCCCCTGTGTCATGGGTCCCTTCGCAGCGGGTCCCTTCTGGCCGGGTTACGGGTTCCCCCGCTCGGTCGATCTGATCGATTTCGAAATAACCGTTAAAGCTTTGGCTTGTTGGTTGTTGTTCGGGCTTTGGAGAGCAGGGAGACGCCCCGAAAGTTTTATTTGAGTTCTGTTAAACTCTCCCGCACATAACGGCATCGAAATGAGGGAGTTACCGTGCCAAGGATGATGGATATAGGCGAGGGTAAGCCGGACGGGCGGGAAACGATTGAGTTTCGATTTGAACCAGGCGGTCCTATTGCCTTGGGCGACCTTGCAGGGAGCTTCGCGGCGCTAGACCGGATATATGGGCAGCTATCAGGACAGCATGACAAACTTGCCGTAGCGAGCCTGCGGTCTGGCAGCATCATTGCAGAGCTTGCGCCTGTTGCTCAAATTCTTTCGCAAACGGTCCCTTACATTGGGCACGTCAACAGTTTGGGGGATTTTTACAAGAGATTGATAAACGCAATGGACGCGTTCTCTGATCTTGAACGGGCTGCTTCGACTACTGCGCCGGTGGAAGATGTCCAGCCTGAGGTCGCCTCAGAGTTAGCGGCCTTGCTGAAGCCTCTAGCAGGCAAGAAGGACGCCGCGTTTTCAGTAGCGCAGATTAAATATCGGAGTGAAACGAAAGAGCGGAAGGTGGAAGTAGAGGCCACTTTTGACGCAGCTGAGATTAACCGCGTTTGGATAAATGCTGATCGCTTCGCTGAGGAAGCGCAGCAGCTACAATCTAAGAGAGATTTGATCTCACAGGAGCAGAATCTGCTTAGGGGCGTGGCGTTGACGCTTCATCAGGCCAACAAAGGCCCAGCGAAATCCAAAGGGTCCACAGGTGATAAGGCAGTCATAGAGGCTGTTAGCGACAAGCCGCTCCCCGTCTACTTTCCTCCTAACGTGGCAGGCCTAAAAGAGAAAATGGTGAAAGGTCGTCGCAACCCCCTACAATATGTCTACATTGTGGATGCCTATGTTTCGCAGGAGGGCGGCGAAGCAAAATCATATACGATCTTAGAGATGCACGATGCTAAGAAGGTGACAATTGCCAAGCCAAAGGCCTTGGAAGCTCCAAAGAAGCGGACCAGGAAGCCAAAGGACAGTAAAGATGGATAGGTCCAGACCCGCAATCTCAGCGAAGCAGGACGCGAAACGGGCTACTCAGTGGCGAGAGGACAATGCAGAGGCATTGCGAAGCTCCAATACTTACGTCGAAGTTTGGGGACTACCGCTGTCCCGTCATGGTCAATTCGAGTCACGTTCAGGGACTCAAACACAGGACCCACTTGCCACTGGTGCAAAATGATGGCACAAACCAAGGCGAAGCAAATGGCAGAATCGTAGGTTTTCAGCCGGTTTCAGGTAGGTGATGCGCTAGTCCTGTAAGCGGCACCAGAACTGCCCTTTTCGAAGGGCCTCAGACCTCGCAAAACCCCTGAAAAACTGGTATTATTTGGCATCGGCTTTCCGGTGTCGTCGTCCTCCGTCCACCTCCATCCAGGTGATTTGGGGGCCTTTTCGGCAATTTTGAGCGAGGCCCCCAGATGCTGACTGCGATCCAGATAAATGCGCTAAAACCTAGCCTCAGGACCCATTGATTAGCTGAGGGCGATGTGATTCAGGCTCCGCGAGGAGACTGAGCATGAGCGACCTGTATTGGCTGACGGACGAGCAGATGGCGCGCCTTTCGCCATATTTTCCCAAGAGCCACAGCAAGCCGCGTGTGGATGCCGTCGAGAAAGCGTTCTCGCGGCCCAAGGCGAGGCTGCCAAAAACTGAGGAGCGAACCGTCAACGGCCTGTGGACCCTAATCGGAAAACTCGGCGATATCTTCCAGCCAGCCGAATGCGCCAACTACTTTACCTCGTGCGAATAGGGTCCAGACTGATCAAAAAATACTTTTAAAATACCGAAACCATCATAGAATCAGTCATTCTTGAATTCGCCAACTACATAGGAATCCCCAGCGCACACCCACTCGCCATTTACTTTAGCCCAAAGAAAAAGAATTACGAAAGAGAAGGGCTTTTCCGTTGATGCGGCATCTTTGGGCGCGACGCGGAAATTGGCCCATTCCCATCCAGCATTGCCGTTTACATAGGCATGGATCGGCTCAACTTTCACATTATAGGTCTGCACAATCTTGCTGTAATTTTCCGCATAGGCTGCTCGCCCTTCATAGGGCTTGCCTTCCGGTCCGACAGAAATTGCATTTGCCGCGTAGAAACGATTGATAATAGGGTCGACATCGCCCTGGGCAAAGGCCTTCTCCTTCATCGCGTAAAGCTTGCTGGTCGCTGCCTGGAATGTGGCCAGTTCGTCCGGCATCGCCGATACGGCGCCAATTTGGGGGGGCTGCTGCGCTGCTGCGCAGGCAGGCAACCAAGCAGCGGCAAGAGCTAGAGCCATCGCGGCGCCGGAAATCGGGAATTTCATTAAATAATCTCCATCAAGCAAGTTTTTCGAGCATCTGTTTAGCCGCGCGTTCGCCCTGCTCGGCTGCGGTCTCCCACATCTGGGCGCCGGACAGCTCTGAATGGCTGAACGCAATCCTGTGGAATGGTTCGCGCAACACTTCCATCGGTGTCTGCTTGCCGTCTTTTCCGAAGTAGAAGCCGGGATAGCCGACAAAATAAGCATGGCCCTGACGATTGGTGATGATCCCGGCAATATCGCGGTCGGCATCAAAACCATAGGGGGCGAACATCTTCGTGAACTGTTCTCTAATCTGTGCCTCGATATCTGCGAAGGTCATGCTGAATAACTGCATCCGCGCCTGCGTGCACTGATCCGGGAATGGCGTACCCGGAAGAAGGAAAGGTATATACTGGGTCAACACCACCGGCTTGTTGGGATCGAGCGGCTGTGTCTCCTTGCCGTCAAGCACGAGATTTCGCCTCAAGCTGGTCCACCAGCCCAGGCCTTCAAACCAGCGCACGGCGGCGACGCCCAGCTTGTCAAGGAACTTCCAGTTACGCAGGGCTACGTTGACCACCAAAATCGGGGCGTGGTGGAATGCCTGCATTGCTTCCCGATACTTGGGAGAGATATCGTGGCAAATACGCCGGTTTACATGTTGCTGACCCGCGCAAATCACGCCCCTGGCTCGCACCGATGCCATTTTACCGTCCTTGGCATAGGTGATCCGCGCGGTCTTTGCCTTGCCAGGTTTACCTTCATGTACCACCGAAAACACCGTTGCGCCTAGCCGCATCCGGTACTTGTCCGTCGGCCGGTCAAGAGTCTCCCAATTTACGCTGCTATATTGAATGTCATAAAGGCCATCGCCGCCTGACAGGGCTTCTGGCTTGGCGAGTTTCAGGAACCGCTTCGCTGCAAAAGTATTCCCGCCCGGGAAAGTCGCAAGATAAATGCCGTCAGTCGGATCGGGGCCGCCGCTCTGGTAGCGCGAATAGCCGTTAACGCCCGGCATCATGAAACCATAGGCGTTATAGGCTGAAATAATATCAGAACCCTGCCCGCAACCCATCGCCGCCATTACAGGGTCAAGATAAGCGCAGACATCGTCCAGAGCATCGGCGGGAACCTTCGCCACATTGGCCAGGAACTGCTTGTATGACATGCTGTCGAGCCACTGGGCCCAATCATCGCGTTGAGGCGGTGTGCGGAAAAGCTCGAGTTCGACCAGAGCGCGCTTCACCTTGTCGGGGATGGGCGCCTCGGCGAAACCGTTGCGCCAAGGGTTCTTCACCATGCCCTTGCCTTCGTAATAAAAGGCCATGTCGGCGCGTTCCCATCCGATATGCATGGGCGTCCACATATCCGCTGGGATCTGGATGGGCTGCGAAAGATTCTCCGGTTCCTGGTAGGTAAAGGCTTCGGGATATCCCAATTCCTTGAGGAAAGGCGTGGGGAAACCGGCTTCCTTGGCCTTTGCCCAGGGCACCACTATGCCCGTGGAGCCCTGGGGAGCGGTAAGGCGATAACCGTCCACTTCAAAATCATTCTGCTTTGCCTCGCCACCGAAAATCTCGTGCTGGTCCAGCACGAGAATTTTCGCCTCGGGCTTCTCCTTTAGGAAGACATAGGCAGCCGTCAGCCCGGAAATTCCCGATCCCACAATCACGAGGTCATAAAGCTCATCTACCAGCGGAGCCTCGGCGATACGCTTGTCGAGGGTTCCGTTGCGGATGTCATTATGAGCGGCATTCACAATCTTATGCGTGTTACCGTTCTTACCGGCATAGTCGCCGATGCCGCCAGGACCCGTCCAGTCCTCGGCCAGGCCCGTCAAGGGCGCGTCAACGGTCTGAGCCTTGGCGGCCGTCCCGAAGGACGGCGCGCCGGCAGCGAGAAGCATCGCACCGGAACCGATCATTGTGCCCCCGACAAAATCCCGTCGCGTCACGGAGGACTGCAAGGGCTCACCAGATAAAGGTTTCGATGACATTTGCTGCTCCGAATATGGCTTCAGAAATTGTACTTGACGCTGCCGCCAAACCAGCGGGGCCGCGCGAAGGTCTGCTGCGAAAAGCCGAACGTGGATGACAGATCGAGATTATAGACCCGATATTCCCTGTCGGTGACGTTATTTACAAAAGCGGCGACCTCCCAGTGGTCGTCATCGGTGGCATAGGCCACGCGAACATTCCCCACCACGCGTGAGGGTTCCCGGTCGATCGGCGCGTTGAACGTCGAAAAATATTGCGAGCTGTCATATTTCCAGTCGGTCTGCATGGAAAGGGCGCCCGGGCCGACCGGAAATTCATAGCGCACCATTCCACCCAGGCTGAGAGACGGCGCCTGCGGCATGACCCGGTCAACCATTCTGCCCGAGGGCAATACAATGTCCTTCACCTGGGTATTGAGCTTCGTCAGGAAGCCTGACAGGAATAGGCCGCGGGTCGGCCGCACCTGAAGTTCCAGTTCGGCGCCGACCACTTCGGCCGGTTTGTTGCCGACAAACTGCGATAGTCCCACAATCGAGAATGCCTGATAGTTCTGATAATCATAATAGAAAACAGAACCGTTCAGGTTGACCTTTTTATCGAACAAGGAGACCTTGAAGCCTGCCTCATAGTTGGTCAAAATTTCCTCATCGAAGGGAATGGTGTTCGGGTTGATCGGCTGAAACGCCTGAACGCCGAAACCACCACTTTTTGTGCCACGATTAACGCCAAAATAGACAAGCGCGTCATCGGTTGGATGAAGGTTGACCTGAATCTTGTACGAATAATTGTCAAACTTCTGCTTGGCCAATGCGGGATTGGTAGCAGGATTGAACTGGAACACCGAGGGCGCCGATCCATCTGCGTAAAATTCCGTATGGGTGAAATCGAACTTCTTCCAGTCCCAGCTGTACCGCGCGCCCAGAACAAGGCTGATTTCGTCCATCAGAAAATATTCACCCTGCCCGAAGACGGCCAGGCTCTCCGTCGTCTGCCTTCCCCCGTAAACCTCGTTGATTCCAAAAGAATCCAGCAAGTTTGCGTTATAGATATTGTCGGTCCTGATCTTTAAACCATAAGCACCTGCAACCCAGTTGAATTTATCAGAATCGCCTGAAATTCGAAATTCCTGGGACATCTGATAAAGATCTTGGTCTGTTGTATAAATAAATATTGAATTTGGTGATATGTCGGCATCTTCACTATAGGTCTTTTTAAGATCTTGATAGTTGGTGATCGAAACAAAGTTCACGTCACCGAAATCCTGCTCATAGCGTACATTAGCGCTCCAATATTTGCGATTGAAGCGCGCATCATAATTGTACGACCCGGTAAACGGGTCGCCATCCGCGTCTTTGTATCCGGTCGCGTCGCACCCGGCGCAAGTCCCCCAGAAATCCTCGTTGGAGGCGAGAGCAAAACCCAGGCCATCCGAAGTCACTCCGGTCGATACGTGACTATAAGCGCCAGCGCTGCGTTCCCGATCGTTGCGGAGCCCCTCCAGCTTGACCGACAGTTTCCCGGAACTGCCCACATCCGCCTCGATCTGGAAACGACCGCCATAAAAACGCGCGCCCCCTCGATCAGGACCGAAATCATTATCGATATAACCGCCGTGATGGTTGGACGTCACGGATAGCCGCGCCCGGATGCTATCGGTAAGTGGGCCGCTGATCGCGCCCTCGGTCGCAATCTGACCATGGCTGCCGACGGTAACCGTTGCAAAACCTTCAAGTTGTCGCGTGGGTTTGGCCGTCACAATCTGTACCAGACCGCCCGTCGCATTGCGGCCGAACAACGTGCCCTGCGGGCCGCGAAGAATTTCGATGCGATCCAGATCGAAGGTCTGACCACTAATCGCTCCGAGAGCGCCAATGTACACTTCGTCATTATAGAAAGCGATCGGAGCTTCCTGAGAATCGGCAAAATCGTTCTGTGAGACCCCACGTACGTTGAACACGGTAACTGTCGGGCTATATTGGTTTACCTGGAGGCTTGGGACTTGGCCCGCGAGTGCCGTGACATCCTGGCGCCCCATTGATCTGCCCCCCGCTGAGTGGCCCAGAGACTATGATAGTCTGGACCACGAAGGGGACATTGAATGCCAAGCAAGAAGCACAAGCCGGAAGAGATCATCGGCAAGCTGCGTGAAGTTGAGATTGTGCTGGCGCAGGGGGCGTCGACCGCTGAGGCGTGCCGCCGGATTGGGGTCAGCGAGCAGACCTATTATCGCTGGCGCAAAGAATATGGCGGGCTGAAGACCGACCAGGCGCGGCGGATGAAGGATCTGGAGAGAGAGAACCAGCGGCTGCGTCGGGCGATCTCGGACCTGACGCTGGACAAGCTGATCCTGCAGGAGGCTGCACGGGGAAACTTCTGAGCCCCGCGCGGCGACGGCGCTGCATCGATCATCTGCGACGAGAGCTTCCAGTCCGGGTGTCTGAGAGACGGATATGCCGGGTGCTGGGCCAGCATCGATCGACACAGCGCAAGGTGCCGCGTGGGGCGGATGACGAACAGGCGCTGACCGAGGACATCGTCGCCTTGGCGAAGCAATATGGTCGTTATGGTTACCGCCGGGTGACGGCGCTGCTGTGCCATGCGGGGTGGACGGTGAACCATAAGCGGGTTGAGCGTATCTGGCGGCGTGAGGGACTGAAGGTTCCGCCGCGCCAGCCAAAGCGGGGACGCCTGTGGCTCAACGATGGATCATGTATCCGCCTGCGGCCCGAGTATCCGGGGCATGTATGGGCTTACGACTTCGTCGAAGGGCGGACGCATGATGGCCGCAAGTTCCGCATCCTGACCATCATCGACGAGGCGAGCAGAGAATGCCTGGCGCTCATTGTCGCACGGCAGCTCCGCCACGAAGACGTGCTGGCCGCCTTGGCCGACCTGTTCATCACGCGTGGCCCGCCAGCGAATATCCGGTCCGACAATGGCAGCGAATTTGTCGCGACAGCTGTCCAGAAATGGCTGGGGCAGATCGGCGTGAAGACGCTCTACATCGCACCGGGATCACCATGGGAGAATGGCTATAACGAAAGCTTCAACGGGTCGCTTCGCGACGAACTGCTCAACGGCGAGATCTTCTACAGCCTCGCAGAGGCCAAGGTGCTGATCGAAGCATGGCGGCGGCATTACAACACCGTCCGCCCTCATAGCAGCCTGGGCTACCGACCACCGGCACCGGAAACGGCGACACCGCCATATCCGGCCTCCGGTTCCGCTTCGCTCCACCTCCACCCGGATATGGCGCCAGCGGTTTTAATCCACTAACAAACCAATCGGTCCACTCGGTGGGGGCAGATCAATGCGCCGCGAGATAGAAGAAGCATTCGATCTTAAGGCCAGCGATATCTATGGCCTGTCTGAAGTGATGGGTCCCGGCGTGGCGCAGGAGTTTGCAGGTACACATGGCCCCACCATCTGGGAAGATCATTTTCTGCCGGAGATCGTCAACCCTGAGACCGGTGAAGTTCTTGCCGAAGGAGAGGAAGGTGAGCTGGTGTTCACCTCTCTCACCAAGGAAGCCTTGCCGATCATCCGGTACCGTACCCGCGATCTGACCCGTCTGTTGCCAGGAGACGGCCTCCCTTATCGCAGGATAGCCAAGATTGTTGGTCGCAGCGACGACATGCTCATCATTCGTGGGGTGAACGTCTTCCCCACGCAGATCGAAGAACAGCTATTGAAATGCGCGGGCCTTGCGCCGCATTTCCTAGTGGAGATTACCCGCCCTGGGCGCATGGACGAGGTCGCGATCGACGTGGAATTGCGAAGTGGAATCGATCAGCAGACCGGGGTGGAGCAATGTCGGCTGCTGGCCGGCTACATCAAGGACGCGATCGGCATCACCGTACGGATCAACTTGCGCAACAATGGCGAGATCCCGCGCTCAACCGGCAAGGCCTCGCACGTCCGGGATCTCCGCGTCACAGCCTGCGCCTGATTGGCTGGCGCCGTCCGCAAGGATGGCGCGTTACCCATCTGGCACATAAAAAAGATCCGCCCGGTGGCCGCCGGGCGGATATGATCTTTTCAGGATAGTTTCGCGGATCGCTCAGTAGGCGATGCAGACCGACTTCACTTCGGTATAACCGTCGAGCGAACGAATCCCGAAGTCGCGGCCGAGACCCGATTCCTTGAAGCCGCCAAACGGCATATTGGGATCGATCAGATTGTGGCAGTTGACCCAAACGGTACCAGCTTGAATCCGCGGCACAAGTCTCATTGTTTTCGAGAGATCGTTGGTCCAGAGAGACGCCGCCAGGCCCATTTCGCTGTCATTTGCAAGTCGGATCGCTTCCTCTTCGTCGTCGAACGGGGTGACTGTCACTAGCGGACCGAAAACCTCCTGCCTGGATATCGCCAGATTGGGTGCTGCATCGACAATCACCGTCGGCCGGACATAATAGCCGTCCCGGTCCGGACAGTCGCCGCCCGCCACGATGCGGGCGCCGTCTTGGTGGGCCCTCGCCAGATGTTCGAGGATTTTCCCGCGGTGCCCTTCCGACACGACGGGGTTGATTTGCGCGGTCGGGTCAAGGCCCGGCCCCATCGCCATCCCGTTGACTGCCTCCGACAGAGTGCGGACGAAGGGTTCATAGATACCACGGGCCACATACAGGCGGGAAGATGCGGCGCAGACCTGGCCATTGTTGAAGAAGCCGCCCAGTATAGCGCCTTGGACCGCCTGATCGAGGGGAGCATCTTCCAGGAAAATCGCCGGATTCTTGCCGCCCAGTTCCAATGAAGTGCGAAGCATCCGATCCGCCGCCGTACGTGCAATGGCCTTGCCCGTCGCGGTCGAACCCGTGAAGGTGATTTTTGCCACCAGCGGATGATCAACCAGAGCTTTGCCTGTCCTTCCGTCACCCGTAATGAGGTTCAGTACCCCGGCGGGAAGACCGGCTTTGGCAGCAAGATCCACCAGTCTGAGACTGGTCATCGGCGTAATCTCCGATGGCTTCAGGACAACGGTGCATCCCGCCGCCAGAGCGGGCATGATCTTCCAGAGCCCGATCATCATGGGGAAGTTCCAAGGCGAAATGGCGCCCACCACGCCGATTGGCTCCCGTCGTGTGGAACTATTGTAGCGCGCACCCGGGATGGCCCCGATAGACACGTCGAATGTTTCGCCGGTTATCTTGGTGGTAAGCCCTGCAACGTAGCGGACATAGGCCGGTGCCCCGCCAACATCGACGAAGCGCGAAATGTTGATGGACTTCCCTTGGTTCAATGTTTCCAGTTGCGCCAGTTCCTCGGCATTTTCCTCGATGAGGTCGGCGAATTTCAATAGGATGCGTTCCCTTTCGGCCGGGGCGAGGGCAGACCAGATCCCTTTGTCGAAGGCCGCAAAAGCACTGCGCACGGCTTCATCGACGTCCCGATCGTCGCTGTTGACGACCGACGCAATCTGTTCGCCGGTTGCTGGATTATAGACCGGCAGACGCTGCTTGCTGTGCCCCGCCCGCCACTCTCCATTGATGAATAGGCCATGTTCGCCGCTGAGAAAGCTGGTGACGCTGTTCAGGGGAACTATCGTTGCGGCTGAAGCCATCTCTCTCTCCTTCAATGGCGTGAAATAATCAGATATCGAGAACCTCGCCGGTCATCACAGTGATGATTTTGCCGGCAAAGCCCATGGCGTCGGCGCCGACCGCAGCGTTTTCTGGACTGCGGAGTGCTTTCTTCAGCGCTTCGCCATCGGAAAAGGTCATCTCGGCCAATAGAAAGTTGCCATCCTGCCCGATCAGCGTGCGAGTCACATGGGTTACGTTTGCGGAAATCAGACCCGGGATCTTCCGCACGAGGGGCAAGTGAACGGCCTTGTAATGGGCCAAAAACGCTACCGGATCGTCAGGCAACGTATAAAGCGCAAGCATCTTCATCAATTGGCGTCACTCCCGAATCCGGTGGTACTGCATTAATAGAATGAACGGTCGGACATTTAATCGCAAGGGCAAACTGACCCGCGGTTCAACTGGTTCGGGCTCAACGACTTTGATCCCCAAGCGCCGCGATCAGAGGAAACTCCTCCGCAGGCGGTAATATGGCCGGAATATAAAGCGCCAGATATGCATTGGTCGCACGCACGGCCTCTGCCACATATTCCTCGGTGATCCGCTGGCAACGCAGGACGGATAGGCTGAAGAAAAGGTCGGCAATCTCGATCGCCCTGAAGAACGTCTCATCGCGAGATATCCAGTCAGGCAAAACATAATGTTTCGAAAGGGCATCGACCAGTTGCCTGCTGATCGCCAGGTCTGATTTCTCCCTGTCAACTGTCTTGATGGCCGGTGGAGATTTTGGCCCGAGAAGCAACTGCATGGCATCGCGATGGTCATTGAAAAAACGCGCGCCATGGCGGATGAATGCGCCGACAAAATCGGCCCAGCCGTCGCAGATCGGAAGGTGCAGGCCCCTCATATGCCGTTCCAGCTCTCCTGCTATTTCCTGCGCTGCCGCCGCATGTACATCGAACGCGGTGGGGAAAAGATGGTAGGCGGAACTTTTGGGGATATCTGCGGCGTCAGCGATATCCGTTAGCGCGATTTCATCAAGTTCCCGGACGAACAACAACTTTCGCGCTGCAGTCACCATTTGCGTGCGGCGCAACCGGCCCCGTTCCTGTGTTCTCTTCTTCGGCAAAAAACACCCTCGCTTCAAATGCGCAATAGGAAGGTTTCTGACACCGTTCAATACCGAATCAATTCGCGTTTTAGAGAGTGGCCCCTTATTTTTCGTTTAGCTGCACCATCATCACGCATAAGGCAGGCCTTTGGCTGGCCTTTCGATGTCTTTATAAACGTATGGAAATACGCCATAAAATCTAAAAATAGAAATTTAGCTGACCACTCGGACGGGTATTGCGTTATAATGACAGTTGAGGCAGTATCATGAAACCCAAAAATATTCGGATATAGGTCTGACGAGACAAAGGTGCGAAGGAGGAAGTGCCAAGCCGAGGCGGCGCGTTGCTGCGTTAGTGGACAGCGCGCTGTAAGTGCGGGCTGACGACAGCCATCCCGGGGCACATGAGAATTGGAAAATGGAGTAAAGAGCGGAGTGTTTGTTCATGAGGTCTCTGTTTTTATTATCGCTTGTCTCAATGGCGCTGGTCCCCTTCGAAGCGCATGCCGCTGGCAATCCAAACAAGGGTGAGAAAGTATTTGCCCGCTGCCAGGTTTGCCACAGCGTGGATCCCGCGAAAAAAAGTTCGGTCGGCCCGAACCTCGCAGGCGTCGTGGGGCGGAAGGCGGCTAGCACAGTTTTCAATTACTCGCCGGCGATGAAGGCGGCGGGATTTGCATGGACAACTGAAAAACTGGACGCCTTTCTTGCTCGTCCCGCTGCTCTTGTGAAGGGAAACCGCATGGCCTTTGGCGGAATGCCTAACGCCCAGGATCGCGCGGACCTGATAGCTTACCTCAGTACAAAAAAGTAAAAGGAGGCTTTACTGCCATGAAGGGGTTAGCCGGCTGCATCTTGTCACTGTGCTTCGCGACAGTCATTCCCGCAAGCGCTCAACTCGCGCCTGAAGAACTTACGCAGGAAACGCTTGCCGACACGATGCAGCCGCACTGGGTCTGGTTGAACGACGTTTCCTTCGATCGCATGCTCGACGGGCGAGCCTATCTCATCGACGGCGACAGCGGGCGCATGTTGGGCATGGTGAGCGGAGGATATGGCCATGGCACTCTGTTGATCGCCCCGGATGGCAAGAAGTTCGCTGTTATCAGCTCTCATTTCTCTCGCGGGACCCGTGGAACGCGGACCGACGTGGCGACCTTCTACAAGATCGCTGACCTGGCGCCCGGCGCAGAGGCGGTCCTTCCCCCGAAGAGATATAATGGCATGCCATTCATTTCTGCGGCCCCGGTCATGCCAGGCGGACGTTTCGGCCTAGTCTATAATTTCACGCCGGAGCAGTCCGTCACTGTATTGGACATGGCTGCGCAGAAAACTGTGGGCGAATACGCCACGGCGGGCTGCAGTCTTATCTATCCCACCAGCGCGTCCGAATTATTCCTTATCTGCAGCGACGGATCCCTACTGCCAGCCACGCTGGATTCAACCGGGCAATTGAAGCTCGGCAAGCCGACCAGAAAGCTGTTCGACGATCACGATCCGGTTACCGAAAAGGGTGTCTGGACGGGAACGGAATGGTTGTTCTTCACTCCGTCAGGCAAAGTGCATGTCATCGACCATTCGACGGCACAGCCTCGGCTCAAGCGGACGTGGTCGCTGATGGGAGCCAATGAGGGCACTTGGCGACCGGGTGCGCTTCAAACTGCCGCATATCACCGGGCTAAGGGTCGCCTCTATGTCTTGATGCATGAAGGTGGTCCCTACACGCACAAGGATCCAGGTACGGAACTTTGGGTCTTTGATGCCGCGCAAGGCAAGAGGATCCAACGTATCAAGCTCGATGGACCGGCCACAGCCGTCGCTGTGAGCCAAGACGATAGGCCGTTGTTGTATACGACCATGTTTGGTGATCGTGACTTGCGGATTTACGATGCCATCGCAGGGCGGCTACTTCGCAAGGTGGAAGGGCTGGGACCGACCATGACTGTCATTCAGCCGGCACCGGTTGGCGACGAGCCATGACTGGCGACATTCTGCTCGTATTGATCGTGGACATTTTTCTCGGATGTCTTTTCCTGGCCGGCGCGGTTCAGAAGTTGAGCTCAATGTCTGCGTTCACGGTCACTGTCGGCAACTACAGGCTGGCGCCTGCAATGTTATCGAAAACTTTGGCGGTTCTTATTCTTCTGGCCGAAATTATATTCGGCATGACGGCCTTGGTCGGTCTTTGGCTGGGTACCCAGGCTGGTCTTGCCGGATTGGGTATTCTATTGTCGATCTATGCTGTCGCGATTGCCACCAACATCGTTCGGGGCAATCGCGCCATCGATTGCGGTTGTTCGTTCGGGCAGACCGGCTCTCCAATCAGTTGGGCGCTGGTCCTCCGAAATTTTCTGCTCGCGACCATAGCCTTCATCAGCGCGGCATTGCCGTTGGAACAGCGTCAGCTTCAGGTGATCGACTGGATTTCCCTCGCCGGCGCGTTGGGAACTTTTGCCTTGCTGTACTATGGGGCCGGCCTTTTTCCGGCTTTAGATCAGACGAAAGGAAGCGGTCGATGAACCACATGTTCTTTCTGACAGCCTTTGCGGTTCAGTGGCTTGCGATTTTTGGGATGGCGATATTGATCGTTGGTCTGATCCGGCAGGTGGGCATGCTGCACGAAAGATTGGGGCCGGTTGGCGCCCTGACCCTGACGGGAGGCAGCAAAGTAGGGGAGGAGGCCCGGGTTTTCATACTGCCCAGCCTGAATGGGGGCACGGTGGTGATCGGAGGCAAAGCGGAGGACGGCCTTTCCACAATTATATTCTTCCTGTCGCCGACCTGTCCGATTTGCAAAATCATGCTTCCCATTATCCGTTCGATGGCGCGTGAGTATGCGGGATCGACCCGGTTGGTGCTTGCCAGTGACGGCGACGAGGCGGCCCAAAGGAAGCTGATCGAACGGGAAAAACTCGAAGCTTATCCCTTTGTCCTTTCAACCGATCTTGGGCGCGCGCATGGCGTCGGCAAATTACCCTATGCCGTGCTTCTCGATGAGCAAGGCAGGGTCGCGGCCAAGGGCCTCATCAACAATCGCGAACATGCCGAAAGCCTGTTTGAAGCGCAACGGATCGGGATCGCATCGATCCAGGACTATATGGCGCGCCAGGAAATGGCCGGCTGAGCCTACAGGGAGCTATAAAATGAACAGGATAGACCGCATCATGGAGCGCATAAGCCGGACGGCGGCGCGCGGTATATCGCGGCGAAGCTTCTTCGGCCGGATGAGCGCCTTGGGCATAACGGCTTCGCTGCCGCTCCTGCCTGTGTCTCGGGCGTTGGCTGCGCAGCAACCGGGCGAACAGGGCGATCCCAATTCGTGCGACTATTGGCGCTACTGCGCGATCGACGGTTTTCTGTGCTCCTGCTGCGGGGGATCTACCTCATCCTGTCCTCCGGGGACGGAGCCGTCGCCAATCACATGGGTGGGAACCTGCCGTAATCCTGTCGACAATAAGGATTACGTCATTTCGTACAATGACTGCTGCGGCAAGTCTGCTTGCGGGCGGTGTCAGTGCAACAGAAACGAAGGCGATACGCCGGTGCATCAGCCCTCCGGTTCGAACGATATCAATTGGTGTCTGGGAACCCAAGTAGGCATTGTCTATAACTGTTCCACCGCTGTAGTCCTCGGCGAGGCCTGAGGCGTAATCATGATCAAGCGGGCTTTTCTGTGTATCGCAGGATTGACCTTCGCGGTTTCCGCAATCGCCGAAGGGGCGGCGACGCGCCCGGCCGATCTTGCGCGAAACGGGCGTACGCCGCGCGTCAATTACATGACGGAATGCCAAGGATGCCATCTGTCTGACGGGAGCGGAATGGCGGGCAAAGTTCCCTCGATGAAAGGGGAGATCGCCCGGTTCCTTGAGGTAGACGGTGGACGTCGCTTCCTGATCCAGGTTCCGGGTTCCGCCAATTCCAAGCTGAGCGACGCTGATCTGGCCGAGGTGATGAACTGGATCATGGCGACGATGGGCAAGCCGGATCCCGGTCGGTTTCGGCCCTATACCGCGCAGGAGGTCGCAGCCTATCGCCAGGCCCGCATCGTCGACGTGGCGGGAACCCGCGCGCAGCTGGTCAGCAATTTTCCCGAGCGCAAATAGAGAAGGCAGGCGTTGTCAGCCGAGCGCTTCCCGTGCGGGGGTGTAGGTAAGGTCCAGCGCCTGCGCGACCGCTTCATAGGTGACCTTGCCGTCCCAGACATTGAGACCGGCGAGAAGGTGCGGATCGGACCGCAGCGCTTCTTTCCACCCAAGGTCGGCGATGCGCAGGGCATGGGGCAACGTCACATTATTGAGCGCATAGGTGCTGGTGCGCGCGACTGCGCCCGGCATGTTGGCGACGCAATAATGAACGATGCCGTCGATCACATAGGTTGGTTCGGCATGGGTCGTGGCATGGCTGGTTTCAAAACAGCCCCCCTGGTCGATCGCGACATCGACCAGCACTGCGCCCTTCTTCATCGTCTTGAGCATGTCCGCCGTCACCAGCTTTGGCGCGGCGGCGCCGGGAATGAGGACCGCACCGATCACGAGATCCGCGTCGGCCACGCATTCGGCCAGATTGGCGCGGTTGGAAAAGCGCGTCTTGGCCCGCGCTTCGAAATAGATGCCCAGCCTTTCGAGTACTTCGGGGCTGCGGTCCAGGATGGTGACGTCAGCGCCGAGCCCCGCCGCCATCTGTGCCGCGTTGAAGCCCACGACGCCGCCGCCGATGACGCAGACCTTGGCCGGAAGCACGCCGGGCACGCCGCCCAGCAGCACGCCGCGTCCGCCGTTCGCCTTTTCCAGCGCCGTCGCGCCCGCCTGGATCGCCATGCGTCCGGCAACCTGGCTCATCGGCTTGAGCAGCGGCAGGCCGCCATGGTCGTCGGTCACCGTTTCATAGGCGATGCAGATCGCGCCGGATGCGACCAAATCATGCGTCTGCTCCGGATCGGGCGCCAAGTGGAGATAGGTGTAGAGGATCTGCCCCGGACGCAGCATTGCGCGTTCCTCGGGCTGCGGTTCCTTTACCTTCACCACCATTTCGGCCGAAGCGAATACATCCCGCGCGGCCGATACGATTTCGCCGCCTGCCTTCGCGTAGAGCGAGTCATGCGCGCCAATCCCGTCACCCGCACCGCTCTCAACCAGCACACGATGGCCATGAGCGGTCAGCTCATAAACGCTTTCGGGCGTCAGGCCGACGCGATATTCGTGATTCTTGATCTCCCGTACCGTGCCTACAATCATGTTTTCGCCTTTCCATCCCTTCAGCGCATATCATCCAAGGGAATTTTATCGCAGGGTAAGCAACGATTGTTCCGGATTGAGGGCCGCCGCCGGAACGATATTCTTATCCGATATAGTCTGCCCGGACGGAATTACAGCAGCGCCGCCCAAGGCCGCGATTTTGCCGGATCGCAATGAAAGTAACGCATCCCCTTGCCACCCGCCGCGACGCGCGATAGGGAGCCGCCTTCCAGTGCATGCGGAGCGGTGGCCGAGTGGTCGAAGGCGCTCGCCTGGAAAGTGAGTATACGTCAAAAGCGTATCGAGGGTTCGAATCCCTCCCGCTCCGCCATTTATCATTGATTTTGCTAGATGATTTTTAGAATGTTGGTGTGTTCCATAAAGGTTCCCCGCTACGGCTTTCGCTAGTCAGGCTTTCCCCGTGCTTTGTTTAGGCCTGAATCTTCGCCTGATCGCGGAGGCGTGCCGCCGCCTGTTCGCGCTGATCTTCGGTTAAGCGAGGATCGATCCCTGCGTTGCGCGTGGGGGCTTCCACCTCTGGATTTGGCCGGGAGCGCTTTAGCGGCGTGTCATAAGTGCCCCTCAACATTTGAACGAAGCATTCGATGATAAAACGCCGATGATGAAGGAAGAGCGTTGTCCAGAGTGTGGCGGCGCTGCCCCGCCAGAGGCCTCGCCTGCGCCGCCGCTGCGCCGCCGCTGCGCCGCCGCTGCGCCGATGCCGCGCTCTATCAATCCGAGCGAGGCGGCAAGGCACAGCTATATTTCTGCACACAGGAAGATGTCGCCAATGCGGGACGGGCCGTGGCCCGATCCCGTGTCAGAGCGACTGGGAGAGCGTCTGCAACGCGGCCGCGTAATAGTCTGACGAAAGCGGCAACGACGCGGGCAGGCCAAGCGCGCGGTTGGCGATCGTCATGCCGCCGGGAGAGAGCGCATAGTCCGCCTCTTGCCCTGATTGAACGTCGATCCATGCCGGGATCTCCCGACGCGCGCGGACATAGCCGCGCCAGCAGTCAATGATCGGACTGACCAACTGCGGCCTGCCGCCCGCCTGCGCATAAAGTGGCAGGCGCACCGCGTCGAAGCCGAAGCGGGGCGGCTTGGAAGCGGCGGGGGCGATCGCCGGATCGGCAGTAACGTCGATCCAGTCGGTCGGAAGGCGGCGTGGGCCGAAACGAGCTGCCTTCAGCAGCTTCTCGCAATCGCGGATCAAACTGCCCCAGACCGCTTCTCCATCAAGCCGCCGGAACTGATCGAAGGCAGGCCAGATGAAATAGGATGGATTGACCGTCACCACATTAGGCGACGAAAAACCGTCAAGGCCGGGCAAGAGCAACCGCCGCCCGAAGCGTTCGATCACAAGATGGGCGAGGATCGCCGCCCTGATCTCCTCGGACCGGGCGGTCAATGCCGCGTCCTGCCACTGTTCGCCTGCGCGGGCCAGCGCCCAAGCGATGAAGATGTCGCCATCGGTCGCATTGTTGCGGTCGGCGACAGGATTTTCCTGCCGCGGGTCGTAGCGCCAGGAATAGAGCGCGAAGTCGCGGCGGGCGAGCGTCGCTTCGGTCCAGCGATGGATGCTGTCGAATGCATCCCGGTCATTGGCCGTCAGCGCGAGCCACAGGCCATAGCCCTGGCCTTCGCTGTGGCTTATCCCGCCATTGCCATTGTCAACTATGCGCCCCGACCGATCGAGAAAGGCGGATTTGAATCGGGGCCACATGCCGTTCTTCAAAGCAGGACGCCCCCCGGCCCGTGCGCAGGAAATGGTCAGCGCAGCGAGCGCGGCGAGCGAGAATGCTCTTCGGTCAACGGCCATGCCACAGGTCCAGGGCGCCGCCGTTGAAATCGACGCGGCGCGTCACGAGCGTATCGCCGCTGCCCAGCGCGCGGAACCAGCTGTCATAGGCGCCTTCCAGCACCGCTGAAATGACTTCCGACCACAGCCCTTCGACATCGCCGTCGAGCGCCGGGGGCAGGCCCTGATGGCGAATGGCGATGCCTTCCTGTTCCATGCAGAAGATCACATGGCCCCAGTCGAGCGCCGCCCACAATTTGTTGGCGCGCGTCGCCAGCAGGGTCAGGTCGGTGGCGTCATCCATCGGCTCTGCGGCGGCCAGCTTGCGGCCCACGGCCAGGAAAAAACCGTGCGCCTGTGCAGGCGTAGCCGTGTTCCAGATTTCGGCAGCCGTCATCGCGACCAGCAGCGCCAGGCCCTTGGGATCACCCGAGGCGCTTTGATCCGGCATCAGCCGACGCATGACTTCGCTCACTGCGCACCTCCAAATGACTGGCGAATGCCGATCAGAGACCGGAACTCGTCATAATTGCCGAACGTGTTGATTCCCATTTGTCCACCCACTCGCATGGAAGGGCTTACGCGATAGTAAATGGCGCCGTCCGCAGACAGGGCGAAGCCCGTTTTGCTGATGGCGTCATAGGTAGAACGCACGTCACTGTTGAGGAGTTTCAGATTGTTAAGCAGCCCCTGCGCAGCGTCGCTGGTGGGATAAAGGTTGGCCGCTTCCTGATCATAGCTTTGGTAACCGGGCGCGAAATTGCCTCTGACTTCCCACCGGCTGCTGTCATAGGCGTAACGGATTGGGAAGCTGACGCTGATGAAGCTTTGCGGGCTGAAATAGCCGCCATGGCCGTAGGTGAAGAAATTCTGGTTGTTGTCAAAGTCCTGATAATTGACGTTGATGCCGCCGGTCAGGGACGAATTGTCACCGCGATAGAAACGCATATAGCCGCCCGCATTCAGCTGGATGCCGTAATTGTTGCGGACATTTTCGCCGCGATAGCGATGGAAGCTGGCGTCTCCGTAGAAGCCGGAGCCGTTATGGTCGTAGCTGAACGACGCGCCGCCTCCGGTTTTCATCACCTGTCCCCAGCGCTCGCCCATGCCATAGGGTCCAAAGAAGCCGGGGACGTCCAACAGGCGCTGGCCCGTAACCGGGTCGCGTTCACCTGCTGCCGCAACGATCGCGCTGGCCGCCTGAACCAACTGTGCATCCGTCGCCGGATTTTTCGCTCCGGCATAGGAAATGATGCTGTCCTTCACTGGCTGCCGCTCGAACCACAGCTTTGCCGATGCGTCGGAGGAGAATCGCGGTGTGACGGCGGCCCGCCACGTCGCTTTCGTGTCTCCCAGCCCCAGCGGCGTGACACCCGCCTCCAATTCGACCAGCGGGCTTTTGTAGGACGCGGAAAGCGCGACCCCGGCTGCATGCTGCGAATCGATGCCGATATTGCGCGGCGAGACCTGCCCGCCGATTGCTGTTGCTTCAGCTATGCCGTTGCCGCCGAAACGCGCGGCACCCGAAGCGCTGGGCGCTCCGGCGTCCAGCACCACCGCTTCAGCCTTGGCCGACAGGCGACCGCTGCCGATGCCTGTCGATATGGTGGCCGAACCGGTGATTTCCTTCAGTTCGCTCAGTCCCGGCTCGCCTGACCGCTGGCGATATCCGGTTTCGACCTCGGCGCGGGGCCCGCTTTCGCCTGACAGGGTGCGGATGTCGGATTCCAGGCGAGCGAGGACTGGATCGCCCATCGCTCCACCCGGCGCGATTGCCCCGTCCGGCGTGCCATAAGCGGCGCCGCCCGCAGCCATGGTTCCGCCTCCGAACCCGCCGCCTGAAGGCGCAGGAGCGGCGGCATAGCCCGACGCTGCCTGATAGGATGGAAGGCGCGCGCCACCGTCCAGCGCGAAGGGATTGACCGGCGCTGGTGCGGGGGCGAATGCCTGCGACCGGAACGGATTTCCGCCCATGCCTCCGCCCATTCCAGCAGCGCCGCCAAAGGGGTTGCTGGCGGTTAGCTGCACGTTGCTGCCGCCCATCCGCCGCGCATAAACTTCCCGCGCGCGCTTCAGATAGCGCACCGCGCCGCTTTCATTGCCGCGCGCCTGCTCCATCCGGGCGGCGGCCATGTAGATTTCATGATCGTCGGGCCATGTCTGGATCGCCCGCTCTACCGCCTGCTGCGCGAGAGCCCTGTCGCCCGCTGCTCCAGCCGTTTCGATCAGCCCCAATTGAGCTTCGCGGTCCTTGGGAGACTGCGCCAGGATCAATTGATAAGTCTGGGCTGCCCGCGCAGGCATCCCGCCCGATTGGTAGAGTCGTGCAAGCGCGGACAGCACTTCGCGATTCCCCGGCGCAGCATTCCATGCGGACTGGAGTATATCGAAGGCAGGCGCATATTGCTGCGCCAGCCGCAGCCGGTCGGCCTGTGACGCCGCCATGCCTCCATTGATGCGGGCGAGCGCACGTTGACCATCGGCAGATGCTCCTGCGAGTTCGTTCGCCCGTTGCAGGGCGGCCGCCGCCAGATCATCGCGCCCGGTCTTGGCCAGTACGCGGACGACCGGCTCATAGCCTTCGACATCGCTGATTTCGCCGGCAAGCGCCTGCTGGGCAAGCTGAGCCGCGCCGGCCGTGTCGCCCAGGTCATACAGCGCATCGGCGATCGCCGCCTGCTTTGCGGCGGGCATTCCGGGCATCCCGCTCAACTGATTGAGCGCCGCCCGCGCTTCGGCCTGACGGCCCATCGCGCCGATGTCGCGCGCGCGCTGGATCGCCTGATCGGCCTTCAGTCCCATGGCGAAATTGCGCATCTGCGATGTGCGCTGGCTGTCGGGGATGCGATCGACCAACGCCTCGGCTGCCCCGAACCGCTTGAGGGAATTATTGATAAGAGCTGCTGCATAGAGCGCATCCGGATTCGACGAAGCGGACAGCGAGCGCACCAGCGCATCGGCATCCGACACCCGCCCCCGATCAATCATGAAACGCGCATATTCGTAGCGGATCCAGGGATCATTCTGGTCGAGCAGCAGGCCCGACTGAAATTCCTGTTCCGCGGTCACATCGTCGCCGCGCTCGAGCGCGGCGAGCGCTCGGCCCCGCGCTGCCCGGCTTTTCAACCGCAGTTCCGACTGATCGTTCGCCGCGCCGCTGCCAGATGCCTGACGGAGAATATCCGCCGCGTCCGCATAGCGGCCCTGCCGTTCATAGACGTTGGCGAGCAGTTCCAAAGCAGGTTGCCGGTCGGAAAAGTCGGACCGCACCAGCGCTTCGGCCTTTGCCTGTGCATCGCTCACCCGGCCTTCCGAAAGGGCCGCCTGCGCTTCGCCGAGATCGGCATAGAATCGAGAAGCAGAGAGCGCCTCCGCCCATTTGGACGCAGTGCCTCGCCGTGATGCCTGTTCCAGCAGGTCGCGCGCTTCGGTAAAACGATTCTGGCGAAGCCGGGCGATGCCAAGCCCGCCAAGGGCATCGGCATCATTGCGGTTGCGTCCCAGCGCGCGCTCGAAGAGCGTAGCGGCCTCGCCCAGATTGCCGCGGTCCAGCGCCCTGAAGCCTGCCGCGCGCGCGTCACCGCCGGTATCGCGGGGCGCGGTGCGACCGGAAGCTGGCGGTGCAGCTTGTGCCGGTGTGGCGCGCGGCGCGGGTTTCGCCGCCGTCGCCGCTGCTGCGGGCCTGACGGGCCGTGCCTGCGCGCCGTCCAGCCCCCGCCGCGCTTCGGCATTGGCGGGATCGAGCGCCAGCGCGCGACGATAGGCCTGATCGGCGAGGTCATTACGCCCCTTCGACCGCCAGTAGCGCCCCTGCTGAATGAGCGCGGAAACGCCGGGCACCTCGGCGACCGCCATCGTGGGCGTCACCGCCGACGCCAGCAGTGTAGCGATTAGCAGTTTTCGCATCGTCGTCGCTCCGGTCATGCTTCGTCAGCCCCGTCCAGGCGGCGCTTGGCTTGCGAGTTGAAATAGAGATAGGCAGGCCCGGCGAGCAGCAACGCGAGCAGCAGCCCGCTGGCCGCCATCAGGATCGGGCGCTGGCTGAACCAGTAGGCGATGCGCATCCAGATCGGCAGCGATCCCACCCAATAGGTCGGCCCCACCGCAAAGCTGGTCATGCCCTCGCCATCGGTGACGGCCAGGTCACCCTGAATCTGCGCGTTGATCTTGGTATCGGCCATGCCGTTCACCAGTTGCGGCAGCGCATTGGGATCGTCAGCCAGCACGGCAACAACGCTGCGTTCGCTGTCGAAGGGCGAACGGAATCCGGCGATACCGGAAAATCCGCGCGCATTATAGATGATCTGCTGCGCGTCCTCCGGACTGGAGCGAGCCCCCAGCGCGAAGAAATTCTGCGCACTCTGGAAAGGTGAACGCTCCGTAACCTGAAGGCCGCCATTGCTGAAACGCACCGGCGAACCGCCGAACAGCGCATCGGACCCGGCAAGGCTGCTGGCGCCCACGACCAATATGTCCTTGCCCTCAAGCGCAGACGGCTCGACCCGGTTCATCACGGTGACGCGGGTAGCGGGCAGGCCGGTCGAGTCGGCAAAGCGGCCCATCAGCGCCAGAAACGCCTCGATCGCACTGGCCGACGAATTGCGCTGCATGATGACGGCGGTTTCCGCGAGGTCCGGGCGGACCGTGAAGGGATAACCGGCCCCTGCGAAAGTCGCGAGATCGGGCATCTGCAACGCATGATAGGCGTGGCTGAAATCGATCGTGCTCGTCGGGCTGATGCTGACCCGCACATTTTCAGGCAGCGTGCCTTCACACTTCTTCTTGTTCGCCAGGATCAGATTATAGTCGAAGATCAGCTCGTTCTGGCCGAACAGATTGTAGCGCGGCAGCACGATGGATGCCTTGCTGTCCTGCGATGAGGGGCCACGGCTCTTGAACACCTGATCCCACAGGTCGCCCCCCGCAACGGGCAGGGTGCGCAGATATTGATTGTTCATGGACACGTCGAGCCGTGATCCCCGCTTGTCCAGCCAATCGGCGCTAGGATAGCGATAGTGCAGGTCCAGTCTGCCACCCTGGCGAGGCCAGAAAAACAGGTCGGGCGCTATGCGGAAGCGGGCGCTGAGTGGGCCGGGAGGCAGCCCCAGTCCCTGCAAGGAATAGGCGTCGGTGAGTTCGCCCAGGCGCACTGGCCGGTCGGTGTTGATCCAGCGCGGCGCCGAATAGCGACCGTGCGCAGGGATGCGCACATTGTCGAGCGCCATCTGTGTGCCGCCGAACACGCCGCGTCCGCTGGCGACGGCTGCCGCCGCAAGCTTCAATTCCTGCGTGTTCCGACCCATGACGACCAGCAGGGTGCCAAAGGAATCGCGCGGATTGCGGATGACGGCGACCGATGGTCCCCGGACCTGCATCTGCACGCCCCCAACGGGACGGTTGCCCAAGAGGAAGACGACGGCGTTGCCCTGGGGCAGCTGGTTGAACAGCGGCTTGAAGGAATAGCCGCGATAGCTTGCCATGCCACCGAACCAGGACGCGATGCTGGCGGCGGCTTCCAGTTCGCCATTGCCCGGCGCGCCCGCGAATATGAAGGGCAAGCGCAGGGGCAGGTTGTCGCTGCGGTCGAAAAAGGGACTGGGCAGGCGCGCAAGGTCAGGGCCAAGCGGCAGGCTCTGGACGGTCAGGTCGAACCAGGATCGCACATTGCTGATATTCGCCCACAGCGAGCTGTGGAACGGGTCTTCGCAGTCGCGCGTGTAATGGCCCAAAAGGCGCAGGTTGAGGCGGTTGTCGCCCGGCAGGAACAATGCCGGGTTCACGGGGATGTTCAGGACTTGCCCACGCGCGTCGCCGGGACGAAGCGGCACCACCTGGACGACTTCGCCGTTCAGCAGGACGACCAGTTGGCTAAGATCCCCGATCATGGCTGGCGACCAGGCCATGTTCAGCGTCAACGCCGCCTTTGTCACCACATCGTTACGGCGCATGCCGAACGGGATGCCGATCTCTCCCCGCGTGCCTTGCAGCCGAATCGGGGATTTGACCTGCAGGTCGCGGAAGCTGAGCCGCTGCTGGCGCGCTCCACTCGCTGGCGCGGTGGCGCTTTGGGCGGCGGACGCCGCAGCAGGGGCCGCATGAGCGCCATCGGGCGTGAGGCTGATCAGCGCGCCTGCGGCCAGGACGAGCGCGGACGCCTTCACCCCGGCCATGGCCGCCATGCGCTTCACATTGCGGCGCTCGGTCCGATTGAGGCGGAAGATACGCTTGAGCGTGGTGAAATCGACGACGATGATGTCCCATAGGGACCGCAGGCCCGAAACCGGCTGTTGCGGGGCCGCAGGCTCCCAGGCGTCGGCTCGTCCCAGAATGGCCCGGACGAGATGCCGGGACAGCGTCATATCAAGCGGCTGAAAACGCAGAAACGCCTCCCCATGTTCAATTCGGATGGTATCGACCGGCAAGGTCAGCTTCTCGTCGCCCATGGGCAGCGAGATGTGGGTGACTGTCCGGTCTCGCAAAGATATGTCCTGCGGCAGGCGGATGGCAGCGCCACCCATGGATAGGTCGATTGTGGTGGCATCGAAAACATGCCCGTCCTGGACATAGATTGTGACGGGCACCTGGCTTTGGATACGGATGAATTCGCGCGCTTGCCTTGTTTCACGCGCGACCGACACCGCCGCCAGCAGGATAACCAGGCTGAACAGGGCCCAAGCCGTGTTCAAGACCAGCGTATCGGTCTGGATGTTGAAGATGTGCGGGAAGAAGACCCGCTTCACCACGCCGAGCGCGACGCCGAACAGCATTAGCCCGATGCAGACCAGATGCGGCTTTACCGTTCCCAGGTCGAAATAGGTACGGTCGAGCAAGCTGCCCTTGTCGGTCACGTTGAACTTGCCCTTGCGCGGCTGGAACAACGTCAACACGGTTGCGGGGACAAGATGAAAGGCGAGGATCGTTTCGTAGATTTCGCCCCAGAATGGCCGCCGGTCCCCGCCCTGCGAGCGCGCGCCCGAGACCATCGAACAATAGAGGTGCGGAGCGGCATAGGCAAAGATCAGCGAAGCCGACGCGTGGATGATGTTCTGGCCAAAGATCAGATAGGCGAGCGGGCTGGTCAGGAACACGATGCGCGGCAGCGGAAACTGGAAATGCAGCATCGCGTTCAGGTAGCAGAGCCGCTGCTGCCATTTGAGGCCGGACCCCATCAGCGGATTGTCGATCCGCAGGATCTGCGTCATTCCCCGCGCCCAGCGGATGCGCTGGCCGATGTGAAGCACCAACCGCTCGGTAGCCAGGCCTGCCGAAAGGCGCGCGCTGATAAAGGCCGTGTTCCACCCCATGCGCTGGAGCTTGAGCGCGGTGTGCGCATCCTCCGTTACAGTCTCTCCGGCAAAACCATTGGTCTGGGTCAGTGCTTCACGCCGGATGATGGCGCAGGAACCGCAAAAGAAGGCGGCGTTCCACAGGTCGTTGCCACGCTGAACATTGCCGTAGAACAGGTCGCCTTCCCCCGGCAGATCCTCGACCGTGCGCAGGTTACGCTGCGCCGGATCGGGGGAATAGAAATGGTGCGGCGTCTGCATCAGCGCCAGCTTGGGATCCTTCTGGAACCAACCCGCCGTCATTTGCAGGAAAGCGCGCGTGGGGACGTGATCGCAATCGAACACCGCGATCAGTTCGCCCGCGGTTTTCTTCATGGCCGCGTTCAGATTGCCCGCCTTGGCGTGGAGATTGTCCGCTCGCGTCAGGTAGCCGCAGCCGACCTGCCGGGCGAATGCACGGAATTCGGGTCGCCTGCCATCGTCCAGGATGAACACGCGGAAACGGTCGGCCGGGTAGTCCATGTCCATCGCCGCGAACACGGTATTGCGCACGATGGAGAGGCTTTCATTATAGGTCGGGATGAAGACGTCGATCGTGGGCCATTGTTCAGGCTCGCCCTGAAGCTCGATGACGGGCCGATAGAGCGGCCAGCTGGTCTGGAGAAAGCCGAGCAGCAGGATGATCCAGGCATATATCTCTGCCAGATAGAGCCCTGCACCCAGAATGAACTCCAGCGGCGTGCCGAATTCCAGCGTCTGCGTCGTGCGCCAGAACATGTAGCGGGTCGACACCAGTATCGACAGCAGCCCCAGGGCCAATGTTGCCTTGCGCGTGCGCGACCGGCCAAGGATGATGGCGCCCGCTATCGTGATGCCGGTGAAAAGCCACTGCGCTTCCAGGTCGAGCGGGACGCCGATGACGAGGACGACCAGCATGGCGGCGAAAAGAACCACGCTCCATTTGACGATTGGCGATGACAACAGCTTCATGACAACTGTTCCACATTGGCGTTAAGGCCGATCCTCGCCTCGATCTGCCCGGCGACGGTGCGGATGTCCGCGAGCGCGGCGCTGGCCGGGGCATATTTGCTGATCGGCTCGAACATGGCGGCCGCCTCGTTCACCGCCTCGTCCCGCCTGACCGTGCCGACCAGCTGGTCGCCGACCAGCTCGCGCAGGAAGATGTGGGTGTGTCGCGAAAAGCGGTGCGTGTCATCGAGCTGGTTCAGGATATAGGCGGTATTGGGCAGTTCGATGGTGGGCGTTCCCGCCGCCACCTTGGTCAGCGCCGCCAGCGAAACGGGTTGCGGCAGCAACGTGCAGACATGCAACTGTGCGTGGGGAAGCAGCAGGTCCTTGGTCTCCCGGTCGCCCGCAGCGACGTCTGCGATATAGATCTTGCCGTCGTTGAACGGTGACTGGCCCCGCCGGAGCGCTTCGGTGAAATCCGGCTCCCGGCTCAGCCGATAGGCAGAGAAAAGCTCAACGCCCGCCACCGCGAGCGCCGAGCCGCCTCCGTGAAATTCGGCCAGCGCCTGGGTCGGCAGCAGGCCGAAAAACAGTTTCAGCGTGTCCTGATAGGTGAAATCGAGCGCGGCGACATCATGGCCCTGGCGCGCGAGGTGCATCGAAAGATGCGCCGCGATAAAGCTCGTTCCGGTTCCGCCTTTCGGGGAATGGCAAAGGATAAGGGGCATCAGTTCTGACCCTCCTCATCGTCCGAGATGCGCTGCAGGAAGGATCGAAGGTCATTTTTGCTCTGGGGGGAGAGGCGTCGCGGCGGGGGGCGGAATAGCTGCCGAAAATCCCCCCGTTGGACTGAGCCGGTGCTGGCTTGGCGGAGGCCGCCTTGCCTACGGGAATGACATCTTCGACGCTGCGGGCGGCAAGGGCGGAAACGGGCCTGCCGACCACGCGGTCGTCGGTCAGAAGGGCCTCGAAGATCGGCCACAACTCCATATCCGCGAAATTATCGGTAAACTCACGGTATCTGAAATCCTTGCGCCCCAGCCGGGCAAGGAGGTTGGCAGCATCTGATCGCATCGAGAATCCCCTTTGACGCCTTCGAGCGATATATAGCGTTGGTTAAGAAGGCGTTTGCGATCAAGCCGTCAAGTCAAGCAAGGTCAATCGAAAAATACCGGCTAGTTGTGGATGTCGAACAAACTGTGCCAGTTTGTAACTAATGCGAAGACAAAGTCCTTTGCGCCACTCCATTAGGCAGCTTGGCGCGCCCAATCCGCTTTGATCAGCAGGCGCAGGGTTACAAGGCACAGCAAGATTGGGACGGCGGCCGAAACGATTATCTGCTCCGGCTCCATCGCCGCGGCGAGCATGGCGCCAAATAGGAGCGGCCGATCGAGGGTGCGAATGGCATCATGTTGACTGGCTGGTCGACGGCTTTCTTCTTTTCGATCGTCGATCGGTTGAAGCTGCTGGAGCGGAACTTGCAGAAAGGCTGACTTGCGCCGTCCGCCGCTCCGCCGAGGACGGAGACGTCAAGGCCGCCTGTAATGCCCCCTCAGCGCATAGTGAAGGCCATCCAGGATAACGGCCGCCATTCAGCCACGCGGCGTTTCGGACGCAGGGGGGCGGGGGCTGCCAGTCCATCTTGCCCGTTGATTTTCGCCTGCGCCGCCGCTGGGCAGAAAACGGTTGAGCGCCATGCCAGCCAACATCGCGAGGACAAAGGGCGCGACATGGATCGGCTTCAGCGCAAGGCTGGCGATCGCAGGTCCGGGGCAGAGGCCGCCAAGGCCCCAGCCTATGCCGAAAAGCACCGCGCCCAGCGCCAGCTTCCAGTCGAGGCTCCGCGTTTCGGGCAGGTTGAAGGATGTTCCAGCGAGGGGGCGCTCAAGTCGTTTCTGCACCACCCAGGCGATCGCCATCGGGATCATCGCGCCGCCCATGACGAAAGCGAGCGTCGGATCCCAAGGGCCGAGCAGGTCGAGGAAGGCGCGCACCCGCATCGGGTCCGCCATGCCGGATAGAGCCAGGCCAGCGCCGAACAGCGCGCCCGAGATCAGGGCAAGGGCGATTTTCATCATAGGGCGCCTGCGAGGCGAAGGACCGCGACTGTGGCAAAGCCGCTGGCCATGAAGAGCGCCGTCGCGAGCAGGGAGCGGGGCGAGAGGCGGGACACGCCACACACGCCATGACCGCTGGTGCAGCCGGACCCGAGCCGCGTGCCGAAGCCGACGATGACGCCGGCGATCAGCAGCAGGCCGATAGACGGGAAGCGCGCCGGCACCCCGCCTGTCAGCAGGGATACGACCAGCGCGCCTGCGGGCAGGCCGATGATGAAAGCGATCGCAATGTTGCGCGGCGCTCCGCTGTCGGCGAGGCCGGTGGCGCGTGCGGCAAGACCGCTGACGCCTGCTATACGCCCGAGGCCGAGCAGCATGATGGCGGCGGCGATGCCGATCATCAGGCCGCCGATCAGCCCTTCGACTGGTTGCGCGTGGGGGAAGGCTGGGATCATAGCTGGTTCACCGGGATCTTGAGATAGACGACGCCATTATCCTCTGGCGACCGGTCTACGGGCAAGGCCTTTCGCGCGGCGGCGCCCTGCCGCGCTGCTTTGCCAAGTGTTTCGTCGGGCATGCGCTCCTCCACCATCATCGCGTCCATCCTGCGCCTTTCGAGCGGCTTTGCACTACGGAATTGTCCGCATCCGTCAGAGGAACATCGCCCAGGCCAAGATGCTGGCTGCCGCCGTCAACAGCGCCGCAAAAAGCGGGACCGAAGCCCGGATGCCGCCATGGCCCCAGCCGATGACCACCGTCATGACCGCTTTGGCAAAGGTGTTGGCGAGGACCGCGCCGCCCAGCGACAGCCCGGCGATTTGATCGTTGAGCATATGAGCGGGCAGCCCCGACATGGTGATGACCGCCGCATCGACATCAGAAATGCCGGTGAGCGTCAGCACCACCGCCATCCCCTGTTCCCCGAAATGATGCAGCGCCCATCTTGCCACCAGTGACAGCACGACCACCATGCCAGCCAGGATAAGCGCGGGGGTGAAGCCGAGCGGGTTGGAGATGCTGACCTTTGCGCTTTCGCCGCGATGTTGGCGGAAGGCGAAGAGAGCGAACAGGACGGAGACTATTGTCGCGGGCGCCATGGTGATGGCCAGGGTCGGCAGCGCGCGGGGGATGAGCGCCAGCGCCAGCAACTGCACCCGGACGAACATCACGATCGAGGCGATGGCGATGCCCGCTGCGAGTGGCCCCCGAATAGCAGGCTCTTCCCGCAGGCGCCGTGCATATTCGGCCGTGACTGCGGTGGACGAAACGATCGCGCCCGTCAGGGCGACCAGCAGGATGCTCCTGTCCTGCCCCAGCCGGCGCGACAGGGCATAGCCCGCGAAGGACAGGCCCATGACAAACACGACGACCAGCCAGATGCTGCGGGGGTTCCAGGCTTCATAGGGCCCTATCGCCCGATCCGGCAGCAGGGGCAGGATGACCAGCGCGACCAGCAGGAAGCGCGAGACGCTTTCGATTTCCTGTTCGTCCATTCCCTTCAACACGGCGTGCATCGAGTGTCGGGCGCTCAGCATGACAAAGGTTGCGCCGCCTATCGCCAGGCCGAACACCGGAGAAAAGCGGGTAGCGCAATAGCTGGCCGAGAAGGTCAATATGCCCGCGAGCGTGGTGGTGGCCGACAGATGGTCCTGATCCGCGCTGCGGACATAGCCCGCGGTCAAAACGGCCGCCACGCCGATTGCAAGGGCGGCTGCCATCATGTCCGGCGCCAGACCCCCTATGCCGCCGATCAGGCCAATGAGGCCGAAGGTGCGGAATCCGGCGACGCGGCGACCGGTGCCGAAGGATCGTTGCGCCCATCCCCTTTGTATGCCGATCAGCAATCCGATCGCTATGGCGGCCAGAAGCGGCAGATAGGGTTGTATGAAGGCAGGATTGACGCCAGCACTCATCGCGGCCTCACGCTCGTTTCCTTGATGCGGCCGTCCAGCATGGAGATCTGGACATCGGCGGCCGCAGCGACATCGGGATCATGGGTGACGCAGACGACCGCGCGGCCCTGCTCATGGGCAAGGTTGCGAAACATATCGACCACGCGGGCGCTGTTCTGGCTGTCGAGATTGCCCGTGGGCTCGTCCCCAGCACCAGTGCCGGATCATTCGCGATGGCGCGGGCGATGGCGACGCGCTGGCGTTCGCCGCCGGAGAGGCGATCGGGCGTCTTCGCGCTTTTCTCTCCAAGACCCATGCCCTCAAGCAACGCCTGCGCCTTGGCGCGTATCTCACCCAGCGGGCGTTTGCCGAGCCTGCGCATGGGTAGCATGACATTTTCCAGCGCGGTAAACTCGGGCAGCAGGAAGTGGAACTGGAAGACGAAGCCGAAGCTCGCCAACCTGATCTGCGCGCGCGCGTCGCCGCGCAGCGGGTTCATGTCCTGCCCGTTGAACAGCACATGGCCCTTTGTTGGACGGTCCAGCAGGCCAAGGAGATAGAGCAGCGAAGATTTACCGCAGCCGGACGGCCCCACGATGGCGACGAAGGTGGCGGGCTGGATGGATAGGGAAACGTCAGCGACCAGCGTGACGGGAGGCGTGCCCGGAAGGCTACGGGAAACGCCCTCAACTTCGATAATCGCGCTCATACCGCGCCCCGTAATATGTCGACCGGATCGACGCGCGCGGCCTTTCGGGCAGGCAACCATGCGGCGATCACGCCCGAGAGCAGGGAGGCGGCCGCCGCGATCGCGTATTGCCGGGCGGAGCGGTCGAGGGGCAGGCGCTGGTCTTCGCCCGCGATGGGGAATTTGAGCGAGCCGAGGATCGCCATCAGCCCGTAACCGAGCAGCCATCCGGCGACGATGCCGATCAACGCCAGGGCCAGACCCTCGAACACGAAGATCAGTTGAAGATCGCGCTCTGAAAAGCCCATGGAGCGCATGATGGCGATGTCGCGCCTCTTGTCGGACACGCTGTTGGATACGACCGTGTAGATGCCGAAGCTGGCCACCAGCAGGATGGCCGACACGACGCTGTACATGATGACGTTGCGGGTCACGAGCAGGGAGAGAAAGTCGGCGGAACGCTCCTGCCAGCTTTCCGCCTTGTAGGCGTAGCGCGCCTCCAGGCGGCGGCTGATCGGCTGGGCTTCATAGGGGTCGGCCAGACGGACGCCGATGCGGTTGATGATGAAGGGACGGCCGAGCAGCGATTGCGCTTCCCTTAAGAGGACATAGCCCAAGCCGGATGAAATCTGCGTCTGGCCCCGTTTGAACATGCCGACGATGCGAAGCGACCGGCTTTTCCCCGAAGCGGAGGTCGCGCCCACCACATCACCCACGCCAAGGCCAAGCCGACGGGCCATTTCCTCGCCGATGATGATGCCGCCCTGTGTGCTTTCCAGATCGCGCAGGCGTCCGACGCGCAGCTGGTCCTGAATAGTGCTCACCTTTTCCTCGATTGCGGGATCGACGCCGACGATGGTCAGCGCTTCCTCCCGTCCGCCGCTGCGCAAGGTGATCGCGCCGCTCAGACTGGGCGAGCCGATGGCGCCGGGCAGCGCGTTGATGGTGCGCAATATCTCCGGCCAGCCTTTAAGCCCGCGCACCTCGTTGCGGACTTTGTAGTGGCGCAGGTCGACCGCCGCGCCCTTGTAGAGGTTGACGCCGGGCTGGGGCGGCGGGCTGCGCAGCTCATCGGAAATGATGATGTGCGGGGCGGCGTCGATCAGCGTCTTGATGAAATCGTTCTGGCTGCCGATCATCATGGCCGACACGGCGAGGAAGAAGCCGACGCCGACGGCCACGCCGCTGACCGCGACGATGGTCTGGCGACGGCGGCCGACAAGATGCCGGGCGGCGACGCTGGCCAGCAGCCGCAGCTGACCGGTCATCGCCGCACCCGCACGCGCATATCGTCCTTTAGCTTCCCCTCCGGCGCTTTCACGACCATGTCGCCACGCGACAGGCCGGAGAGGATTTGCACCTCGTCGGTTCCGGCAATGCCGGTGCGGACGGTTTTCGCATGAACGCGGTGGCCTCGAACGATCCAGACCTTGCCGTCTTCGATTGCGCTCGCGGGCGCCAGCAGCGCCCGTTGCGCCCTGCGCGTGACGATGTTCACCTCCAGCGTCAGGCCCAGCGGCAGCGCCACCGCGCCGTCCGTCACGATGCGGGCGCGGAAGGCGCGCTGTTCGGGATCGCCGCCCGGCGTCACCTCGCGCACATGACCGCGTAGCACGCGGCCGGGCCAGGCGTCGCTCGCCATCAATGCTTCCTGACCGGGCTGGACGCGGGCGACGTCGCGTTCGTCTATGGTCGCGGTGACCCAGATGCGGGAAGGGTCGCCCAGCATCATGAGGATGCGGCCGGGGCTGGCGAGATCGCCGGGCTCCACATCCCGACGCAAGACGACGCCGTCGATGCCCGACCGCACGATCATCTGGTCGAGCCGGGCGCGGGCGCTTTCCTCCGCCGCCCTCGCGCCGTCGGCGGCGGCGACGGCCGCATCGCGCGCGGCGCGGGTGACCCATCCTTTGGCGAAGAGTGTGAGCGCGCGTTGCTCATCCTGCTGTGCGATGCGGCGCTGTGCCGCTGCCTGTTGCAGCGCTTGGCGCTGTTCCTCGTCATCGAGGAGGATCAGCGGCTGGCCGCGTGCGATGCGCTGGGCTTCGTCCGCCATTACCTGACGCACCGGAGCGGTGAGGCGGGCCGAGACCGAAACAGGCTGCTGCGCCTCGACAAAGCCGGTGGCATAGACCAGCTCGACGGCCTGACCGACGCGAACGGGCGCAAGCTCCACCTCCGGCGCCCGGCCCGCGAGCAGCCACCAGGCCGCCGCCGCCGCGACCAGCGCGAGCGGCAACAGCCAAAGCGCGATGCGTTTCATAAATGGCTATATAGCATCACGCAAAGATCATTGCCTGCCCGTATCGATTTGCATGCCTCTATTTCGATCCAACCGGAATCTGGCGCGGCTTGCTCGCTTCCGTGGCCAGGCGAGGGACGATGACCTTCAGCAGTCCCTTTTCCAAATGGGCGCTGGCCTTGTCCGCATCCGCTTCGAACGGCAGGGCGACGCGGCGCAGATAGCTTCCCCGGCTGCGTTCGATCAGATGATAATTTTTCTTCTCATCCTTTTCCTCGCGGTCCTCCTTATGCTCGGCCTTGATGGTGAGAACATCGTCCTGCACGTCGAGCGACACGTCTTTTTCATCGAAGCCCGGCAGTTCGGCGGTCAGCTCAAGGCCTTTTTCCGTTTCCGCAATATCGACGCGCGGAAGGTTGAAGCCCCTACTGCCGCTATCGCCGCTGGTGAGCCAGCCACGGCCGAGATCGTCGCTGAGGCGGTCCATTTCCTTGCGCAGATCGGCGAAGGGATCAAAGCCGGTGCGGAAGAGATTGCTGCGTCCAAAGGGCATGAGTGAACGGAAATCGGTCATTGGTCCTTCTCCTGCTTTTGTGAAGTTGGCGGTTCGGCGGGACGGCGCCCTGTGCATGGACGCTTTCCCGGTCCAGACTCCATGCCGAATTGTCGCCCGGCGCAGGCTGTCGCGCCATAAGTAGAGTCACGCAGTCGCGGATGGCGGCACCAGAACCGCTGCGCCCTGAACCCTGCTTTCGCGCAGGCTTTGCAGCGTCTGGTTGGCCTGGTCGAGCGGGAAGCTTTGGGTGACGGTGTGCAGTTCCATGCCGCCCACCAGCTCGAAAAAGGAGATGCCGTCTTCGCGCGTCAGGTTGGCGACCGAGAGGATCTGCCTTTCCTGCCACAGGTCGGCATAGGGAAAGGAGGGTATGTCGCTCATGTGGATGCCCGCGCATATGACGCGGCCACCCTTTCTGACTGCCCGTAGAGCTTGAGGTACGAGTTCCCCTGCCGGTGCGAAGATCAGGGCAGCGTCGAGAAGCGCAGGCGGGCTTTCAGCAGGACCGCCCGCCCAGGCGCAGCCGAGCGAACGGGCGAAGTCCTGCCCCGCCGTGTCGCCGTCCCGCGTGAAGGCATAAACCGTGCGCTTCTGGTGCCGGGCGACCTGCGCCAATATGTGCGCGGCGGCGCCAAAGCCGTAGAGGCCGATGACGCTGCCCGGACCGGCCAGCCGCAAAGCTCTCCATCCGATCAGGCCCGCGCAGAGGAGGGGGGCGGCTTCCACATCCGAAAAGCGATCTGGCAGGTCGAAGCAATATCGCGCGTCGGCGATAGCATGGGTCGCATAGCCGCCGTCCCGCGTGGCTCCGGTGAAGAGCGGGGCGTCGCACAGATTTTCCCGCCCGGCGCGGCAATAGGGGCAGACGCCGCATGTATGTCCTAGCCAGGGAACGCCGACACGCTGGCCAATGGCGAAACCTTCAACGCCGCTGCCCAATGCCGCGACCCGACCCACTATCTCATGGCCTGGTATGATGGGATAGCGGGCGGGGATTTCCCCGTCGAGGACATGCAGGTCGGTCCGGCAGACGCCGCAAGCGGCGACTTCGATCAGGAGTTCGCCGGGTCCCGGATTGGGCATGGGACGCTCGACCTGCACGAGGGCAGCGCCGGGCGCGGGGATCTGCATCGCGACCATGTGGTTCACGATGCGCGGGCCGCCGAACGCAGGGTCATTTTGAAGTTCATGATCGCCCTTCTCAAGATGCGAGACCGGGAGTCTAGCGCTGGAGGCGAAGTGATGATGTTGGTAAATCTACGAATAGGATGGCTTGCATCACAGCGCGATCATCCCGGTGATAATCCTTCAAGGAGCGTTGCCATGAAAGCGTTGATCTATGACGGGCCGGGGCAGAAGCATCTGGGCGAGCGGGAAAAGCCGAAGATCAAGGATCTCGGCGACGCCATCGTCCGCGTCACACACACGACGATATGCGGCACCGACCTCCACATATTGAAGGGCGATGTGCCCAGTTGCGAGCCGGGACGGACATTGGGGCATGAGGGCGTGGGTGTTGTGGAGGCGGTCGGATCGGCGGTGTCGAATTTCAAATCCGGCGATCATGTGCTGATTTCCTGCATCACCTCATGCGGGCGGTGCGACTATTGCCGCCGGGGCATCTATTCCCATTGCGTGAACGGCGGATGGCTGTTGGGCAATGCCATCGACGGCACGCAGGCGGAATATGTGCGCATCCCTCATGCCGACACCAGCCTTTATCCGGTCCCGGCAGGAACGGATGAGGAAGCGCTGGTGATGCTGAGCGACATATTGCCGACCGGGTTCGAATGCGGCGTGCTGAATGGCAAGGTTGCGCCGGGGAGCAGTGTCGCCATCGTGGGCGCGGGTCCGATCGGGCTGGCGACTTTGCTGACGGCGCAATTCTATTCGCCCAGCCAGATCATCATGATCGACATCGACGCCAACCGGCTGGCCGTGGCTGAGCGGTTCGGGGCGACGCGGACAATCGACAGCCGGTCGGAGGACGTCGTGGCAGTGGTCAAGTCGTTGACCGACGGCAGGGGCGTGGACACGGCCATCGAAGCTGTCGGCGTGCCTGCGACCTTCGAACTGTGCGAAGATCTGGTCGCGCCGGGTGGAGTCATCGCCAATATCGGTGTGCATGGGGTTAAGGCCGACCTGCATCTGGAGCGGCTCTGGTCACACAATATCACGATCACCACCCGACTGGTGGATACGTCCACCACTTCGATGCTGCTGAAGACCGTCGTGAGCGGGAAGGTGGACGCGAAGCAGCTTGTTACGCACCGTTTCACGCTGGACGGCATCATGGATGCCTATGATGTCTTTGGCCGTGCGGCGGAAACGCAGGCGCTCAAGGTGCTGATCACGCCCTGATCCGCGGCGTTGGTCGGCGCAGTGATAGCGCCGCACATGTTGTCAGCTGGCATGCGCCGCCAAGCTCTTCCTGGCGATCCGGACGGTGGGATCGTCGGGGTCCGCGATGGTGACGAAGCCAAGTTCCCGTTCCATGCGCAGCGCCGCGTCATGATCGGCGGATTCGATCGACTCGACCGTTTCGATCCCTTCCGCCTTCGCATAGCGCAGCACATGTTCAAGCAAGGTCCAGCTGACGCCTTTGCCCTTCATGTCGGTGCGGGTGCTGAGCGCAATTTCCGCGCGGGTGCGATCTGGATCGGTCGCCAGCATGGCGATGGCGAGAAGGTCGCCTTCCTCTCCAAAGGCAAGGAAGCTGATAGTGCGGACATAGTCCACGCGCGTCATCATCACTATCTGGTCGTGGCTGACCTTGCAGACACCCGACATGAAGCGAAAGCGCAGGTCTTCGGGCGAGACATTGTCGAAGAAGGCTGCGACCGCCGGCTCGTCGTCAGGACGCACCGGCCGGACATGAAAACGAACGCCCTGTTCTGTCACGAGGTCGGACGCCCATCCTTCCGGCGGTGCGCGCAGGACTAGGCGGGATGCCGTTGCCGCCTCGGCGGTGATCCGCGCCCGCGCATCAAGCGCGATGACGCCTGCCGCGCTCACCACCAAGGGGTTGATGTCGAGTTCCAGCAGGTCGGGAAGGTCGACCGCCATGGCCGACACGGCGTCCAGCACATCAGCAACGCCTTCCACATCGGCTGCCGGGACGTTCCGATATCCGGCGAGCATCCGGGACATATGCGTCCGCGCAATCAGGGCGCGAGCCTGCGCATGGTCGATGGGCAGGAGGTTGATGGCCTTGTCATCGAGAAGTTCTGTCGCGGTGCCGCCAGCGCCAGCCATGATGATGGGACCGAAAGCCGGATCGGTGCTGAGGCCCACGATCACCTCCCTGCCGTCTTTCACCCTTATCATGTCCTCGACGGCGAACCCCTGGATGCGCGCTTGCGGAAAGTCGCGGCGGATGCGCCGTTCCATCTCCCGCGCGGCGGCAACAGCAGCCTGGGCGTCGGGCAGGTCGAGCGCGACCCCGCCCACATCCGATTTGTGCGGCAGGTCGCGCGAGACGATCTTCACCGCGTAGGGCGCGCTCAGCCAACAACAGGCTTCTTCCACCGCGTCCGCCGAAGCGGCAAAGCGCGTGGGCGCGACGGGGATGCGATAGGCCTCCAGCAGCTTCTTCACCTTGATTTCGGAAAGCGTCGTGCATCCGTCCGCCTGCGCACTGGCGATGATGGCGCGGGCGGTGGTTCGGTCGGCCTGCACCTCGCGCGACTGGGCGGGCGCTTCTGTCAAGCTCTCGCGAAGGCGGCGAGCCTGCGCCAGATAGCCAAAGGCGCGCACGGCGTCGTTTGGGGTCGAAAAGACCGGGATGCCCGCCGCCGCGAACACAGGCCTTACCGTTTCGCAGTTGGCGTCACCCAACCAGCAGGCAAGGACCGGCTTGCGGATGCGCTCCTGCGCTGCCGCCGCTACTTCGCGGCAGATCGCCAGCGCCGTTTCCTTTGCTTCGCTGCGCGCGGTCGGGCAGTTCATGACCAGCACCGCGTCGCTCCCGCTGTCGCGCAGGATGGCTCTTACAGTACCGGCATAGCGGTCTGCGTCCGCATCGCCCAGTATATCGACGGGATTGGCGCGCGGCGGACCTGCGGGCGTCATCTCGGCAAGGGCGGCGATCGTGTCAGTCGTCAATGTGGCGAGCTGCCCATTCGCCTGCGCCAAGGCATCGACCGCCAATATACCAGCGCCGCCGCCATTGGTCAGGATCGCCAGCCGGTTGCCGGGGACTGGCTCGCAGGCGCAGAGCATCTCGGCGGCGTCCAATAACGCCGTGAGGCTGTCCACCAGCAAGATCCCGGCCCGTTCAAAGGCGGCTTCATACGCGTCATAAGAGCCGATCATGGCCCCTGTGTGGGAAAGGGTCGCTTGCGCGGCGAGCTGGCTCTTGCCCGCCTTGATCGCGATGATCGGCTTGTGAAGTGCGGCGGCGCGGGCAGCGGCCATGAACTCGGCGGCCTCGGTCACGCCCTCCACATAGAGCAGGATGGCGTGGGTGTGTGGATCGGCGGCCAGCAAGTCGATCAGGTCGCCAAGATTCGCATCGGCCATGTCGCCTGCGGAAATGATGCCGGAAAAGCCTATCCGGCGGCTTTGCGCCCAGTCGAGCACGGCGGTGATAAGCGCGCCGCTCTGCGATATCAGGCCAAGATTGCCCGGCAGCGCAGGGGTGGAGGCGAAGGTGGCGTTGATGCGCGCGTGGGGGGCCATGATGCCAAGGCAATTGGGTCCGACGATCCGCATGTCGTGCCGCCGGGCCGCAGCTCTGACCGCCTGGTGGAATGCGCTGGCGTCGTGAAGGCCCGCCGACAGGATGACGGCGCAGCGCGTGCCGAGCCTTCCCAGCGCGTCGATGATCCCTGCCACTGTCGGCTCAGGCGTCATGATGATGGCAAGTTCGGGCGCGGCGGGCAGGTCGGCGACGCTGGCGACCCATGTCGTGCCTGGTCGCGATACCGGGTGCGGATTGACGACATGGATGCTGCCTTCGAACCCGCCCGCTAGCAGATTGTCGAGGACGAGCGTGCCGACGGCGCCTTGCTCCTGCGACCCTCCGATCAGGGCGATAGTTCTGGCGTGAAGAAGGGGCGACAGGTTGCGGATGGTCATGGCTTTTCTTGTCCTTGGCTGGGATCGCGCGAATGCGGAGCGATCCTAGGAAGGGCGGTGTCCACGGCGATATTCGTAAATGCCGCAGGGGGGCGGGCGCGGTTCATGAGGGGCTACTTACGGGAAGTTGCGAATAGGGCGGCGACGCGCAGTTTCTAAAATGGCCTCCATCAGCGAGGAGGCGAACATGCAGCGTTCAGGCGACACGGAAGGCGGTGCTGCACGGCACGATCCTGTCCGGGAAACTGTTCACGACCTGCGCAACCTGTTCGCTGTCATCGCTTCGATCAGGCATCTGCTGGACAAGCATCAAGACGCGCCAGTGCGGGAAACCATGCTGCGCGGGCTGGAGGCGGCGGCGGTGCGGGGCAGCGAGCTGACGTCCCGGCTGCTTGCAAGGCAAGCGTGCGGGGAACGGGTGCTGGTGGATGTGGGCGCGCAGGTCGCACACGCCGCGCCTTTGCTGCAAGCTATGGTGAAGCACCCGGCGTCATTGGAGATCGACGCGCAGATGGCTTTGCCCGCGACGCGGGTGAGCGCCGACCCGGCCGAACTGGAAGCGGTGATGCTGGAACTGGTGACCAACGCGGTCAGGGCTGGGGCACGGCACGTCCGGCTCCGCTGCCGCAGGATCGGCGATTGGATCTGGCTGGTGATCGCGGACGATGGTCCGGGCTTGTCGGCGAACGGGGCCGCGCGACCGCAACTCAATACGGGAAACGGAGGCCGTGGGAACGGCTTGCAGCGGGTCCGCAGGGCGATCTGCGGCATGAAGGGCAGGTTATTCATTCGCGGCGGTGTCGGCGCAGCTGCTGGCACAGTGGTCGCCATGCTTTTGCCGGTGGCGTTCCCAGCCGCCAGCAAATCACGCGTCCGACATTGGAGCGCGTCACCCACCAACAAGGAGAGTTGCGATGAAGACCGATGGACAGTTGCAGCATGACGTCATGGACGAGCTTGAGTGGGACCCCAGCGTCGATCATGCGGACATTGGCGTGGCGGTGAATGATGGGGTGGTGACCCTGTCCGGCTATGTTTCCAACTATCTGGAGAAGATGGCGGCGGAAAAGGCGGCGCGGCGCGTGAGCGGGGTCAAGGCGATCGCCGAGGAGATCCATGTGCGCTTCAAGTCGGAACCCAAGACGGCGGATCATGAGATAGCCAAGCGCATCCTCGACATGTTTTCGTGGAACGTTTCCATCCCGCACGACAAGATCAATGTGAAGGTCGAGAAGGGCTGGGTCACGCTGTCCGGCGTGGTCGACGCCTATTATCAGAGCGACGAGGCGAGGAGGGCGGCCGCCCGGATTTCGGGCGTGACCGGCGTCAGCAGCCTTATCGAGGTGAAGAAGCTGCCCGTCAGCGCCGACATCCGGGATCGGATCGCCGCCGCTTTCAAGCGTCAGGCGGATCTGGACGCTGCAGGCGTCACGATCGCCACGGATGGGAACACCGTGCGTCTGGGTGGACGGGTGAAGGCCTGGCACGAACGCGGCGTAGCGGAGCGGGCGGCATGGGCAGCGCCCGGCGTGACCAAGGTCGAGGACAATATCGTCGTATCGACATTCTGACCCCGGTGCCCCCGGCAGGCGTGACGCTTGCCGGGGTTCTCCATTGCGGGTCGGTTCCTGACGCTATTTCATTGGAGGAGCATATGCCCGTCATAGATCGCGTGAGACAATCCGCAGACGCCCTGTTTCAGGCAGCCATGACCATCGGGCTGATGATTGCCGTCGCGGCGATGATCCTGGCCCCGATGCAAGGATGACGCCCTTTGGATAGCGAACATCTTATCATGAGGAAATCGACATGAAGAACGTGCTCTTGCTCGTCCATGATGATGCCGGTCAGGAAGCGCGGCTGCAGGCTGCGCTGGACCTGACCAGATGCCTGTCCGGCCACCTGACCTGCCTTGACGTCGTGCAGGTCCCGGTGTTGGCGGGCAGCGAATATTATCCGGACGCCGAACTGATGCTGCTTCAGAATGCGCAGAAGCGGGAAGAGGTCAATGCCGGACGGATACGGGCGCGGCTTCAGGCGGAAGACGTGGCCTGGAGCTGGGTTGATCGAACCGGCTTCATCGCGTCGCTGCTGCAGGAGAGCGCGGCATTGGCGGACATCATCGTCCTCAATACGTCAATCGCCGATCGGATGACCCCCGACATGGCGCAGATCGTGTCGGATACGGTGCTGAAATCCGGCAAGCCCATATTGGCGGTTCCCGATGACAGCCGGGGCATCGATTTTGGCGGCCATGTCCTTGCCGCCTGGGACGGATCGAGGCCCGCTGCCCAAGCGCTCCGGGCCGCGGCGCCGCTGCTGGCAAGCGCGCAGGGCGTGACGATCATCGAGATGGGCGAAGTGAGCGGCGAGCTTGCCGAAGATGCGGCGGCCTATCTGTCCCGACATGGCGTCAGGCCGCGTGTGGAGCATCTGGACGAGCCGGAAGCGGGTGTCGCGGCGGGACTGCTGGCCGAGATGGACAGGCGGCGGCCCGCTTTCTGCATCATGGGAGCATATGGACATTCGCGGTTGCGTGAGAGCCTGTTCGGCGGAATTACCCGGATAATGCTGGGGGAAGCGAATGTTCCGTTGTTCCTGGCGCACTGAAATCCATAATGAAAGCATCAATTGAAATGCTTTTGGGTGGAAGGCGGGGAGGCTGTCCAACCTGAAGGCGTAGATCATGGAGTCGTTTGGGTAGTGTAATGACCATCCGGGATTACACGGACATGGTTTAAATATCATCTGCGCTATATCAAAGACTTACGAGTGCATCGGTAAGTCGTGTGTTGCAATATGGCCAATGATGTTAGGGTGCGCAGGGCCTTGCCAGGCTGACGTCAAAATCCCGCATAGGGTGAGGCCATGCCGTCATGGAAAACAGCGCGTCTACAATATTACGCCCTCGCCATTGTGGGGGTTGCTTTAGTAGCGGCGGTCCGGCTGCTTCTTGATCCATGGCTGGACGATCGGTCGGCTTATCTGCCCTATGTCATCGCGATCGTGGGCATCGCGCTCTGGCTGGGCGAGGGACCGGCGATCCTCGCTGCCCTGATGAGCGTTGCGGCAGAGGTGGCGATCACCCATCGGTCGACGCTGCAGAAGCGCGACCTGATCGAGATCGCGCTGTTCGTCGTGACCGCTGCCAGCATCATCCTGATGAGCCGCCTTGTCCGCCGGTCGAACCAACGGCTGCAGGTGGTGGAAGCCGCGGCCCGACATCGCGGCGTGGCGAGCGAGCAGCTGGCGGTGGAACTCAACCTGTTGATCGATGGCGCGCAGGGGCTGGCGATCTACATGCTGGACCCGGCTGGCCGGGTGACGATCTGGAACCGGGGCGCCGAGCGGCTGAAGGGCTGGACCGAGCAGGAGGTGCTGGGCAAGCCGTCTTCCCTATTCTATCCCGGCGAAGCCGTTGCGGTGGGCAAGCCCGAGGCCGATATCGAGCGCGCCCGCGCAGAAGGACGGTTCGAGGAAGAGGATTGGCGCGTCCGCAAGGATGGGTCGGAGTTCCTGGCGGGGGTCAGCTGGACCGCGCTTCAAGATAAAGATGGCGCGCTGCGCGGTTTTGCGAAGATCGTGTCCGACATCACCGAAAAACGGTCGGCCGAAGACCAGCTGCGCGCCCATGAAAGCCAGCTGCGCGCGATCCTGTCGACCGTGCCCGACGCGATGGTGGTGATCGACGAGGCGGGCACGATGCTGTCGTTCAGCGCAGCGGCGGAAGCGCTGTTCGGCTATGCTGAGGACGAGGTGCTGGGACGGAACGTGCGCATGTTGATGCCGTCTCCTGACCGCGAACGGCATGACAGCTACATCCAGCGCTATCTGGAAACCGGGGAAAAGCGCATCATCGGCAAGGGCAGGGTCGTGTCGGGCCGGCGGGCCGACGGATCATTGTTCCCCATGGAACTGTATATCGGCGAGGCGATGCGGGGGAATGAGCGCATCTTCACCGGCTTCATCCGCGACCTGACCGAGAGGCGGGCGGTCGAAGATCATATGGCGACGTTGCAGGCCGAGCTGATCCATGTGACGCGGGTGAGCGCCATGGGGACGATGGCGTCGACGCTGGCGCATGAACTGAACCAGCCGATCGCGGCCGTCGCCAATTATGTCGCGGCGGTGCGCGACCAGATGTTGCGCCCGCAGGAGGCCGAGTGGCCGATGATGCGCGAAGCCTTGGCAGAGGCCGCGAGCGAAGCCTTGAGGGCCGGGCAGATCGTCCGCAGGCTGCGCGAGTTCGTGTCGCGGGGCGAGGTGGAAAAGACGATCGAGAGCCTGCCCGAACTGGTGCAGGAGGCGTCCGTGCTGGGGCTGGCCGGGGCGCGCGAATTGGGGATCGATGTGCATTTTGACATCGATCCGCTCGCGTCGCCCGTACTGGTCGACCGGGTCCAGATCCAGCAAGTGCTGATCAACCTGATCCGCAACGCGTGCGAGGCGATGGCGGACAGCGCGGTCAAGCAGCTGACAATCGCGACGCGCGCGGTCAGGGATGATCTGGTCGAAGTCATCGTGTCCGACACCGGGTGCGGCATGGCGCCGGGCGTCGCGCGGCAGCTGTTCACCGCATTCGTCAGCACCAAACCCCACGGCATGGGCCTTGGCCTTTCCATATGCCGCACCATCGTCGAGGTGAATGGCGGCAAGATCTGGATGGAAAGCCGCAAGGGAAAAGGCACCGATTTCCACTTCACCCTCATTCGAGCGCAGGCAGAGGCATATGACGAACAAGAAGCTTGTTCACATAATTGACGACGAGGACGCCATCCGGCGATCGTCGGCATATATGCTCAAGACATCCGGTTATTCGGTGGAGGCATGGACGTCGGGAGCCGCTTTCCTGAAGGATGCGAAGTCGGCCGAAGAGGGCTGTATCCTGCTGGATGTGCGAATGCCCGACATTGACGGGCTGGAAGTCCAGCGCATCCTGACGGAGCGCGGGATCGCCATGCCGGTCATCATCATGACCGGCCATGGAGACATATCGATAGCGGTGCAGGCGATGAAGGCGGGCGCGGTCGATTTCCTGGAAAAGCCGTTCGAGAAGACGGTCCTGATCGACGCGATCGAGCGGGCGTTCGACCGGGTGCGTTCTGCTCAGGGCGCGGCGGCGGATGGGGCGCGCGCGAACCTGATCATCGGGGCGCTGACGGGGCGGGAGCGGGAAGTGCTGGAGGGGCTGGCGCAAGGATTGCCCAACAAGACGATCGCCTATGACCTGGGCATTTCATCCCGGACGGTCGAAGTGCATCGCGCCAACCTGATGGCGAAGCTGCATGTGCACAGCCTGTCCGATGCACTGCGCATAGCCTTTGCAGCCGGAATGGGACGCAAGGACGAAACTGTGATCAATACGTAAAGACGTAAGGGCGCGCCCGATGTCATCTTTCTTGCATGGTGCTCACATCTGCGGCTCAAGGCGCGAGAAGAATGGCCGGCTTCCCCATTCCCGTATCCATATTGGATGATGATGCCGGGGCGAGGCGGTCGATGCAGCTGCTGTTGCAGGGGCGGGGATTCCAGGTGCGTTCCTTTGCAAGTCCCGAAGCGCTGATCGCCGATGCCAAGACGAACAATCCCGCCTGTTTGGTGACGGATTACCGGATGGCGGAATGCGACGGACTGGAAGTGTTGCACCGGTTGCGCGCGGCGGGATGGACCGGCCGGGCGATCCTGGTCACCGCTTTTTATTCGCCCGAACTGTTGCAAAGGGCGATGGCGCACGGTTTCGATGCGGTTCTGGACAAGCCGTGCAAGGATTCCGCCTTGATGCACGCCGTCATGGGCGCGACGATGCGCGACGCCGGCGGGGAACAGGCTTCGCCATGACGAACGCGGTGAAAAGACAGGGAGCCGGTCGGCCTTTCGCCGCGATGGACCTGTTGTCGCCGCGTGAGCGCGAAGTATTGGCCGCAGTGGCAAAGGGCCTAACCAACCGCCAGACAGGTGAGCTGCTGGGCATCAGCCACAGGACGGTGGAGGTCCATCGCGCCCGGTTGATGCGGAAGCTGGATGTGCAGTCAGTGGCCCAGCTCGTCGCCCTTTATGTTCTTCACGGCCAGTCGCAAGCCGGTCATGGCGACAGGCCGCCATGTTGAGGCCACCTCTCACCTGAAAGGAGCAGCGCGATGAAGCTGCAATCGATGCTGTTCCAGGATCGGCGCGACGCCGGCGAGCGTCTGGCGAAAGTGCTGTCGCATCTTGCCGCGAGTCATCCTTTGGTGCTGGCGCTGCCGCGGGGCGGCGTGCCGGTCGCTTTCGAGGTGGCGAAGGCGCTCAAGGCGGACCTCGACCTGCTGTTCGTGCGCAAGCTGGGCGCGCCGGGATATGAGGAACTGGGCATCGGCGCTGTGGTCGACGGGGCCGATCCGCAGCTTGTGCTCAACGAGGATGTCGTGCGCCAATTGGGGCCGACGCCCGAATATATCCGGGCCGAAATGCGCCGCCAGCTGGCCGAGATCGACCGGCGGCGGCGGGCCTATCTGGGCGACCGGGAGCCGATTGCGGTGGCAGGGCGAACGGTGATCATCGTTGATGACGGGATCGCCACGGGCGGCACGGTGAAGGCGGCGCTGAAAGGCCTCAGCAAGGCGCATCCCGCGCGGCTGATCCTGGCGGTGCCGGTCGCTCCGGCCAATGTGATCGCGGGGCTGCGGGAGGATTGCGACGAGGTCATATGCCTTTACGAGCCCTATCCCTTTTACGCGGTGGGGGCGCATTATGCCGCGTTCGACCAGACGAGTGACGCGGAAGTGGTGAGCCTGTTCAGCGAAGCGCGGACATTGCGGAGCCGGTAGCGCATGGCGCGCGCCGCATCAGGGGGTGGTGCGGCTGGTGACGACCGCCGATCCGTTGGGCTGGATCTGGATCAGGTGATAGGCCTTGTCCTCGCACTGGGCGCGCCAGATGACGGAGGGCGGCGGCGCGTCGGGCATGGGGTCGCTGCTCACGATAGTCTGGCACGGCAGGCCCGCGTCGCGGATGGCGCGGAAGAAGACGGCGTCGCGCGCCTGCCTGGGCAGCGCGGCGACCTCCGTGGCGTAGTTCATCGCCGATGTGTTGGTGGTGTCGGGGGCGGGAGCCTCCGCTTGCTGGGCGGGCTTGCATGCGACCGCCAGCAGCGCCGTTGTCAGTACAGCCAGTGTTCGCATCGCACCTCGTCCTTCCTTGTCCGTTTGGCGTCACCCCTTTTCCCATGGCGGTCGCGGGGGACCAATGGGGACATATACTTATACCGGCGGAGGGGAGGGGCGGATAGCTTCTTGCCCATGAAGAGGATCATCACCCTGACGATGAACCCGGCCATCGACGTCGCCTATGAGACGGACCGGGTTTTCCACACGCGCAAGATGCGGACGCAGCAGGAACATTATGATCCGGGCGGCGGCGGCATCAATGTCGCGCGGGTGATCGCCAGGTTGGGCGGGACGGCGCGGGCCTATTATCTGTCGGGCGGAGCGACGGGCTGCGCGCTCGACGGGTTGCTGGACAAGCATGCGCTGGTCCGTTTCCGTATCCCAATCGAAGGCGATACGCGCATCAGCACGTCGCTTTATGAGAAGGATACGGGCAAGGAATATCGCGTTGTGCCCCGAGGGCCGGAGGTGACGGCGGAGGAGTGGGAGGCCGCTCTCCATCATCTGGACGGACCGCAGGCGGAATATCTGGTCGCCAGCGGTTCCTTGCCGCCCGGCGTGCCGGAGGATTTCTATTGCCGGGTCTGCGAACTTGGACAGCGGCATGGGATGCGCATCGTGCTCGACAGTTCGGGCGAGGCGCTGGGCGCGGCGGTGAGGGGCGGCGGGCTGTATCTCATCAAGCCTAGCATCGGGGAATTGCGCAAGCTTACCGGCAAGGCGCTGGCCGACGAAAGCGAGATCGCGGCGGCGGCGCGGGAAATCGTGGACAGCGGCAAGGCAGAGCATGTCGCCGTGACGATGGGCCACGACGGCGCGCTGCTGGCGAGCCGGTCGGGAACATGGCGGCTGCCTGCGCTGCCGGTCGAGGCGAAGAGCGCGGTTGGCGCGGGCGACAGTTTCCTGGCGGCGATGGTGTTCGCCCTGGGGTGCGAGCAGGACATCATCGAAGCCTTCCGCCTGGGCGTTGCCGCGGGCGCGGCGGCGGTGCTGACGCCGGGCACCGACTTGTGCCACCGCGAGGACGTCGAGCGGATGCTGAAGCTGGCGCCCAAGTTGAGCGGTCCTCAACTTATCGAGAAGGAGCAGGCCCATGAAGGCTAGTGACATCATGACGCTGGGCGCGGCGACGACGACGCCGGATAGTTCGCTCGCGGATGCGATTCGCTGCATGGGCGACCATCGCATCAGCGCGTTGCCGGTGGTCGATGCGGACGGAAATCTGCGCGGCATCGTGTCCGAAGGCGACTTTTTCCGAAAGGATGGGCAGGGGTTCCGGCTTGAGGAACTCGCCCGGTCCGGCGTGGGCAGCGCGACGCGGGAACTGGAGGAACGGCGCGTGGCCGAGATCATGACGACCGCGCTCATCAGCGTCGATGGCGATGCCCCGATCGAGGAGGCCATCGGACTGATGGAGCGGCATGGGATGAAGCGATTGCCGGTCATGGCGAAGGGCAAGCTGGTGGGGCTGATCAGCCGGGCGGATATTTTGCGGGTATTGTTGGGGGAATAGGGGGTTTCGCGAAACCCGCTCGGCGCCGTGGCCCGCTGTTCCATTATATTGCTGATTTATCGATGTAATATCTGGATGCCCGATGAGGATTCGAACCTCAATTGACGGAGTCAGAGTGCGGCGACACCCTACGGTTTTCTAAGGGTTTCTGGAGCCATGTTGCATGCGTGTTGCATCTAAATCGAGAACCCTTGGCACGGTGGCTTGGCTCCTCAACGCAAATGGCGAAATAGTTTGCCGTGTACGTGGTGCACGCTATGCCGTCTGCGATGTTGGTGTTTATAGATGAAAGCGGGGATGCGGGCTTCCGCTTGGATCGTGGCTCTTCGAATGTTTTTGCCGTTGCGATGGTCATGTTTGATGATCATGAAATCGCGCGCCAAACGTCGGACGCCATCGATCAAGCGCGCGCTGCCTGGCCGGGATTGGCTGAGTTCAAATTCAGCAAGGCGAGCCGCGATGCAAGAGACGCTTTCTTCCAGGCCATCGCGCCTTTTAATTTCCGCGTCCGGGTGCTGGTGGTCCGTAAAGAGCAAATCTACTCAGGCCGCCTGCGGAGCGACAAGGACGCTTTCTATCAGTTTTTCGTGAAAACCATGATGAAGTTCGATAATGGGCGATTGCAGGCGGCACGGGTCATTATCGATGGTTCGGGTGAACGTGCCTTCCGGCGAGACCTTCAATCCCATCTGAGGAAGCACGCCGCGGCCGGTGCCATCAAGGACATAAGGCTGAAAGATTCTCGCGGGGATAGCTTGGTCCAACTCGCAGACATGTGCGTCGGTGCTGTGGCCCGATCGTACCGCACCGACCGGCCGGATCACGGCCGCTGGCGGAAAATGATCCGAAATAAGCTGGATGATGTCTGGGAATTTGAGTGAGGGTGCGCTCTTCCGGCCTATCCAACCGATTGGCTGGAACGCGCACCGTCCGGTGACAGTTCGGCGCGGAAGAGCGACTTTGCATGTATGCATATACGCGTGGCACGTTAAATTTCAACTGCGGGTTGAACCGGCCGAAATCCGGCCGCTGACTTGAGGCGCTTCAGTTCGCCGCCATCATATGAGGTAAAAGGCGAGATCGAGTCGATTCGGGAACATTATGGCGCGCACCTTTACCCGCGAGGAATTCTATCTGCTGGTTTGGTCCAAGCCGCTGACGCATCTCGCGAAGGAATTCGCGCTGTCAGATGTGGCGCTGCACAAGATTTGCAAGAAGCACGATATCCCTCATCCGCCGCTGGGCTGGTGGGCCAAGAAGGCAGCCGGGAAGGCTGTCACGCAGACGCCGCTGCCACCCCTCACAGATAAACTGCTGGCGCAAATCACGATTGCCGCAGGAGAACTGCGCGCTGAGCCAGAGTTGATTGCCGGTGCTCGCGAAAAGGCCCGCATTCTTGCCTCTGCCGCGATGAAAGATGACCCAGCGCCAGATCGGATTGTGGAGCGCACCATTGCTCAACTCATCCGCGCGAAACCGAACGAGATGACCAAACTCGCCAAGGTTGAGAAGTCCGGGCTGATCAAGCTCGAAGTAGCGCCGGAATCTGCTGAGCGCCTGGCGCTAGCCCTCAATCGAATCGCTGCCGTTTGCGTGCACATGGGGGTGCGGATCACCAGCACTGATGAGGCTGCAGCGTTCGAGTGCGACGGCGAGATTATCAGCTTCTCCGTGACCGAAGGTATGAGCCGTGAAAAGCACGTAATGACGGCAAAGGAGGAGGCCGATCTCGCTGCCTGGGAGAAAAAGCAGGCGAAAAGGTGGGCGAGCAAAGACCCTTGGGAGCGCGAAACGCTGGCGAGCTTCTCCCGCCCTCGATTTCCAGAATTCGATTACTTCCCAACCGGGCAGCTCTCCTTCGAACTTGAACAGCGATATGTTCGAAATGGCAGTCCCCGCCGCTCTTTTCGCGACGGAAAGACGCAGAGATTGGAGAATATGGCGGCTGACATCGCGGTTGGCATTTTGGTGCTGGCCGCGGCGATAAAGGACGATCGGCTGAGGCGTGAGGAGGCGGCGCGCCGCGAAGAGGAAGAGCGGCAACGGCGCGAAGCACTGCAGCGGGCTAAACACATCGAGAAACGTCGCAGTGAAGGCCTTGAGCAGTTGCTGGAGGAAGTAGGGTCGCTCGATCGACTGCGGCGGCTTGTAGCAGCTCTGAAAGGGGAACAAGGCCTGGCAAAGGTCGGACGCGTCGGCGAGTTCGTAGCATTCGCTGAGTCGCAGCTTGCCGCGCGAGAGGCGGCACTCGGATCAGAGGTTCTCGAAAGGCGGCTGACCGACGCGAAGCTCTTCGGCGACGATGATGACTTCGATTTTCGGCCTCGTGGCTTCTACTGACCAGCTCCTGCTGTGCCCGGCGCCGACGCCGTTGTTTCGTTCAACTCCCGCTCGATCGCCGCTGCTACGGCTGCATCCTGATCGGCTTGGTCGAACAGGTGGCCGTATGTGTCAAATGTCACCTGAATTGAGCTATGCCCCATCCAGCGCTGAACCTTCTTTGGGTTGACCCGCTGTTCGATCCAAAGCGATGCGGCCGCATGACGGAAGTCGTGCAAGGTATACCGCTGAGCGATGACCGGCCGTTGTTCCTTGTCCAGCTTGGGCTTGGCGTCGTCACCGAGGACGGGTTCTGCTAAGCCGGCTGCAAGTTGCACGGCGCCCATGACATTGATGTTCATGTACTGATGGCTCATCGCTTTCTTCGCCAGTGAAGGGAACACGAGCCCCGCTTCAGATGCGGGGCAGGCCAGCTTCCACACCTTCAGCGCCGCGATGGCAGAAGACGGCAGGGGAATGGTCCGGTAGCCTGCTTCTGACTTCGGTGGACCAATGACGTTCTTCAGATCGGCGCGCTGATCGACCGTCACCGTTGCAGCCTTCAGGTCGATGCACCGCCAAGGCAGGCCGCGCAGTTCGGACGCGCGCAAACCGGCGAAGATCAGAATGAGGGCGAGCGGGTGAGCCATTGGCTCGGCCGACGCCTTCGCCGTTTCGATCACGGCCTTCAGTTCGGCCTTCGTCGGGATAACAACCTTAGTCTTTTCACGCTTCGCCCGGCGCACCTTCACGCCTGCGACCACGTTCTGTGCGACATAGCCGCGGCTCTGCGCCTCGCTGATGATAGCGCTGAGGGAGCGCAGGACGCGCATCGCCATTGGGCGGGAAAGCTTCTCCATCAACTGGTCGCGCCAACCTTCCGCCATGGGGCGATTGATCTGGCTGAGCTTCTTATCGCCGCACATGGGTACGATGTGCAGGCGAACATGCTGGCCATATGCGGCAAGGGTGGACGCCTCCAGATTCTCTCGCTCGCCCCGCTTGATCCAGAGCTCGGCCGCTTTGGCGATGGTGATCGACTGGCTGTCAGGCGTGTGGGTGCCTTGCTGGACCTGATAGGCGGCGGTGGTGAGCCACGCTTCGGCATCCTTCTTGCGCGCGAACTGCTTGCTCCGCCGTTTGCCGGCAGCGTCGCGATAATCGACTTGCCAGGCGGTCTTCTCTTCGCCGGATGGGGTAGGCCAGGTGCGGCGGCGGATGGAGGTCATGGCGCGGCTTGCTTCAATTGATGCTCTGCCCATGTGATCAGATCCGCATAAAAGGATCCCGGCACCGAGCTACTCTGAGACAGCAACCATTCTTCGATCCGACGCAGGAGCGATGAAATGCTGATAAACGCTGCCCGTGATGCTCCTTCGCTGAACCAACTGGCAAACGCCTCTTGAGCGCTATCGAATTTCCCAAAATCGAGGGTTGCTAGCGCGGTGTCTATCCCATCGCCAAAGGCCTCCATGAGATCACTCAGAGCAGCTGGATCGAAGAAGATCATTATCGGCTTGAAAGGTTCAGCTGCGCTCGAAAGGTCGCGAGCAGCTACTTCGCCAGATTTAACGATCAACCAATGTTCGTCTTGGATGATCTTCACTGTACGATCAGGATTGATCCCCATCTGCGTGAATTCCAGCGCTAGGCCTAGCAAGAAGATTTGCCCAGGACCGTAAACCGCCGCTCGCCCGGTCCCTGTGTTGACACCAGGTGGAAAGCCCAGCCTCTGCAAGTGCTTGAGCCGTGCCTTGAATGCCACGCGCTTCTCTGGGCGTATCCTGTGAAGGCTAGCGTAGAGGGCTTCAATCTGTCCGTAATTCATTTAGCCGATCCGAAGACGAAGTTTGCAACTTTCTCTTGCACGGAGTGCAAGGGAAGTCTAGGAAGACGAGAACAACAATTCGTCTTTTAAGGTATTGGAGGTTAAGAAATGTTAAAGGACGAGCTCCTTCGAGGCGCGAAGGGTGCAGCTGAGTACAGCGGCCTCACCGAACGCCAAATCTACCACATGACCGATCAAGGGCTGCTGCCTTACACGAAAGTAGGAAGCGCATTGTATTTCAGGAAGTCGGATATCGATGCGACCTTCAGGCCAAAATCGAACGCCGCCTAGATCGCGGCTTGAGCGCTGACGAGGCGCGGGAACGCCCCGTCAGCTTGATCATGAGGAACCAACCAAATGAACAACGCCCTATTACCGGGTGCGACGCCCTGCGTCACGCCAAATCTCGCCCGCTTCCTCGCTCGCCTTGATCGGCCAGCACTGGAAGCTGTCGCCCAAGCGGCCATTGATCGTCTCGACGAGGTCGACGGTGATACGGACCGGGAGCCCGACGATTTCGACATGTGCCCGGCCGGGGATGATGGCGGCACCGGAATGGTGTGGGTCAACCCAGGTGACGGACAGGTCGGCGACCCGATCGATGCAGAGGATGACGACGCTTCCCTCTTGGTGGACCAGTCGCGGCCCTTCATCGCCGGTCAGCGACGCCGTGGAACACTGCACCTCCGCTTGGGAGGCGTAGCATGATCGGAGGATCAGCAATGCCCATCGCTGCGGAGTGGGCTCAGCGGTATGCCGCCTTTTCCATCAAACGTATCCTGCGCGATGCTGATGCCGCGTTTGGTGACTTAGCGCAGGCCGACGAGGTGCGTACCGCGACACTTGCGGCCCTTGAGAATGAAGCTGGCTCGTCCATCGAAACCATATCGGGGCGAGCCGCGCAGGATGCCAACCGGGAATTCCGGCATGCGGAGGACCGGTACTGGACCTGCTTTTCCGAACCCGTCCAATCGGCGGCTCGGCTGGTCGTTCTTACTCCGGCTCCTGACGTCGAGGCGCTGAAGATCAAACTTCAACTCATTCGCGAGTTCGAGTTGGACTTGGACAAAGACATGCCGCGCGCACCGATGGAAATCCTCGTGGAAGATGGCGAGCGGCTGGGGGGCGAAAATATGGAAGCGGCTGCCGACGACCCTCGGCACCTGGTTGCCATTGATCAAGCGGCCGCCCACGTTCTCCATGCCGAGCGCCTCGCTGAAACTGTGGCCGAGTTAATTGATCCAACAAGGCAGCGCCCGCCTGGGCAGAAGCCGGACTTCGAACGAGCCATGGTGCTGATCAACCTGCAGCAGGATGAACTCGGCCGCGCGATGCAAGCAATCGGAGAGCGCCCATGAACGGCAAGATCGAAGGCGTCATCGTGCCCGGTAAATTCCCTCTGCCAGAATTCGGGGGCCAGCTCGCCCTGCTTGTCGACGCGTGGGTGAGGGAATGGCGCGCCTGCATTGGCAACGTCGAACTGACGGCAGGAGGGGTATCGCTTGGCCAAGCGCTCTACTTCCGCGCAGACACTTGGGAGCAACTGGCCGCGGACGACGCCTACCAGCCCCATCTGCGAATTCAGAACCATGGTGAGCTGATGGGGGCGCGGAAGATGCTCCAGCGGCTTCTTGCGGGCAATCCCGGTGCCGTCGCCGCGATAGCTCATCATCTTTTTGCCGAGGGGGGAGGAGCAAATGGCTAAGCCTCGCTTGGCGGTCGCGCCCTGTGGTTTGGAGGGCGTGGTCGCTATCCGCGGGCGGCGGCGGGTTCCAGTCGCCGCAGTTGTTCAATCGCTGTCGCAGTACTTAGGTGAGACGGGTGCGCGGCTTTACGTGCTCCGGGAATTCATATCGGGCGCGATCTTGGCTACTGCCGCAACGCTGTACCTGGAGCACATCTTTCTCGGCCCCAATCCAGCTGCGATCCTTGCCGACGAGCCCGTGCCTCTCGCCTTCTGGCGGTACGACTGGAGTCACGAAGGCGAGAAAACCGAAAGCAAGTTGCAGGGGCGAAACCCTCATCCTGAACGAACCAGCATCACTGCTGACTGGGCAGCTTCATCGTTCGCCATCGTGATGACCTGGGGAACGCCAGAGCGTGGCCTACGGATGTGCAAACGGGCATCTGGAGTGTCAATCGCAAAGTCTGACTATGACCGTCTCCTGGAACAGTTTCACTGCAGCCAAAACACCGATCGTTCACCAGTGAGCCAGGCTGATGTTGTCCGATGGTGCGCTGATTGGCTGACAAGTGGTCGTGGACGAAACAGCGCGTCTGCATATGCTCAGTTCGCGGCCGATCCACGCTTCGATGACGTGGCCAGGGAGGCCTTCAGAGCAGCGTGGGCTGAAGCGAAGATCGCCCAAAATGGCTGATTTCTGCCGATTGCAATGGTTTGGCCGCCGCCAAGCGCAAAACGGCCCAAAAACGACGATCTTTCTATATTTATCAATAGCTTGCTCGTCTTGGCCGAGATTGGCCGCGTGGCGACTGGACGGCCAAATCTGAGAGTCCATCCTATCGCTTCAAGCACTGGGAAGAGCACAATGAGCCATTCGAATTCAGATCGTATGATCGAAATCGTCCTTGAGCCGTTCGGTGCCGGCTTCGACGTGCGGGTTCTTCCACCCGTATCGGGCGAAAACCTGGACGCGGAATTCAAGGATTACCGCAAGGCTCGCAGGTGGGCGACTGGCCTCCGCATCAACCATGGATGGCGCATCCGCGATAGGACGGGCTTGGCTGATGCGTGATCGCCAGATCGATCTAGGCGAGGAGATGATGCACGCCGCAGCGAGCGCGGGCAAGCATCTCGACCGGCTGATGGCTTGGGGTATCGCAAAGGAGACCATTGCCAGCCTTGGCGCCTATGCGCCGATCGGGCTGGCCAAAGTCGAGCGGCTTTCCAACCTCATGTATCAGCCGAACGACGACGGCGAGCCGCACCTGATCCTCCCTGTACATGAAGGCGGCGACATCATCGATATGGTCGCGTTTGACCCGCGATGGCCGGACCGCTGGCTACGTCGCACAGGCAACGCCGTGCTGCTGAACGCGGACGATATCGCCGCGCCACGATGGGATGCAGGCACAGTGGAAGTCTGGGCAACTCCGCTCGACTGGCTCAGAGCCGGGGGAGAGGGTGTGGTGATTCTCGATTATGATAATCGTGAAGTCGTAGAGCAGCTCAAGCTCTGCGAGACGATCGTCACCGATCGCGTAACTGCGCGGTTGATCCGCCTCGAGTTCAGCCGACCGCAGCCGGTGCCGAACATAGTCAACCGGGAGCGCCGTCGCCATGTCGCTTGATCGCGCCAGCCGCTTGCAAAGCGTTGAGCCATCGGGAGGTGGGCCGAAGCTCTTCCCCTTGGCCGATCTCAACCAATGGAGCCTACGCCAGGCAGAGGCCAAGCGGTTCGTGATGAAAGGCTTTGTGCCTGACCGCGAGATGACGCTGATCACCGGTGCGGGCGGCGCCAACAAATCGACGTTCGGCCAACAGCTGGCAACATGTTGCGCGGCCGCTGTCCCCATGCTCGGGATCGACGTCGAGCCAGTATCCTCCCTTTACCTGACATGCGAAGATGACGACGACCGGTTACATTGGATGGCCCAGCATATCTGCAACACCTTGGGTTTGAAAATGGCGGATTTGGTTGGGCGGCTCCATCTGTCCAGCCTTCGCGGTCAGCTCGGGAATGAGTTGGCGAGCTTCGATATGGAAGGAAAGCTCAAACCGTCGCCATCGTTCGCATCGCTTCGGGCCACTATCATCTCCACCAACGCGCGGCTGGTCGTGCTCGACAATGCAGCGCATTTCTTCGCCGGTAACGAGAACGATCGCGGGCAGGTCACGGCATTCGTCAATCTGCTTTACTCGCTGTGCCGGGAACTGGACGCGACCATCCTGCTCATCGCCCATTCCAATAAGGCGGGCGACAGTTATTCCGGATCCACTGCATGGCTGAATGCCGTGCGTTCCCAAATCGTGCTGCAACGGCCCGAAGATAGCATCGACCCGGACGAACGCCTGCTGACACTTGGCAAGGCCAATTACGCCCGACAGGGAGCTGAACTGCGGTTCCGCTGGCACGAATTCTCGCTTGTTCTCGATGAGGATCTATCCGACGACAAGCGAGCCGAACTTGCCACCACAGCGGCAGCGTCCAATGATAATGGTATATTCATGGCGTGCCTGGACGCCCGCGCAAGGGATGGTCTGGTAGTTTCTCCCAATGTTTCCCCGAATTATGCGCCCTCCCAGTTTGAAGCCATGCCAGCAGCCAAGGGCATCGGCAGAGATCGCCTGCGCAAAGCGATGGAGCGGCTGCTGGCTGTTGGTGAGATCGAAATTTATGACCATGAAAATCGAGGCAAGGGGCGGTCGGTAAAAGCAATTCGGCGGTCTTCCCGCATCACCCCGGACGGGTCCCCGGACGTGTCCCGGACGGGTTCCCGAACGTTCCCCGAACCATTCCCGCACGGCTCCCGGACGACCCCGCACACACACTCCCCCCTAAAGGGGGGAATGGGCGCGGCCCTCGAGGCCTCCGCGCCCTCCCTTTTAGATCAGGACCACCCGGATGCTCCCGACACCAATCCAAGCTGGGACGAGCCCAGCCATCGACCAGCCTGAGGGAACTGCCATGACTCAAACCCAACTCAATCACGATCGCCTTATGACAAAGCTGCGCGCAGCCGTCGGCGAGGTTGTCGATATCGACGCTGGTGGCGACCAGGCGATCGAAATCGCGGCCACGGCGCTCGTCGATATGACCGGCATCATCTTGGCCCGCTTGCCAGCCGCTGCTGAGCCCGATGGCGCGGCGGTCATTGGCCTCGCCATGAGCAATCGTCTGGCGCGGCGCATGGCGCTGGAGGCTCATCTGCGAGGGCAGATGATGGGGCTGCCCGGTGCCACAAGCATTGCCCCGGGTGAACCAACACCCGCCGACAAAATCACCAAACGGCCCGATCGTACCACGCGGGGCTCGAAGCCGAACTGACTGTGGCGCCACAACCACTTTGGAGATCCCAATGAATATGACCGATCAGATTTTCGAGGACAGGCGCGCGAAGCAACTGGCCGCTCTACCAACCACATCGCGCTTCGCCTCGCTGATGCAGCCCACCGGCGGCACGCGGGCGGCGACAGAAGCACCGGTCGCGCCTGTGGCAACCCAGCCGAAGGCCAACCGCCCGGCAGCCTGCGCTCCAGCGGCGGCCAAGCCCAACCCCGCCTCGATAGCTTCTGAGCGGACCCGCATCGTCACCATCATGGGTTCGGATGAGTATGTCGGTAGGGAGGCAGTTGGCGATAAGCTGATGCTCAGCAGCATGAGCGCGGAGGAGATAATTGCGACGTTGGCAGTCACGCCACGAGCCGGATCCCACGCCGGTCGCGACGGGCGCCAGTCGACTGCTCCGACGTCCGTGACCCATCCCGATCAGGCCGCACGGCAGGCTGCGGCTGCGGCGAAGTGGGACCGCGCGATGAGCGAACGGCAGGGACAGCCGGGCCTGAACGTCCAGCGCAATGGAGCTGAGCGGCAGGCGTCGGCTTCAGTCTGGGCCAAAGCCCGGGCAGCGAACGAACAGCTTTCGCTATCCCAGCGTCATCAGGCTGCAGTCGATCGCCTCGACCGGGTGTGGGAGGGCGTTGACGCTGACCGGTCCGCTTCAAAGCCGTCAAGTGTCCAGGTGTGGGCGAAGGCCCGTGCTGCCAGCCGGGGCGGGGAGCGGGAGAGCGCCGCGGACAAGGCTGGCAGAGCATGGGCTAGGGTTGATGCCGATCGCGCATTGTCGCACGGAGGAGTAGCATGATGACTGGTCAGAATCCGCTGGCCGCCGTCGCAGCCAGAAGCGGTGTAGGAACAGGACGATCTTCCCGGTTGATGGCCCACCGGCTGTCAGTCTGCGGTGATGCTGCCGAGGCCAAGCGGTATGGGGCAGGTTTTGAGGAGGCGTGGCTGGCTCTGCATGGCGGAGCTGCTCCCGCCAAGGGGCAGGTGGCTACTCTGCCTCAAGCTACGAGAGCGCTTGCACCAACCGTGGCCGATTGCGCCCCCATCGCGCAACCGGTCAAAGCGCAGCCAGCGCCAGCAGCAGCCAGCCCCGCACCGCCGCCAAAGCCAATGCCAGTCCCGGCGGAGATAGCCGCTCTCGGCAGTGCACCGACTGACGCATATCGCTCCAGTTTTCGGGCGGCCAACAACAGGGCGCTTCGCCTTTTGGCTCATCCGACCGCACGCCATCGGAATTTAGCCGTGATGGACCTTGTAACCCAGGGGTTGGACGATGATGCGATCTTCGCCCGCCTCCCGGAACAACTGACTGACCAGCAGCACCGATCAAGGGCGGCGGCGGATGCAGCCTGGTCGAAAGCCTATGGCCTTGGAGCACCAAAACCGCCGCAGGGCCACGGCTCGTTTAGGACTTCTACGACTGACGCGCGAGCGAAGGTCGATGGTGTGTGGGATCGTGCCTATCGCGCTGCAAATGCCGAAGGTGGACCCAGACAGGCGCAGGCGGGAGGCAATGCCCGAGCGGCTGCTGATGCGGTTTGGGACCGAGTAAATGCAAAGCGGGATGCCCTCGTGGCGCATCTTGATCATGAAGGGGGGAAGTAATGGGCATCTTCGAAAAAGCTTCGTTTGGAGAGGCGACCATGCCGAGCCCGGTGGATCAAGCGCGAGAAGCGCTGGAGGCCATCGATTTTGGCAAGCACATCGATCGGCGGGACAGTCTAAAACTGGGGATCGCATCCAAAGAGGCTGCTCTCAATCGCGCGAATGCCAGGCTCGACGAACTGCGCACGCTGATCCGTGAGCAGCGTGAGCCCGACGGGGAGGCTGTAGCCCACGCTTTGTTGAGCGATGGTGCTCTGCCTCCTGCCACCGATGAGCTCGAGCGAGAAAAGGAACAGATTCTAGCAGGCACAAAGGTGCTGGTTCGGCAGATCAACGATGGATATATTCCGCTGCGTGGGCCTTGGGACGACCTGAAGAAGGAAATTGAAGAAGCCCTCGAGCCGGTGATTGATGATCTTGCGGGTAGGGCACAGGGTCTACTTGAAGAGCTGGAAGCACTTTATGCGGCGTCGGCGGCCCTTCGCCGACTCGTTTCGTCTGGCAAGGTCGATCAGATCTGGAGATTGAGCGGCACTCTCTTGTCCGAAGGTCACGAACTTCCTCGTACCTTCGCATTAAAGGGAGAGATTCCTGTCGAGCCTGCTTTGCTGACCCTCAATCAGGTGCCTGGGCTTGAAGATACAAAGCTCCGGCTTGCGCAATCAGTTAGACGGCCCACGACCGTTGACATGCGCCGATACTGATCAACTTTCGCTAGGCTGCGAGCTTTCGGCGGCTGCGGCGTAGCGTAACTGGTTCTCGCGCGGAGCGGTGTCCGCGCGGGAGCCGATAACGACTGATGGGGTGTTCATCCTTCTGCCCATCGAACCTAGGGCCCGGCGCTGGCGCCATGACAACGCGCGCCGGGCTCCCTTTTAGTCGTTCTTCACATCCGGCCATCTGTCCCCACCGCTGCATTCTCCGTGTTCACCTGATCGGCGCCTGTCCTGTCGGTATCGAAGAAGCCAAATCCGACAACTGCGATGAAGCCCAAAATCACGAGCAGCAGGCTCACTACCAAAACGTTGCGATTGAGTTTGGATCGCGAGCCCGCGCGCGCTTCAACCTTGTTCAGGTGCGGGGCTCCATCTTGTCGATCGTTGTACATGTCGTCCTCCTATCCGGGCAAGAATCGTCCATCGTGGGCAGTATGTTCCGAGGCCCGCCGCTGCCGGTCGCTGAAGGCAGGAGCAACAGTGCAGCACCGGTGAATGGCATCAGAAGTTTGCCCGCGCTCGGGCAAGGGCCGTATTCCCGGCCGTCGGGCTGCTCTGGAATGCCCGGACGAGGTTCTGGTTCAGCACATCGAGTTTGATACCCCAGCCGTTGAACCCTTCGCTCAGCGCCTTCGCCAAGACGGCTGTCTGTTGCTCTGTGGCTGACACAATCGGGGTGACCGACGCCTGGCTTTCCGAAAAGATGCTGTCGCGCGCAGCGGCAATTGACGCGACATTGGTTTCAGAATCGATCCGCGTCTTGGTCAGCGCCGTGACCTGGTCGAGCAGGTTGAAATAATCCTCGCTCGACCCGTAGATCTGGCGCTGGAGGTCCAGCAGCGTGCGGGCGGCGTCCGAATAATCATCGTAGGCGGACGTGTCCCCCGCCGCGACGCGCTGGGCCAGCGGATTGTACGCTGCCTGCGCTTCCACCAGCCGCTCCCGCAAGGACCGCGCGTCGTTGCCCACGGTCAGTTCTTCGAACAGGGACTTCAGCGATGCGGTGATCCGCTCCCCAGCTTCCTTGACTGCCTCGGCGCGCTCGATGCCGTACAGTTCTTCCAACTGGGCATATTCCTCCGCCGACGCGCCCGCTTCGCCGAAGATCTTCTTCAGGCGCTCAAATTCCTTATCCAGCGTGTCCAGGGCCGCGCCAACAGGGTCGCGATATTCCTTCAGCCGCGTGAAGACGCCTTCGAAATCCAGAGCCTTTTGCAGCTGGGATTCGATGTCGTCGCTGTTCTGAAGCAGCTTCTGGGTCGAGGCGCGCAGGCCGAGAAGCGCGCCATCCTTCACGGCATCGGCGATGGCATATTTGATGGCGTCTTCCGCGCCGTTCTTGCCGAAATCCTTCAGCCCCTTGCCGGACTCGCTGGTGTCGCCCTTGAAGTTCAGTTTCCCGTTATAGCCGGTGGTGGAGACGCGCCATTTGCCCTTGTACTGGCCGATGCTGACCGCATAGTCGCCGATGTCCGCGCCCAGCTGTTCAGCGATCGCGCCCAGCCCGCTCTGGATCGACGTGCCCGCAAGGTTCGCATTGCTCCGGTACGCCGACTTGTTACCGCCGACGCTGATGTCTTCCTTGCTCTGGCCGGTAACCACCGCCGTGCCCCATTTGGGCGTCTTGAACAGGCCGCCAAGCGCGCCGCCGAGAAGACCACCGACGATCGACCCAAGCGGACCAGCAAAGTCACCCAAGCCCTTGGCAATGCTTTCGAGGCCCTTGCCCAGCACCTTCTCGCCGATCTTGTTGCCGATCGCGCCGCCAATGGAGCTTCCCAGCTGGTTGTTGGCAGCGCCGAGGATAAGGCCCGCACCCATCTGACCCACGCCAGCGCCTTGAAGCAGCTTCGTCATGTCCTTCTTGAATTCGCCATCGCCGCCGAAAATCTCGTCCAGTTTGGAGGTGACATCCTTCCAGCCCTGTTCACCCACCATGGGTGAGACGGCGCGCAGCATGCTGCCGAGCTTGCCATTCACACCGGCGAAATTACCGCCGTTGACGATCCCGCTCACCATTGCAGCGGCGTCACCTGCCAAGCCGCCCATCTGCTGCAGAGCGTCGAGCTGGCGTAGATAGAGGTCCAACATCTCCTGCGCACCTTGCGCGCGGGCATCTTCTAGCGCCTCGAGGTCTTTCGCCTGCTGGATCATCTGATCGCCAACGGTGACCTGATCCTCACCCCATTTCAGCTGGCGCTCCATCATCTCAGCCGCCAGCTTGCCGACGTTGCCTTGGGCTCCCATCCGCGCGCCCAGCAGGTCCTCATAGAGCCGCTTTTCGCCGTTGTCGTTGGACGCTCTGGCTTTCGTCGGCTTCGCGGGCTTCAGCAAGAGGCCGCGATCTCTAACTGATCCTGCTCCGTTGATCAGGCGTTCGGCCGCCTCGAAAGTTTTCACATTCGCCAACTCCACGCCCAAACTGGCGATGGATTTAGCAGCTGAGGCAAATGCTTCGTCTGTCAGGTCGCCAGCCTTGCGTAGGTTATCCAGACGTTGAATGGCTGTTTTGCTGTCAAGTTGGCCCGAGAGCACCTGCTGGGAAATCACGCCGCGCGCCCCGGCATCGCGGTAGGTGACCTTCAAGCCACCGCCGATCCCGCCAGAGAACTTGAAGTCTCCAGGCTCCTGCAACGCTTGCACCTCGCCTCGCAATGTGGTGGCGCGTGCCTGGGCTTGAATGGCAGCGACTTTTGTTTGGGCTATGGCTAGCGCGATCAGTTCCTTCCGCTGCGTGCTGATCTTTCCGGTAGCGATGTCCATGGCGGTGCCCATGATGCCTTGCGCATCGCCCACAGCATCACTGGAGAATTTGATCTTCTCCAGCGAGCTTGCAGCATCATCGGCTTCCGTCATGAGTGTTGATAGGGCCGTCCCGGCAATCGCCAATGCAGCCACCCAAGGGCTAGAGAGGAAGCGGCCGACAACGGCAGCCTTGCCGCCCATCTGAGAAAGCGAGAATGCCGCCTGGCTGCCCTGCTGCGTAAGGATCATGAGCGGGTTGATGCCCAATTGCATCTGGATGGCTGTGTCCTGCAGCTGCTGGCCCAGCATCATCTGAGCGTTGCGATGGGCACTGACCGACCGAGTAGCGCCGATGTTGCCCGCTGCCAGTGCATCGAAGGCGATGTTATTGCGTTGCGCCGCCTGAGCCATCCGCTCCAGCGCGGCGACATTGAGATGAGCGGCACGGGCGCCATTCTCTTCCTCGTCTGCCAGTTTCCGGGCTGCGGCGATCGAGACCTGCGTCGCCATGCTGTAGTCGGCCTCAGCGGCCGAGGCTGCTGCCATGGCGGCTGCCAGTTTCCGCGCGGACTGGGCGCGAAGGTCGGCCGCAGCAGCTGCAGCGCGCATGTCACCAAGGCCAAGATCGGCTTTGCCGCCACGCATTGCACCGTTTAGGACATTCTCGAGTTCACGGAATGACACCTCGGCTTGTTTGCGAGCCTGGTTGACGGATGTTTGCATAGCGCGCTCGAAGGCGGGCACCCCGTCAGAGGTTTCCTGATAGGTAGCCCGGATAAACGCAGGAAAGACGGCTTCTCCAGCCATATTATTTCTCCAGTTCTGCTGCGATGAGCGCGGGCAGTTCAGCCCTCACGCCATCAATGATTTGGTGAGGATCGACACGCGCCTGGCGCGTCGTCGAGCGAATGCCGGTGAAAGCGATGAAGTTTTCGCGGAGCACGCGCCCGGTGCGGACACCGCCTCGCTTCGGCAGGCGGCGAGGGGAGGGGCGACCTTCCTGCCTGACCGTCACAGCAGGCACGATCAGGAGTACTTCCCCTGCGTGCTTGCCCGGGATCTTTACGAGCGGGCCTATGCGCTGCTCCAGCCCGGATGATTTCCAGTTGCCAGGTGTGACCCTGCGCCCGCCCTTTACCCGCCGCTGAAGTTCGGCGGAGGGGATCCAAAGCCATCCGCCGTTTCGCGGCCGGATGGTTGCCCCTTCGGTGTACGCTTCGATCGCGCCAACCGTTCGCGGGCTGCGGCTCTTCAAGTGAACGGCGCTGGAGGCGGAGACGTTGCCGGGCGAGCGGTGAAGCCGTCCGCCTTTGTCGAGGTCGGACGTGGCGTCGACGGCGTTGCCCAGCCGGCCGAGGCCAGCGCCTGACATAGCTTGGCGGATCCTCGACGTCGCGATCCGGCCTGCGCGATGACTAGCCTGCAACAGGGCGGCTTCCGCTTTTACGCGAATCCGGCGCTCAAGTTCGCGGAACTGAGACTGTGAAGGGCCGGTGATCGTCGGCTTGAACATGGCAATCGCTCCGCAAAAATGCGGCGCCATGACGGGATGATGGATGCGCTATGTGGGGACGGAAAGCAAGAACAATGGCCAAAATGCTGGGAAAACGGAAACGGGAAAAGAGGCGTCCCGAGTTGCATTATTACGATCTACATTTCGAGTTTCGGGCTCTGCTTCTCTATTCCCATCATATTGTCTTTCGACGTAAATGTAGGATAGGAGAGGCACGTGAACTGGGACAACGAACCTCCTCTCTACCGCACACTCTTTGCCTTCTTGGGAGCCATAATAGGTGGCTTCATGGTTTGGATGATTGGCGGCAGAGAGCTCCACGTCGTGCCTCTTGGCGTATCCTACGGGGATCTAGCCGCGATTGCGCTCACGGCAGTAACTGTGCTGCTTGCGGTGTTTGCTTTGGCCTGCGCCTTTGCGGCGCTCTACGGCTACCGTGAATTCATGAAGCGGTCAGCTGCAGTCGCTGCATCTGTCGCGGAAAAGAAGACGGAGGAGGCTGTTGAAGCTACTGTTGAATGACCTGCCCCCGCTGGCTCCCTCGATTTGATGTAGAGTCTGCCCCAACGAAGGAGCAGACGAATGAGGAAGAGCCGTTTCACCGAGGAGCAGATCATCGGCATGATCAAGGAGCAGGAGGCCGGGCTCCCCACGGCGGAGGTTTGCCGCAAGCATGGGCTGAGCCCGGCGACATTCTACAAGCTGAAGGCCAAGTACGGCGGCCTGGAGGTGTCCGATGCACGGCGGCTGCGCCAGCTGGAGGACGAGAACGCGAAGCTCAAGCGGTTGCTCGCCGAGAGCGTGCTGGACAACGCGATCCTGAAGGACCTGTTGGGAAAAGTCTGACGACGCCAGGCCAGCGACGGGACGCAGCGCTCGGCGTGATGCGGGACTACGAGGTCTCGCAGCGCCGGGCTTGCGGGCTGGTTGGCGTCGATCCCAAGACGGTCCGGCGAGAACGTCCGCCCGACCACGCCGAGATCCGCGAGGAGATGCGCGAGATCGCCGCTGCGCGTCGCCGGTTCGGTTACCGGCGCGTCGGCGTGATGCTCGAACGCAAGGGGCACATCATGAACCACAAGAAGCTCTACCGGCTGTACCGGGAGGAGGGTCTGTCGGTCCGCCGCCGGCGCGGGCGCAAGCGGGCTCGCGGCAGTCGAACGCCGATGCCGGTCCCGCTGCGGCCGAACGCCCGCTGGTCGATGGACTTCGTGGCCGATACGTTCGGCGCCTCCCGCCGGCTGCGCATCTTGGCGATCAACGATGACTTCTGTCGCGAAAACCTCTGCCTCGTAGGTGACACCAGCATCTCCGGCGTGCGGGTGGCGCGCGAGCTGGACACGCTGGTGCGGCTATATGGCAAACCGACTTGCATCGTCAGCGACAACGGGACCGAGTTCACCAGCCGGGCGATCCTGAAATGGGCGAGCGAGAACCGGGTCGAGTGGCACTACATCGATCCCGGCAAGCCGCAGCAGAATGCGTTCATTGAATCGTTCAATGGGTCGCTGCGCGACGAGCTCTTGAATGAGGAACTGTTCGACAGCCTTGCCGACGCCCGCCGCAAGCTGGCTGTCTGGCGCTATGACTATAACAACGTCAGACCGCACTCATCCCTGGGGAACCGAACACCGGCACAAGCGCGCCGGGCGTTCCTGCAAAATGGAAGCGTCCCACCCGGCGCGCTTGTGCCGGTGGGACAGCACGAATATCAAACCGGTGGACTCTCGTTATGACCGCGGGACCAGCGGGGGGCAGGTCATGAAGCATACTTAAATCTGCATCTCGATAGGGATTTGACGCGGCGGGCTCAAACGATTGCCACGAGGGTTATCACTCCTGAATACCTTCGGGAGCGCATTATAGAGCAGATTGGCGTCGTGGCCCTTGGCAGTTTGCGAGATGAGAAATTCGACGCCGCAGCCGCGCTCGACGCGGCCGGACGCGAGGATGACGAACTCGAACAGCTCGATCGAGATGCGGCGGAGGAAGATGAACGTAAGGAAGGCCCTGAGATTCAATGATACAGGTCATTCCAGAAAGCCCGCAGTGGCGTCAGCTTAGCCCGAGTGTTCGGGCGTTGATTGAAGGCTTTCAGCGGAGCGCGCCTGTCGACCTCCAAGGCATTGCTCGCGCACTCGGGTTGGCGGTCAAAGCGGCTACTCTGCCTCCGGGAAAGTCTGGCGAGATCAGGCCGGATGGGGCCGGGGGCTTTGTCATCCGAGTAAATCGCCATGACAGCATCGGGAGGCAACGGTTCACGGTTGCACACGAAATCGCGCATTATCTTCTCCACGGGGATCTGATTGGGACTGGCATCTCTGACGATGCCCTATACCGCTCGAACCAATCGAGCGCCGTTGAAGCCGAGGCAAACCGGCTGGCATCAGATATTGTTATGCCGTCAGCATTAGTAGCGAACGCAGCGCAAGTTGCGCAGAGGGTAGGGGTGCAGGACCTCAACGCGCAACTGGCTGAAAGCTTTCAAGTCTCACCTGCTGCGATGAAGATTAAGATAGGGGGTTAGTAGAAGATGGCGCTTAGGCGGTTTGCGGAGGTGCCATATCTTCCGTTTCTCTCCATGCGACCGGCTGAGATGCGGGCGCTCCAAGAACTGCCGAACAAGACGAAGGATCGGTTGCTTCCGATCGTGCCGTTGCGGCCTTGGACAACCTCTTACCAGCTTCAGAATGCTCTGGATCGGTTGAATGAGGCTTACGGGGATCGGCCAACTATCCTGGCGGTAGGAGCAGAAGAGCCAACATCAAAGGCGCGCCCGGTGCACGGTGAACTCGCGGCCCTGCGACTTCCAGCCAATGGCTACTCCAATTGGTGCGATTTCATCAAATCCGTGGATAACGGTCACTTCATTCCTGCCGTTCAAATCGATGATGCGGCTGAAATCGGGGAGCAGGTAGAGTGCTTCTATGAATTAGGGCGCGGCCTGGTCGTAATAGTCCCCAAGCAAGGCTATTTGGCGCTCCCCGCACTGGCAGCAAGCATATCGGCTCGAACAGAAGGCGGGGTCGATACCTGCTTCGTCCTTGATGAGGGCATCTCTTCAAAAGAGCCGCTTCAGCGCGCTGTTTTTCTCGTTGAACATGTCAATGCTATCAAGAGCGCGTGCCCTCACGCTTGCATTTCCGTATCCGCATCATCGTTCCCGGACACATTTACCACGATCACCAGACAAGAGATCTTTGAGAGAACGATATTCGATCTGCTGATAGCGCAAGTCGGCCGAGATCGAATGATCTACAGTGATCGGGGAAGTGCTAGGGCAGAGCGGCAGCGGGGAGGTGGTGGCATCCCTGCGCCGCGCATCGACTACCCGCAGCCGGGCGAATGGCGCTTTTTCCGGAGCGAAGAAGAAGGTTTTGCTGGTTATCAGGAGCAGGCCCAAGCGCTGCTGAAGCTCAACCCCCCAATTTTTGACACGCTGCTCCGCGTTTGGGGAACTCAAATGATAGAGCGGACTGCGAGCGGCGATAGTGCGGCCATTAAAACGCCAGCACGCTCCACTGCTGTGCGCATCAACCTACATTTGCAGCGACAAACTTTCTTCAACGACCCGATCGGCCTTTACGATACTGAAGACGATTGGGCGGGCTAAAGTGCTGGAGCGAGAGCGTTCATTTGCTGCGTCCATTGAAGCCACTTTTTACCCTCGGCCGCTGAGGCTTCTTGTGCGCGTTGCCGCTCGGGGTAGAAGCGGCTCAGCAGCCTGAGATCTTCTCTGCGTATGATCCGCCCTTTGACTGCATTCCAAAACGCTTCGCTTGTGCCTTGGTAGCGGCACCGGAATGCGGCTTCAAACTCGCTGCGATAGGGGTCATATTCGGCACTCGTCTCCTTCCGCCCCTGCGCAGCACGATAGGCACGGCGCTCTTCCTGAATGGTCAGCAGTCCGAGTAAGGTGTGGCCTGGTGCTCTAGTCATCGCTCCAGAGCGTATCTGACGATGAGTGCCGCGCGCTTCCTGCACCCATACCTCTGTCTGCTTGAGGTCGAGTTTGCTCAGGCCCCTCTCATGCTTAGGAGCAATGATCAGCATCGTCTGATCGAAGTACCGTGCGTACCCTTCCATTTGGCTGGGTAGGCGCTTTAGCGTATCTGCGGCACTCTTAATTTCAATCCCGCAGAACGTTTCGCCAAGGATCGCCAAGTCGGCCCGGATGCCCGTGCCGTTTAGCGAAAACTCGCTGGTGACAACGGGGAGGGGGCGACCCCGGCAGGCACGGCGCACCCACGATAGCGCTTCCACCTTGATGTCGATCTCGTCCATGCACACCCTCTTGCGCGGGCCAATGGCGACCATTGGAATGTGTGTCAACTCGAGCTGAGAAAGTGACGGTTGCTGACGTGATTGTCCAGCGCCACTGCGAACAGACCGAAGCCATGGCCACCCTGGCGCGTTGCCACCACGGCAATCGGGTGAGGGAACAATCTCTTAGGCTTCCTCGGCTATGCCCATCCGCCCAACATCGAAGGGCCTACATCCACGATGACAATCCAGTATGACGAGGAGCGCCTAAATCATTTCCTCTCACTCCTCGCAAAGCGCAAGGTGCATGAGGCAAAAGGTTGGGTGGGCGCTGTCCCATCGGCTTGGGCAGCGACGGCTATTGGCGGAGGACTGGAGCGCTGGTCAGAGGCGATGTGCCGTGGCTGCCTGCGATCTGCGCTGGAGGCGGAGACCTCCCCCTTGGCGCGCGCGATGCTCGTCTTGTCTTGGGGAGGAATGCGCACCCGCAATGCCGGGCTGCTGCTCAACGATCGGTCGAGCCAATGGCTCACCTTGATCGATCGTATGTGGAACGGAGACCTAGATGCGACCGCCGCCTATGCCGAGTTCAGCAGCCTTCGCAGGGCGCCCGTTGGTGCACGCAAGGGGCTACCAGGCATGGGTCCAGCCTACTTCACCAAGCTGATCTTCTTCCTCTGTCGGGACAACCAACCTGGCTACATCATGGACCAGTGGACGGCATGCTCGGTTAACCTGCTGTGCGGGCAGGACGTAGTGCTGACGGACGTCCACAAGAGTTGGAACCGAAGCGGGCGGCTGGTCGAGGGCTACACCGTTAGCGACCAGAACAGCGCAGATAACTACCGCGCCTTCAACGCTGTGATCGAGGATCTCGTCACGCGGTCGAATGCGGAAGACGGCGAAGAGATCGAACTCGCCCTGTTTGACCAAGGGCACGGCAAGGGGAAATGGCGCAACTATGTCGTTCAGCATCGACAAGCACCTTACGACGGTCGGCTGCGAAAGGTCATTGAGGACAGCGAAGGAGACGGCAGCCATGTGTCAAAGGAGCGGAGCCAGCCTTCCTGTCGCTGCCGGACCGAGTCAGTCGAACCGGCGGTGGCGGGCTGAAAATCGCGGGTCCTACCCAGCGGATCCGCGAACTTAAAGCGGTGGTGGACCGCATTTGAGGCACCTGTGTGTGGATGGCAGCACGGGCATTGATAGAACTTCGACTCTGTGCCCAACTCGGCGCTCGCGAGAATGCTTAACGGCCATCACTCCTTTCGGTCCTCAGTTCGGTCGAGGCCTTCAAACATCAGCTCGCTGCCTTTTGCAGCAGCCTCGAGACGGCGGAGGCACGACAGCAGATATGGATCTTTGGGCCAGTCATCCGGCGCTATGTTCGCGATGCGGCGGGATATCACCTCCGCGTCAGCCAGTTCGTTCAGGGTCGATACGTCTACAGTATAGCCTGGGGGCACCATCAATGAGGCAAAGGTCGACAATGCTTCGGCGCCATCCAGCTGAGCTAAGAAATTGGCTTTGAGCTCATCATCCCAGAGATCAAGGTTTGAGATCGCAAATATCGCCTCTGAATTTGGTAGCCGCCGAAGAGCCGTGCCTTCCATCACCGCATCCCTATAGCGCGGTATTTCGCGAGAAATGAAAGATTCAGTCTCTTTCCGGCCTAAAGCAGCCTTGTACCGTTCGCCCCTGGAATGTTTGGTGAGGCCGTGAGCAAACATCTGCTTCCGCAGGATTGCTGGCCCTAAAACCAGGTCTCCCGAATCCATCAGAGCTTCCATGATGGTTTCCACTCTGTGCCCCTGCGAATCATCCCGCATAGCTAACTGTATAACACTGCTGGTTGCGTCCTCCGCGATAGCGCGCCGCTCGTCTGCTCCAGTTGCCCAATCCGAAGGCCGGCGGAGTAAAGATGCTAGCGTCGGCCAAAACAGGCTGTCTCGCGTTGGGTCAAGTGAGCGATAAAGGTCGTCGGCTCGATCGAGGAAGGCTCGAAGGCGCCCTTCCTTTAATAGCTCAGTTAAGGCCCGCTCGAGTGATGCGGGATCAGTGAGGTTCCAGACTCGTTCAACCTCGGTGCGAGGTAACATGTCTGGTGGATTTCCGAGGTAAAGCAGGCGGACAAGGTTCCTTCGATGCCCAATTCTGTTTGGCTGCTCCGCATGTGACTCTGAAAATCGAGGAAACAGAAGTCTCAGCAATGGCTCTAAGCTTGTCGCTTCGGGCCCGAGTACCTCAGATACCGTTTGCGAAGCCTCTTTGTTCATTCGTCTCACGACCCGGTCTACCATTTCAGCTTCACTTGGATCGTCGACGACGGCGTTAATGTCCGCAGCTATCCTCGCCCGGAGGCCTGGCGCTTTGGTGGCAATCCACGAGTAACCCAAAACATCGAAAGGGCATACTTCGCCTCGAACAGCGGCTTCTAAAATGGCATAGGCGCCGATGAGCCGCTTCACGTCTCGCGGGGTCTCTATAAGCTTGATTAGCATCGCCAGGATATCCTGCTCGTGCTTTTCCTCAGCCTTACTCAACTGTAACCCGTGGCTCCGGAGGGCAGAATCGACCAACAGCTGGACATCGTTCGCAAACAGCGGCCGCAAAGGAATTGGATACTGAACGATTTTCTCCAAGTAGGCTTCTCCGCGCTTGTGGTCGCCGCGCCCAAGAGCCTCTGTGACTCTCTTTGGATCGTACGCGACGAGGTATGACACTCCCTTGATATCCCCGATCGCTTTGATCAGCTGAGCAACGGCACGAACTTCTTCGTCTTCGACCCGGTCGAGCTCATCAACTAACACTACGATCGCTGAGTTACTCTCCTTGAGCTTCTTCTCAAGAGACCGCCTCTCCTGCTGGGGTGAGCGGTCCGCAGGCTTTTTGATTGCCGCCCGCAGTCTGTCCTTCCATTTGGTCCATCCGGTTGTCGCGGCGCCACCACCGCCATGCAGATCGATGAATGCTGCGCTGGCATGCGCAGCGAGGTCGATTGCGCCCCAGTACTGGTCGAGCGCTGCAACCATGCCTCGAGCGCTCTCGGTGCTGCTCCTACCCATTGCGTCACGGAGCTCGCTGAAGAAGCCGCGGAGCAGTTCGTCCCGACCGTTGAAGAGCCATGGATTGAAGAGGCAGACGATAACGCGATCCATAGAGCTGAGTTTGAGCTTCAGAAGGTTCAGAATGCTGGATTTGCCAAGTCCCCAGCTACCGGTAAGGCCGACCACGTAGCCGCGCGCTCGCCTAGCCGTTACGCGGCCATTGGGATCAACTTCATCGCGGACGAGTGAGCGGATCAAGCTTTCAACGAGTGCGCCCCTATCCAAGGCGTCATCATTCTGACGCTCGATTGGTCGATCTTGAAAGCCGACATCGCCGTGGTGCATGATGATACAATCCTTCCCTCGCGTCCTATCTGCGGGCTCACCGCAGGAAGCATGCATATCTGCTAGCCATGAGAAGCCAATCCCAACAATGATCGACGCTCGCCGGTGACTCATCCCGCACGAATTACCCAAGCCGACATGGACCGCGCGCTGAAGGCTGTTAAGGCAGCCGGCATTTCAAACGTCCGTATTGTGATGGACCTGAATGCGCGCACCATCGAGATCATAATTGGCGAGGATGTGGCAACCAGACCGGCCCCCAACCCTTGGGACAGCCTGCTCAGCTTACCAAACGAGTGGGACAATGAATGACTGCTGAGAGCAGCAGCCGACCGTCGAACGTCGTGAAGAGGGCGGTTTCGAGCTCATTCTCATGTTGCATCCATGTTGCATGGAGCCGCCGGGAACGCTCAGAAATCCTAGGAAAATGGCGGAAATCGGCGGAAATCACATGCAACATGAAACTGCGGCAGTTCCGACATCTTTGCTCGCGTAAGCTGCTGATTTTATTGAAGAAGATTTGGATGCCCGATGAGGATTCGAACCTCAATTGACGGAGTCAGAGTCCGTAGTCTTACCTTTAGACGATCGGGCATCGAAGCGGGGCATGCCCCGCTCGGGAGGCCGCAGATAGGCCGCTCGCCGGGATTGGTCAAGGGTCTTGCGATGTCCATTCATTGAAAAACCCGCCGAACACGATGACGCGTCCGGCGGGCTCTTTTCATCTTCCCTTGCGGGATCGATGGGCTTGGGAGCCGTTCCTGATGTAGGAAGCGGCGTCCCTTATTTCAAAGGTCTCAGTCGAGGTCCTGGGTGGTGAAGTCCTCACCCTGGACCGCGGCCAGCGGATCGTCACCGATCGCTGCTTCCGGGCCCTGCGCCAGTTCGGCGGCATGCTCGGCGGCAGCGGTCTTGGGCGCGATCAGGTCAACCTGGCTGGAGGCCCGCAGCGCGGCCCGCATCGCCGCATCACGCGACGAGGCGGCAACGCGCATGCGGTTCATGCCAGCGCCGGTGCCTGCCGGGATGAGACGGCCGACGATGACGTTTTCCTTCAAGCCAACAAGCGTGTCCTTCTTGCCCTGAACGGCCGCTTCCGTGAGAACGCGGGTCGTTTCCTGGAAGGATGCGGCCGAGATGAACGAGCGCGTCTGCAGCGAAGCCTTGGTGATGCCGAGCAGCACCGGCTTGCCTGCGGCGGGCTGGTAACCCGCCGGAAGTTTCGCGTTGATTTCGTCCATTTCCTCGCGATCGACCTGTTCGCCCACCAGCAGCGTGGTGTCGCCGGACTCGATGATCTCGACCTTTTGCAGCATCTGACGAACGATCGTTTCGATGTGCTTGTCGTTGATCTTCACGCCCTGCAAGCGATAGACTTCCTGGATTTCCGCGACCAGATATTCGGCCAGCGGCTCGATGCCGAGAACTTCCAGAATGTCATGCGGGTCGGGCGAACCACCGATCAGGTTGTCGCCGCGCTTCACATAGTCGCCTTCCTGAACGTCGATCACCTTGCTCTTGGGGATCAGATATTCGACCGGCTCGCCGCCATCCTCGGGATTGATGGCGATCTTGCGCTTCGCCTTGTAATCCTTGAGGAACTGGACGCGGCCCGACACCTTGGCAATGATCGCATTGTCCTTGGGCTTGCGGGCTTCGAACAGTTCAGCGACGCGCGGCAGACCACCGGTGATGTCGCGGGTCTTGGCCGCTTCACGGCTGACACGCGCCAGCACGTCGCCAGCCTGAACCTGCGCACCATCATCGACCGACAGGGTCGCACCCACCGCCAGCATGTAGCGGGCAGCTTCGCCCGACTCGTCGTCGAGCAGGGTGAGGCGGGGACGTAGATCCTCCTTGGTACGGGCGGAACCGCGATGTTCGGTGACGACGCGCTGGGCGATACCCGTCGCTTCGTCGGTCTGTTCGGTCAGCGTCTTGCCGTCGATCAGGTCCTGATACTTCACGATGCCCGGCTTTTCGGTAATCACCGGCATGGTGAAGGGATCCCACTCGGCGAAGCGCTCACCCTTCTTCACCGCGTCGCCATCTGCGAACAGGATGGTGGCGCCGTAAGGCAGGCGGTGCGTTTCGCGTTCGCGGCCCTCATTGTCGATGATCGCGATCTCGCCGTTGCGGGCGAGCGACAGGCGACGGCCATTCTTGTCCATGATGGTCGGCATGTCCCGCAGTTCGATCGTGCCGTCCGACAGGGCTTCCAGGTTCGACGTTTCGTTGAAGTTCGCCGCGCCGCCGATGTGGAAGGTACGCATGGTAAGCTGCGTTCCCGGTTCACCGATGGACTGCGCCGCAATGACGCCGACCGCTTCGCCGATATTGACCGGCGTACCACGAGCGAGGTCGCGGCCGTAGCACTTGCCGCAGACGCCCATCCTGCTTTCGCAGATGAGAGGCGAGCGGATTTTCACGGACTGCGTGCCGATGGCTTCGATCTGCGCCACCAGCGCTTCATCCAGCAGCGTGCCGATCGGCACGATGATGGCGCCATCCTTGCTGTCGACGATGTCCTGCGCCGTGGTGCGGCCCAGGATACGCTCGCCGAGCGAGGCGATGACGGAACCACCCTGGACGATGGCCTTCATCTCCAGCGCCTTGTCGGTGCCGCAATCTTCCTCGACGATGGTGCAGTCCTGGCTGACATCGACCAGACGGCGGGTCAGGTAACCCGAGTTCGCCGTCTTGAGCGCGGTATCGGCCAGACCCTTACGAGCGCCGTGGGTGGAGTTGAAATATTCAAGGACGGTCAGGCCTTCCTTGAAGTTCGAGATGATCGGCGTTTCGATGATCTCGCCGCTCGGCTTGGCCATCAGGCCGCGCATACCGGCAAGCTGCTTCATCTGGGCCTGGCTACCACGGGCGCCGGAGTGCGCCATCATGTAGATCGAGTTGATCTGCGCGAGGCGGCCGGTCTGCGGATCCTTGGGCTGGGCGCGGATTTCGTCCATCATGGCGTTCGCCACCACGTCGCCGCAACGGCTCCAGGCGTCGATGACCTTATTGTACTTTTCCTGCTGGGTAATCAGGCCGTCCTGATACTGCTGCTCATAGTCGGCGACCAGCGCCTTGGTTTCGGCGACGGTCCCTTCCTTCGAGTCCGGGATCACCATGTCGTCCTTGCCGAACGAAATGCCGGCCTGGAACGCGTGGCGGAAGCCCAGCGCCATGATGGCGTCGGCGAACAGCACCGTGTCCTTCTGACCCGTGTGACGATAGACCTGATCGATGACGTCACCGATTTCCTTCTTGGTGAGAAGGCGGTTGACGACGTCGAAGGGCACCTTGTGCGACTTGGGCAGACATTCGCCCAGCAGCATGCGGCCCGGCGTCGTTTCGAAGCGCTTCATATACTGATTGCCGGCTTCGTCGGTCTGCGGCACGCGGCTGATGATCTTCGAGTGCAGCGTGACGGCCTTGGCATAAAGGGCCTGGTGGACCTCCTGCATGTCCGAAAGCAGCATGCCTTCGCCCGGCTCGCCTTCGCGTTCCATGGACAGGTAATAGATACCCAGAACCATGTCCTGCGACGGAACGATGATCGGCTTGCCGTTCGCGGGGCTGAGGATGTTGTTGGTCGACATCATCAGCACGCGCGCTTCCAGCTGGGCCTCAAGGCTCAGCGGAACGTGGACGGCCATCTGGTCACCGTCGAAGTCGGCGTTGAAGGCCGAGCAGACCAGCGGATGCAGCTGGATCGCCTTACCTTCGATCAGCACGGGTTCGAACGCCTGGATGCCGAGGCGGTGAAGCGTCGGCGCGCGGTTCAGCATGACCGGATGCTCGCGGATCACTTCGTCCAGGATGTCCCAGACTTCCTTGCGCTCCTTTTCGACCCACTTCTTCGCCTGCTTCAGGGTCATGGACAGACCCTTGGCGTCGAGGCGGGCGTAGATGAAGGGCTTGAACAGTTCGAGCGCCATCTTCTTGGGCAGGCCGCACTGGTGCAGCTTGAGTTCCGGGCCGGTCACGATGACCGAACGACCCGAATAGTCGACGCGCTTGCCGAGCAGGTTCTGACGGAAGCGGCCCTGCTTGCCCTTGAGCATGTCGGACAAGGACTTCAGCGGACGCTTGTTAGCCCCGGTGATGACACGACCGCGACGGCCATTGTCGAACAGGGCGTCAACGGCTTCCTGCAACATGCGCTTTTCGTTGCGGACGATGATGTCCGGCGCGCGCAGTTCCATCAGGCGCTTCAAACGGTTGTTGCGGTTGATGACGCGGCGGTAGAGGTCGTTGAGGTCCGAGGTCGCGAAACGGCCGCCGTCCAGCGGCACCAGCGGGCGCAGTTCGGGCGGGATGACCGGCACGACGTCCAGGATCATCCATTCGGGGCGGTTGCCCGATTCCAGGAAGCTCTCAACGACCTTCAGGCGCTTGATGATCTTCTTGGGCTTCAGTTCCGACTTGGTGACGGCCAGTTCGTCCAGCAGCGCCTGCTTCTCGCCTTCAAGGTCGAGGTCCATCAGCATCTGCTTGACCGCTTCCGCGCCGATCCCGGCGGAGAAGGCGTCTTCGCCATATTCGTCCTGCGCGTCGAGCAGTTCGTCTTCGTTGAGAAGCTGGAACTTTTCGAGCGGGGTCAGGCCCGGCTCGGTGACGATGTAGGATTCGAAGTAAAGGACGCGCTCAAGCTGCTTCAACTGCATGTCGAGCAGCAGGCCGATGCGCGAGGGCAGCGACTTCAGGAACCAGATGTGCGCGACAGGAGCGGCCAGTTCGATATGGCCCATCCGCTCGCGGCGGACCTTCGACACCGTGACTTCGACACCGCACTTTTCGCAGACGATGCCCTTATACTTCATGCGCTTGTACTTGCCGCATAGGCACTCATAGTCCTTGATCGGACCGAAGATGCGCGCGCAGAACAGGCCGTCACGCTCGGGCTTGAACGTGCGATAGTTGATGGTTTCCGGCTTCTTGATCTCACCGAAGGACCAGCTGCGGATGCGCTCTGGCGAGGCAAGGCCGATCTGGATCTGGTCGAAGGTTTCCGGCTTCTGGACCGGATTGGCGAAGTTGGTCAGTTCGTTCATTTTTTCATTCCCTCATGAGGGCAAATCTTTGGAGCGAAGGAGGGGAGGAGCACTGCCGTTGTAAGGCAGTGCCCGCAGTTTCCCTTATTCCGCCGCCTGCGCGAAGCCGTCGTCATCCTCGGCGATCTCGTCCATCGCGGCGAGTTCGACGTTGAGGCCCAGCGAGCGCATTTCCTTGACCAGCACGTTGAAGCTTTCGGGGATGCCGGCTTCGAAGGTGTCGTCGCCCTTGACGATCGCTTCGTAGACCTTGGTACGGCCGACAACGTCGTCCGACTTCACCGTCAGCATTTCCTGCAGCGTGTAGGCGGCGCCATAGGCCTGGAGCGCCCACACCTCCATTTCACCGAAGCGCTGGCCACCGAACTGCGCCTTACCACCCAGCGGCTGCTGGGTAACGAGGCTGTAGGGGCCGATGGAACGCGCGTGGATCTTGTCATCGACCAAGTGGTGCAGTTTCAGCATGTAGATGATGCCGACAGTCACCTTGCGGTCGAAACGGTCGCCGGTGCGGCCGTCATAGAGATCCGACTGACCCGAAGTGTGCAGTCCGGCAAGCGACAGCATTTCCGACACGTCGGCTTCGCGGGCGCCGTCGAACACCGGGGTAGCCATGGGCACGCCGCGTTCAAGATGCTCTGCAAGGTCGATGATCTGTTCGGCCGTGCGGCCTTCGATCTGGTCGGCATATTGCGGGCCATAGGTTTCGAGCAGACGGGTCTTCACCGCGTCCGGCATCTCGCCGCCCTGCGCGTTCGGATTGGCCTCACGCCATTCCTCCAGCGCATGCTTGAGCTGCTGGCCCAGACCGCGCGCGGCCCAGCCAAGATGCGTTTCGAAGATCTGACCGACGTTCATGCGCGACGGCACGCCCAGCGGGTTCAGCACGATGTCGACATGGGTGCCGTCTTCCAGGAACGGCATGTCCTCGATCGGCAGGATGCGCGAAATCACACCCTTGTTCCCGTGACGACCGGCCATCTTGTCGCCCGGCTGCAGCTTGCGCTTCACCGCGACGAACACCTTGACCATCTTGAGCACGCCCGGGGGCAGCTCGTCGCCGCGCTGCAGCTTGTCGACGCGATCCTCGAACTTCTCGACGATCAGTTTCACCGCTTCGTCATACTGCGCCTTGACGGCTTCGATGCCAGCCTGACGGGCGTCGTCGGCAACCGCGAACTTCCACCATTCATGCCGCTCAACTTCGGCCAGCAGGGCCTCGTCGATCTCGACACCCTTCTTGACGCCCTTGGGAGCAGCCGTGGCGGTCTGGCCGAGCAGCATTTCCTGGAGGCGGTTGAAGGTCGCGCGGTTGAGGATGCCGCGTTCGTCCTCACGGTCCTTGGCGAGGCGGTCGATTTCCTCCCGCTCGATCGCCATGGCGCGTTCGTCCTTGTCGATGCCGTGGCGGTTGAACACGCGGACTTCCACGACCGTCCCGGCAACGCCCGGCGGCAGACGCAGCGAGGTGTCGCGCACATCGGATGCCTTTTCACCGAAGATCGCGCGGAGCAGCTTTTCTTCCGGGGTCATCGGCGATTCACCCTTGGGGGTGATCTTGCCGACCAGAATGTCGCCTGGCTCCACTTCGGCGCCGATATAGACGATGCCCGCTTCGTCAAGGTTGCGCAGCGCTTCCTCGCCGACGTTGGGGATGTCGCGGGTGATGTCTTCCGGCCCCAGCTTGGTGTCGCGGGCCATGACCTCGAACTCCTCGATATGGATCGAGGTGAAGACGTCATCCTTCACGATCCGTTCGGAGATCAGGATGGAGTCTTCGTAGTTGTAGCCATTCCACGGCATGAACGCGACGAGCGTGTTGCGGCCCAGCGCCAGCTCGCCGAACTCGGTCGAAGGACCGTCGGCGATGACGTCGCCAGCTTCGATCAGGTCACCCACCTTCACCAGCGGACGCTGGTTGATGCAGGTGTCCTGGTTGGAACGCTGGAACTTCTGGAGCGTGTAGATATCGACGCCCGATTGACCCGGTTCGATATCGCCGGTGGCGCGGATAACGATACGGGTCGCGTCCACCTGGTCGATGATGCCAGCACGGCGCGAAGTGATCGCAGCGCCGGAGTCGCGGGCAACCGTGCCTTCCATGCCGGTGCCGACGAAGGGCGCCTCCGCACGGACGAGCGGCACGGCCTGACGCTGCATGTTCGATCCCATGAGCGCGCGGTTGGCGTCATCGTTTTCCAGGAACGGAATGAGCGAGGCCGCGACCGACACCAGCTGCTTGGGGCTGACGTCCATCAGGGTGATGTGGTCCTTGGGCGCCATCAGGAATTCGCCCGCTTCACGCGCCGAGATCAGGTCTTCGGCGAGCGTCCCTTCCGCGGTCAGTTCGGCGTTCGCCTGCGCGATCGTGTGCTTGGCTTCTTCCATGGCCGACAGATAGACGACCTCGTTGGTCACCTTGCCGTCGATCACCTTGCGATAAGGCGTTTCGATGAAGCCATATTTGTTGACGCGGCTGAAGGTGGCGAGGCTGTTGATCAGACCGATGTTCGGGCCTTCGGGCGTTTCGATCGGGCAGATACGGCCATAATGGGTCGGGTGAACGTCGCGGACTTCAAAGCCCGCGCGCTCGCGGGTCAGACCGCCCGGCCCAAGCGCCGACACGCGACGCTTGTGGGTGACTTCCGACAGCGGGTTGGTCTGATCCATGAACTGCGACAGCTGCGAGGAGCCGAAGAACTCACGAACTGCAGCCACGGCGGGCTTGGCGTTGATGAGGTCGTTGGGCATCACGGTCGACACATCGACGGACGACATGCGCTCCTTGACCGCACGTTCCATGCGCAGCAGGCCGACGCGATACTGGTTTTCCAGCAGCTCGCCCACCGAGCGGACGCGGCGGTTGCCGAGATTGTCGATGTCGTCGATCTCGCCCTTGCCGTCCTTCAGGTTCACCAGTTCCTTGACGACCGCGAGGATGTCCTCGGTGCGCAGGGTGGTGACGGTGTCCTCGGCATCAAGGTCGAGGCGCATGTTGAGCTTCACGCGGCCCACGGCCGAGAGGTCATAGCGCTCGGGATCGAAGAACAGGCCGGCGAACAGCGCTTCGGCGGTTTCCTTCGTCGGCGGTTCGCCGGGGCGCATCACACGATAGATGTCGGCCAGCGCCTGGTCGCGTTCCTCGGCCTTGTCGGCCTTCAGCGTGTTGCGGATCCAGGGACCGGTGGTGACATGATCGATGTCGAGCAGTTCAAGGCGGTCGATGCCCGCCTTGTCCAGCTTTTCAAGGTTTTCGGGCGACACTTCGTCACCGGCTTCGATGTAGATTTCGCCGGTGCTCTCGTTGATGAGGTCATAGGCGCTGTAGCGGCCATAGACTTCCTCGGTCGGGATCAGCAGGGTTTCAAGCCCGTCCTTCTCCGCCTTGTTGGCGGCGCGGGGCGAAATCTTCTGGCCCGCGGCGAACACGACTTCACCCGACTTGGCATCGACGATGTCGAAGGCGGGCTTCTGACCGCGCCATGCTTCGGCGGTGTAGGGGATCTGCCAGCCGCCTTCGCCACGGACGAAGGTGACCTTGTTGTAGAAATAGCCGAGCATGTCCTCGGGCGTCAGGCCCAGCGCATAGAGCAGCGCGGTGACCGGCAGCTTGCGCTTGCGGTCGATGCGGACGTTGACGATGTCCTTGGCGTCGAATTCGAAATCGAGCCATGAGCCACGGTAAGGAATTACGCGGGCGGCGAAGAGATATTTGCCCGACGAGTGGGTCTTGCCACGGTCGTGGTCGAACAGCACGCCCGGCGAGCGGTGCATCTGCGACACGATGACGCGCTCGGTTCCGTTGACGATGAAGGTGCCGTTGCCGGTCATGAGCGGCATGTCGCCCATGTAGACGTCCTGCTCCTTGATATCGAGCACGGAACGGGTTTCGGTGTCCTGATCGACTTCGAACACGATCAGGCGCAGCGTGACGCGCATCGGCGCGGCGTAGGTGATGCCGCGCTGACGGCATTCCTCGACGTCATACTTGGGCTCTTCCAGCTCGTAATGGACGAAGTCCATTTCGGCGGTGCCAGCAAAGTCGCGGATCGGGAAGACCGAGCGCAAGGTCTTTTCGAGGCCCGAGACATAGCCGATCGACGGGTCCGAGCGGAGGAACTGTTCGTAGCTCTCCCGCTGAACCTCGATCAGGTTCGGCATCTGGACGACTTCGTGGATGTCGCCGAATACCTTCCTTATGCGCTTCTTAGCGCCGGTATTGCTGATCGTGGGGAGAGCTTTGGTCGCCATTGCGTTTCCTGCCTGTAAGTCGTCGCGTTTTTTCGCATCACAGCGAAATTTTCAGCCTGACGCGGCGGAAAAGGGGGTGATTCGCCCTTTGCCTGCCACGCAAAAAAGTGCGGGCCGGGACTGTCCGATCCGCACTGTCAGCACTTTTTGACCCGCCGTTTTCCGCCCAATCCCGCCGGTTTCGCGCGCTAACCAAAACCGATCCCCGGGCGATCCGGGGGCCGGCCCTCATCAAACCGAAGCATGACAGGGGCCGGATTTCCAAGACTGCATATAGAGCCGCCACATCGCTTTGTGAAGGGGGCGGGCAGTCCATTCTTCCGTCTGGTCAGAACAGGCGCGTCAGGTGATAGAAGCCTGCGCCTATCAAACCAGCGGCTGGCAGGGTCACGACCCAGGCGACGACGATGCTGGACGCCACGTTCCAGCGGACGGCCGACAGCCGCCGCGACGCGCCCACGCCGACGATGGCGCCGGTGATCGTGTGCGTGGTGGAAACCGGCACGCCCAGATGCGTGGCCATGAACAGGGTTATCGCTCCCCCCGTTTCGGCGCAGAAACCCTGTGACGGGGTGAGCCGCGTGATTTTCGACCCCATGGTGTGGACGATCTTCCAGCCGCCCAGCAACGTGCCAAGGCCCATCGCCGCCTGGCAGGAAATCACCACCCAGAAGGGGACATGAAAGCCGCCCGTCAGCATGCCCTGCGAATAAAGCAGCACCGCGATGATGCCCATCGTCTTCTGCGCGTCATTGCCGCCATGGCCCAGCGAGTAGAGCGAGGCTGAGACAAGCTGGAGCTTGCGGAAAACCCGGTCCGCGCTCTGGGGCGTAAATCGGCGGAAAATCCAGCTGATGAGCAGCACGAGGAAAAGCGCCAGAATGAGGCCGATCGCCGGCGACATGACGATGGCCGCGCTGGTCTTGAACACGCCGCTCCAGACGACTGCGCCCAGCCCCGCCTTGGCCGTGCCCGCGCCGAGCAGGCCGCCGATCAGAGCATGGCTGGAGGAGGACGGGATGCCGAGGCCCCAGGTGATGAGGTTCCAGGCGATGGCCCCCATCAGCGCGCCGAAGATCACCGGCGGGTCGATGATATTGGCATCGACAATGCCTTTCCCGACGGTTTCGGCGACATGCAGGCCGAAGAAGAGGAAGGCGATGAAATTGAAGAACGCGGCCCAGGCAACCGCATATTGCGGCTTCAAAACGCGGGTCGAAACGATCGTGGCGATCGAGTTCGCAGCGTCGTGCAGGCCGTTCAGAAAGTCGAAGGCGAGCGCGACGCCGATCAGGGCGACGAGCAGCGGGAAGGCGAGTTGGGCTTCCATGGTGACCTGGCTTGTGTCCGGGGTTCATTCATCCGCCCGCCCTGACATTGTCGAAGACGCGCGGGCTTCGACAGCATCAGTCCAAACGGGGGTGGGATTGGGCGTCAGGCGTGGTCGATGACCAGCCCGGAAATTTCATTGGCGACGTCCTCGAAACGGTCGGTCACCTTTTCCAGATGCGCGTAAATCTCGTTGCCGACGACGAAGTCCATGGGATTGCCCTGCCGCGCCTGGTTGTAGAGCGCCTTCAGGCCCGCTTCATGCAGGATGTCGGCATGGCCCTCCAGCTTGACCAATCGCTCGGTCAGGTCGTGGAGGCGGACGGAATGGAGATTGAGCGAGCGCAGCAGCGGCATCGCTTCGGCAGTGATGCGCGCGCATTCGACGATGAGCGCGCTCATGTCCTGCATCTGCGGCGCGAAGTCCTTGACCTCGAACAGCGCGATTGCCTTGGCCGTCTGGTTCATCTGGTCGATGGCGTCGTCCATGACCCCGATCAGGCCGGTGATGGCGCTGCGGTCGAATGGCGTCACGAAGATCCGCCGCACATCCTGCAGCACCTCGCGGATGATGTCGTCCGCCTCATGCTCGCGCGCGGAAATCTCCTGGATATGCGCGTCCATGTCCGGGCCGCCCTTCAGCAGCTTGGCGAGCGCATCCGCACCCGCGACCAGCATTGCGGCATGATCCTCAAACTGTTCGAAGAAACGCCCCTGTTTGGGCATCAGCGCGTGAAACCACCGCAGCATTCCAGTCCTTTCGCTTTGCCATTCCTTGACCCGAAGCAGCATTCGGATGAACCAGCCCGGATCTCGCGGCGGTTCGCGAAAGGCCGCGATGATGGTTTGAAGATCGGGTTCATCGACTGCTTTTGCGGCCTCCGATACCGGAAACCAGCGCAGTTCCCTTTGCCCACGCTCGGGCCAGTGCGATAGCTGGCCGGTTACTGCGAGGGGAAACACTTCGACCGTGGCTTCGCGGGAGCCGCCCTTGCGGCGGCGCTTGTCATAGCAATAGCGGCCCAGGGGCGACGGGCAGGCGATGCCGTGGATGCCCGCTTCCTCATAGGCTTCGACCTCGGCGGCGCGGTGACCGGCCATGCCCTTGATACGATTGCCCTTGGGTATCACCCAACGCCGCGTCTCGCGCGACGTTATCAGCAATATGCGCATCGACCCGTCTGCGTCCGTGGCATAGGGCAACGCGGCGATCTGGCGCATCACCATAGCTCCAGCGCAGCGCGGCTGGCCGCGCCAATGTCTGGTCGCCCTTCATCCATGGAAGCGCCATGTAACGAAAACGTCACATAGCGCAATCAACTAGATTAGATCGACAGCCGCGCCGTCACGCGAATGTCCCGTCCGGCGAGCGGCGCATAATCCTTCAGCACGCTGGCATGACGCCGCGTCTCCACGTCGAAGATATTATTGGCGCTGACGGTGATGCTGGTACGGTCGTTGCCGCTGAACGGTTTGAAGGACAGCGACGCGTTGACCAGCGTAAAGCCGCCGGTGCGCGTTTCGGTCGCTGCGATCCGGTCTTGCGCGAAGCTGTGCTCCACTTCGCCGCGCAGCGTCAGCCGATCGTCCTGCAACTCCAGCCCGCCCAGCAAGCGAAGCGGCGGGATGCGGGGAGCCGGGCCGGACCCGGTGATGGTGGCGCGCACATAGTCGGCTACGCCATCCAGATTGACGGCGTAACGGCCGATCTGCCCCAGCTTGACCGAAGCCTCCGCCTCAAAGCCCCAATAGCGGGCATCCGCCTGCGCATATTGGAAGCATGGAAATTCCAGTTCCGCGCCCCCATTGGCGGCCATGCACACGCTGTCGTCCACGATGGCGTCGTAGATATAACCATTGAACCAGTTGTGATAGGCGGACAGCGACAGGTTGTAGCCGTCACCCCGACCGCGCAGCGTGCCTTCCACCCCCCAGCTTTTTTCCAGGCCAAAGCTCGGATCGCCCAGTTCAAACGCCTGGGTGCCCGCGTGATTACCGCGCGCGAACAATTCTTCGGCGGATGGCGCGCGTTCCGTGCGGGCAAGGTTCAGCCCCAGCCGCCAGCCCGGAACGATCTGCTGGCTCGCCCCGACCGATGCTGAAAAAGCGTCAAAGTTGCGCCGCTGGGCCGCGATGAACAGGTCGGCATCGGGGGCCGAACGCAGCTTGGTCTTTTCATAGCGCGCGCCTGCTTCCAGCCGCGTATCGCCCAGATCGACCGATTGCAGGGTGAAGAAGCCCAACTGCTCCGTGTCATTCTTGGGCAGGAATTTCTCTTCGCCATTGGCGGAAAAGCGGCGGGTGAAATATTGCACGCCGGATGCGCCATCCCAATTGCCACGGCGGGACTGGATCAGCTCCAGCCGACTTTCCATCGACTGATTGCGGAATGTGGTGCCGATTTCGCCGTCAGGCTCGATTTCGTCATGCCGGTAGCTCGCCCAACCGGCGCGCAGCCGGATACTGTCGATAAATCCGCCATTCACCGCAACTTCGCCGCGCAGGTCCGCGCGCGTCTGCCGCATGGCCAGGGTCACGTCTTCGTGTGAATGACCATGTTCTTCTTCGTGATCGTGATCGTGATCGTCGTCATGGTCATGGTCGGCCTCCGTCACATCGATGCGCGATGGTACGCCGTAACGGTTTTCGCTGTGCGAAACGGAAAAGCCCAGGTTCCCGCGATCGCCGACATAGGCCAGGCCGCCCGCCACTTCCCATGTTTCGGCCGCGGTATTGGGCAGCTTGCCGCGCAGGCGCCCGTCTTCGCGAATTTCCTCTTCGTCGGAATTGGCCGCTATGGCGCGAAGCGGCGCTGCCAGGATATAGCCGCCGGTCCGCAGGTTGCCGGTCCTGGTGTAGCTGCCGTCGGCATGAGCGACCAGCCCGCCGCCCAGCGGCACCTCAATCTCTCCAGCGACAGTCCGTTCATCCGCCGCGCTGCCATAGGTGGCGATGCCGTCCACATGGATTGGCTCGTCCGGGATCCGTCGCGGAATGCGGCTGTCGATGACATTGACGACGCCGCCGATCGCGGAGGAGCCGTATAGAAGCGCCGACGGTCCGCGCAGTATTTCGATGCGGTCGGCGGTCAGCGGGTTGATGGCGACGGCGTGATCGACCGAGGTGTTGGATACGTCGAAGCTGCCGATGCCGTCGGTCAGGATGCGCACTCGTTCACCCTGAAAGCCGCGCAGCACCGGGCGCGAGGCATTGGGGCCAAAGGAAGTGGCCGAGACGCCCGGCAGATGCGCCAGCGTTTCGCCGATGGTGGGGCGCAGGGAGCGGGTCAGTTCCGCGCCCGAGATGACCGATGTGCCTGAAAGGATGTCGCCCTGCCTGCGTGGGATGAGGGCGGTGACGATGATGTCGGCCCGATCGTCATGATAGGCGTTTGGCGGGGTGGGTGTAGTATCGGTCTGCGATGCTGCGGGGAACGCGAGGCAAAGGGCGGAAATGGCGGAACCGGCGCGGAGCAGCGGCAAATGCATGAGTTAAACCCTTAATCGAAATGATCTTGGCGCGCGGTCTAGCTAAAACGATATAACATATCAACTGCCATTATCAGCTATTTCATGGGCGTGCCGTGAGAAGCCTAAGCCTCGGATTAAGGTCCGCCTTCGATCAGGTCAGCCTTAGATCAGGTCAGCCTTAGATCAGGTCAGCCCTTGATAAGGTCCGCCTTGAGAATGTGCGGCGTGGCAGCGGCTCGCATTGACCGGGTAAAGCAGTGTGACGGGTACGCTGCGAGAAGCTCCGCCGCCCATGGCGTGGGGCGTTGGCAGCTTTGTGGGGCGCAGCCGATTGGCGTCAGAGGAATAGAAATTCCGCGAGTGCAACCGCCGCCGGGTTCGTTTCCGGTTGGGCGCGCAGGGCCTGTCGCACTTCGATGGCGGGCAGCGGTCTTTCGAGCGCGAGGCGACGGATGCCGGTCATCCGGCCAAGGTCGCGGGCCAGCGGGCCGAAGGCGGCGAAGCAGCCCGCCCCTTCCCGCAATATGGTCATGATGTCGAACATATTGTCGGTTTCCAGCACGGGATCTCCCAGGATGATCCCGTCCCGATCCAGCGCTTCGTCGATGATGCGACGGAGCGCGTTGTGCGGTTCCATGGCCAGCGTCGGGCTGATCCGCAGTTCCTCGGGCGACACGCTGTCGCGGCGGGCGAGGGGATGATCGGCGCCCGCATAGATGTTGATCTGTTCCGACCAGCCATAGCGGGAAGGAAGGCCCGCCGATTCGCCCAGGGCGTAGAAATAGGCGATGTCGACGCGGCCCTGTTCCAGCGCGCGGCGCGCTTCGTCAGCCAGATGGATGGACAGGTCGAGCGTGATCGCGACATCTTCATTCGCCGCTTCGAACGCAGCCAGCGCGTCCTGGAAATGGCCGAACACCGGCGCGGGCGCGGCGAGGATGATGGATTGCCGGACCGGTTCCGAAGCGGGCGGCGCGGCGTCGATTACTGGCGGCGCTGCTTCGGGTTCATCCATGGTCCAGTTGGCAGAGCGGTCGTGCGACAGCAGCGTCATGGCTTCGGCCGTCTTGCGCCCGGCGGGGGTCAGCCGCTGGCGATCGGGAAGATCCTCGAACAGCTTGTAGCCGAGGCGCATTTCCAGCGATGCGATGTCGCGCGCGATATCGTCGGCTGAAAGGCCGGTGTCGCGGGCGCATCGGGTGATGCCGCCGGCGGCCACCATCTGCGCGAAAATGTCCAGTTGGCGCAGGGAAGGCGTGGCCATGCAGCGGTGATAGTGCAATTGTCGCGCCGGGTTAAGCGCCATCTTCGTGTCGATGACGTTGGGATGTTGACGAAAGCTCGTGATGCGGGTTCAATCGCCGCTACCGGCTTCACCGTCCTTTCATCGGACCGCTGCCAGGGGAGCAGCCATGGGCGACATCATCAATCTGAGACAGGCGCGCAAGGCCAAGGCGCGGGGCGAGAAGGAGCGGGTGGCTGCGGCCAATCGCGCCAAGTTCGGGCGCACGAAGGCGGAGCGGCAGGCCAGCCTTCAGGAAGAGGTGCGGCAGACCCAGCGGATAGAGGGCAATCGTCGTGAACTGCCGGAAGATGATCCTCAATAATCGTGAGGCATTGAAGCAAAGAAAATCCGCCACAGGCTATAAGTCTGGATGAACATCCATTAATATTCCTGTTATCTGTATCCGTCCGTCGATGATCTGCATCGATTCGTCCTGAATCTTGTGACGTGGTTGCCGTCATTTCGTCGCCCTGTCCGTTGAGTTGGGACTATGAGAGGATATAGCCTGTTCGTTCGTTCGGCCGGCGCCGCGATTGCCGCTGTTCTGGCCTTTGGTCCCACCTATGCTTTTGCGCAGGAAGAGGTCGCTCCACCGGTATCTGCCCCGGTGCCCACGGAGGTTGTCCCGCCGGCGGCGCCAGCGCCGGTCATGGCCCCTTCGACGCCCATGGTGCAGCCGACCCAGTCGGTCGATGAGCGCATTGCCGCTGCGGTCGCGGCGTCGGAAGCCGATCAGGCAGCCACAGCCGCGCCGACCGCCGCTCCAGCAGAAAGCACAGAACGCAGGGTTGCCGCCCAACGGCCACAGCCGTCGCGTGCCGCCACTGCGACACCGCCCACTGCGACGCCAGCGCCGCGCGAGCCGGTGGCAGATACCGCGCAGCCGCAGGAGGCCGCGTCCGCGCCAGTAGCCCCGGTGGCCCCGAATATGAGTGCGCCTGAAACGACGGCTGCCGATCCAGTGGTGCAGGAGCAGCCAGCAGCGGCGGGCAGCGTCCCTGACGAATCGCTTTACTGGGCGCTGGGTGGCGGCGCTTTGCTGTTGCTGGGTCTGGGCGGAGCTGCGGCCTTGCGTCGTCGCAGGGTAGATGAGGTCGCGGTGGCGCCCTATGCCCAAACGCCTGTTCGCGATGAACCGATGGCGACCAAGCCCGTGCCGGTGGCGTCTGTTGCGGCCCCGACCCGCAGCGCAGCGTCGCCGGTCGATGCCACCGCGCCCGTGCATGGCAGTCTGGCGGCAATGGTCGCCGCTCCGCCCAGCGCGGAAAATCCGTTCCGCACGCATAGCAAGCGGTTGCGTCGGGCGCGTTACCTGCTGGCCCAGCGCGAGAGGCAGAATGCCCCGGTGCATGCGCCGGTTTCTGCCCCCGTTCCGCCGCAGATGACCCGCGCCGAACCGGAGATGCAGACGGTCTATCGGCTGGGCGCGGATCGTGGCCGGAACATGGGATTCAAACCGCAGACGCGGTAAGCCCATCGCCTAAAAGAGGCGGGCCTTTGGCCGGGAGTTTTTCAGCTACCCGCATAGAGGGAGTGGCGGCAGTTGCCGTCACTCCCCTTTTGCATGCCCATCGTGCCGACTCGGTTGCACTTGAGCGCCACGCCTGATACCGGCGCGCGGGTGATTTTTGCGCCAGTTTGAAGGCCAGTTTAAGGAAGGTCGCTCCATCCATGTCCGATAAGATCAATCGCATTGTCCTTGCCTTCTCGGGAGGGCTGGACACCAGCGTGATCCTGAAATGGTTGCAGCAGACCTATAATTGCGAGGTGGTGACCTTTACTGCCGATCTGGGGCAGGGCGAAGAGCTGGAGCCGGCGCGGCAGAAGGCCAAGCTGATGGGCGTGCGCGACGAGCATATCTTCATCGACGATCTGCGCGAGGAATTCGTCAAGGATTATGTGTTCCCGATGATGCGCAGCAATGCGCTGTATGAGGGGCTGTATCTGCTGGGCACGTCGATTGCGCGGCCGTTGATCGCCAAGCGGCAGATCGAAATCGCGCGGCAGGTGGGCGCGGACGCCGTCAGCCATGGCGCGACGGGCAAGGGCAATGACCAGGTGCGTTTCGAACTGGGCTATTACGCCCTGTCGCCCGACATCAAGGTGATCGCGCCGTGGCGTGAGTGGGACTTGACCAGCCGCACCCGCCTGATCGAATTTGCCGAGCAGCACCAGATCCCGATCCCGCGGGACAAGCGCGGCGAAAGCCCGTTTTCGACCGACGCGAACATGCTGCACACCTCTTCCGAGGGCAAGGTGCTGGAAGATCCGTGGGAAGAAGTGCCCGACTATGTCTATTCGCGCACCGTCAACCCGGAGGATGCGCCGGACGCGCCCGAATATATCACGGTCGATTTCGAGCGTGGCGACGGCGTCGCGATCAACGGCGTGGGCATGAGCCCGGCGACGCTGCTGGAAACGCTGAACGAATATGGCCGCAAGCATGGCATCGGCCGCCTCGACCTGGTCGAAAACCGCTTCGTCGGCATGAAGTCGCGCGGCATGTATGAAACGCCGGGCGGCGCCATCTATCATCTGGCGCATCGCGGGATTGAGCAACTGACGCTGGATCGCGGCGCGGCGCATCTGAAGGATGAACTTGCCCCCAAATATGCCGAGCTGATCTATAACGGCTTCTGGTTCAGCCCTGAGCGCGAGATGTTGCAGGCGGCGATCGACCATAGCCAGGAAAAGGTGACGGGCACTGTCCGGCTGAAGCTGTACAAGGGCGGCGTTTATGTCGTTGGCCGCAAGTCGCCTTATTCGCTCTACAGCGAAAAGGTCGTGACGTTCGAGGATGATGCGGGCGCCTATGACCAGCGCGATGCGGCCGGGTTCATCAAGCTGAACGCGCTGCGGTTGCGGCTGCTGGGCCGGCGGGACGCCTGACCGCAAGGGCGGGGTGGTGCGGCGCATGTGCCGCCCCGTTACAAATTACGACAATTTAGGCCGTGACATGACAAGGTTGCGGGACAAGTCTTCCCCATAAGGGTTGCAGGAGCGGCGATGGCCGTTCGTCACCTTTTGGAAGGAAGATCAAATGATCCGCAAATTTTTTGGCACGGTCGCGGTCGGCTCGCTTGTCGTCGGCGGACTGGCGGTGTCGCATCTGGCGCTGGCGCAGCCCGGCGATGGTGCCCACAAAGGCCGCCACGGCGGCATGATCGCGATGGCCGACGCCAACAAGGACGGCCAGGTCAGCAAGGCGGAGTTCACTGCCGCCCTTGATGCGCGTTTCACGAAGATGGACGCCAATCGCGACGGCAAGCTGACGAAGGAAGATCGCGAGATCACCCGCAAGGCGCGGATGGACCAGCGCTTCACCGCGATGGACAGCGACAAGAACGGCCAGATCAGCAAGGCTGAGTTCGACGCCGCTCATCAGGCGCGGTCCGACCGCCGTGGCGGGGAAGGCCATGGCAAGCGCTTTGGCCGGGGCGGTCATCATGGCTTTGGCGGCGGCATGATGTTCGGCCGTGGCGGGATGAAGGGCGAGGCCGCGAAGGATGGCGTGCTGACCCGCGCAGAATTCATGGCCCGGCCGATGGCCATGTTCGACAAGGCCGACGCCAACAAGGACGGCTCTGTAACCGCCGAGGAAATGAAGGCGGCGCAGCAGGCTCGGCGCGATGCGTGGCAGCAGCGTCGCGGCATGGACGCCGCGCCGACGAAATAACGGGCAAGGCGGGGTGGGGGGCGTCCTCCACCCTTCCAAGCCGATGACAGTCGTGACAGATATCCCCCATGAGCGAAAAACCCCATCTGCTGCTCGTCGATGACGAGCGTTCGATCCGCGAGCCGTTGGCGCAATATCTGTCGCGCAACGGCTTTCGCGTGACCGCCGTGGAAAGCGCGGCGGAAGCGCGGCTGCGCCTGAACGCCAGCGCGATCGACCTCGTCATCCTGGACATCATGATGCCGGGCGAGGACGGGCTGTCGCTGTGCCGCCATATTCGCGAGACGGGCGAAATTCCCGTCATCCTGCTGACGGCGAAGTCCGAGGAGACGGACCGGATCGTGGGCCTTGAAATGGGCGCGGACGATTATGTGCTGAAGCCCTTTTCACCGCGCGAGCTGGTGGCGCGGATCAAGATGATTTTCCGCCGCGTCGCCACTGGCGGCCAGCGCGTGACCGCGCCCGATGGCGCGACCTACGCCTTTGCGGGGTGGTTGCTAAAGACGCATGAGCGCGTGCTGGTGGATCAGGAAGGCGTCGTCCTGCCGCTGTCGACCGCCGAATATAATCTGATGCTGGCCTTTACCACGCGGCCCAACCAGGTGCTGAGCCGCGACCAGTTGCTCGACATCACGCAGGGGCGGGAGGCCAACGCGTTCGACCGGGCGATCGACAACCAGATCAGCCGTCTGCGCAAGAAGATCGAGCCGGACCCCAAGACCCCGACGCTGATCAAGACCGTGTGGGGCGGCGGCTATACGCTGGCTGCGGATGTGAGAAAGCTGTGAAGCGCATCCGATTCTGGCCGCAGGGCCTGGCCGGGCAGATCATCATGCTGGTCGCCATCGCGCTGTTCGTGGCGCAGGCGATCAATTTCGGGCTGCTGTTGCAGGAGCGCAACCGGCTGACGCTGACGGCGCAGACGGCGCCCGGCGTCTATCGCATCGCCGACGCGCTGGACAGCCGGGGTGAGCCGCCCGCCGCCAACCGGCCGCAGCGCGCGCGCTTTTTGGACGCCATGCCCGTGCTGGACGGCGACAGGCGGCCGGAGATTGAGAGAAGGGCGCGAGCGATGTTCGCCGACATCGGCTTGCCGGTCCTGTCGGTGCAGGTGTTCGAGCAGGACCGCGCGCCGCCCCTGCGCCGGTGGGAACGGGTGCGCATGCGCGCGATGGGCGATCAGCGCGGCGGTCCGCGAAGCCGCCGGCTGGTCATGGCGGCGGAATATGAACAGGGAAAATGGATCGTCACGCAGTCGCGCATAGGCGATCGCCCGGCGCGCTATGGCGGCTGGCTGGCCTGGCAGACGCTGATCCTTTACGTGATCGTGCTGGCCCCGCTGCTGTGGGTCGGGCGGAGACTGGCGCGGCCGCTGGGGCAGTTGACGCGGTCGGCGCAGCAGTTCGCCCGCACCGGTTCGGCCGACGCGGTCGAGGAGCGGGGGCCGGGCGACGTGCGCGAATTGACCACCGCATTCAACGCGATGCGCAGCCGCATCGTCGCGATGCTGGACGAGAAGGACAGGATGCTGGGCGCGATCGGCCATGACCTGCGGACGCCGCTCGCGTCGCTGCGGGTGCGGGCGGAATCGGTCGAGGATGAAGGCGAGCGCGCGCGCATGTCCGAGACGATCGACGAGATGAACCGGATGCTGGAGGATATTTTGTCGCTGGCGCGGGCGGGACGCAGCACGGAAGCCGCGCAGAAGGTCGATCTGTCCGCGCTGGCCGATGCGGTGGTCGAGGACTTTATCGAACTGGGATCAGCCGTCGACATGGCGGAAAGCGCCCGCGCGGTGGCTTCGGTAAGGCCGCAGCAGATCCGCCGGGCGCTGCGCAACCTGATCGAAAACGCCATCGTCTATGGCGAGCGCGCGCATGTGTCCGTGGTGCGGGAAGATGGGGCGATCCGTCTGGTCGTCGCCGATGACGGGCCGGGCATCGCCGATGACCGCATGGAAGAGATGATTGAGCCGTTCACCCGGATGGAAGGGTCGCGCAACCGGGAGACTGGCGGCGCGGGGCTGGGGCTGGCGCTGGTCCGCGCGATCATAGCGGAGCATGGCGGCGCGCTGCGGCTGGCGAACCGGACCGGCGGTGGGCTGGAGGCCAGTCTGGTGATCCCGGCCTGATCCCGTCAGGCGGGATTACGGCTGGTGAACCATAGCCCGCCAAGGCTGATCGCGGCCGCAGCTGACATGTAGAGGCCGACCAGTTCGACGCCCTGCACCTGGATCAGCCATGTGGCGACGATGGGGGCCAGCGCGCCGCCGAGGATCCCGCCCAGATTGAATGAGAATGACGCGCCGGTGTAGCGAAGCTGGACGGGGAACAGGTGCGGCAGATAAGCGCCCAGCGGCCCGTAGACAAAGCCCATCAGGAACAGGGCCAGGCTGAGTATCAGGAAGATCGGCAGCAACTGGCCCGTGCCCATGGCGGGGCCGAAGATGACGCCCATCAGAACCGTGCCGATGCAGCCCGCCACCAGAACGCGGGTGGGGCTGGTCTTGTCCGCCCACCAGCCCGCGATGATGATGCTGAGCGCCATGAACAGGATCGCGCCGAGCTGGATCGCGAGGAAGGTTTCGCGGCCGATGTTGAGCGTGGTGGTGCCGTATCCGAGCGCGAAGGCGGTGGCGATATAATAGACGGCAAAGCAGGCGACGACCGCGAAGGTGCCCGCAATCGCTGCGCCCAGATGGTGGGAGAAGAGGGTGGCAAGGGGCAGGGCGGGCGGCGGCGCTTCGGCCTGGGCGGCGGCAAATTCCGGGGTCTCGCTGAGTTTCAGGCGAACCCAGAGGCCCAGGAACACCAGCACCGCGCTGCCAAGGAACGGGAGACGCCAGCCCCAGGCGAAAAAGTCTTCGTCGGTGAGGAACATGCCCAGGATCAGGAACAGCCCGTTGGCCGCGAGGAAGCCGACCGGCGCGCCCAGTTGGGGGAACATGCCGAAGCGCGCGCGCCATCCCGGCGGGGCGTTTTCGACGGCGAGCAGCGCCGCCCCGCCCCATTCCCCGCCAAGGCCAAAGCCCTGCCCGAAGCGCAGGATGCACAGGATCAGCGGCGCCCACCAGCCGATCATCTGGTACGTAGGCAGGAAACCGATAGCCAATGTCGATGCGCCCATCAGCATGAGCGAGGTGACCAGCGTCGCCTTCCGACCGATGCGGTCGCCATAATGGCCGAACACCGCAGCGCCGAGCGGCCGGGCGAAGAAGGCGAGCGCCAGGCTGCCATAGGCGGCCATGAGCTGCGCGGAAGGCGAGGAGGCGGGGAAGAACAGGGGACCGAACACCAGGCTGGCGGCGGTGGCGTAGATATAGAAGTCGTAAAATTCGACCGCCGTGCCGATGAGGCTGGCCGCCAGCACCCGCTTGTGCCGCAGCATCGCATCGATCCCGTTCGCTTCCATCGCCTGCACGCCCCCTCGCGCCATTTTCTACGACTTTCTTTTCTGGTTCAGTAATTCATAGGCCATCACCGCGCAGGCCACGGCGGCGTTCAGGCTGTCCGCCTTGCCCAGCATCGGCATTTTGACCAGCAGGTCGCATTCCGCTTCATAGGATTCGGGCAGGCCCTGCGCTTCATTGCCGACAAGCAGGAAGCTGGGGCTTTGGTAGCGCGGCTCCTGATAATCCTGGGTGGCATTGAGGCTCGTGCCGATCAGTTCGCCCGGACCCTGACGCAGCCAGTGCATGAATTCGCCCCAGCGCGCCTGGGTGATGGACTGGGTAAAGAGCGCGCCCATGCTGGCGCGCACGGATTCTACCGAAAAGGGATCGACGCAATCGTCGATCAGGATGAGGCCGCCTGCGCCGACCGCGTCGCCCGTGCGCAGGATGGTGCCGAGATTGCCGGGATCGCGCAGCGACTGGGCGACGATCCAGATATCCGCCTTGCCGCGGTCCAGCTTCGTCAGCGGGGTCAGCCGGTCGCGATAGACGCCGACGACGGCCTGCGCATTATCCTTGCCGCTGATCTTGGACAGGATGTCGGGCGTGGTTTCGATGACGTCGCCGCCCGCCGCCTCCATGGCCGCGATCAGGTCTGTGGCCAGCGGGTGCGTCGATCCTGCATGGAACAGCATTTCCGGCAGCACGCCTTCCTCGCGCGCTTCGGTTAGGATGCGTAGCCCTTCGGCAAGGAACAGTCCTTCAGCCTTGCGGAATTTCTTTTCGCGCAAGGACCGCACACGCTTCACCAGCGGGTTGGAGAATCCGGTGATTTCGCGTGCCACGATCCTGTCTTGAGCCTTTTGGAAGTCCGCCGAAGCGGCCTCTCTATAGGGGGATCGCGCAAAAGGGTAGAGGGCGCGTCAGGTCGCGCTATGGGCCTTATGCCGGGCGATGGAGACGCGGTTGCGGCCCGAGCGCTTCGCCTCATAGAGCGCCATGTCAGCCGCAGCCAGCCAGCTGTCGCTGGTCGGCCAGGCGTGGCGCAGTTCCGCTACGCCGAAGCTCGCCGTGACGCGCAGTGGGGGCGAACCGGGGATTTCGGTCGCGGCGATGGCTTCGCAGAAGCGTTGCGCCGCCCTGGCCGCATCTTCCTCACCCGTTTCGGGCAGCAGGATGCCGAACTCCTCTCCGCCCAGCCGGCCAAACGAGTCGCTGGGCCGCTGCAAGCTCGTGCAAAGCCCGGCAATGCCGCGGATCACCTGATCGCCAGCGGGGTGACCATAGCTGTCGTTGATCCGCTTGAAATGGTCGATGTCGAGCAGCAACAGGCTGGCGGGCCGCTGGTGGCGCTGGAACAGGCCGATGGCGCGGTTCATCTCGTTCAGGAAGGCGCGCCGGGTGAGAGCGCCGGTCAGATGATCGCGCTCCGCAATGCGGCGGAGTTCCAGTTGCTCGACCACCAGCGCCGCCAGATTGCGAAGGATGGCGATCTGGCTGGGATCGAACTGACGCGGGACCGTGTCGATCGCGCAGAGCGAGCCGATATTATAGCCGTCGGGCGTCTCCAGCGGAATGCCGGCATAACTGCGGATATTGGGATCGCCCCTGACCAGGGGATTGTCGCGGAAACGCGCGTCCTGTTGGGCATCGGTCACGACCATGGGCTGTCGATCGCGGATGGTATGGTTGCAAAAGGCGACGTCGCGCGGCGTTTCCCCAACGGCAAGGCCCGAGGCCGCCTTGAACCATTGCCGGTCGGCATCCACCAGCGAGACCGTTGAAATGGGCACGCCCAATATGCTGCGAACCAGGTCGGTGATGCGGTCGAACGACGGTTCGCGGGGCGTGTTCAGGATGTCATAGCGTTCAAGCGCGGCCATGCGCGCCGGTTCGTCCACCAATTTGGAATCGATCATTGCCAGGGCACCTGAATTGGTGACGCAGCGCTCTACGTCGTGCGACTCTGTTTTTATCGTGCGAAAATCGTTCGGGGCCGCTTGTTATGGCTTTGTCGGACCCGGCATCCCTTATTCCTCGCCAAACTTGTCCTCGACCAGCGTCACCAGCTTGCCCAGCGCATCCGCTGCCTGCGGCCCCGTGGCGCTGATGACGATGGAATCGCCCATCGCCGCGCCCAGCATCATCAGGCCCATGATCGATGTGCCGGTCACTTCGCTGCCGTCCTTGCGCACGGTTATCTGGGCAGGCAGTCCGCTGGCCAGCGTCACGAATTTGGCGCTGGCGCGCGCGTGAAGTCCGCGTTTGTTGCTGATGCGGACTTCCTGACTCAATTCGCTCATGTAGTGCTACCCAATAGTTCAGATGCCACGCTGATATATTTTTGCCCGGCTTCGCGCGCGGCGGCGACGGCCTGGCGCACGTCCATGACCTTGCGCGCGCTTTCCAGGCGGATCAGCATGGGGAGGTTGATGCCCGCGATCACTTCGATCTCGCCCGCCTTCAGCAGGGAGATGGCGAGGTTGGACGGGGTGCCGCCGAACAGGTCGGTCAGCAGGATGACGCCCGATCCGTCATTCACGCGGGCCACCGCGGCGGCAATGTCGGCGCGCCGCACTTCCATGTCGTCTTCCGGGCCGATGCAGATGGTTTCGATCTGCTGCTGCGGACCGACAACATGCTCCATCGCCACGACGAATTCCGTCGCCAGCGAACCATGGGTGACGAGTACCAGTCCAATCATCTAATTACCGGCCCAAATTGTTTCATGATTGTGCTTTCGGGCCTCCCGGTTCGCGCTTCTCCAGGCTGTCCTGCGGCGCTGATTCCATATTGCGGTGCGAGACCGTGGGCGAAAAGCCCGCATCTTGCAAGTATTTGGCTACGCGTTCTGCAACATGGACCGACCTATGGCGTCCCCCTGTGCAGCCGAAGGCGACAGTGACATAACTTTTCCCGCTTTCCGCGTAGCGCGGCAGCAGCAGCGCCAGCAATTCCTCCATGCGGCGCAGCGTTTCCTCATAAGCGGGATCTTCGGTAATATAGGCGGCAACGTCCGGGTCGAGTCCGGTCTTTGGCCGCAAGTCGGGTTCCCAGTGTGGATTGCGCAGGAAGCGCATGTCGAAGACGAGGTCGGCATTGAGCGGCACGCCGCGCGAAAAGCCGAAGGACAATATCGTCAGTACCGGAGCCGACAGGCCGTCGCGGGAGAAGCGGTTGCGGATTTCCTGCTGCAAGCCGTTGCTGGAGAGGCTGGTCGTGTCGATGATATGGGTCGCCCAGCGGCGCAGCGGATCGGTGAGTTCGCGTTCGCGCGCAAGCCCGTGCGCGGCGGGGCGATCCGATGCAAGCGGATGGCGGCGGCGGGTTTCGGCGAAGCGGCGCTCCAGCTCCATGTCCGAACAATCGAGGAACAGCGTTTCGATGTCATGGCCCTGGCGGCTGCGCAGCGCCTTGATCCGCCGGACGATCGCCTGCGCGTCGAAACCGCGCGTGCGTGCGTCGATGCCCAGCGCCAGCGGGCGGTCGTCTATATCCTCGTGGCCCGCGGGGACCGGCGTGTCGAGCAGGCGTTCGAGGAGCAGGAGGGGCAAGTTGTCCACGACCTCCCAGCCCATATCCTCCAGCGTCTTGAGCGCCGTCGTCTTGCCAGCCCCGGAGAGGCCGGAAACGAGCAGGATGGTCTTGGGCGTCGGCGCGCTCACGCCAGCCCCATGGTCTTGAGCGCCAGTTCGACCTTGATCGGCGCGGATGGTTCGAGCGGGGCGATCCTGACCACCGGAATGGTGACCCCGGCGATCATCCGTCCTTCCGGGTCGGCGGGCATCCGGTCGATGTCATCGGACAGATCGACCATCAGTGCGACGCGCGCATAGTCGATGCAGGGCATGTCGACGAGTCCCAGCCCACGCACCTCCATCATGCCGGTGATGGTTTGCGGCGCTGTGGCCTCCAGCCGCCCGTCGACCCATTTCAGCAATGTATAATCATCGCTGACGAGGGTTGCGCCACGGTCGATGAGCCGCAGCGCGAGGTCGGACTTGCCCACGCCGCTCGGCCCGCACAGCAACACCGCGCGCCCGTCGATGGCGACGCTCGTCGCGTGCAGTGTTTCGCTTGTTTCTTCCCGCGCCATACCCACCGCCTTCTTAGACCTTGTCCTGGCCGGTGGGAAACGAATTGAGGCGGTGAGAGCTGCTATCGTTGCAAATATTTGGTGGGGTCGCGTCCTATTCCGAGACAATGCCCGGATCGCGCTCCACCGCCATGGGCAGGCGCAGCATGAAGCAGGCGCCACGCTGGTTGTCCTCCCGGTCGGCGATGCTGATCTTGCCCTGATGCCCTTCGACGATGGATCGTGCGATGGCGAGGCCGAGGCCCGAATGCTTGCCGAAGCTTTCCGCTTCCGGGCGAACGCTGTGGAAACGGCGGAACACATGTTCCCGCTGCGATTCCGGGACGCCCGGTCCTTCATCCTCGACGCTGACCAGCACTTCATTGTCGGCGACGGTCGCCACGATCTGGACCAGCCCGCCGTCGGGCGAGAAGGAAATGGCGTTGTCGATCAGATTGTCGAGCACGCGCAGCAGGCGTTGTTCCTCACCCAGCACCACCGCCACATTCTTGCGCGGCCGGGCGAAGGCGATGCGGATGTCCCGGGGGACGCCGCGCGCTTCGCGGGCGACAATCATGCGTTCGATCAGCAGGCCAAGGTCGATCGGTTCGAAACGGGTGCGGGACAGTTGGGCGTCGATGCGGGATGCTTCGGCAATGTCGGTGACGAGGCGATCCAGCCGCCGCACGTCATCCTGTGCGATCGCCATCAGTTGCGCGCGAAGATCAGGCCTGTCCACCCGGTCCAGCGCGTCGAGCGCGGAGCGGAGCGAGGCGATCGGGTTCTTGAGCTCATGGCTGACATCGGCGGCGAAAGCGTCTGTGGCGTCGATCCGCTGGCGCAGCGCATGGCTCATGTCGGACAGCGCGCGCGCCAGCATGCCGATTTCGTCCCGCCGTTCGGGCAGGCGCGGCACCGTCACCTCGCGCGCACGGCCAAGGCGCACGCGGACGGCGGCACGGGCGAGTCGCTGCAAAGGTTGGACAATCGTGCGCGCGAGGAACAGAGACAGCAGCACCGACGCCAGCACGGCGGCGGCGATGACGATGCCCAGCCTCAGCCGCTCGGCCCGAACGATCCGGGTGATGTCGCGCGCATTTTCTGTCGCCAGCAGGCTGGTGCCGTCCGACACGCCGGTCGCGGCAGATATCATGAAAGTGCGGTCGGGCGCATAGCGGTTCGCCGCCTGCGGCCTGCCCGTCTGGCGCGCAAGCGTGAGTTCCGGCCAGGCATCGGCCCGGTCGATCACGGGTTCATCGAAATCAGGAGGGCGATCGGCGAAAACGACGCGATCGACCGCCTTGTCGAGGAAGCGCGCGACGTGGCGCCGCCAGCTTTCCTCCGAAGGCAGGCGCAGGCGATAGCGGGGAGCCTGCATGGTGAAACTGTCGGCGACCAGTTGCCCGTCCGCCCCATAGCGGCGGACGCGGTCGCCCGTCTGGCGGGAATAGGCGGCGATCAGCATATTCTGCCGGTCGGGCTGGGCCGTTTCCAGCGCGATGGCCAGCAGCTTCAATTCGCGCGCTGATTGTTCCAGCCGCGAATCGACGATGCGCGTGCGGTAGCTGTCCAGATAAAAGAAGCCGCCCGCCAGCAGCGCCAGCGCGAACACGTTCACGGCCAGGATGCGCGGCGTCAGGCTGATACGGCCCGACCAGCGCAATCCCGCTTCGCGCGCCTCATTCCTCGGAGAAGCGATATCCGGCTCCATAGAGGGTGTCGATTGCATTAAATTCAGGGTCAACCTCGCGGAATTTGCGGCGGAGACGTTTGATGTGGCTGTCGATCGTGCGGTCATCGACATAGACGTCATCCTGATAAGCGGCGTCCATCAACTGATTGCGGTTCTTGACCACACCGGGTCGCGCGGCGAGCGTTTCGAGGATCAGGAATTCAGTGACGGTCAGCGTGACGTCCTGTCCCATCCACTTCACCCGATGGCGGGCGGGGTCCATTTCCAAACGGCCGCGCACAATCGGGTCGGCGGCGGGTTCGCTGGGGGATTCGGGCGAACGGTTGACTTCCGAACGGCGCAGGATGGCCCTGATCCGGGCGATCAGCAGGCGTTGCGAAAAGGGTTTGGCGATATAGTCATCCGCACCCATGGCGAGGCCCAGCGCCTCGTCCAGTTCATCGGTCTTGGACGTCAGGAAAATCACCGGCATATGGCTTTTTTCCCGCAAGCGGCGTAACAATTCCAGTCCGTCCATGCCCGGCATCTTTATGTCGAATACGGCCAGGTCGGCGGGATTGTCGATCAGCGCCTTCAGCGCGCCATCCGGGTCCGAATAGAGGCGCGTCATGAAGCCTTCGGCCTGAAGCGCGATGGACACGGAAGTCAGGATATTCTTGTCATCATCCACAAGGGCGACGGTAGCAGTCATACGTCTTTCCAAAGGTCGTGGCCGCCAAATCCAGGCCTTTCTTTCAAGCGTTAGACGATGCCCGCCTCGCCCGCAAGAAAGGGGTAGGCAGGCAATAATGCGGTTTGCGCTTCCTGATTTGGGATAAACGGCGCGCGGCCGGGGTTTGACGCTGGGGATGCAAAGGCTTATTGCCCCTGCCATCTGCAAGAATGACGCCGCGCACAAGGGATCGCGGCGCTGAGGGGCGGATGGGTCGCGGGCAGTTGCTGGCGAACCGGATTTACATATCAGGAGCTAAGGCGTGCAGGCCAAATCCTCTATCACCCTGGATCAGCAGGGCATTTCGACGACCGCTGAACAATATTGGAATCTTGGCACCGCGCCACTCGTTGAAGCCGCTATCGCCAACGGCGAAGGCATATTGTCGAAGGACGGCCCGCTGGTCGTCAAGACGGGCAAGCACACCGGCCGGTCCGCCAGCGACAAGTTCATCGTCAAGGATGCCGAAACCGAATCGACCGTCTGGTGGGGCAAGACCAACGTCCCCATGACCCCGGAACATTTCGCCGCGCTGAAGGAGGATTTCTTCAAGGCGCTGGGTGAAAAGGACAAGCTCTACGTCGCGGACCTGTTCGGCGGATCGCAGCCCGAACATCGCGTCAGGGTGCGCGTCATCAACGAACTGGCATGGCACAATCTGTTCATCCGCACGCTGCTGGTGCGGCCCAAGCCGGAAGAGCTGACCCACTTCGCGCCTGAATATACCATCATCGACCTGCCGACGTTCAAGGCTGATCCCGCCCGTCACGGATCGCGCAGCGAAACGGTGATCGCGGTCAATTTCAGCGAGAAGCTGATCCTGATCGGCGGGACAAAATATGCCGGTGAGATGAAGAAGTCGGTGTTCGGCATCCTCAACTATCTGCTGCCGACCAAGGGCGTAATGCCGATGCACTGTTCGGCCAATATCGGTCCCGATGGCGACACCGCAGTCTTTTTCGGCCTGTCGGGCACCGGCAAGACTACCCTTTCGGCGGACGCCAGCCGCACGTTGATCGGTGACGACGAGCATGGCTGGTCGGACACGGCTGTCTTCAATTTCGAAGGCGGTTGCTACGCCAAGATGATCAACCTGTCGGCCGAAGCCGAGCCGGAGATCTTCGCCACCACCAAGCGTTTCGGCACGGTGCTGGAAAATGTCGTGATCGATGAAGATACGCGCGAAATCGACCTGGACGACAACAGCCTGGCGGAAAACAGCCGCGGTTCCTATCCGATCGACTTCATCCCGAATGCGTCGGAAAAGAATCTTGGCCCGGTGCCCAAGAACATCATCTTCCTGACCGCCGACGCCTATGGCGTGCTGCCGCCAATCGCGCGGCTGACGCCGGATCAGGCGATGTATCACTTCCTGTCCGGCTATACCGCGCGCGTCGCGGGCACCGAGATCGGCGTGACCGAACCCAGCGCGACCTTTTCCACCTGCTTTGGCGCGCCGTTCATGCCGCGCCATCCGTCGGTCTATGGCAATTTGCTGAAGGAGCGGATCAACAAGGGCGGCGTCACCTGCTGGCTGGTCAACACTGGCTGGACCGGCGGCAAATATGGCGTCGGCAAGCGCATGCCGATCAAGGTCACCCGCGCTCTGCTGAACGCGGCGCTCGACGGCAGCCTCAACAATGCCGAATTCCGGACCGATCCGAACTTCGGGTTCGAGGTTCCCGTGGCGGTTCCCGGCGTCGATGCGACGATCCTCGACCCGCGCGCGACCTGGGCGGACAAGGCGGCCTATGACGAGACCGCCGGCAAGCTGGTCAAGCAGTTCGTCGATAACTTCGCCCAGTTCGAAGAGCATGTGGATGCGTCCGTGCGCGAGGCTGCGCTGACCGCCGCCTGACGCTGAACGATCATCATGTTGGCACAGGAGCCGGGGGAGCGATCCTTCCGGCTCTTTTGCTTTCGGGCGGGGCGGCGCAATGCTATCCTGCCCTTAGCTATCAACGGGACATGAACATGATTGACCATCTTCTGAACAGTGTGGGCGGACTTGAAGCCGTCGCCGCGAAGCTGGGCGTGAGCGCCGAGCAGATGCAGGCGCTGATGGCCGAGATCGGCGGCAAGATCGCAGCGGGCGAAACCGATGTGGCGGCATTGGCGACCACGGCGGCCGAACATGGTGTGTCGGCCGACAAGTTGCAGGAACTGTTCGCGCAGTTCGGCGGGCCGGAAGCCATTATGAGCAAGATCGGCGGCCTGTTCGATGGCGATGGCGACGGCAATCCCATCAATGAATTGAGCCGGTTGGCCAAGGGCCTGTTCGGCTGAAAAGGCTGAGCGATTTCCCAGCATATGCGCTGGCATGATCGTCAGCTTTCCGGCGCAATAGTTTTTTCACCTTGCCTTCACCGGGCCTGAAAGGCATTCGGCCCACATCACTTATTGCGAAAGCCACGCAACTGGCGTCCACATCGGGACGTTCGCGGATGGATTTGGCAGGAGGCAAAGGTTTTGAGCGACGTGACGATCGAAAAGCCGGTGTTGGAACCGACCGGGGCCCTTAGTGTCGAAACCGTGCTGTCGGTGCGGCACTGGAATGAGCATCTGTTCAGTTTCCGCATCAGCCGCCCGGCAAGTTTCCGTTTCCGGTCGGGCGAATTCGTGATGATCGGCTTGCAGGGCGACAATGGCAAGCCGCTGCTGCGCGCCTATTCGGTTGCCAGCCCGTCGTGGGACGAGGAACTGGAGTTCCTGTCGATCAAGGTGCAGGACGGCCCGCTGACGTCCAAGCTGCAGATGATCCAGCCGGGCGACCAGATTTACCTGGGCCGCAAGCCGACCGGCACGCTCGTCACCGACGCGCTGTTGCCGGGCAAGCGGCTGTTCATGCTGTCGACGGGGACGGGTCTTGCCCCTTTCCTCAGTCTGGCGCGCGATCCCGACGTCTATGAATTTTACGAGGAAGTGGTGGTCGTCCATTCGGTGCGCCGGGTCAGCGATCTGGCTTTCCATGACGAGCTGGAAGGCAAGCTGGCGGAAGACCCACTGGTGTCCGAGCAGGCCGCCAACCAGTTCCACTATGTCCCGACCGTCACACGCGAAGATTTCCGCAACAATGTTCGGATCGACAAGCTGGTCGAAAATGGCGCGCTGTTCGAAGGGCTGTCGGGCGACAGGAAGTTCAACCCCGAAACCGACCGCATCATGATGTGCGGCAGCATGGAGATGATCAAGCAGTTCGCCGCCTATTTCGAAGGCGAGGGCTTTGTTGAGGGTTCCAATGCAGCGCCGGGGGCCTTTGTGATCGAGCGGGCGTTTGTCGGCTGATTGCTCCGGTATTGATTTAGCGAGAGGGCTGGCGGTCACGCTGGCCCTTTTTGTTTGAGCCGTTATCGACCAGAAATTGCCTTACCAGTAAGTGATTTCGTCGCCCGATAACGGACGTTGCTGGTGGCCGAACGGCTCTGCTATTTTGCTCAGTCCGCTCCCGATACTGTTCCCTGTTTCGCGCCTACTAGCTGTTGCGGGAAACTGTCCGCATACTCCGGCCTCACCACGGTATTCCACACTAGCCGCGACCCAAAGCTCGGTTCTCCCTCTGGAAGCCGGGCCACGCTCGTATCGAACATTTCGTTGAAGGACATCGCGTTGACATTGCAGAGGCAACTCAGGGCTGTTTCGAACGCATGGCCCATGCTGTCCAATTGGTTCGTGAAAAACTGCACCGCATCCTGCCTGTCCAGCGGAAACTCCGGGTGCACAATTTCGAGGCTTGGTGCCCAAAATGCTCCATCAGGCCGCATGGCATAATCATGCAGGACGACCTTATGCGTCGCCTTCGGGTGGATCATCGCATTGCGATGCTCGACGGCTGAGCGGAGGAACGTGAATATCCTTTCCAGATACTCGACTTCCTCCGAATTCTCCCCGTGCTTTTTGGCAATGGCTACACGAAAGGCCTTCTGCCACGGATCGTTGTGAACAACTTTTGAATGGAACATCAGCGTCAGCTTGGCGAGGGACATTTCCACCTCGCGTAAGTGCGATATGCAGCCGTGCAGTTTGCCCCTGATATTTGCGGTTCGAGGAAGATGCCCAAGGTCGAATTCGTGAGTCTGTAGCTTTATTCGGGTCTCGTTCTGGTGGGCCTTCATCTCTTCCATAACGTCGGCTATCGCAGCTAACGCAATTGCCGCATCAAGAGCGTGGGCGCGCGCCTCATCGTCATCGACCGTATCCGGTAAGTAGGTATGGTCGAGGAGTTGGAAAGCGACGCACAGCGTCTGCTGGATGAAGGTATGATCGACACCATAGGACAGTTCGGTGCGTTGCACAAATGGTGGGATAGCCTCGTTCGTGCGTTTCGGATCGATCCCATCGGCCATCTCACCAGAAACAACGCCACGTTCAGCAAGGAGATAGAGACGGTCGCCAATCGACTTCATGCAAACGATTTTACCGTGCTCTGGAGCGATCTGCACCTTGCCACCGCTATCTCTAATCCGATCGACGGGGCGGTTGCTGCCAGGCTTCTTCCGAAATCTCGTTTTCATCTTGGCACAATATCGAGAATAGAGCGAGTTCGCCAGCGGGCGGCCATTAGGACAGCCTAGCTCTCAATCTTACTGAGGGCTGCTTTCGCTCCGCATTGTCGCTAAACGGAATGTCCACAATCCACCCCTTTCCCGTCATCTCAGCGGAAGCAGGTATTTGCCGGCGAGAGCTGCATCGTTACTACAGAGATGCCAGCCTTCGCTGGCATGACGGGAGGGGAGGCTGGGTGGGGCCCTCCCAAGGCGGCTTCAAGCCAGCTCCACTTTAAGCACCGAGGCATCGGCTCCCACCACGCGCACGCGGGCGCCCGCAGGCGCGTCGGGGCCCTGGCAGGACCAGACGCTGTCGCCTATCTTTACCCGACCGCGTCCGTTGTCGATCGGTTCGACGACGGTGACGATCTCGCCCACGAGGCGGGCTGTGCGGTCGTTGAGCATCGGGTCTTGCGACGACACCGGATTGGCCGCGTACCAGCGCCGTCCGCCCCAGACCGAAGCGAGGCAGAGCAGCGCGAAGATCAGCAGCTGGACGGGAACCGATACGGGCAGGACGAGCGCGATGAGGCCGGTCACCGCCGCCGCCAACGCGACCCAGATCAGGAATACGCCCGGAATCACGACTTCCGCCATGCCGAGCAGCGCGGCGAAGACCAGCCAGCCCCAATGATCGTCCAGCATGGCGAGCCAGTCCATCAGCCCTGGCCCTGGGCAAAGGGGCTGCGGCGCGGCGGGGCGGGTGGCGGGGGCGGCGCGCCGCCTTCACCCAATGCTTCCTTTGCCAGTGCGCCGATGCCGCCCAGCGTGCCGATCAACTGGGTCGCTTCGACCGGGAAGAGGATGGTCTTGGCATTGGGAGAGGTGGCGAACTGGCTCACCGCGTCAGTATATTTCTGGGCGATGAAATAGTTGAGCGCCTGCGGGTTGCCGGCCGAAATGGCGTCAGACACCATCTGCGTTGCCTTTGCCTCCGCCTCCGCCTCACGCTCGCGCGCCTCGGCGTCGCGGAAAGCGGCTTCGCGACGCCCCTCGGCCTCCAGGATCTGACTCTGCTTCTGCCCCTCCGCCTTCAGGATCTCGGCGGCGCGCATCCCTTCGGCGTCGAGGATGTTGGCGCGCTTCTCGCGCTCCGCCTTCATCTGGCGGCCCATGGCGCTGACGATGTCGGCGGGTGGGCGGATGTCCTTGAGCTCAACGCGGGTGATCTTGATGCCCCAGGCGTTGGTGGCGTGATCGACGACCGACAGCAGGCGCGCGTTGATTTCGTCACGCTTGGACAGGGTTTCATCAAGGTCCATCGAGCCCATGACGGTACGCAGGTTGGTGGTCGCAAGCTGCATGATCGCGACATAGAGTTCCGACACTTCATAGGCCGCCTTGGCCGCGTCCAGCACCTGGAAGAACACGACGCCATCGACCGACACCATGGCATTGTCCTTGGTGATGATTTCCTGCCCCGGAATATCGACCACCTGCTCCATCATGTTGATCTTGCGGCCGACCGCGTAAAAGAAGGCGGGGTAGAAATTAAGGCCCGGGCGGGCGACTTCGGTGAAGCGGCCGAAACGCTCTATGGTATATTGATAACCCTGGCGAACCACCTTGACGCTTACCGCCAGATAGAAAAGCACCAGGAAGGTCACCGTCAGCGCAAAGGTCGTCAGCATGATTTTGTCCCCCTATGAAACTTGACTATGACGCGAAATCGTTAAGGGGAAAAGGCAAACCGTCATCAGGCCATGCGGCCGACCCAGGAGACTAGCCATGTTGCTGCGCCACGCCCGATCGCTGCTGTTCCTGCCCGCGTCGAACCAGCGGGCGATCGCCAAGGCGCGCACGCTGCCGTGCGACATGGTGATACTGGACCTGGAGGACGCCGTTCCCGACGACCGCAAGGATGAGGCGCGGGCAAGCGCCGCCGCAGCCGCCGACGAAGGTTTCGGCGGACGATTGTGCGCGCTGCGGATCAATGTGGCAGGGACGCCGTGGCATGGGCTGGACATGGTCGCTGCCAAAGGCTCCCGCGCCGACTATGTCGTGCTGCCCAAGGTGGAGAATGCCAAGCAGGTGAAGGATGTGTTCAGCGTTTGCCAGCGGCCCGTCATCGCCATGATCGAAAGCGCCGCCGGGGTGCTGGCCGCGACGTCGATCGCGGCGGAAGAAGGGACGGCTGGCCTGTTCATGGGGAATAACGATCTGCGGCAGGATCTGGCGATTCCGCCATCGGCGGGGCGGGAGGGGCTGTCCTTCGCCATGCAGTCGGTGATTTTGAGCGCCCGCGCCGCGCGCGTTGCGGTGTTCGACGGGGTGTTCAACCGGCTGGATGACGAAGCGGGTTTCGAGGCGGAGTGCGCCGCCGGTCATGCGATCGGCTTCGATGGCAAGACGCTGATCCACCCGAGCCAGGTGACGGTCGCCAATCAGGTGTTCGGCCCCGACGCGCAGGCAGTGGCCGATGCGCGGCGTTTGATCGAGGCGGCGACAGGGGGCGCGGAACGCTTTGAAGGCCGCATGATCGAAAGCATGCATGTCGAGGAAGCCAAGGCTCTGGTGGCGAGGGCGGGGGCTGCCGGGCAATGACGGGCAGGCGCTAGGTCCGACCTAGCCGCCAGCCGGAGATGCGCCCCAATATTGGCGTGCGAAACGCCGCACGTCGCTGGCCATTTCCTGATCTTCCGGCGCGCCGCCGCCGAAGCCGCCATGGGGCATGCCTTCGAAAATGTGGAGTTCGACCGCAATGCCCGCGCGCAGCAGCGCCCGGTGCATCCTGACCGCGTTGGACAGGAACAGGTCGCGCGTGCCCGCCTGAAGAAAGGTGGGCGGGAAGCCTGCTGAAAAATCGCCGAACAAGGGTGACAGATAGGGGTGCGCCAAGTCGTGCCCGGCGGCGTACAGCAGGTTGGCGTTCATCAGGGGGCGGGGCAGCATGACGTCGACCAGCTGGTTGGTTTCGAAGCTGTCGCCGGATTCGGTCAGGTCCAGTTCCGGGGTCAGCAATATCACTGCGGCTGGCAGGGCAAGGCCTTCGTCACGGGCGCGCAGCACGGTTGCGGCAGCCAGATTGCCGCCAGCCGAGCTGCCGCCGATGATGATGTTGCGCGGATCGTGGCTGTTCAGCAGCGCCCGGTACACAGCGACGCAATCGTCCAGCGCGGCGGGGTAGGGATGTTCGGGCGGCATGCGGTAATCCACCGCGTAGCAGGGCACGCCATGCTGATCGGCGATGCGCTGCGCGCCCGTCCGGCAAAATTCGCCTTCGCCATGGATCAGGCCGCCGCCGTGAATGTCGAGATAGACGCGGCCATCCATGTCCTCGCCCTCAGGCGTCGCCAGATGGACGCGGGCGCCCGCCATGTCGAAGCTTTCGACTGTCGATCGCAGGTTGGGCGCAAGGGCGGACGAGAAGTCGTTCATGAACTTGCCCACCACTTCCTTCGAGCGTGCCCAGCCTTCCAGATCGTCAGGCGTGGGTTGGGGCATTGCGTTCAGCGGCAGGCCGTCCGGCCCGACCATCGACGCGAGGAAAGCGCGGGCCTGGGCGCTGATGGATTTGGGGAAAGGGATGATCCGGCCAGCTATGCTGACCCCCTGCATATCGTCCATTGGTCCTGCCTCTCCTTATCTGTCGGCCGGATGATGAGGGGCCGTGGGGCAGGAGGCAAGGTTGTTGAGGTCAGTCGCGCGGGTGGCGTGCGGTCAGCAGGTAGTTGATCGCCTTGTTGGACGAAAGCGTGAAGCCCGTGCGCGGGTCGAAGGAAAGGCCGCTGATGTCAGTGACCTGCAACCCGGCATCGGCAATCAGGCGCGACAGCTCTTCGGGCGTCAGGAACTGGTTCCAGTCGTGCGTCCCCTTGGGAATGCCGCCGATGCTTTCGCCGATGCTGATCATCGCGAGGCGCGAAAGCGGCGTGCGGTTGGGCGTTGACATGACGAGCAGGCCATCCGGCGCGAGCCTAGCCGCCAGCGCCTTTACGAAAGCGGCGGGATCGGCGACATGCTCGATGACTTCCATCGAGGTGATGAGGTCGAAGCCCTGTTCGTCAAGCTGTTCGACCGGTGTGGCGCGATAGTCGATTGACAGATTCTGCCCCTGGGCATGGGCGCGCGCGACGGCGACATTTTCTTCCGCCGCGTCCAGCCCCATGGTGGCCGCGCCCAGCCGGGCGAGCGGTTCGGTCAGAAGGCCCGCGCCGCATCCGACGTCCAGGGCGCGTTTGCCTTCGAGGGGGCGGAAACTTTCTTCCTCGCCATGCCAGTGGCGATCGATCGCGCCGCGCAGATAACGCAGCCTGACGGGGTTGAGCTTGTGCAGCATCGCGCTGCTGCCCTTCGGATCCCACCAGTCCTTGGCCATGGCGCCGAAATGCGCGGCCTCGCGGGGGTTGATGGTGCTGGGTGATGGATTGGCCATGCGTCCTGACTATCAAGCTCCGCGATTGGGCGCCACGCACATTTACTTCTTCAGCGGCGGGTTCCGGGGTGGGGGGGCTTCGCCGTCGAGATATTTGTCCTCTGCGTCGAGTTGGCGATGCAGTTCGCGCGTCGCCTCTTCGGTGCGCGCCATTTCCTCAGGGCTTCTGTGCCGCCGGTTGCTCATCATGACGTAGATGAGCACAAGGCCGAACAGGATCGGTCCGCCGATGGTGACCAGCGCCCAAATGCTTCCGTCCATGCCATCCTCCATTATCTGGTGCGCAAGGAATGAACGACGGCGGGGCGTGTTCCCTGTGAGGGTGGCCTTGCTTGCCATATCCGTGGCGGCTGCTATAGCGACGCCGTTTTTTCCCCGAAGGGAAATTTCTTCTTTCCAGATCAGCAGGCAGGTTCGACAGGCAAATGGCGCGCATCGTGATGAAATTCGGCGGCACCTCGATGGCGGGGATGGAGCGAATTCGCAACGTGGCCGCGCGCGTAAAACATGTCGTCGATCAGGGCCATGAAGTCGCGGTCGTCGTGTCCGCCATGGCTGGCGAAACGGACCGGCTGGTCGGCTTCTGCAAGGAAGCGTCGCCGCTTTACGATCCGGCCGAATATGACGTCGTGGTCGCGAGCGGCGAGCAGGTGACGAGCGGCCTGCTCGCCATGACGCTGAAGGCCATGGGCGTGGATGCGCGCAGCTGGCTGGGCTGGCAATTGCCCATCCGCACCAACGAAGCCCATAGCAAGGCGCGTATCGGGGAGATCGACACGATCGACCTGCTGACGTCGATGCGTTCGGGCACCGTCGCGGTGATCCCCGGCTTCCAGGGCATGATGGAAGATGGCCGTATCTCCACGCTGGGCCGGGGCGGTTCGGACACCTCGGCGGTTGCCGTGGCCGCGGCGCTGAAAGCGGATCGGTGCGATATTTATACCGACGTCGATGGCGTCTATACCACCGACCCCCGGATCGTGGCGCGGGCGCGCAAGCTCGACCTTGTCACCTATGAGGAAATGCTGGAGCTGGCGTCGGTCGGGGCGAAAGTGCTCCAGACCCGCTCGGTCGGCCTCGCCATGAAGGAAGGCGTGGTCGTGCAGGTGCTTTCCTCCTTCGATGATCCCACCCAGGAAGACCTCCCCGGCACGCTGATCGTCAGCGAAGAGGAACTGGAAGCCAAGCTCAAGGAAAACAAGATGGAACGTCAGCTCATCACCGGCATCGCCCATGACAAGAATGAGGCGAAGATCACCCTGACCCGCGTGCCCGATCGTCCGGGCGCGGTGGCGCACATCTTTGCCCCACTGGCCGATGCCGCGATCAACGTCGACATGATCATCCAGAATGTCGGCCGCGACAAGGGCGAGACGGACGTGACCTTCACCGTGCCGGGCGCCGACCTGGCCCGCGCGCTGGACGTGCTGGAAAGCCAGAAGGAAGCCATCGGTTTCAACCGGGTGATCCCGGACACCAAGGTCGCGAAGATCAGCGTCGTCGGCGTCGGGATGAAGAGCCATGCGGGCGTGGCGTCCACCATGTTCCAGTCGCTGGCCGACCGCGGCATCAATATCCTCGCCATTTCGACCAGCGAGATCAAGGTTTCGGTGCTGATCGACGAGGATGAAACGGAGCTGGCCGTACGCGTGCTGCACACGGCCTATGGGCTGGACGCGCCGGTCGCTTGACCTTTTCTCCGCTCCCCTTCAGGGGAGGGGCCGGGGGGCTTGTCCCCACAGCATAACGGTTGGGGCGATGCCCCACCCCAACCCCTCCCCTGAAGGGGAGGGGCTTTGTGATTCTAGGGACATGACCATGACCAACGCCAAACTCGCTTCCCTGATGGCTCGCGGCACCGAATTTCTGGGCTGCGACGTTGCGATCCTGTGCGGGGCGATGAGTTGGGTGTCGGAGCGCCATCTGGTGGCGGCGATCTCCAACGCCGGGGGCTTTGGCGTGATCGCGTGCGGGGCGATGACGCCCGAACTGCTCGACAAGGAGATTGCGGCGACCAAGACGCTGACGAGCAAGCCTTTTGGCGTCAACCTGATTACCATGCACCCGCAGCTGTTCGACCTGATCGAGGTGTGCGCGCGGCATGAGGTGGGTCATGTGGTTCTGGCCGGCGGGTTGCCGCCCAAGGGCAGCATCGAGGCGATCAAGCAGAAGGGCGCGAAGCTGATCTGCTTTGCCCCGGCGCTCAGCCTGGCGAAGAAGCTCGCGCGGTCGGGCGTTGACGCGCTGGTGATCGAGGGCATGGAAGCGGGCGGCCATATCGGCCCGGTTTCAACGAGCGTGCTGGCGCAGGAAATCCTGCCCGAAATGGCGAGCCAGCTGCCGGTGTTCGTCGCGGGCGGCATTGGCCGGGGCGAATTGATCGCGGGCTATCTGGAAATGGGCGCGGCGGGCGTGCAACTGGGCACGCGCTTCGCCTGTGCGAGCGAGAGCATCGCGCATCCCAATTTCAAAAAGGCATTTTTCCGCGCGTCGGCGCGCGATGCGATCGCCAGCGTGCAGATCGACCCCCGCCTGCCAGTGATCCCTGTCCGCGCGCTCAAGAATGCGGGCACCGAAGCCTTCACCGTCAAGCAGCGGGAGGTCGCCAACCTGCTCGACAGCGGCGCGGTGGACATGGGTGAGGCGCAGTTGCAGATCGAACATTATTGGGCGGGCGCGCTGCGCCGCGCGGTGATCGACGGCGATGTCGAGGGCGGATCGCTGATGGCCGGGCAATCGGTCGGCATGGTCAGCAAGGAAGAGCCGGTGGCCGACATCATCGCGCAGTTGATGGAAGAGGCGGCTGTCGCGCTGGAGCGTCGCGCGGCCTGAAGCCGATCGACTGTGCGACGAGTGGAATCTCTTTCCCGTTGAGTCGAGTTCGCGATGCATCGTCAGGAACGCGCGGCTTTGCCATGAGTTTTCCGGTCGATGCTCGTGACGAGGGATTTTAAGTTGCCGCTGCCTGCCGCTTATCGCCGTTCATGGCAGCTGTGCTGTTTGACAACCCTTGCGCTGGTCGCGGGCTGTTCTACCCCCAAGGCTCCGCCCACGCCGCCGCCGCCCGTCGTGCGGACGGTAAAGCCTCTGCCGCCGATGGGCGCGGTGGAGGAGATGAGTATCCCGGATGTTGACGAAAGCGGCACATATCTGACGCCCAATCGCGGGGTCACCGCCAATACCGCGCTGTGGCACGTGCGCATGGCCCTGAACGTCGCCGCGCTGTCCTGCTACGGATCGAATGAGATCGCGAAGGTGCAATATAATCGGATATTGCATGTTCATCAGGCAGCGCTGCGCGAAGCCAATGCCGCCGTCGATCGCAACTATACGGCGGCCTATGGTAGCGGGGGGCTTCAGTCGCGCGAGTTGCTGAATACCGTTGTGTATAATTTCTTCTCCCTGCCGCCGGTGCAGCCGACCTTTTGCAAGGCCGCTATCGAGGTGGGCGCCAAGCTACTGGCCATGCCGTCGAGCGAGCTGCTCGCCTATGCGCCCGAAGCGTTGACCGCGCTGGAGGCGCCCTTCCAGGAATTTTACGAAGCCTATGCCGACTATCTGCGCAGGTTGGCGGAATGGCAGTCACGTTTCGGCGGGACGGTGAGCGTGGTGGTGTCGCCCACACCGCTGCCGCCGCCGCCAACGCCGCCCAAGGAGATCACGGCAGGTTTCGTGCCGCCGCCCGGCAGCGTGCCGATGCCGCGTGCGCGCGAGGAAAGCGGGCAGATGCTCGTGCCCAATCCGCCGCCTGCGATAATGGTCCCGGCCTTTCCGCTGACCAAACCGGCCAGCTAGCCGGCTCAGCCCTGCTTGTCGGCCGGGTAGGTCGCGGGAGCCTTGGGGGGGAGCGGGAACAGGCGGACGAACCGATCCGCCAGCGCCAGGTCGCCCTCCACCTGCAATGCGCCCGCGACGTCATCGAACCGCTGCCCGCCATAGATGACCGCGACGAGGGCATTTTGGTCACCGCTGAATATCGTATCGGCGCCCTGCGCGGACCCCCGGTCGATGGTGAAGTCGCCATCCCTCAGCAGGGCCCGAAATTCCTCCTCGCCGAAGCGCAGGCCGACGCTGGCGTCGAGATCGCCGATGCGGCTGCGGTCGATCATGGTGCGCATGGATAGCACCACCGACACGCTGCTCATCGGTTGACCCGGTTGCATCGTGGGCGACCGGCAGGCCCAGCGGCCCAGAACCTGGAACAGGATTTCCGACTCGCGGCCCCAGTCCGTCAGCTCATATATCTGGCTGGCTGCGGGAGGGGGCAGGCGGCGACGGACAAGAACGCTGGCGGCTTCAAGCTCTTCAAGCCTTTGGGTCAGCACGTTGGCGCTGATTCCGGGCAGGCTGGCGCGCAGATCGGTGAAGCGCTTTGGTCCCAGCATCAATTCCCGCATGATCGGCATCGCCCAGCGATCGCCGACCAGATCCAGCGCATGGGCCACGGCACAGCCATCCAGATAAGCCCGTTTCTTCACGCCCGCGTCCTTGGTTATATTTTCTAACTTATATGTTGCATAAGATAAGTTAGGGGTGCACAAAGATCAAGCCGGTGAGTCGCGCATTCCTGTTCGAGAGGGGCGCCCCGCCGATGAAATCCGCAGGAGATATGTGATGCCCGATGCTGCTCCGAAGATGATTTTCGTCAATTTGCCGGTGAGGGACCTGCCTGCCTCAATCGCTTTTTATGAAGCGGTTGGCGCGGTCAGGAACAATGATTTTGCCGACGCCACTACACAGATGGTCAGCTTTTCCGACGCTATCCATGTCATGCTGCTGACGCATGAGCGGTTCAGCAGTTTCACGCCGCGCAAGATCCCCGACGCGCACGAAACCGCGCAGGTGCTGCTGGCGCTGAGTGAAGCGAGCCGGGCGGATGTCGATGCGACAACCGAAAAGGCGTTGGCCGCGGGCGGTACGGAGCCGAACCCGCGCCAGGACCATGGCTTCATGTACGGCCGCAGTTTCGCCGACCTGGATGGCCACATCTGGGAAGTCGCATGGATGGACATGGAAGCGGCGATGGCGACCCATGAAGCGGCTGCATCCTGACCTGCGCCACGCTCGGCCTGATTCAAGAGGAGAGAGATGATGAGCTATATGGACGGTTTCGTAGTCCCCGTACCCAAGGGGAACAAGCAGGCCTATATCGACGCGGCCGCCTATGCCGCGCCCATCTTCATAGAACATGGCGCGACCCGCGTGGTCGAATGCTGGGGCGACGACATCCAAAAGGGCAAGGTCAACGACTTTCGGACCAGCGTGATCGCCGAGGATGACGAGGAGGTCGTCTTTTCCTGGATAGAATGGCCGTCGAAGGAGGTGCGTGACGCTGGCATGGCGAAGGTCATGGCCGACGAGCGGATGAAGCCGCAGGAAGGCCACCCAATGCCGTTCAACGGCCAGCGGATGATCTATGGCGGATTTTCCGTGCTGCTCGACCAACGGGCCTGAAGGGAGGCGGACGATGACCGATCTGACCGGTAAGTTCTTCTGGTATGAGCTGATGACCAGCGACCCGGAAGGCGCGATCCGCTTCTATGGCGATGTGGTGGGGTGGACCGCCAAGGCTTTCGGCGATGACCTGCAAGGCGATCCCTATCATGTGATTTCCGCAAGCCAGGGCGAAGTGGGCGGCATCATGGCCATCCCGGCGGAGGCGAAGGATTGCGGCATGCAGCCCTGGTGGGGCGGCTATGTGGGTTCGGCCGATGTGGATGCGGACGCGAAGCGGCTCACCGACGCAGGCGCGAGCGTGAAGCGCCCGCCGGAGGATATTCCGGGCGTCGGGCGCTTTGCCGTGATGAGCGATCCGGGCGGCGCGATTTTCATGCTGCTGAAGGGCGATAGCCCCGGCGAAATGGATGCCGCCTCGCCAATGGCGAACGGCCATGTCGGCTGGCATGAGCTTTATAGCGGCGATTTCGATGCCGACCTTGGCTTTTACACATCCCAGTTCGGCTGGGGGAAGGGCGAGGCGATGGATATGGGGCCGATGGGCAGCTACCAGCTTTTTTCCATGTCCGGCGCGACGGCGTTCAATGAAATGTCGGGCGGCATGATGGCGCGGCCAAAGGAAATGCCCGTTCCGATGTGGCTTTTCTATTTCGTCGTGCCCGACATCGATGCGGCGGTTGAAAAAGTAAAGGCAGGCGGGGGCACGGTGCTCAACGGGCCGATGGAAGTGCCGGGCGGCGCCTGGATCATCCAGGGCGCCGATCCGCAGGGCGCGATGTTCGCGCTTGTCGGCATGCGCAACGCCTGAGCGTCGAGGAGAAGGATCATGTCCAAGATTTCACTCTGTCTGTGGTTCAATGGCCAGGCCGAGGAAGCTGCCCGCTTCTATGCCTCGGTCTTTGGCGGATCGGTGGATTTCGTCGGCCGCTATCCTGACGATTCACCCGTTCCCGCTCCCTTCGATGCGGGCGATGTGCTGTTGGTGGAGTTCACCATCTTTGGGCAAAGCTATCAGGCGCTGAATGGCGGGCCGGAGTTCGGTTTTACCGAGGCGGTGTCGCTGTCGGTGTCCTGCAAGGATCAGGCGGAAGTCGACCGCTATTTCGACGTCTTGACCGCGGATGGCGGTTCGCCGGGGCCGTGCGGCTGGTTGAAAGACAAATATGGCCTGTCCTGGCAGATCGTGCCCGAAGAGGTGATGGAGATGCACCGGAGCGGCAATGGGCCGGGCATACAGCGGATGATGGCGGAGATGATGACCATGCAGAAGCTGGATCTCGCCCGGATGAAGGCAGCTTTCGAAGGGGAGACGGTATGAGCGGCGCGCAGTTCGAACTGTCGGTAAGCTGCCACATCGCCGCCCCGCGTGAGATTGCGTGGAAGGTGTGGACGGACCTTAAGGACCAGTGGTTTTGCCCAAAGCCCTGGCGCGCGGAAGTGATCGAGGAGGATCTGCGCCCCGGCGGCCGCAGCGCGGTGCGCATGTTCGGTCCCGATGGCGAGGATACCGGCCCGATGGAGGGCATCATATTGGAGGTCGTGCCGGGCGAGCGGGTCGTATCGACCGATGCCTATGCGTCCGGCTGGATACCGCAGACGCCGTTCATGACGTCGATCTGGAGCTTTGCCGACGAAGGCGAAGGCACGCGCTTCATCGCCACGGCGCGCCACTGGGATGCCGAAACGATGAAGAAGCATGAGGAAATGGGATTCAATCCGGGATGGAACCAGATGGCCGAGCAGTTCAGGCAGTTGTGCGAAACTTCCGCCGCGACCGCCTGAATCGAAATTCCCCCGATCGCTGAAGAGGGGACAGGGAAAGGGCGCCCGGATCAGCGGACGCCCTTTCTTGAAACCCCGTCTGCCGGCAGGATCAGACCTTCATCACCTTTTCCACTGCTGACCGGAATTTGGCCATGTCGTCGGCCGAGCCCACGGTGACGCGCGAAACGGTTGGCCAGATGGCCCAGGCGCGGCCGATCTGCACCTTTTCAGGCGTTGCGAGCATGGCGGCCTGCATGTCCTTGGCGGGTTTTTTCCAGTCCATCATGAACATGTTCGCCTGGCTACCCGGATGAACGACGATGCCCTTCTTCGTCAGCCATGCGATGGTTTCCGCCCGGTTGGCGGCGCATTCATCGCGCCGCGCCTTGATAAGGGCGGACTCGGTATAGACCGCGTTGCCGCACGCCATGGCGGTGATCGACAGGCCGCCCGCGCTGGGGCCGAACAGCATGATGCGCTTCTGAACTTCCGGATCGGCGAAGGTAAGGCCCAGGCGCACGCCCGCCATGCCGAACAGCTTTGAGAAGGTCCGCATGACGATGATGTCCTTGCGGCCCGCCATCAGGCTGACGGCGCTGGGCGCGTCGGAGAAGTGGATATAGGCTTCGTCCACCAGCAGCATCGCGTCGGCAGGCTTGTTGTCCAGCAGCCATTTGATGTCCGCCAGCGGCGTGATCGTGCCGGTCGGATTGTTGGGCGTGCATACATAATAGAGGCCCGCGTCGGGATTGGCGGCCAGCATCGCCTTGACGTCGTGCCCCTTGCCCATGGGCTGGGCGGCCTTGGCGATTGGCGCCTTCATATAGTCGGCCGTGCGCCATGCGGATTCAAACGTCGGATCGGCCGTGACCAGGCCCTTGGTCGGCGAGCAATAGGCCGCGACGATGCTGACCAGCGGCCCGCCGGAACCCGGCCACAGCATGACATGCGAATCGGGAATGCCTTCGACCTTGGCGACCGTTGAGACGAGATCGCCTCTATAATTGTCGGGATCATACCAGTTGCCGAAAGAGGCGGCGCGGGCCGCGGCTTCCACGCCGGAAGGAAAAGGCCCGGTCCAACATTCGTTCGATCCGATACGGACCGCGCCCTTTATCCCGCGCGCAGCCTGCTGCTGCGCGAGAGCGGGTTGGAGAAGCATCGAGTTCACGGCTGCGCCCGCACCCAATAGGGCTGCAATCTTGCCGAGGTTACGGCGGGAATACCCGCGATCCAGCAGGTCTTCGCGGGCGTCCTTTTCCAACATCATGGTCATGTCGTCTGTCCCCTTGTTTCAAGCAATCGCGTGCATTTCCAAGGGGGGAGACGAAGCGGCGCTCTATTTCCGCAATGTGTCCTGCCGCTTTTCGATCATTTCGATGGATTTCCCCTTTCATTAACCCTGACTTCCCCTTGGAAAGGAACCGCGCGATCTGATAGCGCTGTCATATGCCCACGACGCCCGCCGCCGCCGCCCGCCAGATATTGACCCGTTTGCAGGAGGTGATGGCCGCGCGCACGAGCGCGCAGGCGAAGCTGAACAAGGTGGTCGATATCATCGGCCAGGCGCTCTCCAGCGAGGTCTGCTCCATCTATCTGGTTCGCGAGGGCGTGCTGGAACTGTTCGCGACACGCGGGCTGAAGCAGGAAGCCGTACATGTCACCCGCATGGCGAAGGGCGAGGGGCTTGTCGGCCTGATCGCGACCAATGTGGAGACGCTGAACCTGGACGAGGCAGCGGCGCATCCCGACTATAGCTATCGACCGGAAACGGGCGAGGAATTGTTCCACAGCTTTGCGGGCGTCCCGATCGTCCGGCGCGAGCGTGCGATCGGCGTCCTGTGCGTGCAGCATGTGGAACCGCGCCGTTATGAAGAGGTAGAGATCGAGGCGTTGCAGACGGTCGCGATGGTGCTGTCCGAACTGATCGCTAATGCCGAACTGGCCGACGATGGGCCTGCGGATTCGCGGGTGCATGATACCGGCACGATCATGCTGAACGGCCTGCAACTCGTCATGGGCATGGCGCGTGGGCACGCCGTTTTCCACCAGCCGCGCGTTCATATCGAACATACGGTCGCCGAGGATACCGAGGCCGAACGCCAGCGCGTCATTTCCGCTTTCACCAAGATGCGCGAGCAGATCGACCGCATGACCGGCGCGGTCGAATTCGGCATGGAGGGGGAGCATCAGGAGGTTCTCGAAACCTACAAGATGTTCGCCTATGACGAGGGTTGGACGCGGCGGATCAACGAAGCGATCGACAGCGGCCTTACCGCGGAAGCGGCGATCGAGCGGGTGCAGCAGCGCACGCGCATGCGCATGCGGCAGATCGATGACCCGCTATTGTCCGACCGGATGCACGATCTGGAGGATCTGGCGAACCGGCTGCTGCGGATCGTGTCGGGCCAGTTGGGCACGGCGGCGCAGATGGGGTTGCGGCAGGACGCGATCCTGATCGCGCGCAACCTGGGGCCTGCCGAACTGCTGGAATATGACCGGCGGCGGTTGAAGGGGGTGATCCTGGAGGAAGGATCGCTGACCGCGCATGTCACCATAGTCGCGCGCGCCATGGGCGTCCCGGTTCTGGGGCGTGTGCGCGATATCCGCCATCAGGTGAATGAGGGCGACCTGATCCTGATGGACGTCGCCGCCAACAGCCTGCTGATCCGGCCTACGCCCGACATGGACGAGGCGTTCGAGAACAGGCTGCATGTGACGCAGAAGCGTCGCGCCGAGTTCGCCGCCATGCGCGACCTGCCGTCCGTGACGCTTGACGGACAGCGCATCGAGCTGATGGTCAACGCCGGACTGCGCGAAGATGCGCAGGCGCTTGATCTGGTGGGTGCGGACGGCATCGGGCTGTTCCGCACCGAATTTCAGTTCCTGGTGTCGGCAACGCTGCCGCAGCGGGAAAAGCAGCAGCGGCTTTACAAGGATGTGCTGGATGCGGCGGGTGACCGTCCCGTCATCTTCCGCACGGTCGATATCGGTGGCGACAAGGCGCTGCCCTATATGCAGCGCGATGAGGAAGAGGAGCTGGAGGACAATCCGGCAATGGGCTGGCGCGCGTTGCGGCTGGCGCTCGACCGCGATGGATTGATGAAGGCGCAGGCCCGCGCGCTGCTGGAGGCGTCGGCGGGCAAGATACTCAACATCATGTTCCCCATGGTGTCGGAACCATGGGAATATGAGCAGGCGCGCGCTCTGGTCGAGCATCAGCGCGAATGGCTGGTTTCGCAGCGCAAGAAGGTGCCGACCGGCGTGCGCTATGGCGCGATGCTGGAAGTGCCGGCGCTGGCCGAGGTGCTGGACCTGCTGCTGCCCCGGCTGGATTTCCTGTCGATCGGTACCAATGACCTGACGCAATTCCTGTTCGCGGCGGATCGCGCGCATCCCAAGCTCGCGGAGCGTTATGACTGGCTCAGCATCGCGATCCTGCGCTTTTTGGACCGGGTGGTGCGGACATGCGAGGCCTATAAGGTGCCGGTGGGCGTATGTGGCGAGATGGGCGGACGCACGCTGGAGGCTATGGCGCTCGTGGGCCTGGGCGTGCGGCGGCTGTCGATCACCCCGGCTTCTGTCGGGCCGGTCAAGGCGATGATCCGCGCCATCGACGCAGCGCAGTTGCAGGCGTTGATGCGCGACCTGCTGGACAAGGGGGTGGTCGATGTGCGCGGCGTATTGACGCAATGGGCCACCGAGCGGGGCATCGAACTGAATTAAACCGGTAAATGGGCGGTATGCCGCTGCGGCGGCGTTGACAATCCCCGTACCGGAATGAGACAAGACCGGCTTCAAAGATCGCGGAGCAGCATGGCAGAACAACCCGAACTGGAAACCGGCGCTGTGGCGTCGGATGCGCAGGCCAGCACCCCCGGCGCGAAGCTGCGCGCCGCGCGCGAGGCGCAGGGATTGTCGATACAGGATGTGGCGACCCGCACCCGCATCGCCCAACGCCAGCTGGAAGCGATCGAGCGCGACGATTATTCGGCCCTGCCGGGCATTCCCTATGCCGTGGGTTTTGCCCGTGCCTATGCCCGCTCCATCGGTCTGGACGAGGTGGCCATAGCCGCCGATGTGCGTAACGCCGTCCACAATTCCGATTTGGGCGCCAACCGTTATGAAGCCTTTGAACCTGCCGATCCGGCCCGCGTGCCTTCCCGCGCGCTGGCGTGGACTGCGGCCGCGATCGTTGTCCTGCTGGTTGCAGGGTTTACCATCTGGCGTACGCAGATGCTGACGCCGCCCACGGAGCAGCAGATCGTGGCAGAGCAGGCGAGGCCCGCCGCTGCCGACAGGCCCGCGCCTGGTGCGCCTGCTCCAGCCCCAGTGGCGCAGACGGTGGTGTTTACGGCGACCGATGACGTCTGGTTGCGTATCTATGACGAAGCGGGCGAGCGCCTGAAGGACGGGCTGATGAAGAAGGGTGAGAGCTTTACCCTGCCCGACAGCGCCCGCAATCCGATGATCCTGACCGGCCGTCCGCAGGCCCTGGCGGTGACTGTCGGCGGCAAGCCGGTCGCGCCATTGGGTGCGCCAGACCGGACGATTTCAGACGTTCCGGTTTCCGCCGCTGCGCTGCTGGCGCGCGCTGCTCCTGCCGCCGCTCCCGCCGCTGCGCCATCGCCCGCTCCCGCCGCGAGGCAGGCGCCGCCGGTCCAGCCCGTCACCGGAAGCGTCGCGCCCGCTATACCGGAGGCGGCTCCGGCGCCTGCCGCTCCGCCCGCCGCCCCAGAGTAAGGACACGCCGCCATCGGGTGTTGAGCCGTCGCAGGTCGCGCTTTACGGCGGCGAATATCGCCTTATGGTTAAGGGTGAGAGGTGCGGTTCATGGCCGCATCGTCCGGGGAAATGTTCAAGTCGGGGAAGATCATGCGTTACGCCTTATTTGCGACGACCGCCTTGCTGCTGGGTGCGCCGGGGCTGGTTGCGATTGCACCGGCAGCTGCGGCCCAGAATGTCGCGCTGGACGTGCGCGTAGACCGGCTGGAAAAGGAAATGCGCGCCGTGCAGCGCAAGGTTTTTCCCGCAGGCGCGCCGCTGCAGGCGGAGATCACGCCTCCCGCGCCCCCCACCGTTGCGCCGGGAACGCCATCATCCTCGCCGGTTTCCGACCTGATGGCGCGGGTGGGCGCGCTGGAATCGCAGCTTGCGTCCATGACCGGGCAGGTTGAGGAAAACAGCTTCAAGATCCGGCAGCTGGAAGACGCGTTCAACAAATATAAGGCCGAGGCGCAGAGCCGCGCCGAAGTGGTGGCTCCGCCGCCCGTGCGACCGGGCGTATCGACAGAACCTGTGGCATCGACGCCCCCGAGGCCCACGCCGGGCGCCAACGGCGCGGCCAGCGAAGCGCGCAAGGCAGCGGTCGCGGCGATCGAGCGGCCATCGACGGGCGATGCCGCTGGCGACGCCTATACTTACGGCTTCCGGTTGTGGGATGCCAAATTCTATCCCGAAGCGCAGGCGCAGCTGAAGGCGACGGTCGATAAATATGGCTCTGCGCCGGTGGCGAGCCGTGCGGCCAACCTGCTCGGCCGCGCCTATCTGGACGATGGCAAGCCTGCGCTCGCGTCGGTCACTTTCTACGAAAATTACCAGAAACGGCCCAATGGCGACCGTGCCGCCGACAGTCTGACATGGCTGGGCGAAGCGTTGATGCAGCTGAAAAAGCCGGCCGACGCATGCAAGGTTTATGCGGAACTGGAGCAGGTCTATGGCGCGAGCCTGTCGGGCACGCAGCGGAGCATGATGGACAAGGGCCGCGCCAAGGCGAAGTGCAGCTAAAGCAGCATGGCCGCGCCGCCATCGGTTGAGCCGGGTCTCGACGCGCTGCTGGGGCGGGCCGTCCGGGCTTTGACGGGCGAGCATGGCAAGCTGCGTTTTGGCGTCGCGGTTTCCGGCGGGCCTGACAGCATGGCGCTGCTGGATTTGGCTGCCCATGTTTTTCCGGGTCGCGTGGAGGCCGCGACGGTCGATCATGGGTTAAGGCAGGAGTCCGCCGACGAAGCGGCGATGGTGGCCCAATGGTGCCGCGATCGGGGCATCCCGCATGAAGTGCTGCACCCGGCCAACCCCCTGACCGGCAATGTCCAGCGATGGGCGCGGTTGCAGCGCTATGCGGCGCTGGAGCTTTGGCGGACGAGACGAAACATAGACTGGCTGTTCACCGCCCACCATGCCGACGATCAACTGGAAACGGTGCTGATGCGTCTGAATCGTGGAGCGGGTGTCAGCGGGTTGGCCGGAATCCGGGCGCGGCAGGGGCATATATTGCGCCCGTTGCTAGGCGCGCGGCGGGCGCAGCTTCTGGAATATGCGCAGTCGCGGCAAATTCCCTTCGTCAACGATCCTTCCAACACGGATACGCGCTTCGATCGTGCGATGATTCGCCGGCATCTGGCGGGAGCGGACTGGATCGATCCGCAGGCAACCGTTCGCAGCGCAGCCGCGCTGGCCGAGTGCGAGGAGGCGATGAACTGGATTGTGGATGGGCTGGAAGCCCGGCATGTCCGCGCGAGAGGCGCCGTTTGGTTGCTGGACCGCACCGATTTTCCGCGCGAACTGTTGCGGCGGCTGCTGTTGCGGATGCTTGCCAAATTCGACCCGGGTGCTTCGCCGCGCGGCGACACGCTGGATCGCGCAATTGGTTTGGCGGCGCAGGGCAGAAAGGCCAGCATCGGGTCCGCGCTGCTGGAGGGCGGCGAAGAATGGGTGGTGAGTCTCGCTCCCGCTCGGCGCTGAGGACGGCCATCGCTGACTGCCGCGGCCGCTCTGGAAGGTCGTTACGGAAAGGTTCCACGGGCTGACGCGCGATAGCCTCGCTCCGTCGAAATGTTGCAGCGCAATGACCTTTCCTTAATAGCGTGCATGCTTATTGAGCCTGCCCTCCAAGCATGGAAAGTGAGTTATGTTCGAATTTGCGGCGCTGACCTATGGCGTGCTGACCAGCGTGATCCTTTCGGCAGCGCAACGTAACCGCAAATTGGCCCAGCCGCATCCGCCGATGCTGCTTTCCGCCGGTTATCTGCTGTGTGGTGTGTCGGCGGGTGTCGCGGTGATCCTGGCCTATATCGCCCTGTCGCAATTCGTCGGCGGATGATCCCCCTGGGGTTTGATCGCCCAGCTTGCGATTTCGCCGGAGCATCCTATCTTGCCAGGTGAAAGAGAGTGATGATGAACGACGAGAAGGACCCGCAGGGTAACCCCTGGATCAAGAGTGCGATGATTTGGGCGGGCGTGATTGTCGCGCTGCTTCTCTTCGTCTCCATGTTCGACAGCCGCACCGCTTCGCAGGCGGGCAGCGGCATCGCCTATTCCGAATTCCGGTCCAAGGTGCAGGAAGGGCAGGTCAAGGACGTCGCCATCGCTCCTGACAAGATCACCGGCACGCTATCGAGCGGGCAGCGGTTCAACACCGTGCCCGTCAATGATCCGGGCCTGACCGGGCTGCTGGACGATTTTAACGTCAAATATTCCGGCCAGACCGAGGAACAGCCCAGCTTCTGGATGATCCTGATCTACCAGTCGCTGCCGTTCCTGCTGATTCTGGGCATCGCTTTCTTCGTGCTGCGTCAGATGCAGAAGGGCGGCGGCGCGGGCGGCGCGATGGGCTTTGGCAAGTCCAAGGCCAAGCTGCTGACCGAAAAGCATGGCAAGGTGACATTCGATGACGTCGCCGGCATCGACGAAGCGCGCGAGGAATTGCAGGAAATCGTCGAGTTCCTGAAAGACCCAACCAAGTTCGCGCGTCTCGGCGGCAAGATTCCCAAAGGCGCGCTGCTGGTCGGCTCGCCCGGCACCGGCAAGACGTTGCTGGCTCGTGCGATTGCGGGTGAAGCGGGCGTGCCTTTCTTCACCATTTCGGGTTCGGACTTCGTTGAAATGTTCGTGGGCGTGGGCGCGAGCCGCGTGCGCGACATGTTCGAGCAGGCCAAGAAGAACGCACCCTGCATCGTCTTCATCGACGAAATCGACGCTGTCGGCCGCCATCGTGGCGCGGGCCTGGGCAATGGCAATGACGAGCGCGAGCAGACGCTGAATCAGCTGCTGGTCGAGATGGACGGTTTCGAGGCGAATGAGGGCATCATCATCGTCGCGGCGACCAACCGCCCTGACGTGCTTGACCCCGCGCTGCTGCGTCCGGGCCGCTTCGACCGTCAGGTCGTGGTGCCCCGCCCCGACATCGAGGGCCGCGAGAAAATCCTGGCCGTCCATATGAAGAAGGTGCCGCTGGCGCCGGACGTCAACCCGCGCACCATCGCGCGCGGTACGCCGGGCTTCTCGGGCGCTGACCTCGCCAACCTGGTCAACGAAGCGGCGCTGATGGCGGCGCGGCGTGGCAAGCGCCTGGTCGCCATGGACGAGTTTGAAGCGGCCAAGGACAAGGTCATGATGGGCAGCGAGCGCCGCTCGATGGTCATGACCGACGATGAGAAGAAGATGACTGCCTATCATGAGGCGGGCCATGCCATCGTCGCTGTTCATGAACCGGCGTCCGACCCGATCCACAAGGCGACGATCATTCCCCGCGGTCGTGCGCTGGGCATGGTCATGCGCCTGCCGGAGCGGGACAGCTACAGCTATCACCGCGACAAGATGCACGCGAACATGGCCGTCGCCATGGGCGGACGCGTGGCCGAGGAGATTGTCTTTGGCTATGACAAGGTGTCATCGGGCGCGTCGGGCGACATCCAGTACGCCACCAAGCTGGCCCGTGACATGGTCACGCAATGGGGCATGTCGGACAAGCTGGGTCCGCTGCAATATGAAGAACAGCAGGGCGAAACCTTCCTCGGTTATTCGCAGAGCCAGCGCGTCCATATGTCGGACGAGACGGCGAAGCTGATCGACAAGGAAATTCGCGGGCTGGTGGAGCAGGGCTATGCTCGGGCGCAGGATATCCTGAAGGGTCATGAGGACCAGCTGCATCTGCTCGCCAACGCGATGCTGGAATATGAAACGCTGAGCGGCGAGGAGATCAAGACGCTGCTCGACAAGGGCGAGATCACGCGCGAGGATGGCACGACGATCAAGCCTTCGGCGATCCCGACGGCGGGTTCTTCGATCCCCAAGACGCGCAAGCGCAAGGGGCCGTTCGGAGACCCGACGCCTGCCGGGGCGTAAAGGCGCGACAATGACCTGGGGAGGGGCGCGGCCAATGGTCGGGCCCCTTTTTCGTCCGCTCGCGAGGGGCCGTCAAATCGCGGGCAGGGCGGAATTTGCCGCCGACGGGCGAGGATCGCTTGCGTCAGGACAGTGATCTACGCGCTGCCCAACCCGGCGCATCGCGGCGCCGGAAAGCCGATGCTCGCCGCGCTGCAATAAAATGCTCCGGGGGTCTGGCCGTTTGGGCACGAAATGGTTACATGGGCCGCCACAAATCCCCGGGGGCTTGTCCGCGGTCCCCCAGCAGAAAGTGGCTTTTTCCATGGATATCCGCCTTGGCCTCACCTTTGACGACGTGCTGTTGCAGCCCGGCGAATCCGATGTGTTGCCCAGCCAGGCGGACACCAGCACCTATGTGACCAAGCAGATCAAGCTGAACATCCCTATCCTGTCGTCCGCGATGGATACGGTGACGGAGGCCGACATGGCGATCGTCATGGCGCAGCTGGGCGGTATCGGCGTGCTTCACCGCAACCTGTCTGTCGAGGAGCAGGCGGATGCGGTGCGCGCGGTCAAGCGGTTTGAGAGCGGCATGGTGGTCAATCCCATCACCATCCTGCCGACCGCCACGCTGGCCGATGCGCAGATGCTGATGCAGCGGCACAAGATCAGCGGCATCCCGGTGGTAGAGCAGAGCGGCAAGCTGGTCGGTATCCTCACACATCGCGACACCCGCTTTGCGGAGAATCCGGCCCAGCCGGTCAGCGAGCTGATGACCAAGGACAATCTGGCCACGGTCAAGCTGGGCGTCGGTCAGGACGAGGCGCAGCGCCTGCTGCACCAGCGCCGGATCGAAAAGCTGCTGGTGGTTGATGACGACTATCATTGCGTTGGCCTGATCACCGTCAAGGATATCGAGAAGGCTGTCACCTATCCGCAGGCCACCAAGGATGGATCGGGCCGTCTGCGCGTCGCTGCGGCGACGACCGTTGGTGATAAGGGACTTGAGCGGAGCGAGGCGCTGATCGACGCCGAATGCGACCTGATCGTCATCGACACCGCGCATGGCCATAGCAAGCAGGTTTCGGTTGCGGTGGAAGCGGTAAAGCGGCTGTCCAACCATGTTCAGGTCGTGGCGGGCAATGTCGCGACCGCAGAGGCGGCCAAGGCACTGATCGATGCTGGCGCGGATTGTGTGAAGGTCGGCATAGGCCCCGGTTCGATCTGCACCACGCGGGTCGTCGCGGGCGTGGGCGTGCCGCAGTTGACCGCCGTCATGGATGCTGCGGCCGAAGCAGCCAAGCAGGGCGTGCCGGTAATCGCCGATGGCGGCCTGCGCACATCCGGCGATCTGGCGAAGGCGCTGGCGGCGGGCGCGGGATGCGTCATGGTCGGGTCATTGCTGGCCGGGACGGCAGAGGCGCCGGGCGAGACGTTCCTGTATCAAGGCCGCGCCTATAAGAGCTATCGCGGCATGGGCAGCGTCGGCGCGATGGCGCGCGGATCGGCCGACCGCTATTTCCAGGCCGACATCAAGGACCAGATGAAGCTGGTGCCCGAAGGGATTGAGGGCCAGGTGCCGTTCAAGGGTCCGGCCAAGGATGTTATTCATCAGTTGGTCGGCGGCGTGAAGGCGGCAATGGGCTATACCGGCAGCCGCACGATCAAGGACCTGCAGGAGCGGGCGCGTTTCGTGCAGATCACCAATGCGGGCCTGTCCGAAAGCCATGTGCATGATGTCACCATTACGCGGGAAGCGCCCAATTATCCGACCCGTTAAGAGCCTGGTCGGATGACGCCTGCGGCGCGGGTGCAGGCCGCGATAGAATTGCTCGACGCCATCATCGCTTCGGCGCGTGATGGCGGTCCCGCCGCAGACACGCTGATCGCCCGCTATTTCAAGGAACGGCGCTACGCCGGATCGCGCGATCGGCGGGCTGTGCGCGATCATGTCTATGACGCTGTGCGCCGGGCGGCGGATCGACCGGAAAGCGGTCGCGCGGCGATGGTGGGCCTCGCGCGTGAACGGGCGGAGATCGCCGCGCTGTTCGACGGGTCGCCTCATGCGCCTGCGCCAATTGCGCCCGATGAACCGGGGGCCGTTTCAGGCGCCGTGCCGGGTTGGCTGACGCCGCTGCTGGCGGAGCCGGTCGAGCAGGATGGACTGTTGGGCAGGGCGCCGGTCGATTTGCGCGTGAACCGGTTGAAGGCGACGCCGGATCAGGTCTCGACATTTTTCCCTGAGGCGGTTGCGATCGACGGTTTGCCGGATGCTCTACGCTTGCCGGAAGGCTGGCCGGTCGAGCAGAGCGATGCGTGGAAGCAGGGGCTGGTCGAGGTGCAGGATGCCGGGAGTCAGCTGATCTCGGCGGCCTGCGGGGCTGAGGCGGGCATGACCGTGATCGACCTGTGCGCCGGGGCGGGGGGCAAGACGCTGGCGCTCGCCGCGGCGATGGCGGGCAGGGGTCGGCTGATCGCGGCCGATACGATCCGGTCCCGGCTTTCTCGCCTCGCGCCGCGCGCCGAGCGGGCGGGGGCGACCTTTATCGAGACGCTGTTGCTGGACCAGGGGCATGAGGCGCGCGCGCTGGATGGTCTGAAAGGCCGAGCGGATGTGGTGCTGGTCGATGCGCCCTGTTCAGGCACCGGCACCTGGCGGCGCAACCCGGAGGCACGCTGGCGCATGACGCCCGCCCGGCTCGATCGGCTGGTGCAGGAACAGGCGCGCATATTGGATTTCGCCGCGCCCCTGCTGGCGCCGGGCGGCGCGCTGGTTTACGCTACCTGCGCGCTGACGGACCGGGAGGGGGCAGGGCAGGTGCGGGGGTTCCTGAAACGTCATGACGGATGGACGGCAGAGCCGCTGGGCATTGGGCAAGGTCGCGACCATGGCGATGGCCTACTGCTGACACCCGGCCATGATGCGACGGACGGTTTCTATTTCGCCAGGCTTGCGCGCACGGCATGAAAGAGGCGATGGACAAGCCCCGCCAAAATGACGACAGTTGGAAAGAATCAACGCCTGAAACATGGCTGGAGTTGTGCATGCGTTTTACCCCCGCTTCGATCGCCCTGGCCGCCGTGCTGACCACCGTGTCAAGCGTGGGCATGACCCAGCGACCGGACACGCAGATTTCGCCGCTGTCGGTTGAATGGCAGCAGGCCGGGGCGGTTGCGCGCAAGGCGGGCAATTTGAGCGCGGCCAACGACGCACTGGAAACGGCGCTGGTAATCGATCCTCGCAATCGCTCGGCCTATATTGAGCTGGCAGAGGTGGCGCGCGCGCAGGGGCTTCAGGGCAAGGCGATCCGCTTTTATCGCGAGGCGCTGCTGCTCGACCCATCTGACGTGAATGCACTGGTCGGTCAGGGCGAAGCGATGGTCGAAAAGGGCGCCGTCGCCAAGGCCAAGGAAAATCTTGTTCAGGCCCGCAACGCCTGTAAGTCCGATTGTGCGGCTGTCGGCAAGCTGGCGGCGGCGATCGAGAAGGGGCCACCCGCGACGGTGCTGAGCGCCAAGGACGGCGTGGCGGCGCCGAAGGCTCCGGTAACCGAAACGCCCTGAGGCTGGATTTTACGATTCGGGGGACGGGGTCGTTTAGGTCGGCCGCCTGTATCTCATGGCAGCGGATTTTTTCACGCGGAGCCGCGGAGATGGCATCGGGCCATTATCGCTGAGCCGTCAGGCAGTTTGACGGTTGAATTTCAGCTTTTGCCTGGCTTTCTGCGTCTTTTGCTCTGGCGGTTAGCAAGCCGCCGTGCGCGCCTGCTAGCCTGCCCGATCAAGAGCGCCCCAGCACTCGCGCCACTTCCACAAATTCTTCGACGCTGACGGTTTCCGCGCGTCGTTGAGGATCGATGCCGACAATGTGCAAGGCATCCAGTGCGCCGGGAAGCCCCTTCAGGCTTTGGCGCAACATCTTGCGGCGTTGACCGAAGGCGGCAGCCGTCAACCGTTCAAGCAGTTTTAGCTGCACGTCTGCCGGGGCGGGTTTGGGCGTGATGTGGACCACGGCGGACATCACCTTGGGCGGCGGCGTAAAGGCGCTGCGGTGGACCTTCATCGCAATACGCGCGTCGCTGCGCCATTGGGACAGGATGGCGAGGCGGCCATAATGGTCGCCGCCGGGCTTTGCGACAATGCGTTCGGCCACTTCCATCTGGAACATGAGGGTGAGCGAGGACCACCAGGGCAGCGGATTCCACTCTGTCGAAAGCCAGCCAACCAGCAGGGCGGTGCCGACATTATAGGGCAGGTTGGCGATAATGTGGGCGTTATCGCCAGCCTCCGCCCGCGCGTCGATCTGCATCGCGTCGCCGGAAATGACGCGGAGTTGCTGCGGGAATGCTTCCGACAATTCTGCCAGAGCAGGAAGGCAGCGATGATCCCGCTCTACCGCGACAAGCCGCGCACCCGCCCGCAGGATCGCGCGGGTGAGGCCTCCGGGGCCGGGGCCGACCTCAAAAGCGGGCTGGTCCTTTAGGGGGCCGGGAATCGCAGCGATACGGTCGAGCAATTGCTCGTCCAGCAGGAAATTCTGCCCCAACGCTTTGCTCGCCTGCAAGCCGTGTGCCGCAATGACGTCCCGCAGCGGTGGTAGCACTGGCTGTGCCTCAGGCGCCATGCGCCATCCGTGACCGGGCGGCTTCGGCAGCCATTTTGAGCGCGGCCATCATCGCGCCGGGATTGGCGCTGTCGGTGCCTGCTATCCCGAAGGCGGTGCCATGGTCGGGTGAGGTGCGGACAATCGGCAGGCCTAGCGTGATATTCACCCCTTCGTCGAAATGCAGCGTCTTTAGCGGGATGAGCGCCTGATCATGATACATGCACAGGACCGCATCATAGGTTTCACGGGCGCGCGCATGAAACAGGCCATCAGCGGACAGCGGGCCGACAATGTCCATGCCATCTTCGCGCAACGACCTGATCGCGGGCCCGATGATGTCGATTTCCTCACGGCCCAGCGCCCCGCCTTCGCCGGCGTGCGGGTTAAGTCCGGCGACGACGATGCGCGGCCTGGCGACACCGAAATTGCGTTGCAGCCCCTTGACCGTGGTGATCGCCCGCGCCCGGATGAGGTCGATCGTCAGAGCCGCGGATACATCCGCAAGCGGAATATGGATGGTGACCGGCACGACCTTGAGCGAAGGGCCAGCGAGCATCATCACGGCATTGTGCGCCGCTACCCCGCATCGCTCCGCCACAAATTCCGTTTGACCGGGATGGGTGAAGCCGACGCCGTAAAGCTGTTCCTTGCCGACCGGGGCCGTCACGATCCCCGCCGCCGATCCGGTTCGGGCGACGCCGACAGCCGCTTCCAGCGCCTGAAATGCGGTGCGCGCGCCATCGAGGCTGGGGGTGCCCGGAATGATTTCTCCGGCCTCGGCAACCTGCAGGCAGGGGAGGGCGCTATCGAACACCGCCCCTGCTTCCTCGGGCGTCGTGATGAGCGTGACCGGGCCTTGCCAGACGCGACGCAGCGAAGCCGCGTCTCCGACCGCGAAGAAGGCGGGCAGGCCGCGCGCCTCTCGCATCGCCCAGCTCTTCGCGACGATTTCCGGGCCTATCCCCGCCGGATCGCCGAGCGAAACCGCGAAGGGCGGCAGCTCCGTGCGAGCCGAGCCGGGATCAGTTATAGTCGATGACGGCATCGCGGCGAAGATCACGCAAATAGATGCGAGCGCGCTTGTTGACCCGTTCTTCTTCCAATTGAGCCATGATCTGGTCAGGATTGGGAGCCGCAGCCCCCCCGGCTTCGTCACGGCCGCAGACGACCAGAACGCGCACGCCATCATTGATCGATCCGAAGGGCGGCGTGGCTTCACCAACTTGCAGCCCAAGCAGGATGTCCTGCAACTGCGGCGGCAGGTCGCGAACCTTCACATTATCGTTATCCACGACGTCTGCGCCGATCTTGCCGCCCAGTTCATTGGCCTGGCCGCAGCCCTTGATCGATTTGGTCTGCGCGGCGAAAGCCGCCGCCTTGGCGCTGGCCTGATCCTTGGTCGTGCCGGCCGGGAAGCTGACCGACAGCTGTTTGAGGCTGAGCAGCGCGTCGCGCGGATCGGCGGTCAGCACCTTGCGCTTGTCCATGACGTAGATGACCGACATGCCGCCCGGAACGGGGATGGGGCCTGCGAGCTGCCCAACCTGCATTTCGTTTGCGGCCTGCGCGAGTTCGTCCGGCAATTGGGCAGGGCGAACCCAGCCCAGATCACCGCCGACTGCGGCGGTCGAGGCTTCCGAAAATTGCCGTGCATAGGCGGCGAAGCTGCCGCCCTGTTTGATCTGTTCGATGATGTTGCGCGCGTTCGTGGCGATCTGCGCCTGATTTTCGGGGGTCGCCGACAGGTAGATCTCACCGATGCGGTATTCGTCGCTGCCCTTGGCCGCGTTCATGCGGTCGACCACCGACTTCACCTCGTCGGCGGATACGTTAACGAAGGGCTGAATATTGCGGCGAAGCAGGCGGCTCCAGGCCAGTTCGCCCTCGATCTGACGCCGGATGCTGGCAGGCGCGCTGCCCTGCGCGCGAAGATATTGGTCGAACTGGGCGGGCGACTGGCGGAAATTCGCCGCAACCCGTTGATAGCTCTGGTCGATTTCCGCCTTGTCGATCTTGATGTCGTTGGCGGCCGCCTCCTGAATCTGGAGCGCTTCGTCGATCAGGTTGCGCAGCACCTGGACGCGCAGCCGTTCCTTCTCCTCTGCCGCCACCTTGCCGCCATTGGCCGTGATGATCAGCGCCAGGCGCTGATCGACGTCAGTGCCCGTGATGATGCGGCCATTGACGATTGCGGTCGCCCTGCGGACGTTGGGATCGGCTTTGCCGAATACGGTCACGTCCTTGGGCAGGTTCAGCTGCTGCGTCGCGACATTGTCATCGTCACCGACGGTCTGCGCGGTGACATGGCTGAAGCTCGACCCCAGCAGGATCGAGGACAGAAGCAGGGCGCGCACGCTGGTCCGGAAGGACTGGCCAAGGCGGGAAGACGGGGAAACGACAGGCTGCATCGTCGGCAAAACTCTCCAATACGGTCCGGCGCCTGATGCGCCGGTCCGCCTTAACCGGTCCTGAGCGGAATGGCGGGAAGGCTGATCCTTATATGCCGATATTCCGAAAAGCCAGCCGTAGTTGGAAGCTGTTGCCCTTTCGCGCGTCGCCGGCCGCCACATAGTCACGCCGCCAGGTCAATCCCAGCGTCAGGCAGTCATCCTCATAGGCGACGCCGAGCCGGTGACGGACGGGCTCATAGCCGTCGGCTGCGCTTAGCGGATCTTCCTTCTGGTCGGTCAGGTCGATGACGGTCGATCCAAAGACCGACCAGAAGCGCGCGAACTGGACACGGCCGCCCAGGCGCAGCTCCTCGCGGTCCCGCAAATCTTCAAGTCCTATTGCGGCATTGCGGTTGAGTCGCAGATAGCCGACCATCGCATAGGTCTTGCGCGTGCCGACGGTGGCGTCGATCTCATTGCGGCGCGCTGACAGCCCGTCCTTGTCCAGACGGAAGCGGTGGATCAGGCTGATGAAATCCTTGTACCGGACGGTCGTGCGGCCAACGATGTCCGACATGCGGTCGGACAGGCCGGTGCCATCGGGAAGAATGCTTTCGCGATTGTCGAGGCGATAGCTTTGGCCGATCACGGCCTCGAGCGAGAGGTCGGGCACGGAGAGGCTGTATTCCAGGCCGTAGGTGATGCGGCTTGAATCCTCGAACCGGTCATAGCCCGCGAAACGGTTGAGCGCGAAGAGATTGCTGTCTTCAAGATCGATCGCGCGGGCGTCCTCATTGGGGACGGAGAGGTTGGCGATCCGCGGCGCGGCGACGATCTGCACGCGCGGAGCAATACGCTGAACGCCGCCGAATGCTTTGCCGATGAAGGGCCAGCGGACATCGATCGCCGCCGCCGCGATGCCCCGCGCCTTCCAGCCCGGATCGCCGGCATAGCGGGGGATATTGTTCAGCAGATTGTCGCTGCTATGATAGACGTCGCCCCGCAGATAAGTGGTGAAATTCACCTCCTGCCCCATGCCTGTCAGCTTGCGCAGGTTCCATTCGAACGCGGCAAAGGCGCGCTGCGTATCCTGTCCATCGGTGCGGGTGATGGCCAGCGCGTTGGCCTGCAACTGGATGCGCCCACCCAGCAGCGGGTCGAGAAGGCGCAGGCGATAGTCGATGACCGGCAGGGCGATCGGCGTCTGGCCTTGCGGGTCGCCGCTCCGCAATGTCTGCACCGCCCAGCCGGCGATGGAGAAATAGCTGTTTTCCCCAATGCGCTGCGCGCCGAGGGTTGAGCGCAGACGGTCGTCGCGGCTGATGTCGTAGCGGCGCAGGAAGGTGCGGTCGCTGGCGACACGGATCGATCCGTTGATGCTCCATTCCGGCGATAGCTGCATGCCGCCGCTGGCGTCGAGATAGCCGCGAAAGTCCTTTTCCGTGTCGGCGGGCGTGGTCGATCCGGGCAGGGTGCTGCTGGCGGGGGCGCGTGTGGCATGCGTGGCATAGCCGGTGATCTGGTAAGCGCCGCGATCCCAGCGATGGCGGAAATTCGCCTCCAGCATCGGCAGCGTGTCGGAATAGATATGCGGCGTGATCGTCAGGTCGCGATTGGGAGCGAGCTTGATATAATAGGGCAGCGCGACTTCAACGCCGTTGGTGCGGTCGTAGCGAATGTTGGGCACCAGCAGCCCGCTGCCGCCTGTATCGCCGACCGGATGGGAAAAGCCCGGCAGCGGGATCAGCGGCAGGCCGAACAGTTCGATATTCGCATTGCGATATCTGACGCGCGCGGCGACCGGATCGTAGACGACCTTGACGGCCTTGATCTGCCAGGTGGGTTCCTTGGGGCAACCTTCGCTGTCTTCCACCGCGCAGCCGGTGTAGGCGGCCTTGCGCAGTGTATAGACGCCGTTCGTGCGCACGGCCTGCGCCGCAGCCAGCCTGCCGCCCGATTGCAGCACCAGCAGCATGTTTTCGATGGTGCCGTCTTTCAGCGTATCGGTGACCTGGAACCGGTCGCCATAGGCGATATTGCCTTCGGTATCGGTGGCCGAGACATTGCCGCGCGCTTCGACCTGGCCGGTGGTGCGGTTCCACACCACCTCGTCAGCGCGCAGGCGGTTGCCTTGCCGCAGCAGCTGGACATTGCCGCTGGCTGTGACGACTTCCGAATTGCTGTCATATTCAAGGCTGTCGGCGGCAAAGCCGATTTGTTCGTCGCTTGCGGGAGCGGGGGCATCCTGCGCGCCGGCCGGGGGTTGCGGCGTCTGCAAATCCTGCGCGGACGCATAGGGGACCGCGCCCATGCAAACGAGCGCAGCGCCAGCGGCCAGCATATGTTTCACACGCAAGGAACGGGGATAAATCTGCAAGGGGATCGTGCCTCTTCGGGGGCGCTTGATTGCCCGCCTATCGCATTGCTTTGCCCGCGCCGCAATCTTTCGTCACGCTTCTTTTGCGGGAAATCGGTCGAACGGCTTTGCCAGATGGGACAAGCGACATTATCTGACATGGCGCGTTCCCAGCGCTCAACGATCAGAAAAGAAGAAGGACCCTTGATGGAAATCGCGTTCAGCCCGGTGCGTCCCGACGCCGACACCCTGGTCTTTGCCATTCCCAAGGGCGGCTTCGATGCCTTGCCCGTTGCGGCGGCGGCGACTTTGGCGGCAGGCGCGACGGCTGCCCGGTTTACCGGTGAAGCGGGCGCGAGCTTTGAAAGCTTCGTGGAGGAGGGCGGCAAGGTGATGCGCATCGTGCTCATCGGCACTGGCGCTGGCGCCGAGGCCGACCTTGAACGCGCGGGCGCGGCTCTTGTCGCTCGGCTGCTGACGAGCGGGGCAAGCCATGCCGCAATCGAATTTTTCGGCGGAACGAGCGGCGAGAAGGCCGCGCATTTCGCGTTCGGCGCTCTGATGCGTGGCTGGCGGATCGACACCTACCGCACCCGGCAGCCGGAAAAGGCCAAGCCGACGCTGACGAAGATCAGCCTGGTCGCCAATGGCGCCGAGGCGCAATGGCAGCGGTTGGCCGCCGTTGCCGAGGGCGTCGCATTTACCCGCGAGCTTGTGTCGGAGCCTGCCAACATTCTTTATCCTGAAAGTTTCGTCGAGCGCTGCCGCCATCTGGAACAGTTGGGCGTGAAGCTGACCGTCCTCGACCAGGCGGCGATGGCGGAGCTTGGCATGGGCGCGCTGCTGGGCGTCGCGCAAGGATCAAGGCGCGAGCCGCGCGTGCTGGCGATGGAATGGGACGGCGCCGGGGGTAGCGCGGACAAGCCGGTCGTGTTCGTCGGCAAAGGGGTGACCTTCGACACTGGCGGCATTTCCCTGAAGCCCGGCGCGGGCATGGAGGACATGAAGTGGGACATGGGCGGCGCAGGCGCGGTTGCAGGCGTGATGAAGGCGCTTGCCGGGCGCAAGGCGAAAGCGCATGTCGTGGGCATCTGCGGCCTGGTCGAGAACATGCCTGACGGCAACGCCCAGCGGCCGGGCGACATCGTCACGTCCATGTCGGGCCAGACGATCGAGGTGATCAACACCGACGCCGAAGGACGGCTGGTGCTATGCGATGTCATCACCTGGGCGCAGAAGACCTATGCGCCGGAGGTTATCGTTGATCTCGCCACCCTGACCGGCGCGATGATCGTGGCGCTGGGCGACCAATATGCGGGCATTTTCGCCAATGACGAAGGGTTGGCCGAGGATTTGATCGCAGCCGGCAAGGCGAGCGGCGACCAGCTTTGGCGCTTCCCGCTGTCCGACGCCTATAACAAGCTGATCGATAGCCCCATCGCCGACATGAAGAATATGGGCGCGCGCTATGCCGGGTCCATCACCGCAGCGCAGTTCATAAAGCGCTTCGTCGATGACGGCGTCAAATGGGCGCATCTCGACATTGCGGGCATGGTTTGGGCGGACAAGCCCGGCGCGACCTGGGACAAGGGCGCGACCGGTTATGGCGTCCGCCTGATCGATCGGCTGGTGGCGGACAAGTTTGAGCGCTGATGCAGGTCGATTTCTACCAGCTCAGTCGAGACCCCGTCGATCGGGTGCTGCCCGCCATCGCCGCGCGCGTGCTCGGTCTGGGCGAACGACTGCTGGTGGTGGCGCAGGACGAGGCGCAGCTTGACCGCATTTCCGCCGGCCTGTGGGCGGGGCCGCCGGAAAGCTACCTGGCCCATGGCCGCGTGGGGCAGGGGCAGGATTCGGTGCAGCCCGTGCTGCTTGCGCAGGATTGCGTCGCGGCCAACGGTGCGCGTCATATTGCGCTTGCCGACGGTCATTGGCGCGACGAGGCGCTGGATTTTGAACGCGCCTTTTATTTCTTTGACGCCGTTTCCATCGATGCGGCGCGCGAAAGCTGGCGGGCGTTATCCCGGCGGGATGGCGTCACTCCGCGCTTTTGGCGGCAGGAGCAAGGCAAATGGGTACAGGGGCCGTGACCCGCACGGGTGATCGACGCCCCCTTGCGGTGTGGGGCGGCGCGGTCTAAAGGGCGCGCCAATTCCAACAACCCGGAGCTTTTGAGCCTCATGGCCGTGACCCGCACTTTTTCGATTATCAAGCCCGATGCCACGCGCCGCAACCTGACCGGCGCCGTGACCAAGAAGCTGGAAGAAGCGGGCCTGCGCGTCGTCGCATCCAAGCGCATCCGCATGAGCCGCGAACAGGCCGAAGGCTTCTATGCCGTTCACAAGGAACGCCCTTTCTTTGCTGATCTGGTTGCCTTCATGATTTCCGGCCCGGTCGTCGTCCAGGTTCTGGAAGGCGAAGACGCCGTGAAGCGCAATCGCGACATCATGGGCGCCACCAACCCCGCCAATGCGGACGAAGGCACCATCCGCAAGGAATATGCCGAATCGATCGAAGCCAATTCGGTCCATGGTTCGGATAGCGAAGAAAATGCCGCGATCGAAATCGCCTATTTCTTCAAGCCGGAAGAAATCGTCGGCTGATTTTTAGCCGGTCGCATTAAAGAACAAGGGGCCGAAGGCGAACCGCTTTCAGGCCCTTTTTCTTTCGTTTTCTTTCGGGGTTCAGCCCGGTTGCGCGGGAGCCTCGAACCGGTCGATCACCCATTCCTCCGCCTGCGCGCCGCCAATCCATTCCTGCATCCATGGATGAGCGATGACCGCCTGCATATAGGCTTCGGCGAAGCGGGCGACGGGTAGCTGATAGGTTATGAAGCGCGTCACGACAGGCGCGAACATGACGTCCGCAGCGGCGAACTCACCGAACAGGAAATCGCCGGTGCCGCCATGGCGCGCGCGCGCCTGGGCCCAAAGCTGCATGATCCGGGCAATGTCGTGGGCCACGGCTTCGGACGGCGGTACGGCCGGGTAGATCTGGCGGATGTTCATGCTGTGCTCGCGGCGTAGCGCGGCAAAGCTCGAATGCATTTCCGCCGCCATCGAACGGGCCATCGCCCGGGCAGCCGCGTCCGTAGGCCAGAATTTCTCGCCGCCGGTTTTTTCGTTCAGATATTCGATGATCGCCAGGCTGTCCCAGACCACCGTGTCGTCGCCGTCCCACAGTATAGGCACCTTGCCCGAGGACGGTGCGAATTCGTCGCCCTCCCGCCGCTTTTCCCACGCCTCGTCATAGAGTGGGACCACGACCTCCTCGAACGGCAGACCGCTCAGCTTGCAGGCGAGCCAGCCGCGCAGCGACCAGCTCGAATAAGCCTTATTGCCTATGAACAACTTCATCATTCACCTTCTTTAGACGGGGCGGGGAAGGGAAGTCGAGAGCGGCGGGCCTTGCGGCCATGTGACAGGCGCCCGCGGCAGGAGAAAATTTTCTCGGCCATGGGGCTGGATGCGCCGCCTGCGGGGTCGTAAGCCGTCGCCTGCAATAGGGCGAACGGGGGCACGATATGGATTGGCTGCACGGGGTAGCAGGCCTGTTCGTCGGATTGATGGTCGGGCTGACGGGCGTTGGCGGCGGATCATTGATGGCGCCCATACTCATTCTGCTGTTCGGCGTCGCGCCCGCAACAGCGGTCGGCACCGATCTGTGGTTCGCCGCCATCACGAAATCGGTGGGTGGCGCGATCCACCATCGCCATGGCGGCCCGGACGGCGGACCCGATTATGAGGTCGTCAAGCGGCTGTGCATGGGCAGTCTGCCCGCCGCGCTCATCACGTTGCTGATCCTGTCACAGGCGCATGTCGAACAGATCAAGAGCGGCATCGTGACCACGGCGCTGGGCGCGGTGTTGATCGCAACGGCGATCGCGACCTTGTTGCGGGGTCGTTTTCACCGATGGGCGCTTGCCCGCCGCGTCAGCACGGCCGACCGCTTCACACGGATCCAGCCCGCAATGACGGTGGCGGCCGGCGCGTTGCTGGGGGCGATGGTAACGCTGACCTCCGTCGGGGCGGGAGCGATCGGGGCTACGCTGTTGCTGGCGCTCTATCCCATCCGCATGCGTCTGCAGCGGCTGGTGGCGACGGACATCGTCCATGCCGTGCCGCTCACGCTGGTCGCGGGCCTGGGCCATTTGTGGATCGGCAATGTGAATAGCTGGCTGCTGCTCAACCTGCTGATCGGATCTATCCCGGGGATAATCATCGGTTCGCTGCTGGCGACCCGAGCTTCCGATCGCGTCCTTCAACCTTTGCTGGCCGTGATACTGGCGGTGATAGGTTGGCGCCTCATCGCCTGAACCGGCCATTGTTTGCGCGCGATCCTCCGCGCTGAATGAACCCATGATAACTTATGCACGCGGTTCCGGTCTCACCCTCGCTGTAGAGGGCGCACAGCGCAATTCTTAACCGCCTTTGGCGAAATCGTCGAACGCTCGGTCGGTGACCGGGATGATGTGACTTGCGATGAAGGGCGCACCTTCGGCAGCGCCTTCCTGTGGGTGTTTCAGCGCGCACTCCCATTCAAGAACCGCCCAGCCCGGATAGTCATATTGGGCCATCTTGGAAAATATCTGTTTGAAATCCACCTGACCATCACCGAGCGAGCGAAAGCGACCGGGTCGGTCCACCCATGATTGATAGCCCCCATAGACGCCTACGCGCCCGGAAGGGCGGAACTCGGCATCCTTGACGTGGAAGCTCTTTACCCGCGCATGATAGATGTCGAGGAAGGCGAGGTAATCGAGCTGCTGCAGCACGAAATGGCTGGGGTCGTAGAGGATGTTCGCGCGCGGATGGTGATCGACGCGATCAAGGAACATCTCGAACGTCGCGCCGTCGTGAAGATCCTCGCCGGGATGGATCTCGAATGACAAGTCCACCCCATTTTCATCGAACGCGTCAAGGATCGGCCGCCAGCGGCGTGCCAGTTCATCAAAGGCCTCTTCTATCATGCCTGCCGGCCGTTGCGGCCAAGGGTAGAAATAGGGCCATGCCAACGCCCCTGAAAATGTGGCGTGGGCCGCGAGGCCGAGCCGGCGGCTGGCCCGTGCGGCGAGCTTCAACTGCGCCACGGCCCATTGTTGGCGCGCATCGGGCCGCCCCCTCACCTCCGGCGCGGCGAACCCGTCGAACAGCGTGTCATAAGCGGGGTGCACCGCGACCAGCTGGCCCTGCAGGTGCGTCGACAATTCGGTGATGGACAGGCCCTTGTCCGCGAGCTTGCCCGCAATCTCGTCGCAATAGTCCTGGCTGTCCGCAGCCTTCGCAAGATCCAGGAAGCGCGGATCGTTGGAGGGAATCTGCAGCCCCTTGTAGCCCAGGCCTGCCGCCCAATCCGCAATGGCGTCCAGCGAGTTGAACGGCGCGTCATTCCCGATGAACTGCGCCAGGAAAATGCCCGGTCCCTTGATCGTGCGCATAGAGTGTTCCTTCAGACGATGAGATGCACCCAGCCGCTATCCTCGCGGCTGGCGTGAACGGCGGTTTCGATCAGCGCCATACCGCGCAGGCCATCGCTGATGCCCGGCAGCAGCGGGGCCGCGCCGCCGCGCAGCAGCGTGGCGAAATCCCGATAGAGGTTGGCGAAGGCCTCAAGATAGCCTTCCGGATGTCCCCCTGGCGTGCGCAGGCCTGCCATCGCGTCCGAACCCAGCGACGCGTCGCCCGCTTGCACGATCTCGGTCCGGCCATCGCCATGGTGGATGACCAGCCTGTTGGGCGTTTCCTGTCGCCAGTCCATCCCTCCGCGCGTGCCGTGGATGCGCAGCCGCAGGCCATTACGCTCGCCGATCATGACCTGCGAGGCCAGGAGCGCGCCGCGCGCGCCGTTATCGAAACGAAGCAACAACTGGGCGTCGTCGTCCAGCGTGCGGCCGGGCACGACCGATCCCAGATCGGCGAGCAGTTGCGTCACGTGAAGCCCGGTGACGAACTCCGCCAGATGAAAGGCGTGGACGCCGATATCGGCGATGCATCCGCCGGCCCCCGCGCGGCCGGGATCGAGCCGCCACGCCGCCTGCTTGCTGTCGACCGCGCCGGCGAGCCAGCCCTGCGAATATTCGACGATCACCTTGACCACCTGCCCGATCTCACCCGCCGCGATTCGGGCTCGTGCCTCGCGCACCAGCGGATAGCCGGAATACGTGTATGTCAGCGCATAGGGCACGGCAGCGCCGGCGACGATATCCGCCAAGTCGCGCGCTTCTTGCAGCGTGGCGGTAGCCGGCTTGTCGCTCATCACCGCGATCCCCGCCTCCAGCGCGGCGCGTGCAGCGGGCAGGTGATGGTGATTGGGGGTGGCGATTGTCACGAAATCTATGCCGTCGGGCCGCGCGGCTTCCGCCGCAAGCATGGTGGCCAAGTCCGGATAGGCGCGCGCCGGATCGATCCGGTACGCCGCGCCCGCTTGCGCCGAGCGATCGGCATCGCTGCTGAAGGCACCCGCGACCAGTTCGATCTCGCGGTCCAGTTCGGCGGCGATACGGTGTACGCCGCCAATGAAGGAGCCGGGGCCTCCACCGATCAGAGCGAAGCGCAGGCGCCGTTCATTTCTGTCGTTCGTCACTGATCTAGAGCTCCCTGATCCTGATGTTCCGCCAGCGGCAGGCGGCATTGCGTCCCCAGCGCGCCTCGCCAAAATGCGAGTCATGATCATGCACTTCAAAGGCGATGTGGCCGCGCTCGCCCAACAGAGCGGCGACAGCGACGGGATCGTAGCCAGGCGATTGCACCGCCCCGGCATCGACCTGCGCGATGCGAAGGCCGTTCACCCAGGTGGTGATCACCGGCAGCGCGCCGCCGACGCAGCGGACGCGCAGCTCGTTCCAATCCCCCCAACGCCAGACGGCAAGGAAATCGTCCACAGTCGCGGCATGGGAAAGGCGAGCGATCTTGTCCGGCGTCATCGGTTCCACGCTGGTGGCCGGATCGTCGGGCCTGAGGCCGGCCGCTCTACCGTCCGGGTTCAGCACCGCATCCACGGCGAATGGCACGGCGGAAAAGCCCGCGAGGCCGTTGCCGTAGAAACCCCCAATGCTGCCCGAAGGCCGGTGATCGACCAGGATCTGGAAGCCTGCCCAGGTCTCGCGCTGGCGCCGGACCATCACGCCGGTATCGGCGGGCCAATCAGGCCGCATTTCCAGCAGCAGTTCGAAATCGCCGAACGTTTCTTCGGACAGGAGATAGCCGCCATAGCCGAGTTTCGCCTGCCGGCCCACGATCGCGCCGTCCTCGACCTGCCAGACCGCCGGATGCGCCTCCGGATGGGGCGGCGTCTCCATCCCATATTGCTTCATCAGGTCGGCTACCGCCGGGCCGCCGGGCTTCCAGTCGCCGTAGACGCGAGGAATGGCTCGCCATCCGGCGAGCGTGCTGCCATCGAACAAGGCACGATATGGGTCGCTCATTTTCGTCCGCCCCCGTTCCCAAGGAGGAGATCGATCTCGGTTGCGAGGGCAGCCGCCATATCGATCGACCTATCGACCAGCCAGCGCACCTGAAGGCCGTCGGCCTGCGCGATCAGCATCATCGCGGCATGATCGGCATCGAGTGCCGGCGCGACGTTGCCTGCGACCTGCCGCTTGCGGATTGCGTCTGCGATGTACCCCTGCAGCGCAGTGAAACGCGCGCGAAAGAAATCATGCGCCGGATGCGCTGGATCGGCGGCTTCGGCTGCGAAGGCGGTATAAAGCTGGACCAGGCCCGGCGTGTTCGTGTTGCGCCGGGCCGCTTCCACCATCCATGCAAAGATATCCGCGTCTGCTGCGGTGTGGGCGGCATTGCCTTCGTCCCAGATGCGCAGCACTTCCTGCAGCAGCACTTCACGCGATGAGAAATAGTAGATGATGTGTGCGCTATCGATGCCGATGCTCCGCCCGATCTGGCTGAGCGAGGCGCCGCGATAGCCGTCGCGGCTGATAATCTCGACCGCGGCGCGCAGGATTTCATCCCGCTTTTCCTGTCCTTTCGCATAGGGTCCGCGCTTGCTCATTCCGTCTCACTACCGTTTCCGCCATCGAATTTATAGCTTTCCTAAATCTTTAGCATCACTATAAGTTGGAGGGAAGCAGCAGAGTACGTCTGCGGGAGGATATTCGTTGAAGCGCCTTGCGATCAATCCGCTACCCTGGGTGTTCGGCCCCATGGGGCCCTGCGTCACCGAACAGAATCTGCGCGAAGCTCTGGCGGATCTTGCGCAAACAGGATTTCGCGCCCTTCATACCGATGTGCCCGCGGGCATGGCGGTTCCGCAGTACAAGGCGATACTGGACGAGTTCGGCTTTGCTCCGGCGCCCGGCTACTTCGCGGGCGATTTCCATCGCCCAGAGAAGCAGAGCGCAATCATCGAACAGGCCAAGGCGCATGCGGGAACGCTGGCGGCGCTCGGCGTCGATAGCACCTTCGTCGCGGGCAACATCGACATGGCGCGCTTCGCCAACCCCGCCGTGGGCGAAAATGCGTCGGCGGAACGGACGAAGCGGATGGCCGAAACACTCGGCCTCCTTGCGGATGCGGGCTTTGCGGAGGGCGTGCGCTTCGCCCTTCATCCGCATGTCGCCATGATCGTCGAGACCGAAGAGGAAACCCGCGCTGTGCTCGATATGACGGCCGGGTCCAGCCTGGGCTTTGGACCTGACACCGGTCATCTGCTCTGGGCCGGGATGGCGCCCGAACAGATCATCGCCGATTATGCTGACCGAATGGTGGGGCTGCACCTGAAAGATGTCGATCCCGCCGGGTTCCGTCAGGTGATGCGTTATGAAGATGATTATGTAACGGCGACTGGCACCCGCCATATCTGGACCGAGCCGGGCCGGGGCATCGTTAATTTCGACGCCGTGTTCGACGCGCTGCCCGCCGGTTTTGATGGCTGGTTCGTCGTCGAGGTCGATGTGCCGCACCTGCCGTCGCCATTGGAAAGCAGCCAGTCCTCCTACGACTTCCTCGCCTCTCATCCCTATTTCACCGGAGCCACGGCATGAGCGCGACCAAAGCCCTCGGCGTCGGCTTCGCAGGGGCCGGACCAGTGACGCAGGCCATTCACCTGCCGACGCTCGCTCATCTTCCGGATCTCTTCACGCCAGCCTGCGTGATGGATGTGAATGTCGATCTGGCGGCATCGGTGGCGGCCGGCGCCAGTGCGCGCCATACCGGCTCGCTGGAAACGATGCTTGCCGATCCGGCGGTCGATGTCGTCGCCATATGCAGCCCTCAGCAGTTCCATGCCGCGCAGGCGATCGCCGCGATGCGCGCGGGTAAAAAGGCCGTGCTGTGCGAAAAGCCGCTAGCCAACAGCGCGGAGGAAGCGCGGGCGATTGCGGATGTTTCAGCGGAGACGGGTATCCCCGTGATCGTTGGCGCGATGCATGTGTTCGACCCGGCATGGAGGGCGGTGCAGGAGACGCTTGGCGATTTCCCTGCGCGGGTACGCAGCATCCGGTCCAGCATCGTGCTGCCGCTCAACGACCGGTTCGAGAACTGGGCGACTGAAGTCACCGGCCGTCCCGAGATGGCCTTCTCCATGCCCGGCGAGATGACGCCGGAGGTGATCCGCCAGATGTTCCACAGCCTTATCCTGGGGCTGGCGGTCCATGACCTCCCGCTCGTCCGCGGCCTTCTGCCGGACTGGCGCGATCTGGAGATATGGTCGGCACGTCAACTTGCGCCGTTTGGCTATCTGATCGCTGGCCAGGCAGGCGGCCGCGCGGTGCAGCTCGCAGGAACGATGCACCTCCATGGCGAAGCCTATTGGGACCTGGAGGCGGTGACCGATGCGCAGGTGCTGCGCATTCGGTTCACGCCGTCCTATGTGCATGGCGGGTCCGCGGTGGCGACGATCACCGATGCATCCGGCGCGATCCGGCAGATCGGCCCATTTGATCGCAACGGCTATGTTGATGAATGGCGCGCGCTTCACGCCGCCGCCCATGGAGACAGGCGTGCGGCGCCAACGCTCGACACGGTCGCTGAGGATTTCGACTTCGCGATCGACGTCGCCAACAAGGCAAGCGCAACCGCTATCGGAGAGCTGTCATGACCGTGCCATTGACGATCGCCGCCGAAGCGCCTGGTCTGCAGCAACGGCTGAGCAAAACGCTTGCCACTTTGCCGGTCTCCTTCCGCATGCAAACGGAGGAGGCTTCCCCCACGGCGATGCTGATCGCCGGGGAAGGGGACTGGCCGACACGTGGGGTGGCGGCGATCGATGCGGGGGCCCGCGCCGTCATAATCGCCGACCCGGGCATGACCGATGCGAACGCTGTTCTGGCGCTTGCCGACCGCGCGGAACAGGCAGGAGCGGTCGTCGAATTGGCGGAGCGCTATGCTGGCGATCCGTCGCTGCTGCGCCACCGTGCCGATCTGATCGAGCACCTGGCGGCGACCTCGACAATCCTGATCAGCCAGATAAGCGACTTCGCCACGCCCGCGCACGCTGCGCTGGAGATGGTGCGCACGCTGCGCGCGCTGGGCCAGCCGCTCATCCTCACCCATCTCTGGCGGACCCCCCATGCCGTCATGGTGCGCGGCAGGGCGCGTGAGAAGCTGTTCGAAGGCATCGCCACGGCTGGGAGCGCGGGCACCGGCCAGCGGATCGATGCGCTTGGCTTCGGCCGCACGCTGCGTCTGGCGCTCAGGGGCGACGGATCGGCGGTTCCGTCGGACTTGCGCCTCGCTAACGCCAAGGGCGAAAGAAAGCTGGCGCAAGTGTTCGAAAGCGTGGATCGCGCCGCCTGGCAGCGCGTGCTGACGGCGATCCGAAGCGGCCGGGCAGACGGCAGTGCGTTGCGGGAGTTTGCAGATGACCTCCTGATGATCGAAGCGCTCTGAATGGCGAGCGGGGCGGCGGCGCGCGCGAGCGGCGCCTTCATTGCGGCCTATTGGATCGCCCAATGCGGCAACTGGCTGGGGCTTATCACCCCCGTCACGCTGACCATTGCTATGCGGGTGGCGGAGATCGCGGACCCTGCCCGCAAGATGAACCAGCTTGGTCTGGTGCTTGGCATCGGTGCGCTCGCGTCGATCATCGCCACGCCAATCTGGGGCCATATCTCCGATCGCACGCAATCCCGCATCGGTCGGCGCAAGCTGTGGATGATCGTGGGCGTCGCAGGCGGCGGCGCGGGTCTGCTGCTGATGAGCGCCACGCGCGACATCGCCCTGTTCGGCGTCGGATGGGTGATCGCGCAGATCGGTTTCAACGCAAACCAGGCGGCCCTTAACGCTCTGCTGCCCGATCATGTCCCCGAAGCGCAGCAGGGCCGCGTGGCTGGCCTGCTGGGTCTCACCGGCGTCGTCGGCGTCGTGGCGGGCACATTTGTCACCCAGTTCACAGCGGGCAATCCCTACCTCCTGTTCATGGCGCCATGGTTGGGCACGGTCCTCAGCCTGGCGATACTCCTACCGATGTTCAGGGACGATCGCGCGCCCGACACGCCCAGTGCGCCTGGCGGGCTTGGGGCGTTTCTCGTCTCTTTCAGCGTCAGCCCGCGCCAACATCCCGATTTTTACTGGGCATGGGTCAGCCGGTTCCTCGTCATCATGGGCATGGCCTATCTTCAGGTCTACGCCGTCTATTTTCTGTCCGACCGGCTGAAGGAGCCGATGTCGGAGGTTCCCCGCCTGATGTTCCTCAATGGCAGCATCGGTGCGGCGATCATCATCGTGGTGTCACCGATCGCCGGATGGCTTTCGGACCGGATGCAGCGCCGCAAGCCCTTCGTTTTCGTCGCCGCGATCATCAGCGCCATCGGCCTTGTGCTGATCGGTCTGGCGCAGACCTTCACCCACTTCCTGATCGGATCGGCTATCGCGGGCGTCGGCATGAGCGTTTATTACGCGGTCGATCTCGCGCTGGTCGCGGCCGTGCTGCCCGATCCCGAAAACGGCGCAAAGGACATGGGCATCTTCCAGATCGCCAATACTTTGCCGCAGTCGTTGGCTCCGGTCATTGCGCCTGCCTTTCTGGCGATCGGCGCGGTACAGGGCGGCAATTATCCAGCGGTTTTCATTGCCGCATCGGTATTTGCACTCGTTGGCGCTCTGGCGATTGCGCCGATCAAGAAGGTCGCTTGAAAAAGACGATTGCGAAAGTCTGGTAAATCAGACGGCTTCGTTCTAATAAACCGGGCGATCGCTTGCGTTTTCGCACGCAATGAAAGGAAGAGGAATGACCGCGAGCGCAGACCTGCTTTTCTCACGCCGCACCCTGTTGCGGGTTTCCGCCGCAGCAGGTGCAATGGGCACGGCCTTCCCCTCCATCGCCGCGCCTGTGCTGTCCCGGCCCGAAAGGTTGCAGGCTGATCTCCGCGGTCAGGCATTTGACGCCGGCTGGCGCTTTTTCAAAGGCAATGGCAGGGGGCTGGCCGCCCGATCGTTCGACGATGCCGGCTGGCGTATCCTCGATCTGCCACACGACTGGAGTATCGAGGATTTGCCGGGCAGCGATCCAGCGCTGAACGGCGTCATCCGAGACGCCGATACAGCGCCCTTCTGGCAAAAGCCTGCAAGGTCGCCGCGCCTGATCGGACCGTTCGACGCACGACTGAACGACAACCAGGCCTATGCGCATAGCGCCAGCGGCGCTCCGACCGCCTTCACTGTCGGAGGCATTGGCTGGTATCGCAAGCATTTCAATCTGCCCCCGCTCGCGCCCGATGCGCATGTCGAGCTTGAATTCGATGGCGTCTACATGAACGCGCAGGTCTGGCTGAATGGCAAGCTCGTGGCTGAGCATCCCCATGGCTACTCCGCCTTCGTCGTCGATCTCACGCCGCATCTTGATCCGTCCGGGCAGAATGTGCTTGCAGTGCGGGTGGCGAATATCGGCCGCAACAGCCGTTGGTATTCGGGTTCCGGCATCTACCGACATGTCCGGTTGAACATCCTGCGCGCGGTCCGCTTCGAACAATGGGGTTTGACCGTCACGACGCCGGTGATCACGGCGGATGCCGCGACCGTCCAAGTCGTCGCGCGCACCGCCAATGCCACGCCGCAGAGCACGATGACAACCCGTATCCGCGACGCGGCTGGCAAGGTCGTTGCGGAAGGCAGTGGTCCGGTTGATGCTCCTGCCCAGCTTCGGGTTGACCGACCCCACCTCTGGTCGCCCGAGAGCCCAGCCTTGTACGAAGTCGAATGCCTGCTGATCGTGGGAGGCAGGACTGTCGATCGGATGACCGCTCCACTGGGCATCCGAACGATCGAGATCGACGCCGTCAAGGGACTGCGGATCAACGGCAAGCCCCACAAGCTGCGCGGAGGGTGCGTCCACCATGATAACGGCCTGCTTGGTGCGGTCGCCATAGACCGCGCCGAAGAGCGCAAGGTCGAACTTCTGAAGGCAAGAGGGTTCAATGCGGTGCGATCATCGCACAATCCGTCTTCTCCCGCTTTCCTCGCCGCCTGTGACAGGCTCGGAATGCTCGTGATGGAGGAAGCCTTCGATATGTGGCGGGTTGCCAAAAACCCGGATGATTACAGCCTCTATTTCGACGGCTGGTGGAGGCAGGACCTGACCGCCATGGTGCGGAGCAGCGCCAACCATCCCAGTATATTCATGTGGAGCATCGGCAACGAAATCCCGGAGCGGGGCGACCCGGACGGCGTGAGCACAGCCAAGATACTGGCCGAAGAAACCCGTCGCCTCGATCCGACCCGACCCGTGACACAGGCTGTCCCCGGAAGCGCGGGGCCAGAGGTCACCGGCCCCGACGGCAGGCCGGATCAGGCGGCGTTTCAATATCTCGACGTGGCGGGCTATAATTACAAATTCTCATCCTATGAGCGCGACCATGCCAAATTTCCGGACAGGGTGATGGTTGGTACGGAAAGCTTTCCCCAAGACGTCGACAAGGTCTGGCGGCTGACCGAGAAATCGCCTTACCTGATCGGCGACTTCGTCTGGACGGCGATGGATTATCTGGGCGAGGCAGGCATCGGGCGTACGGGACTGACCGGCGACAGGCTGGGCGAAGCGGAATATCCCTGGTTCGGCGCGGGTTGCGGCGACATCGACCTGATTGGCCAGCAACGGCCGCAGTCGCTGGCGCGCGATGTCGTCTGGGGCCTCAGCCCGTTGGAGATTGCGGTCCAGCGGCCCCTTCCCGAAGGCAAGAAGGAAGCGCCGTTCCTTTGGGGATGGCGCGATGAACTGCAAAGTTGGACCTGGCCCGGCGCCGAAGGCAAGACCCTTTCGGTCGCGGTTTTCTCTCGTGCCGAAAGGTTCACAATCGAACTGAATGGTCGCACTGTAGCCGATCAGCTCGTCGAGGCGAACAAGGGCGCGATTACGCGGGTGGATGTGCCCTATGAACCAGGAACGCTGCAGGTCACTGCTTATGCAGCTGGCAGGCAGATTGGCCGCCGCAAGTTGGAGACGGTCAGCCAACCGGTCGCGCTTCGCCTGAAGGCCGATCGCAAGCGGATCACCGCCGACCGGAACGAGTTGGCCTATGTGACGATCGAGATTCTGGACAAGGCCGGAAGGCTGGCGCCCGATGCTGTCCATGTCATTCGGGCCAGCATATCCGGCCCGGCCGAGCTGGTGGCTTTCGGCAATGCCAATCCGCGGGGGGTGGCGAGTTTTCGCCAGCCTGTCGCGAAAACCTGGCATGGTTGCGCATTGGCGGTGCTCCGACCAACGGGTGAGACAGGCGTTGTCACGATCAGCATCGAAGGAGAGGGCCTGACGAAGGGGCAGGCGGCGCTGATGGTTGGCGCGGTCGGACAGCGGAAGACGCGAGGCTGACGTCGGGCGGCGCCTCAAGCTGCTCACCCGCGACAAGTAGAGCCCGCTGCGAAATGAGCGCCGACTGGCCGGCACGCTCGGGCATCGCTCGCTTCGGCGCAAGAGATCCGACCGGGAGTGGCTGCCGGAAGCGAACGCCGGATCGTGGAACATTCGCCATTCCGAGCGGTAGCGTTAATGGCCTTGTTCTGCTGCGCGATCAGGCGAAGCGTGTGCGACCGCAAGGTCAGCGCTCCAATCATCATTTGATAGCCGTCGATGGCATAATTCATTACCCACATGTAAATAAATGCTGCAAAGCAGCATTGACGCCTTGTCGATGGCAAGGCCCTTTTCGTAAACGCGGCTCGCAACGAATATCGAGGTCGGAAATTGGCTGAAGAGCAGTTCGGTCTGCGGCATGCTGCCGCCTGGGTCGGCGAGATAGTTGGCCCTGACAAGGGCTACGTCCATGTCGGCATCGTGTACACGCTGGCCATTACGCTCCTTTCGCTGGCGACGCCGATCTCCGTCCAGCTGCTCATTAATTCGGTAGCTCGGACGGCACTTGTCGCCCCGCTTTGGATATTGTCGGGCGTGTTGCTGGTGCTGCTGCTTCTCGTAGCGTGCCTGAGCGCTTTGCGCCTCTACCTGATGACCATGTTCGAGCGTCGTCTGTTCGCGCGGGTGGTGGCCGAAGTCACGGTAAGGGCAGTTCACGCGCAGAACCCGTTTTTCGCGGATGAGAGCCGGGGCAGTCTGTTCAACCGCTATTTCGACATGGTCGTCGTCCAGAAATCAGTGCCTAGCCTGGTCATCGGCGCATTCACCATCATTCTTCAGGCCGCGGTGGGATTGGTGGTCACAAGTTTTTACCACCCCTTCTTTCTCGCGTTCAACATCGTTCTCGTGGTCACATGCCTTCTGATCTGGATGCTGTGGCGTCATGGCGCGATCACCGGTGCGGTCGGCGTATCACATGCCAAGCATGAGGCCGCGCATTGGCTGGAGAGCGTCGGCGCTTCCAACGGTTTCTACAAATCGGCACGTCATTTGAACTTCGCCATGGACCGCTCGGAGGAAGTGACGGCGAACTACATCCGGGCGCACCGTCGCTATTTTCGATACAGTTTCGCACAGGCGCTTGCCTATTTCCTGGTCTATGCGTTCGCCGCAGCGGCCTTGCTGGCGCTTGGCGGGCACCTCATTCTGGCAGGAGAGCTGTCGATCGGGCAACTCGTCGCCGCCGAACTCATATTGTCGGGCGTGTTCTACGGCATTGCCCAGCTGGGCTGGTATCTCGACACATTCTATGATCTCGTCGCCAGTTCAGAAGAGCTGTCGCAGGTTTTCGCGATCCCGCAGGAGCCGGTGGATCTGAACGGTCAGGCGCCCCCTGACGGCTCGGTCCGATTCCGCAACGTGGAACTCGCCGGCTCGCGCTTCGACTTCGCGATCGACAGCGGAGAGCAAGCCGTTATTTTGGCCGGACCAGGCGTCGAGAACCAGATCGCGCTGCTGCTCAAGCGCCACGTAAATCCCGATAGAGGGCTGCTGACGATCGGCGGCAGCGACCTTGGCAGCTTCGACATGTACCTGCTGCGATCCGCAGTGGTTGTGCTCAACCGGCCCACCATTGTTGACGTCACCATCCGCGAATATCTGAACATGGCGGCTGGAGGTAATGCGGACAGCGCCATCACCATGAAGGTGCTGGACATTGTCGGCCTTGCGACGCGCATTGCGAGCCTGCCGAAAGGCCTTGATACGCAGCTTGCAAGTTCGGGATCGCCGCTTTCCATTGTCGAGGTCATGCAGCTCAAAGTCGCATCCGCGCTGATAGGCCGCCCAAAGGTGCTGTTCCTGTCCCAGCTCTACGACATGATGCCCGCCGCGCCTCTCCAAGCGACGCTCAATATGCTTCGTGAACAGGGCACGACCGTTCTGCTGTTCACCGCACGGCCCGAAGCGCTGAATCTGGACTGCTGTTTTTGGCTTGGCGCGCGGGAACAGCATCGCTTTGCGGATGAAGCGGCGCTGTCGCAGGTCCTTGCTGCGAGGGAGGCTCAGTCGTGACGATCAACGCGACCCAACTGGCGCATTTCCGTTCCCTTACCGGGCTCAACCCGCCACGCGTCGTTATAGTGGTGGCTTGGCTGATCGTGGTGGGGCTGTGTCTTGCCGTCGCGATCCTCTTCGTACCCTGGCGGCAGACCGCGCAGGGTGGCGGCCAAGTGATTTCTCTCGATCCAGACGACCGGCCGCAGCAGGTGTCGTCATTCGTGGACGGTCGGGTGGAGCGATTCTTCGTTCAGGACGGCCAACTAGTGAAAGCGGGCGATCCGATCGTGAAAGTGGTCGATGTGGACCCCAACTTTCTTGAGCGGCTCGCTGCCGAAAAGGCAGAAGTGCAAGCGCAGATCGCCGCAATCGAGCAAGCCCGCGCAGTCGCGTCAATCGATGTCGGGCGCACCTCCCAGCTTTTCGCCGAGGGCCTGGCCGCTCGGCGCGATTACGAGCAGACTCAGATCAAGGTCGCCGACGCCAACGCCAAGCTCGCCGAAGCGCGGGCCAAGCTCCAGCAGATCGAGGTGCGACAGAAGCGGCAATCGGCGCAGGTCGTCACCGCGCCGCGTGACGGGCGTATACAGAACCTCAACGCAGCGGCTGGTGGCGCCCTGATTTCCGCAGGCACGATGCTTGCGACCATCGCGCCCGAACAGATCGAACGCGCGGTGGAATTGTTCGTTGACGGACGTGACATTCCGCTTGTCGACCGGGGACGCCCGGTGCGCTTGGAGTTCGAGGGCTTCCCCGCGTTTCAGTTCAGTGGATGGCCCGCCTTTGCTGTCGGTATTTACGACGGCCAGGTTCGCTCTGTCGATCCGACGCCGCGCGCCGACGGACTGTTCCGCGTACTGGTGGAGCCAATGCCCGGAAAGCCGGCCTGGCCCGAGCGCCGCTTCGTGCGTCAGGGCGGCAAGGCGCTGGGTTGGATCCAGGGCGACAACGTCACGGTCGGCTACGAACTGTGGCGGCAACTCAATGATTTCCCATTGAACTTCGGGCAGGATCAGGTCGCGCAGAAAACGGAGGACAAAGCCGACAAAAGCTCGATCGAAAAGAAGAAAAAGTGAAGATGCGGATCGTGATCGGCCTGACCTGGCTGCTGGCTGCTGACCTGTTCCCGGCGGCACAGGCGCAGGATATGCGCGCACCATCGGCGAACGCGAGCGCCGCTCCGCTGACGCTGCAGGAGGTGCTGCAATCGTCGGCCCGGTCCGCGCCTGACATCATCGCGGCGCTGGCGCGCAACCGGCAGGCCGAGGCGCGCGCGCTGACGGCGCAGGGTGCGTTCGACACCGTGTTTGCCGTAGAGGGCCGCAGCCGCGTGCTGGGCTATTACGACGGCTCGGAAATCGCGGGCAAGGCCGAGCAGCCGCTCAGCGGCAATGGCGGCTATCTTTATGGGCAATACCGGGCATCGCGCGGCGATTTCCCGGTCTATGAGGACAAGTCCTATACGAACCGCCTGGGTGAGTTGAAGGTCGGCGCGCTCTATTCGCTGATGCGCGACCGGTTGATCGATGCGCGGCGTTCGGAGTTCCGGCTGGCCGCCAACGACATCGACATCGCCCGGTTCGAAACCAAAGCCACGAGCATAGGGGTTCAGGCGCGCGCGGTGGATGCGTATCAGAAATGGGTCGCTGCCGGACTGAAACTCAAGGCGTATGAGGCGCTGCTGGGGCTGGCCAGGGGGCGTACCAACGGCATCGAGCGTCAGGTGCAGCTTGGCGCCAAACCCGATATCCTCCTGACCGAGAACGAAGCGAACCTCGTAAGGCGGCAGGCGTTCGTCGTAGAGGCGCGGCAGGATTTTCGGGCCGCAGCCGTCAAGCTGTCCCTTTATTATCGCGGTGCCGATGGCACGCCAATCATCGTCGACGAAGCGCGACTGCCCACCGATGCTACGGCACTGGACGGGATCAGGACGGACCCTGCTTTCAATCTGGAAGGCCGCCCCGATTTCGCGATCATGCTTGAGGAAATCGACAAGGCGACTGTCAAGCTGGCCCTTGCCCGCAACGACCTGTTGCCCCGAATCGACTTCGGAGGAGAGGTAGCCAAGGACATCGGGCCGACGGGTATCGGTGGGCGAAGCCGGACGCCTCTCGAGATGATCGTCGGCGTCACCTTCAAGATCCCGCTCCAGAACCGCAAAGCCAAAGGCAAGCTGGCCGAAACGCAGGCGAAGATCGACGAACTGACGGTAAAGCAGCAGTTTCTGGCCGAAAAGATCCGGGCCGAAGTCGCTGCGATCGGCCTGGAGGTCGAAACCGCGGGCCAGCTGGTCGCAACGACAGAAAGGGAACGTGTGCTGGCGCAGCGTCTGGCCGTAGCCGAACGGCGTCGTTTCGAACTTGGATCAAGCGACTTCTTCCTGGTCAACCAGCGCGAGGAAAGCGCGACCAATGCCGAGGTAAAGCTGATAGAAGCGCAGGCCCGTATCGCCGCAGCGAAAGCTGAATTAGCCGCTGCGACAGCCGATGAGGATGCGCTTGGCCTGACCCAAGTTGCGGAATCGGAGTGATCGCCCATGTCGCAGTAGGCTGCGGTGGGGCGTTCCGATCGGCAGCTTTTGCCGCTCGCAGACGTCCACGCGCCTGGGGCTGTACGGCATGAGTTGGTCGGTTCCGGTAGATGCCCCGACCTTTTCAGAACCAGCAGCAATGCGTGCGGACGTTCTTGGACGTCTCTGGAAGCAGAAATGGAGGCCCGAGCCGGAATCGAACCGGCGTGCAAGGATTTGCAGTCCTCTGCGTAACCACTCCGCCATCGGGCCATGCGCATGTGGGACGCCGCAAATGTGAGGCTTTTGTTCCAAAGTCAAGCGCGACCATGGCGCATCGCTTCAAGATTCTCGTTCATCGGTAAGGAAAGCCGCTTGGCGTTGCTGGTCGCGTGATCTAGAGGTCCGGTATCGTTAGCGCTGTATTGTCTTCCCAATACAGTTGTGCCAATCGAGGAAGTGTCGTGACCGATCAGAATTTTTCATCGATGCGGACCGCAATGGTCGAAAGCCAGCTTCGTACCAGCGATGTCGATGACCAGCGCGTGATCGCCGCAATGGCGCACGTGCCGCGCGAGGATTTCGTGCCGGTCGCGCGCCGGGCGATGGCCTATGTCGATCGCCCGATCCCGCTGGAAAACGGGCGTGCGCTCAATCCGCCGCTGGTGACCGGGCGCCTGCTGAAAGAAGCACAGGTTGAAGAAGGCGATCGGGTCCTGCTGATCGGCGCGGCGACCGGCTACAGCGCCGCTCTTCTGGCGGAACTGGGCGCGAAGGTCACCGCCGTTGAGGTTGGCGATGGGCCGCAGGTGCTGGGCGCTGGCGTTACCGTTGTGCGCGGCCCGCTCGCCAAGGGCGCTGCTGATAATGCGCCCTACGATTTGCTGTTCATTGATGGAGCCGTGGAGGAAGTGCCCGCCGCACTCGTTCAGCAACTTGTCGATGGCGCGCGCGTCGTAACGGGTATTGTTGAGCGCGGCGTCACGCGGCTGTGCAGCGGGCGGGTGGTGTCGGGCGTGCTTGGCCTTGCCAGTCTGGCGGATTTGGAGATGGTTGTTCTGCCCGGTTTTTCTGCGCCGGAGCGTTTCGTTTTTTAACAGGCCGGGGGAGTCATGACAGCAAAGCAGGTGTTCTTTCGGCACTCCGCCGCCACGGTTTTGCTGTTGCTCAACGCTGGGACCGTGCGCGCCGAAACGCTCCAGGGCGCGCTGGCCAGAGCCTATCTGTCCAATCCCACGCTGACGGGCACGCGCGCGCAGCAGCGGGCGACCGATGAAAATGTGCCGATCCGCAAGGCGGACGGGCGTCCCGACATTTCCACCACCGCCGAGTTCCAGGAACTGCTGGTAAAGCCAGCGCGCGCTTTCCTGGCGCCCAGCCGGTCGCTCACCGGCACTGCCAGCGTCAACGTGCCCATATATCAGGGCGGCGCCGTTCGTAACGGCGTAAAGGCGGCCAAGGTCCGGGTGGAAGCCGGTCAGGCCAATCTCCGCGGCACGGAAGCATCGATTTTTTCTCAGGTCGTCGCCGCCTATATGGATGTGATCCGTGACAGCGCGGTGGTGTCGCTCAATCAGGCGAATGTCAGCGCGCTCGGCGTCAATCTTCAGGCGACCAACGACCGTTTCGAGGTCGGTGATCTCACCCGGACCGACGTGGCCCAGTCCGAATCGCGCCTGGCGCTTGCGCGGTCGGATTTGCAGACGGCGCAGGCCAACCTGATCGCGAGCCGCGAAAATTACATCGCGCTGGTGGGCAGCGCCCCGGATGATCTGGAGCCGCCGCCGCCGCTGCCGGGCCTTCCCGCCACGCCGGAAACGGCGGTACAGGTCGCGCTGGCCGACAATCCTGACATTATTTCCGCCCGCAAGCTGCGCGAAGCGGCGCGTCATGATGTGAAGGTGGCGAAGGCAGGCGTGTTGCCCACATTGTCCGGTTTCGCCCAGGGCAGCTATACCCATTTTCTGGGTTCACTGAACGAGCCCGGCAACTCCGACCCGTCGCAGACCAACAAACAGGTCGTTGCAGGCGCGACTTTACGCCTTCCGCTTTATCAGGGCGGACGCCCGGCCGCGCAGGTGCGGCAGAATCAGGCGCTTGAATCCCAGGCGATCGAGCAGGAAATCGAAGTGGAGCGCGGGGTCATCTCCCAGACGCGGTCTGCATACGCAAGCTGGCAGGCATCCTTGCAAAGCATCGAGTCGAACCAGAAAGCGGTGGAGGCGGCCAACCTTTCGCTGGAAGGGGTGCGTGCGGAAAATTCGGTGGGCAGCCGGACGATTCTGGACATATTGAATGCGGAGCAGGAAGCGCTCAACGCCAAGGTCCAGTTGGTTTCCGCGCGGCGCAATGCCTATGTGGCGGGATTCAGCCTGTTAGCGGCAATGGGTCATGCCGAGGCGGACGATCTTAGCCTGGAAACGGGCGCCCTCTATAACCCCATGGTTAATTATGAGCGGGTCAAGGGCAAGTGGTTCGATTGGGATTTCGACCCCGCACCTGGACCTCAGGCGACGCGAACCGTTGACACGCCTGCACAAAATGCCAATGTGCCTGCTGGGTTGGCTCAACAACCTTAAGGTTAACAGGGGCAATTCATGGGCGACATGAGCAAGGAACCCTCGATGGAGGACATCCTCTCGTCCATCAAACGCATTATTGCGGAGGAAGGCGAGGAGGCTGCGCAGTCTGTGTCGCGTCGCGGCAAGTCCGATGCTGCGTCCAAACAGGGCTCAAAATCCGCCGATCCTGCCGATCCTGTTATCGATGAAGTGTTGGAACTGACCGACGAGGTTGGAGCGGAGGAAGTGATGCCTGCCCATAAGACATCCCGCGCGCCGCTGTCCGAAGCGGTGGCGGAGGACGCATCGATCCTGTCCGTCGAAAGCGAAGTCGCCGCGCGTCATTCCCTGTCGGCCCTGTCCTCCATGCTGGTGACGCCCAAGGATGGAGAGGACAACACGCTGGATGGCCTGGTCCGCTCGATGCTGAAGCCAATGCTCAAGGAATGGCTGGATGCTCGTCTGCCGGCGCTGGTCGAGGACATGGTGGCGAGGGAGATCGCGCGGATCACCAGCCGCTAAACCGTCTTAAACGAGCGGCCTGCGCTTTGATGCGGGATTGGGCCGTCCGCCAGCCCAAGCGGTAAAAGCGCTGGAATGGTCGGGGAAGGGGCATTAAGGCGCCTTCCCATGACCGAACTGCCCAAAACATTTGACCCCGCCGAAATCGAATCCCGCTGGTACGCCCATTGGGAAAGCAAGGGCCTGTTCCGGCCCGAGCGTCCTGAGGCCGAGCCGTTCACCATTGTCAACCCGCCGCCAAATGTGACGGGCAGCCTGCATATCGGCCATGCGCTCGACAATACGCTGCAGGACATAGTGATCCGCTATGAGCGCCTGCGCGGCAAGGACGCATTGTGGGTCGTGGGCACCGACCATGCCGGGATCGCGACGCAAATGGTCGTCGAACGGCAACTCAACGCAGCCGGGCAGAAGCGCACCGATTTCACGCGCGATGATTTCGTCGCGAAGGTGTGGGAATGGAAGGCGGAAAGCGGCGGCGCGATCACGCGCCAGCTGCGTCGTCTGGGCTGCTCGATGGACTGGGCCAATGAGCGCTTTACGATGGACGAAGGCTTTTCAAAGGCCGTCCTGAAGGTCTTTGTCGAGTTGCACAAACGCGGCCTGCTGTACCGCGACAAGCGGCTGGTGAATTGGGACCCGCATTTCCGCTCGGCCATCTCGGACCTTGAGGTCGAGACGAAGGAAGTGAAGGGAGGCTTCTGGCATTTCCGCTACCCTCTGGCCGATGGCGTGAAGCTGGCGAGCGGCGCGGACCATATTGTCGTCGCGACCACGCGGCCCGAGACGATGCTGGCGGATATGGCTGTTGCCGTTCATCCCGAAGACCCGCGCTACAAGGACGTCATCGGCAAGGACATCCTCCAGCCGATTACGGGCCGCCGGTTCAAGGTCGTCGCCGATGAATATGCCGACCCGGAACTGGGTTCGGGCGCGGTCAAGATTACGCCGGGGCATGACTTCAACGATTTCGAGGTGGGCAAGCGCGCGGGGTTCAAGGCCGCCGACATGCTCAACATGTTCGACGCCGACGCCAATGTCATCCAGACCGCCGACGGGCTGATCCCCGAGCGCTTCCTGGGCCTGCATCGGTTCAAGCGTGACGGCGTCGATGGCGCGCGTGAGCTGGTGGTGGCCGAGATGAAGACGCTGGGCATGCTGGTGCCGCATGTCAGCAAGACGAAGGATGGCGAGGAAGTCGAGGCCGATGCCGAGCCGCGCACCATCCAGACGCCCTTTGGCGACCGTTCGGGCGTGGTCATCGAACCCTGGCTGACCGACCAATGGTATGTCGATGCGGAAAAGCTGGCCGTCGCGCCCATGCAGGCGGTGCGTGACGGGCGGATCGAGATTGTTCCCAAGACCTGGGAAAAGACATTCTTCAACTGGATGGAGAATATCCAGCCCTGGTGCGTGTCGCGGCAGCTGTGGTGGGGGCATCAAATACCGGCGTGGTATGACGAGGATGGCAATCCCTATGTCGCGGAAAGCGAACAGGAAGCGCAGGCGCTCGCCGGTAACAGGAAGCTCACCCGCGATTCCGACGTACTCGACACCTGGTTCTCCTCCGCGCTTTGGCCCTTCGGCACGCTGGGCTGGCCGGAAGAAGAAGCCGCCGTTGGCCCTGGGCTTGTCGAAGGGCAGCACGCCTCTTTGAACGGTAGGGACGGGGCTTCGACAAGCTCAACCCAAACGGGTCGCAGTTTATTACAGCGTCATTATCCCAACGACCTGCTGATTTCCGGGTTCGACATCCTGTTCTTCTGGGATGCGCGCATGGCGATGCAGGGGATGGAGTTCATGGGCGATGTGCCCTGGCGCAAGCTCTACCTGCACGGGCTGGTGCGCGCGGCGGACGGGCAGAAAATGTCCAAGTCCAAGGGCAATGTCGTCGATCCGCTCGGTCTGATCGACAAGTTCGGCGCGGATGCGCTGCGCTTCTTCATGTCTGCCATGGAAAGCCAGGGCCGCGATGTGAAGATGGATGAGAAGCGCGTCGAGGGATATCGCAACTTCGCGACCAAGCTGTGGAACGCGGCGCGCTTTTTACAGTCGAACGGCGTTACCGCCTCAACCGCCCATGAAGCGCCCCATGCCGAAGCTCCGGCAAACCGCTGGATCATTGCCGAAACGGTCGCGACCGTGCAGGCGATCGACACCGCCATGGCCGAACTGCGTTTCGACGCGGCGGCCAATGCCATCTATCACTTCGTCTGGGACCAGTTTTGCGACTGGTATATCGAACTGACGAAGGGTTCGATGGATGAGGAAACCCGGGCCGTCGCGGGCTGGGCATTCGACCAGATCCTGGTGATGCTGCATCCCTTCATGCCGTTCATTACCGAAGAGTTATGGAACCTGACCGGCACGCGCAAAAACGAGCTGATCGTAGCCCGCTGGCCGCAGGCGCTTTACGCGGTGGATAGCGAGGCGCAGGCCGAGATCGACTGGTTGATCCGGTTGATCAGCGCGATGCGGACGGCGCGCACCGAACTTAACGTGCCGCCGGGCGCCAAGCTCGCCGTGGTGGTGCACGACGCGTCAGAAGAGACGCGCCGCCGGATAGATCGCCAGGGCGGGGCGCTCGCACGCATCGGACGGGTTGAAAGCCTTTCCTTCGGCGATGCGGTCGAAGGGGGAGCGGCGCAGGTGGTTGTCGATGAAGCGACATTCATCCTGCCGCTGGAAGGCGTTATCGATATTGCCGCGGAGAAGGCGCGGCTCGCCAAGGCGCTCGCCAGCGCGGAGAAGGAGCGCGACTCCCTGTCCGGTCGCCTGTCCAATGCCAGTTTCGTGGAAAAGGCGAAGCCCGAAGCGGTCGCCAAGGCGCGCGACGACCATGCTGAAAAAGCCGCAGAGGCGGAAAGGCTGAAGGCTGCGCTGGATCGGCTCGCCTGATCGGCTACTGTGCGCCGAAACGGGAGTGGCAAAAGAATGGCGGTTGAAAAGCGCGGTGCGAAAGACCTGACCCAAGGACCTATTGCATCGACTTTGCTGCTGTTCGCCATCCCCACGCTGGCGTCCAACGTGCTTCAGTCGCTGAACGGGTCGATCAACGCCATTTGGGTCGGCCGCTTCCTGGGTCCGCAGGCGCTGGCCGCCACCGCGAACGCGAACATCACGATGTTCCTGATGTTCTCCATCGTCTTTGGTTTTGGCATGGCGTCGACCGTGATGATCGCGCAAGCGGCGGGTCGGGGCGTCATGGACGCCGCCCGCCAGGCATTCGGCAGCGCCATAGGGTTCTGCGCGCTATTGGGCGTAGTCGTTGCGACTGCCGGATGGTTTGGCGCTCCGGCCATGCTGCGCCTGCTTGCGACCCCGGCCGAAGCCTATGATCTGGCGCTCACCTATTTGCGCGTCATCTTCATCGCCATGCCGGCCACGCTGGTTAGTGTCACGATGATGATGGGCCTGCGCGGGACCGGTGATGCGCGGACGCCGTTGATCTTCATGCTCGTTAGCGTGGGCGTCGATCTGGTGCTCAATCCGGTTCTGATTTTGGGATTGGGACCCATACCGGCGATGGGCATTGGCGGATCTGCGGCGGCTACGGCGGCGGCAGGCGTTGTCAGTTTGATCGGCCTGATCATCTACATCCATGTCAAGGATCTGCCGCTGCGGCTGCGCGGGCGCGAGTTGCGCTATCTCCGCCCGGCCCGCCACCAGTTGCGCGTCTTGTTTGGCAAGGGTCTGCCGATGGGCCTGCAGATGATCGTGATGTCGGCCACGGGTTTGGTGATGATCGGCCTCGTCAATCGGGAAGGTTTTCTCGTCACGGCCGCCTATGGCGCTGCGCAGCAGATCTGGACCTATTTGCAGATGCCGGCCATGTCCATGGGTGCAGCGGTCAGCGCCATGGCGGCGCAGAATATCGGCGCAGGCCGGTGGGACAGGATCAGCCGGATCACCGGCTATGGCCTGGGCTATTTGCTGCTGGTTACCGGCGCGATGATCGGCGTGATCCTGTTGTTTCATGCTCCGCTGCTGTCGCTCTTTCTCGGCAGCAACCAGCCCGCGATCGACGCTGCCTGGCACATGCAATTGCTGGCGAGCTGGAGCTTCATGCTCTTTGGCTTCACCATGATCCTGTTCGGGGCGATGCGCGCCAACGGCGTCGTGGTGAAGCCGCTGCTCATCCTGATCTTCACTTTGCTTGGCGTGCGGCTGGCCTTCTATCATTTCGGCTACCCTTATCTGGGTTCCGATGCGCTATGGTTGAGCTTCCCCGTGAGTTCCGGGTCATCATTGCTGCTCGCTGGCCTCGTCTATCTGCATGGCGGTTGGCGCAAGGCGAAGCTGCTCACCCCCGTTCATGAGGAAGAGTGCCGCGAGACCATCAGTGCGGAAAGCGAGCCCGCAGGGCGGCTGGCGCCTGCGGGCTGACGGGTTCAGCGTCCTTGGCTGCGCCAGCGGGTGATGGTGCGGTCGAGAATGTCGGCTTCGCCGCCTGATTGGCGCCAGAGTTCGGTGAAGCTGGGGTCGCCCGAAGCAGGGCGGCGTTCTTCCTCAAGATTGTCCAGCGCCACGCGGATCGGCACGGCGACGCCTTCACCGCAGATTATAGCCTCGCGATTGCGCAGCGCCGGAATGGAATCCAGGAAGCCGCGCGCGCCTTCGGGCATTGCGGCCTTCACAAATGCCTGGTCGCGATCGTTGTTGAGGCGCATGGAAATGATGGTGCCGCATTGCGACAGCACGCCTTCGGCCAGGTCGGACGGGCGCTGGGTTATGAGGCCCAGCGATACGCCGTATTTGCGGCCTTCCTTTGCAATCCGCTCCAGAATGCGGCGCACGGCCTGACCTGAGCCGGATGTCGTGCTAGGGATGTATCGATGGGCCTCCTCGCAAACCAGGAGGATTGGCCTCTGCTGCTCGTCGCGCGCCCAGATAGCATAGTCGAACACCAGTCGCGACAGCACCGACACGACTACGGACGTAATATCCGATGGCATGGCTGACACGTCGATGATGGAGATCGGCTTCCCGCCAGAAGGCAGGCGGAAAATCTTCGCCAGAAATTCCTGCATCGTGTCGGCGACAAGCATGCCGGAAAACATGAAGCTGTAGCGCGGATCGGCCTTGATCTCGTCGATCTTGGTCTTGAGCCGCATATAGGGAAGGGCGCCGGTCCCCTTGTCGAGCTTCCCCATTTCATTCTGCAGGATGTTGGTGAGGTCGGACAGCAGATAGGGGATCGGCGAATCGACTGTCAGCCGGCCAATGCTCTCTGCCAGCCGGTTCTTTTGGCGAGCGGCGAGCAGGCACTTGGCCAGGATGTCACAATCTACTGTGCGATCGGAACCCTGGGAGGTGACGAACACCTCGCAATGTTCCTCAAAGTTCATCAACCAATAGGGAAGGGCGAGATTGCCCACGTCGAACACCGCGCCATTTTGCGTGAACGCGGCCCCATATTCGCCATGGGGATCGATCATCACGATATGGCCTTCGGGCGACAGATCGCAGATGCGGTGGAGAATGAGCGCTGCGCTTGTCGATTTGCCGGTGCCGGTCGAACCCAGCAGCGCGAAATGCTTGCCCAGCATGGAATCGACATAGAGAGCGGCGCGGGTGTCAGCAGTGGGGTAGACCGTGCCGATCTGCACATGGGGCCTGTCATCCGCCGCATAGATCTGCTGCATGTCGGTGCTTGAGACCGGAAAGATTTCGGTGCCGGGCGCTGGATAGCGCGTCACGCCGCGGCGGAAGCGGTAGATGCGGCCGGTAAGTTTTTCCTCGTCGCCCTCACCCAGGAAATCGATGTCCGCGATAATTACGCCCTTTTCCTGGCGGTCCAGCGCCAGCGAGCGCACGCTGGCGATCAGCCAGCTGTTGCCGACGCGCATCTTCACCTGGCTGCCAACCTGTCCTGCCATGGCGATGCAGGGATCGGCATCATGCGCCAGTGCGGCGATGCAGGCAGCGTCGATCAGCACTTTGGAACTGGAACCGGCTATCTGGAACACGTCGCCTATAGCCGCCGCCGAATTCGGCTGCGCATAGGCAGGGGCATGAGTAAATTCGGCAACTCCCGGCATGTGGCTCATACGCCCCTCTCGATCCATAGTCGGCGCACTGCCGGACTTCCCACTGGTTTAACTGCGGAGAGGTAAAGAATTGGCTATCAAGCCCCGATCGTGCCGCGACAACAGGGCGTTCTTGCCCTGAATATCCGTCCTGCCTCATCATCGCCACCTCCCGCCGCTGGAAATGACGCCTGCTCTGGCGGGAATCGTTTGCCATCCGTATCGGCGACGGCTGGTTGGATGATCAGGATGTTCGCTTGCCACAGACAATGACGGCCGACGCAACGCGGCGATCCGACGCGATCGCCATAGCGCGCGTTATCTGCATATTGGGCGTCGTTTACGTCCATGCCTGGACCGGCCTGAACGGCCATGATCTGGAAATCGTCCGTGGCACGCCGCAGGAAAATCTGCGCTGGTTGTTGATGGAAATTTTCGGCCGCAGTGCGGTGCCTCTGCTGGGCGTTATATCGGGCTGGCTGGTGGGCGGGTCGTTGCGGACGCACAACTGGTTCAGCCATGTGCTGCGCAAGGCGCGGACGATCCTGTTGCCGATGGTGCTGTGGAACGGTCTGGGCATCCTGCTGGTCTCTGGCGCAGCGTGGTGGCTTGGCCTGTCGGCGCCCGTGCCGGTTTCGGCCGACTGGCTGTTCCAGGAATTGTTCATCGTCAGCCGCAATCCCGACATCAACGTGCAGATGCCGTTCCTTCGCGACCTGTTCCTGTGCATGGTCGCAGCGCCGCTGCTCGTCCGCCTGCCAGCGTCGATGCTTTGGGCTGTTGCTGGCGCTGCGGCCCTGTCGCAACTGATGGGGTGGGGCGCGCCTGTGTTGATGCGGCCTGCGATCCTGTTCTTCTTCGTGATCGGCATGATGGCGCGGCGGACGGGGTTGGCTGAACGGGCGGCAAGCCTTGGCTGGATGGCGGCGGTCCTGCCATTCCTGCTGCTCATGAGCGTACAGCTGCATTTTGCCCTGAAGGCGACGGCGGGGGTGCCGATCGAAATCGGCCTGCTGGACCTTGCTGTACGCGTCGCCGCCGCCCTGTGTTTCTGGCGCTTGTCATGGGCGCTGGCGGGCAGTCCGGTGCGCGCGGTGCTGCTGCGGATCGAGCCTTACGCCTTTTTCCTGTTCTGCTCCCACCTCATCCTGATCTGGCTTGGCGGCCCGGTGTTGGGCGCGCTGTTCGGCAAGCTCGGATCGCCCCTTTATCCCGCCTATCTGTTGATCCAGCCACTGCTCGTGCTGGTCGCGGTGCTGATACTGGGATCTATGCTCAGCCGGGCCTGGCCGTCCATGGCGAAGGTGTTGAGTGGGGGGCGCTTGATAGAGGGCTGACCGTCTATCCGGCGACGGCTTTGGCAGCGGCCATGGCGATCTCCATACTGCGCTTGCGGGCGTCGAAATCGTAAACCTGCCCGCCGATGATCAGTTCATCGACACCGGTTCGATCGATGAAGGCTGCCATGTCACGTTCCACTTCCGCCTGGCTGCCGATGCTGGTGGCGCTCAGCACATCGGACAGCATTGCCTGCGCGCCGGGGGGCAGGCTCTCAAAATAGCCCGGAACAGGCGGTTGCAGCTTGCCCGGTTGTCCTGTCCGCAGGCGAACAAACGCCTGTTGCATGGAAGTGGCGAGCAGGCGCGCTTCGTCGGCTGTGTCTGCAGCGAACACATTATATCCAGCCATCACATAGGGACGATCAAGTTGAGCCGATGGACGGAAATCGCGGCGATAGATGGCAATGGCGTCCTCCAGAGCGCCCGGCGCGAAATGCGATGCGAAGGCATAGGGCAGGCCCAATGCCGCAGCGAGTTGCGCGCCATAGAGGCTGGACCCCAGGATCCATAGGGGCACTGTTTCGCCAGCCCCCGGCGTCGCCTGGAATCCGAGCCGCGAATCGCCGGCGAAATAGGCCTGAAGTTCCATGACATCGCGGGGAAACTCATCAGGCCCGCCCGCCAGCGTCCGCCGCATCGCCTGAGCGACGCGTTGATCGGATCCCGGCGCCCGGCCCAGCCCCAGATCCACTCTGCCGGGAAACAGGGCGGCCAGCGTTCCGAACTGCTCAGCGATCAGCAGCGGCGCGTGATTGGGCAGCATGATCCCCCGGCTCCGATACGGATGGTCGATGTCGCGTGACCGACATGCGCCAACACTACGGAAGTCGCGGCCGATGCGATGCCGGGCATTCCATGATGCTCCGCCACCCAATAGCGGTGAAAGCCGAGCTGTTCGGCATGGGCGGCAAAAACGGCCGCATTGGCCAGCGCTTCGCGGACGCTTTTTCCCTCAACAACGGGGACAAGGTCCAGAACGGAAAAACGGATCATCCGCCGCATATGGGGGGATGATCCGTTTTATTTCAATACTTGATCTGGCTGTTGATCAGATTGCCCGGCCGAAGCCCTGAGGCGCATCGCTGCGACGGCCGAACGTAGCCGGGCGCCGCGCGACCAGCGGATTGGAATCGCGGTCGAGCAGGGACATCGTCTCGGTAAAGCAGGGACGCAGGCCGACGACCACCTCGATCAGTTCGTCCGGGCCTTCGCGTGTTTCCACGCAGCGCCGGGCCACCATTTCGATCCGTTCGGCCATGCTGCTGAGGCGATGCGCGCCGAATTGCGCCGATTCGCCCTTCAGAGTGTGAGCCGGGGTCACGAGCGCCACCGCGCTGCGTTCGCGCATCGCCTGCTCGATCGCACCGATAGCCTTGTCGCCATCCTCGCGGAAATAGCCAAGAATCCTTAGAAACGCGCTGCCGAGTTCCGATCTGGATTTGGCTAGATCGGCCTGGTTGACCAGTTCTGCCTCTTGATATGACACCCTGCGACACTCCTTGTTTCGGCTTCACAATAGAAGCGGAGCGTAAACAGCAGGTTAAGCCGCCGGGTCTGGGGCAGGCTGACCTTGGCAACTGCGCATCAGTTCAAAGCGATGTGTCGTGGTCGCGATGAATTGCCAGCCATGCTGCCGGGTCAGCGCCTCAAGCTCACGTGCGGCATTGGGGTCGTCGGTTTCGACTGTCACCGCGTGGGCAGCCCGCATCGCGCGCGCGGCGCGCAAGGCGGGCCAGGGGCATTTCATACCCCTGGCATCGACATGGACGGGATCATTTGGTGGCATAGGGATTTTTGGCGCTGCGCAGGGTCAGTCGCACGGGCACCGCCCCGAAACCCAGTTCCTTGCGGATGCCGTTGACGAGGTAACGACGATAGCTTTCGGGTAACTCGTCCAGCCGGGTGCCGAACAGCACGAAGGTAGGCGGTCGGGTCTTGTTCTGCGTGATGTAGCGCAGCTTGATCCGCTTGCCGCCGGGAGCGGGCGGTGGATTGGCTTCCAGCGCGCGTTCGAACCAGCGATTGAGGATGCCGGTGGAAACGCGCTGCGACCAGGCGGTTCGGGTTTCGAACGCAACACGGATAAGGTCGTCCAGGCCTTTGCCGGTCGCGCCCGATACGGTCATGATCGGAACGCCGCGTATCTGGGCCAAGCCATCGGAAAGCGCCTGCTTGATGCCCTGATAGAGGGCCGAGCCATGCTCTACCGTATCCCATTTGTTGAGCGCCACGACCAGTGCGCGCCCTTCCTCCAGCACCTTGTCGGCGATGCGCAGGTCCTGCGCCTCCAGGCCACGGGTGGAATCGAGCAGGAGGACGACCACTTCGGCGAAGTTCACAGCGTTCAAGCCATCGGAAACGGCGAGCTTTTCCAGCTTGTCCTGCACCTTGGCGCGTTTGCGCATGCCCGCTGTGTCGATCAGGCGGACGGGGCGTTCTTCGCCGTCCGGGCTCGTCCATTTCCAATCTACCGCGATGCTGTCGCGGGTGATGCCTGCTTCGGGGCCGGTGAGCAGGCGATTTTCGCCGAGCAGTCGATTGATGAGGGTCGATTTTCCCGCGTTCGGGCGTCCCACGATCGCGAGCTTCAGCGGGGCGGCCTCCAGATCGGCCTCGCTGGGCTCGACCTCCTCCGCCTCTTCCTCTTCCTCGCGGTCGATATGGGGAAGGAGCGCCTGGAACAGATCGGCCATGCCCTGCCCATGTTCGGCCGAAAGGGGGACGGGTTCGCCAAGGCCCAGGCTGAACGCCTCCATTACGCCATCGCCGCCCTGCCGTCCTTCCGCCTTGTTGGCGACCAGCACAACCGGGAGATCGCCTTCGCGTAGCCAGCGGGCGATTTCTTCATCGAGCGGGGTGACGCCCGCGCGCGCATCCATCAGGAACAGGGCGACGTCGGCGCTTTCGACCGCTGCCTGCGTCTGCATGCGCATGCGGCCGGGCAGGGTCTGGGGATCTTCATCCTCATAGCCCGCGGTGTCGATGACGGTGAAATCGACGCCCAGCAGGTTCGCCTGCCCCTCACGCCGGTCGCGCGTGACGCCGGGCTGGTCATCGACCAGCGCCAGCTTCTTGCCGACAAGCCGGTTGAACAGGGTGGACTTGCCCACATTGGGCCGCCCTACAATAGCAACTGTGGGCAGCATGATGAGGGCCCGTTCCTTCCTTAGCGGCTATCCTAGCGCAGCGCCGTGAGGCGGCCGTCATCGGCCAGGATATAGAGTATGTTGTTGGCGACGACCGGCGGCAGCGACATCGAACGATCCATATCGACCGACTTCTGGACAGAGCCTGTTGCCGGGTCGACATAATTCAGGTCGCCATGCGTCGATACCAGCACCAGGTGACCACCCGCCAGCACAGGGCCGGTCCAGCGGATCGCATTAGCCTTTTTCTTTTCCTTTTCCCAGCGCCGCAATTGGCTGATCCAGCGAATCCTGCCGGTGGCGCGGGCGACGCACAGCAGCTTGGCGTCGCTGGTCACGATGAACACCCATTCACCAGCGACCCAGGGCGTTGAAATGCCCGCAACATTGAGTTCCCACAGGCGCTGGCCGCTCACCAGTTCATAGGAAGCCATGCGGCCACCCTGACCGATAGCGAAAACGCGCCCGCGATCGACAACCGGATTGGCATCGATGTCGGTCAGCGAAGCGACCGCCGTCGAGATGCTGGTGCGGGAAAGCGCGTCGCCCCACAGCGTACGGCCATTTTCGTAACGGTAGGCGGTGATTTCACCCGAGCTGTAGCCAGCGATCACGGTCCCCTGAGCGGCAGCGGGAGCAGCCACGCCGAACACGCCGGTTACCTGCAGCGTGCCGCTGTCGGTCCACTGCACTTCGCCATCGCTCTGGTTCAGGGCGAAGATCTGGTTGTCCTGGCTCATCACATAGACATGGCCGTTGGCGAGCGTGGGCGCGCCGCGCAGCGGACCGCCAGGGCGCTTTTTCCAAAGGATGGAGCCGTCCGCTGCATTCAGCGCAGCCACGTCGCCAACGCCGGTGCTGGCATAAACCTTGTCATCGACGATGCTGACGCCGCCGCCGAACAAGGAAGGGCCGCTGCCCTTGGAGGGGAGGGCGGTTTGCCACAGTTTCGCGCCGCTGTTGGCATCGAACGCGATGACGCGGGCGTCGGCATCGATGACATAGAGCTTGCCATTGGCGATGACCGGGGCGGACGCAAGTCGCGCCCTGGGCGTGCTGCCCTGGATCGAGGCGGTCCAGCTGGTTGCGGGCGACGTGCTCAGCGCGAGGTGGCCCATGGCCTTCGACGGGGAACCGCCCGGCTGCTCCCATTGGTTATTCACATAGGGTTCCGGCAACGACACGGGCACATCGGCCAGGGTCGGATCAACCTCCACGCCCTGCTCGTTGGTCAGGATCGACACGCGATTACCGACTACCGGCGTCTTGGGTCCGCCCTTCTTGCCGCCAATGATGCCGCAGCCCGCCAGCAGCGCGACCATCGCAGCCACGGTCAGGGCGCGGCGCGCGCCCGCGAATTTCGTCATGCTGTCCATCCCCATGCGCTTATCTTCATTCCTGTCCAGGCTCGGCCGGCGTTTCGACCGCGTCTATTCCCAATAGTCCCGCCATCTGTCTTGCGCGTGAACGGATCGACTGGGGCACGCTTGCATCCTTCGCCATCGCGGCGAACAGCGGCCCGGCGAGATCGGGTTTGCGCATCTTCATATAGGCGATGGCCACCAGCTCGCCCGCGCTGCCGAACCACGGCGCGCCTTCAACGGCAAGCGGCTTGAGCCGATCGACGACCTGCTGGGGTTTCAGCGCCTCAAACTCCAATGTCGTCTGGCGGATGAGGGCGAGGTCCCGATAGGGCTGATCGAGCGAGCTGTCGGCCGCCATCGCCTTGTAAGCGGCTATCGCGGCTTTGTTATCGCCTTTGCGGGCGGCCGTCCCTGCCTTGACGAGCAGAGCCGAGGCGCGGAAGCCGGGCTGGCGGGCGTTAACGAGGGTGTCGAGCTGCTTGGCGTCCGGCGAACCCCCGCCCTCGGCCGTCGCGATCACCTTGTCCATTTCTTCCGAAACGGCCTGGGACTGGGTGGTGCTGTGATGCTGCCAATAGAGCCAGCCGGCGAAGGCAGCGAGGCCAATGATGACGAGCGCGACGATCCAGCGACCAAAGCGCTGCCAGAAGGTCAGCAGCTGGTCCTGGCGGACGGCGTCATTCACCTCACGCATGAAGGCTTCGCTGTTTTGCGGCGTCAGGGCCACTTGGGTCTCCAGATAGGCGTCAGAAAAAGCTCGCGGAAGGCGCGATCAATAGCGGCGGCGGCGCTTAGCGCAAATCACTTTTTAGGCCGATAGACCTGATCTGCGGTTGGAAAGCTGCGGTTGCGCACTTCGGCGGCGTAGCGTTCGGCCGCGCCGCTGATGGTGTCGGCCAGATTTTCGTACCGTTTGACGAAGCGGGCCGTGCGTTCGAACATGCCGAGCATGTCCTCTGCAACCAGCACCTGGCCATCGCAATGCGCGGAAGCGCCGATACCGATGACGGGGATGTCGAGGCTGTCGGTGATGGCGACGGCGAGGTCTTCCATTACGCCTTCAAGGACCACGGCGAACGCGCCCGCCTTGGCCACGGCGCGGGCGTCGTCCATGATCTTGGCATGTTCTTCCTGGCTCTTGCCACGCGCGCCGTAGCCGCCGAGCGCGTTTACCGCCTGCGGCGTGAGGCCGACATGGGCCATGACCGGGATGCCGCGCTGGGAAAGGAAGGCGATGGTTTCGGCCATGGCCTGCCCGCCCTCCAGCTTGACGGCGGCGCAACCGGTTTCGGCCATGACGCGGCTGGCGCTGGCGAAGGCATGGGCGGGGGATGCTTCGTAGCTGCCGAAGGGCATGTCGACCAAAACGAGGCTGTGATAGCTGCCGCGGACCACGGCTGCGCCATGGGCAATCATCATGTCGAGCGTGACGGCAAGGGTCGAAGGCAGGCCGTAGATCACCTGACCGAGCGAGTCGCCGACCAGCAGCATGTCGCAATGGGGATCGAGAAGCTGCGCCTGCCGGGCGGTATAGGCGGTCAGCATCACCAGCGGTTCGTCCGTTTTGCCCTCCGCCTTGCGGCGCTGGATGGCGGGGACGGTCAGCCGCTTCATCGGCGCGGGGGTAGGATTGGCGCGGCTGGTGGATGTGTCGAGCGTGAAGGTGGTGGACATGGCTGCGCTTTACAGCAGCGGCGGTAATGGCGCAAATCGGGTGCAGGGCCAGTTTGGGCGAAGCGGATTTAATGAAGGAAATGGCGAATTGAAAAAGAACGGGAGCGGCGGGCCTGTGCCGCTCCCGCAGGGGTGAATATCGTTACGGTATCAGAACGAGAATTTGAGCGTTCCGCCCCATGTCCGCAGGTCGCCGGGCTGGCCGGCGATCAGGCCGGTGTTGCCCGGCGCAACCTGGAGATTTTCGATATAGTTGACGTAGAAGGCGTTGCGGACCCAGCCGAACACATCGAAGCCTTCGCCACGGAAACCGGCGCGGAAGTTGGTCAGGGCATAGCCCTTTACTTCGGTGTAGCGCGAGGGCGAGGCGTTGGAGTTCCAGCGTGAGCGGTAGTTGCCGTCGATGCCCAGATAGACCTGGCCTTCCTTCGCCAGCAGCGTCACCGGGATGTTATATTCCGCGCCGTAGGAGAAAGCCCATTTGGACACGCCGGGCAGGTCCTGACCGGAAATGTCGCACTGGCGAGGGCTGGGTGCCCCCGGTACGCCTGGCTGGGAATAGTCGGCCGGGACGCCAGCGGGCTGCGACGGTCCGCCCGACAGTTCGGGCGGGCAAGGCGCGTTGGTGGACTTCTTGTATTTCGCGTCGGTGTAAGCCGCGTTCGCGTAAGCGGTGAAGCGGTCGCTTGCGACCACCTTGAAGTCCGCTTCAATGCCCTGCGACCGGACCTTTTCCGCGTTGGCGAGGTAGCCGCGCACGGTGCCGAACTGGCCGCCATTCACCGTCGCCTGGAAGTCCTTGATCGTGGTGCGGAAGGCGGAGACGTTGAAGGTCGCGCGGCGATCCCACAGCTGGGTCTTGAGGCCCACTTCGAAATGTTGCACCGATTCCGGCTTCACCGTCGCGGCGTCGTAGTTGACTGTATTGTCGATGTTGAGCGGCAAGCCGTTCTGGTTGATGCCGAGCGTCTTGAAGCTCTTGGCGTAGGTCGCATAGGCCAGAACGTCGCGGGCGACCTTGTAGTTGACGTTGAAGTCATAGGTGAAGTTCCACGCGCTGTCGGACGGGGCGCTGACCTGCGGCTGGTAGACGCCGCACTGCTGCGACGTGCCCGCGATGGTGCCCGGCGCTGGCGTGGGCGTGCAGCTGATGGCCTGGCCCTGCGCGTTTGTGACGACACGCTGATAGAAGCCGGACTTCTTGTCGTAGTTGAGGCGAAGGCCGGGCTGAAGCGTCAGTGCGTCGGTGACTTTCCAGCTGAGCTGACCGAACAGGGCGGCGCTGTCCGCCTTCAGATACTGCGTATTGCTGGCGGTCAGGCCCGCGAGCGTCGCAGGATTGTTGGCCGGGTTCAACGGATCGGACGAGGGCGCAAGGCTCCACTGGGCAGCGTTGACGCCCTGCTGTTCGGTGCCCTGCGTGTCGATCCGCTGCTTGAAGCCGAATAGGCCGACCACGAAGTCGATCTTCTGGCTTTCGTAATTATAGCGAAATTCCTGGCTATACTGGTCCTGTTGCGAAGGGTTTTGCGAGCGGGAGACGATCGACAGGCCGGTGAAATCGCGGTCATTTTCCGGCTTCCAGTCCCAGAAGCGCCAGGCAGTGACGGAGGTGAGCGTGCCGGGGCCGATGTCCCACTTGATGCGCGCCGACACGCCGCCGATCTTGTTGCCCGCGTTCAGATTGCTGTCGAGATCGGTCAAGCGATCATAAGGATTGCGGCTGGGCGCGACATAGCCCTGCGCCGCGGCAAGCGCGTCATATTGGCGGTTGAGCGGGCGCTGCGTGCGGCCGACGCGGACGAAGGTGGTGCCACAGCATTCGGGATCCTGCCTGCTATAGTCGCCCGACAGCGTGACGCTGAGATCGTCATTGGGCCGGAACAGCAGCTGGCCACGAATGCCCAGATTGTCCTGTTCGTTGATCCAGCGTTGCGACGTGACGTTGTAGATGGTCCCCGGCGGCTGGTCGCGGCGACGGCGAGGCGGGCAGCGACCGTTTCAGACAAGGGGCCGGATATAGCAGCCTTTGCTTGCCGGTAGTTGAGGTTCCCGATGGACAGTTCGGCGCGGCCTTCGAAATCGAAGGTCGGCTGGTTGGTCGTGATATTGATCGCGCCCGCCGTTGTGTTCTTGCCGTAGAGCGAGCCTTGCGGGCCGCGCAGCACCTCAACCTGGTTGACGTCAAGGAAGTCGAAGGTCGCGGCGGCGACGCGCGAATTATAGACGTCATCGACATAGATGCCGACGCCCTGTTCAAATCCGTCGCTGGTAAGGCCGAACGGCACGCCCAGCCCACGGATGTTGACCGAGGTGTTGCGCGGATTGGTGGTATAGACCTGAAGCGTCGGCGCAAGCTGCTGGAGCTTCACCACGTTGAAGTTGCCGGTCGCTTCGATGCTGTCGCCACGGATCACCGAGATGGCCAGCGGCACTTGCTGCGCGGTTTCCGCGCGGCGGCGGGCGGTGACGATGATTACCTCGCCACGCGGGCTGCTTTGCTCTGCGGCGGCGTCAGCAGCGGCGGCGGCTGGAACGCTGTCCGCCGCATGGACGCCGGACGCAATGAAGGATGCGCTCGCCGTGGTGGCGAGCAGCAAGGAACGCGCAATCATGAAAAATTCCCCTTATTTCGGTGAATGTTGATCGCGGCATTTCCGGTGGTCCGGTCAAAACCGATGTCTTGGATGGATATGGATAGTCAGCGGCCCATTCCGGCCGCCGGTTACTGAAGGCTGGCCTGGTGTCAGGCGGTGAGCCGAGTCTTTTCCGTCACGTCGATCTGGACGACGCGCGCGTCGTGCACGGTCAAGGTGATCGACCCGAAACGCAGTGCTTCAAGCACGCCACGAACCTTTTCCACGCTGACGGCGATGTCGTGCCGCTGGCCTTGCACGCCGCCGTTGCTGGCGAATGGGATTGTCGGATTGTCACTCACAAGCACCTCTGACCCGACCTTTATCTCAACTGATTTAATAGACAAAAAAGCAAATATATCGGACACCCAAGCCAGCCTTGTGGCGCCCGTCATGTCAGTTGATCATCCGCAACGCGCTCATTCGTCTTTCATGATGGGGAAGGGTTGTGGCTGGCCGCATTTGCCGTATCACAGCGGCCTGTTCATGCGCATCGTCTACCAGCCGGTCGAGCAGCATTTGACCGAAGTCCCACTGTCCAAGACCGGAATCGGCGTTGATATGGCCGCAATGACCCGCATCGACGAAGGTGCTGCCCCAATTTTTCGCGATACTGTGTGCGCGTTCGAAGAAGATATAGGGGTCGTTGCGGCTGGCCACGACAAAGGATGGGAAGGGTAGTTGCGCACGCGGCGTGGGGCCGAACCCGCCGATCGTTTCAGGCGTTTCCATCCTGTCGCAATCGGGCGGAGCGACCAGCAAGGCCCCGGTCACCGGCCAGCCATAAGCCTGACTTTGCAACGCGCCCCACCAGGCCACGGCGAGGCAGCCGAGGCTGTGTGCCGCCAGGATGATCGGCCCGTCCGCTTCCCGAATTGCGGCGTCAAGCCGCGTGACCCAGGCGTTACGGCCAGGGCTGGCCCAACTGCCCAGATCGACCCGCTGGCAATCGCCGCGTCTGCTTTCCCAAAGGCTCTGCCAATGGTCCGGCCCGCTATTGTTGAGGCCCGGTATGGTCAGCACGACCGGGTTGCGTGCGTCACCCAGATGTCCGAATCGCTCCATGGCGTGATCCTCTCCAGTTGCCTGAAGAGACGATAATTCTATTCTTTAAGTAGACAATATCGAAGCGATCAATTGTGTCCGGATTTAGGCAGCCGGATTCATCGGCGGTTCAGCTTTTCATTCAGCTCTATCGATGGTGTTACCGACGGCTTACCAAGGATAGATCAGCCCGTAATATGAAAATACGGTGCGGCCATAGGTTTCGTCATAGTCGGGCTGCATGCCGGGCATATGCCGCGGGGCGTCGTTGAGCTGATCCTTGCTGAGATCGACGAGATATCCCCCTTTTCCCGTGTCATATTCCAGCATCGACCATGGCAGCGGATAATGATCGTTGCCCAGGCCCAGGAAGCCGCCGAAGGACAGGACGGCATAGCGCACCTGACCGCTGCGCTTGTCCACCATGAGGTTGGAAATGTGGCCGAGCCTGTCGCCGGCGCGGTTATAGACGACCGTGCCTTCGACCTTGTCCGAAGCGATGAGATCGCTGGGTTGTTCTGTAGCCGGGTTGGTCATGGTCACGCTCCTGCAGGGAATCGGATATAAGAATGAAACCGGGCAGGATCGGCGGGGTTCCACCCTATTTGGCAGGAGGATCAGCATGAAGATCAATCGTAGCGGATCAGCGGTGTGGAGCGGCGGCCTGAAGGATGGGAAGGGCGCGATTTCCACGCAGAGCGGGGCGCTGGACGCGCATCCCTATGGCTTTGCCATGCGGTTTGAGGGCGTACCGGGGACTAACCCTGAAGAATTGATCGCGGCGGCCCACGCATCCTGCTTCACCATGGCGCTTTCCCTGATATTGGGCGAAGCCGGGCTGACCGCCGAAAAGATGGAGACCAACGCCGTCGTCACGCTGGAACAGCAGGAGGGCGGTTTTGTCATCACGGCAAGCAAATTGACTCTGAAGGCTCGTATCCCCGGCGCCGACGACGCGCAGTTTCAGGAATTGGCGGAAAAGGCCAAGGCGAACTGCCCCGTGTCGAAGCTGCTGAACGCCCAGATCAGTCTGGATGCCGAACTGCTGGGCTGAGCGGATCAGGCCAATGCGGCGCGGCGGGTGCGGACATGCTCCCGCCAAGCGATGTAGAGGCCGCTCAAGATGATGAGCATGGCGCCGATCCAGGTCGTCGGCATCGGCCATTCGCCCCAGATCAGCACGCCGAGCAGGGTGGACCAGATGATCATGCTGTAGTCCATGGGCAGCACCACCGATACCGGCGCGCGGGTCAACGCGCCGGTCATGCAAAGCTGGCCGATCCCGCCCGTCAGCCCGAGCGCGGCGAGCAGCGCCCAGGTGAGCGGATCATGCGCCGTGCCGACGAACAGCATCACCAGGCCGAGCGGCGGCAGTGAAAGGATGGTGAACCAGAAGACGATGACGCCGGGCTTTTCGGTCCGGCCAAGGTCACGCAGGACCAGGCTGATGCACGCGGTCAGGACCGCCGCGGTGATGGCGACGGCAAGCCCGAGTGGCGGGAAATGTGCGCTGTCGGGGCGGATCATGACGATGATGCCGGCAAAGCCCAGCAGAATGGCGGCCCAGCGGTGGGGGCCTGTGCTTTCCCGCAGGATGAGCACCGACAGCAGCGTGGCGAAGATCGGCATGGTGAAGCCGATCGCAGTGGCTTCCGTCAGCGGCAAAAGCAGGTAGGAGCCGAAATTGAGGGCCATGCCGGTGAGGCCCAGCGCGGTCCGGCTGACATGCGCACCCAGCCTGTTGGTGCGCACGGAGGCCAAGCCGTCGGTCATCGCGACCCAGGCAAGTATCAGCGGTAGCGCAAGTGCCTGACGGTAGAAGAGCAGTTCGCCCAGGGCGACTCCGCGCGCACTGATCACTTTGCCCAATGCGAACATCGCCGCCAGGAAGATCATCGCCACAACGCGCAGGCCAATCCCCGACAGCGGGCGTTCGTCACGCGTCAGCGGCGGAGGCGGCATTTCCTCCGGGGGGCTTGCAGGGGCGGGCGGTTGCACGGCGTTCGCTTTAGTTGGCTGAAAAGATGGCGCAACCGCTTAGCGTAGAAAGAGGGATTTCCCGGGCTGGCGGAACGGGGCGATCACCCCGCAGCCAGGCCGGTCACGTCAAAGGCAAGCCTCCAGGAACGGCTGGTCGAAACCGAACTGCCGCGCCTTGTCCAGCGTATAGGGACGCAGGCCCATGGAGCGATATTCGCCGACAATCTTCCCGCTGTCGTCCTCGTCATGATATTCGAACTTGAACAGTTCCTGCGTGACGATGACATCGCCCTCCATCCCGATTACCTCGGTGACGTTGGTGACGCGGCGGGAACCGTCGCGCAGACGCTTTACCTGGACGATGAGGTCCACCGAGTCGGCGATCTGCTTGGAGATGGCTTCCTTCGGGATCTTGATGTCGCCCATCAGGATCATGTTTTCCATACGGCCAAGGCATTCGCGCGGGCTATTGCTGTGGAGCGTGCACATTGAGCCGTCATGGCCTGTGTTCATCGCGGCGAGCAGGTCGAAACACTCCGCGCCGCGAATTTCGCCCAGGATGATGCGGTCGGGGCGCATACGCAGGGCGTTCTTGACGAGATCGCCGATGGTGATCGCGCCTTGGCCCTCCAGGTTCGGGGGACGCGTTTCGAGCGGCAGCCAGTGCGGTTGTTGCAGGCGCAGTTCGGCCGCGTCCTCGATGGTCAGCACGCGCTCGCCCGGATCAATCATTTTCGACAGGGCGTTGAGCATGGTCGTCTTGCCCGAGCCGGTGCCGCCCGAAATGACGATGTTCATCCGGCAGGCGCCCGCGATCTTCAGCGCGGTGCACATCTTTGGACTCATCGCACCCCATTGGGCGAGCATGTCCAGCGTGATCGGCTTGGCGGAGAATTTACGGATCGAGATGGCGGTGCCGCGCAACGACAGCGGCGGCACGATCACGTTGACGCGGCTGCCGTCGGGCAGGCGGGCGTCGGCCAGCGGCGTGGTCTGATCGACGCGGCGGCCGACCTTGTTCACGATGCGCTGCGCGATCTGGAACAGATGCTCTTCGTCGCGGAACTTGATGGGCGCGATCTGGAGCTTGCCCTTCTTTTCGATATAGGTCTGCTCCGGCCCGTTGACCATGATGTCGCTGACGTCCGGATCGGCCAGCAATTCCTCGAGCGGACCGAGGCCGAGCAGTTCATCGACCAGCACCTTTTCCAGCGCGAACTGTTCACGCCGGTTCAGGGTAAGCTTGAGCTCCGCCAGCACCTCCATGATGATCGGGCGGAATTCCTCGGCCAGCTCATCCTTGCTGAGCGTCGCGGCAGCTTCCGGATCGACGCGTTCCAGGAGCCGGGGGAGAACCTGTTCCTTGATCTTGTGGACCGACGCTTCAAAGCCTTGGGGCCCCGCGTCGGGCACATGTTCGGCGTTGGCGCGGTCGGACAGGCGCTGCAATGCGTCGGCGTTGCGCTGCATCTGGCTGGTGGGAGCGGAAAGCGGATCGATCGGCGCTTCCGCGGGCAGGGGCGCCATGTCGAGCGGAGGAAACTGTTCCCCACCCCGGACTTCCTCGCGAGGCGCTCCGCCCTGCATCGGCCTGGCCACGCCGAATCCCGGCTTGATACCGGCAGGTCCATTTTTCCGTCCAAACGCGCTCATAATTCTCCGCCGCTATGGTCCAATCGGTCCAGCCAATCACAAAGAGACCGATCAAATATGGCTGGAAATGGTGAATAGGGCGGAAACTTTGACAAATGGCTAATGGCGGGGGCGGTCGCGCCGATAGTTGCAATGCAAGAAGGCCGCGTTCCCTGGCGGAAGCGGCCTTCTTGGCGAACGGATCAGGAGAAGTGGGTTGGCTTAGCCCGCATGCTCCGCAAGGACGGTCAGGCCCTTTTCGTTCACCTCCGCAAAGCCGCCCTGGACCGGGATGACTTCGGGCGCCGAACCGGCGCTGGCGAAAATCTGGATCGCGCCGTCGCGGGCGGTCGACATGAAGGGGGCGTGGCCTTCCAGCACGCCGAAGTCGCCATCGGCGCCGGGAACGACGACCTGATAGACCTCTTCCGAGCGGACGAGCTTTTCGGGGGTCACGAGTTCGAAATGCAGTGCCATCTTCGGTTCCTTAGCCCCTCCCTTTCAAGGGAGGGTTGATCGCAGTCACGTGCCTCTGTTCTCCCCTCCCGCATGCGCGGGGGGAGAACAAGGTAGCTTACGCTGCTTCGGCAGCCAGCTTCTTCGCCTTTTCGATGGCCTCGTCGATGCCGCCGACCATGTAGAAGGCGTTTTCGGGCAGATGGTCATATTCACCATCGACCACGGCCTTGAACGACTTCACCGTGTCTTCGATCTGGACGAACTTGCCCGAGATGCCGGTGAAGACTTCGGCGACGTGGAAGGGCTGCGACAGGAACTTCTGGATCTTGCGGGCGCGGGCGACGGTCAGCTTGTCCTCTTCGGACAGCTCGTCCATGCCCAGGATCGCGATGATGTCTTGCAGCGACTTGTACTTCTGCAGGATCGACTGAACCGCACGGGCGGTTTCATAATGTTCCTGACCGACGACGCGGGGTTCCAGAACGCGGCTGGTCGAATCCAGCGGATCGACCGCCGGATAGATGCCCAGTTCGGAAATGGCGCGGTTGAGAACGGTGGTGGCGTCCAAGTGGGCGAAGGAGGTTGCGGGCGCCGGGTCGGTCAAGTCGTCCGCGGGGACGTACACGGCCTGAACCGAGGTGATCGAACCCTTGTTGGTTGAGGTGATGCGTTCCTGCAGCGCACCCATGTCGGTGGCGAGGGTCGGCTGATAGCCCACGGCCGAAGGAATACGGCCCAGCAGAGCGGACACTTCCGCGCCCGCCTGGGTGAAGCGGAAGATGTTGTCGACGAAGAACAGCACGTCCTGGCCTTCCTGGTCGCGGAAATATTCCGCGATGGTGAGGCCCGACAGGGCGACGCGCGCGCGGGCGCCCGGCGGCTCGTTCATCTGGCCATAGACCAGTGCCACCTTGGAACCTTCGCTGATCGCATTGCCGTCGGCGTCCTTGGCGATAACGCCGGCGTCTAGGAATTCGTGATAGAGATCGTTGCCCTCGCGGGTACGTTCACCCACGCCCGCGAAGACCGAGGTGCCGCCATGGCCCTTTGCGATGTTGTTGATCAGTTCCTGGATGAGCACGGTCTTGCCAACGCCTGCGCCGCCGAACAGGCCGATCTTGCCGCCCTTTGCATAGGGAGCGAGAAGGTCGATGACCTTGATGCCGGTGACGAGGATCGAGCTTTCGGTCGACTGATCGACAAACTCGGGAGCCTTGGCGTGGATGGGGGCGGACAGGGTGGTTTCCACCGGGCCACGCTCGTCGATCGGCTCACCGATGACGTTCAGGATGCGGCCGAGCGTGGCCGGGCCGACGGGAACGCGGATCTGCGTGCCGGTGTCGGTGACTTCCTGACCGCGGGTCAGGCCGTCGGTCGAGTCCATCGCGATGGTGCGGACGGTGTTTTCACCCAGATGCTGGGCGACTTCCAGCACCAGGCGCTGGCCGTTGTTGCTGGTTTCCAGCGCCGAGAGAATCGCGGGGAGCGCATCGGGGAAGGTCACGTCGACGACAGCGCCGATGACCTGCGAGATGCGGCCTACATTGTTGGTGGTTGCCATGACTGCTTCCTTGCGTGCGTGATCTTTAGAGGGCTTCGGCGCCCGAGATGATTTCGACCAGTTCGGTGGTGATCGCGGCCTGGCGGCTGCGGTTATACTGAATGGTCAGCTTGTTGATGAGGTCGCCGGCGTTGCGGGTGGCGTTGTCCATCGCGGTCATCGATGCGCCCTGTTCGGATGCGTTGTTTTCCAGCAGCGCCTTGAAAATCTGCACCGTGATGTTGCGCGGCAGCAGGTCGTCGAGGATCGCTTCCTCGCTCGGTTCATATTCGACCGTGGCGGCAATCGCGTTGCGATCGGCATCCTCGGGAATCTTGACCGGGATGATCTGCTGCTCGGTCGGGATCTGGGCGAGGGCCGACTTGAATCGCGAGAAGAAGAGATGCGCGACGTCGAACTTGCCGTTCAGATACATGTCGGTGAGTTCATGCGCGATCGCTTCGGCCTGGCTATAGCCCGGCTCCTTGACACCGGTGGTGTCATATTGCGCCACGATCATGCCGGGGAAGGTGCGGTTGATGACCGGACGGCCCTTGCGGCCGATGAGGTAGAAGCGGACGGTCTTGCCCTGCTGGATCAGCTCGTCGGCTTTGGCGCGGGCGGCCTTGACGATGTTGGCGTTGAACGCGCCGGCAAGGCCACGGTCAGAGTTGGCGACCACCAGCAGATGGACGTCATCCTTCCCGGTTCCCGCCAGCAGTGGAGAGGCGCCTTCGCCCGATCCGCCCGCGATTTTCGAGGCGAGGCTGGCGACGACCGCTTCCAGGCGGCTGGAATAGGGGCGCGCGGCTTCAGCAGCGGCCTGCGCCTTGCGCAGCTTCGCGGCGGCGACCATCTGCTTCGCCTTGGTGATCTTCTGGGTCGATTTGACCGACCCGATGCGGATCTTCAGTTCCTTGAGGCTTGCCATCTGACGTCTCGTTCAATCCTGTTCCGTCATGCCAGCAAAGGCTGGCATCTCAAGCCGTCAGGTCGGACCTATCCGGCCTGAGACCCCAGCTTTACGCTGGGGTGACGGCTTTCATATTAGGCGAAGGTCTTGCCGAAGCTGTCGAGCGCAGCCTTCAGCTTCGCCTTGGCGTCGTCGCCCAGATCCTTGCTGTCGCGGATCGTGGCCAGCACTTGCGGATGATCGTGGCGCAGATAGGCGAGCATCAGCTCTTCATAGCGCGTGACGTCCTTGACCGGGATGCCGTCCAGATAGCCGTTGGTGCCGGCAAAGATCGACGCAGTCTGCTCTTCAAACGGCAGCGGCGAGAACTGGGCCTGCTTCAGCAGCTCGGTCAGGCGCGCGCCACGGTTCAGCAGTTTTTGCGTCGAAGCGTCGAGGTCCGAACCGAACTGGGCGAAGGCCGCCATTTCGCGATACTGGGCCAGCTCGAGCTTGATCGAGCCGGACACCTTCTTCATCGCCTTGGTCTGAGCGGCGGAGCCGACGCGCGACACCGACAGGCCAACGTTAATGGCCGGACGGATGCCCTGGTAGAAGAGGTTGGTTTCAAGGAAGATCTGACCGTCGGTGATCGAGATCACGTTGGTCGGAATGTAGGCCGACACGTCGCCCGCCTGCGTTTCGATGATCGGCAGCGCCGTCAGCGAACCGGAGCCGTTGGCGGCGTTCATCTTGGCGGCGCGCTCCAGCAGGCGGCTGTGCAGGTAGAAAACGTCGCCCGGATAGGCTTCACGACCCGGAGGACGACGCAGCAGCAGCGACATCTGGCGATAGGCGACGGCCTGCTTGGAAAGGTCGTCATAGACGATCACGGCGTGCATGCCGTTATCGCGGAAATATTCGCCCATCGTGACGCCGGTGTAAGGCGCCAGATACTGGAGCGGAGCGGGTTCCGAAGCGGTTGCGGCGATGACGATGGAATATTCCATCGCGCCGTTTTCTTCGAGCTGCTTCACGATCTGCGCGACGGTCGAGCGCTTCTGGCCGACGGCGACGTAGATGCAGTAGAGCTTCTTGCTCTCGTCATCGCCCGCATTGACGCCCTTCTGGTTGATGAAGGTGTCGATCGCGACGGCGGTCTTGCCGGTCTGGCGATCGCCGATGATCAGCTCACGCTGACCACGGCCAACGGGGACCAGCGTGTCGATTGCCTTGAGGCCGGTCTGCACGGGTTCATGAACCGAGGTACGCGGGATGATTCCCGGCGCCTTCTTTTCGACGCGCATGCGCTGGTCGGACACGATCGGGCCCTTGCCGTCGATCGGGTTGCCAAGACCATCGACCACGCGGCCCAGAAGACCCTTGCCAACGGGGACGTCCACGATGGTGCCGGTGCGCTTGACGGTGTCGCCTTCCTTGATCTCGGCGTCCGAGCCGAAGATCACGACGCCGACATTGTCGGCTTCGAGGTTGAGCGCCATGCCCTGCACGCCATTGGCGAACTCGACCATTTCGCCCGCCTGGACGTTGTCGAGGCCGTGGACGCGGGCGATGCCGTCACCCACGGTCAGCACGGAACCGACTTCGCTCACCTGCGCTTCGGTGCCGAAATTGGCGATCTGGTCCTTGATGACCTTCGAAATTTCTGCGGCGTTGATATCCATGTTCAGCCTTTCATCGCCTGGGCGAGACTATTCAAACGGGTGCGGATGGAGGAATCGATCATCTGGCTGCCGATCTTGACGACCAGCCCGCCGAGGATCGCGGGATCGACCTTGGCGTTGAGCGCGACATCGCGGCCGACGCGGGCGCGCAGGCTCTGCTGCAGGGCGGAAAGCTGGCTGGCGTCGAGCGGATGCGCGCTCGTCACGTCGGCCCGGACTTCGCCCTTGTGATTCGACAGGAGCGTTTCATAGGCGCGGATGATCGCGGGCAATTGGTTCAGGCGGCGATTTTCGGCGAGGACGCCGAGGAATTTCGTCGTCAGCGCGTCGATTCCCATGGAGGAAGCGACGGCGGCGATCGTTTTCCCGGCAGCGTCGCGGCTGAGCACGGGATTGTTGATGAGCCCCTTGAAATCAGCCGATTCGGCAATCGCTGCCTTGATCGCGCCGAGGCTGGCCGCCACGGTGTCGAGGACGTTGCCGTCGCGAGCCAGATCGAACAGCGCAACCGCGTAGCGTCCGCTGAGGCTGGCCTGTATGCCGCCGGTAGTCTCCACGCGTTTACCGTCCTCCATTGAGTTCACTGGCACTTGATTTGCCGGTCATGCAAAAGAGGGGCGCGGTCTTATCCGTCCCGTTCCCCTGTTGCCGGGCCGGTTAGCAGCGGGATTATGACTATGCAAGCCATGGAACACGATTCCGTCACAAGGATGGAATCAAGGCCGTTCGCCGGATCATTTCGCCGCGAGAATCCGGTCAGTTGGACGGATCGGGCGGAGCAAGGCGGCCCTTGCGACAGCGATAGACCAATCGCTCATTGGGCTGCGCGGGCAGCAGGGCGGCGAGATTGGAGCGCAGCGCGGCGATCTGGGCCAAAAGGTCGGAATCGGTTCCGCATGCCTTGGTCGGACCGTCGTTGAGCAGGGCGCGCGCTTTATCCATCGTGTCGCTATCGGGGAGCCAGCGTTCTACGCGGAGCATGCCTCTTGCGGGATCGAAGCGGCTTACCGTGATGAAATTGCCGGATTCGGGGACCGTGGCGCGTTCCCAGTCATTGCCTGAACTGACATATTGGCGGTTGCCATTGACGCATCCCGTGGCGGTCCAGTTAAAGGGAATGTCGTTCGCTTCCGAAATTGTCAGGCGGCTGCGGTTGAGATCGACGGTGCAGACATTGTCGCCTTCCCACGCATAGGCGCTGTTGCCCGCGACCCGGTTGTCCTCTGGCAGTTTTACGCGTTCATCAATGCTGGAAAAGCTGGGCTTGAGGAAGAACAGCGCGAAAGCGCCAAGCAGCAGAACGCCGCCGCCCGCCAGCAGCCATGTCGCGCGGCGTTCCCGGCCCTGGCTGTAGGAAAGCCCGCCAGCGCCCAGGCCCAGAACCGCGATTGCAAGCAGGACAGCCGCACCCGCCATCGCATTTTCGCGGCTGGAGATGACATCCTGCTCCGCGCTGTCACGGGCTTTTTGAAGCGCCGCTTCGCGTGCGTCGGTCCGGGCGCGTTCCGACTGCTCGATCTGCTGCGTCTCTCGCTGGGTCAGCGCGGCTTCTGCGGCGATCGCGTCGGCCATGGATCGGCACGGAACGACCGTGCGGAGGGTGGAAACGCCCGCCTGGCGGAGAAATGAGGCCACTTCCCGCCAGGACACCGCGAATCCGAACTCTGCGTCATTGCCGTCCGACACCGAACCGAAACTGTTGACGCCCAGCACCCGGCCACAGTCATCGACCAGGGGACCGCCGCTGTTCCCGGCGGCAAGCGGCGCGGTATGGAGAATCGTGTCGAAGCTCTGGCTGGAGCGTCCCGACGAGATGTTGCCGCTCGTCTTCACGGTGCTGAGCGGTTCGACCATCTGCTTGAGGCCAAGGCCCTGCGCCCGATCTACCGAGCCGGGATAGCCGATGGCCGTTACATGCTGCCCATCGCTGAGCGCCCCGGCATAGAATGTGCTGACGGGGAGGCTGCCTTCCTCCAGTTGAATCAGCGCCAGATCGTTGCCCGGCGAATAGGCGATCACCCTGCCGCCATAGCTTTTGCGGCCTTCGGACGGGATGACGCCGATGACCAGATTCTTTTCCTCGCGCGTCAATTCGACGACATGGGCGTTGGTGATGACCTTGTCAGGTGCGACGGCAAAGCCGCTGCCGTGGCCGACAAAATAGGCCTCCGCGCCATCGGTGGCGACGATGGCGATGCGCACCACGCCACGGGCGGCGGCGGCGATATCCTGCTGTTCCGCAGAAGCCGCAGTTGGCAGCGCGAGCGCAAGCAGAAGGCAGAGGCGGCGGAGCGTGGCGACCATGATCCGGCGCATTCATATGCGAAGCCCGGACTTAGGCAATGGGGAATTGCTTTGAGCGCAAGTGGCGGGAAGGCTGGCCACCGCAGCCCTGCTATTCCATAAGCATGAACCAGATGAGCGATATTGCCCCCTCGATGCAGCAACCTTTGGACGCCCAGGCTTGCTGGGACGCCTTTATGCGCCGCGATCGCAGCCTGGACGGGCGGTTTGTCGGCGCTGTGCTGACCACCGGCATCTATTGCAAGCCAAGCTGCGCGGCGCGGCATCCACGGCGGGAAAATATGATCTTCCTGCCCGATCCGGCGGCGGCTCGGGCAGCGGGGTTTCGCGCCTGCCTGCGCTGCCGGCCCGACGAGGTGGGGCGCGATCGCGTGGCGGTGGAGGCGGCGCAAGCCTTTATCGGCGCGGCTGAAACGCTCCCTTCGCTGGAGGAGATCGCCGCCCATGCGGGCTATGCGCCGCATCATTTCCACCGCCTGTTCAAGCGCGAGACGGGGCTGACCCCCGCCGCCTATGCGCGGTCGTTGCGCGCCGAGCGGCTGAAGGCGGCGTTGGCGGAGGGCGAGAGCGTCACCGATGCGATCTATGAGGCGGGTTATAATGCGCCGAGCCGCGCCTATGCGGATGCGAAGCGGCATTTGGGCATGACGCCGAGCGCGTGGAAAGATGGCGGGCGGGGCGTCACGATCCGCCATGTGGTGGTGGTGTCGAGCCTCGGTCCCGTGCTGGTCGCGGCCACGGCGAAGGGGTTGTGCCGGATCAGCTTTGATGAGGGCGAGGCGGAGTTGCGGCGGCGCTTTCCCAAGGCGGAGATATTGCCGGGTGACGCGGCGTTGGAGGCGCTGGCGGCGCAGGTGGTGCGGTTGATCGAGGAGCCGACGCGGCCGCTCGACCTGCCGGTCGATATTTGCGGGACGGCTTTCCAGCAGGCGGTGTGGGCCGCCCTGCGCGCGATCCCGCCGGGCGAGACGCGTAGCTATGCCGAGATCGCGACGTCGATTGGGCGGCCGAGGGCGGTGCGGGCGGCTGGGACGGCTTGTGGCGACAATGGGCTGGCTGTGCTGATCCCCTGCCACCGGGCGCTGCGGAGCGACGGCGGGTTGGGCGGCTATGCCTATGGGATTGAGCGGAAGAAGACGTTGCTGGAGCGAGAAGGTGGTGGGCGGTAGGGGCTGTTTTGGGTGGAGAGCGGACCGTTCGCTTAGGGTCACTGGATAAGGGTCGCAATCCAGAATTACCGATGATATTTGACGATAGGGGTTGGCCAATCGAGACGGCCAAATGACTGAAAAATTGGGGATATCATGCGATATTTGATAACGGCTGCAGTGATGGTTCTAATTACTGTTCCGTCCACCTTGTCAGCCCAAGAGGTGCGCCAAGTGAAATATCAAAGATGGGGTATGTTCGGTGGGTATAAAGATAAATCTATAGGTCAAAATTCATGGAAAGTAATAGCTGGTGTCAATGGAAGGGCTCCGGAAGGCAGCGCTTTTAATATTGCACTCTATCGGGCAGCAGAACTCAGTAAGGTAGCAGGGTTCAAGTATTTCCAGATCATTAATCAAAAAGGTAAGCAATCATATGTAAGCCTTGGCGGAGCGTCTTCCAAACATAGCGCTGGCGGAGACGCAGAACTGCAGATCATAGCGGTTAACGATCCTGCTGCCCCCGAAAACTGTCTGGCCGAGAGACGGGAACTTTGTACGACGCTTGAGGCAGACGCTACTATGCAGCGAGTGAGCCCATTTCTGAAGTTCCCTCGCCTCAAATGATGCGATGTGGCACTGATCTGAGTAATACCGCAACGGGGCGACCTTTGCCACACTCAGCGACCGCTATTGGTCGTCAGCGGCCCGGCAGCTTGTCCACACTGGACGGTGGCAGAGTATTTCAACGGGACGATAGACTTGCTGAAGGCCTTATAGCGATGTGGGGTCAGTCAGAGTCAGTTTCGTTTTCGCGCTGTCGCCCCAGCCGCTCCATGATCGCTTGCCGCTGCGACTTGCTCATGCCGCGCCAGCGCTTGATCTCGTCGGTGGTGCGGCGGCAGCCGGTGCAGAGGCGGCCTGCCTTGTCCAGCTTGCAGATGTTGACGCAGGGGCTTTCCATGGGCGTTCAGGCCGTCACATGAAGCTGTAGGGATCGACGTCCACGGCGACGCGGGTGCCCGATTTCCAGCTGAGTTTGCCCAGCCATTCGCGGATCGCGGCCTGAACGTCCATCGCCCGCGTGGCGTGGATCAGCAGGCGGTGGCGGTGGCGGCCGCGCAGGACGGAAAGCGGCGCGGGCGCGGGGCCATAGACGCGCATGCCGTCGATCTGGGGCGCGGACTTGCTTATCATGCGCGCGACTTGCGCGGCTTCGTCGGCATCCTCGCTGGAGACGATGATCGCGGCGAAGCGGCCGAAGGGCGGGGCGTTGGCGCGGCGGCGGTTTTCGGTTTCGACTTTGTAGAAGCGTTCCGAATCGCCTGCCATCAGCGCCTGTATGACTTCCGCTTCGGGCATACGGGTCTGGATGAAGACGCGGCCGGGCTTTTGGCCGCGACCGGCGCGGCCAGCGACCTGCACGATCTGCTGGAAGGTGCGTTCGGACGCGCGCAGGTCGCCGCCCTCCAGCCCCAGGTCCGCGTCGATCACGCCGACCAGCGTCAGGTTGGGGAAATGATAGCCCTTGGTTACCAGCTGGGTGCCGACGATGATGTCGATTGCCCCGGCCTCCACCGACTTCACGAATTCGGCGACCTTGGCGGGCGACCAGAGCGTGTCGGACGTGACGATGGCGATACGCGCCTGCGGCCAGAGCGCCTTTACCTCGTCAGCGATCCGTTCGACGCCGGGGCCACAGGCGACCAGGCTGTCTTCCTCCTTGCAGTCGGGGCAGAAGCGGGGGGACGGGATCACATGGCCGCAATGATGGCAGGCGAGACGCTTCGTCAGGCGGTGTTCGACCATCCAGGCAGTGCAGTTGGGGCACTGGAAACGATAGCCGCAATGGCGGCAGAGGGTGAGCGGCGCGTAGCCGCGGCGATTGAGGAAGAGGAGGCTTTGTTCGCCCTTTTCCATCGTCTCATCAATCGCCTTGACGAGCGGCGGGGCGATCCAGCGCCCGCGTTCCGGCGGATCGGTGAGAAGGTTGACGCTTTCGATGCCCGGCATTTCCGCGCCGCCAAAGCGCGAGGGGAGTTTGATTTCCTGATAGCGGCCGAGTTCAACCTGATGCCGCGTCTCTATGGCGGGGGTCGCGGACGCGAGGATGACCGGGAATTTTTCGATCAGGCCGCGCATCACCGCCACGTCGCGGGCGTGATAATGGACGCCATCCTCCTGCTTGAAGCTCGCTTCATGCGCTTCATCGACCACGATCAGGCCGAGATTGGGGTAGGGGAGGAATAGGGCGGAGCGCGCGCCGACGACGACGGACGCCTCGCCCGATGCGATCGCGCGCCAGGCGCGGCGGCGTTCGGACTGGCGCAGGCCGCTGTGCCAGCTGATGGGCGCCGTGCCGAACCGCTTTTCGAACCGTTCGAGGAACGGCTCTGTCAGCGCTATTTCGGGCAGGAGGACAAGGGTCTGGCGGCGCTGGCGGATGGCGGCGGCGATGGCTTCGAAATAGACTTCCGTCTTGCCCGACCCGGTGACGCCGTCCAGCAGGAAGGGGGCGAAGTCGCGGGCCTGCACCGCCCGCACGAACTGCGCGGCGGCGGCGGCCTGTTTGTTGGACAGGACGGGTGGGGCATGGTCAGGGTCCGGCACTGGATAGGGTGTGTCGATGCTGACTTCGACGGCTTCGAACGCGCCTGCCTTGACGAGGCCGCGGATCACCGCGTCGCTGACCCCGCCGATCAGGGCGAGTTCGCGGATCAGCCCCTGCCGCTCGCCGACACGCTCCATCGCCTGTTCGCGCTGGTCGGTCATGCGGTCGGGCAGGTCGCCGGTCGCGCGATATTCGATGACGGTGCGCGCGCCCTCAAGCGCGCTCATCGAAGCAAGCGTCATCCGCAGAACGGCGGCGATTGGCGCGAGATAATAGTCCGCGGTCCATTCGATCAGGCGGCGGACCGTTTCGGGGACCGGCGGCGCATCGACAAGGCCCACGATGTTGCGCAGGCGGTTGTCGCCGACCGTCTCGACATCGGGGAAGGCGTCTTCTTCCCACACGACGCCGACGATCTGGCGAGGGCCAAGCGGCGCGACGACGATGCTGCCAGGCTGGACGGCCATCCCGTGCGGCACGCGATAGTCGAGCGGCCCCAGGGCGGCGTTCAGCAGGATGACACGGGCGCGCGAACTCATCTGCCCCTCCCTATCGCCTGGGGGGCGAAGGGCAAGGCGGATCACCTAGATTTTCCAGTTGAGCGTGAGCCAGGGAACATGGACGACTGCGTCGGGGCGGCCTTCCCGGAACGTCTGCTGACGCATGTAGAGAAGCTGCGCATCGAGCGACTTGCCGAGCGGTTGGCGCAGGCCGATCTGATGCCGCATGACGGCAAGGCCGGTCCTGTCGCCGGGCCGGGCGCGGTTGAGGTGGACAAAAAACTCTGCCGCAGTGATGAGCGCCGGGCCCCTGGCGGAGCCGAGCGGGATGGCCGCCTGAACGCGCTGGCGCAGCCGCCAGCTAGCTTCGTCCGTCGTGTCGAAGAAGCGTTGCTCGAGGCGGGTGCGGGCATTGAAGATGCCGCGCGTGGCGGTGACCTGCTGGAAAAGGCGTAGCTCCTGTTCCGGCCCGGAATGGAAGAAGGCGATGCCGCCGCCGACCTGAAGCCCTTTGGCTATGCGATGATCGAGCAGGATGCGGGCTGTCTGCTGCTCTCCATTGGAGCTGTCGCGGCGAAAGCGCTGGCTAAGGTCCAGAGTGACGGTGTCCGTCCGGGTCGCGGCGATCGTGAGCGATTCGGTGATCCATGCCTGCGTTTCTTCGGTGGCCGCCTGGACGGGCAGGGCGACGGCGGACGCAAGGATGGCGAGAGCACCCGAAATGTGGCGCGGGCGCAGAAGGCAGTACATGGATCGGTCCTTTGGAACGGCGCGGCCCTCTTATGTTACGGAGCTGTTTCCGCAAAGCCCGCCGCTGGCAATAATGGCTAAACCGGGGATCAGCCGCTAAAGGGGAGGCGATTCGCACATCCCGCCCCGGAGCATTCCCATGAAGTTCTTCGTCGATACCGCCGACACCAACGAAATCCGCGATCTTGCCGCCACGGGCCTGCTCGACGGCGTCACGACCAACCCGTCCTTGATCCACAAGTCGGGCCGCAAGTTTGTCGAAGTGGTCGAGGAAATCTGCGGCATCGTGGATGGTCCCGTATCGGCGGAGGTCGTCGCGCTTGACCATGAGACGATGATGAAGGAAGCCGCCGTCCTGCGGAAGATCGCGGACAATGTCTGCATCAAGGTGCCGCTGACCATCGATGGCCTCAAGACCTGCAAGGCGCTGACCAGCGAAGGCGTGATGGTGAACGTCACCCTCTGCTTTTCGGCCAATCAGGCGCTGCTGGCGGCGAAGGCCGGCGCGAGCTTCATTTCGCCCTTCGTCGGGCGGCATGACGATAATGGCTTCGACGGCATGAAGCTGATCGAGGACATCCGCCTGATTTACGACAATTATGCGTTCGATACCGAAATTCTGGTGGCGAGCGTGCGGCATCCCATCCATGTGCTGGAAAGCGCGAAGATCGGCGCTGACGTGATGACCGCCCCGCCTTCGGTCATCAAGGCGCTGTTCAACCATGTGCTGACTGAAAAGGGCATTGCGGGCTTCCTGGCTGACTGGGAAAAGACCGGCCAGTCGGTTCTTTGAGCCCGTCCAGAGCCTGTTGAAGGCTTCGACAAGCTCAGCCCGAACGGGAGGAAGGGCATGGCAACCTTTGGCCGCGCGCATCATTACTTCCTGTGAAGGAGAGGTGCGATGTTCGTCGCGGTCTATTGGTGGCGGGTGCATCCCGGGAAGGAAGATCAGTTCCGCGCGGCATGGCGGCGTGGGACCGACCTGATCCGTGAGAAATATGGAAGCTATGGCTCCCGCCTGCATCGTGATGCGGACGGGCGCTTCGTCGGCTATGCGGAATGGCCGGACGAGGAGACATGGCGTGCCGCGTTCGACCAGAAGATGGTCTATGACGAGCCGGAGACGCGGGCGGCCTTTGTCGATGCGATTGCCGAAGTGCCCGCCGATGCTGACCCGATTTTCACGATGACGGTGACCGACGACCTGCTGCTGCGGGCGCGGCCGTTCGACAGTTCGCTCGATGGCGAATAGGAACGGGCTGGACTGGGGCTGGGGCTTCCTGGCTCTTGCGATCCTGATCGCCGGGCTGGTGATGCTGCTGATGGGCTGGCGCCTGTAGCGGCAGCGGATGGCGACCCCGGCAGGAACCTTAAAGGTGGCGTGAAGTAGCTCAAATTACCAGTAAAATTACGTCGCGGAATTTCGGATGGCCCCCAATGTGGCCCCCAAAGCGAAACGCTACCTCTACATAGCAACGTCGCTCGGCGGCCAACTTCTGCGAATCAGATCACCGGTTCATAGCATCCTGAACCAGGCGACGATCTCTGCTAGGATGGTGTTCGCAGATCTGAGAAAGCAACCGGCGAATCGCTCATGGCCATCAACATTCACCCATCGTTCGCGATTCACGCCGGAGAGTGGCTGAAGACCGAGATTGTCGAAGCCCGTGGCATTTCGATCAACGATCTGGCTGCGGCGTTCGGCGTCAACCGATCAGCGCGCTCGTCAACGGCCGGGCTGCCCTGTCGGCTGATATGGCTATTCGTTTCGAGTACGCGTTCGGTTTGAAGGCTGAAACCTTGATGCGAATGCAAGTTCGCTATGCCTTGGGCAAAGGCACGGCAGCACGAATCCGACTTGGCGGTACCCAGCTTGGCTGCCGGGCCATCGCAGCACTAATTCAGCGAAGCTGAGAAGCTCGGGAATTCCGCTTATAACCGCGATCCGCGGCCAACTGCGAGGCAGCAGCGTTATTCGCCTTGATCCCTTGCCTTAAGCAAGCGAGTTCGGAGGGCGAGTAATCGCGAGTGCCCGTCTCCTGATCCGTGATGTTCGTTTGCCCATTCCAGGAGAAAAGCGCCCTCAGGCTCTGTAAGGCAGTCAATCTCATGTCCAATCGCCTCCTTCCAGAGCTGCGCAATTCCCACCGTATATACCGTATCGAGCAAATGCCGTGTACGGTTGGTTAACGCCAGCGGTTGATGCTGTCCGCTTTTATGTGCCAACGCAGTTACAGCTGCGACCGTTCCGCCAGCCCGTACAATATGGCTGCAAAGCGCGGCAACCGTACCTCCGATCGTCACTGCATCATCCACAAGTACATAGGGGCGATCTGTGCGTACGTCACCTACAAATTGTGGCTGCCATAAGAAACGCTGGAAGCGGTTCAGTGCCGTACGGCCTACGCGAGCAGCTTGCACGATATCGCTGTCAACTTCGCCGCCGATCGCTTGTTGCAGCCGGGCTGCGTACGCGAAGGGAAGCGCGTTGGTGGGCCCGGCCGATGGAACGACCTCAGGGGTAAGATTTCTCTCGACAACAAAAGCGGGGTGCGGAAGGACAAAAATGGGCGCTACGCCTCCTTCGAAAAAGCTATCAATGAGCTTTTCTTCGACCTCACCGCTATAAATAAGATCGACCAGTTCGAAGGCGGCCTCCAGATTGTTTTCAGTTTTTGCTGCGCTGTAGAGTGCTTGAATCTTCTCTTTTCTCGGCCCCAAGCCCTCCCGCTCGCCTTTCAGCATCTCAAGCTTTCCGTGAACAAGAACGCAGTCGCAGCCCTTCTCAGGCCAGCCGCACCTTTCATGGTGAGCAAGTCGAGGTATCTCAACCAAAGTAGGCATGGAGATCATTGAGAGGCTGAGAACCACGGCTAGAGGGGCAAATAGCGGGCCGCTCTCGGCGAGCACTGCTATTTAGTCAACAGTTTCGTTCCACCGGCTCATATGGCTTAAGCTGCCCTAGTTCGTGATTTAAGGGGTCCAGCTCGCTACTATAAGCCGAACAGCCTGGGAGCCGACCTAGTGCATGAACCGCCAGCGTCATCGCTCGACAGGCAAGCCACACAGCCTTTCCGACGCTCTCTTCATCTGGGCCGACCTGATGGCCTATGACCTCCCCCGCTTCGTCATGGTGAAGAAAACCGTGAATGGATTTCAACGAAAGATGCGTCGCGGCTCCCGATAGATCCTTGTAGAAGAAGTAGCTGGGACCATACCCGGCGGCGGACGCTATTTTCTCCATTGTCGGCGGTTTGGGCAATCTGGCGTATTCCGCCTTCATCTCACTAAGCTGGCTTCTAACTTGGGTCTCATTATCGGTGCCCATGCCTGAAAGGTGTCGGAGGCTCGCCTCGAACAGCCGAATTTCGCTGTTTAAAGTTTCTCCACGCAACTGCGGCACCGCAACTGTGGGGTCCGAAATGACATAGCCCATCCAGAAGGCAGTCTCAAAAACACTTCTGACCAACGCCTGCGCTTCAACACCTAAGCCCCGTTCTGCCAGGATCAGTGCGCCTTGGAAGCCGCTGAGACAGCGAGGCATCATTTGAAGGCCGAGCGAAGTGGGGCTTAACACCCGCTGGCCAGGCAGAAGATCCGAGCATTCAACATACATGCGCTGGCCCAACGCATTAATGCGCTCAGCAAGGCTGAACCAATCCGCCAACAGCTCCCGGAAGTGAAAACGAAAAGCATCTGCTTCGGTGGCTAGAAATCCGTAATTCCGAAAATCTCTGTCCACAGCTTGCCAGTCGCGGGTTACCGCACCCTCACCGATCAATGATGCATCCATTTCCGGCTCTTAGACCCGATCAACAGGTAATGCACCTAATCGCGGAATTGGGATTTATCCCCGCAGGTTGGACCGGCGCCTGAACGGCTGGCCGTGGTGCCCCATAAGCCGCGCGCTGCGGCTGAAGGCTGATTTCCTCCGCGGTGAAAACGTTGATGAGCTGACCAGGCGTGATAACGGCCGAGCGGCCGGTGATGAATGTCGCTCCTAATAGCGCGCCCGTAGTGTTGCCGCGGCCTTCCTGACGAACCGTACCGCGCAATGCCCAATCTCTACCGCCCGAACGAACCGAGTTGAAGGTCAATTCGAACTTGGCCGATTTGCCGACGATGCCCTTGCCGGTTCGCCAGGAGACGGTTGCTTTAACCGGCGAGCCGCGACGCATGATCACTTCGCCACGTTCCACCACATCATTGAAGACCATGAAATTGCGGACAGTGCCCACCTTCATGTCAATCGAGGTGATTTCTTCATTGAGTCCCCCTCTCAACCACTATGACGAAGTTGGGTTTAGTCGTTGCCCAATTGCAATAAGAATCTGAGCGGCTAAACGCCGGGCTACGCCAGCAGATAAGGCACGCTCGGCGGCGTGAAGCCTGAGGTGCTGTAGCGGCTGTGGCCTATGGTGATCCGCGCCCAGTTGGCGGCGCCCCGGAAATAGCGTGTGGAGCCGCCCCAATCGTGACCGATGCCAAGATGCTCGCTGTTTTCGGTGCGCGCGCCCGAGTAAATGGCGCTGCCATCCAATGCCCCATCAACAAACAGATACAGCTTGTTGTCGGAAATCGTGCGGATGGCGCACAGATGATAGACGGTGTTTGTCGATAGCGTTGTCGCCCCTGTCACCGTGCCGACCGCGCTGGAACCGTTAAAAAAGTCCCAGCGGAACTTGCCCGCATTGATCCCAAAATAGAAGTTATTGGATGTATTGCGGCGCCCGAGTAGGATGTTCCAGTTGGCGCTGTCTGTGCATTTGACAAACGCCTCCATGCAGAAGTCCAAGCCAGCCAGAAGTAGCGAGGGATCGTAGTCACCCCGGATATAGTCGGCGTTGCTGCCTAACTTGATCGAGGGCGTCCCATTGACATCGACCCCGGTGTCATTCTCCACCGCCCCCTGCGCCGTGAGCGGCCTGTCACTCGCACTGTGATCACGGAACGACTGGTTACCGTCCGCGCCTTCGCCGTAGAGAACAAGCCGGGTGTATTGGAAATAGGGGTCCGAAGTCGTGCCGCTGGTGGCGAGCGGTAGCGCGTGGCGGGTGTAGACCGTTTCGGAGGTCATGCGCGCCTTGCCGCGCGTCAGGCGGATGGCGGCGATTCGACCATCCAGGAACTCGTTGTCGGTGCCGAGATAGCGCTGTGATCCGATACGGAAATTCTGCACCGTGGAGGGAACGCTGGAGCGCAGCGTGTTAGCGACCTTCGCCTTGAAAACGCCATCGACATAAAGCCGGATATTGGCCCCGTCCCATGACCAGGCAATGTCATAGGCCGTGGCGGCCGCGGGGGTCCACGAAACCTTGGCCTGATAGACTGTCCCAGCATTAAGGCCGCTCGGCACCACTTCGACCATCAACTCGCCGGTGGTGCCATCGTAAATTAGTCGCCAATCCCGCGCCCCGTTGATCGATTGGTGATTGTCGAACCCGCAGATGAACTGCCGGGTAGAGGTGGAGTCGATTTCCAGGCCGAACACCTCACAGGTGAACTCCGATGTGGGGGTGAAATCGAAACTATCGCCCGTATTGCGCGGCACCAGAACGAAGTCACCTGTCCCGTCCAACTCCAGTTTGTTCGACTGTATCTGCGCGTTGCCATTAGCGGTGATCGATCCGTGCGCCCAGCGGCTTGCATCCGTGAAACTGGTGGAGCCGTTCGACCCGCTGAATGTCATCATCAGGGAGTTGTTATAGGCGTAGGGGTCGTCGGTGACCACGACTGGGGAAGGGGCCGTCAGGGATGTAGATGTGCGACGTCGGCTCAGACCCGTCCCGATCATCATTAGAGGAATCATGCGTCTATCTTCCTTTCCACGTTTCCCCTTCCACCGAAATATCAAAATAAAGATCACAAGTAAAATCACGTAATAAGTGAATTGTTAAAGTACGTATGAGACGACATGGTGCAAATGGGACAATATAGTTTTTGACTCCATCACTAGTTTCAATGAAGTTTCTCCATGCGAACCGATTCGCAGTTATTGGGGGGAATATGGACACTAGCAGCCGAATCACGGAATGCTTTTCATGGCAGTCGACGCGCTCAGGCAATTACGCGGATGATTGCGAGATCGGGGGAGTTGCCGCATGCCAGATAATTTCATTGCTGCGAGAAACCGAATGCCCATCGCTTCTGGGCAATTTCCTGCACGAGATTGTGCGACCGGAAGAATGGGGCGGGTTTGAGGTCGGTTTCATGCATACGATAGCGCAGGCAGTGCGCGGCGTTATTTAAAGGAGGGGTGAGATGATGAGAAATCAACGCAAATCCGTTCTGATCGCTGCTGCGATCGCCGTCACGGCGTCACCTGCCGCGGCCGGCTCGCTGGAGAAAAATCGCGCGAGGATGGAGAAGCTAACGCCCAGGTCATCGATGATCCCATGTCGCCGGTGACCATGTTCACCACGAGGAAGGCACACAGGACCAAGGGCGGCGGGGGCGGGATGTTGAATGAATCCGATACCTGGGTAAATGCCAGCGTCGACAAGAAGACCGGCGCCACCATCTACCGGCTGGTCACCTACACGAATTATTGGGGAAATTGGCGTTTCTATAGCCTCGGCACGTACTGGGGCGTAGATGGTCCGGTGCAAGGGCTACTGACGACAACCCGCAACGTCGACGCCTGCATGTCAATGTGCCGATTCAGTGAAACGGTATCCATGGAAGTGAGCGAGCCGGTCATGTGTCACGCGGCGGACTTGCCGAATATGTGGGCTGTTCGTTTCTCCGCAAACGATGGCTGCCGATGGAATGAGGAGATCAGCCCGGCCGAGGTTGCGGCGCTGGTTAATCGAGTGAACGGCTATAAGGGGTCCCGCGGATTCCGCTGAGCATCGAGAATCTGCTGCTGCCAGGCTCGAACGTCGGACGCCAACCAGAACTTGCGCGTACCTCCATCCCGGTAATCATAGTTTCTGGGAAACCGCCCTTCGGACATCCGCCGGTACACTTCGGCTTGGCTAAGGCCTACCTTCTGAACCACAACCTTTAGCGGCCAAAATTCTATGTCGTCAGCCATGGGTGATTCCTAGTTCAAAAACAGTTTGACCGATTAGCCAGTTCAGCAACTAGCTGCTGCCACCTGGGACGTTGCACGGACGGGCTCACCGCTATGCCTTGTCGTTGCTCCTTAAAACGGCGTCCTGCCATGCCTTGATCTCGGTCGAGAGCCAGAACTTCTTTTTTCCACCGTCACCATAGGATCTGCCTGTCGGGAAGCGGTTTTCGGCTATCCTGCGGTAGATCTCCGTTTTACTAAGTCCTACTCGTTGCAGGACTTTCCTCAGCGGCCAGAACTCAGTTTCTTCCAGGATGCACATAGCCGCTCTCACTGGCCCGCGATGATAGCGTCCTGCCAAGCTCGCACTTCCGTTGACAGCCAAAATTTTCGAATGCCGCCGTCGCGGTAATCGCGGGACTTGGGGAAGGTGCCCTCGGCCGCCCGGCGGTAGATCTCCGTCTTGCTGAGGCCCACCTTCTGCACGACTACCTTCAGCGGCCAAAATTCTACATCGTCCGTCATCGGCGATTCCTTCGATTGTGGCGAAGGAGTTTAGCACAAAACGAGAGGGCGCGCGTAGAAGCAAATTAAATCGAGAAACCTCAACCGAAAAATTCACGTATTAATTGATTCTCTAGTTGAGTTTTGATCGCTCTACACCAAGCATATCCATCAACTGATCACCTGTGGTGTCATCATTTTGATGAAAGATGGCCGCGAACCCGCCGATCAACTTACCAAAATGCTCACCTGACAACCGGATGTCCCGCGGGGTTTTCTGTTGTTCATCCGCGCTGATGAGCATGGCAATGCCCATAGCCAGCGCTTCGACCAGCATCGGCATAGCAATCGATGCATGCCCTTCCTTCACCTCACGTGAGCCCATTGCGTAGGTGACTGCTTGGATCGCGATCTGTGCGCAGACGTGGCGGTATTCGCCTGGCGACAGGTCGTCAGGAACGTCGAAAAGTTCCTCTGGAACAGCCTTGATGCTCATTTCACTATCCTCTGAAGCGGCTTACCGCCCGCTTCCATTCTCGTTCATCCGGAAGCGGAAAGTGATGACGCGCGGGTTGGTCGCTTGTCTCCATGATGACCGGCCGCACCTTTCGCCCGTATCGCTGTGAGCAGGACTTGCAGTAGAAGCGGTGCTTGGCCTCTCGAAAATCATCGCTCCAGCTTTTCCGCTGAAATTTCCACCACAGCCCGTGCGCCTCAAAAAACGCTTCACGTCGGCAGCGGCATTCAACCCTAACAGTGTAGACGGCTGCACCAAGATCCAGTTCAGCCCATTCGGCAAATCGCAGCTCCCCCGGCCGCACAAATAGATGCGGGGCTAGCTTCAGCGCGTAGCGACACACATAGTGTCCGCTGTAGCCGTCGATCGCGCGCAGCAACTCGCCCACCTTCACCGGATCGATGATGGCGCCGTGATGCTTCGGCTTGGACGCGGTTATTGCGCCGCGAAGGTCGCGCGTAGGGTCGGATGCGAGGCGAGCGGTGGCGATGGCATATCGGAAAATTTGGCTGCAAAGCTGCATCAGACGGCGGGCAGTCTCCAGGTTGCCTTTGGCCTCGGCACGCTTAAAAATCGGCAACAGATCGATTGGTGTGATGTCTGAGACCGGAATGCGGCCGATGACAGGAGTCAGGTAGGCCATCAGATAGGCAGCCTTCGCCTGCGTAGGAGGCGACCAGCCCTCCTTTATCCGTTTGTTGATGAACTCCGCGGCAACGATCGAAAAGCTATTACCCGATGCGATCTTGCTCCGCTCCTTCCGCCGTACCTTTTCCCGCGCAGGATCTTTACCGTCGGCCAGTTCTGCCTTGGCATTGTCTCTCCGCTTGCGGGCGTCGGCCAAGCCAACATCCGGGTAGGCGCCAAGCGCCAGCTTCTTCTCTTTACCTTCTATCCGATATTTGAGCCGCCACAGTTTCCCGCCTGTAGGCTGCACAAGGAGGAACAGGCCGCCGGCGTCGCCCATCTTGTAGGGCTTCTCTTTCGCCTTTGCCGCCTTGATCGCGATATCTGTTAGCGCCACTGGGGGCCATCCTTCCTGCGATATGGAGACCCACCAATTATGGCCCCCAGATGTGCCCCCAAATCGGTCTTATGTGGTCGTTCTCCAACCGACGAAACCGGACAGGGCGGGGTCTTATATATCGCAGAAAACCGCCGAAATCAAAGCACTTACGGTACGCTATGGAGCGAATGGGAAAGTTGTTTTTGGCGACCCCGGCAGGATTCGAACCTGCGACCATTCGCTTAGAAGGCGAATGCTCTATCCAGCTGAGCTACGGGGCCGCACGGGGGCTTCGATAGCCGGGCTTGCGTTTCCGTGCAACGGCGGGGCATTGCATTTGCACCGGGGGCGGATATGCAGGGTGCCATGGCCGATATGGGGGTTCGGAAAATCGATGCGCAGGCGCTTTCGCAGCGGCCCATGCGCTATTTCGATTTTTTCATCGCAGCATTTGTGGCGATCCTGCTGCTGTCGAACCTGATCGGGGCGGCAAAGTTATCGACGCTCTTTGGCTTCACCTTTGGCGCGGGCATCCTGTTCTTTCCGCTGGGCTATGTGCTGGGCGACGTACTCACCGAAGTCTATGGCTATGCGCGCGCACGGCGCTGCGTTTGGGCTGGGTTCGGCGCGATGCTGTTCATGGCGCTTATGAGCTGGGTGGTCGTGAAGCTGCCCCCGGCGGAGGGCTGGCCGGATCAAAAGGCCTATGAGGCCGTATTCGGCAGCACGTGGCGCATCGTGTTCGCCTCGCTGGCTGCCTTTTGGGCGGGCGAGTTCACCAACAGCTTCGTGCTGGCGAAGATGAAGCTGCTGACGCAGGGCAAGCATTTGTGGATGCGTACGATCGGATCGACCATCGTGGGGCAGGGGGTCGACAGCCTGCTTTTCTATCCGCTCGCTTTCCTTGGCGTCTGGACCACGCAACAGGTGCTGACGGTCATGGTCACCAACTGGATGCTGAAAGTCCTGTGGGAAGCGGTGCTGACGCCGGTGACCTACATGGTGGTCAACGGGCTGAAGCGGGCCGAAGGACTGGACGTCTATGACGAGCATACGAATTTCACGCCGTTCCGCACGCAGCTCTGACCGGACTTATTGGTCCGGGTAACGGGCGTTCACGAAGTAGAGGCCGTCGGGCGGTGCGTTGAGGCCGAGGGCCGCGCGGTCCCTGGCGTCGCGGGCGGCGCGCATGTCGTCCAAGGTCCAGCGGCCCATGCCGACCAGAGCGAGGCAACCCACCATCGAACGCACCTGATGATGAAGGAAGGAACGCGCTTCGGCGTGGATGGCGATGCGGTCGCCATCGCGTTCGACATCAAGGCGGTCGAGCGACTTGAGCGGGCTTTCCGCCTGGCAATGGGCGGAGCGGAAGGTGGTGAAGTCGTGGCGACCAACCAGAAGCTGTGCGGCCTTCTGCATTGCGTCGGCGTCGAGCGGCTGGATGACGCGCCAGACGAGGCCGTTTTCGAAGGTCAGCGGCGCGCGGCGGTTGGCGATTCGATAGACATAGGCGCGCCCCATGCAGGAGAAGCGGGCGTGCCAGTCGTCCGGCACGACATCGCAGGCAAGGATGGCGACCGGATGCGGACGCAGGCGGGCGTTCATCGCTTCCGTCAGGCGGAAGGGCGTGAGGGGCTTTGCTATGTCTGCGTGGGCGCGCATGGCAAGGCCGTGGACGCCTGCGTCGGTGCGGCCTGCGGCGTGGATAACGGCCTGTTCGCCGGTGACGGCGTGGATGGCGTCTTCCAAGGCTTGCTGGACGCTGGGGCCGTGCGCCTGCCGCTGCCAGCCCATGAAGGGGCGGCCGTCAAATTCCACGGTGAAGGCGAAGCGGGTCATTGGGCGGGTTGGGTCGTCCGAACCACTACCGCCGTCATGCCAGCGAACGCTGGGATCTGGGGAGCGGGCGCGCAATTTCGCCTGAGATCCCAGCTTTCGCTGGGATGGCGGTTCAGGAGGGCGAGTTTAGCCATCGACACGCGACCCGGCTGGCATGTCGTAGCCCCGCAGGAGTTCGCCGGGCGACATCGCGCCCTTGCCTGCGCGCTGGATGAGGGTGGGGCGGATTGCGCCGTGGCCGCAGCCGATAAGCAGGCTGTTGTCCAGCAATTCGCCCGGCGTGCCTTCATGCTCCTCCACATGGGCGGCGAGAATGCGGAAGCGTTCGCCCCGATATTCGAAGAATGCGCCGGGGAAAGGATTGAAGGCGCGGACCTGCCGCTCGATCTGGTGCGCGTCGCGGGAGAAGTCGATGCGCGATTCGGCCTTGTCGATTTTCGACGCGTAGGTGACGCCTTCTTCCGGCTGGGGCACCGGAGGATGCGCGGCGAGATCGTCCAGCACTTCGACCATCAGTTCCGCCCCTGCCAGCGCCAGTTCCTCGGTCAGCGCGCCTGCGGTCTTGTCTTCGATCGGCGTCACATGCTTGGCGCGCATAGGGCCGGTGTCGAGCCCGGCTTCCATGTCCATGATCGTCACGCCGCTAACATTATCGCCCGACAGGATCGCGCGCTGGATCGGCGCTGCTCCACGCCAGCGTGGCAGGAGGGAGGCGTGGATGTTGAGACAGCCGAAGCGGGGGGCGTTCAGAATGGGCAGGGGTAGGATGAGGCCGTAGGCGGCGACTACCGCTACATCGGGCTTGAGCGCGGCGAAGGCGGCCTGAACCTCGGCATCTTTCAGGGAGAGCGGCGTGCGCACTTCGATGCCCATCTGTTCGGCCTGGCTGTGCACGGGGGAGGGCCGTAGCGCCTTGCCGCGTCCGGCCGGGCGGGGCGGCTGGCTGTAGGCAGCCACGATCTCATGGCCCGCCTTTGCCAGCGCGGTGAGCGCGGGGACGGCGAAATCGGGGGTTCCCATATAGATGATGCGCATGGCGGCCTCTCAACCCTTTTGACCCCGGACTTGCAAGCCCCTATCTCGGTTCCATGGCTTCTTCCGAAATCGACGCGCTGACGCAGGCGCTGTCTCGCCTGCCCGGCCTTGGCCCGCGTTCCGCGCGGCGTGCTGTCCTGCACCTGCTCAAGAAGCGCGAAAGCGCGCTGGAGCCGTTGCTGCGGGCATTGGATGCGGTGAACGACCGGCTGGTGACATGCGGTATATGCGGAAATGTCGATACGGTCGATCCTTGCGGCATCTGTGCCGACGCCAGGCGGGATGCGCGAGCGCTGTGCGTGGTGGAGGATGTGGCGGACCTGTGGGCGCTGGACAAGTCGCGGCTGTTCCCAGGGCGCTTCCATGTGCTGGGCGGGCGGCTGTCGGCGCTGGAGGGGGTGAGGCCAGAGGATCTTTCCATCGACGCCCTGGTCGCGCGGGTCAGCGCGGGCGGCATTGACGAGGTGGTGCTGGCGATGAACGCCACGCTGGAGGGCCAGACGACCGCTCATTATCTGGCCGAGCGGCTGGAACAGTTCCCGGTGCGGCTGACACAGCTGGCCCATGGCGTGCCGGTGGGCGGCGAGCTGGACTATCTGGACGAAGGCACGCTGGCGCAGGCGTTGCGCGCGCGCCGGCCTGTTGGGTGAATTTGGCGGTCGCTTGAATTTTCGGCGCTGTCGGATTATTTTACGGTCATGGCCATTCTTCCCATCCTGGAGGCGCCCGATCCGCGCCTGCGTACCATCTCGTCTCCGGTGGAGGCGATCGATGACGATTTGCAGCGTCTGATCGACGATATGTTCGAGACGATGTATGACGCGCCGGGCATCGGCTTGGCCGCCATACAGGTGGGTGTGCCCAAGCGCGTGCTTGTGATCGACCTGCAGGAACCCGAATCGGATGAGGAAGGCGCGCCCGCGGTCAAAAAGCCGATGGTGTTCATCAATCCCGAGATACTCGACGGGTCGGACGAGCTGTCCGTCTATAATGAAGGCTGTCTCTCGGTCCCTGAACAATTTGCCGAGGTCGAGCGGCCCGCATCGATTCGCGCCAGTTGGATGGACCGCGATGGGCGCATTCATGAGGAGCGGCTGGAAGGGCTGCTGGCGACCTGCCTGCAGCATGAGATGGATCATCTGCAGGGCGTGTTGTTCATCGATCACCTGTCCCGGTTGAAGCGGGACATGCTGCTGAAGAAGCTGGTGAAGGCGCGCAAGGCGGCCTGAGCGGTGGCGTGAAGGGTGGTGCAAGGCGCTCTGGCTGGAAGGCTGGGGCGCTTTTTTGTGGACCTTGTCTGTTAGCGGCCAACCTCGGACATTCGTCAGTGCCGCAACACATCAAGCTCCGTTCGTCCTGAGCCTGTCGAAGGACGCGGACCGTTGCGAGCGTGCTTCGACAGGCTCAGCACGAACGGACGTAAAGGGCAGGCCGTCTTCCACCCAAGTCTGCCGACGGCTGCTCTATCCCGCCCCGTCGGTATCCAGCGCATAGCCCGCAGAGCGGACCGTGCGGATGATGTCGCGATATTTGCCGTCTGCGTTGATCGCCTTGCGCAGGCGACGGATATGGACGTCCACCGTCCGCAGTTCGATGTCGCTGTCCTGGCCCCAGACGCTATCCAGCAGCCGCTCGCGTGAGAACACCCAGCCGGGATGTTCGAGGAAGTGTTTGAGCAGGCGAAATTCGGTGGGGCCGAGAGGGATGACCTGGCCGCCCCGGCGGACCTTGTGGCCAACCGTGTCCATCTCGACGTCGGCGAAGGTCAATGTCTCGCCAGCGAGCGCGGGGCGGACGCGGCGCAGGACCGCGCCAACGCGGGCGACGAGTTCGCGCGGCGAGAAAGGCTTGGTCACATAATCGTCCGCGCCGGTTTCAAGGCCGCGGACCCGATCTTCTTCCTCGCCCCGCGCGGTGAGCATGATGATCGGCACGTTGGCGGTGCCGTTCATGCGGCGCAGGCGGCGGCAGACTTCGATACCGGACAGGCTTTCGACCATCCAGTCGAGCAGCACGATGTCAGGCACATTTTCCTGCGCGAGCAGCAGGGCTTCTTCGCCATCGACGGTGTGGGCGACTTCAAAATCTTCACGCTTGAAATGCCAGATAAGAAGTTCGGCGAGTGCTGCGTCGTCTTCGACCAGAAGCATCTTGGCTCTCGCCATATTCAGTCCTCCAGGGGCTGGGTGCCGCCGCGTTCGCGTTCCGGGGCCATCTGGCCGGTGGCGGCGTAATAGACCATTTCCGCGACATTGGTGGCGTGGTCGCCGATCCGTTCGATGTTCTTGGCGACGAACAACAGATGCGCACATTCGCTGATCGTCTTGGGATTTTCGACCATGTAGGTGACGAGACTGCGAAAGACGCTGTTGTAGAAATCATCGACGACCGTATCGCGTTCGATCACCGCAAGAGCGAGGTCGGCGTCCCGCGCGGCGAAGGCGTTGAGCGCGTCATGCACCATCTCGGCTGCGACCTGCCCCATGGATGGGAGGAGCGATACCGGTTCCAGCGTGCGCTGGTTAGTGGCGACCAGCGGCACGCGCTTGGCGATATTCTTGGCATAATCGCCGATGCGTTCGACGACGCTGACGATCTTCAGCGCGGCGATGACGTCACGCAGATCGTCGGCCATGGGCGCGCGCAGGGCGATCACCTGGATGACCAGCTTTTCAACCTCCGCCTCTATGGCGTCGATGCGCTTGTCGTCGGCAACCACCTGGGCGGCGAGCGTCTTGTCCTGTCGCTGGAGCGCCAGCATCGCATGTTCGATGGCGGCTTCGGCACGGCCGCCCATCTCGGCGATGAGGCCGCGCAGCTTGTCGATTTCCTCGTCGAACGCCTTGATCGTATGTTCAGCCATAATTCGTCTCTCCCCCCGGTTCAGCCGTAGCGTCCGGTGATATAGTCCTTGGTCCGCTCCTGGCGGGGGTTGGTGAAGATGTCCGACGTCACGCCATATTCGACCAGTTCGCCGAGGTGGAAAAAGGCGGTGCGCTGCGACACGCGGGCGGCCTGCTGCATATTGTGGGTGACGATGACGATGGCGTAGCGGCCGCGCAGTTCGTGGATCAGTTCCTCGATCTTGGCCGTGGCGATGGGGTCGAGCGCCGAGCAGGGTTCGTCCATCAGGATGACTTCGGGTTCAACCGCAATGGCGCGGCCGATGCAGAGGCGCTGCTGCTGACCACCGGAAAGCGCGGTGCCGCTGTCGTGCAGGCGATCCTTCACCTCGTCCCACAGGCCGGCGCGACGGAGCGACTTTTCGACTATGATGTCAAGGTCCGCCTTGCCACTGGCGAGGCCGTGGATGCGCGGGCCGTAGGCGATATTTTCATAGATCGACTTGGGGAAGGGGTTGGGCTTCTGGAACACCATGCCGACGCGGGCGCGCAGTTGCACCACGTCCATGCTGGAGGCGTAGATATTCTCGCCATCCAGCGTGATCGTGCCTTCGACGCGAGCCGATGCGACCGTGTCGTTCATGCGGTTCAGCGTCCGCAGGAAAGTGGACTTGCCGCAGCCGGACGGGCCGATGAAGGCCGTCACATTATCCATGTCGACATCGATGGAGACGCCCTTGATCGCCTGTTTGTCGCCATAGAAGACATTCACGTCGCGCGCGGTCATCTTGGTTTCGGTGGCGGGCACCAGGGTTTGCGGTTCGTGCATCATTGTTACCACCGTTTTTCGAACTTGTTGCGCAGGTAGATGGCCAGACCGTTCATCGCGAGCAGGAAGATCAGCAGCACGATGATGGCGGCGGACGTTTTTTCGACAAAGCCCTTCGAAACCTCGTCGGACCACAGAAATATCTGCACCGGCAACACGGTCGCCGGATCGGTGATCCCGCCCGGCGGCGTCGCGATGAAGGCGCGCATGCCGATCATCAGCAGCGGCGCGGTTTCGCCCAGCGCGCGCGCCATGCCGATGATCGTACCGGTGAGGATGCCGGGCAGGGCGAGCGGCAGGACATGGTGGAACACGACTTGCACCGGCGAAGCGCCGATGCCGAGCGCAGCGTCGCGGATGCTGGGCGGCACCGACTTGATGGCGTTGCGGCCCGCGATGACGATGACGGGCATGGTCATGAGCGCCAGCGTCATGCCGCCGACCAGGGCAGCCGAACGGGGCAGGTGCAGGAAGTTCAGGAAGATCGACAGGCCGAGCAAGCCGAAGATGATCGAGGGGACGGCGGCAAGATTGTTGATCGACACTTCGATGATGTCGGTCAGCCAGTTCTTGCGGGCATATTCCTCAAGGTAGAGCGCGGTCGCAACGCCGATCGGGAAGCTGAGGGCCAGCGTCACCAGCATGGTCAGCAGAGAGCCCTTGAACGCGCCCCATATACCAACCTGCGTCGGATCGGTGCCGTCGCTGGCGGTCAGGAAGTTGAAGTTGAAGCCGGTCGTGAGCAGACCGGCCCCTTTCAGGCGATCGACGGTTGCTTCGGCTTCGGGCGAACCATCGCCCTTGGCGGCACGATCGATCTCGGTAGAGGCGGGGAGCGTGACCGTTTCAGTGCGGGAGAGGATCTTGGGGTCCGCCTTGATCCTGTCGCGCAGGACGATCCACGCAGTCGGGGAAACCCAATCGTCCGCATCCGCGCCCAGCGCTTTCGTGACGGCATCGCTGGTCACCATCGGCAGGTTCGCGTTGGAAAGCGCCTCGTCGGTAATGGCATTGGGATCGAGCAGCAGCGGTGAAGCGGCGAAGTCGATCTTCACCGCGATTTCCGTGCGGGTGAAACCGCGCAGGCCGTTGCCGAGCATGGTGAAGAGCAGGAAGGCGAGGAAGGCGGCAGAGAGCAGCACCGCAAACAGGCCAATCAGCCTGAAGCGGCGCTCCGCAGCATAGCGACGGGCAATCCGGTTGCGCATCACGTCCGATTTCCAGTCGGTGGGGAGGCGTTTGGTGGTCATCACACGCGCTCCGTTCGCCCTGTTCGAACGAGCCGCCTGTCTCCTTCGACAAGCTCAGCACGAACGGATGTTGATAGGGTGGGGGCCATTAGTCGTAAGCCTCGCGATATTTCTTCACGACCCGCAGGGCCACGATGTTGAGCAGCAGTGTGACGATGAACAGGACAAGGCCGAGGGCGAAGGCGGCGAGCGTTTTGGCGCTGTCAAATTCCTGGTCACCGGTCAGCAACTGGACGATCTGGGTCGTCACGGTCGTCACGCTGGCAAAGGGGTTCAGGGTGAGGTTGGCGGAAAGGCCCGCCGCCATCACCACGATCATGGTTTCGCCGATGGCGCGGCTGACGGCGAGCAGGACGCCCCCGACGACACCCGGCAGGGCGGCGGGAATAAGAACCTTTCTGATCGTCTCGCTGGTGGTTGCACCCATGGCCAGGCTGCCGTCGCGCATCGACTGCGGCACGGCGGCGATGCTGTCGTCCGCCATGGAGGAAACAAAGGGGATGATCATCACGCCCATGACCAGGCCAGCGGCGAGCGCGCTTTCGGAACTGGCGCTCTGAATGCCGATCGACACGGCGAAATCCCTAAGCGCAGGCGCAATGGTGAGCGCCGCGAAATAGCCGTAAACGACGGTCGGCACGCCGGCCAGCATCTCCAGCGTCGGCTTCATCCACCGGCGTACGGCGGGGTTGGCATATTGGGTGAGATAGATGGCGCTCATCAGGCCGAGCGGGATGGCAACGATCATGGCGATGATCGCGCCGATGAAGATCGTGCCCCAGAACAGCGGCACCGCGCCGAACGCATCTTCATTGCCATAGCCCATGGCGGCGGACTGCGGGCTCCATTTCGTGCCGAACAGGAAGTCGATCGGGTTGACCATGGAGAAGAAGCGGAAGCTTTCCCACAGCAGCGACGCGACGATGCCGACCGTGGTGATGATCGCCAGCAGCGATGCGATCAGCAATGAAGCCATCACCAGCCGTTCGACCCGCGTACGCGCGCGGAAATCGGGGCGGACGCGCGTGAAGGCGTAGGCGCCGCCGGCAAAGGCGAGGACGAGCGCAAGAACCGCGCCCGCCAGGCCATATTTGCCGATGGCGTCCTTATAGGGTTGGACAAGTCCCTGCGAGAGCGGATTGAAAGCCCCGGCCTGCGCGCCCGTGGCGATCGCCCGCGCTTCGCCCAGGATGGATGATCGGGAAAAACCATCCGCTGGCAAGGCTTGCGCCGCAGAGCTGCTCAGCACGTCCTGCGTGACAAGGCCGGGCGAGACATTCGCCCAGACCGCCAGGAACAGGGCGGCAGGGATGAGCGTCCACAGCGCGACATACCAGCCATGATAGCCGGGCAGGCTATGCACGGCGTCGCGCCGCCCCGACGCCCGGGCCACGCCTTGCAGGCGCAGCGCGCGGGCTCGTGCGCTGACCCAGGCGATCGCGCCAAGGCCCGCCAGCAGCAGGAAGATTGCAGGACCTGTCATTCAGTCTCTTCTTATTTCAGCTTCGAACCGTCGAGAACAGCCAGCGACTTCACCGCTTCGGCGCTCCCCTTGCGCACATCTTCGGGGGCGGCGACCATGCCCCGCTTGGTGAGCGCGCCGTTCGGCCCCCAATTGGCGGCGTAGGCGTTCAGGAAGCCCTGAAGCCCGGGAATCGCCTGCATATGCGCTTTCTTCACGTAGATGTAGAGCGGACGCGCGCCAGGATATTTGCCGGTCGATACGGTCTCATAGGTCGCTTCGACCCCGTCGATCGGGATGTCGTTCAGCTTGTCGTTATTTTCTTCCAGGAAGCTGTAGCCGAACACGCCGATCGCATTGGGGTTCTTGTCCAGCTTCTGCACGATCAGATTGTCGTTTTCGCCCGAGTCCACATATTTGCCGTCTTCGCGGACGCGGGTGCAGGTCGCCTTATATTCGTCCTCATTCTCATCCTTGAGCGCCTTCATCGCCGGGTCGGACTGGCAGCCCTTTTCCAGGATCAGTTCGGCCAGCGAGTCGCGGGTTCCGCTGGTGGAAGGCGGGCCGAAGACGGAAATCGGGATCGCCGGGAGGCTGGGATCCACATCGTTCCAGTTCTGCGTCTTGTTCGGACCCTTGCCATAGGGATTGGCGGCAAGCGCCTCGTAAACGATCTTGGGCGTCAGCTTGAGGCCCGGTCCCCGGTTCGATTCGGCGAAGGCGAGGCCATCGACACCGATCTGGACTTCGATGATGTCCTTGACGCCATTCTTCTGGCAGTCGTCGAACTCCGACTTCTTGATGCGGCGCGAAGCATTCGCGATGTCAGGATATTGTGCGCCCACGCCTGCGCAAAACAGCTTCATGCCCCCGCCGGTGCCCGTGGATTCGATGATCGGCGATTTCATGCCGGCATTGCCCTGCACGAATAGTTCGGCGACCGCCGTGGCGAAGGGATAGACGGTCGAAGAGCCTACGGCGCGGATCTGGTCGCGGGTGCCGCCCGCGCCGCCGCCGGACGACTGATCGCCGCAACCGGCAAGGGTGAGGGCCGCCGCGGCGGTCGCGGCGAGCAGGGCGAAATGCTTCACGGATAATCTCCTTTATCAAAAGGCCGCGATTCGCAGTCGCCGCCCCCCTCTGGGAACGCGCCGTAGTCGCGGTACATCGCGCATTTGTGACAATCCAATTGCATTTTTATGACAACGTGCCCGGAAGCCATGACAGACATGGCAAATTTTCGCTCAATGCGTTGATATGGAAGCCTTTTCGTCCTTGGCCATGGGTGGCAGGAGAACGGTGATGGCGGTGCCCTTTCCCACCGTGCTGACGATGTCCAGCCGACCGCGATGCCGCTCCACGATATGTTTGACGATCGCGAGGCCCAGGCCCGTGCCGCCAATGGCGCGGCTGCGGCCCGAATCGACGCGATAGAAGCGCTCTGTAAGGCGCGGCAGGTGATCGGGGCCTATGCCTTCGCCTTCGTCCGCGACGCACAGACGGGTCATGCCGCTCGGCCCCTCGGTCAAGCCGACCCGGATCGGCGTTCCGGCCTTCCCATATTTGACCGAGTTTCCGATCAGATTGTGAAGCAGTTGAGAAAGCTGCGCCCGGTCGCCCGCCACCGTTGGCAGGCCGGGGTCGATTTCCATTTCGACCTCGCGTCCGCGCTCACCATGGCTGGTGCGGAAAACGCCCACCACTTCGGCCACCAATCCCGACAGATCGACCGGACTGTCGGGCGCGCGATATTTTTCCGCCTCGATGCGGGAAAGCGAGATAAGGTCGTCGATCAGCCGCTGCATGCGCCTCGCCTCGCCATCCATGATCTTCAGGAAGCGCTGGCGTGTTTCATTGTCGCGGCCAAGGTCCGGATCGGCGAGCGTCTCGATAAATCCCAATATGCCCGCAAGGGGCGTGCGCAGTTCGTGGCTTGCATTGGCGACAAAATCGACGCGCATCTTTTCGGCTGCATGCGCGCCGCTATGGTCGGCCAGATGCACCAGGCGACGAACGGCGCCATCGCCGCCCACAGGCGCAATCCGCATTTGCCAGCGTTGATCGCGGGAGCCCAGGCCCACCAGTTCCAGCATCACGGGTTCGGCCAGCGGGGCCAGGCTCGCCAGCCGTTCCGCCGCGGCGGGGTGACGAATGGCGATGCGGGCGTCTTCACCCTCTATATGCGCGCCCAGCAGGCGCTGGGCGGCGCGATTGGCGCGGATGATCCTGCCGCGCTCGATCAGCATCAGCGGATCGGCGATGCCCTCGATCAGGTCTGCGAAATCGGGATGGGTGACGATGTCGACGGCGTCCTCAGCGGGTGACGCGGCGCTTGGCCGGGGCGCTGGCTCCTGCGCCGCGATCAGCAGGATGGCTATCCCGGCGAGCACCGGCAGGGCTATCGCCCATGGCGGCGCGCCCATCATCAACGCGCCGCCCGTCGCCAGGAATAATATGGCGAGCGATGCGATGATCTGGGAAATGGATAGTCGATTCATGGTTACCGCGCTGGATTCCTGGCAGCTTTGCTGCAATGGCTGGCGCAATAGCGTGGATTCTTTACGCTTTGGCAAGGGTGGATAGCGGATCACGAGCATATGAGCGAGCAGTTGCCCCCATCGCCCGTTTCCGATCCGGCCGTTATCGGCGCGGAAGCGGGAAATGCTGATCTGATGGCGTCATCGCGCCGCCAGTTGCTTATGGGTGGCGCCGCCGCCGCTTCGGCGATCGTGTCCATTCGCCCCGCCTTGGCCAATACTGCCGCGTCCGTACTCAACTGCACCATCCCCGTGCCGGATCAGGGCCGCGCGGGTAATTATGTCGCGCCCAATGGACAGTTGGTGCCCGCCGGGACTTCGGGTGCTTTCCCCGCAACTGGCCGCAGTTACACCGGCGAGCAGGTCAAACAGGCGTTGCGCGGCGGACGGCTGCCCGGCACCAGCTATGACCAGAATCAGGCCTATCTGAACTACATCCGCCGTCTTCAGTCCGGCACCAGCGGCTTTACCTGCTACGCATCATTGCAAATGCCGCGTTAGGCACCTGCTTACTCCTTCGCGCTACAGCGGAGCGACGCCAGGGATTTAAGGGCAGGTCGTGACCGCAGAGCGCCGTTATCAACAGGACAGAGATGTCGCGCTGTGCGTGTTGGAGGACATTACGCTCCTTTACCACCGCGCGTCCGGGCAGACGCATATGGTGATCAGCCCGGTGCCAGAGATATTGTACGCCCTGGACAAAGATGTCCCCACGACGGCTGCGCAGGTGCATGTGCGGCTTGAGCAGAGCTATGATCTGGGCGAACCCGGTCAGGCGATGGCCGAGATCGAAGCCCATCTGGCTGGCCTGATCGCGCTGGGGGTGGTGCGGCGCGCGTGAGGCATCAGCTTTCCCTGAAGATCGGGCCTGCGACCTTCCGCATCGGCTCCGCCTGGCGGCAGCCCGTCGCGCAACTGGCGCAGCTATATGCCGATTATCCGCAGGTCAGCGGCGAGATAGCTGACTTTACCGTGCGTCTGGAGCCTGCCGGCGCATTCCGGCGATGGGTGCGCCCTTCGATCTTCATCACCGGCGATCATGGGCTGGCCGATGCCGCGCCGATGAGCCTGATCCATGGCCTGCTGGCGGCGGAGATGGGGATGAACCTGCAAATGGCGCTGGGCTGGCGGCGGCATCTGTTGCTCCACGCGTCGAGCGTCGAGAAGGACGGGCGCGCGCTGGTCATGACGGGCGAGTCGGGATCGGGCAAATCGACGCTGGCGGCCCAACTGGGCGAGCGCGGATGGCGGCTGATGGGTGATGAGTTCGCCCTGCTGGATCTGGTGACCGGATCGGTGTTTCCTTTTCCGCGCCTGATATCGTTGAAGAATGAGGCGATCGGCGTGGTTGCCGGTGAGACGCCGGGCGAGCGTATGGGACCGCTGCTCAAGGGAACGGCCAAGGGCGATATCCGGCATCTTGTGCCGCGGGCAGATGCGGTGGCGCGCATGGGGGAGGGAGCGAAGCCAGCCCTGCTGCTATTCCCGCGCTTCGGCCATGCGGCGGAGGTGCGGCCGGTGGGGCAGGGCGAAGTGTTCATGCGGCTGACCCAGGCCTCCACTAATTATGTGGCGCTGGGGGAGTCGGGCTTTCGCGCATTGACGCGCTTCGTGCAGGATGTTCCCGCGCGAGCGATCGACTTTCCCTCCGGCGAGGCGGCGGTCGCGCTTGTCGAACGGCTTTGGGATGAGCTGGCATGAGCAGCGCGTTGCTGGTGGCCGCGTTGCGGGAGCCGAAGTCGGTCGCTGCGCTGGATGGCTCTGGATGGAACGCGCTGATCGCGGCGGCGCGGGCGGAGCGCTTGATCGGCACGCTGGCGCTGCGGATTGGTGCGGCGCTGGCCCCCGACGCGGTTCGGCCGATCCTGACGGATGCGCGGCTGGATGCCGAGCGTGAGGCGCGGCAGGCGTTGTGGGAAGCGGACCGGGCGGCGGAAGCGCTGGGCGGGCCGGTGTTGCTCCTCAAGGGCACAGCCTATGTCGCGGCGGGGCTGAAGGCTGGCGAGGGACGGTTCATCGGCGACCTCGACATATTGGCGCCGCGTGAAAGGATGGATGAGGTAGAGGCTGGATTGCACGCGGCGGGCTGGGAATGGGTGAAGCAGGACGATTATGACGACGCCTATTATCGGCAGTGGATGCACGAACTGCCGCCCATGATCCATCGCGAGCGCGACCGGATGATCGACGTGCATCATACCATCCTGCCGCTGACCGCGCGGCAGACGCCGGATGCGAGGGCGCTGATGGAGGATGCGGTCGCCATAACCGATCGGTTATCCGTTCTTTCGCCCGAGGACATGGTCTGCCATTCCGTCGCCCATCTGCTGGCCGACGGTGATTTGGCGGGCGGCTTGCGCAACCTTTGGGATATTCATTGCCTGCTGGACAATGTCGATGCGGAGCGATTGGGCGTCCGCGCGAAACGTCACGGGATTGGACGGCATGTCGCGCAGGCACAGCGTCTGGCGGCGGCGCTTTACGGCGGGGGGAGGCGTCAGCGGCTTACCGTCTGGGACCGGCTGGTGATAGGGCGGCTGCTCGCCCGTGATGACTGGGGCCGCGAGACGCGCAAGCTGCTGCGCTTTGCCTTTTATATCCGGTCCCACTGGCTGCGCATGCCGCCGACGATGCTGGCGCGCCACCTGTTTACGAAGTGGCGCAAGGGGCATCGGCCGGTTTAGATTGCGCCGAGCCTTTCGGCGGAGTTGTTGAAGCCGCCCGTCGACAAGCTCAGGGCGAACGGAAGTTCCTGATCGGCTAGCCGGTCAGATGGGGCACGATGTCTTGAAGGTTGGTCAGCGCGGAAAAGGGCGTGGGCGCAGACATGGGCTGAGCGCGCGGAGAGATGGTCATGCCCATCCACATCACATCATGCCACTGGCCGAATTTGAAGCCGACTTCCCGATAGATGCCGACTTGCCGCATGCCGATCGCGCTGTGGATGGCGACGCTCGCTTCGTTGGGCAGGGTTATGCCCGCAAACAGCGCATGATAGCCCTGACGCCGCAGCAGAGCGATCAGGGCGTCGTAGAGGCTGCGGCCGATGCCGCGGCGATGATGATCGGGCGCCAGATAGACAGATATGTCCGCCGACCAATTATAGGCTGCACGGCCACTATGCGGGCCGGCATAGGCATATCCGGCGACCTGCCCGTCCAACTCGGCAACGAGCCAGGGATAGTTGGGCAGGCAATTGGCTATTCTGCCGCCAAACTCTTCCGCGGTGGGCGGCACGGCCTCGAAGGAGATGACGGTATCCAAGACATAGGGCGCGTAGATCGCGGCCAATGCCGCGCCATCCTCCACAACGGCCTTGCGTAACGTCAGCATCGCTTTCCTGCCCCCCATTCCATATCATCGTTTCAATATATCGAGCGCCATCATGGTTGTGGCTTCGCTGGCGGTTGCGATCACCTTGTCGGCTTCGGGCGCCCAGAAGGGGCTGTGGAGCGAGGGGAGGGTGAGTTGGCCAGCGGCGGCCTTCGCCATCTGGTCTGCGGGTACGCCGCCGACCCAGAAGATGAAGCTGTCGATGCTTTTGTCGGCGCGGTAGTAGCGGCCGAAATCTTCGCCGCCCATTGAGGGTTTGGTCTCCACAACGCGGCCTGCGGGGAAATGGCTTTTCAGCAGGTCGCCCATCCGATTGGCGAATGCGGGCGGATTGTAGGCGGCGGGGGTGTATTCGTCCTTTACGGTTACCACCGGCATGCGGTTTTCGGGGACACCCGCCGCGATTGCTTCGCCGCGTGCGATACGTTCTATGCCGCGGATCAGCCGTTCGCGGGTTTCGTCCGAATAGCTGCGGACGGTGAGCAGCAGCTTCGCTTCGTCAGGGATGATATTATGCTTGGCCCCGCCGACGAAGCTGCCGACCGTGACCACGGCGGGATCGAGCGGGTCCTGTTCCCGGCTGACCAGCGTTTGCAGCGCGCCGACGATGCGCGCGCCCAGCACGATCGGGTCCTTGGCGGTTTGCGGATAGGCGCCATGGCCGCCCGTGCCGCGCACAACTATGTCCACGCTGTCCACATTGGCGAGGGCATAACCGGGGGTATAACCGATCGTTCCTGCGGGCAGATTGGCCGCGTCGTGAAATGCGATCGCGTGGGTTGGCTTGGGGAAGCGGGTGAAAAGGCCGTCCTCCAGCATCAGGCGCGCGCCACGGCCGACTTCCTCCGCAGGCTGGAGGATCATGACCAGCGTGCCCTGCCATCGATCCTTCATCGAAGAGAGAAGGCGCGCGGTTTCGATGAAGGCGGTCATGTGCGTGTCATGGCCGCAGGCGTGCATGACGCCGGTTTCCATGCCATCCGCCGTCTTCGTGCGGACCTTGGAGGCGAAGGGAAGGCCGGTCTGCTCGGTGACGGGGAGCCCGTCCATGTCGGCGCGGATGAGGAGGACGGGACCTTCGCCATTCTTCATGACGCCGACGACGCCGTTGCCGCCGACCTTTTCGGTGACATTGAATGTCATAGCCTTGAGGCGGCGCGCCAGCTTGGCGGCGGTCGCGCTCTCCTGCTCTGACAGTTCGGGGTTGGCGTGAAGATCGCGGTAAAGCGTCATCAAGCCATCCATGTCGCGGGCGATCATGGCGGCGATTTCTCTGGAGGGCGCAGGGGACGCAGCCGGAGCGGACGAGGTTCCGGTCTGCGCCGTGGCGGCAGACGAAAGGCTGGCGGCGACCATGATGACCCACAACGCATGACGCACTGGCAATTCTCCCTCTTATGCGGGGAGCATAGGGGGAATTTTCCGGCTGTTAAGGGGGGTGATGGCGTTGTCGCGGAGACGAGGAGGCGTTGAGGCAGGTGGCGCTTTGACAAGCTCAGCCCGAACGGAGGTTGGGCAGCGGCCAGTTGCAGGCACTGCATGAAAAAAGCGTCCGCCCCGTGCGGGACGAACGCTTTTCCCTGATCGCTATGGGAAGGGATCAGAAGTGGAAGATTACGCCAGCGGTGGGACGGAAGCTGTCGAAATCATAGGTCTCGGTCTGGAAACGCAGGCGGATGCCGCTGTTGCCGGTGACGCCGCCCAGGCCAATGTCCTTCGGGCCGACTTCAACGCCGACGCCATACATCCAGTCCTTGCGGTTCGGCCAGCCCTGCTTGCCATTGACCCACTGATAGCCGGCAGAGGCGAAGATCATGCCGCTTTCACCAGCGCGCGCGCCGAAGCGGCCCTTCACGCCATATTCCCAATCGATGTCCGCCCAGCCCTTGGTGGCGTTGCCTTCGACGCCGACGAAGACCGGACCGAGCGGCACGTTGACGCCGGCGACGCCGCTGACGATTGCGCCGCTCATGATGGTTTCGCCGGGAACGCTGCCGAATTCCGAACGGCGATCGAAGCTGTGCCAGCCGCCAAGGATACCGACATAGGGTTCAACGCCGAACGCAGGCGTGCCGTCAGGGGCGGCTTCTTCCTGTGCGTGGGCGAGCGAAGGCAGCGCCGCGAACATCGCGGCTGCGAGAATATATTTTTTCATGTGAGGCTACTCCCTTGAGCCTTGTTTCAGGTTGCCCAAGGGAAACGGGGTCACAGGAGATAGTTTCCCTCTAATAAAACAAAAGCTTCCGACCGTTGCCAATATGCCACGCTGTCATTGGGCGGTCCAACCGCCGTCGATGTTCATGTTCGCGCCGGTGATATTGGCGGCTGCGTCGCTGCACAGGAACAGCGCCATGGCGGCGACCTGATCGACTGTCACGAACTGCTTGGTCGGCTGACCGGCGAGCAACACGTCGTTCATCACCTGCTCGCGCGTCATGTTGCGCGCCTTCATGGTGTCGGGAATCTGGTTTTCGACAAGCGGCGTCCAGACATAGCCCGGCGAAATGCAGTTGGCCGTCACGCCGAAGGTGGCCAGTTCCAGCGCCAGCGTCTTGGTCAGCCCGGCAAGGCCATGCTTGGCGGTCACATAGGCGCTTTTGAAAGGGGATGCCGTGAGCGAATGGGCGCTGGCGGTCTGGATGATGCGGCCCCATTTTTTCGATTTCATATAGGGCACCGCAAGGCGGGACGTGTGAAAAGCGCTGGTCAGATTGAGCGCGATGATGAGATCCCATTTTTCGACCGGGAAATCCTCCACCGGGGCGACATATTGCATGCCCGCATTGTTGATGAGGATATCGACACCGCCGAATGTGTCGGCCGCTTCCTTCATCATCGCTTCGATTTCAGCGGCTTTGGTCAGATCATGCCCGCTGTAGAGCGCCTTTGCGCCGCTGGCCTGTTCCAGGGCCAGCCGTTCCTGTTCGATCGCCTGAGGATCGCCGAAACCGTTGATGACGATATTCGCGCCTTCCGCAGCGAGCGTCTTTGCATAGGCAAGGCCGATGCCGGAGGTGGAGCCCGTGATGAGAGCGGTCTTTCCAGCGAGGGACTTGCTCATGCATTTTTCTCCTTCAGATGGTCGGGTGCGTCGAGGTCGAAGCTCGCGCTTTTCCCATTGATGATATTGCGGGCGATCAGGTCGCCCTTGTGCATCACGCCTTCCACTGCGCCCCGTCCCTGGCTCCAGTGATCGAGCATGGTGGAGCGGGAAAATTCAAAATCGCGCGCGCCGCTTTCCCACGCGCGGCTGCGGTAGATAAGGTGCACGATGTTGACGGAGCCCCGGTCGAGCATCTGGCGCAGACGCTGGGCCTCCGGGTCGTCTTTCAGGTCGGGCGGCAGCTTGTCGAGCAGCGCCTTCATCGCCTTGTGCTCGCGGCGCAGGCGCAGATATTGATCCGTGACCTGCCGCGTGCGGCTGGAATATTGAATATCCTTTGCGCGCGAATAGACGTCGGTCATCTGGCGCGGCTTGGGCCCTTCGGCCGGGAAGAGATCGACCTGGAAAACCAGCATATCCTCGGTCTGATGCTCCAGCACATGGGCGAGCGGGGTGTTGGAGACGAGCCCGCCGTCCCAATAGCAGCGACCGTCGATCTCGACCGGAGGCAGGCCCGGAGGCAGTGCGCCCGACGCCATGATATGGCGCGCGTCGATTCGGGTAGGACCATCGGGCCCGCGTGTGTCCCAATAGGCGAAATTGCCGCTTTCCACATCCACCGCGCCGACCGAGAGGCGCACCGGCCCATCGTTCAGCAGGTCCCAGTCGACGCAGGCGTCGAGCGTTTCCTTCAGCGGTGCGCTGTCATAAAAGCTGATGGCGCCGGACGTCCCTTCCGGCATCATCATCGCGGGCCAAAGGCGGGGGCGGAACATGCCCGGCACGCCGAAGGTCGCGACCGCGCCAGCCGCCATCAGGTGGGCCGCTTCGCGGATATGGTCGATTTCCGGCAGGACTATGTTGGGCATCCCGCCAGACACGGTGAGCCAGAATTTCTTGAGCCGGCTGATCCGGCGGTGCGGCGGATTGCCCGCTATGATCGCGGCATTCACCGCGCCGATCGAAATGCCAGCCACCCAGCTGACATCGACGCCCAGTTCGTCGAGGCGCTGGTACACGCCGGCCTGAAAGGATCCAAGAGCCCCGCCGCCTTGCAGCAATAGCGCCACTTCGCGCGGGAGGGGGAGCGGCGTGCCCGCGCGGCGGGGAATTTTTGGGTCAATGTCGGCCATGTCGCAGTGCAATATAGCGATGCGTCGTCGGGCGCCAACTTAATGTGCTGTAACAATCCGATAAACCGAGGCAACCAATGCCATATCGCGACCGTTCCAACCGTCCCGCTCATGCGCTAGGCAGGCGAGGAAAGAGAGGGCGTCATGCGGCTGGACGATGAACGGGAAAGCTCCAATTTCGAAGTGCAGGACGGCCGGGGCGGCGGCTTTGGCGGTGGGCTGGGCGGCGGCCTGGGCATGTTGCTGCCCTTCATTGGCAGCCGTTTTGGATGTGGCGGGATCGTCGTGGCGCTCATCATCCTGGCGGTGATGGGGGTTAATCCGCTGACGCTGGTCGGCGGCGGCGGCGGACCGCAACAGAATGTCTCGGTCAGCCGTGATCCTGAAAAGCTGAACGAGATCCAGCGATGGTCATTGCGGGTGCTGGGTTCGACCGAGCGTGTGTGGGAACAGGTTTTCCAGGAGTCGGGGCAGCAATATCGCCCGACGGTCCTGTCCTTCTATTCGCAGGCGGGCATGTCAGGCTGCGGCGCGGCGCAGAGCGCGATGGGCCCCTTTTATTGCCCGAACGATCAGAAGGTCTATCTCGACACCGACTTCTTCACCGAATTGCGGCAGCGTTTCGGCGCGCCCGGCGATTTCGCCCAGGCCTATGTAATCGCGCATGAAGTCGGCCATCATGTGCAGGATCTGGAAGGCACGCTTGGCAAGGTGCAGCAGCGGCAGAGGAGCGTCGGTCAGGAAGAGGGCAACGCCTTGCAGGTCAAGGTCGAGTTGCAGGCGGACTGCTATGCTGGCGTCTGGGCGAAGCGCACGGGGCTGATGGAGCCGGGCGATCTGGAGGAAGGAATGACCGCGGCGCAGGCGATCGGCGACGACACGCTGCAAAAGGCGGCAGGACGGCGACCCGTGCCGGAAAGCTTCACCCATGGATCGAGCGAGGAGCGGATGACTTGGCTTCGCAAGGGGCTGGATAGCGGGGATCCGGCGCAGTGCGATACTTTCGCTGCTGCAGGTTGACGTTCAACGTCAGGAGGGCGTGTCCTCCGGGGAAGCCTCGGCCCCCTCTTCGTCGTTCGTTTCCCCGGCGGATACGGCAGTCGTGGGCAGTCCATTGCCGGGCGCCAGAAAGGGTTTTCCGGCTTCTGGCATTGGCTGACCGAAGGTTGCCGGGTCAGGCGCCGGTTCAATTGAGGGGGGCATGGGGGCTGGCTGCGATATGATGGGCGCAGGCTGCTGGTATGCGGCAGGGGAAGGGGCAGGGTGTGCAGCCGATGGCGGCTGGGGCGCGACGCTCTGCACGATCAGGACGACGATGGGCGCGGCAATCAGCGTGATTACGGCAAAAGCCTTGTAGAGCATGGAGGCGCATCCAGAAAAATCAGGCGGCTACATTAGCTCTGGCTGGTAAACAAAGTCCTGCGCTGTTCAGATGCCGGTCAATGGCGGTCGAGTTTATCCAGCAAATCAAGCATGTCGTCTGGAATGCCATCTCCGCGCGGACGGAAAGTGGATCGCAGCGCATTGCCGATGCCTTCATATGGCTGGGGCAGGCCAACGGTCAGGAGACGACGAGCGCCGCCTTCCCGTTCTTCCGCTGACCGTCCTACCGATTTGCGCTGCATTTCCATGACTGTACAACGGGCGTGCGAGGGAAAAGTTTCTGGCGTTCATCGCAGCGCCGGAGCATTAGCGCCGATATGACGGGAGAGATAAAGGTGGCGGACTGGACGGCGGTGGCGGCGCGTATAAGGGCGCATTCGCCTTTCCTGGCGAGGCAGATGGATCGCTTTCCAGCGGTAACCGACTTGCTGGCGCTTGGCGACTATGACGCTGCGTTGGCCGCGGCGCACGCGATCCCGGCCCCGGACGATGGGATCGCCAGGTCATTGAGGCTGCGCAAGGGCGCCCTGTCGCTGGTGACGGCGGCGGCCGATCTGTCCGGCGCCTGGGGCCTGGACCGGGTGTCCCAGACGCTGTCGGATTTTGCCGATCAGGCGTTGGAGGAGGCGCTGATGGCCGCCTTTGCCGAACGCTATCCGGGGGAGGAGCCCAAGGGCTTCGTCGTGCTGGCGCTGGGCAAGCATGGCAGCCGGGAGCTGAATTATTCATCCGATATCGATCCGATCCTGCTCTACGACCCCACCACCCTGCCCCATGGCGAGCGAGAGGACCCGGCCGATGCGGCGGTTCGGATCGGGCGACGGGTCAGCGAACTGCTGAACGCGCGGGACGGCGATGGTTACGTGTTTCGCGTCGACCTGAGGCTGCGTCCCACGCCCGAAGCCACGCCGATCGCTTTGCCCGTGGAAGCGGCGATCGGCTATTATGAGTCCATGGCGCTTGGGTGGGAACAGGCCGCTTTCATCCGCGCGCGCCCGGCGGCGGGCGACCTGGCGCTGGGCGATTACTTCATGCAGCAGATCCGGCCCTTCGTCTGGCGGCGAAGCCTGGATTTTGGAGCGATCGACGCGATCACCGACATTTCGCGCCGCATCCGCGATCATTATGCGCAAGGGCAGGCATTCGGACCGGGCTATGACCTGAAGCGTGGCAGGGGCGGCATTCGCGAAGTCGAGTTCTTCGCGCAGGTGCATCAACTGATCCGGGGCGGGCGCGATCCGGCGCTGCGGTCTGGCAACACGCGGCATGCGCTCAAAGCATTGGCTGTGGCAGGGGTGTTCGACGATGAGGTCGCGCGCAGGCTGGACGAGGCCTATGTGCTGTTCCGCACCATCGAGCATCGGCTGCAAATGGTCGAGGATCGGCAGACGCACGAATTGCCCAAGACAGCCGAAGCGATGGACAATGTCGCGCGGCTGCACGGTCTGGAGGATGGCGCGGCCCTGCTCGACCTGTTGCGGCCGCATGTCGTTTGGGTGGGCGCCAATTATGACCAGCTGACGCCAGCCGAGAAGGAAGAGTCGCTTTTCCATGACGAGGAGCGGCTGGCAGGGCAGCTTGCCGAGATGGGCTTTACCGATACCGACGCTCCGGTGGCGCGGATCGCCCGCTGGCGCACGGGCACGGTGCGCGCGCTGCGCAGCACGGCATCGCGCGAGGCGCTGGAAGAATTGCTGCCCGGCCTGATGCGCACGCTGGCGGCTGCGCCAGATCCAGTGCGCGCGCTTAATCGGTTGGATGACCTGATCGGCCGGTTGCCGAGCGCCATCAACTTCTTCAAGCTGCTGGCGGCGCGTCCGGGCCTTGCCGAACTGATGGCTGAGCTGTTGAGCCATGCGCCTACGCTGGCCGATGCATTGGGGCGGCGGGCGGAATTGCTCGACGGGTTGATCGACACATCCGCCTTCGACCCGCCACCGCCGGTGGAGCAGCTGGCCGAACAGTTCGCGCAGCTGGAGAAGGGAGAGGATTATCAGGCGCTGCTCGACCGGGTGCGGCAGCGGGTGAATGACCGCCGCTTTGCGCTGGGCGCGCAGATCATCCGCGGCGGCGATCCGCTGGAGGCGGGCAGGGGCTATTCCCGTGTCGCGGAAGCGGCGATCGAAGCGCTCGCCAGCGCTACGGTGAAAGAGTTTGAGGCCGCTCACGGCAAGGTGCCGGGCGGAGAAATGGTCATATTGGCGCTGGGGCGGCTGGGTGGCGGAGTGCTGACCCATGCGTCGGACCTGGATCTGGTCTATCTGTTCACCGGCGGCTTCCTGACCGAATCCGATGGCGCAAGGCCCTTGGGCGCGACGCAATATTTCAACCGGTTGGGACAGCGGATCACCAATGCCCTGTCGGTGCAGACGGCAGCAGGGCCGCTTTATGAGGTGGATACGCGGTTGCGGCCTTCGGGCGCGCAGGGGTTGCTTGCCGTCAGTCTGGACAGTTTCGCGAAATATCAGCGCGAGGAAGCCTGGCCGTGGGAGCATCTGGCGCTGACGAGGGCGCGTCCCTTGTTCGGTTCGGCAAAGGCGCGCGCGGCGTTGGGCGCGATCCTGGCCGAGACGCTGGAGCGTCCCCGTGATTTCGAGGCGCTGGCGCGCGACGCGGTGAAGATGCGCGGCGACATCGCCAGACATAAGCCGCCTGCCGGTGAGCTGGACGTCAAGCTGGCGCCCGGCGGCCTCGTCGATCTGGAATTCCTGGTTCATGTGACGCAGTTCCAGCACAATATGGCGTTCGATCCTGACCTGCGCGTCGCGTTGGAGCAGTTGGTGGCCGCGGGGCATCTGCCCGGAGATCTGGTTGCGGCGCATGACCTCTTCACCCGCTTCCTGATCGTGTGGCGGCTGGTGTCGCCCAAATCGACCGAACCGCCGTTGGCGACGCAGCCGGTGGTCGCGCGGGCATGCGGCGTCGAAAGCTGGGATGCGCTGCTTGAAAGCTATGCGCAGGCGCGGCAAAGGGTAGGCGAAGCCTGGGCGGCGCTGGCCGCGCCCTATGTGGAGGAAGATGATGCTGGAAGCCGGTGACAGCCTGCCCGACGTTGCCCTGAAGGATGCGGACGGGACCGACTTCACGCTGGCGCGTTATCGCGGCAAGCCAGCCGTCATCTATTTCTATCCCAAGGCGGATACGCCCGGCTGCACCAATGAGGCAAAGGATTTCACCGAACTGGCGGGCGATTTCGCGGCGCTGGGCGTGCCCGTCGTCGGCATATCGAAGGACAAGCCGGCCAAGCTCAAGAAATTCGCCGACAAATATGGCCTGTCCGTCACCCTGGCTTCGGATGAGCCGGGGGATGCATGCGAAGCCTTTGGCACATGGGTCGAAAAGTCGCTCTATGGCCGCAAATATATGGGGATCGAGCGCGCGACCTTCCTGGCTGACGGCGAAGGAAAGATCGTGCAGGTCTGGCCCAAGGTGAAGGTTAAGGGCCATGCCGCGCAAGTGCTGGAGGCCGCGAAGGCGCTTTGAGCCTGCCAGCGGAGATTGAAAGCGTAGGATCGGCCTGCGCCCATGTGCTCGCAACGGCAGATCCGCTGGCCAAGCTGATGGCCGCGCGTGCAGTGGCCCGCGCCTGGCGGCTGGGGTGCCTGACGCATCGGTTTGACGCCGCCATGCCCGACCGGCCAGCCCGTCCCGATGCGCCACAGCTGCTGCCGCCGAACCAGATGCCCAAGCGCGGCAGGATCGGTTCGGATCGGGCGCGCGCCGCCATGATACATGCCCTGGCGCACATTGAGTTTGTCGCAATCGACCTGGCCTTCGATCTGATCGGCAGGTTTGGCGCGGAATTTCCGCGTGCATTTGTCGATGACTGGGTGCGTGTGGGGGCAGAGGAGGCGATGCATTTCGCGATGCTGGATCGCCGCCTGCAACAGATGGGCAGTCGATATGGTGATCTGCCCGCGCATGACGGGCTATGGCAGGCGGCCAGTGAGACCGCACATGACGCGATGGCGCGTTTGGCGATCGTGCCAATGGTGCTGGAAGCCCGCGCGCTGGACATTACGCCCGCGACCATCCAGCGGTTCGAAGGAGCGGGCGACCTGCGAACCGCAAGGATATTGCAGCGCATTATGACAGATGAGATTCGGCATGTTTCGGCCGGGACGACATGGTTTGGGTATGCGACGAGCCGAGCAGGGCTTGCCCCCGAAAATCATTACCAAATCCTTGTAAAACGCCACTTTCGCGGCGCCTTGAAGCCTCCGTTCAACGACTCGGCGCGTCGACAAGCCGGTTTAACGCTGGAATTTTACAGCGCGCTTGCACAATGAGACGGGAGATGCACTCTAACTGTGCGGGTGGCGATCTTAGGTCGCATTGTAGAACACGGGGAGCGCCGAGAGGCTTAATGCCTCCGGAGTAGATAAGTCGGGGTCGGCATGTTGATTTCTCATATGAATAATGCGCGCGATGCGCGATGGTTCCGGTCTGCGTTCAAAAATCTGGGTGCAGTCGGCATGGTAGGCGCGCTTTGCGCGGCGCTGCCAGCTCAGGCCGAAAATGTCGCGGACGATCCCTATGGCGATGCATCGGAAATCAACAGCAACGCGCTTGGCCCGGCCGATGTCGGCTTTTCCAATCTGTTCGCCAGCCTGCAAAAGCTGGATGGCGGCGCCAGAGCCGCAAACAACATCCCCACCGGCCGTCCCGTCGAACGGCTGTCCCTGACCTCCAATTTCGGCGTGCGTTCCGATCCGTTCAATGGCAGCGCGCGGATGCACAAGGGCATCGATATTCCGGGGCCGGTCGGTACGCCGATCTACGCGACCGCCGATGGTATCGTTAACCGCGCGGGCTGGGCCAGCGGCTATGGCAATCTTGTCCAGATTTCGCATGGCGGCGGACTTGAAACCCGGTACGGCCACATGTCGAAGCTGGTCGCCGCGCCGAACAGCTATGTGCGCCGCGGGCAACTGATCGGCCTGATGGGTTCGACGGGCCGTTCCACCGGCAGCCATCTGCATTATGAAGTGCGCGTCGATGGCCAGGCTATCAACCCCATTCCGTTCGTCGTCGGACCCGATGTGCTGGTGGCGATGAACACCAAGCCGCCGATCGCCATGGGCGGCCCGACCAAGGCGCAGGAAAAGGTCGCGGATTAAACCGCGCTGCTCCGATCTTCCCTTCTATAGTTTGCAAGGCTCGGCGCCGATGGGTTGCCGGGCCTTTTGCTTGATCCTATCTAGGCACCATGGCTGACATTGATCTTACTCCCTCTGCCGCTGCGCGCGTTGCGGCGATTGCCGCCAAGCAAGGCAAGCCGGCGATCCTGCGTCTGGCCGTCGAGGGTGGGGGCTGTTCCGGTTTTCAGTATCGTTTCGGACTGGCCGATACGATTGAGGCCGAAGATGTTGCGGTCGAGCGTGACGGCGTGACGCTGGTGGTGGATGACGTCAGCCTGGATCTGGTGCGTGGGGCAGCGGTGGATTTCGTGTCTGACCTGGGCGGCGCGGCCTTCAAGGTGACGAACCCCAATGCGACGGCCGGATGTGGCTGCGGGTCGAGCTTTTCGATTTAATCTCCGGGTCTCCCTTGTCGAAGCCCCGCACTTCTCTCTAGGGATGCGCGGGAGGAGAAACGGCCCATGCGCATCGCGACCTTCAACATCAACGGCATCAAGGCCCGTTTGCCGCGCCTGCTGGAATGGCTGAACGAAACGCAGCCCGATGTCGCGTGCCTGCAGGAAATCAAGACGTCTGACGAGACTTTTCCGATCAAGGAGATCGAGGAGGTTGGCTATGGCGCGATCTGGCATGGTCAAAAGGGTTTCAACGGCGTGGCGATATTGGCGCGCGGCGAAACCCCGGTCGAAGTGCGGCGCGGGCTGGAGGGCGAGCCGGAGGATGAGCATAGCCGCTATATCGAAGCGGATGTGAAGGGGGTGCGCGTCGCCAGCATCTACCTGCCCAACGGCAATCCGCAGCCGGGGCCGAAATTCGATTACAAACTGCGCTGGATGAAAAGACTGCGCGACCGTGCGGCGCAAATCTGGGCTGAGGAAGTGCCCGCGATCCTCGCCGGGGACTATAATGTCATTCCGCGCGACCGGGACGTCTATTCCGTGCAGGCGATGGCCAATGACGCCCTGATGCAACCGGAAAGCCGTGCGGCCTATCGGCGGCTGCTGGGCGATGGTTGGACCGATGCGATCGCCAGCCGCCATCCGGGCGGCGGGGTTTGGACCTATTGGGACTATCAGATGAATGCCTGGCCCCGCGACGCGGGCTTCCGCATCGATCATCTGCTGCTCAGTCCGGCGGCTGCCGACCGACTGGTGGATGCACAGGTGGACAAGGATTTTCGGGGTCGTGAAAAGGCGAGCGACCATGCGCCGACATGGGTTGAGCTGAGCGAGTAATTTAATCCGGGTTAATTGACTTTATATCATCCGGGTAATATTTATTGCACCGAAGGAGATTCGGTGTGACGCGGACATTTACCGCCTTTTCAGGCGATCTTAGGATTGCCACGGGCGACGAGGATGAGGTGAAGGCCGCGCTGCGGGCCATGGGCGAGGACGCGCAAAACCTGTTGCTGTTCGATGACGCGACTGGGCGGCAAGTGGACATCGACCTGCGTGGGCCAGTGCAACAGCAAGCGCAACGGGCGCGCGGGCGGCCAAAGATGGGCGTGCAGGCGCGCGAGATCACATTGTTGCCCCGACATTGGGAATGGCTGGCCACGCAGCCGGGCGGCGCATCCGCAACGCTGCGGCGGCTGGTGGAGCAGGCCCGCAAGGAATCGGAGGGGCGCGTTACGCCACGCGCGGCGATGGATGCGGCCTATCATTTTCTGATGGTCATGGCTGGCGACCGACCGGGCTATGAGGCCGCCATCCGCGCGCTCTACGCAAAGGATCGCGCGGCATTTGAGGCGAATGCGGCGGCATGGCCCTCTGCCATCCGCGATCACGGGATGGCGCTCGCGGGGCCGGCGTTCGACTGATCGAGCACCCCCCCGTCAGATGCGTGCGGCCTGCGCCACGCGGATGCCGGGGGCGGAAGCAGCGTCCGCCACGTCGCGGGCCTCCCATCGTTCGTCGTCACGGTGATATTCGACATGATGGCCCCGCTGGAAGCTGGTCCCGTCCCACACGACCACCTGCACTTCGATCCTGTCGTTCCGGTGGACATGGAGCCAGTTGAAGCTCTGCGGCTCCGCATTACGCAGGCGCGTTGACGTCGCGGTGCCAGCCTGGATCACCAGCGCGCCGCCTGCATCCGCAGCCATTTTCTGCGCCGCTTCCGCATAAGTGCGGTGAAAGTGGCCCGCGAGCGCGATGTGGATGCCAGCCGCCGTCGCCGCCTCGACCGCGTCCTCGTGGCGTCCAACCGCCTCGCTCAATTCACCCCCCCGGCCGATCGGCATCGCGAAAAGCGGGTGGTGCGTGACGAGGATGCGGGTCTTGTCGGGGGCAACGGTGGCGAAGCGGTCCCGCAGCAAACGCATCTGGTCGTGATTGATGCGTCCATCCTTGATCGTCAGCGACCGTGCGGTGTTGAGGCCCAGGATCGCCACTTCCTGATCCTCATACCAGGGACACAGATCGTTGCTGATATAGCGTTTGTAGCGGCGCAGGGGGGCGGCAAAGCGGCGCAAGACGTCGAAAAGAGGGACATCATGATTGCCGGGAATGACCAGCAGCCGCATGCCCGCCGCGCGGAGGCGGTTCAGCCAGGCGGAGGCTGCGCGAAACTGCTCCACGCGCGCGCGCTGTGTGAAATCGCCGCTGATGATGACAAGATCGGGTTGGTTTTGGTGCAGCCAGGCTTCGGTAGCAGAGACGATTTTCGGATCATTCGCGCCAAAATGCACGTCGGACAGATGAGCGATGCGGGCCATGGCCATTTAACGACCGTATGAGCAGATTCGTTGCGCGCCGGACCCGATGGACGGCTGGCGTGTTGTTGGGCCATGGAAACGAATTCCCTGCCGCGCGAAGCGGCGCTCATCGTCAATGTTCATAGCCGCAAGGGCGAAGCGCTGTTCGCGCAGGCAAAGGAGAAGCTGGAAAAAGCGGGCGTCCGGTTAACCGCCGCCCATGCCGTTCGTGATCCTGACCAATTGCAGGAAACGGTGCGTGGAGCGGTGGAAAGCGGCGCTCCGATGGTCATCGTCGGCGGGGGCGATGGATCGCTGTCCGGCACTGTCGATGAACTGGTGGGCAGGAATTGCGTGTTCGGCGTCCTGCCACTGGGAACGGCAAACAGCTTCGCCCGCACGCTTGGCATCCCGCTCGATCTGGACGGGGCGGTGGACGCGATCGCCAACGGTCGGCGGCTTCGGATCGACCTGGGCATGATCGACCATGATTATTTTGTGAATGCCGCGTCGCTGGGACTCTCGCCGATGATCGGAAGGACAGTGCCCCACAAGCTGAAACGCTATCTGGGGCGGATCGGCTACCTGATCTGGGCGGTCAAATGCTCGGTGGGATTTCGCGCGTTTCGGCTGATGATCGACGATGGCACGGAAGAAAGGCGCATGTGGTCCACCGAGGTCCGCATATTGAACGGATCCTTTCACGGCGGCGTGGAACTGTCCGAACACGCCGATGTGCAAAGCGGAGAGTTGGTGATCCAGGCCGTGGTGGGGCGGAGCCATGCGCGGCTGGCATGGGATTGGTATGCGAAATTTTTCAAGCTGCGCGACAGGGATGCGCAGACAAGGGAGTTTCGCGGGCGGTCTTTCCGTATTGAAACTCGCCCTCGGCAAAGGATTTCGATCGACGGAGAAGTTCTGGCGAAAACGCCCGTGACCGCAGCGGTGGCGGCCGGCGCGATCGACGTGGCCGTGCCGGTTTAGCCCTGTCCAACCGTCCCGGCATTCATCGGGGCGATGATCATGCAAGCGGCTTTTCGTAGATCTGGTAGACCTTGTTCACCTTGCTGTTGATGGCGTCGGCGATGGCGTTCATGCCTTGGTTGTCGTCCAGCACCCAGCCGATCTCGCCACGGGTCGCGCCATAACGGGTTATCGCGCTGAGCCGGATGGTTTCGATCATCATGAAAGCGAGTTGGCTGGCCAGACGCGACGATTGAAGCCGCTGGACCACGCCCATCAGCGGAACGCGCATCGTGCGCACCTGCGGCTTGCGCAGCCACCAGAGGAGTTTCGCCCAGCCAAAGGGGAAGAGCGAGCCATTGAGCGGGCCGGTCGCTTCATTAAGGTCGGGCAAGGTCATCATGAAGGCGACTGGCTCGCCCTCCAGTTCCGCGATCATGATCAGATCCTCGAACACGAGCGGCCTCAGCTTCTTGCCGATAAAGGCGATCTCGGCGTCGGTGATCGGCACAAAGCCCCAATTCTTGCCCCAGGCATCGTTGAGGATGTGGAGGATGATCGCGGCCTCTTCATCGAATTTCGATTTATCGACCTTGCGCACGCGAATGCGCTCGCTTTTCCCGCCCGATGAAATGATCCGCTGGATCAGCGGGGAGAAGGGTTTGGTGATGTCGAGTTCATAGGTCTTGAGCTGCTTGACCGGCAGATAGCCCGATCCCTCGATCATCGCCTGATAAGCCGCGCTGTTATGCCCCATCATCACCGTCGGCGGATGGTCATGCCCTTCGATCAGCAAGCCCGGCTCTTCCCAGATGGAAAGGGAAATGGGCCCCAGAACGCGGGTCATCCCCTTGGCGCGAAGCCAGGCTTCAGCCGCGCCGATCAGCGCCGCGCCCGTGTCTGCATCCTCCGCCTCGAACAGGCCGAAATTGCCGGTGCCCGGTCCCATGCCCTGCTCCGGAGGTTGGGCGAGCGCGAGATGGTCGATATGGGCGGAGATGCGACCCACGATGCGGTCGCCGCGGCGGGCCAGGAAATATTGCGCTTCCGCATGGCCGAAAAAGGGGTTCTTCTTGGGTGTTATCAAGCCGTACACTTCGCCCTTCAGCGGCGGCACCCAATTGGAATCGCCAGCGTAGAGCCGCCAGGGCAGATCGACAAAGGCTTTGCGGTCAGCCTTGGAAGCGACGGGGGTAATTACCAGATCGGAATGGGCCACGGCAGAGCTTTCGCTAAAGGATCGCAGCAGTTCGACGCTTGTTTCCAGATTGTCAATCCGGTCATCAACGGATCGCCTGACCAAGGCGAAACTGTCATGTGGCTGCCACGATTTCAGCGCAATTGCGGTATAGGAGCGGCTGCATGACTGTGCATGATCCCATCATTGCGGGTGCGGCGGCCCAGCGGGTTGCGATTCCCGACGACGCGGCGATGCTGCGCGCGGCAGCGGAACTGGCGCGCGAATATGCGGTGGCCAACCCGCGCATTTACTGGCCCGATTTGCTGGCGTCGGCGCTGATCGGCTATGGCGCGCTGGCCGGGGCGATGCTGTTCGACAATGTGCTGCTGGCGGTTGCCTGCGGGCTGGTCGCGATGCTGGCGCTCTACCGCGCGGCGAGTTTTATCCATGAACTGACGCATATTCGCAAGGACGCGCTGCCCGGTTTCCGGCTGGGTTGGAACCTTGTCGTGGGCATTCCGCTCATGATCCCCTCCTTCCTGTACGAGGAGGTGCACACGCAGCATCATGCGCGCACCCGCTACGGCACGGCCAATGATCCTGAATATCTGCCGCTGGCGCTGATGAAGCCATGGTCGCTGCCGCTGTTCATCCTGGTCGCGGCGCTCGCGCCGGTGGGGTTGATCCTGCGCTTTGGCCTGTTGACGCCGCTCAGCCTGCTCGTGCCCGCGCTGCGGCGCAAGGTCGTTGCAGAGTTGTCCGCCCTGTCGATCAACCCTGCTTATCGTCGTCGTCCGCCTGAAGGCGCTTTTCGCCAGCGGTGGGCGTGGCAGGAAGCGGGCGCTTGCCTGTTCGCGCTGGCGCTGGTCGGCAGTGTCTTCCTGTTCGGATGGAAGCCATTGCTGGTCTATATGGCCGTGCATTCGGCGATGACCGTCATCAACCAGTTGCGCACGCTGGTCGCGCATCTTTGGGAAAATGAGGGCGAAGCGATGACCGTGACGGCGCAATATCTGGATTCGGTGAATGTGCCGCCGCCTTCGCCGCTGGCCGCGATCTGGGCTCCGGTCGGCCTGCGTTATCACGCGCTGCATCATCTGCTGCCGAGCGTTCCCTATCATGCGCTGGGCAAGGCGCATGTGCGGCTGGTCGCGACACTTGGGGACGTGTCGCCCTATCATCAGGGCAACTATACCGGCATGTGGCCGCTGGTCGGCAAGATCGCGCGGAGCACGATGCGGCGGCGTTGAATTATTCTTCCGTTCTGAACAGGACCGTTTCACCCACCAGCAGGAACAGGAAGAAAGGCGCCCAAGCGGCCAGGATCGGCGGATAGGCGCCGAGATTGCCCATGGCGAGCGAGAAATTGTCCGCCACGAAATAGGCAAAGCCCAGCGCCATGCCCAGCACCGCGCGCAGGAACAACTGGCCCGACCGGGCCAGCCCAAATGCGGCAACCGATCCCAGAATCGGCATCAGCAGCGCGGAAAGAGGCCCGGACAATTTGTGCCAGAGGCTTCCTTCCAGCTCGGCCGTCGGCCTTCCAGCGTCGCGCAGGTCGCTGATGGCGGAGCGCAACTCGCTGAAGGTCATTGCGTCGGGATCAACCCTTGCCAAAGTGAACTGATCGGGGCGGATCGCGCTGCCGAAGCGGACAGTGCCGATCTGCCGCTCCGTCCCGCGGGCGACGTCGAACTGCCGTGCATCTTCCAGCACCCAGCTTTTGCTGGCGACGTCATAATGGCCCTTGGGCGCCTGTATGATCGTCGTCAGGCTATTGTTCACGCGATTGAATATCTCGACCTTGCGCAGCTGTACCGCCGTGCCGCGCCCGGCGACGATGGCGGCTGTCACCAGATTGTTGCCATCGCGCACCCATGGGTTGGCCTTCACCCCGCTATTGGGGGGCACCGGGCCATAATCGACCGCCTGCCACGCGCTGAGCGTCGCAGTCGAGCGGGCCACGACCCGTTCGTTGAATACGTAGCTGAGCAGCGCCACGCCCAACGCGGCGGCGACCAGGGGCGCCAGTATCTGGTGAGCCGACAGGCCCGCCGCCTTCATCGAGATGATCTCGCTGTTCTGGTTGAGGCTGGCCAGCATGATCAGCGTGCCGAGCAGTACCGAGAAGGGCAGGAAGCGCGCGATGATCTGCGGCACGCGCAGCCCGACATAGTGCCACAGCTGGGCGTCGCCATTGCCCGCATAGGCCAGGATGTCGCCCGACTCGCCCAGCAGGTCGAGCGTTTGCAGCACGACGACAAGCAAGGCCAGCACGGCAAAGCTGCGCGTCAGGAACAGCCGCACCATGTACCAGCTGATCTGGCGTGAAGGGAAGAAGTCGAACTGCATGGGGTCAAGCTGCTCCTTGCGCTGCCGGGCTGCGCTTTCTGCCGAAGCGCAGCAGCTTCGCTATCTGCTTGCCCAGTTTGGCGAACGCATATTCCAGCGCACCAATGGGCTGCCCGCCGGGACGGTGCGCGACGACATGATACATCCACATGATCAGCCCGGCGGTGAGCAGGAACGGCGTCCACAGCGCGATGATCGGATCGACCTTGCCCAGCGCGCCGATGCCTTGGCCATATTCGTTGATCTTGTGATAAGTCACGATGAAGACGATCGAGAGAAAGACCCCCAGCGCCGATGTAGACCGTTTCGGGGGAATGGCGAAGGCGAGGGCCGCGAGCGGCAAGAGCAGCATCATCGCCACTTCAACCAGGCGGAAATGGAAATTCGCACGAATCTCGTTGCGCAGCTTTTCGGGCGTGGCGGGATCATGGCCCATCACCGCGAGTTCGGGAATCGTCTTTTCCCGGTCGACATTGCGTCCGCGGAATCGTTCGATCTGCGGCAGGTCGATTGGCAAATCATGGCTGGAAAAGGACAGGATGCGCGGTGATTTATACTTCGGCGCATCGTTGACCAGCACGCCGTCCCGCAGGCGGAAGATGATGGTGTCGGGATCGTCCGTCGCAAGGAAGCTGCCCTGCGCGGCGGTCACCGCCAGGGTCTGCCCATCCTTGCCCGCGGCGCGCACGAAGATGCCCTGAAGGTTCCGCCCTTCGTCCAGGCTGCGCTCTATCCGCAGGGTCATGCGCTTGCCAAGGTTGGTGAACTCGCCGACCTTGATAGACGCGCCCAGCGCGCCCGAACGCAGTTCGAATCGTAGCGCTTCATAGGCGTGGCGGGAGAGCGGCTGGACAAAGCCGACGATACCAAAGTTAAGCAGCGCCAGCGCGATCGCATACATGTACGGCACGCGCAGCAACCGGCCGTAGGACAGGCCAACCGCGCGCATGACGTCCAGTTCCGACGACAGCGCCAGTTTTCGGAAGGCGAGCAGGATGCCCAGCATCAGCCCGATGGGAATGCCGAGCGACAGATATTCCGGCATCATATTGGCCAGCATCCGCCACACGACACTGACCGGGCCGCCTTCGGCTGCGACGAAATCGAACAGGCTCAACATCTTGTCGAGCACCAGCAGCATCGCGGAAATGACCAGCGTGCCGAGCATCGGCAGCGCTATCAGGCGGGCGAGATATCGGTCGGTGGCGGTCAACATTCTCTATGTGGTCGTCCCATCACCATGATTTGGCCGCAAACTCCGCTCATAGCAGAAGCACGGAATAAAGTTCGCGGGGGCGAACAGGGGCTCGCCGTCCGGTTTCTCGGGCGGCTATAGCTTCACGGAGTTGGATGGTCATGTTTAAAGTTGCGATGGGTCTGATGTCGGCAGGGGCGCTTTTCGCCTCATTTCCGGCGTTTGCCCACGGACAGGAAATCAGTAACGATCTTGATAAATGCGGCGCATCGTCCAAGGGTCCGGCGGTGCTGGTCGATGTGCGCGGCTTCGCCGCCCCGACCGGCAATGTGCGCGTGCAATCCTATCCCGCGACCAAGAGCGCTTGGTTGGCCAAGGGCGCATGGCTCAATCGCATCGACACTGTGGTGCGGCCCAGCGACGGCGGCATGCGCTTCTGCGTACCCGTGCCGGAACCCGGCCGATATGCGATCGCGGTGCGCCATGATCGCAACGGCAATGGCAAGACTGACATCTCGCGCGATGGCGGCGGCTTTTCGAACAATCCCTCGATCAGCATATTCAATCTGGGTAAGCCATCGGTTCAAAAGGCCGCGGTCAATGTCGGCCCCGGCGTGACGCGTCTCACCATAAAACTTCAGTATATGTGATCCGATGGTACGCGTCGCCCTCCTGTCCAATCCGAAGTCGACGGGCAACCGGCAGACGCTTCCGCGTGTGCGCAGCTATTGCGCCAGCAATCCCGACATTTTCCATTATGAGGTGGAGCATGTCGAACAGATCGGCCGGGCGTTGCAGACCATCGCCCGCGTCGATCCGGTCGTCATCGTCATCAATGGCGGCGACGGCACCGTTCAGGCGGCGCTGACCGAATTGTATCAGGGCGAACATTTCACGGGCCGGGTGCCGCCGATCGCGGTGCTGCCCAATGGCAAGACGAACCTGATCGCGCTCGACCTTGGCATTCACGGCGATCCGATCAAGGCGCTGGAGCGCATCGTCCAGATCGCCAAGGCCGGGGTCGATGACCATGTGGTCGCGCGCGAACTGATTGCATTGTCGGACGGGCGGGTGGGATCGCGCCCGGTTCTGGGCATGTTCCTGGGCGGTGCGGGTCTGGCCGACTATATGCTCTATTGCCGCAACCAGATTTATCCGTTGGGCCTGTCCAACGGGCTCAGCCATTTCCTGACGGTGCTGGCCGTGCTGGCGTCATTGATATTCGGCATTCGTGCGCGGTTTCTGCCGCAATCGAGCCATCCGGTGCGCATTTCCCTGATCCGCGAGGGACAGCTTGCCGGGCGTTTCGCGGTGTTGATCGTCACGACGCTCGACCGGCTGTTGCTGGGGGTGCAGGCGGGCGATAGCCGTCGCGGCAACATGAAGCTGATGGCGGTCGATCAGAGCCTGCCCGCGCTGCTGCGCCTGGGCTGGGCCAGCATCACGCGGCGCGTTGGCAAGGGGCAGGTGCAGGGTGTTCATCTGGAACAGGGCGACATCATCCGCATCGAGGGCGATCACAGCAGCGTGATTCTGGACGGCGAATTGTTCGAGGCTTCCGAAGGCAGACCCATCGTGCTTCGGTCGACAGAGCCGGTTCCCTTTTTGCGACTGGCGGCCTGAGCTGTCTTGGCGACGGCGATCAGTCCTTCCGTTTGAGAGCGTCTGCGAGCGATATGTTTCCGCTCCCCCGCCGGGCTGGTTTGGGCTGGCTTGCGTCGGGTTTCCAGCCGCTTAGATACAGGATCGCCATCTGCTCGGCCGTCCGGCCGTCCGCATCGGCTGCGGCGGCGAAATGCTGGGCCGCGCCCATCAGCGTGTCTCGCCGCAGGGCAGGGGGATGCGACGCAAGCGCATTGCCCGCGCCCATGCCGCGCAGGTCGTGCATCAATCGCAGCATGTCGCCATAGCGCACCGTCAGCGTCTCGCTATCCGCGACCGGCATGGCAAAGCCCGCGCGGCTCAGCAGGTCGCCCGCCGCGCGTACATCAACCTGAGGATGGATATGCTGCGCCGGGCGGTCGCCTTCGCCCGCCATCAGCGCGGCGCGCAGGCGGGGCAGGGTGCCCGCGCCGGTAAAGGCCGCTAGCATCAGGCCATCGGGGCGCAACACCCGGCGCATCAGGATGAGCGCGCCGGGCAGATCATTGACACTGTCCAGCGTTCCGCAGGCGACCACCAGATCAAAACTGTCGTCGGCGAAGGGCAGCGCATCCTCCTCCGCCTGCACGCCCCGCTGCGCATGGGCGGCAGCAAAGCCGGGGTCGGCGCAGACGACGCGCTTGCCCATCGCCTCAAGCGCGGTGCGGGCGCTGGCATCGGGGCATCCTATGACGAGCGCTTCCGGCAGGTCCCGCTGCACATCGACCAGTCGGTCCAGTAGTTCGTCCAGCATCGCACGGTAGAGAAAGTCATGGTCCGCAAATCGGGCCAACATACGGTCCCGCCGCCGGGCGCGCAGGGACCGGTCGAAGATGTCAGGCTGGGTCATGGCGGGCCTTGTGCATCGGGGGCGGAACGGGAACAAGGGAGATCATGCCGCTTGCCCCTATTCTCAAGGCCGTTTTACGTCCCGCGCTGGATTACGCCCTGCCGCCCCGATGCCCCGGATGTGGCGCGATAGTGGCGAGCGACAACGCTTTTTGCCTGTTCTGCTGGGGCGGGATGCGTTTCTTGGGCGATCCTTGCTGCGCGCGCTGCGGCGTGCCCTTCGACCATGATCGCGGGCCGGATGCGGCGTGCGGCGCCTGCCTCGCCAAACCGCCGCCTTATGACAGCGCGCGGGCCGTGCTGGCCTATGGCGATGTGGCGCGGGCGGTCGCGCTGCGGTTGAAATATGGGCGGCGCATTGGCCTGGCGCGGCTGATCGCGGGACATATGGCGCGGCGGCTGCCCGTGTTCGATGCCCCGCCGCTGATCGTGCCGGTGCCGCTTCATCGCTGGAGGCAGTGGTGGCGTGGTTTCAACCAATCGGCATTGATCGCCGATCATCTGGGCCGCGCGACGGGGCTGGAGGTGGACAAATATGCGCTGCTGCGGATGCGGGCGACCCAGCCGTTGCGGGGCATGCACGCTGGTCAGCGGGCAAAGGCGGTCCGGGGAGCCTTTGCATTGGCCCCGGCGCATCGGGTCAAGGGGCGGTCGGTGCTGTTGATCGACGATGTGCATACCAGCGGGGCGACGGCGGCGGCGTGCGCCAGGGTGCTGAAACGGGGCGGCGCTTCCAGCGTTCACCTGATGTGCTGGGCGCGTGCATTGCCGGAGGGCGCAGAGGGCGCCGATTGACAAAGGCAGACCCAGCGACAATTTCAGCCCGCAAGGAGTATGCAATGGCGAAGGTGGAAATCTACACGAAGGCATGGTGCGGCTACTGCGCGCGCGCAAAGGGTCTGTTGGAGAGCAAGGGCGTGGCGTTCGACGAATATGACATCACCATGGGCGGACCCCAGCGCGCCGAGATGCTGGAGCGCGCCAATGGCGGGACGACCGTGCCGCAGATTTTCATCGACGGCAGGCATATCGGCGGCAGCGATGACATGGCGGCGCTGGACCGGCAGGGCCGGCTGGACCCGTTGCTGGGGATATGAACAATATGCGCGCCGCGATCTTCCAGATGACCAGCGGTATCGACCCCGCAGCGAATGGCGACACCATCGCGATGATGGTTGAGCGCGCCAAGGCGGAGGGGGCGGACATGCTCTTCACGCCCGAAATGGCAGGCTATCTGGATCGCGACCGGTCGCGGGCGGCGGCTACATTGCGCAGCGAAGCGGATGACCCGGTGCTTGCGCAGGTTCGTAACGCGGCGGCGAAGCACGGCCTGTGGGTGCATCTGGGATCGCTGCCATTGAAGGACGAACGCAGCGACGGGCGCTGGGCCAATCGCAGCTTCATGATCGACGCGGACGGAGCGATCCGCGCTCGTTACGACAAGATCCATCTTTTCGATGTGGATCTCGCCACCGGCGAAAGCTGGCGGGAATCCTCCGTTTATGGGCCGGGTGAGCAGGTCGTCGCCGTCGATACGCCATGGGGGCGGATGGGTCTTTCCGTCTGCTATGACATGCGCTTCCCGGATTTGTATCGCGCGCTTACCAACGCCGGGGCGACGATATTGTTGATGCCGGCCGCCTTCACCGTGCCCACCGGTCAGGCACATTGGCATGTCCTCCTGCGCGCGCGCGCGGTCGAGGCGGGCTGTTTCGTCATCGCCGCCGCGCAGGCGGGCGTGCATGAAGATGGGCGGGAAACCTATGGCCACAGCCTGATCGTCGATCCTTGGGGTGAAGTCGTGCTGGACATGGGCGTGGAGCGTGGTCTTGCCCTTGCGGAAATCGATCTCTCGCGCGTAGAGGAGGTGCGCGGGCGGGTGCCCGCAATCGCCAACCGGCGTATCCTTCCAGCGGATGTGACGATTTCGTGATTGTTTTCGACCTTAAATGCAGCGCCCATGGCCATGTGTTCGAAGCATGGTTCGGATCGACCGCGGATTTTGAAGATCAGTCCGCGCGTGGATTGTTGCTTTGCCCCATGTGCGGCGACCCCGATGTGTCCAAGGCGGTGATGGCCCCCGCGGTCGCCGCAAAAGGTAACCGCCGCCCTGCTGAGACCCCTGTTCCCGCTGGCCCGACTGCTCCCGTCGCGTTGGCCGGGGACGAAACGCGGATGCGCGAGATCATGCAGTCGCTGGCTGAGGCCCAGGCAAAGGTGCTGGAAGATTCGACCTGGGTCGGCCGTGGTTTCGCCGAACATGCCCGCGCGATGCACTATGGGGAAAAGGACCGGGCGAGCATCCATGGCGAAGTAGCGCCCGAGGAAGCGCGCGCCCTGATTTCCGAAGGCGTCGAGGTGGCGCCGCTGCTGTTTCCCGTGGTTCCACCTGAAGCGAAGAATTGACCACGCCTGCGGGGCAGCATAGAGCCGTCAACGGGCGCCCGTAGCTCAGCAGGATAGAGCATCAGATTCCTAATCTGAGGGCCATGGGTTCGAATCCCGTCGGGCGCACCATTCTCGAACAAAAGAGAGAATTGCGGGCGTGGTTTTGGCCACGCCCGCTGCCATTGTCTCCCTGTCCGCCGCTTCTCGCGTCTGCTTATTATTCGCCGAAGGTTCCTATATAGAGCCCCGTCGCATGGCCCGACTTTCCGGTGGGATCCTTGATCGCAAAAGCGATGCGGCGGCCGTCGTGGGACACGACGGATTGATGCGCCTGCGCGCCGGATGGGCTGACATTGGTAAGGGCCCGGCGAGATTTGCCGTCCATCGTGATGACGAAGATATCGAACCCCTTGCCGGAGTGGGTGGCGGCGATCTCCGCTGCGTCACTTTTGCCGGCAAAGCGCAGGATCTGCTCGACGCCCGGCTTGATGTGGGCGCTTACGCCGCGATAGGGGCCATCCGGATCCGAATGAATATTCGCTTCCTCCAGCCCGTATCGTTCGTCCGGGAAGACATGGGTCTCATTGTGGGAAGGGGTGGCGTAGACCTTGCTCACGGTCTTGGTGGCGATGTCGACCTTGTACATTTCGCTGTCGAGCGCGTCCACCTCGGTTGTCCAGAACATGACGCTCCGCCCGCCGTCGATAAAGTCATAGGCTTCAGGGAAGCTGGCGGGACCGGGCTGGCCGGGCCGGTAGGTGTAGAGCGCCTGCTGGTCAGCGAGCTGCGCGGTGCGTCCATCATTGACCAGCCGTGCCTTGGTGAGTTCCAGACCTGTCGCGGTCGGGCGCGACCAGGCGATGTCGACCGATCCATCGGCATTGGCGCTGCGGGCGATGGCGATGTCTCCCATGGCTCCGCTGTTCAGCGAAACAGGGCGGGCCAGCTTCTTGGACATCCAGAAGAGCTGGGTGCGCGCCGCATCGGCGGCCCCGCCGCTGCCCCCCTTCATCCCCGGCGCGGCTTCGATGAGAAAGCTGTTGTCAGGCAGGTAGAAGATGCGGGTGACGAACTGCGTGTCGCCGAATTTGCAGGTCAGGCAGCGCACCTTTTTCGTGCGCACATCGATTTCATAGGCAGGGCTATCGACCAGATCGTCTTTCGTGAAGGTTATGCGGCGGCCATCCGGCGACCAGTTGGGCCGGTTGCCCCAGTCCAAAAGGCGTTCCTGATGGAAAGGCGCTGTCAGATAATCGATGCTGGCGACCGTCGTCGTGGCGGCAGGCGCGGCGGTCAGCGGGAGCGCAGCGGTCAACAGTGCCGCGCTCAACATGGCGGCGGCTAGATTGGGCTTACGGGCCGCAATGTTATGGGTCACGCTTCAGGCTCCTTTGTCGATATTTTTAGCAGGTAAGTGCGGGGCTGTTGCCCAGGCTTTGCAGCACGGTTGCGCGATTGGGGATCGAGGCCGCCGCGCCGAAGGACTGGACAGCGATGGACGCAGCGGCATTCGCCTCTATTGCAGCCTGGTCTGTTGGATCGCTTCGTGCCAAGCCAGCAGCGAGATAGCCGCAAAAACAATCGCCCGCGCCGGTAGTGTCGACCACCGTGGCTGACCGCCCCGCGATGCGCTGGATCGCGTCCTGTCCGATGATCGCCAGACCGTCCGCGCCCAAAGTGACGAACAGCGTTTGGCCAGACTGCAATCCGAGCAGGCTTCTGCTCGACAGCAGGCTCTGATCGTCCAGCATGGACCCGGCGTCCGATCCGGCGAGCAGGGCCAATTCGCTCTCGTTGACGATCAGAATGTCGCAGAGAGGCAGCAAATCAAGCGCGGCGGTCGATGCGGGCGCGGCGTTGAGAATGGTGCAGGCCCGGGCGGCCCGGGCACGCTGGAACAGGGTCGCCGTGGCCGGGATTGGCGTTTCCATCTGGGCAAGGCAAACGTCTTCTGGCCCAAGATCGACGTCCGCCGCCAGTATCGCGTCCACGTCGCTGTTCGCGCCCGCGATGTGGATGATCTGATTATCTTGCGGGGATGTCGCAACCACCGCGCAGCCGGTTGCGGAGGAGGTGGCGCGTATGCGTCCGGTATCGACGCCATAGCTGTTGAGCGCCGCCAACATGCTGTCGCCGTCCTCATCCTTTCCGACAGCGCCCAGCAAGATGCAATGCGCCCCCGCACGCGCCGCGCCGACGGCCTGATTTGCGCCCTTGCCGCCGAGTTGGCGGGTCAGACTTGTCCCCGATACGGTCTCGCCGGCACAGGGGAGGCGCGGCGTGCTGACCAGAAGGTCGATATTGACGCTGCCCAGCACGACGACCTTGCCCGCCATGATCAGTCAGCCGCCCTGCTCGAGCATCGCGAGCTTTGCGACGCGGCGGCGGAAATGTTCTTCGTCGCTGAACTGTGCAGCCAGAAAATGGCGGATGATGTCGAGCGCGATCTGCGGGCCGGTGATCCACGCACCGATGCACAGCACATTGACATCGTCATGCACGACGGCCTGCCGAGCCACATAGGTGTCGTGCGCGACGGCCGCGCGGATGCCGCGCACCTTGTTGGCGGCGATGCACGCGCCCGCGCCCGTGCCGCACAACAGGATGACGCGGTCTGTCTGCTTGTCGAGGATGGCTTGCACTGCCCGACGGGTGATGTCGGGAAAATCCACCGGTTCTTCCGACTGCGCACCGACATCGATGATGCGTCCGCTATGGCGGGCAAGCAGGTCCAGAACCGGCAGGCGCAACGGGAAACCGGCATGATCGTTGGCAAAGCCGATGACGTCCCGAAACGGGATGAGATGTTCGTCACCGGACAATGTTTCTGGTTTGCGCATCGATCCCCCGAACAACGTGTCAGCGCCGCTTCCACAGTCTTTTACGCGGCAGAATCGAACTGCCCACTGGCGCTTTGATGATGCCGTGGTATTACCAGTTTGGAATCCGATCAAGGGGGAGGGCTGAATGACGCAGGGCAGGGAGGACGCGATGGATCGCGGCAGGCTGGCGGGCTTTTGCGTCACCGCTTTGGCGATCCAGGCTTATGCGACCCTTGTCACGGTGTTCCTGCCCGAATTTTACGCTAACGCGCTGGCGTTGCCGGTGGCCGCGGTTGGCACCGCCTTTATGACAGTGCGCGTACTGGACCTGATGATCGACCCTCTGTTGGGTGGCATGATGGACGCCACGCGATCACGGTGGGGGCGCTATCGTCCGTGGCTGGTCGCAAGCGCGCCGATCCTGATGCTGTCGACCTATGCGCTGTTCCAGGCGGAGCGCGGGGTCGGCATGGCCTTTCTGTGGGTATGGCTGTTCATCGCTTTCCTTGGCTTTTCCATGATCGTGCTGTCGCACCTCGCCTGGACAGCGACCCTTGCGACTGGCGCGACGGAGCGGACGCGCATCTTCGCCTGGTGGCAGATATTCGCCACGGCGGGCCAGTTTTCGATCCTCGCCATATTGCCGCTGGTCGCAAGCGCCTATCCGGGCGATCCGGCGGCAGGGATGCACGCGGCGGGCTGGGTCATGATCGTTCTGATCCCCGCCGCGATCCTTCTGGCGCTCAAGACCACACCCGAAAAGCAGCCCGCTGAAGGCGCTCAGGCAGCCCTGGCCCTGCGCGATTATGTCGCGCTCTTTTCTCAAGGGCCGGTCGTGCGGCTGGTGCTGGCAGACTTGCTGATTGCCCTTTCGACCGGCGTGGCCAATGCCGTGGCGCTGTTCTTCTACATGGGACAACTGGGCTTTGACCGGGCGGCGGCCAGCACGCTCATCCTGATCGCCTATGCGGCAGCCTTTGCCGGAACGCCGCTGTTCGCCAAGCTTGCGGGCCGGATTGGCAAGGCGCGCGCGCTTCAAGTCGGAGCTTTGACACAGGCTGCGCTGCAACTGCTGATGGCTACGCAGCCTGCAAACGCTTTCTGGCTGACGGCTGCCAATGTCGCGGCGCTGGGCCTTTGCATTCCCATCGCCTGGTTCCTGCCCCGCGCACTGATGGCCGATGTCGCCGACGCCACTCGTGCCCGCTTCGGCGTCGATCGCACGGGGCTGCTTTATGCGACGCTCAACGGATCGATGAAGTTGGCGCTGGGGCTGGCGGTCGGCCTCGCCTTCCTGCTGCTTGGCTGGCTCGGCTTTGATCCCGCCCATGCCAGTGACCCGCGCAACGCCTTGCCCTTGCGGACCTTGATCGGCGTCGTGCCCGCGCTGTTTTCGCTTGGCGTAGTCCTGTGCATGATGCGCTATCCCGAGACCTCGCTGCGGGAGGCGAGCCGCAAGGCCGCACTCGCCTGATCCTTCCAAACTGAAAGACATTATCGATGAATCGTCGCGACCTGCTTAAGTCCTCCGCCTTGTTGATGCTGGCGAGCGGCATGCCCGCGATGGCGCGCGGCAAACCCGCTTCCTTGCTGGGGAAAGATGGGCCGGGCGTTCAGCTGTACATGTTCGATCCGGACCTTAACCGCGACTTCGACGGCGCGCTCGCCAGCATCGCGGGGGCGGGAGTCCGGTCCGTGGAGCTTGCGTCACTGCACCGGCGATCGGCTGCGGAGTTCCGCGCTGCGCTGGACAAAGCGGGCCTTACATGTCGAAGCGCGCATGTCGCCGCTTCCTCATCGGTGCCCGGAGCAAGCGGACTGAACTTCGACAATCTCGATAAGTTGGTCGAGCAGCTCAATATCCTGGGCTCGCGTAACGCCGTCTTGCCGCTGTTCCAGTTTCCCAAGGACCCGATCTGGGGTGCGCCAATCTCCTTCATGTCGCTAGTGAAGCCGGATGGCCCGCCCATTACGGCGGACCGCTACGAACGCATGGCCGATTTCCTCAATGAGAAGGGCGCCGTCCTCAAGAAGCATGGCATCCGCATCGGCTACCATAACCATAATGTTGAGCTAGCGCCGATCGGGACGAAGACAGGTTTGCAGATCCTGCTTGAACGAACGGACCCCAGCATAGTTGATTTCGAGCTGGACGCAGGATGGCTGGCGGCGGCGGGGCACGATCCGGTCGCCTGGCTCAAACGCTATCGCGGTCGCTTCACCCAGATGCATGTGAAGGACATCGCCCCGAGCACGAAGGTCAACTATCATATGCAGCAAAAGCCGACGGAAGTCGGATCGGGCATGATGAACTGGCCCGCGATCCTGAAGGTGGCCCAGGGCGCGGGCGTGCGCAATTTCTTTGTCGAACAAGAGGCGCCCTTCACCGGCCCGCGCATCGACTCGCTCGCCAAAAGTCTTTCCTATCTTCGCTCGCTGGAGACCGCATGATGAACCGGCGCCTGATGAGCCGAACGGCAATCGTCGCTTTCCTGCTGGCGGGCGCGATACCTGGGCAGGCGCAGAATGAAGCCGCGTCGACATTGCTGTTCGATGATGTGACGGACACGCATGTCCCGGTTTCCAAATATCTCCACGCGCTGGATGTTGCGCTGGTAGACGTGGACGGCGACGGCGATCTGGACGCGGTATTGGCTGTCGAAATGGGTCCGAACCGACTTTACATCAATGACGGGCAGGGGCGTTTCACCTGGAAACAGGGCGCTCTTGGCACCAAGGCGCATGATACCGAACATGTGCTGTCGGCCGACTTCAACCGCGATGGATATCCCGACCTGATCTTCGTTGCCGAGGAGGATCATGCCCACCAACTGTTCCTCGGCGGGCCGGGAGGCGTGTTTACGGAAGCGTCGGACAGGTTGCCGAAGATGAGCGAGGGCAATGGCCTGGCGATCGGCGACGTCAATGGCGATGGCCTGCCCGACATCGTCATTGGCAATTCGGCGGAGGACCGCCCCGGCAAGCCCCGCGCTTCGGCGCAGAATTTCCTGTGGCTCAACGATCCCAAGCAGCCCGGAACCTTCATCGACGCCACGGCGACGCACCTGCCTGCCTATGAGGATGATACGCAGGACATCGCGCTGGCGGATGTAGATGGCGACGGCGATCTCGACATGGTGATCGCTAATGAAAGCCCGCCAAACCGCCTGCTGCTGAACGACGGCAAAGGGCGTTTTCGCGAGGCGTCAAAGGGCCTCCAGCTCCTGACGCCGATGGAAACGCGTGAGGTTCATGTGTTCGACGCCAATGGCGACGGGCGGCCCGACATCCTGTTTCTGAACCTCACCAGCAACAACAAGAAATGGGACAAGGATCCGCAAGCGCGGCTTTTGATCAACAAGGGGCGTGGCAAGTTCCGTGACGAAACCAAATCGCGCCTGCCCGCCAACCGCTTTTCCAGTTGGGGCGGGATGGTGATGGATTTCAACCATGATGGTCATCCCGACCTGGTCGTCGGGGCGATCGACGTGCCGGGTTTCAAGCCGCTGCAACTGCGCGCCTATGCCAATGACGGCAAGGGCCGCTTCAGCGATGTGACGGCGGCCGCCATGCCGACTCCAACGGTGGGGCGCAGCTGGAGCATGGCGAAAGGCGACGTCAACGGAGATGGTGTCGAAGACCTGTTCGTCGGCGCCTGGGGTACGCAGGCTCGCCTGCTGCTGGGAAGGAAAGCCAAGTAGCCGGGCTGCAATCTTGTTCCGCCAGATGGAATTCCCATTTTCTCGCAAGTTGCGATTTGCAGGTACGACCACTGCTTTGTAAGCCCGGAATATATCGGTGGGCGAGGAACGGGCATTGACGGACGGCGACAGGGTGAAAGCGGCGCGGATCGCGCTGGCGCGGGAGATGTTCGACGTTGCCCTGACCGCGGTCTCTGCCGAGCGCTGTCTGCCATCGCATCTGCCGCCGCCGCCGGAAGGACGGCGGCTGGTGCTGGCGGTGGGCAAGGCCGGGGCGGCAATGGCCAGTGCAGCACTGCGCCATTCGCCGTCGGGTACGCAGGCGATCGTCCTTATTCCCTATGGTCACGGACTGCCGCCCGGCGCCTTGCCCGCGGATGCGCTGGTCATAGAGGCGGGACATCCCTTGCCCGACCAGCATGGTTTGCACGCGGCGCAGCTGATCCAGAAAGCCGTGCGCGGGCTTGGCGAACAGGATCAATTGCTGGCGCTGATCTCAGGCGGCGGGTCGGCTCTGCTGGCGTTGCCGGTCGATGGGGTGTCGCTGGACGACAAGCGCCGTTTGACGCGGGAACTGCTGCTATGCGGGGCGACCATCTCTCAGATCAATTGCGTGCGCACGCACCTGTCGCAGGTCAAGGGAGGGCGCCTTGCCGCGCTGGCGCACCCGGCGGAGGTCGTAACCCTGGCCTTTTCTGATGTGCCGGGGGATGATCCCGCGCTGATCGCGTCCGGCCCGACCGTGGCGGATCGCACGACGCTGGACGATGCGCGCCGGGTGATCGAGCGCTATCGCATCACCGTCCCCGACAATGTGATGGCGGTGCTGAACGATGACCGGCATGCGACGCCGCGCCCCGGATCGCCTGAACTTGCGCGGACGGATACGCGAATTGTCGCGCGCAACCGCATGGCGCTGGAGGCTGCGGGGGAGGTGGCCGCAGCGGCGGGATATAAGCCGGTTTATCTGGGCGATGATCTGGAAGGGGATGCGACCGAACTCGGCATCGTTCACGCCGCGCTTGCCCTGCACCATCAGCGCAAAGGCGGGCGCTGGGCGCTGCTGTCGGGCGGAGAGACGACGGTGCTGGTCGGCAATCCATCGGGCAGCGGCGGGCGCAACAGCGAATATATGTTGAGCCTTGCCATGTCGCTGGACGCCGCGCCGGGGATTTCAGCGCTGGCGTGCGACACGGATGGCATTGACGGCGTGGGAGGGCATGCGGGCGCGATCGTCGACGAAAGCACGTTGGCGCGGGCCAGAGCAGCCGGCATGTCCGCGAGCGGGATGCTGCGTGAGAATAACAGCTTCGGTTTCTTCAAGGCGCTGGGCGATCTGGTGATCACTGGTCCGACCCGCACCAACGTCAACGATTTTCGCGCTATCCTGATCGACGGCTAGTCAGCCGCAGCCGTTCCCTGCATTTTCCAGGCGGCGCCGATGGCGAAATGGCTGAGGATCAAATCGTCAGCCGTGGACGCATCGCCAGAACGGACAGCTTCATAGATTTTGCGGTGATGATCGACCAGATAATCCCTCGCCTTGGGACTATTCGCGATGCGTCTGCGCCGTTCAACATGTGACCGTTCCAGCAGATGCGTGATCGTGCCGTAAACCGTCGACAGAGCGGGGGAATGTGCGGCGGCGACCAACTGCGTGTGAAAATGAAGGTCGGCATGACCTCCGCTGGACACGTCATCGATGGTCGCTTCGATCTCCTCCAGCGCCCCTTCGAGGTTGCGCTGGTCTTCGGGTGTCGCACGGGTGCAGGCGAGGCGAAGGGCCTGCCGTTCCAGCGCAATGCGGACCTCGACAATGTCCTCAATGATCGCGGGTTGCTGCGCCAGCGCAAGCGAGAAGAACTCGCCCAAAACAGATGCATCGGGGACCCGCACGGTGCTGGCGCGTCCATGGCGCGTTTCCAGCACGCCGATCATCTCCATCGCGCGCACGGCTTCGCGCACGGCAGGGCGGCTCACCCCCAGGCTCAGCGCCAGTTCCCGCTCGCTCGGCAGGCGCTGGCCGGTCTCTACACCGCCATTCACGAGCAGGTCGCGCAAGTGTTCCAGCACGCGGCGATATCCGGAAGTCTCCGGCTCTGTGGCGATGGCGGCGCATTCGGTGGTCATGCCATGGCTTTACCGCCCGCCGCGTTTCCTGACCAGCGGTTAGTCGTCCTGTCCATATGGTGAAACATCCATTACGCCAGCTTGACTTGCGGCGGCCTGCAAGCTGCTTGCGCAGGGATAAGGAGGACGATCAATGAAGGCAAAGCATGTGTTGGCCACCGCGCTATTTGCGGCAGTGCCCTTGTCCGCGCTCACCGCGCAGACCTTTACCCGCGGCGACGCCGTGCCCGCGACGATGCCGCTGGGAAACAAGCCGGGTAATCCCATTCAAGACATGCCGCCCGGGCAGCGCCTGATCTCCGCATTCGGGGAACGGCCCGTCTTTTCGGCTAAAGGGGACAAGTTGGCGTTCATCGGCAAATCCTATGGAGACGCCTTTGAATATGACATGGCGACTGGCCGTACGCGCAACCTGACAAGCCACGCCGCCAGCGAAGGCTTTTTGCGGGTGCATTATCTCCCTGACGGCAGCTACATGCTGCTTGGCCCCCGCATTTTGGGAAAGACGCGGGAAGAAACCCGCCATGGCCGTATCGAACTGTTCTGGATGGACGCACAGGCGATGAGTGCGCCAGTTCCGTTGGGCATCACCGTGTTCGAAGGAATAGCGGTGAGCCCGCGCAGCAACATGGTCGCGTGGAGCCAGGTGAAGGCGCCGGGTGGCGGCAAGCCAGCATCGACGACCATCTACACTGGCCGCGTTGCCGTTAACGGGCAGTCGGCAAAGCTGGAAGACGTGCGGGAAATCGTGACGACCACTGAATGCTTCGTTGAAGCGCAGGACTTCTTGCCGGGCGACAAGGGGTTGACCATGCCCTGCTATTATCACGGCAAAGGGCCGACGGGTGTAGAGACCAAAGTTCTTTCGGTTGATTTCGCGACTAAAAATATCACCGAATATCCGACGCCTGCTACCATCTATAACGAAGTCGAGGGCATTTTTCCTGACGGCAAGCGGACCCTGGTCGAATGCGCGCAGGACCGGTCGAAGGGCATGGATCTTTGCGTGCTGGACCTTGAAACTAAAAAGCCCCGCTACACGCGCATGACGAACATTGTGCAATATGGCGGCTGGAAATATGGCAACCCTGTCGTGCGGCCGGATGGCCGGATGATCGCGGCGCAGGTTGGATCGGCCGACGTGATTGACGCAGGCGTTGGCCAGGGCATTGTATTGATGGATCTCGCCCCGGACTTCTGATCGGGCTCAGGGCGGGGAGGGGCGGCCAGCGGCCTCTCCCCCGTCCGAACGTCAGCTCATTGTGAGCTGCACCGCCTCAAAGGTATCGACCGGCGGCAGATCGAACCACAGATGATCCTGGTCGCCGGCGCGCCGCTTGCCCCGGACCGCCTTTCCAGCCACCAGCATCCGGGCAGTGCCGCCTGCCGGGCCACGCACGCCAAGCTTCAGTCCTTGTGCAATCACCGGATCGCCATAGCGGGTGTTGCGCTGGCCCGAATAGTTTATGACATGGACCAGCATCTTGCCCGTGGCGGGTTGCCGCATCGCCATCATCTCGATCGGGCCTCGGCCTTCCAGAAGAAGAGGTGGCGGCGGGGCGTAACGAGCGATCAGGCTTTCGAACAACAGTCGGTGCGCGTCCGTACCGTCGCGATAGTAGAGCCAGTCGGGCAGCCATGGGACATGGACATGATGCCCTTTGCCATAAGCCATCACCAGCGCACCCGCGTCGGCACGCGCGGCTTCGCCCGGCCGGGCATAGGAAAATTCGGGCGGGCCGAAGCGCTGGTCCGGTGCGAACGGGATCAGGCTTGTCGCGCCGGTGCGGGGCGTAACCGGGAAGAATGTTTCGTCGATGGGCATCCGCCCCGGCCCCATGGGAATGGCCGCCTTGCTCATGTCGAGCGACCAGCCATGGCCGTCGCGCGGTTGGCCGAAGCTGTCTACCGGGCTTGATTTCATTGCCGGTCTGCTCCGCGGCTTGCCGTCTTTGCCCAGCGCACCCGTATAGCCGGTGGCGATGATCAAGCCGCCGGCCTCCACGAAGGCGTCGAGCGCGGCGGCGTCGCCTTCATCAAGGCTCATGATATGCGGCATGATGATGACATCATAGGCGCGGTCCTTGGTGGCCTTGGCCACCTGCATGCCGTTGGTCATCCAGAAGGGCAGGCGTGCATCGACCAGCGCCTGATAAGCGCCCCGCTGTGCATTATTGCTGTAGCGCGCCAGGCCCGTGCCAGCCGATTGAAAGATCGAGCCCATATTGTAGAGCGCGATCCTCGCACCCGGCTCCAGCCCGGCATAGTGCTGCTCATTGGCCGCGTGCCAGTGAAACAGGCGCGAAACCGGCGGCAGGAAGCGGGGATCGTCCTGATCACCCAGCGTGCCCATCAGGTAAAGGTCAAGCTTGGCTCCAGTGCCCAATGCCTGGGCGAAGCGCAGCAGGTGGTTTTCGGCGCTTTCCGTCACTTGCCGCCATGGATAGTCCATATGCGCGGCAGACGTCGCGGAAAAAGCCTTGCCCGGCGCTAGCGCCATCAAGGCGCGCGTCTGTTCCCCCATGGCGTGCGGCCATTCCGGCGCTTTACGCGACACACGCCGCTGCACCTCCCCGCGCGCGACCACGCCGCCGAAAAAGTCCATCAGCGGCACGTTAGGGCGCGCTGCCTTGATAACTTCGCGCGCCTTGGCTGACAGTTCGGCCATGATACGCGACTGAAACTGTTGATAGGCGCCCCAATTGGGATCGGTTCCGTCATCGGTTCGGGGAAGTTCCAGCTTGTAAAGCTCCCGGAACCGCCGCTGGCAATTGTCGCATACACAAATGCCATGATCCACGTTGGAATAGTCGGTCCGCACAAAGGCCGTCATGTTGAAGAACAGCCCATCGACGTCGTGACGCTCGACCCCTTCCTTCAAGATTTGCAGGCTATAATCCTGCGCCCAGCCACCATTGGGGCACGCCTGGTACGTCCCGGCATATTCGCGCGGAGTGCCGTCGCGATTGCGCATGAACCAGTCGGGATGTGCATCATAGGCAGGCTTCGTCGCCTTGGAGAGATCGAAGCGCCCTATATAGGCCAGGCCCTCCGCATGGGCGGCGGCCACCATTTCACCTGCGAAGTCGGTCTTCATGAACGGGTTGCGATAATGAAGCGGCAATTGAGTAGGGTAAAAGGCGACAATGCCGCCAATGTTCGAAACGATGACGTTAGCCCCGAACGCGCGGGTTTCGCGGGCGATCGTCCGGGGATCTTCAAGTGCGTCGATTTCGCGCAGATTGGTCTGGAGAATGCGATATTCATGCTCCCACCATTGCCGCCGATCAAAGCTGCCACTGTTCTCAGCAGCCCAGCTCTGACTGGGAAGAGTGCTCACCATCGCTGCCGCGGGCAGGGCGCGCACGAGGTCGCGGCGCGAAATCCCGCCGTTCGCTTTCAACTCCATCCTCCTCATGCTCCTGATCTATTTCGGACGTCCCGGTTCCAGTCTGCCCCGGCCACACTCCGTCCACAATCGTCCGGCGACCGGCGTTCCGCCCTGTGGGACGCCATGCCGCTGGACGGCGGATGTGTTCCGCATCGCGGAAAGACGAGTTTCGTTCCTAAGGTCTCCAGCTTAGCGACTGCTTGCCGAGTTTGCTGAACCCTCAGCTGCGACGCGATTGGAGCGAAAGTTGACCGAGAACAAGGCAAGGGTGGCGCGATGATCTGGGCGCAAAATTATGATCCTTTGGGCAATGGTCTGCTGTCCGCGCTGGTAGCTGCCGTCCCTGTGGTCGTGCTGCTCGGCGCGATCGGCCTGTTTCATGTGCGGGCGCATATCGCCGCACTCATGGGGCTAGGAGCAGGCCTGGCCGTCGCGGTGCTGGCGTTCGGCATGCCTGCGGGCCTGGCGCTTCGTGCGGCGGGGTTCGGGGCCGCCTACGGGCTGCTGCCGATCGGCTGGATCGTGCTTAACATCATCTTCCTGTATCAGCTGACGGAAACGACCGGGCAGTTCCATGTGCTGCGTGGGGCGATCACATCGATCACGGGGGATAGCCGGTTGCAGCTGCTCCTGATCGCATTCTGCTTTGGCGCTTTTTTCGAGGGCGCTGCGGGGTTCGGGACTCCGGTCGCGGTGACGGGCGCGATGCTGATCGGACTTGGCTTCACGCGGCTGCAGGCGTCCGGCCTGTCGCTGATCGCCAATACAGCGCCTGTCGCCTTTGGGGCGCTCGGCACGCCATTGGTTACGTTGGCCGGGGTGACGGGTCTTCCGCTGATGGAATTATCGGCGATGGTCGGGCGGCAGATGACGCCTTTCGCCATCATCGTGCCTTTCTGGTTGCTGGTGGCCTATTGCGGATGGCGGCGGACGATGGAGGTGCTCCCGGCAGTGCTGGTGGCAGGCGTCAGCTTTGCGGTCGTGCAATTGCTCATTTCCAATCTTCACGGGCCCTGGCTCACCTCCATCGGCGCGGCGCTTGCCTCTATCGCCACGCTGATCGCCTTTCTGCGGATATGGCAGCCCGCGCGCATCATGCATGTCAATGAGGCGAAGCTCGCCGCAGGGGATGAGCGGGACGTTGCGGCGACAGCGGATGCGGCCAATGCTCAGCCGCTGCATGACCCTGCCGCCGTCCGCCGCGCGTGGATGCCGTGGATCATCCTGACCGGCTGCGTTTTCCTGTGGGGCCTCCCCTTCATGAAGCAGGGGCTGGATGCGATCTTCGCGCTGCGTCTGCCCTTTGCCGGGCTTGATGGGGTGATCCAGCGGCTGCCGCCTGTCGTCAGCGCGCCTGAATATGAAAAGGCCGTCTATAACCTCAATCTCCTGTCGGCGACGGGCACAGCGATCCTGGTGGCCGCGCTTGCCTCCGCACTGCTGCTGCGGGTGCCCGCGCGCACGGTCGGCCTTGTCTATCTGCGCACATGGAAGCTGGTGCTGCCATCGCTGCTCACCATCGCGGCCATGCTGGCGCTGGGCTATCTCACCCGGTTTGGCGGCATCGACGCGTCGATGGGGCTGGCCTTTGCAGCGACGGGCGTGCTCTATCCCTTCTTCGGCACCATGCTCGGATGGCTGGGCGTTGCGGTCACGGGATCGGATACGGCGTCGAACGTGCTCTTCGGCGGATTGCAGAAGATCACCGCAGAACAGCTGGGCCTGCCACCCGTGCTGATGGCAGGGGCGAACAGCGCGGGCGGCGTCATGGGCAAGATGATCGACGCGCAGAGCATCGTCGTTGCCTCCACCGCCACCCAATGGTTCGGGCAGGAAGGCCGCATCCTGCGCCACGTGTTCGTCCACAGCGTTGTGCTGGGCTCGCTGATCGGGCTGTTCGTGATGTTGCAAGCCTATGTCTATCCCTTCACCCTGCTGGTGCCCTGACCACATGGGCGATCTTTCTCAGGTGGCAGCCGTCCGTGCGCTGCTGAAGAATATCTACGTGGAGGCGCTTGAATCGGTGCGCGGGGAAAGGCTGGTCGAAGGTCTTGGCGCGCCGCAGGGTGACCGCTGGCGGATCAGCCACAGGGACAAGGTCATCGACTGGCCCCTGCACCCCGATGGCCGCATCGTCGTGATCGGTGCGGGAAAAGCAGCCGGGTCTTTGGCAAAGGGCCTGGAAACGCTGCTTGGCGACCGGATTTCCGACGGCTGCATCATCGTGAAGCATGGCCATGCCGAGCCGATGCTAAGACGTATTCGGCAGCGCCAGGCCGGGCACCCCATCCCCGACGCGCAAGGCGTAGAAGCGACGACCGAAATGCTGCGTAGGGTCGAAGGGCTGACGGAGCGCGACACCGTCATCGTGTTGCTGACCGGCGGCGCATCAGCGCTGATGGTTGCCCCTGCCGATGGCGTGACGCTTGAGGAAAAGGCGGCGGTGACCGACCTGCTGCTACGATCCGGGGCCTCAATCGAAGAGATTAACGCTGTTCGCAAGCGCCTGTCGCGGGTGAAGGGCGGCGGGCTGTTGGACCATGTTGGTTCCGCATCGGTGCTGACGCTGCTGATGTCGGACATTCCCAGCGGCGACCTCTGCATGATCGGATCGGGGCCGACCATCGCGCGCAGGGAGGATGCTGCGAGTCCGATGGCAATCCTGGCGCGCTATGGGTTGGAGCAAGCGGTGCCTGCATCTATCCGCGACATACTGGCGAAAGAGGAGCCGCCTGCTACGCGAGCCGCAGGGCGCCAGGAGGCGCTGATACTCGCGGATAGCGCCATGCTTGTGGAGGCGGTGCACGGCATAGCCGCGCGGGAGGGACTTACCGTTCACAATGTGGACGCAGCCATGGCGGGCAACACGCACGATGCGGCGCTGAAGATGACGGTTGCTCTGCGGGCAGTCCCGCCGCAGGATCGCCCCGCGCTTCTGGTATCCGCCGGGGAAACGACATTGCAGGTGAAGGGCGACGGTCTGGGCGGGCGCAACCAGGAATATGCGCTGGTCGCAGCCCTGGCGCTGGCGGGGGAGCACAATGCCGCGCTGCTCGCTGCTGGTACGGATGGCACCGACGGGCCGACCGATGCGGCAGGAGCTTTTGCCGACGGCGCGCTGCACGAACGAGCGGGTGCGGCGGGACTCGACGCGGAAGAGATGCTGGCGCGCAACGACAGTTACCACCTGTTCGAAGAGACGGGCGACCTGTTCCACACGGGCCCGACGGGAACCAACGTCATGGACCTGGTGCTGGGCATCGCGTTCTGAACGGCACGGATTAGAGAGAAGAGATATGGTGAAGCTGGCAGCTAATCTGTCGATGATGTTCCAGGACCTGCCGTTCCTCGACCGCTTCGATGCGGCGGAAGCGGCAGGCTTTTCCGGCGTCGAGTTCATGTTTCCCTATGACACCGACCCGGCCGATGTGGCGGGCCGCGCGCGTAAATGCGGGCTGGAGGTGGTGCTGTTCAACCTCCCCGCAGGCGACTGGGCCGGGGGAGAGCGGGGCATCGCCGCTCTGCCTGACCGGGTGGAGGAGTTTCGCGCTGGCGTGACTAAGGGGCTGGATTATGCCCGAGCGCTAGGCTGCCCGCGCCTGCACCTCATGGCCGGGAAGGCGCCTGCCAGTGCTGAATGCCGGTCGACGCTGATAGCCAACATCGTGCACGCTGCCGAACTGGCTGCGGCTGATGGTGTCGAGATACTGATCGAGCCTATCAACACCCGTGTCGACATTCCCGGATATTTCTACGGGACGACTGACGACGCCCTGTCCGTCATCGACGAGGCAGCGCGGGGCAATGTCCGCCTGCAATATGACATCTATCATATGCAGATCATGGAAGGGGATCTTGCCCGCACGATTGAACGTCTTCTGCCCCGGATTGGCCATATGCAGTTGGCTGACAATCCGGGCCGTGCCGAACCGGGCAGCGGAGAGATCAATTATCCCTGGCTTCTCAGCCATATCGACGCGCTTGGCTATGACGGGTGGATCGGGTGCGAATACCGGCCCGCAGCCGATACCAAGGCGGGTCTGGGTTGGGCGCAGCCTTATCTCAATTCCAGGAGAGCATGACATGAAAATCGGTTTCATCGGCCTTGGCATCATGGGGCGTCCCATGGCCGGGCACCTGCAAACGGCAGGACATGCGATCTACAGCTGCGCCAATCGCACGCCGATGCCCGACGGATTGCGTGAAGGCGGCGCCATCGCATGTCCCACGCCGGCGGCGGTGGCGGCTGAGGTGGAGTGCCTGATCCTGATGCTGCCCGACACGCCGGACGTCGAACGCGTGCTGTTTGGCCCGGATGGGGTGGCGGAGGGTGTAAAGCCCGGCGCCACCGTCATCGACATGAGCTCTATCGACCCGATCGCCACGCGCGAATTTGCAGCAAAGATCGAGGCGCTGGGGTGCGACTATGTCGATGCACCGGTTTCCGGCGGTGAAGTAGGCGCGAAAAATGCCGCCCTCACCATCATGTGCGGAGCAAAGGCGCACGTGTTCGACCGGGTCCGGCCACTGCTGGAGCTGATGGGCAAGAACATCACGCTCGTCGGTGAAGTAGGCGCGGGGCAGGTTACCAAGGTGGCCAACCAGATCATCGTTGCGCTGAACATCGAAGCTGTGTCGGAGGCGCTGGTCTTCGCGTCGAAGGCGGGCGCGGACCCGGCGCGGGTGCGGGAAGCGCTGATGGGCGGTTTTGCTGCATCGCGCGTGCTGGAGGTGCATGGCCAACGCATGATCGACCGTAGCTTCGATCCCGGCTTCCGCATCCGGCTGCATCAAAAAGATCTCAATCTCGCGCTGTCTGGTGCACGCTCGCTGGGCATATCGCTGCCAGCGACAGCGAATGCCCAGCAACTTTTCAGCAGCTGCGTTGCTTATGGCGATGCGGAAAAGGATCACAGCGCGATGGTGATGGCGCTCGAACGGGCTGCTAATCACTTGGTGAGTGGTTGCTCAACTGAAGACATTTCTCACACCACCGGCTTCTCCAAAGGATCCTCATGACCAACAATCGCCTCAAAGACCGCCGTATCATCGTGTTCGGCAGCGCGACCGGAATTGGCGCTGCCACTGTCAAGCGCCTCGCCGCAGAAGGCGCGCGCGTCTGCGCCGCCGACATCAACGTTGAAGGCGCGACGCAGGTGGCGCACGAAGCGGGAGGGGAAACATTCGCCGTCCATGTCGATATTGCCGACGAAGCCTCGGTGCAGAATGCGACCGAAGCAGCGGTGAGTCGCTTTGGCGGCCTTGACGGCGCGCATATCAACGCGGCGGACCTGCGCGTTATCATGGAGGACAGCGATGCGCTTGCCATCGATCTTTCCACCTTCGACCGCACGATCGCGGTGAATTTGCGCGGACATCTGCTGTGCACCCGCGCGGTCGTTCCGTACCTCGTCAAGAGCGGGAAGGGGGCTATCGTCTACACCAGCTCCGGCTCGGCACATGGGGCCGAGCCGACGCGGCCCTGCTATGCCATGGCGAAGGCGGGCGTGAACGCGCTGGCACGCCATGTCGCTGCGCGCTGGGGCAAGGAAGGCGTTACCGCCAATGTCCTCGCACCCGGCTTCACAGTGACCGGCGAGATGAAAAAGGCGATGGAAGCGAATGCCGAAGAGGCCACCAAGTGGGCCGACTATTTCATGGCGCGCACTCCGCACACGCGTCTGGGCGAATCCGAAGATCATGCGGGTGTCGTCGCGATGCTGCTGTCGGAAGATGGCCGTTGGATCAATGGCGCGATCTTTGACGTCAATGGCGGATCGCTGATGCGCGCCTGACGGCATTGGCTGCGGCGCTCGCTCCTGCACGGGCGGGCGCCGCAGCGTTTTTTTCAATAGAGCGCGATCACCCGCGCAGGCATGCCGGTGGCGTTTTCCAGCGGCGCGACCCCTGCAAACAGCAGGCCGCCGGCAACGGGCGCCCGGTCGAGATTGGTCAACCCCTCCAGCGCCCATCGCCCGCTTCGCAGCCAGGCCTGGTGAACGGGGAAGGCGGGCATCGCTTCCCCCGCGTCGATCGACATAGTGTCGACGCCGATCCCTATGACGTTTCGCTTCATCAAAATGTCCATGACCGCAGCATCGAAGCCGGGGCTCTTGCGTCGCTCATCTGGGGACAAGCTGCCGTAATTGGCAACGACGCCCAGCGGATCCCAGCCCGACACCATGGCGACGCAGGAACCCGCAGGGATGCGGCCATGTTTCCGTTCCCAGGCTGCGACATCCTCTGGCTCGACCCGTGCGTCACGATCGGCCTTCGCCTTTTTCCTGATGTCGATGATGACGAGCGGAACGATCAACTGGCTGATCGCGATGTCGCCGACCGATGCTCCGTCGGGCGCGAAATGGCGCGGCGCGTCGAGGTGGGTGCCGGTATGTTCGACGATGGAAATTCGGTTGAGCGCCATGCCCGCTTTCGTCCCCGATCCTTCCACCGCCTCCATGGAGAGGCGGCCCGGCGTGAACGCGAAGGCGCGCGTCAGGCGATGCGTGAGGTCAAGGACGTGTAACTGCCGTCCATGAAAGGGCAGGCTGACCTGGTCTGGAGTCACGGAGGCGGCGTCGGCAAGCGATGATGTGCCCAGAGCGAGCGCGCCAAGCGTGCCCAGAGCCAGCATGTCGCGGCGGTCGATCATGACGGCTGCTTCTTTCTTGAAAATGGAGACCACTTTGACGGGCTCGCTACGTCAAATCAATCGCGACCACTTCATGGAAGTCGATGTGCGGCACATCAACCTCGACCCAGCCATCCGTCGCGCGGTGCGCCACGTCGGCTCCGGCCGTCAACAGTCGGGCACGGGCCGCGCGGCGCCCTTCGGGCAGTTGCAAACGGACGCGATAGGGGCCGGTGCGGATCGCCTCACGATAGCTGCCGCGCATCGCCATGGGATTGTTGAGATTGACGAGATGCGCGGTGAGCGACCTTTCCTGCCGCCAGCAGGCGATGTCGAGCAGGCCCGGCCCATCGACTTGCAACGGATGCGCTTCTTCATGCGCCCAATTGAGCATGGCGCGCAGCAGCGTCAGATGATCGCCATGACCAAGCTCCGCAAAGCTGCGATCAAGGTCCATCGGCAGATAAACGACACGGCCGCGCCCGACCTGACGGCAGATCGCCATGGGTATGTCGGTCTTTGTGCGGTCGGTGAAAACCCGTTCCATCGGCAAGTCGGGATAGCTGGGCACGAGCGTCAAGGCGACCTCGCGCTGATCACGCGCTGTCACGGGCAGGCGGAACAACGGGCCGATGGTTCGGCTGATATCGGTCAGCCCAGCCATGGCCGGATGGGCGTGACGCAAGGTCAGATAGGCGTTTTTCATCGGGCCTTCGACCTTGCCCGCGATGGAGCAGCCGAACAGGTCGGCGAGGCCGAAATCTGTCCGCTGCCGTCCATCGCCATCATACAGCGAGGTCTGATACGTTGCGATGACGCTGCCGCCGCGCGCCACGAAGGCACGGACCTGATCGCATTGCCTGTCCGACAGCACCGCCGCATTGGCGAGGATGAGCGTGCGAAAGCGCGACAGGCTGTCAGCGTCAAGGAAATCCTCGTCGATCAGGTCGAATGGCACCCGACTTTCCAGCGCCGCCTGATAGAAGCCGGCGCCATGCTCCTCAAGCTTTCCGCGCCCGGTCCAGCCGCCCAGATAGGCGGTGGTGCGCGGCGTATGCAGCAGGCCAACTCGCGCCAGGTTGTGGGTGTTGCGCAGATAGGTTTCATTGGCATGATGCCACCCGTAGATCTGCCGGACGACATCCATCCATCGGCGATCCAGCGGCTTGGCGTTGAACTTCGTGATCCACGGACGCGCACCTTGGGCGATCGCCCCAGCGGCCCAGATCCGGATTTCCGCCGGGCTCTGTACCGAATCTTTCCAGCGATAGGCCTCTTCCACGCCCACGGAAATGATATGGCCGACCGGCTTGTCCTTCATGAAGGCGCGCAGTTCGCGCGTGTAGCGGCCCGCGCCCCAGACCTCCGGTCCCGTGCCCCATGGTGAACTATCCGACGATCGCGCCTGACGGTCGCAGAAAGCGAGCGGCAGACGTTTCGACAGGGCCGGTCCATTCAGGTCAACCAGGCCCCTGCGGTCTCCGCCAGGCGTGAAGAAGGCTTCCCGCCGGTGCTTGCGCGCCGCCGCATTCCACAGGTCGATGAGGGAGAAGAGCCGCTCTTCGATCCATGCTGCATAGCGTCGCCCCTCCAGCTTCGACGGGTCTGGATCGAGCGGGACGTCCTGCCCCGATGCAGCGCGATAGAGCGTGCGGCAGCTTTGGCAATAGCATGTGCCGCTGCCGTTCCAGCGATTGCCGAAAAAGCCGTCCACCGGGTAGCGCCGGGCGATCTCCTCGATCACCTTTGGCATCAGCTCGAAATTATAAGCGCCATAGGCGCATGTCAGCGTCAGGTCCGGCGCGCTGCCGTGCTGCTTGATTTTACCGTCCGGGCCGGTCAGCGCCCATTCGGGATGGGCAGCAGCGGCGTCTGCGTTCATCGCGTGCGGATCGATGCGGGCGAGCACACGCAGTCCAAGTTTCTTGCAAGCTGCCACCATGTCGCCGAACGGGTCGATGCCCTTGCCGACGCCCTGCGCCATGCCGTGATAGGGAATGTCCGTCGGATAGAATGCGATGCCGCCCCCTGCGCTCAAGCATACTCCGTCCGCGTGGATCTGTCGAAAATAGTCAGTCCAGAATGCGGGATCATACTGACCCGGATCATCTTCGGTGAAGGCGAGCTGGAACCAGCGCATAGGCTCGCTGGCCCAACTGGGTGTCGCGCCGCTGCTCAACCGGCGCGCGAAGGCTGGTTCGATCCCGGACAGCAGGGCTCCAGCGCCCAATGCAAGGGCCGCGCGGCGATCAAGTGGTAATATATCGGGCATCGTCTCTCCTTGCAGCGACGAAAGTAACCCAAGCTGCGCCATCCACAATTCGCCATCCCATAATACGGAACGCCGCGATCAAAGGGCGCCCTGTTCCCCGGCACAGCCCGACACAGAAAGTATCTCGACAAACAGGGGCAAACAGGTCATACCAGTTCGAAAGATTGTCGCTTGTGCGGTGGTGATCAGGCAAGGTGAGGAACAGGCGTGGCCGATAGTCAGCAAGAACCGGAAGACGGCTTGCTCGGGCGAGTTCAGTCGCTTGTGCGGGCATTTGGCATTCTCGATGAACTGGCAAAGAGCGACAATATGACGCTCAGCGACCTGTCTCGCGCCGTCGGTCTGCCGCGATCCACCACCCATCGCCTGCTGACGACCATGGAAGCGCTACGCTATGTGGCGTTTGACCGGCGCAGGAACGGTTGGTCCATTGGGGTCCAGGCTTTTACCGTAGGGGCCGTATTCGCGCAAACGCGTGATTTGGGTCAGCTGGGCCGCACGATCATGCGATCATTGATGTCCGAAGTGCAGCATTGCGTGAACATCGCGGTGCCGGAGGGCGCTGGCGTCTGCTATGTCGGGCAGGCTGCGGCAAACGGGTTCCGCCAGACGGCGGCCCGGCCCGGCGCCGTGCTGCCGCTGCATACCACGGCGTCTGGCAAGGTGCTGATGGCGCAATGGTCCAGGGCGGAAGTCGACCGCTATCTGGGCAGCGCACCACTCAAGGCGCGTACCGCACGCAGCATCATCGATGGCGACCGGCTCCGTCGCGAGTTGGCGGACATCAGCATGCGAGGCTATGCGCTCGATGATGAAGAGCATAGCGACGGATTGCGCTGCGTCGCGGCGGTCGTGAACGATCGTTACGGCCTGCCAAAGGGGTCGCTGTCGATTTCGGATCGATCATCCCATCTGCCCCGCGCTCGGCTGGATGAGTTGGGCCCCGCGCTGATCAGCGCGGCGCAGCGGATGAGCATGGAAATCGCTGCACAGAGTTTCTGAACAGCGGCCTCGCGCTTCGGCGCTATCTGTTGGCGGCGGGCGATCAATATAAGCAGATGCGCCAAAATATGACGGCCCGGTTGGCCTGCCGTCATGGACAGCAGGCTGCCGCCTTCAGCGCCGCTTGCTGCACTTTGGGACGGAAGCCCATGCACCCCATTATCATCCATCGTCCTGTATCGCGGTCAAAGACAACGAATTGATGGCGCTGGTTCAATGGGAGCGACAAATCCCCGTCATCCCACATGGTGGGATAAGCGAAGGATGCATTTGATTTCATCCACGCTCCTGGTGTGAGGATTGTACGCATCTTAAAGGGGGCGTAGCGCCTGGATTAATTCCAGGCGCTACTGCGCCAGTTGTCAGCGTTGTTCCACATGGTGGAATGGCTGCTTATGGCCAGCAAACCCTTCCTCTAAGATGTTCGCTGCTCAGCAACGGATAATTCGTCATTAAAACGGAGGGGACTATGAAACGTCGAAGGGGCCATCATCTCATCAGCTTGTTGAGCTGTGCCTGTGGACTGGCCATCGCCAGCGGCGCAGCGGCTCAGCAAGTGGAGCAGGGCGCGGAGGAAGCGAACCCCGCGGAAATCATCGTTACTGCAACGCGTCGCGCGGAAACGCTGCAGGAAACGCCAGTGGCGGTCAATGTCGTATCCGGCGAGGATGTCGCCAAGCTCAACCTGTTCGACATCAAGGAAATCCAGAACGTCGTTCCGGGTCTGACCCTCGAAAATGGCGATGGCCGAAGCAATATCGCTACGTTGCGCGGTATCTCCTTCAATCCGGACAGCGGATCGAGCGACGCAGTTCAGGTCTATTTCAACGAAATCGACGTTGATGCCAACACCTTCTTCAGCGCCATGTACGACATCGGCCAGATCCAGGTTCTGCGCGGTCCGCAGGGCCTGTTCCGTGGCAAGGTGTCACCTGCCGGCTCGATCGTCATTGGCTCGGCCCGCCCCGACCTGGCCAAGCCAACCGGCTATGCACAGGCAGCGGCCACCGATCTGAACGCCTACAACTTCCAGGGCGCTGCGTCCGTGCCAATCATTCAGGACAGCCTGGCTGTTCGCGGCGCGTTTCTCTATGACCGGAACCGTGCCGGTCAGGTAAAGAATGTTGATGGACGCAAATCCTACAACGAAACGATGAGCGGGCGTGTCTCGCTTGCTTGGCAGCCGTCGTCGGAATTCCGTGCCGATTTGGTCTACCAGTATCTCTGGACAGATACGCGCCCGTTCCGCGCAGTCTTTGGCCCTGGCAACCAGCCAAGCCCGAACAGCTTCTTTCCGCTGCGTAGCGGCCCCGCGATCAGCTTGGACGATCGTTTGGCAGTGAGCGAAGGCGCCCTGCGGTTCACCAATGAAACGCATCTGGTCACCCTCAACACCAACTACGATTTTGGTTGGGGCGAACTGGTGTTCAACGGAGGGTATCAAAAAACCCGTCTGGAACAGCAGCGTGACCAGGACGAAGGCAACGCCGTCCCAGGATATCAGCTGAACCAGCACGTAAGCACGCCGTACGACCTCTGGACCACGGAAGTCCGTCTTCAGTCACCCAGCAATTCTCGTCTGAACTGGGCGATCGCGGCGAACTATGATTATTCGAAGTTCAACAATGTTCGTGTAAACCAAAGCAACGATGCTTTCTTTACCGATCCATTCGGTACAATCTTCCCCGGCATGACCGGCCCCGGTCCGGTCCCTCCGCAGATATTCGTATTTCCTGTTGACGTGTCGGTTATTCTTCCGATCGTCAGCAAATCATATGCGGTGTCAGGTTTGCTCGGATATGAAGTTGTTGACGGCCTGACCATAACCGGCGGTCTCCGCCAAACATGGGGCAAGACGACGCGCTCTCAGCGGTTGATCATTCCGGTCATTGGTACTGACACCACGACTGACAGCATAGTGAAGCCGAGCGCATTGACTGGCGGTGCGGCCATCAGCTGGACGGTTAATCCTGATCTTAACGTCTATGCGAACTATGGTCGGTCGTTCCGTCCAGGCGTTGCAGCAACTGGGGTTTCGACGCCGCTTGATGCAAGATATCTTCAAACCCCTGACGAAACGTCGGACGGATTTGAAGTCGGTCTGAAATCAAGCCTGTTTGACCGCAAGGTAACTTTGAACGTCGCGGCCTTCTATCAGAAGTTCAAAAACTATGTGGACTTCGCCCCGTCATTGACGACAAATTCGTCCCGCGTACCAGGTGCGGTTGACACAGCGACTGCGCCGCTGCCGACCTTTGGCGATGCCATCAGCAAGGGCGTCGAGGTTCAACTCGGTTTTCAGCCTTCTCGGTCGATCGACTTGAACATCAATGCGACTTACGCTGACGCGAATTATGATAACGCCCAACTCTACTGTAATGACTATAATGGAGACGGGATCCCAGATTCCACAGGAACCCCGAGAGTGCCTGGGACTGAACAGGTCGCAGTTTGCACTCGCAATGATCGTATCTCTGACGTGCCTAAGTTCAGCCTGACGAGTAATGGCGAAGTCCGCTTCGGCATGGGGTCGCTCACGCCGTTCATTCGTGGCCTTGTGTCTTATCGGCCCGGTTTTAATTCACAGTATAGTAACTACACCTACCGTGACTTTACCAAGATCGATCTTTTTGTCGGCCTGCGTGGTGAGGATCGTTGGGAACTCAATGTGTTCGTGAAGAACCTTCTCGACCAGACGCGCGCACAACGCGTATCGCAAGGTAACTTCCAGGTTGGGACAGGCACGCTGCCGGGCCTCGAAACCTTCGGAACGATCCCGTTCGACTCTGGCTACCGCCTGGCGAGCATCACGGCGCCACGCGAATTTGGCGCCACACTGCGCTTCAACTGGTAAATTGATCGGCCGGGGATCTGCATGATCCCCGGCCATCAACATCCCCTATCGATTAGCCGCGCTTGATCGGCGGCTTGCTCGACACGGTTGCAAATCTTGATAAGAGCTCGGAACGTCGCTTCGATCCGCATCAGCGTCCATGAGGCGGCCGCGACCCAAAGGCTTAACGGCTCCAACCCGTTGCTAGGGCGTGAACTCATAAATTGGGTTGAGCTCTCCGCCTTTGCGTGATTCAGGCGCTCTTCGAAAATGGAGGGTGTATGTCGCGGCGGCGGTACGAACTGACGGATAAGGAATGGCTGATCATCGAGCCATTGCTGCCCAACAAGCCGCGTGGTGTTCCCCGGGTAGATGACCGGCGGGTGCTAAACGGCATTCTCTGGCGCTTCCGTTCCGGCGCGCCGTGGGCGGAGATCCCGGAACGCTATGAGCCATCGACGACCTGCTACAACCGGTTCGTCCGCTGGCGGAAAGCTGGGGTGTGGGACCGATTATTGGCGGCGGTTTCTGCAGGGTTCAACGGCGAGTTGGTGATGATCGATTCCACCTGCATGCGCGTCCACCAGCACGGTGCGACCGGTAAAAAAGGGGGGCCGGAGATCATGGCATGGGACGCTCCCGGGGCGGTCTCACGACCAAACTCCACGCTCTTGTCGACGCTGATGGACGTCCTGTCGGGCTGAGACTGACAGGTGGGCAGGTCCACGATGCTTGTGAAGCTGAAGCGCTGATCGAGGCCATTCCCGAAGGCGCCACCCTGCTCGGCGACAAGGGTTATGACAGCATCGCCATCCGCCAGGCTGCGGCAGCTAGAAACATCTGGGCCAACATTCCCAACCGTTCCAACCGCAAGCAGCGCTTCGGATTCTCCTCCTGGCTTTACCGCCAGCGCAATCTCGTCGAGCGCTTCTTCAACCGGATCAAGCAATTCCGCGGCATCGCAACCCGATACGACAAAGATGCGGCCAACTATCTGGCGGCGATCAAGCTCATCTGCACACGCATCTGGTGCAATGCGTAATGAGTCTGCGCCCTAGTTATCCTTGCCCTGCTGTCCTGGCGGCAGCGGGATTTTTTTGCCCTGCGCTCATCATACACGGCTGAAGCCCGGTTCAGTCGACACCGGAAACGACATAATCGTCGCCTGATTGGCCTTATACTTTGGGAAAAGCGAACAGATTTGCCCGGTCGATGAACAGCTTTCGGGTGGCGATCCGATCACAAATCAAGCGACAAGAAGATGTAGGTTGAAGAGCACGCAGTCAAAATGACACTGCGGCAGGAGAGGGTGATGAACGCCAAACGGCGCGAGGGCGAAACACGCCCTTATAGAATAAGGCAATTCGCAATTTTTTCAGTGCTGGCGGCAACCGGCGCGATGGTGGGAAGTCCTTCGCTTGCGGCGGCGGAGCCTTTGTCCTTCGCGCTGACCAACATCTATGTGCCGTCATATGACGATGACAAGGCGTGCCGTTCCCTGTCGCTCAGTTCCAGCGACATATTCCTGCAAAGCCTGCCGCCTGCCGAGCGCGAAAAATATGAATCCCCTGAAAAGATTCAGGAACTGCACCGGCTGATGGGCAGCAAACTTGGTTTCAAGATGGTCCCGACCGGCCATGCATCGGGCGCCAATGGGAGCATGGCGACTGTCCCGGAGGCAGAGTTGGATGCGCTTCGGCAGAAACATGACATCCCCAAGGGCAAGGGGATATTGTCGTTCCTGGGCACTCGACTGGCCTATGACAGCTGCACAAATCCCGAAGACTTCCCGTTCCTGGCGAAGGGCAATGAACCTTATTTGGGGAAAGTTGCCTATGGGATCGACCTGGACGGTCGCAAGGACAGGGACGACTTTCTTGGAGTCAATGGTGAGCAGGGCGTGGACAATGAGTTGATCCGCGCCACCGGATGCAATTTCGCCACCCGCGACTATGGGACGCCCAAGGTGGCGGACGAAGTGATCACGTCGATCGGCTCTCCCACGCTGGTCGAGATCAGCGGCGTTGATGATCCGCTGAACGACGACGATGTGACCGTTCGCATCTATGCGAGCGCCAACCCGCTGGAGGTGTCGGGATCTGGCAAGGGGCTCGCCTGGACTAGCCTGGATGTCGATCCGGAACCGCGTTTCCAAAGCCAGGTCAAGGGACGCATCCGCAACGGCGAACTGAGCACGGAGCCGTTCGACTTGCGGGTGCGCTTGCGCGAACAGATCGTCGACAGTTATCGCGAGGTGCGACAAGCGCGGATCCGTGCGACGATCAAGCCTGGCGAAAGCATCGAAGGCGGCATTTACGGCTATCACACGCTCGCCAGCATAGAGGAAGGATATCATCAATCGACGCAGGTTGGAGCCAATCTGACGCGCATGTCCTGTCCAGCGCTCATCAAATCCATTCGCAGTCATGCCGATGCACTCCCTGATCCCAGGAGCGGGAAAAACACGGCGATCTCGTCCGCCCTGCGGTTCCGCGGCATCCCCGCCTTCCTCATCAAACCGGGTCAGAAGGTGGCCCAAGGGTCGCAGCAATGAACGATCGGAAAATTACCGTGGCAGTCCGCGTCGGTTCGGCGATGACTGCTCTGTGCGCGGCAGGCGCTATCCTGCTTGCTGGCACGGCTGGGCGCGCGGACGAGCCTGAAGCTGGCGTGCCGAAGCTGCGCCGTCTGACAGAAGCCCAATATCGCGCGACCATCGCCGACATCTTCGGACCGGACATCAAGATCAGCGGACGGTTCGAGCCGGACCTGCGGGTGGGCGGCCTGCTGGCGGCGGGAACCAGCGCGGTTTCGCTGACGCCCTCCGGCGCCGAGCAATATGAACAGATTGCGCGCGGCATTGCCGAACAGGTGGTGGACAAGGCGCATCGCGACCGGCTGGTCGGATGCCAGCCGGGTCCTGCCGATCCCAGCGGCGCGGCCTGCGCGGAAAGCTTCTTCCACAAGGTAGGTCTGCGGCTGTACCGGCGGCCTCTGACCCCTGATGAAGCTCGGCTCGCGGTCGCGCAGACATTGGCTTCGGCGCGGACGCTCAGTGACTTTCATGCAGGCGTTGCAGTGATGCTGACGGCGATGCTGTCGGATCTGCCATTCCTGTTCCAGGTGGACAGGGTGGTGGCTGACCCCGCGCGCCGTTCGGACCAGACCCTCGACGCATGGTCGCGCGCGAGCAAGCTCAGCTATTTCCTGTGGAACAGCACGCCCGACGAGGAATTGCTCAACGCGGCCAGGGATGGGTCGCTGATGACGCAGGAGGGCCTTTCTCAGCAGGTCAGCCGCCTGATGGCCTCTCCGCGGTTTGAAACCGGCGTCACCGCCTTCTTCGATGACTTTCTGCAGCTTGAAGGCATGATGTCCTTGTCCAAGGACTCGCTGATCTACCCTGCCTTCCGATCTTCGGCCGGTCCTGCGGCGCGAGAGCAGACGTTGCGAACGATTGTGACGCTGCTGGCGCGGGAAAACGGGGATTATCGTGACCTGTTCACGACAAGACGGGTGGCGATGAATCGCCAGCTCAGTCCGCTTTACCGCATGCCATATGCACCGCGCGACTGGTCGATGGTCACCTTGCCTGACAATGATCCGCGCGTCGGCCTGCTGACGCAGATAAGTTTTCTGACCCTTCATTCTCACGAAGGGCGGTCGTCGCCGACACTGCGTGGGAAGGCGTTGCGGGAAGTATTGATGTGCGAGCATATCCCCACGCCCCCCGCCAACGTCAACTTCACCATCGTACAGGATACGTCCAACCCCAACCTGCGCACCACGCGGGAGCGGCTGAAGGCGCATCTCGACGATGAAGAATGCGCAAGCTGCCACAAGCTGACCGATCCGATGGGTCTTACCCTGGATAGTTTCGATGGCGCGGGCCAGTTCCGGGCGAGCGAGAATGGCGTCCCCATCGATACATCGGGATCGCTCGACAATGTCCGTTTTTCGGATGCCGCGGGTCTTGGCAAGGCATTGCGCGACAGCCCGCAAGTGACGCAATGCCTCACTCAGTCGGCATGGCGTTATGCCGTGGGTCGTCAACTGGTGGCGAGTGAGGAGCCGGTGACCGCCGCACTTCACAACCGTTTTGCGCAGAGCGGCTTCCGTATCCGGGCGCTGTTCCGGCAGATCGCCACTGATCCTCATTTCTTCGCGGCCACATCGCGCGCGCCTGCCCGCACGGTGGCGGCCCGGCCTTCAGCTAGGAAGTCATCATGACGAACATGAACAGGCGTGGATTTTTGCTGCGCGGCGCCTTTGCCGGGGCAACGGTGGGCGTGGGCCTACCGTTCCTGGACTATTTCCTTGACGATAACGGCACCGCCTTTGCCGCTGAATATGGCGGGGGCCGTTTGCCGGTGCGCTTTGGCACATGGTTCTGGGGTTGCGGCATGATCCCCGACCGCTGGAATCCAAAGAAGCAGGGGGCCGGTTATGATCTGCCGCCCGAACTGGCGCCGATCGCGCCTGTGCAGGACAAGGTAACGATCCTGTCGGGTTTCAGCGTCTCGCTCGACGGGAAGAGCAATCAGCCGCATATTTCCGGCAATATCGGGCTGCGCACCGGGACGCCGGTGGATTCCTGGCAGCAGATCGTTGCGCCCACATTGGACACCGCGATCGCGGATACCGTCGGGTCCGGATCCTTCTTCCGCAGTCTGGACCTGAGCGCCGACGGTAACGCAAGGACAAGCTTTTCCTATCGCAGCGGCACGGAGATGAACCCCAGCGTCGCATCGCCGATGGAACTGTATCAGCGCGTATTCGGCGTGGATTTCCACGATCCCAACGCAGCCGAGTTCAAGCCCGATCCGCGCGTCATGGCGCGGCGAAGCGTATTGTCCGCCGTGACCGACCAGCGGCGCAGCATGATGGGTAAACTCGGCGCGGCGGACAAGGCGAGGGTGGACAGCTATTTTACGGCAATCCGCGAGGTCGAGACAAAGCTAGCCCTGCAACTGGAAAAGCCGCCAAGAGCCGAAGCGTGCGTCGTCCCGCAACAGCCCGCCGACATGGTCCCCAGCACCGATGTGACCGAGCGTCAGAAGGCGCACAAGCTGATGGCGGACCTGCTCGCCATGGCCCTTGCCTGCAACCAGACCAAGGTCTTCAACATGGTCTTTTCCACTGCCACGGCGGATTTGCGCACGGCGGGTTCTTCCACCGCCTATCACCAGGCGACGCATGAAGAACTTGTGGACAGGACCAAGGGCTACCAGCCTACGGTCGATGCTTTCTCGACACAGAGCATGCAGGGTTGGGCGGACTTCGTGGCGTCGATGGCGGCGGTGAAGGAGGGTGATGGCACCCTGCTCGACAATATGCTGGTCATGGCCCATTCCGAAGTCAGCTACGCCAAGAACCATGACGTCAACGGCATACCGGTGATGCTGGCGGGGCGGGCAGGGGGCAAGGTGAAGAGCGGCATCCATGTCGCCAGTCAAGGCGACGCCATATCTCGCGTGGGGCTGACAATGCAGCAGTTGATGGGCGTTCCGCTCGATGGCTGGGGCACCGGATCGATGCGCACAAATCGGCCGGTTTCAGAAATCCTGGTATGAGGAAACATCGTCATCGCCATCAACTGGGCTTCGCCACAGGTTTCATGCTCCGCCGGTAATGCGTCGGAGCCATGCCGGTCCAGTTGTGAAAGGCCGATCGAAGGGAGTCTGAATCGCAAAAATCCAGGCGTTCGGCGATTTCCTCGATCGGCAGATTGGAATTAGTCACCAGGTCGATGGCTATGCCGCGACGAACTTCATCGCGCAGCTTGTGAAATGTCGTGCCTGCCGCGCTTAGACGCCTGCGCAACGTCATGCGGCCGAGCGCAAGATCATTCGCCAGTTCGTCGAGCGATAATAATCGCCCTTCCTGCCGCAATGTGAGGGCCATCAACTGCCGTGCTCGTCGTGCGATTTCTGCCGGATCATTCCCATCAAGCAGGCCGAACAGGAAATTGAGTGTGGGCGCCGCTTCGCAATCGTCCATCGTCCGCACGATCGGAAGGTCGAGCATGCGCTCGGCAAAAATCAGTTCGGATCGCGGCGCGTTCAACCGGAGTTCGAAGGGCCAGTTGTCATCGTCGAGATAGAATGCGGCGGATTCGGGATAATCCAGCGCCCCGATGCCGCCAAGGGGAACGCTGATAAGCCAACTGAAAATCGAATGGTACATCAGTTCGCCATGCAGCGAGACGATGAAATCCAGTTCCTCATCGCCGCTACGGGCGCCGCGTAGCGTCAACCGTGCCCAGGAGCCGGAGCAGTTGAGCGAGGCATATCCCATGCGGCCGTCGATCGCGACCAGCAATTCTTCCATCCGATGGATGGCTTCGCGCAGAGATCTGCTGCCGGTGAGGCAGTAAAAGAACAATCGCCAGTCACCCGAGCGGAAGAGTGCGCGCCCCGCTTTGCGAGATTGCATGTCGGCGGCCACAACGCTTGCATAGGATGCTATCGTCCGCAGCTTCTGCTCATCGACGGCGATCAGGCCTGGATCCAGGAATTCGGCCAGAGGCTGATCGACGTTGCGCGCAGCCAGCACTGCTTGCGCGTCCCCGCCCCTGCTTTCGATCAGGCGGAGCAGTCGCGCAACGAAACGATGCTCGGTGGCGAGCAGCTTTTCATTCGGACGGCTCATTGTCGATGGCTGCTTCGCCGATGATCCGTTTTCACTGTCCGATGATAAAGATGGCTCAATCACAAGCTATTTTCCACATTATCTGGTCATGCCATGCCCAGTTCGATTTCCTCAAGCGCAAAGACCAGCCACGCCTCTCCCGTCTGAACTCCCCCGCCGAAATCGGCAATAGTCGCCCAATGAAGGGATAACATAAAAGCCCCGCCTCTTCGAAGGAGGCGGGGCGTCAGTTTCGCGCAGGGAGATTTGCGCGGTTAGAATTTCGCTCCGACAGTCAGGCCGTAGGTTCTGGGTTCGGCATAATAGCCACCGCCAAACCCCAGCGGGCCGTAATCGATACTGCGCACAAAATCCTTGGCATTGGTGAGGTTCTTTACCCAAAAACGGACTTCGCCTTCACCCGTGCCTAGTGGGATCCCATCAATACCGACCTGCAGGTCGACAAGATCGACATTGTCCCCTTTCACCTGTTCGTTGAACGGAGAGCCTACAGAACTGCTGAAATTATACTTGCCGTCCTCATGGGTGTAACCCACGCGGCCACGCAGTACCGCATTGCCCCAGTTGAGCGGAAATTGTGCGTTCAGTGCGACGTTGGCCGTCAGCGGTGACGTGAAGCCCGGCGTCACGATTGAAGCGATGTTGACTGGCGGCGCTCCAGCAGTTGGCGATTGGCCGGCCAGAAACTCCTTATAGTTGATATCAATGTAGCCGAGGCTGCCGTCTATCGAGAAATTGTCGCTCAGCACTGCTTGCGTTTCGACCTCGACGCCATTGTAGACGACCTTGCCCGCGTTGATGATGCGGGTGGCGAAGGTGCCGACGGGTGCGTCGGTGACCGGGCCGAGCACGGCCAGATCGTCGTAGATGTTGTGGTAGGCCGCGACGTTGAAGCGCAGGCGGCGGTTGAACAGCTCGCTTTTCAGGCCGACTTCGTAGGATGTGACCTTTTCGGGTCTGAAGCTGCCCAGTTGATTGGTGCCGGTGATTGCGGGATCCTGCGAGTTGAAGCCGCCCGAACGATAGCCCGTTGCAGCTCGCGCATAGAGGTTGACGCCGTCCGCGACATCATAGCCGGCCATCAGGTTCCAGGTGAATTTGCTGAACTTCGCCGTGCCGCTTTCGGGCGCCGCAGGCAGGGTGGCGCCATTCTGAAGACGCAGCATCTTCTTTTCGTCCCAGGTGTAGCGACCGCCCGCAGTCAGCCGGAAACCGCTGTCACGGCCACCGGGATAGAAGGTCGCCTGTCCATATACCGCCGTGCTTTCCGCTGAGGTGGTATAGGCAAGGCGGGCGCGGGTCTGGACCAGTCGATAGCGGGCCGGATTTGCAGCGGCGAAGCCTGGACCCAGCGGGCCAAAGTTTGCAAGGAAGATCGCATTGGTGTCGAGGATGAAGCCGCTATTCTGGTAACCGTCTTCCGATCCCTTCTCCCAGAAATAGAAGCCGCCCACGACCCAGTCGAGCGTGTTCGTATCGCCGGAGATTTCAAGCTCCTGGCTGAACTGTTTATGACGGCGCTGATTATCGACCGAGAACAGGTCCTGGCTGATTGTCGGGACCGGGGACGCGGCGATGAAGGGGATGGCCGCCGGTGGAATGGTTGGTATGAATTGCAACAGTGCTTCAGGCATGCCGTTGAACAATGTCGCGTTGGAAAAGGCAGGGCCGCTGAATGCGCCGATACCGTCCAGGTCCGTCACATAATCGCTGTTCCAGAAGCGGTAGCCGGTGGTGGACTTCACCTTGAAACCACCGAAGTCGTTCTGAACTTGCAGATTGTGGCCCCAGCTCTTGTCGAAGGCGCTGCTTAGGATGTTGTTGCATACCTCGTCCCGGTAGGTGCGGACCGGCGTGGCGAGCGCGGCGCAATCGGGATCGGCGAAGGTCGCGCCGGCCAGATATTGGGCAACCGGCGCCTGCTGCGTCACCTGCACGGGCTGACCATCGACAATGATGGGCGGGCGAGGCGTGCCGTCAGCGACATTGGTAAGCACGAAGGGTAGTGGCGTGCCCTTTATCCGATTCCAGTCGAAGACATATTGAATGCTGCCGGTTCCGCCGAGATCCAGCCGGGCGGCGGCGCGGAAAGCGTCCGACCTGCGTGCGCCAGGATCGCGGGAATTGCGAGGCTGTAGAATATTGTCGATCACTCCGTCCCGTTCGCTATGGCTGTACGAGAAACTGGTCGAGATACCGGCGATTTCACCCGGATCGATCGTCACCCGGCCGTTCCATGCGTTGAAATTGCCATAGCCCGCCTCTGCCTTGAGCCGGAAGGTCGGGGATGGGGAGCGGGAGATGAAATGCACTGCGCCGCCTGTGGTGTTGCGACCGAACAGGGTGCCCTGCGGTCCGCGCAAAACCTCCACCCGTTCAATATCCATGACGCTAAGACCCATGGCCCCGCCACGAGCGATGTAGACACCATCGACATAGAGGCCGTTGGCGGCATCCACGCCGAAGCTTTCGCTGCCTCCGTTGGAGATGCCGCGCATGGAAAAGACGGCCGCGCTGTTGCTGGTGGTGCCCTGCGTGATCACGACGTTGGGCGCCAGACCGCTCAGGTCGCGGCTGTCCCTTATGCCAAGCTGTTCGACCTTCTCGGAGCTGATGGCGCTGATGGCAATCGGGACATCCTGAAGATTCTGGGCACGTTTTTGTGCAGTTACGACAATCTCGTCCAGTCCAGAGCCTGGCGCCGCATCGTCGGTCTGTGCCCACGCCTGACTTGCAAATGCCAGTCCGCTGACTCCGGCTATCAGAAATAGCGCGCGGTTCCTTGGTAATGTTGTCATGATTTCCTCTCCCTAATTCTTATAAGTAAAATGATGGATCCTGGACGCGATGGATCTATTAAACGTCCACATTTGCTCGAATATTTGGTGGGATTATCCCTCTTCGCTATGAGGGCATGTAGAGTTGAGCCGCCTTTCCACCGTCGACCGGCAAGGCGGCGCCGGTGATGTAGCTGGCCGCGTCGGACAGCATGAAAATGATCGCCTCCGCCAGTTCTTCCGGCTTTCCTCCTCGTTGCATCGGGATGGCGGCCGTAACCCGCTCCGCGGTATCGGTCGCCAAGGCTGAAAACTGCTCGGTGGGCGTGGTCTGCACTTGGCCAGGAATGATCGCGTTGACCCTGATGCCCAGGGGCGCGGCCTCCATCGCGGCGACTGCGGTGAAATGTACGAGTGCGGCCTTGGAGGCGGAATAGCTCGCCATGTTCACCGTGGCCCGGATACCACAGGTGGAGGCGATGTTGACGATCGAGCCCTTGCCCGCAGCCGTCATCACCTTGAGCGCGGCCTTGGTGCTGACGAAGGCGGCATCGCAGTTGACGGCGAAATCCTTGCGCCAATGATCCAAAGTCAATTTGCTGATCGGGGCATAGTGGGTCGACATGGCGTTGTTCACCAGCATGTCGATGCGGCGATATTTCTGCCCGATGCCTTCGATCATGTCGGCAAGTCCGACGGTATCGGCGACATCCAGCTGAATGGCCTCCACGCGACCGCCTTGCGCAGCGATCCTGTCGCGCGCGCTGTCCAGCAACGCCTGGCGGCGGCCGCAGATGACGACCTGCGCGCCGCGCTTGGCCAGCAGGCTGGCAGTAGCGAATCCGATGCCGTCGCTGCCGCCTGTGACGATGGCGACGCGGCCGTGAAAATCCTCGCTCATTCGATGTCCAGAACCTCATCTAGCTGAATCGCACCTGCTCCAGACCGGCCGTGCGATGCGAATCAGGATTCTCCAAAATTCGTAATTTGTAAATTGATAAAATCCGAATATGGCTGTTTTGACCCTCCGGCATTAGCCGAATGCGAGTCCTGCGATAGGGACTTGGGGATGCAATTTTGATAAGAAATATTCAGGAAAACATATGTTTATATGGCGGTCTGCAATTGGGACGCGCCAAAAAATCGGCCCCTCCGTTGCCCGAAAATATGCGGAAAAAAAATGTTGTGGAATTACGCATAATGAGGAATAGTCATTCGGGAAGAGCGAACGATGAGTCGAGGATAGAGGATGTCGGGATCGGGCAGGGGTTTGACGCTCCTGCGCAAAAGCCCGTCGAACAATCCTGCGGCGGCAGAGTGATCCCCGAGGATAGCATGAGTAAGATCGATCCAATTTTCGCGGCAGTCACCGCCCCCGGCACACCCTTTGAAATTGAGGAGAAGGACGGGCTGCGCTTTTTCGTGAACGCGCCATCCGACCTCAATCAGTTGATTGAATCGGCACGCCGATTCCGGGATCAGGCCTGCGTGGTCGATTTCGACGGGCCGCAGGGTGAACGCCGGCTGAGCTTCGCGGATATGTTCGCTTGGCGCGACCGTTTGGCGGGTCATTTGGGTATCGGGCGCGGTGACCGGGTTGCGATCTGCATGCGCAACCGCGCGGAGTGGATCGCCGCCTTTATGGCGGTGATGAAGCTGGGGGGCGTTGCCGTCTTGCTCAACAGCCGCGGGTCGGCGGGCGATCTGCTGTCGATGGTGGACGAAGTAACGCCTTCGCTGGTGTTGGCCGATGCCGAACGGGCCGCGCTGCTTCGCGAGGCGGGCTATGATGGCCGGTTGCTCGACATGAGCGAGCCGCTGGAGGATCGGAGCACGGTGGAGGGAGACGGGCTGATCGCTCGGCCCGACGATCCCTGCGCCATTCTTTTCACATCGGGTACGACGGGGCGCGTGAAAGGCGCGGTGCTGTCGCATCGGAGCCTGATCACCGGATTATTGGGCACGCAACTTACCGGGGCCATGGTCCTGCATAATCTGGCGCGGGAATATGGGATGCCGGTCGAGGCGCTTGCCCTTAAATTGCCGCCCCAGGCCAGTTTGCTGGTGTCGCCGCTGTTCCATATTTCAGGGCTGGGATCCGGCTTCCTGGCGCCGCTTCTGTCGGGCGGGAAGATTGTGATCATGCGCCGCTGGAACGCAGAGGAAGCGGTAAGCCTGATCGAACGCGAGCGGGTGACGCAGCTTTCGACCGTGCCCACGATGCTGTGGGACATGGTGCATCGCGCGCGCACGGTCGAAGCAGACCTGAGTTCGGTGCGTAATATCGGGTCGGGCGGGCAGGCGCTGCCGCTCAACCTGCTGGAAGCGGTGCAGGCGCTCTGCCCCCATGCGATGATAGGCGTTGGCTATGGGATGACCGAGACGTCTGGGGCGATCGCGCAGGCGGTGGGCGCCGACTTCCTGAGGGCCAAGGCGTCGGCCGGGCGCGTGCTGCCGCTGGTGGATGTGCGGATCGAGGGGCCGTCCGGCAATGTGTGCGGCGTCAATGAAACCGGCGAGATACTGGTGCGCAGCGCCATGTTGATGACCGGCTATTGGAACCGGCCGGACGATACGGCCAAGTCCTTCACCGCAGATGGCTGGCTGCGTACCGGCGACATCGGTTATCAGGATGAGGACGGTTATATCTACATCGTCGACCGCGCCAAGGACATGGTCATTTCCGGCGGCGAGAACATCTACTGCGCGGAAGTCGAGCGCGTTCTGAGCGAAATGCCGCAGGTGACCGAATGCGCGACATTCGGGATTCCCGACGATCGGCTGGGCGAGGCGCTGGTAGCAGTCGTGCAGGCGGAAGGGCTGGACGAGCTGAGCGTCATCCAATGGGTGGCAGGACGGCTCGCTCCATACAAGGCGCCGACCCGCGTCGCGTTTTCCCGCGATCCGCTGCCGCGTAATCACGCTGAGAAAATCAACAAGATCGCGCTGCGTGCGCTGTGGCCCGAACTGGCCGGAAAAAACTGAACAGGAGAGTTCGCATGGGCATGCCCAAGGACATCAAGATCATCGATTGCATGCTGGGGATTCCAGAAGCCGAGGACCGGTCGGCCTGGTTCGATCACTTCCGTCCGTTGATAAAGGATCAGCAGACGCTCCAGCAGTTCGCCATGCCGGCGCAATATATGTTCAAAGACATTCCCCAAACCGGGAAGGCGGATGATTTCGTGTCCTGGACCGTTGAGCAGATGGACCAATATGGCATCGACAAGGCGCTGGTCGGGTGGACCGACAATGCCACGTCCTATCGCGCCAAGGAGATGTATGGCGATCGCTTCTTCTTCGATCTGCCCTGCGATCCCAACAAGGGCATGGAGGAAGTAAGGCGGATAAAATGCATTCATGCAGAGGTCGGCCTGTCGGCGATCAGCGTCTTTCCCGCTGGGACGCTGCCCCAGGTGGCGATCAACCACAAATATATGTTCCCGCTCTATACCTGTGCGGCGGAACTGGGGCTGCCGGTACTACTCAATGCAGGGATCCCGGGGCCGCGCATCCCGATGGAGACGCAAAAGGTCGAGCATCTGGACGAAGTGTGCTGGTTCTTCCCGGACCTGAAAATCGTCATGCGCCATGGCGCGGAGCCGTGGGAAGCTCTGGCGGTCAAGCTGATGCTGAAATGGCCTAACCTTTACTATTCGACCAGCGCCTTCGCACCCAAACATTATCCAAAGGCGATCATCGACTACGCGAATACAAGAGGCGCGGACAAGATAATCTACGCGGGCTATTTCCCCATGGGGCTCAGCCTGGAGCGTATCTTCACCGATATGCAGAGTGTCCCCTTCAAGGACGATGTCTGGCCGAAATTCCTGCGGGAAAACGCCATCAAGGTCTTTGACCTAAAATAATCTGACGGAGCTTCCTCATGTCCAACCATGAAACCGGCGCTGCGACCGACGCGCGCACGCCCCCCGTTGCCGTCTGGCAGATCCTTGAAAAGCTGAAAGGGCAGGAACTGCTCGACTGGCGCTTGGCGGAGGTCAAGGACCGCGCCTCGATCGAGGAACGCAACCTTGATATCGGCATTCCCTTCGGCTGGTATCCCGTGCTGCTGTCGTCGGAACTGGCAGCGGGCGAAGTGAAGCCGCTGCGTTATTTTTCCAAGGATCTGGCGATCTGGCGGGGCGAGGACGGAAAGGTCCGCATGCTCGATGCCTATTGCAAGCATCTGGGCGCACATATGGGTCATGGCGGCAAGGTGCATGGCAATCTGCTGGAATGTCCGTTTCACGCCTGGCGCTATGACGGGGATGAGGCGGTGGTGAAGGATGTTCCCTATGCCCGCAACATCCCGCCGCAGGTAAAGCGGAAATGCACGCGCAACTGGCATATCACCGAAGCGAACCGCTGGATCTGGGCCTGGTATCATCCCCAGGATGTCGCTCCGCTGTTCGACGTCGCGGTTCTGCCGGAAGCGAGCGATCCTGAGTGGACCGATTTTGAAATCCATGAATGGAATGTCTGGGGATCGCTCCAGAACATGGCGGAAAACGGCGTTGATGTGGCGCACTTCCGCTTCATTCACGGCACCGCCAATGTTCCCTTGGGGGAGTTGCGCTGGGGTGATTGGGGCCGGGGCGCGGATGTAAAGGCGAAGATGGGCACGCCTTTGGGCGAAGTCGATGGCTGCATCAGCTATGACACGATGGGTCCGGGGCAGAGCTGGACACGCTTTACCGGTATTTCGGAAACCCTGCTGGTCGCCTGCCTTGCGCCGGTCGAGCTGGACCATGTGCATGTCCGTTTCTGCTTCACGCAGCCCAAGGCGCAGGCCGAGGGGGAGCGTGCAGGCGTGGCAAAGGCCATCATCCGCGACATCTGCAAACAGTTCGATCAGGACAAGGTCGTGTGGGACCGGCAAAAGTTCGAGCCCAATCCGATCATCTGCGATGGTGACGGCCCGATCCCGCAGTTCCGCAAATATTATGCGCGTTACTATGCCGATCAGGATGCTGCCTGACCGCGTCGGATAGACATGCTGGAGAAAATGGGATGCACATGACGCGCCGGGAAAGCATGGCAAGCGTTGCCGCCGCCGCAATGGTTGGCATGGCCGGGGCGGCGAAGGGCGCTGCGCCGCGTTCCAGCCCGCTCGACACCCAGGACGCCTTGGGACTGGCGGAGTTGGTCCGCCAGAAGCAGGTCTCGCCCGGCGAACTGCTGGAGGCGGCGATCGCCAGGGCGGAAGCGCTCAATCCCCAATTCAACTTCCTTGCGCAGAAACATTATGACTATGGCCGGGCGGCGATAGCGAAGGGTTTGCCGCAAGGCCCCTTCAGCGGCGTTCCCTGGCTGTTGAAGGATCTGAACACCTATATTGCGGGATTGCCGACTGAAAATGGCAGCCGCTTCTACAAGGGCTATCGGCCTCAAGTGACGTCCGAACTGGTCCGGCGCATCGAAACGGCAGGCTTCGTCATATTTGGCAAGACGACGGTGCCTGAACTGGGCCTTACCGGCACGACCGAGAACAAGCTGACCGGAGATACGCGCAATCCATGGGCCCCGGACCGCATCGCCGGCGGATCGTCTGGTGGCGCGGCAGCGGCCGTTGCGGCAGGCGTGCTGCCTGCGGCTCATGCAACGGACGGGGGCGGATCAATTCGCATCCCGGCGTCCTGTTGCGGCCTGTTCGGGATGAAGCCGAGCCGGGGCCGCGTGCCTATGGGGCCACCGCGCACCGAAGGCTGGGGTGGGCTGTCAGTGCACCATGCAGTCACCCGGAGCGTGCGCGATTCCGCCGCGATCCTGGATGCGACACAAGGGCCGGAGCCGGGAAGCCGTTACGCAGCGCCTGCTCCGGTTGAGACGTTCCTGTCGCAAGTCGGCAAGGCGCCAGATCGTCTGCGCATCGCCCTGATGCTCGATGCGCCTGCCGGTTCGCCGGTCGACCGGGAATGTTTGGAAGCTGCGCGTCAGGCGGCGCGGCTGTGCGAGAGCCTGGGGCACCATGTCGAAGAAGCCGCGCCCAAGCTGGACATTGCGGCGATGGGCGCGGCCAGTTTCGTGCTGATCGGTTCATCGGTCGCGGCGGATATGGCCGATCGTGCAAAGGCGAGGGGAATTGCCATCGGCCCGGATGTGCTGGAGCCAATCACCCTTGGCTTCGTCGGCTATGGACAGAAGACGACGGGCATGGACTTTGCCCGGGCGAACAACATATTGCAGACCGCGGCGATCGCCATGGCTCAGTTCATGGCGAATTACGACGTCATCCTGTCTCCGACGCTGGGCGCGCCGCCGCTGAGGATCGGCCAGATTGGCCTGTCGCCCGATGTGGACTTCGCGGCATGGGGGCAGCGGGCCGCCAGCTTTTCGCCCTTTACCCAGATCGCCAACATGACCGGCCAGCCCGCAATGTCGGTGCCGCTCGCCATGTCCTCTGCGGGCCTGCCGATCGGCGTCATGTTCATGGGCCGCTATGGTGATGAAGCGCTGTTGTTCCGGCTGGCGGGCCAGTTGGAAGACGCCGCCCCGTGGAAAAACAAACGCCCTGCGGCCTGGAATAGCTGGAGAGAATGATGCGCGGACTGGCAGGCAAGGCAGGTATCGTCGCGGGCGGCGGGCGCGGCATCGGGGCTGCGACGGCAAGGCGGCTGGCAGCCGAAGGCGCGTCGGTGGTGATCGGCGACATCATGGGCGAGTGGGCTGATGAGGCCGCGCGGTCCATCCGTGGCGAAGGCGGGCGCGCAATCGGCGTAATGCTCGACGGGACCAAGGCGGAGTCGCAGGCGGCGATCGTCGAAGCGGCGCTGGGCGAGTTCGGGCGGCTCGATTTTTACCACAGCAATCTGGCGGGCGGCACCGAAGGCGACATCGATGTGCTGAATTGCAGTGAGGAGGTGCTGGACCGATCCTTCGCCATCAATGCAAAGAGCCATTTCCTCGCAACGCAGGCGGCGCTGCCGGTGCTTCTGGAGCGGGGCGGCGGGGCGATGATCTATACGTCATCGGGCGCTGCAATCTCGGGCAATCCACTACAGGTTGCCTATCCCATGACGAAGAATGCCGTGCACGCGCTCGTCCGCCATGTCGCCCGCAAGTTTGGCAAGCAGGGCATTCGCGCCAATGGCATCTGTCCGGGCGTCGTCCTGACCGAAGCGGTCGCGCAGCATCTTACGCAGGATTATGTCAATTCCATGCTCGACAATCTGCCGCACCGCCGTCTTGGCAAGCCCGACGACATTGCAAGCGCGGTCGCCTTTCTAGCGTCGGACGATGGAGAATGGGTCAATGGTCAGCTTTGGCACGTCAACGGCGGCTCGCTTCTGCGAGACTGAGAAATGCGTCCTGCTTCAAACCCCTGGCTGGTGTTGGCGACGCTGTTGGCGATCTACATCGTTAACTATGCCGACCGCTATCTGATCACTGGCCTGGTCGGACCGATCAAAACCGAGTTTGGCATTGGCGATGCGATGATGGGCATGTTGATGGGCCCTGCCTTCGTTCTGCTCTATGTCGTCCTGGGCGTGCCCTTTGCCCGGCTCGCGGATCGTACGTCGCGCGTTCAGATCATCGCGGCTGGATGTGTCCTGTGGAGCGGCGCGACGGTTGCTACCGGTCTGGCGAGCGGTCCCATCAGTCTGACGCTTGCGCGGGTCGGCGTGGGCATTGGCGAGGCCGCCTTCGTTGCCCCGGCCTATTCGCTGCTGTCCGACTATTTCCGCCCGGAACGACGAAGCCTTGCCTTCGCGATACTGGGCCTTGCCGCCTATGTGGGGCAGATCGCCGGCCAGGCTGGCGGCCCGGCGATAGCGGCTGCGCATGATTGGCGCATGGCCTTCTATAGCATGGGCGGGATTGGGGTCATCCTGGGCTTTGGTGCGCTGCTGTTGATCCGCGAACCGCGGCGCAGCGGCATCGGTGGGGAACAGGCGCAGGCGCTGCCGCTGGGCCAATTGGTGCAGTGTCTGGCGCGGAGCCCCGCCTATCTGTTGATGATGTTCGCTTTCGGCTTTGGCGTGCTGTCCGGCGTTTCGTTCGGTTTTTGGGGGCCAGAGCTGTTCACGCGCGCCTATGGGCTTGATCCGGTAGCCGTGAAATCGACTTTCGCTCTTAACTTCGGCTTGTCCGGCCTGGTTGGCATGCTGCTGTTCGGCGCATTGTCCGACAGGCTCGCCCGGCGCAGCATGATTTGGCCATCGCGCCTTTCGGCGCTGGCGCTCGGCGCCGCGACCTGCGCGATATTGATGGCCAGTTGGGCGGGCAGCTTCAACATGGCGCGACTGGCCGCCATTCCGGCGGGGCTGCTGGGCGGCGGCTGGTCAGTCGGCTTTATCGCGACGCTGCAATATATGCTGCCGTCGCGCATCCGGGCGTCATCGACGGCGCTGTTCCTGGCCGTTACGACATTGCTCGGATTTTTCGTCGGGCCATGGGCCACCGGATCGCTTAGTCAGGCGATTGGCCAGGACGCTGCGGCGCTCCGCATCGCCCTGACACTGATTATCCCTTTCGGGTTCCTTTCGGCCCTGCTCGGCTGGGCAGCGGCGAGCCGGGTGGAGCAGGACCGCGCAAGGCTGGATGACGCGCTTTCGATTCGACCTGCCGATCCTTTGCTGGCAAGAGCGGCGGCAGAAAGAGGTTGAGCCGGCATATGAGTGAGACTTTCGCGTTCGACGAGACGGACAGGAAAATTGTCGAACAGCTGCGGCAAAATGGCCGGGCGACCAATCAGCAGATCGCCGAAGCCCTCAATCTGATCGCTTCGACCGTTTCTACGCGTATCCGCAGAATGGAAGATGCGGGCATGCTGCGGGTGGTGGCCGTTTCCGATTTCGCGGTGCATGGCTATCATGTCCTCATCCATCTCGCGGTTCAGGTAAGCGGGCGGTCAGCGCTCGAAGTGGCGGAAGATCTGGCTGTTTTCCCTGAGGTCTTCGCCGCCCATCTGGTGACTGGAAGTTATGAGATCAGCCTGCTGCTGACGCTCCGCGATATTGACGAGTTGCCGTCCCTTATAACGGACCGATTGTCGAAAGTGTCGGGAATAAGGTCAATGACCCCGGCCATCGGCCTGGACATCGTCCGCTACGGCCTTGATACCGCCCCTATCGATAGCAGGAGGCTTGCATGAGCAGACCGGACCTGGACGAACTGGATCACCAGCTGATCGATATCCTCGCACAGGATGCCCGCGTTTCGAACCGGAAGATCGCCAGCGAACTCGGGGTTAACGAGGGCACGGTGCGGGGCCGCATCAAGCGGTTGCAGCAGGAAAAGCTGATCGCCTTCACCGCGCTTACGGGGCTTAAGCTGGAAAAGGCGACCAACGTAGCTTTCATCGCGGTGCAGGCCGACGTCGGCCATGTCCGCCAGATCGCGCGCGATATCGCCCATATAGCATTGGTGAAGGCGGTGATGATCACTTTGGGGCCGTTCAACATCATGGCCACTTGTCTCTATGACGACCTGGATGACCTTCACAAACTGGCGTCTGGCCAGATCCTTGCGATGGAGGGCGTCAATCATGTCGAGACATCGCTTGCCGTCAGGACGGTAAAGTTCAGCAACCGGGTCGTGCGGATCACGGATGTGCAGGCAGGCAGCGGCTTGTAACAAGCGCATGGGAATAAATGCGGAATTATGATAATTTTAAATTCCGCATTTCGTTGCTTGAAATGAGAAATAACTTCATATAGCACATTATCCAACGGCATTTTGCAGCATCGGCTGCGGCCGTCATGGGCAGGAAAGGTCGGCTTGAGGGCCGTCCTTCTGTCTCGCCGGGCGCGGGGCAGGGATTTCTGCCAACGCTATTTTGAAGGCGGCCGAAATGGATTTCGCATTTACCGACGAGCAACAGATGATTGCGGAGACAGCGCACAGCTTCTTCGCCGAAAATGCCACAAGCGAACGCACGCGCAAGGCGATGGCTGGTGACGGCATCGACCGTGCGCTTTGGCAGGCATTTTGTCAGGAACTGGCCCTGTCCGGTATCGGGCTTCCCGAAAGCGGCGGAGGCGCGGGCCTCGGCATGGTGGAACTTGCCATCATCGCGGAGGCGGCCGGCGCCCAGGTTGCGGCATTGCCGATGTTGGGCAGCCTGGTGCAATCTGCGCAGGCGATCGCGGCCGGTGGTCATGCGGACCAGCAGGCCCAATGGCTGCCGCACCTGATCTCCGGCGAAGCGATAGCCGGCTATTTCCATGATGCTGCGATGCATGTTGATGGGGACCGGCTGACCGGCGGGTCGCCTTTTGTCGCGCATGGCGCCTCGGCCGACATATTCGTGGTGACGGATATGCGGCAACTGTGGATAATCCGCGCGGACGCGCCGGGCGTCAGTGTGACGCCCCGGACGAGCATGGATCAGACCCGTCCTTTCGCGCATGTCCGGCTGGAGAATGCGCCGGGCGAGCGTCTTGCCGATCCTGATGCGGCGCTGGCCGCTGCTCATCGCGCCGGATTTATCGTCCTTGCCGCAGAAGCGCTGGGCGGCGCGCAGGCTTGCCTGGATCGCACCGTGGCCTATTCCATGGAACGCGTTCAGTTCGGTCGTCCCATAGGATCTTTTCAGGCCTACAAACACAGGCTGGCCGACATGATGATCGAGATCGAACAGGCTCGTTCGGCGGTTTTCTGGGCTGCGTGCGCGGTTGACGAAGCTGTGGAAGAAGCGGCGATGGCGATCCATGCCGCCAAATCATTCGCCACCGACACATTCTTCCGCTGCGCCGGTGACATGATCCAGTTGCACGGCGGCATCGGCTTCACATGGGAGCATGACGCGCATCTCTTCTTCAAGCGGGCGCGCTCGCTTCAGACGATGCTCGGCAACAATGATTGGCATCGCGAGAAGATCGCTACGATGATCCTGGGAGAGGCGGCATGAAACTCGGATTTCGCCCGGAAGACGAACTGTTCCGTCAGGAGTGCGCGGATTGGCTGAACGACCAGATGGCGGGCGAATTTCGTGACATCAAGGGTATCACCAAGCTGACCGGCAGCCCCGAACGGCGCAAGGAATGGGAACAGCAGCTTGCCGCCCATCGCTGGTCCTGCATCGGTTGGCCGACCCAGTGGGGCGGACGCGACGCAACATTGGCGCAACAGGTGATTTTCGCCGAGGAATATGCCCGGGCCGGCGTGCCGGGGCGTGTCAATCACATCGGTATCGAGTTGGCGGGTCCGACGATCCTGACCTTTGGCACCGACGAACAAAAGCAACGCTTTCTGCCTGGGATCGCGGCGGGAAAGACCGTTTTCTGCCAGGGCTTCTCTGAACCCAATGCGGGTTCCGATCTCGCCAGCGTGCGCACCAAGGCGCGGCTTGAGGATGGCGAGTGGGTCGTGAACGGGCAGAAAATCTGGACCAGTCTTGCCCATATTTCCGACTGGATCTTCGTGATCACGCGTACGGAAGAAGGATCGCGGGGGCCAAAGGGCCTGACCTTCCTGATGATGCCGATCGACCAGCCGGGTATCGAGATACGAGGCATCCGCCAGATCAACGGCGATGCGGAATTCAACGAAACATTCTTCACCGATGCGCGGTGTCCGGCAGACAGCTTGATCGGTGCGGTTGGGGATGGATGGCGTATTGCAATGGGCCTGCTCGCCTTTGAACGGGGTGTGTCGACGCTGGGTCAGCAGATGGGCTTCCGTAATGAGCTGGACGAGATCATCGCCGCAGCAAGGGCCAACGGGGCAGCGAATGATCCGCTGATCCGCCAACGCCTTGCAAAGGCGGAAATAGGGCTGCGGCTGATGCGCTACGGCGCGCTGCGGATGCTGTCGCAGACCGATCACTCGAAAATCGACGGGGCTGCGTTGACCTACAAGATTCAGTGGGCCAGTTGGCGGCGCAACCTCGGTGAACTGGCCATGGACGTACTGGGGCAGGGCGGCGAGATCAGCGAACATGCGGAATATGAATGGGACACGCTACCCAACCTGTTCCTCTTTTCTCGCGCCGACACGATCTACGGAGGCACTAATCAGATTCAGCGCAACCTGATCGCCGAGCGCGGACTGGGCCTTCCCCGTGAACCGCGTGGGAACGCCTGACCTGTGAACGAGGACGATGCCTTTGAGCGTTTGAAAAGCCTGCCGCCGCGGGGGCATCATGCTTTCCTGGGCATCTACACGGTAGACAAGGGTCCCGACTGGGCGGAACTGGCCTGTCCCTTCGCCTCGGGATTTTTGATGGATGCAGACGCGGGTCTGGTATCTTCCGGGCCGATCATTTCGCTTGTCGATGCGGCGACGGGCGCTGCGGTGATAGCGCGCACGCGCCAATGGCGGGCCATGGCGACCCTTGACCTGCATATCAATTATCTGCGGCCAGCTACGGCGGGGCGGGCGTTGCACGCGCGGGCGCGGTGTCACCATGTGACCCGCAAGGTCGCTTTCACCTGTTGCGATGTCCATGACGGTGATCCCGAAAGCCCAATCGCCACCGCGACCGCCAGCTTTTTCTTCACGGATGAGTCATGATCGTCCGTACGCCCTACGCACAGATGCTGGGCATCCGCAGCATAACCACGGATAATGGTGGTACAATGTTGATGATGCCCGCTGCGCCCGAACTCGAAGGACGGTCGGATTTTCTCTATGGCGGCGCCATCGCCAGCCTTCTGGAACTCGCCTGCCTTGAAGCAGTCGCGCAAGATCGTGGTGAGCCTTGGCCCAAACCGATCAATATGGCGTTCGATTTCCTGCGCGGCGGGCTGATGATCGATAGCTACGCGCAGGCCCGGCTGGTCCGCGTGGGACGCCGAGTTGTGAACGCAGATGCCGTTTGTTGGCAGACGGATCGGGAAAAGCCGATTGCCATGGGAAGAATGCATCTGTTGTTGGACTAAGGAACTCATAAATGGCGCGTCCTGCGGATTTGACCAAAAAGGCCCATCCCGGCGAGGGCCGCATTACTGAAGATACAGCGCCCGCAGGGTTTCTACGTCGTCCTCGCTCAAGCCAAGGCCGTTGCGTATATAGCCATCAAAGGAACCATAGCGCTTCTCCACCTCATCGAACGCGGCATTCAGGTAATCCGCCCGAACGGTCAGCACCGGCATGAGGTTGGAAGGCGCGATGGGGCTTTGCGATTGCGCCAATGCTTCAAGCGTCGCGGCATTTTTCCGTTCCAGAAAGACGTTGCTCGCCAGATAATCGGCCATGACTGTTTCGCGCGGCACGCCCAACACGGTCAGTATCACTGCCGACGCCCAGCCGGTCCGGTCCTTGCCCGCGGTGCAGTGGTAGAGCAGTGGCGCCCCCCTCAGCCGGTCGAGCAACGCCGCATAGGATCGCCGCGCACTGCCCAGCGAGACGAAGTCGCGGTTGGCCGCGGTCAGCAACGCTGCGCCCTCGCCGGCCGCGATGGCGTGCATCGCCTTGCGCATGTCGCCGCCCAGCGAGCCATCGCCGTCCGCTGCGACGTCCAGGACCAGCGGCTGGCTTCCCCTGGGCAAGCGGTCCGGTTCGCGCGCGCGTTCGCTCTGCGTGCGCAGGTCGACGACGGTGCGCAGGTCCAGCCGTTCCATTGCAGCCAGGTCCGCATCCTTCACACGGTCGAGCTGGTCCGACCGATATAGCAAGCCCATCTTCACCCAACGGCCATCTGTCGTGCGATAGCCGCCAATGTCGCGCAGATTGGCTATGCTCGGCAGATGCAGCGCGCGGTCGGCGATGACCAATGGCGCGCCCTGATCGGGAACCAACGTGAAATAAAGGCGTCGATCCGGGGCAAGGCCGCTGATGGAAGTGCTGCCGCTTCCCGCGCCCCGCGCGGCGGGGCGTCCTGTCATGACGGGGGATGGCGTTTCCCCGACATGAATGGCGACTTGGCGAACGCCCGGTGCATCCCACTCGATCCGGTAATCCGCTCCAACCTTGGCCGCGCTTGCTGCGACGAAAGGAATGGAGGAACTGCGCGCCAGCCGGGCGGGCGTCGCGCACCCGGCGAGAGTCGCCAGCAGCGCGCTGGAAACGAACTGGCGGCGGTCGAGCAAAAGCGTCGTCATCCTGTCCTCATCCACGTTGGGAGGAGATGTTGCCACCATCGACGACAATCTCCGATGCGGTGATATAGCTTGCCTCATCGGAAAGAAGGAAGCGCACGACGCGGCCGACCTCCCCGGCTTCGCCCAAGCGGCCCAGCAGGATACGCTTTTCGAAATAGCCGTCGGGCAGCGCATCGACAGAGGGCTGCATCATTGGCGTCATGATCTGGCCGGGCGATACCGAATTGATGCGGATGCCGTCCATGGCGAGCCGATCGGCCAGCGAGCGGACGAGCGACAAAATGCCGCCCTTGGCCGCGCTGTAGATGGGGTTGACCGCGTTGCCGAGGGTGGCGTTGATTGAGGCGATTGCGACGATCGCGGAACCGGAACAGGCGGCCAGATCGGCGCGAACCGCCTGGGTGACGAAAGCCAGCGCGCGCAGATGAATGGCAATGCCGCTGTCCCAGCTTTCCACCGTCATGCCATCAAGAGAGTCTGTATCGACGATGCCGGCTGCGTGGACCAGCCCGCCCGGTGCGCCGATCGCCTTCCGCGTTGCTGCAAGCGCCGGTTCGATCGCGTCAAGGTCGCGCAAGTCGATGGCTATGCCCGTGGCCGGGGTGCCGAACCGGGCGGTGATGGCCTGCGCGGCATTGGCGGCTTTGGCGCCGTCAATATCCCATAGGGCGACGGGACGGCCAATCTCGGCAAGCGCCTCGGCAGAGGCGAGGCCGATGCCGGACGCGCCCCCGGTGATGATGACGGGCGTCGAAGGAGTTGCGAGGGACATGGAGCAACCTTTCATTCGGTAAGAGGCAAAGAGGCAGTGTCAGGCTTTGGACGCTTGTGGAGGCTGGTTCATAACGCCTCCACCCAATTTAAAGCTCGACGTTGAGGTCGATGCCATAGGTGCGTGGCTCTCCGAACAGGGCGCCGGGGCGTCCGACATTGAACTGCATGATGTAATAATTCTGGTCGGTGAGATTGCGACCCCACAGGCTCGCCCGTACGCCCTTCACGCCCGGAATCTCGCTCAGCGTCAGGCGCGCGTTGATCAGTCCATAGTCGCCGATGATATATTTGCCGCTCGTGACGGTGGCATTGGTGTATTTGTCACTTTGCGCCGTATAGTTGAGATTGGCGCTAAGGCGACCGACCGGCAGTCTTGGCAGGTCATAGGTCAGGTCGAAGGCCAGCGTATGCCTGGGTGCGTTGGTAAAACGGTAATTGGCGGCAATATTGGCCCCTGTCACATCAATGATCTCTTTGTAGCGTGCCAGCAGATAGCCGTAATTGACCGAAAGCCGCAGGTCGCGCACCGGCGCGAGCGTCAGGTCCATCTCTACGCCCTTCACCGTGGCCCGTCCGGCGTTCAGCAAATCGGTCAGGCGGATATTGGTCGGGTCGGACTGAACATTGACCTGAATATCGGAATATCGGGAAATGAACCCCGCTGCATTGAAGCGCAGCCGGTTGTCGAGCCACTGGCTCTTGATCCCCGCCTCATAGGACCAGAGCGTTTCCGGCCCGAAGCCTTCGTCGAAGCGCGCGATGGAACTGGCGCGGATATTGAAGCCGCCGCTTTTATATCCCTTCACGGCCTTGGCATAAATATTGACGTCCCGCGCCGCGTCGAAGGCGACGACGAAGCTGGGGCTGAAATCCTTGAAGGTGCGGCTGCCGTCGCCAACCCCCGGAACGGTCATGACCGGACCGCCATCGACCTGGATTTGGCGGAAAAGCGTCGCCTCGCGCTTGTCCCAGCTCTGGCGCAGGCCGACGGTCAGGTGCAGCCGCCGGTCAAGCCATTGCGGCGTGAACGTCGCCTGGCCGAACAGCGCATAGGAACGGTTGTCGATCGTCGCGGTTGTAAAGCTGCGCGTCAAAGTCGGCGGACTATAGCTGTTGCTGAAATTGTCGCCGCTTTCGGAGAAATAATAGAATCCAGCCACATATTGCAGCCCGCCGTCCAGCGCATCTCCGACCAGTTGCAGTTCCTCGCTCCACTGGTCCTGCTTCGCGCGGCTGTTGTTCTTTTGCAGTGGAAAGGGGCCGAAAACGCCGGTCAGATAGTCCTGGTTCTGGAAGTTGTCGAGCGTGCGATAGCCGGTAATCGAGCGGATCGTCATCGTCTCGCTCGCTTCCCATTCGGCGGTCAGGCTGTGCCCTTCAGCGGTGATGTCATTCGGGACCACATCGCGCACCAGCGGACTGCCTGCCTTTGGACGATCGACCGTCAGGGGAAAGAGCGGGGACACGGCGACATAGGTGGGCGTGTCGCCAATCTCCGTACGGTCATAGCTGTAGCGCAGGTTGAGCCGGTCCGAAGGTTGCCACAGCACATCGGCGCGCATCGCCTGCCGGTCCTTGTCGCCCCAGCGTCTGACGCCGGTGCCGGGGTTGCGTATGAAGCCGTTCTGCTGCTGGTTCACATAGGAAAGGCGAGCCGCGATCGTCTGGCCGATCGGGATGTTGACCGCCGCCTTGAAACGCCGGTTATCGTAGTTGCCCAGCGTCACCTGCCCCTTGAAACCGAAATCGCCCAGATCAGGCTTGCGGGTGATGAAATTGATCGCGCCGCCGGTTGCGTTGCGTCCGTAAAGCGTGCCCTGCGGCCCGCGCGGAACCTCTATCCGGTCGAGATCGGCGACCTCCATGGCCAGGCCCTGGCTGCGCGCTACATAGACGCCGTCCATATAGACCGCGACGCCGCCATCCTGGGTGATCTGATCGTCCGCCAATCCCACGCCGCGCATGAAGATCTGCGTCGTCGCGGCATTGTTGGGAAAGGGCGTCAGTTGAAGGTTGGGCACCTGCGCGCGCAGGTCGGTCAGGCCGTTGATGCCCTTGTTCTCCAGATCCCTCGCGCTGAAGGCAGCAATGGAAATGGGGGTGTCCTGAAGCGATTCCTCGCGCTTCTGGGCGGTGACGACGATTTCCTCGATTGCGGCGCCGGACTGGTCCTGCGCCAGCGCGGGCAGGGCGCTGCTGCTCATCAACAGGATTGCAATGGAACCGGCGGCGATGTGATTCGGCATATATCCTCCCGAGAAATTGGCGCCTGGGCGGCCGCTGGGCGGTCCATCTCTCTTCAGGCGTGATACGAATCTACCTACTAGTCAGTAGAATTTCAACCCTCGTCTTGCATGGAGGGGATGGGGAGGCATAAGGACTGTGCATGACCGCCATTAAACCGACCACTCGCCAGCCGCGCGGTGACGCGACCCGGCGCCAGATATTGGACGAGGCGGAACGGATTTTCGCGGACATAGGCTATGCGGCTGCGCGGCTGGACCATGTCGCGGACGCGGTCGGCATCAGGCGGCCGTCGATCATCTATTATTTTCCGGGAAAGCAGCAGCTTTATGAAGAGGTGGAGGCGGACATCTTCGCGTCCATGCATGCGTTCGTTCTCAATCGCACCGAAGGGGTGGGGGACCCCATGGCCCGCCTTCTCGCGCTGCTGGATGCCTGGCTCGACTTTCTGGTCGGGCGTCCGACCGCCGCACGAATCATCCAGCGGTTGATCGCGGATTCAGCGACCCATGGCGACAATCCGGTGCGTTTTTCCGAAACCGCGCTGCGGGACATCGAGGACGTCGTGACAGCGGGCGTCGCCAGTGGACAGTTCGGGCAGGTGTCTGCGATGGTGTTGCTCAATACGGTCGCGGCTGGGGCGTTGCACTATGTCTGCAACGGGCGTCAGCTGGGACCCGGCCGGTCCTATGATCCCGCCAATCCGCAGCAACTGGCCGAATTCCGCGCGATGATGCATCGGCTGGCAAAAGCGGCGGTGGCGCCGGAGTAAAGCATTTTTCCGGCGCAGGCGCAGGTGCAGTCGCCGGCCCGGCCCGTCAGATCAGTGTGTTTCCGCGCGCAGCCGATCCGCTAACTGTTCAATTTCGAAAGGCTCCAGAATCCAGGTGCGGGTCTTCCGGCCTGCCCGATGGACCGGCTGGGTCAGGAGGACGCGGGCCTGTTCGCGCGCATGGGGCTTGAATATCGCGAAATGCTGGGCGCAGTCACGGATGGTTCCGATGAGGGGAGCCCGCCCTTCAAGGTCGATCAGGGTGGCGGGCTGATCCCAGGGGATGGCGGAGGTGGGATGGTCGGTCATGGGGCAACTCCTGGCTGACCAATGGCGCCTATCGGTTTCGGACTCAAAATGGAAAGGCCAAAATCACTCTGGCCATGTCGGCCATCGGAAGGCAGATGGTCGAGCGGCTGGGATGAAGCCGCTCACAGGCCGACAATATCCTTACGCTATCCTGCCGGCTTCCTGAATTTCAGCGTCATCCGGTCGCTCTCGCCGATGGCGAGATATTTCGCCTTGTCCGCATCGCCATTGCTGAGCGTGGGGGGCAGCGTCCAGACGCCCTTGGGCCAGTCCGCCGTATCACTCGGATTGGCGTTGATTTCCGATGCGCCGACATATTCAAAGCCCGCTGCCTCGGCCAGTCCGCGAACGGTCGAGGTCTTGAGATAGCCGCTTTTCTTTTCAAGCGCGCTATCCCGGCCTTCGGGCAGGCGGTGATCGACGATGCCCAGCGTCCCGCCGGGCTTCAGTAGGTCGTAAAAAGCCTTGAAGGTCGCCGCCTCCGTTCCTGCCATGACCATATTATGCACATTGCGGAAGGTGAGCAGCGTATCGACGCTGCCAGCCGGGATCGCGCCTGTCTGTTCCGGGTAGGGAACCAGCTTCACCTTGTCGTAGACGTCCGGTTTTGTGGCAAGAAACTTCCGGTAGCCGTCGAGATAGCGACCCGACGGCTGGAGCGCATATAATGTCCCCTTTTCGCGCAGCAGAGGGGCGAGAATCTCGGTGTACCAGCCGCCACCTGGGCTATATTCGGCAACCGTCTGGTCCGGCGTGACGCCGAAAAAGGCCAGTGTTTCAGCCGGGTGGCGATATTTGTCGCGCGCCGTGTTGGTGGCGCTCCGGCTTGGTGCGGCAACGGCGGCCGCTATCGGGTCGGCCTTTTGCGGCATCATGTGGCCCTCATGCTGCGCGGCGAGGGGCAGGGCAGGAACGGCAATAGTGGTCAACAGCAGGCAGGTGCGCGCGAGACGGTTCATCGGGGGATCCTCTCATTCATCGGCGATCACGCTGATGTGCCGTCTGCGGCAGCGAAGCGCAAGCGCGCGATGGCCTGTCCTGCCTGCCTATTGTGGTTTTCAGGGGCTTGACGGGTTTGAAGCTTCAAAGACCTGTCGCCCAACTGCAATGCGTCCCGGCATTATTGGCCGGTCTGCGCATGGGGCGCCGCAACCCCTTTCGACTCTGGCGACTCCCGTTGCCGCAGGAAAATCGACAGAACCACGAGCACCGCTGTCGAGAGAAACTCGCTCTGCCAGTTCTGGAAGGATTCGAACCACAGCTGCGGATCGCCCAGATAGGCGAATGTGGTGAGCGGCTGCTCGCCATGGGTGAGCGCCTCTTGGGCCGCGGCGCGGGCGCTTTGCGTCCAGTGGACCACGAAGGATAAGACGAACAGGATGGCCAGCGCCAATCCCAACGAGCGGGCATAAAGCGCTCGCCACAGCGGCCCTCGACGCAATATGCGCGGGGAGCCGGGCTTGCTCGCCTGAAGATCGAGATCTTCGTCACGGGGCGGACTGTCAGGATCCTTTGATTCAGCCGAACCGCGCTGGATAAGGACCGCCGTCAGCACGACATAGGCCGACATCTGGAGAAATTCGCTTTCCCAATTTTCGAACACGCTTGAGAGGAATTCGGGGCTGAAAAGATAGGCGGCGGGGGAAAGTGCGGTTTCGCCGTGACGCTGCGCATCTTCCACCTGGACATGCCAGCCCGCGATCCACTGCCCCAATATGGTGCCGGTGAACAGCAGCATCAGGACGATCGTCAGTCCATTGTCTCGAAGCATGCGCATGGCGCTCTCCCGTCGGTTCTCGGCGCCAAACGCCCGACGGATTGCAATGGCTCCGGCTGCCTTCGCTGTCGCGGCCAGGGGCTATTTCATCTTAGGGCTACCTACCCGATCAGGCTCGCGCCCGCCGCCGCCATGGCCCCGAATGACCGTGGTCATCACCGCCCTAGCTCACCCTGCAAAATGGCGTTCACCATCACCCAGAACCATTGGGAACGCGCCAGATGCCAAAGCATGGCGAGGAGGGCCAGCGCCATCGCCGCCAGGGCAGCGACCTTCCAGCGACAGCTGTTCAGGGCGTGGTTCGGCTGACGACCATTGCCCGGCCGTCTGGCTGGATGGCGATCAGATGATAGGCCTGGTCCTCGCACTGCGCGCTCCATCCTTCGATCCTCTCTGGCCAGTTTTCCACGAGCCTCGGTGATGGGCTATCGGGACTTATACCTATTCATGCGCCAGCTGTCCGATAGCGTTCCGTCATCCACGGGCGACTATATCGACCGTGTCCGCATAGCGCCGCAGACCCGACCATGCGGCAATGCTCGCCAGCAGCGTCGCGCACAGGCCGACCGTTGCCAGAGCATGGCCGATCTGGCCTTGCCCGCCAAAGAAGGCGCTATCGATCAGCGGCACGATGGCGGTGCCCAGCGACAGTCCGATCAGGCTGTTGGCCAGCAGAAACAGGGCAGCGCCGGTTGCGCGCATGTTGGGCGGCGTCGCCAATTGGATCGCCGCCAGCGAACAACCGAAATATCCATTGAAGAAGAAGGTGAGCAGCCCGAAGAAAATCAACAGCAGGGCGGGCGATGGCATCAGTGGCGCAAGAACCGCCGGGAACAGGCACAGGATCGCGATGATCATGGCGACCCGCAGGTTGGCGTCGCGCACGCCGCGCAACGATAGCCGCTCGGCCGCAAAACCGCCCGCCAGCGATCCGGCGCTGCCCAGCAGCAGATAGATCAGCCCCAATCGAAGCGAAGCCTGCCCCGGCGTCAGCGCGAAAGTGCGGATCAGCAAGGTCGGATACCAGGCGGCAAGGCCATAACCCATGACCCCAACAGGGTGGAGTTTGCGTAAATGGCGATGAAGGTCCGCCGATGCTTTTTCAGATGAGCAAGTGAGGCCCGCAGCGGCATGCCCGCTTTCGTCGCCACGGCGCGGCGGGCAGGCTCCTTGGCGGCAAAGACCAGCAAGGCCACCAGCGCACCGGGCAGCGCCACCAGGACGAAGGCCGCGCGCCAGGTGGGCATCGCTCCGACGACCGGCAATACCAGCGCGCCGCTTCGGGCAACCATGTCGACCACGGCCCCACCCACCAGCAGGGCAAGCCCCCCGCCGATGGTGATGCCCAGATTGTAAATCGCCATGGCGCGGGACAATTGCGCGGGCGGATAGGCGTCGCTCAGCCAGCTGTGCGCTGACGGGGAAAGCGACGCTTCGCCCAGTCCCACGCCCATGCGCGCGATGAACAGATGCGCATAGCTTCCCGCTAAACCGCACAGCGCGGTGCAGCCGCTCCAGAACAACACGCCCACCGCGATGATGCGGCGGCGGCTGATCCGGTCGGCCAGCATCCCGATCGGGATGCCGACGACCGCATAGAGCAAGGCAAAGGCCAGCCCCTGCAACAAGCCGACCTGCAGGTCGCTCAGCCCCAGATCCTGCTTGATGGGCTCGACCATGAGGCTGAGGATCTGCCGGTCGACGAAAGACAGGATATAGGCGACCAGGAATATGCCCAGCGCGATATGGGCTTGCCGAAGGTTCGCCGTCGGGCTGGCGCTGGCCGAATGTTCCACGGTCAAATCCTCACCGCCTTGCGCCATGTTCAGAATTTCCGCCCGACGGATGCGCGCGGCGGATTGTGGTCGGTAAAGTTGATCGCGCTGACGGTCATACGGCCGCTTTTGCCGATTACGGCATCGATATCCAGAATATATTGCCAGCGCAAAGCGCAGATCGAGCCTTTCCCGCTCGGCGCTGCCCATAACCCGGCTGTTCCGTTCAACCGGGCGAATGCACCGTTAGACAGAAACATATTGTCATCTCACAAGCGCTCCGCTTGGGAAATGGACGGGGGCAAAGTGTTTTGGGAGAATTTGATGTCGCAGCCTTTAATGAAAATAGCCCCTGTTCTCGTGGTTCTTGTCGGCTCTTTGGGTCTGGCGGGCTGCGCGACAAAAGGGTTCGTGCGTGAACAGGTCGCCACCGTGAACCAGCGGGTCGATGCGCTCGACGCCAGATTGCAGGCTACCGACAGCACGGCGAAACAGGCTTTGGCAGAGGCGCAGGCCGCTTCGGGTCAGGCCCAGAATAATGGCCAGCGGCTGGATCAACTCAACGCCCGCGTCGATGGCGTCGAACAGAGGATGCAGGACAACCGCCGCAAGCGCGCGCGTAACTGATAACTGCGATCTTTCGCTGCCTTCGGGCAGGGATTGCGTGCCGGCGCCCTTCTGGGGCGTCGGCTTTTTCCGTGAGTGCATCCCAGATGATGAAATTCCATGCGGCCCTCGCCGCGCTCGCCCTTTGTGGCTCGATGTCGGCCCGCGCTGCCGATGGCGTCAAGTCGCCAGCATCCGATATGCAGCGGGAAGGCAGCGGCCTTCAACCACAAGTGGCGACGACATCAGAGGCGGCGACGCGCGTCATGGACTGGATCGCCGCAACTGGAGACAACCGGTCACTTCCCTATGTCGTCATCGACAAGGTTGCCGCCCGCGCTTTCCTGTTCGACGCAAAGGGCAAAAATGTTACCGACGCCCCGATACTGATCGGCATCGCCGCAGGAGATGACGCCACGCCGGGCGTTGGCAAGAAAAGCCTGTCCGAAATAGGGCCAGCCGAAAAGACGACGCCTGCCGGCCGCTTTCTGGCGAAGTTCGGGCTGGCCGCCGGAAATCAGAAAGTGCTGTGGGTCGATTATGCGACATCCGTGGCGCTGCACACTATTCCCACGGGAAATCCCAAGGAACGCCGCCGCAGCCGGATCCTGTCGCCCACGATTGACGACAATCGCATCACATTCGGCTGCATCAACGTGCCCAAGGCCTTTTATAATGGCCATCTCCGCAAGCTGTTTCTGCGCAAGGGCGGCTATGTTTATATCCTGCCGGACACCAAGTCGCTTGAGGAGGTTTTCCCGCCAATACGCGTTCAGCCCTTCCTCACCTTAACAATGTGAAGATTGTGGCTGCGCGAACCGCATATGCTCCGGGAGAGAATGGATATGATGTTTCGCACGGCGCTCCCTCTGGCGACCGTTGCGGCGCTTGGTCTTGCTGCCGCTCCTGCCTCAGCCGGCTTTTATTCTGGCGAGCAGCTGCTGGAAATCTGCACGGCCAAGCGTTCGACGCCGGATTATCTGGAAAAAACCTATGAATGCGTGGCGTACATCACTGGCGCGGTCGATGCCTTTAACACCACGCGTGAGGTCAATAAGCTCAAAAGCTGCATCCCCGGCAAAGTGACGGTAGGTCAGTTGAGAGAGGTCACCGTCGATTACCTGCTCGCCAATGCGAAGGAGCGGGACGGGTCCGCCTCAACGCTGGTATTTGCAGCGACGCGCAAGGCATGGCCTTGTCCAAAGGGCAAGGCGAAGTCCAGACGCTGACGCGGGCCGTATCGATTATGCGCCGCTAACTAATTGTCACCACTCTTGCTGAGCCGGTCCGGTCGAGCGGTTTTACCACCACCTTGTCGTCCATGCGGTCGAACGCGATGTCGACGGACGCATCGCCCACGCGCAGGCCATAAAGCCTCAATTCCTGAAGGAAGCGGGGCAGGGCGGGTTGCTGCAACGATATTTCCGAAGTCGCCACATCGAAACCCAGGCCCAAGCTGGACTGGATCAATGACAGCGGCGCAGCGGCCGACCATGCCTGCGGCGTGCAGGCGACGGGATAGAAAGTCGGCCCCTGCGCGCGACGGCGAGGAAATCCGCAGAATAGTTCCGGCAATCGCATCAGATCGACATAGGTGGCCGCAGCAAACAGCCCCTCGAATATCTTTGCCGCCTCCTGCCGGTAGCCATAGCGCGAGAAGCCCGCCGCGATCAGGGCATTGTCATGCGGCCAGATCGAACCATTATGGTAGCTCATGGGATTATAGCGTGCTTCGGTGGACGCAATCGTCCGCACGCCCCACCCTGAAAAGGACGCCGGAGCCATGAGCGTGCGAACGATGGATTCCGCACGCTTATCGAAGGCCAGTCCGGTGAACAGCACATGCCCCGCATTGGACGACCGGACGCGGCAGGGGTTCTTCTCGCCATCCAGCGCAAGGACATAGGTGCCAAGCTGCGCGTCGAAGAAAGCTGCGTCGAAAAGGTCGCGAAAATGGTCTGCGCGCGCGCCAAATTGCTGGCTGCGTGTGCTGTCGCCCAATGCGGAGAATATATCTTCGGCTGCTTTCCAGGCGCCATAGACATAGGCCTGCACCTCCGCGAGCGCGATCGGCCCGCGCGCGATCGACCCGTCGGCGTGGAAAACGGAATCATGGCTGTCCTTCCAGCCCTGGTTCTGGAGGCCCTGGTCGGTCAGCCGCCCATATTCGACGAAGCCATCCCCATCGCGGTCGCCATGCTCGTCGATCCACTGCAACGCCGCCTCTACATGCGGCAACAGCGTGGCGATGAAGTCGCAATCGCCCGTGCGTTTCAGATAAGCGCCAGCCAGCATGACGAACAAAGGCGTTGAATCGATGCTGCCATAATAATGGCGGAACGGCACTTCGCCCAGTTCCGCCATTTCGCCATGGCGCACTTCGTGCAGGATCTTGCCGGGTTCAGCATCGGCAGCGGCATCGAATACCGTCGCCTGATGCTTGGCGAGATACCCCAGCACGCCCCTGCTGATTTCGGGGTCCATCCACAGCGTTTCCAGCGCGGTGATAATGCCGTCGCGTCCGAAAACCGTGCTGAACCAGGGAATGCCTGCATAGGGATAGGGGCCATGTTCGGTATCGGTCGACAGCATGCTGATGTCGGCGACCGACCGGCGCGTCACCTCATCGAACAGGGCGTTGGATGACCTGACGGTGGCTCCACGCGCGCGCGCCTGCTTCAACGACTGCATGGATTCGCGCAGCGCTTTCAGGAACTGGCGCGAAAAAGGGGTGGGCAGCAATTCCTGGCGCTCGCACGCAATGCGCATGTACAGTGTGCGCCGTTCGCCCGGCGGCACGATCACTTCGAAAGCCGCATGACTGTCGGTAAGACGCTGGGGTTGGGGATCGAAGCACAGATGGGTTTCACGCCTGCGCGCATCGCGCCCTTCATAGGTCAGCAGCACATCAGCGTCGCCGACGACAGGCGGCTTCATCTCGCCCTTGCGCAGCCGGGTCATGCCGCGAATTTCGAACAGATCGGCGAAATCGGCCGCAAAGGCGATGTTTACCGACACCGTCCGGGGTTCGGTGTCGAAGTTCCGCACGGTGATCCGCTCATGCACCGCGCTCTTCCAAAGAAAGCGCGTGCGGCGCAGGTGGATAAGGTCGTGCTCCACCGCCACCCGGCCGTCATCGCCGGCGAAATCGGGGTTGGTAAGGTCGCATGTCAGTATCGCATTATCGTCGCGCAGGGCTGAACTCAGCAGGATCGGCCGCGATCCGTTGATCGTCAGATACAGATGCGACAGATGCCGCGTATCCCGATGATACAGTCCCTCCGGACTGCCCGGTCCCGCGATCGCATCGCCACTATGGTCGAAGACGGCGAAACTGTCCCCATGCTTCAACGTCCGCGGGCGCCGCTCATGGAGCGACGCCGTTGCGGGGATGAAGAATTGGGTTTGTTGCTGGGACAGGGACTTTGCCGGTTCGGTGGCCAGGGCCTCTGGCTGCAACTGGCTCGCCATTATGCGACTCTCCTTATCCGATGGCTTGAAGGTGAAGCTCTGTTTCCTCGCCGCGCTCTCGTCGAAGCCGCGCGGCATCGGTACGAGCGCCGGGCAGGGAACGATAAAGCGCCACATAATCCGCCGCCATCCGTTCTGCCGTGAAGCGTGCGTCAAAGGCGGCACGCACCCCGCGGCGGTCCAGTTCGCCAAGCCGCGTCACGGCTTCGACGGCCTGGTCCTCATTGTCCACGATGAAACCGGACACGCCATGATCGATAACCTCGGACACTGATCCGCATCGGAATGCGATGACGGGCGTGGCGCAGGCCATGGCCTCTATCATCACGAGGCCAAAAGGTTCGGGCCAGTCGATGGGGAACAGCAGCGCGCTCGCGCCGCCCAGGAATCCTGCCTTCTGCGCTTCGTTGATCTCGCCGATAAACTGGACGTTGGGATATTGTTCGACGAGGGGGGCAATCTCCTTTTCCCAATAGTCCCGATCCACATTGTCGATCTTGGCCGCGATCTTGAGCAGTTTGCCTGATCGGGCGGCGATGCGGATGGCGCGGTCGGGCCGCTTTTCCGGCGATATTCGGCCAAGGAAAGCCAGATAGCCTTCATCGCCCCCGATCCTGGCGGGCAGTATGTTGGACGGCAGTCCGTGATAGACCGTGCCCGCCCAGTTGACGGGGGGCATGGGCAGCCGCTGGTGATCGGATATCGACACCAGGCTGTGATGGGGGAAGGTGCGGTAGAATGCGGGCAGGTCGGGCAGGTCCAACCGGCCATGCAGAGTGGTGATGCAACGGCCGATCATGTCCTGAACCAATGGCATGTGCACCAGATCTATGTGGAAATGCAGTGCATCGAACTCGTCGGCCCGTTGCCGCACCGCTTCCAGCAACATGACATGATAGGGGATCGCATCGCGCACATGCGGATTGAGCCGCAAAGCCATTTCGGTCACCGGCACCAGTTCCGCGCGGGTGACGGAATCTCCGCTCGCGAACAGGGTGACGTCATGACCCTGATCTACGAGCGCCTCTGTCAAATAGGACACGATGCGTTCGGTGCCGCCATAGAGCTTGGGCGGCACACTTTCGGCAAGAGGCGCAATTTGAGCGATTTTCATGCGGCGATCCTCATGGTTGATCAAACGCTTTCTTTTTCGAACTACGCGAGTGACGCAGCTTAAAGCCGCCAAAGACGATCGGGTTGCATGCGTTGGCCGCAGGGCGGACGATTTCGTCGCAAGCGCTTCGGCCCGTCCCGCCTGGGGAGCCGCTCGCATCATTGTCGCGGCGGCTGACATGCAGGTGACATAGTCGATGGGCATGGCGCGCGCTGAACTGGCGGGCCGTTTCGTAAGGGGGTATGGCCTGACGAAGCAGGAGAATAGCGTGACCATCCTGGCGATCGATTTCGAAGCGTCCTGTCTGCCCCGGCATGGGCGATCTTTCCCTATCGAGGTGGGCGTCGCGGTGGACGGCTGGAGCCAAAGCTGGCTTATCCGCCCGCATGAAAGCTGGCGCGGATGGGACTGGACTGCCCAGGCGCAGGCGCTGCATGGCCTCACCCTTGAAAGACTGTATCGTGAGGGCCTGCCTGCAAAAGCCGTGTTTGACCGGCTGGTTGCGGCGGTGGATGGACGCCGGGTGGTTGCCGACAGCCATATCGATCAATATTGGCTGGAAACATTGTCGCGTGCCGCTGGCGAATCGGCGCCCTTCGCTATCGATCATGTGTCCTGTCTGCTCGACGAATATGGCGCGCGGGATGATCGCATTGTGGCGGCAGTTGCCCATGCCGACGCCCGACACCCCTCGCGGCACCGCGCCGCGTCCGACGCAGCCTGGCTTTCCACGCTGCTCGGCCATGTCGTTCCCGGATCGGCGGCGCCGATGCCGCCGATAATGGCGATGCCGCGCGCCGCCTCGATAGGCTACGGCAATAATTTGTAACATCCGGCATATTTCAGAGACATTTGCCGTGCCTACAGCCTTCGCAATTGCTACGGCTCGCGAAGGAGACGGCTTCAATGTTCCTCATCATTGCCTCGGTCGCGACCGTAACGGCCCCTGACGGCATCCACGGTATTTCCGTGAAGGGCGGATGAGTCGACCCTTGATCCTGATTGCCGAGGAACAGCCGGATTTGCGCCATCAGCTGCGCGAATATCTGGAGCAGAGCGGGTTTCGCGCCGTGGCCGCTGGATCGGCTTCGGAAATATGGAACGCGATCACGACGATGCCGGTCGGCGCCTTGGTGCTCGACACCGCGCTGCGCGGCCCGGACGGCATGGACCTGTGCCGCGATGTGCGCGAGCGGAGCGATGTCCCCATCATCCTCATCAGCGCCAACAGCAGCGAGGTTGATCGAATCGTGGGTCTGGAGCTGGGCGCGGACGACTATATGACCAAGCCGCTTTCCAGTCGCGAGCTGGCCGCCCGGCTGCGGGCGGTGTTAAGGCGCAGCAGAAACGAACGTGCAATAGGCCTGCGTTCGCGCAGCGAAGCGCGCTTCGACGGCTGGCGCGTTGATTTCGCCCGTTGCGAGGTGATCGATCAGCATGGCGAGCCGGTCGCGCTGACCGCTGCGGAATTTTCCCTGCTGGCAATATTGCTGGAGCATTCCCAGACAGTCATCGCGCGTGCGCGTCTCATGGAATTGGCGGGCGTACGCGACGCGCCATCGTCGGTTCGCAGTATCGACGTGCTTGTCAGCAGGCTTCGCCGAAAGTTGAGCCGGGGCGGGCGGCCAGCGCCTATCGTCACGGTTCGGGGCGCCGGTTACATGCTGAGCGCGGCCGTCGAACGCCACTGATGCAAATAAAGCCGGCCAGACACATTATTTAACAAATCCGCTGCGACGCAGCAAAAGCCCGTTCCTATCCTTCATGGTCAAGCTGGTCCGCCCCCCTGACCAGCAACAAACCAGAAGGAGCGAGAAGCCATGAACGAGCTTATTGGTCGCGTGTTCAGCTTCGAGACAAAAGTCTTCCCGAACGAGAGCGCGCTCTACAATCAGCTGGCCAGCGATGGCCAAAGCCCCAAGGCGTTGATGATTTCCTGCGCCGATTCCCGCATCGTGCCCGAACATATCATGCAGGCGCAGCCGGGCGATCTGTTCGTTTGCCGCAACGCGGGCAACATCGTGCCTCCCCATGCCACCCAGAATGGCGGCGTCACTTCGACCGTTGAATATGCGGTCATGGTGCTGGGCGTACGCGACATCATCGTATGCGGCCACAGCGACTGTGGCGCGATGAAGGCGCTGTCCACCAATGCCGACCTGACAGCCATGCCAAATGTTGCTGCATGGTTGCGGCACAGCCACGCGGCGCAGAAGGTGTGTCGCGAAAGCTATCCCGATGACCTCAGCGACGCTGAAAAGCTCCGCAACATGGCGCTGGAAAATGTCGTCACGCAGCTGGCGCACCTGCGCACGCATCCGTCGGTTGCGTCGGGCATCGCCCGCGGCGAAATTGCGCTGCATGGCTGGTATGTGGACATTCATGCTGGCCAGGTGCTGGGCCTCGACGGCGAAACCGGCCGCTTCCTGCCGCTCAGGGAAGGTCAGCCCATGCCGATCGCGCTGCCCCATGGCCGCCGCCTCGCTGCTGAAGCCATTTACGCGCAGGCGGCGGAGTAACCTATGTTGAAAGCTCTTTCCGGCGGCACGTTCAGCCGCGACCTCACCGCCTCCATCGTCGTGTTCCTGGTGGCGATGCCTCTTTGCATGGGCATTGCCGTCGCGTCCGGCGTGCCACCGGAAAAGGGACTGATTACCGGCATCATCGGCGGCATCGTCGTCGGCATGCTGGCCGGTTCGCCGCTGCAGGTCAGCGGCCCGGCCGCGGGCCTTGCCGTCATCGTCTTTGAAATCGTGCGGGAACAGGGGCTCTCCGCCCTTGGCCCGATCCTGATCCTGGCGGGCGCGATTCAGGTCGTCGCGGGCCTGATGAGGGTCGGCGGCTGGTTCCGCGCCATTTCGCCTGCGGTCGTCCATGGCATGCTCGCCGGCATCGGCGTGCTGATCGTGGTTGGCCAGTTCCATGTGTTGTTCGATGACAAGCCGCTATCCAGCGGCCTTGCCAACCTGATGGCGATGCCCGGCCAGATTTTCGGCCTCAGCAACCAGGACGCCGCGACCGCCTTCGCCATTGGTCTTGTCACCATCGGCGGCATGCTGGGCTGGGAAAAATTTCGGCCCGCGGCGTTGAAGCTCCTGCCGGGCGCCCTTGTCGGCGTGGTGCTGGCGACGCTCGTGGCCTTTGTCCTCGGCTTGCCGGTGGCCCGTGTCGTGGTGCCGGAATCCATCGTCGCGGCCGTGTCATTGCCCGAACAGGGGCTGATCCAGCAGTTGATGAACCCGACCATTCTGACCACCGCAATCGCCATCGCTTTCATCGCCAGCGCTGAAACGCTGCTGTCGGCGGCGGCGGTCGATCGGATGCATGACGGCGTGCGCACCAACTATAATCGCGAATTGAGCGCGCAGGGCGTGGGCAACCTGCTTTGCGGCTTTGCGGGCGCGTTGCCGATGACCGGCGTGATCGTCCGCAGTTCCGCCAACGTCCAGGCGGGCGCAAAGACGCGTCTGTCGGCGATCCTGCACGGCATCTGGATATTGGGCTTTGTCGCCCTGCTTCCCTGGTTGCTGCGCGAAATCCCGATGGCCGCTCTGGCGGGCATATTGGTCGTGACCGGCGTACGGCTGGTCAGCGTGGATCATGTGAAGCACCTGCTGCATCGCTACGGCCCGCTTCCGGCGGTGGTGTGGGCGGCGACTCTGATCATGGTCGTGACCACTGATCTGCTGACCGGTGTGCTGGTGGGCATCGGCCTGTCATTGCTTGAACTTCTTCCTCATGCGCGCCGCCTGGGTCTGCGCCTGGACGAAGATCATCGCGACGATGCGCATGAAGTCGCGTTGCATGGCACCGCCACCTTCCTGACCCTGCCCAAATTATCGGCCAGGCTGGAATCGGTTCCCGCTGAACGCTCGGTCATCCTGAATGTCGAGCGCCTGCTCCATATCGACCATACATGCGCCGAGATGGTGCGGGAGTGGATCGACCGCAGGCGCAATACGGGCGCAACCGTCGAACTGTCGGGCGCAACCGGACGACTTCGCAACCTCGCCGCCTGACCCCACCCCCTCCAGGCGACGTGAGCCGCCGCGCCAGTCCCGATGGCGCGGCGGCTCTATTTTTGCCTAGTGCTAGTGAGAAACATAATAGCAATATATAGCATTCATATAGAAACTTAGTGTGGCTTTCATGGCACGGTTGGATTTTACCTTCGCACTTGCGGTAAAAACCGTATCGCTTTGCGCCGCAGCATAATAATGTGTGCTCAATCCGCCGGTAATCGACGACAGACAGATCGTTGAGCCAGTGTGGACGCAGGACGGAACATTCTTACCAAAAAAGGGGAATGTTTCATGAAATATCAAATCGCCTGTGCTGCCCTCGCCCTGATGTCGAGCGCGCCGGCATTTGCCCAGGAAGAAGCCGAAGGTCCCGTCACCGTGTCGGGTAGCGTCGCGCTGGTTTCTGACTATCGCTTCCGCGGCGTTTCGCAGACCGACAAGGGCATGGCCATTCAGGGCGGCATCACCGCCACGCATGAAAGCGGCCTCTATGCAGGCGCCTGGGGTTCGAACCTGGGCGGCTGGGGTCGTTTCGGCGGCGCCAACATGGAACTCGACCTGTTCGCCGGTTATGCCGTTCCGCTGGGCGGCGCGACGCTGGACGTCGGCCTGACCTGGTACATGTACCCGTCGGGTGCGGACACGACCGACTTCGCCGAACCTTATGTGAAGCTGTCGAGCCAGCTGGGTCCGGTCAAGGGTCTGCTGGGCGTTGCCTATGCTCCCAAGCAGGAAGCGCTGGGCAACGTATGCAGCGACGCGGCCTGCACGATCTTCAATCCGGGTGACAAGGAAGACAATCTGTACATCTGGGGCGACATCAGCGGTTCGGTGCCCAACACCCCCGTCACGCTGAAGGCGCACCTCGGCTGGTCGAACGGCAACCCCGGTCTTGGCCCGAACGGCACCTCGATCGCGCCGACCGGCAAGTATCTCGACTGGCTGGTGGGCGCGGACGTCGCCATCCCCGGCACGCCGCTGACCGCGGGTATCGCCTATGTCGATACCGACATCGCTCGCGTCGAGGAAAACTACATCCGTCCGAACTTCATGGTCAACGACGGTAAGGGCTTCGGCCAGTCGATTGCTCGCGGCCAGGTCGTATTCTCGCTGACCGCAGCGTTCTGATCCGGTAATGCCGGGCCCGGTTCGCCGGGCCCGGCATCACACTCTTGCTGCAATCCCGAAAATTGTCCGCAGGATGACAAAGCGTTGCTGATCCCGTCTCAATGCGTTTCTGTGGTAACGTCTGGTTGACCCTTCATCCAGTGACCCTTATCCCGCGACACATGAGCCCATTTCGCCGCGTGAACTTCCTGGGATGACCGCACCCACGATCATTCTGGTAGAAGATGACCCGCCACTGCGCACTTTGACGGCGCGGGCGCTTCAGGAACATGGCTATCAGGTCCGGCCCGCATCGTCCGGTCCCGAAATGTGGGTCGCGTTCGACGCTGGCCCGGTTGACCTCGTTGTGCTCGATGTCATGCTTCCTGGCACCAACGGCATCGATCTTTGCCGCCAGATCCGTCGCAAGAGCGACGTTCCCATCATCTTCATCAGTGCCAAGGGCAGCGAGACCGATCGCATCGTCGGTCTGGAACTGGGCGCGGACGATTATCTTCCAAAGCCTTTTGGCACGCGCGAGCTGATCGCCCGGATCCGCGCGATCCTGCGCCGCGTCGGCGTTGAGCGCGGGCCTGACGAGCATCGGGAAAATGAAGCGCGGTTCGACGGCTGGGTCGTCAACTTTCCGCGCCGCGAACTGCGCTCTCCCACCGGCGCCATCGTGGATCTCACGGGTGCGGAATTCGACCTGCTTGGCTCTTTCCTCAGCCACCCGCAGCGCGTCATCGCCCGCGAGCGTCTGATCGAACTGTCGCGCACGCGCATGGGTGACAGCTCTGATCGCAGTATCGATGTGCTGGTCAGCCGCCTGCGCCGCAAGCTGTCCCTTGAGGGCAGGACCGCGCCGATTACGACCGTGCGGGGCGTCGGCTATATGTTCAATGCAGAGGTCAGCCGCGCTTGAGGCTTCATGTCAGCCGGTCGGTTGGCCTGGTGGGCCGGCTCCTGGCGATCCTGCTGTTGACGCTCACTCTGGAATTCGCGGTCGGCACCCTGATCTACGAGCGTGCGGGCCATCTTTCGCTACAGGATGACGAGGCGCGGCGGCTGGCCGAGCATCTCGTCATCGCCAGGAAGCTGTTGGCGGAGCAACCGCCGGCAGAGCGGCATGCGATGTCGATCCAGCTTACCACCGACCGCTATGACGTTCATTGGACGCCGTCCTCGCCGCCGCCGCCGCCATTGGCCCCTGAACTGCAGCGGATGCGGCGTCAGATCGTCACCTGGGAACCCAGCCTGGAGCAATCGAACCTGTGGTTGCGACTGGCTTCCCCCGGCCGCGTGTCGCAAATCAATGGCGGATTGCAATTGCCGGACAAAAGCTGGCTCTATTTCGGCATGCGCCATACCGAAGGGCAATGGACCTTCACCATCGGGCGGATGGGCCTGGCTCTTTTCCCGCTCGTCGCGCTGATGGTGGCCGGGGCCATGCTGATCCGCCGGACGCTGGCCCCGCTCCGCGATCTTAAAAAGGCGACCGAGCATATCGGCCTTAGCGATGAGGTGATCGTCGAGGAAGGCGGCACCAGCGATGTGCGCGACCTTATCCGCGCGTTCAACGCGATGCAGAAACGCATCCACCGGCTGATAACCGAACGCACCGAAACGCTGGCGGCCGTGGGGCATGACCTGCGCACCCCGCTTTCCCGTTTGCAGCTTCGTCTGGAAGGGCTGGCCGATGTGGAAGCCAGGGACGCGATGAGCGGCGACCTGGCCGAGATGGAGGCGATGATCGACTCCCTGCTGGCTTTTCTGGGCGGTGAGAAAAATGGCGAACCTTCGGTGCGCACCGACATTGCGGTGACCGTGGCGACGGTCGTCGACGCCTTTCAGGATCAGGATGCGGATGTCACCTATGATGGCCCGGATCATCTGGAAATAAATGCCCATCCGATGCTGCTTCGTCGCGCAGTCATCAATCTTGTCGAAAACGCCCTGCATTACGGCCAGCGCGCCGAAGTCAGCGTCGAGCGGCGGAGTGGCGAGGTGCTTATCCGTGTCGATGACGACGGGCCGGGCATCCCCGAAGACAAGCTGGAAGAAGTGTTGAGGCCTTTCGCGCGACTGGATCAGGCGAGGCAACGGAACACGCGCGGGCTGGGCCTGGGTCTGGCCATCGTCGCCAAGGCGGTGGATCAGGAGGACGGGACTTTGACGCTCGCCAACCGGCCAGAGGGCGGATTGCGCGTCGAAATCCGATTGCCACAGCCCGCCGCGCCCGAAAAAAAGCGCGGAGCCGTTTCCCTGCGCTGACAAAAGAGAAACTGTCAGGGTCCAAGCAAAAGTCGTTTATAGCTCTTGCCAAGCTGGTCTATGCCCGGCTCCCGTTGAAGAAGAGGCATGTATGACGGACGGCGAAGGCGAAGATCAGGTTCTGGACGGCTATTGGGACATCGGCCGGCTGGTGAGCGATCTGGGCGCGGTTCGCAGCCGTTGGCGGCAGGCGCAGCAGCATCACGCCGAATATGGTGCGGAAGGATTCCCTTCACGCGCCAGCCTCATGAAAATTACGCATGCGCTGTGCGGCGCTCTGTTTCCACTGCGCCTCGGCCCCAATACCATTCGCGTCCATAATGAAGATGCGTTCGTGGCCGAAACCCTTCAGACCGCGCTCAGCCGGCTTTACCGGCAGATCCGCCTTGAACTGCTTTACGCCATGCATGACCGCGCACCGGCTGAAATCGATGCGGAGGCGGCGCGCATCATCGGCGCTTTCGCCGAAAGCCTGCCCAGTGTGCGCGAACTGCTCGACAGCGATGTGGAGGCCGCATTCCTGGGCGATCCAGCCGCCCGCAGCATGGACGAGGTGCTGATCTGCTACCCCTCGATGCTGGCGATCATCCACCACCGGCTGGCACACCGGCTGTATGATCTTGGCGCGCCGCTGGTCGCGCGGATCACTTCCGAAATCGCCCATTCGCAGACCGGGATCGACATCCATCCCGGCGCGCGGATCGGTCACAGCTTCTTCATCGACCATGGCACGGGCGTCGTCATCGGCGAAACCGCGATCGTGGGGAACCGGGTGCGGCTGTATCAGGGCGTGACGCTGGGCGCGCGCAGCTTCCCCGCCGACGAGAAGGGGGCGCTTGAAAAGGCGCTGCCCCGCCACCCGATCATCGAGGATGACGTCGTCATCTACGCAGGCGCCACCATATTGGGGCGCATCATCATCGGCAGCCGGTCAGTGATCGGCGGCAATGTCTGGTTGACCGACAGCGTGCCTGCCGACAGCAATGTGCGCCAGGCAAAGGCGCAATATGAAGTGACCAGCCGGGTGGAAGTCTCCGCGCCGCACAGGGTTCACGGCCTGCGCGACGGCTTTGCGGAGAATATTTGAGAGCGGTTGCGCTACTGTGTGACATCGCAACCTCCCACATCCGTTCGGGCTGAGCTTGTCGAAGCCCACTCTTAGCGCCCTTCGACAAGCTCAGGGCGAACGGATGTTGAGGCTTAGGCGGCACCCGTTAGCCTAATTCCCTCTGCAACTGTCGCCTTCCCCGGCAATCAGGTCCAGGCATCGCCCGTCAATCTCGTCGCGGGGCACCGGCAGGTCAATGAGCGCGGCCAGGGTCGGCATGATGTCCGCCGTTTCCACCCCCAGCGGCTGTTCGAAATGCCGCATCCCCTTGCGCCAGAACAGGATCGGCACCCGGCGATCCCCGTCCCACGGCGATCCATGGGTCGCAACGAAACCATGGGCGGGATCGGCGATTGGCGTGACATGGGATTTCAGCAGCAGGAGCAGGTCGCCGGACCGTTCAGCGTCGAAGCTGGCGCGGGCTTTTTCCAGCAGGGACCAGTTTTCGGGCGGACCGGAAGGGGAAGGCGCGGCCGCAATCTGGGCTTTGGTAAACACGGCTTCCACCTGGGGATGCGCCCGCAGCAGCGCCAGCGTGGCCGTTTCGACCCTGGCGCGCTGGGCGCGGGTCAGGTCGAGGCTGAAATACAGATCGCCCGATGGGCCATCGCCCCGGACCAGGTCCTTGCTGCCGATGCCGGTCTTTGCAGCGACCGCTTCGGACAAGGCGCGCGGCGTCAGCGCCCGGTCCACCCGCTGTTGCATCGGCATTGCGTTCTGGCGATGCCGTTCAGGCAGGTCGTGGCCGCCATGATCGGCGGTCAGCATGACGACATAGTCGATTTCCTGCCGGTCCAGTTGATCGAAAAAGGCGCCCAGTTCGCGGTCGATCCGATCGATCTGGATGCAGCTTTCCGTGCCTTCATTGCCATAGGCGTGGCCGATCAGATCCATCGCGGACAGCCCGATGGAAAGAATGTCCGTCTGCGGCTGCTTGCCCAATCCCATGCTTTCGATTGTGGCTGCGGCAAAGGCCAGCGTCAGCGCGTCCTGCTCCGGCGATGTGCGGAAGGCGTGGAAATTGCCGGCTGGCCGCGCGAAGCGGCCGGTGCCAACTGTCTTCCCCGGCCCGGTACTGACGGCAATATCCTTGGCCGCGCACTGTGGCGGCAGGTCAAATCCGGGATTGGGCGCGGCCAGCCGCTGCGCGAAAATCTGGTTCACCCGCTCCACCAGCGGGGGCGCTGGAATGTCTTGATAGCTGGCGTAACCCTTGGGAGTGAGCCACCAGACCTGGTCCGCATTGGCCCCGGCCATCATGATCGCCGCGCGGTCCTTGCCCGCGACGGCCACCACGCGCGCCGCCGGATTGGCCGCCTTCATCCGCTGCCCCAGCGTCGGCACGCGCAGATGCACGGGAGAGGCGACATAGCCGGATGCGCCGCCGCCCGGCTGGCTTTCATCCTCGGCGCAGTAGATCGTCTTGTTGGCGCGCGCCACGTTCAGATCCATCCAGCTATTGGCGATGATCCCGGTGCGTGATGGGCGGCTGCCGGTCAATATGGTGCTGTGGCCGGGGCATGTTTCGGTCGCGGCGTGGCTTTGATAGCCGCGCGGGAACACAGCGCCTTCGCTCAGGCGTTTCAGGCCGCCGCTGTAAAAGGGGCGATATTGGTTGAACAGGTCCGCGGAAAATTGATCGACCGAAATGGCGATGATCAGCCGGGGCTGCACGGCAGCCGGGACCGTGCTGGCCGCGGGTTGGGCGAGTGCGGGCAGCGGCGCTGCCAGCAGCAAGGCGGCGATCGCCTTCTTCAACATATATACTGCCCCTTCTGATGCCTTGACGGCGGGAGCGGGCAGACCTAGCCCGCTTTCATTCACCCGAACAAGAGGCCCGATGCGGAATTTCCATGTCCTTCTGATGACGCTTGCGCTCTTGTTCGCGCCCGCCGCCTACGCGCAAGGCGCGTTTGGAACCGGCGCGCCGCATATCGCCGCGCAACTGGTGTCGGAAAGCGCCGCGCCAGCGCCGGGCCGGACCACCAGCATCGCCTTTGCCATGACGCCGGAATCGGGCTGGCACGGCTATTGGCAAAATCCGGGCGACGCAGGGCTGGGCATGACCGTCAAATGGGTTCTGCCCAAGGGCGTCAGCATAGGACAGCTGCGCTATCCCGTGCCCGAAACGCTGCTGATTTCCGGCCTGATGAACCATGTCTATGAAGGCCCCTATGCCATCCTGGCGCCCCTGACCGTCGCGCCGGACGTGGCCGTCGGAACGCGACTGCCCATAAGCGGCCATGCGGAGTGGCTCGCCTGCACCGACAAGATCTGCGTGCCGGAAAGCGCGGAAATCTCACTCGATCTCGTGGCGGGCGATGGCGCGGTGACGGCTGGCGCGCTGGCGCGCTTCGATGGCTGGCGCGCGCATCTGCCAAGGCCTCTCGGCAGCCGGGCCAGCTATGCGGTCATCGACGGCAAGCTGCGGCTGTCGGTTCCCTTTCCGGCGGATGCTGCGGCGGACGACGTCCATCTTTTCCCTCTTGAAGAGGGTCTGGCCCGCTACGCCGCGCCCCAGACCGTCAGCCGCCATGGCGACCGTTTGCTCATCGAGACCGATGCGGCCCAGCCCATGAAGGGCGGCCCGGTGCAGGCGGTGTTGCGCACTGGCGATCATGTCGGCTTTCTGCTCACGGCCGCTCCCGGCGCAGTGGACGCTCCGGCACAGGGCCTGCTGTTGACGACATTGGTCGCACTGGGCGGCGCCATTCTTGGCGGGTTGCTGCTCAACATCATGCCTTGCGTCTTCCCGATACTGGGACTGAAGGCGCTCAAGCTCGCGCGGGCGGGCGGCGATGAACGCAGCGTGCGGCGGGAGGCGCTTGCCTATGTCGCGGGGGTCATCCTCACCTGCCTCGCGCTGGGCGCCTTGCTGCTTGGGGTCAGGACGGCGGGGGTCGCGGTCGGCTGGGCCTTCCAGTTGCAGGACCCGCGCGTCATCCTCTTGCTGCTGCTGCTGGTCACCGCTGTCGCCTTCAACCTCGCCGGGCTCTTTGAACTCAGCGCCTTTGGCGGCGGCGAAAAGCTGGCGGGCAAGGCGGGCGTTGCGGGCGCATTCTGGACAGGGGCGCTGGTCGCCTTTGTCGCGACGCCCTGCACCGGTCCCTTCATGGGCGCGGCGATGGGGGCCGCGCTGGTGCTGCCAGTCGCTGCGGCGCTGGCGCTGTTTGCAGGGCTGGGTTTCGGTCTTGCGCTCCCCTTCCTCCTGCTCGCTTATGTCCCCGCGCTGCGCGCCCGCTTGCCGCGTCCCGGCCCCTGGATGGGGACGTTTCAGAAGGTCCTTTCCGTGCCGATGTTCCTGACGGCGGTCGGTTTGCTTTGGCTGTTGGGCCAGCAGCGCGGCGTCCCGGCGATGACCATCGGCCTCGCCACGGCGCTGCTTCTCGCCTTGCTGCTCTGGTGGCTGGGGATCCGCCAGCATCGGGGCAAGCGCGGCGGGCGCATCGTCGGGCTGCTCTCGCTGCTGCTGCTGGGCGCGGGGATGGCCCTGCTGCCCGCTCGCGCCGCCAGCGTAGCGCAGGGGGAGGATGGATCAACGCCGTTCGACGAAGCCCGGCTCGCCAGCCTGCGCGCTGCGGGAAAGCCGGTCTTTCTCTATTTCACCGCCGACTGGTGCCTGACCTGCAAGGCGAATGAGGCGGCTGCGATCGACCGCGCCGAAACGCGCGAGGCCTTCGCCAAGGCGGGCGTGACGGTGATGGTAGGCGACTGGACCAATGCCGATCCCGCGATCACCCGTTTCCTTGAGGCGCAGGGCCGGTCGGGCGTCCCGCTTTATCTCTGGTATGCGCCGCAACAGCAGCCGCAGACATTGCCGCAGCTATTGACGGTTTCCACCCTAACGGCGCTGGTGCGCTGATGGCGAAGGTGCGGGCAGATCAGCTGCTTGTGGACCGAGGCCTCGCCGAAAGCCGTGCGCGGGCGCAGGCGCTGATCCTCGCCGGTCTCGTCTTTCTGGGCGACCGCAAGATTGACAAGGCGGGCCAGCAGGTCGCGTCGGACGCCGAACTGGATGTAAAGGGGCGCGACCATCCCTGGGTCTCGCGCGGCGGCATAAAGCTCGCCCACGCCATCGACCATTTCGCGCTGGACGTCACCGGCATGACCGCCATGGATGTCGGCAGCTCGACCGGCGGCTTCACCGATGTACTGCTGACGAAGGGGGCGGCGCGCGTCTATGCGGTGGACAGCGGCACCAACCAGCTTGCCTGGAAGCTGCGGTCCGACCCCCGCGTCATCGTCCATGAACAGACGAGCGCGCGCATCCTCACCGACGCCCACATTCCCGAAGCTATCGATATCATCGTGTGCGACGCCAGCTTCATCTCGCTGGCCAAGGTGCTGGAGCGGCCGATCAGCTTCGCCCGGCCGGGCGCGCATCTGGTCGCGCTCATCAAACCGCAGTTTGAGGCGGGCCGTGAAGAAGTGGGCAAGGGCGGCGTCGTGCGCGACCCGGCCATCCACGCCCGCGTGTGCGAAGAAGTCGGCGCATGGCTGACCGGGCAGGGTTGGACCGTCAACGGCATGACGACCAGTCCGATCACTGGCCCACAGGGCAATATAGAGTTTTTGATCCACGCCGCGCTTGGTGGATAATCCGGCTGCATTCGTTATTCCCGGTGCAGTTACATTTCGCGACAAATGCCCCAGTTGTATCGCTCGCAAAGGCCCGATAGCCCTTCCATATGCGCCCATTCCCGATCCTTGGTCTTTTTCTGCTGACATTCTCCGGTTGCGCCGCGGAAAAGGAGCAAAAAGCGCGCCCGCCCGCCTTGGTCGAAGCTGCGCCGATCCGGCTTGCGACCTTCACCGACGATCTGGAAGCGGTGGGCACCGCGCTCGCCAATGAACAGGTGATATTATCCGCCCCGGTGACTGAGCGGATCACATCGATCAACTTCACCGATGGCGGCTTCGTCAACCGTGGCCAGGTGATCGCCGAACTGGCGGTGGGACAGGAACGGGCCGAACTGGCCGCCGCCGAGGCGCAGGCATTGCAGGCGACCCAGCAGCTTGAACGGATAGAGGCGCTCAAGAAACGCGGCTTCGCCACCACCGCCAGCCTGGATCAGCAGGTCGCCGCAGCCGGTTCCGCCCGCGCAAATGCGCAACTTGCCCGCGCCTCGATCGGGGACAGGGTCATCCGCGCTCCATTTGCCGGCTGGGTCAGCCTGCGCACGGTGTCGCCGGGCGCGATCGTCTCGGCGGGGACGCCGATTGCCACCGTCAGCGACATTTCCCGGATAAAGCTGGACTTCACGGTGCCTGAAACGCGCCTGTCGATGATCCGCGAGGGGCAGCCGATCAGGGCGGTTTCATCCGCTTATCCCGACCGTCCCTTCACCGGCTCCATTTCCACCATCGACCCAGTGATCGACCCGGCGACCCGCGCCGTCAGGGTGCGCGCGATCCTGCCCAATCCCGATCGGGCGCTGAAGCCCGGCATGCTGCTGACCGTGCGCGTCATGTCTCGCCAGCGCCAGTCGCTCGCCGTGCCCGAACTGGCGCTGGTCGGGGATGGGGAGGATCGTTTCCTGTTCCTTGTCGAAAATGGCAAGGCGAAGCGGATCGAGGTCGACACCGGCATCCGGCAAAATGGCCTGGTTGAAATCCTGAACGGGGTAAAGCCCGGCGCGAGGGTGGTGACGGAAGGCGTCGTCAAGCTGACCGATGGCGTGCCTGTGCGACTGCCCGGCGACAGAAACGGACCGGCCGCGAAGACGGCGGACCGTTCCGCGACCGGCGCATAGGGAGCGCGCGCGGTGCAGCTTTCCGACATCTCCGTCCGCCGCCCGGTCTTCGCGGCGGTCATCGCCGTCCTGCTGTGCATCGTCGGCGTGGTCGGTTATCTCAGCCTGTCGGTCCGCGAATATCCCGACACCGATCCGCCGATAGTTTCGGTCGAAACCAGTTACACCGGCGCTGCGGCCTCTGTTGTTGAAACGCGCATCACGCAGCTGATCGAAGACGCCGTTGCAGGCGTGCAGGGCATTCAGACCATCAGTTCGACGTCGCGGGACGGCACATCGGCGATCAGCATCGAATTTGATCCTTCGCGCGATATTGATTCGGCCGCCAATGACGTGCGCGACCGCGTGGGTTCCGTCACCGAAGACCTGCCCGAAGATGCGTTGGCGCCTGAAATCCGCAAGGTGGACGCCGACGCACGCTCCATCCTGTATATCGTATTCACCCGGCCCGGCTGGACCCCGACCCAGATCGCCGACTATCTCGACCGGAACGTCATCGACCGCTTTTCCGCCATTGATGGCGTTGCGCGCGTCAACGGCGGTCAGGAAGAGCGGCCCTCCACCCGTATCTGGCTGAACGCTGAAAAGCTGGCAGCGTTCAGCCTGACGCCTGCCGACATCGAAAACGCCCTGCGCGCGCAGAATGTCGAACTGCCCGCGGGACGCTTTGAATCGAAGGATCAGAACCAGACCCTGCGTGTCGAGCGCGCCTTTTCCACCCCCGAAACATTTGCGCAGCTCGTCGTCGGACGGGGGAGGATGGCTATCAGGTGAAGCTGGGGGATGTCGCGCGGATCGAGGAGGGGGCGGAAAATCCCTATACCTCCTTCCGCTCGAACGGGGCCACGGGCATCGGCGTTGGCATAGTCCGGCAATCGGGCGCCAATACGCTGGAGGTCGCAGAACGCGCCAAGGCGCTGATCGAGGAATTGAAGCCCGACCTGCCGCCGGGGATGAGCGTCAATATCGGCTCGGACGAATCCCTCTTCATCAGCCGCGCGATCGAAAAGGTCTATGACACGCTGCTGGAAGCCGCGATCCTCGTCATTCTGGTCATCTTCCTTTTCCTCGGCTCGCTGCGTGCGACCATCATTCCTTCCATCACCGTGCCGATCTGCCTTCTCGCCACCTGCGCGGTGATGTGGCTGCTGGGGCTGTCGATCAATCTGCTGACCCTGCTGGCCTTTGTGCTGGCCATCGGTCTGGTGGTCGATGACGCCATCGTCGTGCTGGAAAATGTCTATCACCGGATCGAACAGGGCGAAGATCCGCTGCTGGCGGCCTATCTTGGGACGCGGCAGGTCGGCTTCGCGATCATCTCGACCACCCTGGTCGTCTGCGCGGTGTTCGTGCCGGTGATGTTCCTCGCCGGGCAGACAGGGCTGCTCTTCCGCGAACTTGCGATCGCCATGATCGCCGCCATCGCCTTTTCCGGCTTCATATCGCTCAGCCTCGCGCCGATGCTCTGTTCCAAGCTGCTGCGCCACACCGAACGCGGGCGGCTGGCGCGCTGGGTCGATGACCGGTTCCAGCGGCTCGAGTCCGGCTATGCGCGCCTGCTAGACCGGGTGCTGCGCCGTCCCGCCGTGGCGCTGGTCCCGCTGGTCCTGTTCCTTGGCGCGGCGGGCGCGCTTTTCATGACGCTGCCCAACGAACTTGCGCCAGCCGAAGATACCGGCGTGGTGGATGGCCAGGTCGCCGCGCCCGAAGGCACCGGCTTTGACCGGATGAAGGACTATATGCGCGGCATTGAGGATGATCTTCAGCCGCTGCTGAAGGACGGCCGGCTCAAAGTGCTGAACATGCGCACGCCAGCCGGTTTCGGCGCGAGCGACGATTTCAACGGCGGCAACATCATCGCCTTCCTGCGGCCATGGGAAGAACGCAGCATCACCACGGCGGAAGTGGCCGACACCATCAACAGGGTGCTTGCCAACCAGACCGGCGTGCGCGGCAATGTCGCTCCGCGATCCGGGTTGGGCCGGGGCAGGGGCCTGCCGGTCAACCTGGTCCTTGCCGGGTCAACCTATGGAGGGCTGGTCGCCGCGCGCGACCGGATCATGGCGGCTGCGGCCAGCAATCCGGGCCTCATCAACCTCGACAGCGATTACAAGGAAACCAAGCCGCAGATGCGGATCGAGGTGGACCAGCAGCGCGCGGGCGACCTTGGCGTGTCGGCGAACGACATCAGCCAGGCGCTGCAAACGCTGCTGGGGTCGCGCCGCGTCACCACCTACGTCGACCGTGGCGAGGAATATCGCGTGCTGGTCCAGGCCGAACGGGAAGGGCGGCAGACCAAGGCTGATCTTGAACGCATCCAGGTGCGCACCCGTACAGGACAGCTGGTGCCGCTGTCGGCGGTGGTTTCGGTCCGTGAAGTCGCCGGGCCGCGCCAGCTCAATCGCTTCAACAAGCTGCGCTCCATCACGCTGACTGCGGCGCTTGCGCCCGGCTACTCGCTGGGCGAGGCGCTTTCCTATCTGGAAACGCAGGCACGCCAGTCGCCTGAGGTGCTCGCCCTGGGCTATCGCGGGGAAAGCCAGTCGCTGCGGGAAACCGGGGGAGCGATATGGCTGGTGTTCGGCCTCACTATCGTCATCGTCTACCTGCTGCTGGCCGCGCAGTTTGAAAGCTTCATCCACCCTGGCGTCATTATCGCGACCGTGCCGCTGGCCGTCGCGGGCGGCGTGCTGGGGCTGGCGCTGACCGGCGGGTCGGTGAATCTCTACAGCCAGATCGGCATCGTCATGCTGGTCGGGCTGGCGGCAAAGAACGGCATCCTGATCGTAGAGTTCGCCAACCAGTTGCGGGACGAAGGGCTGGAGATCGCCGATGCCATTCGGCAGGCCGCCGCCCGCCGCCTGCGCCCGATCCTGATGACCTCTATCGCCACGGTCATCGGCGCCATGCCGTTGGTCCTTCGCGGCGGGGCGGGGGGGCTGCGCGCCAGTCGATTGGCGTGGTGGTGGTGTTCGGCGTCTCGCTGGCGACGCTGATTACGCTATTCCTCATCCCTATTCTGTATTCGCGGGTTGCGGGACGAACCGTTTCACCGCAAACCGTGGGACGGCGGCTTGACACGGCTCTTAAGGATTCGCCCGAAGCCGCCGAGTGAGGATTAGTGGAGCTGCGCCGACGATGAACGAGATCGCGTCCCCGGGTCAGTTACGCCTGGCTTACCTCCGCTGGGCGCTTGTCACCGTCCCGGCGATTGTGTTCCTGGGCTTCCTGTCCGGCAGGCTCGCCAACAGCGGCTATGGCAATCGCTGGTTCGACGCATTGGTAAAGCCGGACTTCATGCCGCCGGGCTGGGCGTTCGGCGTCGCCTGGACGATCCTGTACATCCTTATGGGGCTGGCGCTGGCGATGGTCATTCATGCCCGTGGCGCGCGGGGCCGGGGCGTGGCCATTTTCCTGTTCCTTGTTCAACTGCTGCTCAACCTCGCCTGGTCGCCACTCTTTTTTCGCGCGCATCAGGTGGACAATGCGTTCGCGCTTATCCTCCTGCTGCTGGTCGTGGTGGCGGCGACGGCGTTTCTTTTCTGGCGCATTCGCCGCATGGCGGGGCTGCTGCTGCTGCCCTATCTCGCATGGCTGGGCTTTGCATCGGTCCTTAATTATGAGATCGGCCGTCTCAATCCCGATGCGGAGACCCTTGTCGCGCCCGCGCTCAAGACCCAGATATGACTCTCATGGCGCATCCCTCGCGCGCCGGTAATCAAGGATATAGGACATGCAGAGCGAAAACCGCCTTTTCGACGACCTCGCCAAGCTGGTGAATGGCGCCGCTGGAACGGTTGCGGGCATGAGCCGGGAATTTGAAGCCAATGCCCGTGAAAAGGCGAAGGAATGGATCGGCGGCATGGACTTCGTCAGCCGCGATGAATTTGACGCGGTAAAGGCGCTGGCGGCGGCGGCCCGCGAAGAGGTCGAACTGCTGAAAGCCCGGATCGACGCGCTGGAGGGCAGGTCGTCTGAACCTGTCACCAAGACGGTGCGCTCGCCCAAAGGCGGGGCGGCCCCGACCGACTAAGGGTCGCCGACGCTGACCGTTTAATTTCTGCAACGAAGCGCCGGGTTGACGCGTTTTCCCGATTCGCACGGTTTCCCTGCCGCCGGGAAATGCTCTATGGCCAGCAGATGATGGACAGCGACGAATATGAAAATGGCGGCCAGGAAGCCGCGCCGATCGATATGCTGGCCGCCTATTTTGAGGCGAATGGCTGGAGTTTCGATCAGGTTGGTGAGGATGAGATCGTCGCCAGCACCCAGGGTAGCTGGGCGCAATATGAACTGCGCGGCATCTGGCGGGACGAGGATCAGGTGCTGCAATTGCTGGCCCTCCCCGACATCCGCGTGACGGATGAAAAGCGTCCCGCCATCTACGAAACGCTGGGCCTCATCAACGAACAGCTCTGGCTCGGCCATTTTGAGCTTTGGTCGTCCAGCGGCATCATCCTGTTCCGCCACGGCGCGCTGCTGGGCGCGGGCGGGGTTCTGACGCTCGATCAGGCGCAGGTGCTGGTCGAAACCGCCATCGACGAATGCGAACGCTTCTATCCCGTGTTCCAGTTCGTCCTGTGGGGCGGAAAAAGCCCGACCGAAGCGATTTCCGCCAGCCTCATCGAAACGCGCGGCGAAGCCTGAGGCACTTTTCCATGACCGAACCCTGGCCCGACCACCTGTTCCTTGTCGGCTGCGGCAATATGGCCGGGCAGATGCTTACCCGCTGGCTGGCCTGCGGCTTGGCCCCCGCGCGCGTCACCGTCCTGCGTCCCAGCGGCCGCCCGGTCGCGGAGGGGGTTCAGGTGGTCACCAGCTATCCCGCCGCCCTCCCCCGCGGGGCGACCGTGCTGCTCGGCATGAAGCCCTATCAATTGGGCGAGGTCGCGCAGGCGCTGGCTCCTCTGTGCGGCGGTGAAACGACGCTCATCTCGATCCTTGCGGGCACGCCGCTGGCCGAATTGCGCCGACAATTCCCCAACGCCGGACAGATCGTCCGCGCCATGCCCAATCTGCCCGTCGGGCTGGGGCAGGGGGTCACCGCCCTTCATGCGGAGTCCGACAGTTCCCCGGCAGACCGCGCCGCCATCGCCGCGCTGATCGCCCCGCTTGGCCTGGCCGAATGGATCGCCGACGAAGCGCTGTTCAATGAAGTGACGGCCCTGTCAGGATGCGGCCCTGCCTTCCTGTTCCGCTTCGTCGATGCACTCGCGCGTGCGGGGGAAGCGATTGGCCTTCCTGCCGATCAGGCCGCCCGCATGGCGCTGGCCACGGTGCAAGGCTCTGCCAACATGGTCGCGCAGGCAAGCGACAGCCCCGCCATCCTGGCCGACCGTGTGGCGAGTCCGGGCGGCATGACCCGTGAGGGGCTTAACGTGCTGGATGCCGATGACCGGCTGTGCAAGCTGCTCACCGATACGCTGCGGGCGGCCCGCGACCGGGGTGAGGAAATGGCGCGCGGGGGCTGACGGGCCATTCCTGTCGGGCTAGATTGCCAGCTTGAACCTCTCCATCCCCGGAGCCTGCCATGCTGCCCGCCGACACGCCCATCCTCATCCTCACCACCGGCGGCACGATCGACAAGATCTACTTCGACGCGCTGTCCGACTATCAGGTCGGCGAAACGGTGATGGCGAAGCTGCTCGACATCGCACGGGTCAAGCGGCCCTTCCGCATAGAAGAAGTCACGCGCAAGGATAGTCTTGAACTGGACGACGCAGACCGCGCCCTGATCCGCGAGCGCGCCGCCGCCGCGCCTGAAAGCCACATCGTCATCACCCATGGCACCGATACGATGACGGACACGGCGGCGATGCTGGGCGACCTTCGCGGCAAGACCATCGTGCTGGTCGGCGCCCTGGCCCCCGCGCGCTTCGGCGAAAGCGACGCCAGCTTTAACCTCGGCATGGCTTTCGCCACAGTTCAGACGGCAGGGCCAGGCGTCTATATCACCATGAGCGGCTCGGTGTTTCGCGCTGACCAGGTGGTTAAGGACCGGACGAAAGGCGCATTTGTGGCGCGGAGTTGAGCGAAAAGGGCGAGCGAAGGTTTAAGCCCCCGCCCTTCGACAGGTTCAGGGCGAACGGCTGCATGAAATCTCAGACCTAACGCTCGATCGACTCTGCGCCTCTCGCGCACAAAACTGAAATGCCCGTCCTCGCCGGTCAGGAACCCCCATCGCCGCAGAGCATTATTCGTGCGGGTGGCGTAACGATGGAGGAGGACATTCATGGCCGATTATCAGGAGCGTCCGGCGACGACGACCACGGTGATTGAAAAGCGCGGCGGTGGCGGCACGGCGATCGCAATATTGTTGCTGGTGGTCGTGGTGGCGATAGCTGCCTTTTTCCTGATCAGCAGCGAGACGAGCAAGGACAGCGCGATAGAGGGCGCGGCCACTCAGGTCGGTCAGGCCGCCAGCGACGTGGGTGACGCGGCCAAGGATGCGGCCGGCTCCACCACGAGCGACTAATCAGCGTCAGCCAGCCGGGCCGGGATGACCGGGCCAGGGATGAAATAAAAGAGGGCGCCCCGCATGGGACGCCCTTTTTCATTTCAACCTGCCGTTACCAGCCCGGTGGATATCGGTTCAGCCTTCCACCTTCACATATTTGGGTGCGGCTTCGTTCAGGATGCGCAGGATCTTCTGCAGCGCGCTCGGCTCGTCGGTTTCTTCCATCGCGGCCAGTTCGCGAGCGAGTCGGCTCGACGCGGCTTCGAAAATCTGCCGCTCCGAATAGCTCTGCTCGGGCTGATCGTCCGCACGGAACAGGTCGCGCGTCACTTCGGCGATCGACACCAGGTCGCCCGAATTGATCTTCGCTTCATATTCCTGCGCGCGGCGCGACCACATGGTGCGCTTCACCTTCGGCTTGCCCTTGAGCGTCTCGATAGCTTCTTCCAGGGTCTTGTTCGACGACAGCTTGCGCATGCCGACCCCTTCGGCCTTGTTGGTCGGCACGCGAAGCGTCATGCGCTCCTTTTCGAACCGGAGCACATACAGCTCCAATTCCATGCCCGCGATCTGCTCCTTTTGCAGTTCGACGACGCGACCTACGCCGTGCTTGGGGTAAACAACATAATCACCTACGTCAAAGGACAGCGCCTTGGCAGCCATTTGAAACCTTTCTAATTCTACCGGGGACGAATAACCGCCGCGTGGGGCTTCCGCAGATAGGCATAAGCCGAGGATTCCGCGGCGCTATCGTCAGGACATGAGCAAATACTCCAGGACGGATGCGACCGTTTCCGCCTCTTGACCCTTATTTAGCAGATTCGTAACAAAATTGCCACCCCCGACGCAAAATCCGGGAGTGTGCGGGAGAATGAGACGCTAGGGGTAGTCCAGCGCGTCAGCAGGAGGCATCGAAATCATGCCTTCCCTACGCGCTTATAACGGCTGGGTCAGCTTCCCGATCCGGGCTCGGGCGAAAAGAATTTCTCCAGCTTGTTCTCGATGCCCTTCATATCGTCCGCATCGGCGGGCGCGTCGCCCTTGACGGTGATGTTGGGCCATTCGGCGGAGAATTTCGTGTTGAGTTCCAGCCACTTTTCCAGGCCATTCTCCGTATCGGGCAGAATGGCTTCGGCGGGGCATTCAGGTTCGCACACGCCGCAGTCGATGCACTCATTGGGATTGATGACCAGCATATTCTCGCCCTCGTAGAAACAGTCCACGGGACAGACCTCGACGCAATCCATATATTTGCAGCGGATGCAGTTGTCGGTCACGACATAGGTCATGGGTCAGCACTCAATAGGTTTCGACAGCGGCGGCCCTGCTATGCCCGGCGAGCCAGAAGGTCAATGAGGATATTTTTGCAGGGTCAATTGCCCAGCTTCAGTTCTTCATAACATGTCTGCGCTTCCGGGGCCGGTCCGCGTCGTCCGGGAAGGGCGATGACGCGCACCACCCGCACCCCGCTGGCATGGGGGAAGGTGATGAGGTCGCCCGCGCGCACGGGCGAATGGGCGCGCTCGATGCGGCGGCCGTTCAGGCGTATGTGCCCGTCTTCGGCCATTTTCTGCGCGACCGACCGGCTCGCGGCCAGCCGGGCGAACCACAGGAACTTGTCTATGCGCAGGCTCGGCCCGTGATTGCCGAGGGTAGCGCCGTCACCCATTGCGACCGAGCAGCTCGGCAAGGCCAGCAAAGGCATGATTGCCAGCGGGCGCTCCTGCTCCCCCGGAAGCAGGGCGGGACGGCGCGCCTCTTGCGGCGGCGGGACGCCGGGCCGGGCCACGCGCCTGCTGCTGGTCGGGCCGCGCTTTCTGCCGTCCGCGGAATGCCCAGTTCACGCCACCTTCTTCAGCCGTTTCGACCGGCCGGAACCCGGCAAGCCGCATTAATTGCAGGAACGCCGCCTCGCTAAGGCCCAGCGACACGATCTGTGGGCTGAGCGCCGTGAACGCCTCGCCCTTTGCGATTGCTTCATGCGCGGTGCGGGCCATGCGTTCGGCCATGTCGATGCGCAGCATCTGCTCGCCAAAGCCCCGGAAACCGGCAATGCGCGCGCCCATCTGTTCCGGCTTTTCCCCCGCCGGGATCAACGTCAGGCCCGGTTGGGGCAGGGGCAGGCACGGCTTGGCGATGCGCGCCGCCAGCAGCGCAGCCCGCCAACGGGCAGCGCCCGGTTTCAGCAGGCCGGGGTGATAGATGTCCAGCACGCCGATATCTATCCCTGCACGCCGCAGCAGGTGCCGCTGGTCCTTGTCCAGATGGCCCAGCGCCGAATCAAGCTCCGTTCGTGCGATCACGCCGCCAGCATCGGCCAGTTGCGCGAATACGGCGCGGACCACGGCGGGCACTTCCGGGTCGGACGCGCTGGCGACCATCTTGGTCAGCGGCAGCAGATGCTTTTCCTTCTGCGCCTCGAACCATGCGGTCAGGCGACCGGCCACCTGCTTCTGCACATCCTGGCCCAGCGCCAGCAGGCCGCGATCCAGCCGGATCTCCGGCGTCAGCAGGGACGGGCCGGTCAGCAGCGCCGCCACGGCGTCGCCCTTCCAGCTAATCCCCGGCGCCTGCCCGGCTTCGTCCATGAGCACGAAATCGGTGTCGGGCGCACCCAGCAATTCGTCAGCCTTCACTCGCAATATCCTTCCAAGGCGACGTTCCGCCGCCGCCAGCAGCATCTTTCTGTCCTGATGCCGCGTAGCCGGATCGACCGAGAAACGAAATCCGTCAAGTCGCCCGATCGTCTCACCATCGACGCAGACCGTCCCGTCCTGTTCCAGATCGACCGGCAGATTGCCCGCATCCTGCCCCATGTCGCGCAACAGGACGGTGGTCCTGCGATCCACAAAGCGTTGAGTCAGCGCCGTATGGAGCGCGTCGGACAGCCGTTCTTCCAGCGCGCGGGTGCGCTCCGCCATTTCCGCCGGATGCGCCAGCCAATCGGCGCGATGCGCGATGTAGGACCATGTGCGCGCCGCCGCGATCCGCGCCGACAATGTGTCGATGTCGCCCTGCACCGAATCGAGTCGCGCCAGTTGCTGGGCGAACCAGTCTCGCGGAATATGGCCCTGGCCCTCGGACAGGAAGCGCCAGATGCGGCTCACGGTGCGGGCATGATGTTCCGCGCCCACTTTCTGGAAATCGGGAAGGCCGCATGCCGCCCATAGCCGTTCGACCTGCTTTTTGCCCTTTGCCCGGTCGATCACCAGCGGATCATCGGCCAGCCTTCTCAGCACCGCCAGGTCCACCGCTTCGGGCGCGGCGCGCAATTGGTCCAGGTCTGGCCGGGTTTCCAGCTCCAGGATCAGCCGGTTGACGCTGTCCATGCGCGGTTTCCCTTCGCGCCAGAAAAGCTGATCGACCGGCGGGAAGCGATGCGCCTCTATCGCCTCGATCTCTTCGGGGGTGAAGGCCGCGTCGCCATCCTCATGGCCCAGGCTCCCGAACGTGCCATCCTTGTGATGCCGTCCGGCGCGCCCCGCGATCTGCGCCATTTCCGCCACCGTCAGCCGTCGCGTCCGCCTGCCGTCGAATTTCCGCAGCGAAGCGAAGGCGACATGTGCGACGTCCAGGTTGAGGCCCATGCCGATCGCGTCGGTCGCCACCAGATAATCCACCTCGCCGTTCAGGAACATCTGCACCTGTGCGTTGCGGGTGCGTGGCGACAGCGCGCCCATCACCACGGCCGCGCCGCCCCGGAAACGCCGCAGCATTTCCGCCACGGCATAGACTTCCTCGGCTGAGAAGGCGACGACGGCCGACCGTTTGGGCAGGCGCGACAGCTTCTTCGCGCCCGCATAGGATAATGTGGAAAAGCGCGGGCGGCTGATGATCTCCGCCTCCGGCACCAGCGCCTTGACGACCCGGCTGATGCTGGCGGAGCCGAGGATCATCGTTTCTTCCCGGCCCCGCGCGCGCAGCAGACGATCGGTGAACACATGCCCGCGCTCCGGGTCGGACCCAAGTTGCGCCTCGTCCAGCGCCACAAAGGCATAATCTCCGTCGACCGGCATCGATTCGGCGGTGCACAGATAATAGAGCGCGCCCGGCGGCACGATCTTCTCTTCCCCGGTGATCAGCGCGACCTGCCCCGGTCCCTTGATCGCGACCACGCGCTCATACACCTCGCGCGCCAGCAGGCGCAGCGGGAAGCCCATCATGCCGCTGGAATGGCCGCACATGCGCTCGACGGCCAGGTGCGTCTTGCCGGTGTTGGTGGGACCCAGCACGGCGGTGACGGGCGAACGTGCGAACTGGGCCATGATCCTCTCTATGTCGGGGATGGATGCGGCGAGGGCAAGGGGAAGTGGGCCGGAATCTCCTCAAGCCAGGAAAGTGGCGGTTGCTCAACGGCGGAAGGGCACGTTTCGTCGCGCAAAAAGGGTTAAAAATTCCGTCTTTATTTGACTTTAACCCTATGCATTCACAACAATGCACGCGAACGCACGGCGGGGGTCGGGCGTATTTTGCCCGCGGGGGGCCGTTTCAGCGTGTTTCATGGCAGCCAGTTCAATCCTCAACAGGGGGGCGCCTCCGCGTCCTTCTGGCTGACGGACGCCATCGCGAAGGGCGCCATGACGCCCGCCGATGCGCGCGACTGGCGCACCCGCCTGCGGGACTGGGCGGAAGATGTGGAACTGGTCCCCGACTTGGGCCAGCGTGTCGGCAGCCGCACATGGTTCCGCGGCCTCGCCACCTGTCTTGGCCTTTGCGCCTCCGCCCTCTACCTCTCCCCCGGCTTCCACCCGCTGCCCGGCGCGCCGCAGCCCCTGCTCGAACAGGCGCAGTTCGACGAAGTGCGCAGCCAGATGATCACCCCGCTCGCCATGGGCGCCGACAGCGGGCGGCGCATGGGGCCGACCGACGCCGTGCAGCCCCTGCGCGAAACGCCCGAACGTCCTCAGATCGAACTGCGCGCCCAGATCGGCGGCGGCGATTCGCTCGCCCGCGCCCTGTCCCGCGCTGGCGTCAGCAGCGGCGACATCGGGCAGGTCATGTCGCTTGCAGGCGGCGACATCGGCAAGGGCATGAAGCCCGGCACCCCGCTCGACATCATCCTTGGCCGCCGCGCCAGCCGCGACATGCCCCGGCCGCTCGATCATCTCTCCTTCCGCCCCCGGCTCGACCTGGCGCTGGAGGTCAACCGCGTCGGCGGCGTCCTGCAGGTAAAGCGCACGCCGATCCATGTGGATGACACGCCGCTGCGTATCCAGGGCGTCATTGGCGACAGCATCTACCAGTCCGCGCGCGCCGCCGGAGCCCCGCCCAAGGCGATCCAGGCATTCCTGCGCGTCATCGCGCAACAGGTCGATCTTGGCTCCATCCACGCCGGGGACCGCTACGACATCATCACCGAATATCGCCGCGCCGAAACCGGCGATGTGGAGGTGGGCGACCTGCTCTACGCCGGACTGCGCCGACCCAATGGACGCGGCGTCGATATGCTCAAATGGACGAGCGAAGGCCGCAGCCAGTGGTTCGAAGCATCGGGCGTGGGCGAGCGGCGTGGCGTCCTCGCCGCGCCGGTCCGCGGCCGGATGTCGTCGGGCTTTGGCATGCGCCGCCATCCGATCCTGGGTTACAGGCGGATGCACGCGGGCATAGACTTCGCCGCCGCTTATGGATCGCCCATCTATGCGGCGACCGATGGCGTCGTGTCCTATTCGGGGCGGCATGGCGGCCACGGCAATTATGTCCGCCTGGAACATGGCAACGGCCTTGCCACCGGCTATGCGCATATGAGCCGCACCGCCGCCCGCTACGGCCAGCGCGTCCGGCAGGGGCAGGTGATCGGCTATGTCGGCTCCAGCGGCCTGTCGACCGGCCCGCACCTCCATTATGAACTGTATCGCAGCGGGCGGACGATCAATCCGCTGTCTGTCAAATTCACCACCACCGCGCAGCTCGCCGGTCGCGAACTCGCCGCCTTCCGTGACCGTCTGCGCCAGCTGAAAAGCCTGCGTGCGGGCCTCCCTGTTGAGGTCGCGCAGAACAGCGCGTCGCCATCCACCCCGGCGCAGGCCCTCAATTAGCCGCTTTCCGTCACGCAGCGGCTTCGCTAACCCCCGCCCATGACGAAGATCACCGCCCTGCTGCTCGCCGGATCGCGCCCCGGTTCCGATCCCCTGGCGCAGGCGGCGGGCGTCCCTGTCAAGCCGCTCGCGCCGGTCGCGGGCGATCCGATGATCAACTATCCCGCGCGCGCTCTGCTCGCCCACCCGACCATCGGCCAACTCATCATCCTGACGCAGACGCCGGACCTGTACGCCGCCAACCCCGCCACCGCATGGCTCGCCAGCCATCCGCAGGTGCGCTTCGAAACCAGCGACAGCGGCATCGCCTCCACGCTGCTCGGCCTGCTTGACCGCCCCGACCTGCCATTCCCGCTGCTCGTCACCACGGCTGACCATGTCCTGCTCGATACAGCCATGCTCGACCAGTTCGTCGCCGAAGGGCAGGGGGCGGACATCGCCGTCGCCATGGTCGAACGCGCCACGCTGCTTGCCCGTTACCCCTCGTCCCGCCGCACCTGGCTCAAATTCCGCGACGGCTGGTGGTCGGGCGCCAACCTCTTCTGGTTCGGCAGCGCAAAGGCCCGCGCCGTGATCGCGCTCTGGCAGGAAGTCGAGCAGGACCGGAAGAAGGGATGGAAGATCATCGCCTCCTTCGGCCCGCTGGTGCTGCTGGGCGCGCTTCTCCGCCTGCTGGGCCTGCGCAGCGGCATAGCCCGCATCGGCCGCCGTTTCGGCCTCAACGCAAGGCTCGTCGCCATGCACAAGGCCGAAGCCTGCATCGACGCCGACAAGGTCGAGGATGTGACGCTGATCGAAGAGATATTGCGCGGGAGGCCGGGTGCCGATGGGTCGGCGACAGGCTCGATCTGACGGCCTATGCTTAAGTGTATACTACTTTTTGGCAGAAGCGGACAGTGCGGGTCATGCGTTACTCTACTTGTTAAATAGAGAGGGTATCGACATGGATGACAATCAAATATCGGCGGGAGAAGACCGGCGCAACTTTCTGAAGACCTGCGGCAAATTCGCCGCGACGGTCCCGCCAGCCATGACGATCATGCTTTCCACCTCGCTCACGTCGCAAGCCATCGCCGCGTCGGCTGGCGGCGGCGGCGGTGGCAGGCCACGCGATTCAGGTGTGAAAACCGGCGGGGACACCGGGCTGAAACCGAAACTTGATACCGGCATCAAGACAGCCGAGCCCCGTCGCGAGCATCCGGAAAGAAAGCTCGGCAAGTAGCAAGCATGCCGGGTGAATTGCGGACCGGCAGCTTACCCACTCCCGCCCGCTTGCGGGAGGGGTAGCGAGACTTGATGAGCGGCGCGAATTTAGCCGCGGCGGGGCGGGCTGTCGCAACCTTGTGCAGGCCCGTCCCCTGGCTTGGCCCGCTCATCCCGTCACTTTAACCCTCGCGCGCCTGACGCACCATCCGTCGCAATATCTGCCCTTTGCTCGCCGCCTTTCCGGTCTCGATCTGGAGCATCTCGGCGCTGCTCACCGTGGCGATCTGCTGTTCGGCGCAGCAGAAGCCCGCCGCCCATTCCTCGCCATGACGCGGGAAATATTCCGTGGATGCTGCCTCAACGCGTGCGATGATGTTCGCCTGTACCCGCTTCGCCGCCCATTCCATCGCGGTCAGCCTGTGTTGCGCGAAATGCTGCTCGACGCGCTCCAGATTGGCGTCGTTCGGCTCCAGCCGCAGGTCTGCCAGCAGGTTCGCCGCCGCCAGCCTGTCCATGCTCCAGACGTTCGAATCGTCCATATCCCTTCTCCCCACTGGGAAGGTCGTCGATATCGTAGCATAGTCAATGGGCCGCGCTAAGCTTCGCTCTGGGCTCCCCGCTTTACCGCCTTCCGGCTAGCCAGCCCCATCATCACAAACCCCGCCAACGAAGCGATCACATTCGCGCTCGCCGCGCCGATGGTCCCATGCGTCGATAGCAGCACTGCCTGCAAGCCAAGCAGCAACACCGTCGTCACCAGCGTGATGCGCAGCGACAGCGACGCCCGGTCGGTCGCCATCAGTAGCGGGCGATAGCTGACGCCCAGCAGTTCAATGCAGGCCGCAATGCCCAGCAGCACCAGCAACGGATAGGCGGGCAGGAAAGCATCGCCCGCAATCAGGTCCAGCAGCGGGCGCCCCAGCGTCAGGATCAGCGCGATGATCACCGCCCCGGAAACATAGGCCAGCCGGTTGCTGCGCCGAAACAGCGTCCGCAACTCGTCCTGCCCGTGGGTGGAATTTGTCCGGCTCAATTCCACGAAGATGCTGCGGGACAGCAGGCCGGAAATCTTCGTCAACGACTGGGCAAGCTGATTGGCCAGCCGATAAAATCCCGCGCCCGCAGGTCCAACGAACAGCCCCACGACCAGCACCGCCAGCTGCTGCCCCGTCGAGACTAGCGTGGTTTGCAGGTTGGTCGCCGTCAGAAATCCGACGATGCCGGGATTTTCCACCCGCGCGTCCATCGCCCGACCCGCGCGCCAGCTGCCCAGCCGGTCGCCGCCCACGCGCAGCGCCAGCCGCCAGTATGCCGCCGCGCACAGCAGCTCCGCCACGCTCCAGGCGATCAGATAGCCGGTGATGTCGGGCATCAACGCCCATGCGACAAGCGCGCCGATCATGCGGCCTATCGGCACCATGGTTTCCGCGCCAGCCGCCAGATCGAATCGGTCGAACAGGCGCAGCACGCCCGTCGGGGACGATCGGATGGTGATCATCATGACCATGCAGAACAGCCATGTCTGCCACGCCATCGCAGGCGACAGTTCCATCATCGGCCCGAACGCGACCAGTATGATCGCTGCGATAATGCCGCCGGCCGCAGCCGACGCCAGGTCGATCAGGATGCAGAAACGCAGCACCCGGTTCAGCGCATCATGACTGGCGGTCATCAGGTGCGGCTGGCCATAGCGCACCACGATCTGCCAGCTTTCGAAGCTCACCAGCGTCTTGACGATAGTCGCCGCGCTCAGGATCAGCGCAAAGCGGCCGAAATCTGCAACGCCCAGCGTCCGCGTGATGATCGCCAGATAGGCAAGGCTCAGTACCGCGCCCACGCCCTTGCCGCCCAGCAGCCAGCCGGTATTTGCCAGGATGCGGGCAAAGCCTGCCTTGGCCTCGCTCGACCCGTCCATGCTGTCCACCTTTTTCGGGCCTTTCGCTCGTCGCCTCTTGCCCGGCTATCTAGGGATATGCGGCGCGAAGGGCAAATATCTCCTCGGCTTCCCTCGCCGGGGCAAAGCCATTATGGCCCCTTGCCATGAGCATCAGCAAAGCCATCATCCTTTCCGCGGGCCAGGGTTCGCGCCTGTTGCCGCTGACCCGCGACGTGCCCAAGTGCATGATCGATTTCAACGGACGCAGCCTCATCAGCTGGCAGGTCGCGGCGCTGGTCGCCAATGGCGTGACGGACATCGTCGTCGTCACGGGCTTTCGGACGGAACGGGTGGAGGATCATGCGCTCCAGCTCTATCGGGAAACGGGCGCGCGCATCCGCACGCTGTTCAACCCCTTCTTCCAGGTCGCCGACAATCTGGGCACCTGCTGGATCGCGCGGGAGGAGATGGACCGCGACTTCATCATCCTGAACGGCGACACCATCGTATCGGACGAAATCGTGGCGAAGCTGATTGCGGGGGCGCAGGACGCCATCACCGTCACGGTCGATGTGAAGGCCGATTATGACGATGACGACATGAAGGTGAACCGCGATGCGGAAGGCCGTCTGCACGCCATCGGCAAGCGGCTGCTGCCGCCTGACACTAACGCCGAATCGATCGGCATGCTGGCGTTCCGGGGGGAGGGGCCTGCGATCTTCCGCAGCCAGATCGACCAGATGATGCGCACGCCCGAAGGCGTTGAACGCTGGTATCTGCGCGCCATCGACCTGATCGCAAAGGGCAACCGGGTGGGCACCGTGTCCATCCAGGGGCTGGACTGGCAGGAGGTCGATTTCCCGCAGGATGTCGACGCCGCCAACGCGCTTACCGCCCGCTGGCTGGCCGAAGGACGCTACGCGAAATAGGGTTTCAGCCAGCCGGTCAGCGTGGCGATCTGCGCGCTGTCCAGCTTGACCGCGCTGCCAAGGTCCGGCTGGCCCGGCCAGCCCGCGTCGGTGATTCTAAGCCCCGCATGCTCCCTGCTGCCCTCATAACGGGGCAGGACGTGGAAATGGACATGGGGGTCGACCATCATCAGCATCAGATAATTGATCTTTTCATAACCAACCAGTTCTGAAAGCGCGCCCTCGATCGCCTTGGTCACCTGGGCCAGCTCGGCATGGGCTTCGGCCTCCAGATCCCCGAAAGCCGTAGCGTCAGACTTCGCCGCCAGCACCAGCGACCCCAGCGTCACCTGCGCCGGACGCAGCAGCACGACCCAATGATCATACTCAGCCACCAGCGTCCCGGGAAAACCGAATCTTTCAATGGTTTCATTCACGCATTCGCCTCCATCCAGCTGACGATCGCCCGCCCCGCACGCCTTTCACCATAGGCCTGCAACAACCGCACCGCATGCACGATCAGCGAGATCGCCGTCCACCATGCGAGTGCGATCAGCCCAATGTCGGGACGCCCCGCAATCAGCGCCACGAAGAGGATCACCATATTGGGATTGCGCCGTGCCGTTATCAGCCGGAACCAGGTATCGAACCGCTGCCATACATGTATGTGCATGCCATCGAAGGCTCGCATGAAAACGCCTTCTATGAGGCGCTGAAGCACATATCCTGCAAAGATCACGCCCATTATCACCCAGAAAACAGAAGGGGATAGTTCTCGATCCCATGTTCTCAAGCCTAGGCCCCAAGCATACCACCAGAAGGGCGGGTGGATCAGGTCAATGCCGTGATCAAATATATTGCCCCATTTTGATGAGGTGATCGTGCAACGCGCTAGCTTGCCATCAACGGTGTCAAGCACCATGAAGCCAAAGCCGGCCAGCATTCCTGTCCAGTAATGCCCTTGAGAGAACAGGAACGTCGCAGTTATGCACAAGATGGCTCCAATTGCGGTGATCATGTTGGGAGTCATTCCAACCTGCGCGGCGCCACGGGTAAGCCAGAGCGCCAATTCAGGCCAAAGATATTTGGTCAAAAGGTCCGTTACGCCCTTGTAGGCGCCATAATAACTGCGTCGCTCAATGGATCGACGGGTCTGTGGAGTCAGGCGTTCTGCATAGGGTGTTTCGAGCTTGCGAAGCTGCTCGTTGTAAATGCGATACCCGCCACCGAGTTCGATTATTTCAAGTCCGTCTTGTTGACGAGGGTGAATATCGACGATGTCAGGATCTATTTGCCCTATCAGCAGCTCGCCATTTAGAACAAAAGCGCAGTTTGGCTTTCGCAAAACTTCACGTAACAATATAGGATCAAACACATACTGGAGATTTACGGCCAAACTATTGCCCGGGGCGATATGCCGCCCTTTGCCAGCAGCTTCGTTCGCCATGCGCTGCACACGCTCGGCGTTTGTCATGCCCCATATCAAAGTCTGGTTGGCGCCAAGCAGAGTAAGACGATTGATGTCTGTATGTGCGACTTTCACAAAGACGAACTCTCTAATATGGCCGCGCGATGGCTCTGTATCGCACTGGCGGTGGAATAGCGTAGAGCGTGAGGTCGCAGTGGCGGCCGCTCCCAAGAATCTTCCAGCCACTGATTTAATGCGGTTGCGAAGGCATCACTGTTGTTCTGTTCGACGACAAGGCATTCGGGCAAGGGCCCCAAAAGAGCCTTGGCCATCGGGAAGCAGTCGGTGGAAATCACCGGGCAATTGCAAGCGAGCGCCTCAATGACAACGGCTGGCAGACCTTCATAGTCGGATGATAACAATAGAACGTCAGCTGTTGTCAGGAGTTTAGGAACCTCCCCCGTGTAACCTAATAATTCGACATAGTCGGCGATATTCAGCTCATTGATAAGCTCAACTATGGCTGCTCGATCAGGTCCATCTCCTGCTATGCGAAGTAACAGGTTGGTTCTACCTGCTCGGACAAGTGCTGCGAAAGCACGGAGCATGCGGGGATAATTTTTCTGGTGATGAAGGCGGCCCACTGCGAGCATTATGACCTTGTTATCATCCCGGGCACATGCTTCTCTCTCCGCATGGCTTTCAGCGGAAGCTTGTTCAAAGGTAGCTGTAAGATAAGGGTTGTATACCGCTCGGAATCGGCTGGCGGCTCTCGGGAAAGATTGCGCGAGCTGGGACGACTCCTCGTCGCTTAGCGTAAGTACGGCTGACGCATCGCGAAAGGCTCGTTCGAATGCTCTGCGTCTTAGCCGTTCCCCCAGACCTTTTTTTGGCCGGATTACCGGATTAGTGGTTTTGATGATCAGTCGGCTGGTATTCCTTACGCCTGCGAGCCTAAAACCAAGTGCTGTAAACCGGCAGATATTGTTCCCGGTGGCAACCACGAAGTCCGGGCGTTCTTGCTTGAGCCAGTGAATGTAGGGTAGCATCGACATCAATTTTTGCACTTGGCGATGTCCCCACCGGCTACGAGTGAGGAATACGGTGTGCGGGCCGCCCGCAATGATATCCTTCAGAGCTGACTCGCCCTCCTCCCTCCCAGCGCAAGCCAGGATCGATACTTCATCGCCTAGGTCGTGAAAGCCCCGGGCAAGATGGCAGCACACCCGATCGGTGCCGCCAAGTCCAAAGCCATAGGTTACAAACGCGATCTTCATGCCATAATATCACTCGGACGGTTCGGGCGTCTGGGAGGCGCGGATAATATATGCGCCTTACGGGGAGGGGGGGTGGCTAGCAAGCTCATCTACCCGAAAGATGCTTGCGCACGTCGGCGACCTGCCTAACAGTCTGGCCTGAGCCCCGTTCAAGGCAGTCGCTAAGCAAATTCACCCAGTTGTCCAAGCAGTGATCGAGCGACCATTTACGGGCCTCGGCGAACTGACTGATTTCAGTTCGTTTTGTTTGAAGTTCCTTCCGGATGGCGACGGCCAAGCCTATTGCATCCTCTACCGGGGCCAGCGTGCCGCAGTCTCCGGCTTCGATCACTTCCCGGTTGCCAGTGGGGCAGTCCGTAGCAACGATAGGCATCCCACAAGCGAGCGCTTCGATCAATGCGTTGCTGGCGCCTTCCCAGCGTGAAGCGCTGACGAACAGATCTGCGTGGGAAAGGATAGCGAAGGGATTATCCTGATAGCCGAGCAGCGCAACTCGATCGCTCACGCCTTCCTTCTCAGCCAAGTCCCTAAGCGCGACGACCTGATCGTGCGCGCCATCGCCTATGATCATCAGTCGAGCGCCGGTATCGTGAAGGCGACCCAGAGCTGAAATGAGCAGGTCGAAGCCCTTCTGACGCGTGATCCTGCCCATGGTGACCAGCACCGGCCCACCGTTTCGACGCTTATCCAGAAACGGATGATCGAAGGGCGCGGAAGCAAGCCGATCGACCTTCGCGAGATCAACGCCATTGGCGATGACCGCCAATTTGCTCCTGGGCAGCGCCTCTTGGATTTCTTGGGCGAGAGCGTGGGAAACAGCCACGGTGAAATCGGCGCCGCCGAATTTCAGTCGGTTGTTCCATCTGCCGATCACAGACCGCCAGTGGGTAACCTTGCCATGATGCGCTGAGTTGCTGGCGCGTGCGCCAAATTGAATCGAATGTCTCTGGCCACTCAAGCGAAGGGCTATCCGGCCGGCGAGATGGAGATGATTGCCGCCGCTGAGGAACAGCGCCGGCTGGCGACGGCGTAGCGCCGCGGCCAAGGCGGGAATGTTCAGGGCCAGATCACCCCCCCGGTTCCGCAGGCGGGCCGCTGACCCCACGGCAAAAATGGGCACGTCCGCGGGCACGCGTGCGCGCAGGGCGCCTTCGTCCCGGACAACCCACAGTTCGACCGGTAAACCCGCCTGCGCACAGGCCGTGGCGATCTCAATGGATTTCACGACTGTTCCGCTGGGACGAAAGTCGTAATTGCCGATGGCAATGATGCGATTGTTATACTGCAAATGCGGCTCGAGCTTCAGGACGGTTGCTCATAGAATCGGAAAGCGCGCGGTGCCAGCCTTTTGCTTTTGCGTCTTGATGGGGTAGCAAATGGCTGGACGAGGCGCTAAGGGCTTCCGTCGCGCGCCCCGAACGATTATCGGCGCGGACGGAGGACATCTTAACCCATGGCCGAATTCGCACTGCCCAAGAACAGCAAGATTTCCGGTAAGGGCGTGGCCCATAAGGCGCCTGACGGGGCAAGCAACGTCAAGAGCTTCAAGGTCTATCGCTACGACCCCGACTCGGGTCAGAATCCGCGCTATGACACGTTCGAGATTGATCTCGACAACTGCGGTCCCATGGTTCTGGACGCGCTGCTGAAGATCAAGAATGAATATGATCCGACGCTGACCTTCCGCCGTTCCTGCCGCGAAGGCATATGCGGTTCCTGTTCGATGAACATGAACGGCAAGAATGGCCTGGCATGCACCACCTCGATCGAGGAATGCGCGGGCAAGGAAGTGCGCATCACGCCGCTGCCGCATATGGATGTCATCAAGGACCTCGTCCCCGACTTTACGCATTTCTATGCGCAGTATAATTCGATCAAGCCGTGGCTGCAAACCGTCAGCCCCCCGCCGAGCGGCAAGGAGCGGCTGCAGTCGCCCGCAGACCGCGAGAAGCTTGACGGCCTGTACGAGTGCATCCTGTGCGCCTGCTGCTCGACCAGCTGCCCCAGCTATTGGTGGAATTCGGACAAGTTCCTCGGTCCGGCCATTCTGCTCCAGGCCTATCGCTGGCTGGCTGACAGCCGCGACGAATATACTGGCGAGCGCTTGGATGAGCTGGAAGATCCCTTCCGCCTCTACCGTTGTCACACCATCATGAACTGCGCGAACGTCTGCCCCAAGGGGCTGAGCCCTGCAAAGGCGATCGCGGAAACCAAGAAGATGATGGTCGAACGGCAGCTTTGATGCAGTGAGTGAAGGTGCTGGTCCTGTAAGCCTGGTGCTGGAAGGTCCTTGGGCTGACTGGCTGCGCTGGAGTGATCCAGTACCGGATACCTTCCTCGGCACGTCCGTGGGTCCCAGCTATTCGCGGGGTGCCGGCGATCGCCGCGCCACCGTGATGCTGGAAACCCGCCAGTCGCACGCCAATCGCAACGGCGCATTGCATGGCGGTTTCCTCGCCGCCTTTGCCGACCATGCCTATTTCGCGGCGCTGGCCGCGATGGGCCGCCCCGAGCAGGCGGCTGCCGTCACGGTTGATCTTTCCATGCAATATTGCGGCTCGGGCCAGGTGGGCCAGCCGCTGCGCGCCGATGTCGAGGTCTTGCAGGAAACCGGGCGGCTATTCTTCATGCGCCTGACGCTCCATCAGGATGATGCGCTGGTCGCGTCCTCCACAGCCACCGTGCGAAAGGTGCCGGTTCCCAAATGAGCGGCGTGATCGAGCGATATCGCGCGCTCGTCGCGGCCGGGGAATTGCGCCCCGATCCGGATCAGCAAGCGGCCGCAGCGCGGCTGAACGTGCTTCAGCAGGAATTGGAAGCGGCTCCTCCGCGCGGTTCGACCTTGTGGAAATTGCTTCGGAAGGCGCCCGAGCCGCCACGCGGGCTCTACATGTGGGGCGGTGTCGGCCGGGGCAAGTCGATGCTGATGGACCTGTTCTTCGACAGCGTGCGGATTCCACGCAAGAAGCGCGCCCATTTCCACGAATTCATGCTCGACGTGCATTCGCGACTTGCGGAGGTCCGCAAGGCGGAGGAGGGCGATCCCATTCCTCCGGTGGTGGACGCACTGGCCGAAGAAGCGCGGCTGCTCTGCTTTGACGAGATGGTCGTGAACAACATGGCCGACGCTGCGATCATGTCGCGGCTGTTTGCCGGGCTGCTGAACAAGCGGGTGACGGTCGTCACGACATCCAACCGCGCTCCGGACGAACTTTATAAGGACGGCCTCAACCGACAGCTTTTCCTGCCGTTCATCGACCTCATAAAGGATCGGCTGGATGTCATGACCCTTGACGGGCCCACCGACTACCGGCTGGATCGTCTGGGGGATGCGCAGCTTTGGCATTCACCCAATGGCCCGGAAGCAACCAGGGCGCTCTCCGACGCCTTTTTCCGCCTCACCGACTATCCGGTGGAAGATCGGGCGAAGGTGCCTGCGGAGGACATAGACGTCCAGGGCGGGCGCCGCTTGCATGTGCCAAAGAGCCTCAAGGGCGTGGCGGTTTTTTCCTTCAAGCGTTTATGCGCCGAAGCGCGCGGCGCGCCTGACTATCTCGCGATCGCGCGGCGCTTTCATACCGTCATTATCGTTGGCATACCCGTCCTGGGACCGGAAAACCGCAATGAAGCCGCGCGTTTCGTGACGCTGATCGACGCGCTTTACGAGTATAAGGTGAAGCTGCTTGCGGCGGCTGATGCTGAGCCGGCACGGCTCTATCCGGAAGGTGATGGCGCATTTGAATTCGAGCGCACAGTGTCCCGGCTGATGGAAATGCAGTCGGATGATTATCTGGCCCTCGGCCACGGCCCGAAATAGCCATTCTTTCATCATCTGGTCGCATGTCCATGCGTTGCCAGTCTGCTTGGAAATAGCCCGGACGCTCCCCCCGATGGGAAGCGTCCGGCAGGTGGCCGCTGCGGGAAGGGCAATGCGCCAGGGTAGGAGCGCATGCGAACAGGGGCGAAACAACCACTAATGCAACTGCGAATGAATTGCAAAGATAAATTGGCCGAAGCGTGTTTCGTAGGTTGAAACGGCAGGGATAAGGGCTTAAGCGGGCGGCAATTCCATATATCCGTGCTTGGAGGATGATTGCATATGGCCCGTAAGAAGATCGCGCTTATCGGCGCTGGTAACATCGGCGGTACGCTCGCGCATCTCGCTGCTCTCAAGGGCCTGGGCGATGTCGTCCTCTTCGACGTGGTCGAAGGCGTGCCGCAGGGCAAGGCGCTGGATCTGTCGCAGTGCGGCCCAGTGGAAGGCTTTGACGCAAAGATCACCGGCACCAATGACTATGCCGACATCAAGGATGCCGACGTTATCATCGTCACTGCCGGTGTCGCTCGCAAGCCGGGCATGAGCCGCGACGATCTTCTGGGCATCAACCTCAAGGTCATGAAGGCCGTGGGCGAGGGCATCAAGAACAACGCTCCCAATGCTTTCGTCATCTGCATCACCAATCCGCTCGACGCGATGGTGTGGGCGCTGCGCGAATTTTCCGGCCTGCCGCACAACAAGGTCGTCGGCATGGCGGGCGTCCTCGACTCCGCACGCTTCAGCCACTTCCTGGCCGAAGAGTTCCAGGTATCGGTGAAGGAAGTGAACAGCTTCGTGCTGGGCGGTCATGGCGACACCATGGTGCCGGTCGTCGAATATTCGACCGTCGCCGGTATCCCGATCCCCGACCTCATCAAGCAGGGCCGCTCCACCAAGGAGCGCATCGACGCGATCGTCCAGCGCACCCGTTCGGGCGGCGGCGAAATCGTTGCCCTGCTCAAAACTGGCTCGGCCTTCTATGCGCCCGCCACCAGCGGCATCGCCATGGCCGAAGCTTATCTGTTCGACCAGAAGCGCCTGCTGCCCTGCGCCGCGAACCTGACCGGCCAGTATGGCATCGACAACCTCTATGTCGGCGTGCCCGTGATCATCGGCAAGGATGGCGTTGAGCAGGTCGTTGAGATCGACCTCAATGACGAAGCCAAGGCAAACCTTCAGGTTTCTGTCGATGCCGTCAAGGAATTGCTGGAAGCCTGCAAGGGCATCGATCCCTCGCTCGCCTGAGCCCAAGAGCTGCACCAGTGCGTCCCAGGTGAGTGAGCAGCCTGGGGCATGCTGCCTTTAACCTGAAGTGCCACGTCCACAGAATGTAAAGGGACTGACATGTCCATTCTGGTGAACAAGAACACCAAGGTCATTACCCAGGGTCTGACCGGCGCCACCGGTACCTTCCACACCGAACAGGCGCTGGCCTATGGCACGCAGATGGTTGCGGGCGTGACGCCGGGTAAGGGTGGCACCAGCCACATTGGCCTGCCGATGTACGATACTGTTGCCGAAGCCAAGTCGAAGACGGGTGCCGACGCGTCGGTCATCTATGTTCCGCCGCCGTTCGCGGCCGACTCGATCCTTGAAGCGATCGATGCCGAAATCCCGCTGATCGTCTGCATCACCGAAGGTATTCCGGTGCTCGACATGGTACGCGTAAAGCGCGCTCTGTCCGGCAGCAAGTCGCGCCTGATCGGCCCGAACTGCCCCGGCGTCCTGACGCCGAACGAATGCAAGATCGGCATCATGCCCGGTTCGATCTTCTCCAAGGGCTCTGTGGGCGTCGTCTCGCGCTCCGGCACCCTGACCTACGAAGCGGTGTTCCAGACCACCAATGCGGGCCTGGGCCAGACCACCGCGGTCGGCATTGGCGGCGATCCGGTCAACGGCACCAACTTCATCGACGTGCTGGAGCTGTTCCTGGCCGATGACGCGACCGAATCGATCATCATGATCGGTGAAATCGGTGGCGACGCGGAAGAGCAGGCCGCCCAGTTCCTGATCGACGAAGCCAAGCGTGGCCGCAAGAAGCCGATGGCTGGCTTCATCGCTGGCCGCACGGCGCCTCCGGGCCGCCGCATGGGTCATGCCGGCGCGATCGTGTCGGGCGGCAAGGGCGACGCGGAAAGCAAGATCGCGGCGATGGAAGCTGCCGGCATCAAGGTTGCCGCCAGCCCATCTGAGCTTGGCTCGACCCTGGTGGAAGTGCTGAAGGGCTAAGCCAGAGCAGACAAGGCGACCGGGCTGCACCCCGGTCGCTTGTTACCCCGCTCCGCGACTGCACGCGGTTGGCATGGGACGCATTAAATGGGTTACGAAAACCAGGATTTTGAGGCTGAGCGCGGACCTAGCTGGGCACGCTCCAACTGGCCGCTGACGGACACGGATGACCTGACCGGCGCCCTTGATCCTACGCAGATGCAGGTGGCTGTGAAGGCGGCTGCCAAGGCGTCGGGCAAAGCGGTTTCAGATGCGGACGCCGTCAGCGCCGCTGATGATGCGATCCGCGCGCAACTGCTTATTCGCACCTATCGCGTGCGCGGGCATCTGGCGGCGAATCTTGATCCCTTAAGCCTCACGCATCGTGATCTGCCCGCCGACCTGACGGCAGAATATCATGGTCTGCATGACCTTGAGAAAAAAATCTATCTCGGCGGCGCCCTTGGCCTGCAATATGCGACCGTGCGCGAGATTGTGGCGATCCTGCGTGCCAATTATTGCGGCAATGTCGGCCTCGAATATATGCACATTGCCGATGTCGAGGAACGCCGTTTCCTGCAGGACCGGCTGGAGGGCAAGGACAAGGAGATTCACTTCACGCCAGAGGGCAAGAAGGCGATCCTGTCCAAGGTGATCCAGGGCGAGCAGTACGAAAAATTCCTGGGCCGCAAATATGTCGGCACCAAGCGTTTCGGCCTGGATGGCGGCGAGTCCATGATTCCCGCGCTCGAAGCGATCATCAAGCATGGCGGCGCACTGGGTGTCCGCGAGATCGTATATGGCATGGCCCATCGCGGCCGTCTCAATGTCCTGGCTAATGTAATGGCCAAGGGCTTCCGCGTTATCTTCCATGAATTCTCTGGCGGCACTGCAAACCCTGAGGATGTCGGCGGTTCAGGTGACGTCAAATATCATCTTGGCACCTCCACCGATCGCGAGTTCGACGGCATCAAGGTCCACATGTCGCTGGTGCCCAACCCGTCGCACCTGGAAACAGTCGATCCGGTTGTCCTGGGTAAAGTGCGTGCGCAGCAGACCTTCCGTGACGATCTGAACAAGCATGAGCAGGTCCTGCCTGTGCTGATCCACGGCGACGCCGCCTTTGCAGGCCAAGGCATCGTGTGGGAATGCCTCGGCTTTTCGGGTGTGTCCGGCTACAATACCGGTGGTTGTATTCATTTCATCGTCAACAACCAGATCGGCTTCACGACCTCGCCGCAGTTTTCGCGCGGGTCGCCTTACCCCAGCGATGTGGCGAAGGGCGTTCAGGCGCCGATCCTGCACGTCAATGGTGACGATCCCGAGGCTGTCACCTTCGCATGCAAACTGGCGATCGAATATCGCCAGACCTTCCATCGCGATATCGTGATCGACATGTGGTGTTATCGCCGCTTCGGCCACAATGAGGGTGACGAACCCAGCTTCACCCAACCGCAGATGTACGCGAAGATCCGCCAGCATCCCCCTGTCAGCGACGTCTATTCAGCGCGGCTCAAGGCGGAAGGCGTGGTTGACGATGATTTCGTGAACAAGGTGACCGGCGACTTCGTCAATCATCTGGAAGAAGAGTTCGAAGCGGCGAAGAGCTACAAGGCCAACAAGGCCGACTGGTTCGCTGGCCGCTGGTCGGGCCTGCATAAGCCCGCTGATGCCGAAACGGCACGCCAGAATGTTGAGTCCGCGATCAGTCCGAAGCTGTTCGACAGCCTCGGCAAGACGCTGACCACGGTTCCTGAGGGACTGAACGTCCACAAGACGTTGAAGCGCGTGATCGAAGCCAAGGCCGAGATGTTCAAGAACGGTGTGAACTTCGACTGGGCGACCGGCGAGGCGCTGGCATTCGGCTCGCTCCTGTCGGAAGGCTACGGCGTCCGCCTTTCGGGTCAGGACTCAGGCCGCGGCACGTTCAGCCAGCGTCATGCCGTTTGGGTCGATCAGGACAGCGAGAATAAATATATCCCGCTCTCCACCGTTCCGCACGGCCGTTTTGAGGTGCTGGACTCGCCGCTCTCCGAATATGGCGTGCTTGGTTTCGAATATGGCTTCGCGCTCGCGGATCCCAAGAGCCTCGTGCTCTGGGAAGCCCAGTTTGGCGATTTCGCCAACGGGGCTCAGATTGTGTTCGATCAGTATATTGCATCCTCCGAAACGAAGTGGTTGCGGTCCAACGGCCTCGTCTGCCTGTTGCCGCATGGCTATGAAGGGCAAGGGCCGGAACATAGCTCGGCCCGCCTGGAACGCTTTCTCCAGCTTTGTGCGGAGGGAAATATCCAGGTCGCGAACATCACGACGCCCGCCAATTATTTCCATGTTCTGCGCCGTCAGATGCTGCGGTCTTTCCGTAAGCCGCTGATCATCATGACGCCCAAGTCGCTTCTGCGCCACAAGCTGGCGGTCAGCAAGGCGGAGGATTTCCAGGGAGATACCCACTTCAAGCGTATCTTGTCGGATCCCAACGCGGCGGACGATCGCGAAACCCGGCGTCTGGTCCTCTGTTCGGGCAAGGTATTCTACGATCTACTCGAAGCGCGCGACGCGGCGGGTGACAAGGATGTTCAGATCGTTCGTATCGAGCAGATCTATCCCTTCGCCACTGATGCGCTGGCCACCCGTATCAAGCGGATGACCAATCTTGAGGACATAGTTTGGTGTCAGGAAGAGCCGCGCAACAACGGCGCCTGGTTCTTCGTCGAACCCTATATCGAGGAAGCGCTGGCGCAAGCTGGCAAAGCGCCCATGCGCGCCCGCTATGCCGGTCGAAAGGCTGCTGCGTCGCCTGCTACGGGTCTGGCGAAGCGCCATGTCGCCGAGCAGGGCGCCCTCGTCGCCGATGCGCTGGGGCACAGCGTTCGTGAAGAAATCCGCCGCCAGAAGAAAGGCTGAGACAGCTCATGGCAACCGAAGTCAAAGTCCCCACCCTGGGCGAATCCGTCACCGAAGCAACTGTTGGCCAGTGGCTCAAGAAGCCTGGCGAGGCGGTGAAGGCAGACGAGCCGATCGTAAGCCTTGAAACCGACAAGGTCGCTGTCGATGTGCCAGCGCCGGTCGCGGGCACGCTGGGCGACATCATTGCCAAGGAAGGCGACACGGTAAACGTCGGCGCGCTGCTGGCAATGATCAACGAAGGCGCGGCCACCGCAGCAACGCCGGCGGCGGCCCCGGCTCCGGCCGCAAAGGCAGAGGTAGCGGCGCCAGCACCGGTCGCATCGGCCCCTGTCGATGAGGAAGAAGGTGGCAATCTGACCCTTTCGCCCGCTGTGCGGCGTCTGGTGCTGGAGCATGGGCTTGATCCGAGCAAGATCAGGGGCACCGGCAAGGACGGCCGCCTGACCAAGGACGATGTCATGGCTGCCGTCGCTGCGGGTACGGCAAAGGCGAGCGCGTCGGCTGCTGCGGCTGCACCTGCCGCCGAAGCACCGGCAGCGGGACCCAGCCGCAAGCAGGAGCGCGTCAAGATGACCCGCTTGCGCCAGACCGTCGCCAAACGCCTCAAGGAGGCGCAGAACAACGCAGCGCTGCTCACCACCTATAATGACGTCGATATGACCAACGTCATTGAGGCGCGCGCCAAATACAAGGACTTGTTTGAAAAGAAGCATGGCGTTCGGCTCGGCTTCATGGGCTTCTTTACCAAGGCGGTCTGTATGGCGCTTCGGGATATCCCCGGTGTCAACGCGCAGATCGAGGGCGATGAGATAGTCTATAACGACTTCGCCGACATCTCGGTCGCGGTGTCGGCGCCCAACGGGCTCGTCGTGCCGGTAATCCGCAATGCGGAGAGCCTGAGCGTTGCCGATATCGAAAAGACGATCGGCGGCTTTGGCAAGAAGGCCAAGGAAGGCACGTTGACGATGGAAGATATGAAGGGCGGAACCTTCACCATCTCCAACGGCGGTGTGTTTGGCTCGCTGCTGTCGAGCCCGATCATCAATCCGCCGCAGTCGGCTGTTCTGGGCCTCCACCGGATCGAGGACCGCCCAGTCGTCCGCAATGGTGAGATCGTCATCCGTCCGATGATGTATCTGGCGCTCAGCTATGACCATCGCCTGATTGACGGTCGTGAAGCGGTGACATTCCTTGTCGCAGTGAAGAATGCGATCGAAGATCCGACCCGCCTGCTGATCGACCTGTAAGGCCGCCCTGTCTTCCCGTTCGGGCTGAGTCTGTCGTAGCCCCGTCCTTTCCGTGTGAGGGACAAACAAGAAGCAAGCCCTTTGACAGGCTCAGGGCGGACGGAGATTGTTATGGCAGACTTCGATTATGACGTCCTGGTGATCGGCGCTGGGCCGGGCGGCTATGTCGCGGCGATCCGTGCCGCGCAGCTGGGGCTCAAGACCGCCTGCGCCGAAAGCCGTGAGACGTTGGGCGGCACCTGCCTCAATGTCGGCTGCATTCCGTCCAAGGCGCTTCTGCATGCCTCAGAACTTTATGAGGAAGCCGCTGGAGGCGCTCTCGCGAAGCTGGGCGTCAAGATCGACAAGATGAGTCTCGATCTCGACACGATGCAAGGGCAGCGCAAGGATGCGGTGAAGGGGTTGACCGGTGGCATCGAATTTTTGTTAAAGAAGAACAAGGTCGATTGGCTGAAAGGCCTTGCCAACTTTACTGGTCCTAACACGGTCGAAGTCGCGGGCAAGTCCGTCACTGCCAAGAACATCGTCATCGCCACTGGATCCTCGGTGACGCCACTTCCCGGCGTTGAGGTGGACAACAAGAAGGGCGTGATCGTCGATTCTACCGGCGCTCTTGAACTGGACAAGGTGCCAGGCCACCTCGTCGTTATAGGCGGCGGCGTCATTGGGCTGGAGCTGGGGTCGGTCTGGCGCCGGTTGGGCGCGAAGGTAACGGTCGTAGAGTTCCTTGACCAGATTTTGCCTGGTATGGATGGCGAAGTCCGCAAGGAAGCGAACAAGATCTTCAAGAAGCAGGGCTTCGAATATAGGCTCGGCACCAAGGTCACGGGGGCGGAAGCGCATAAGAAGGGCGTCACGCTGACCGTCGAACCCGCCGCCGGGGGCGCTTCTGAAACGATCGAAGCAGACGTGGTGCTGGTGTCGATCGGCCGCCGTCCCAATACGGACGGTCTGGGCCTTGAAAAGATCGGCCTGGAGTTGAATGGACGGGGCCAGATCGAAACTGATCATGACTTCGCCACGAAGGTTCCCGGCGTCTGGGCCGTCGGTGACGTAATCCCCGGCCCCATGCTGGCGCACAAGGCTGAAGATGAAGGCATCGCCGTTGCGGAGAATATCGCAGGCCTGACTGGGATCGTGAACCACGACGTGATTCCGTCGGTAGTTTACACCAGCCCCGAAATCGCGGGTGTTGGCCTGACGGAAGAAGCCGCCAAGGAGCGCGGACCGGTCAAGGTAGGCAAGTTCCCCATGTTGGCGAATAGCCGCGCCAAGACCAACCATGAACCTGATGGTTTCGTGAAGGTGATTGCCGATGCCGAGACGGACAAGGTGCTGGGCGTCTGGGTGATCGCGAAGGTTGCGGGCACCATGATCGCGCAGGCGGCGCAGGCGATGGAGTTCGGTGCATCCAGCGAGGACATCGCCTATACCTGCCACGCCCATCCCACGCATAGCGAAGCGATCAAGGAAGCCGCCATGGCGGTGATGGGTAAGCCGATCCATATGTGATCGTTGATCGGCTGCTTGGTCGAGATGAAAGGGTCGCTTCAGGGCGGCCCTTTCTGTTTCACGCGCAGGCTGTTTGGACGGGGGCTGAGCGAGCGGGCGAGGGCCTTGAAAGGGAGCGCCGAACGCAGACACGGTTGCGACCGCGCGACTTCGCTTCATAAAGCGCTTCGTCCGCGCGGGCGATGGCGTCGTGGATCGAACTATCACTGCGCTGCACCGTGGAAAGCCCAAAGCTGGCGGTCAGCGCCTGATCGATTTGCAGCTTTGCCGCAACTGTCCGCGTAAAGCCGATGCGTATATCGTTGGCGATCTCCGCAGCGTGAGCGGCATCGACGCCAGGGAGGAACAGGACAAACTCCTCGCCGCCAAAGCGGGCTGAGATCGCTCCTGCAGAAGCGTTTAGAGTCAGCAAACGTGCGAGTGCGCTGATCACGGTGTCCCCGATCGCGTGTCCATATTTATCGTTGACTCGCTTGAAGTGATCAATGTCGCAGACGACCAGGCTACCCCCAGGCTGTCCTGCGGCCTGGATTTTGGATGTCGCATCATCGAAGCCCCGGCGGTTCAACAAGCCAGACAGGGGATCGACCATCGCTTCGCGTTGATAGCGGCGAAGCAGATCGATCATTTGCGTCGCCAACGCGGATAGCGCGAGAAATAGACCGAATATGCATGCAAGCGCCTGCATCAGATAGGCGTAGGAGCTCGTAAAAAAATCTCCATTAGCGGCGATTGTGAGCGGTATCGTGCTGCCGCGTAGGAAATTGTCCAAGGCGGTAAGCGCCGCCGCCGCGAACAGAGTGCGATCAGCACCGCTGTGCAAATGACCCTTTGCCGCGATGAGGGGTATGGCGATCAGAAGGAAGCAGCCGAAGTCGGATGCAACAAGCTCCAGGGGCAAATTGCCAAAAATATTGGCTAGAAGGCAAAGCAGTATCGAGCCGCCCCAGATCGCCAACCGCGCCGTCAAAAGCCAGGAAGGCCGCCAGCGTTGGAGCAGCGCCTGGCTGAACAGCAGAAAACCAGTGGCAAAGAGAATATCCGCGATAATACCCCAGAGAGGCATGGGCATCGCCGCAAATCCCATCGGTGCCGAAAAGCCACCCGCCACGCAAAAAAAAGCGGCGCTCCACCAGCCTGCTGCGCGCGCACTCCATCCCCCGACGATCAGGAACATGACGCCGAAGCTCGCCATCATGACCGGCAGGAAGAAAGCGAAATTCTCGCCCATGCTGGCTGACTTTCATCTGCTGTTGCGAGTGGAGCAGGCGCAGGCCCGCCGTCGAGAGCGCGGTATAAGTCCTGCGTTAACAAATACTTCCAGAATCGACCAGATATTGATCCGTTATGGACAAAAGGCGCATGTCGAGATCAGCGCGGCCAGTTTTGCAGGAGCGGCGTCAACTCATCGAAATGATGGATGACCGCATCTGCCTGCAGTTCCTGGACGGGCCCATCAAGGAATCCGAAGCTGACCGCTATGCTGGGGATGCGGGCGTTGCGCGCGCCCGCGATATCGTTGATCGTATCGCCCAGGAAAATGGCGCGGCCACCACCAGCGCGCGCGATCATTTCATGAATAGGGGCGGGGTCAGGCTTCGATACACCCAGAGTGTCGCCTCCGACGACGCTGGCAAAGCGGTCCGACAGACCGATCTGATGAAGCAGCGGGATCGTGAAGCGTTCCGCCTTGTTTGTGCAGATGGCAAGCTTGGCACCTGCCCGTTCCAGCGCGTCCATCGCCGCTAGCAGGCCCGGATAGGGGACGGAGTGAACAGCCAGATTTTGCTCGTAATAATCCAGCAAAACGGGCAGCAATTTTGCCAGCAAGGCGTCGTCATAGCCGCCCGACGCAACTAGTGCGCGTTCCAGCATGACCTTCGCGCCCTTGCCAACAAATGGCCGGATCGCATCAACACCAAAGGGGGGGCGTCCATCAATGGCGATCGCATAATTTACCGCAGCCGCCAGATCGCCGCTGGTATCAAGCAAAGTGCCGTCAAGGTCGAAGCCGACGATATCAAAAGGGATGCTGGTCATTGGCGGCTCATGCCGTCTGGGCGGTGGCAAAGGCAAGCCAAACGTGGCAGATAGCGGCGAGATTTGTCGATCTTTCACAGGAAGAAGAGGACGCGTTCCGCCGTGACCGCCACCCGCCCACTCGCCGTTATCATCCTTGCCGCAGGACAGGGCACGCGCATGAAGTCCGCCAAGCACAAGGTGCTGCATCCGGTGGCTGGCCGGCCAATGCTTTTGCACCTGCTGAGCAGCATCGCTGAACTCAAGCCGGAGCGACAGGTCGTGGTGGTCGGCGCCGGCCGAGAGCAGGTCGAGGCGGCGGTGTACGGCACTGGCGCCGTGATCGCGGTACAGGAGCAGCAATTGGGGACGGGCCATGCCGTGGCGCAGGCGCATGACGCGCTCGCCGGTTTCGCCGGTGACATATTAATCCTTTATGGAGACGTGCCTCTGGTGCGGCCTGAAACCATGCGGGCGATGTTGGACCGGCTTAATCAGGGTGATGATATGCGTGCCGTAGTCCTGGGGTTTCGTCCTGAGGATGCTGCTGCCTATGGACGGATCATCACCTCTGGTCAGGGCGTCATCAGCAAGATGGTCGAATATAAGGATGCCGACGCCAATGAGCGCGCCGTTACGCTGTGCAATTCGGGCCTGATGGCTGTGCGATCGACCGACTTGTTCGTGCTGCTCGACCAGATTGGCAACGATAATGCGGCTGGCGAATATTATCTGCCCGACATCGTCATGCTGCCTGGTGCCCAGAGCGCGGTGATAGAAGCTGAGGCATGGGAGGTCGCGGGGGTCAACAGCCGCGTGGAGCAGGCGGTGGTCGAGGCCGCCTGGCAGGACCGGCGCCGCAGCGAGGCAATGCGTGAAGGGGCCACGCTGATAGCCCCGGAAACGGTCTTTTTCGCCTATGATACGGTGCTTGGGCGCGATGTGCTGGTCGAGCCGAATGTCGTGTTTGGGCCGGGGGTTACGGTCGCCGACAATGTGGTGATCCATGCCTTTTCCCACCTTGAAGGGGCGACCATTGATACGGGGGCGGAGATTGGTCCCTATGCGCGGCTGCGTCCTGGCGCAAAGATCGGACCCAATGCGAAGGTCGGCAACTTCGTCGAAGTGAAGAAGGCGGAATTGGGTGAAGGCGCGAAGGTCAATCACCTGTCCTATATAGGTGATGCCAACATCGGTGCGCGCGCAAATGTCGGCGCGGGCACGATCACCTGCAACTATGATGGGTTCTTCAAATATCGGACAGAGATCGGCGCAGGGGCCTTCATCGGCTCCAACAGCGCGCTGGTTGCACCCGTTACAATCGGTGACGGCGCTATTGTCGCCGCGGGGAGCGTCGTGACGAAGGCGGTGGACGCTGACGCCCTTTGCCTCGTGCGCCCCGCGCAGGAGGCAAAGCCGGGCTGGGCGGCGCGTTTCCGCGCCCGTATGCAGGCACGAAAAGCGGCCAAGTGACTCATCTGCTCCGGCGCCCAGGCTGCTTCTGGGCATTACTCATTCCCGTGCTGCTGCCGTTGGGCTTTGCCCTGTGGCTGTTAAACAATGCACGTGCGATACCAGTCGTGCGGCGCGCGGAGATAACGCTTCCTTATCCCGCCGATGCGGAGCGGCGGTCAGTGACCGTGGCGTTGATAACCGACAGCCATTTGTCCGGACCGGACAACAACCCTGAAAGAATGGGGCGCATCGTGCAGCAGGTGAACGGCCTGAAGCCGGATCTCATCCTGTTGGGCGGTGATTATATCGGTGATAGCAAAGGCGGCGCGACCTATGGCCCGGCCGCAAGCATAGCGCCCTTCGCGGCTTTGCGGGCGCCGATGGGGGTCCTGGCGGTGTTGGGCAATCATGATGCCCGGCGTCACGCTAGGATCGGCCGTAAACAATGGCGCCAGCTGTTCGATCGCATCGGTATTCAGTTGTTGATGGACCAGGCTGTCCGCCGAGGGCCGCTGGTAATCGGCGGGTTGCGCGACATCTACACCGGACGCCCGGATATTCCTGGCACTTTGCAGGCTATGCAGGCGTTGGGCGGAGCGCCGATAGTTCTGTCTCATGGGCCTGATGTATTCCCGGCTCTGCCCGACAGGCCTTTGCTGGCGTTGGTGGGGCATACCCATTGCGGGCAGGTTGCGTTCCCCTTTGCAGGCATCGTCTATGTGCCGTCCCGCTACGGTACGCGCTATGCCTGCGGCACGTTTCGTGAGGGTGCGAAATCGATGATCGTGTCCGCAGGGATCGGCACCAGCGGGTTGCCGATCCGTATGCTGTCACCGCCCGATGTATGGCTCGTGACAATTCGTCCAGAATGATACTGGCCCCTGTCGCTGGATTGTCGATCGTGCCATAGGCAGGCGAGGATCATTTCTCATGGCTCTGGGGCTCAGGATTCATGTGTGGTATTATCGGTATTGTCGGCAAGGACGATGTGGCGGAGCGGCTGGTCGATGGGCTGAGGCGGCTGGAATATCGCGGTTATGACAGCGCAGGGGTCGCGACCGTCCATGAAGGCGCGATCGATCGCCGCCGGGCTGAGGGAAAGCTGGTCAACCTGGTGAAGGAATTGGGGGATTGCCCGCTTCCCGGCATGATCGGCATCGCGCATACCCGCTGGGCAACCCACGGCGCTCCAACCACCAATAACGCGCATCCGCATGCCACGAAGGAAGTGGCGCTGGTGCACAATGGAATTATCGAGAATTTCAAGCCGCTGCGTGAGGAATTACAGGCGCGAGGACGGACGTTCAACAGCGAAACGGACACCGAAGTCGTCGCCCATCTGGTAAGCGAACTGGTCGAAGCCGGTGCTTCACCGCGCGACGCGGTGGCGCAGATACTGCCGCGTCTGCACGGGGCCTTTGCGCTCGCTATCCTGTTCCGCAGCCACCCCGATATGCTGATCGGGGCGCGCCTGGGATCGCCGCTGGTCGTGGGCTATGGCGAAGGGGAGACCTATCTTGGTTCGGACGCGCTGGCGCTGGCGCCGCTGACGCAGCGTATCGCCTATCTTGAGGAAGGCGACTGGGTCGTCATTACGAGAGAGGGCGCGGAAATATTCGACAAGGACAATGTTTCTGTCGAGCGCCCTGTCACTATATCCGGCGTGACTGGCGAGCTGATCTCCAAGGGCAATCACCGCCACTATATGCTTAAGGAGATCTATGAGCAGCCGGTAGTCGTAGCGCAGACCCTTAAATCCTATCTCCAGCGGATGGAGGATCGGGTGTCGTTGCCGATCCCGGATTTCGACCTGGGCGCGATCCGCCGCGTGACGATCGTCGCCTGCGGAACCAGCTATTATGCTGGGATGGTTGCCAAATATTGGTTCGAGCAGTTTGCCCGCGTGCCCGCGGATGTCGATGTGGCGAGCGAGTTCCGTTACCGCGCGCCGGTGCTGGAGGAGGGCGGGCTGATGATCGTCATCAGCCAGTCTGGCGAGACCGCCGACACGCTGGCCGCTCTGCGCCATGCTCGTGCCGAGGGGCAGAAGATCGCTGCCGTAGTTAATGTGCCGACCAGTACCATGGCGCGCGAGGCTGACCTGTTGCTGCCTACGCATGCGGGGCCAGAGATCGGCGTGGCGTCAACCAAGGCTTTCACCTGTCAGCTGGCCGTGCTGGCCGCACTGGCCGCTAATCTGGCGCGAGCCAAGGGACGGCTGGATGAGCGGGCGGAAAAGGAGCTGGTGCGCCACCTCGCTGAAGCGCCTGCCGCGCTCAATGGCGCCCTTGCCTACGACGAATCGATTGAGGGGATGGCGCACCTGATCGCCGGAGCACGCGATGTGCTCTATCTGGGGCGCGGGCCTGATTATCCGCTGGCGCTGGAAGGAGCGCTCAAGCTCAAGGAAATCAGCTATATCCATGCCGAGGGCTATGCCGCTGGCGAAATGAAGCACGGTCCGATCGCCCTCATCGACGACAAGGTGCCGGTCATCGTGCTCGCCCCCAGCGGACCGCTGTTCGAAAAGACCGTGAGCAACATGCAGGAAGTGCAGGCGCGCGGCGGCAAGGTGGTGCTGATCTCCGACTATGATGGTGTTCAGGCGGCAGGCGAGGGCTGCATCGCGACCATCACCATGCCCAAGGTCCATCCGCTGATCGCACCGATGATCTATGCGGTGCCGGTACAGCTGCTCGCCTATCATGTGGCGGTGGCGAAGGGCACGGATGTCGATCAGCCGAGGAATTTGGCCAAGTCGGTCACGGTGGAGTGAGTACCGGCTGGATCTAATCCAGCCGCGTGAAGCTGAAATGATCGCGAATCCGGCGGTTGAAGAAGCCGCCCTTGGATGTCGCCTTCTGCATATCCGCCACCAGCTTTTCCGGCACGTCGCGATAGCTGTAGCGCCTGCCGCTGACGAACTCGACGTCCAGCCGGTGATCTGCGGCATCATAGTCGAAGCGGCGGATGACGGTGGAAGGCATGCAGGCTATAACTCGTTCGCCAGGATGGATGTTTCCTGATTGAAGGCAGGAGGAGCGATGGCCGTGCATCTGGTGATCGTCGGCGGCCATGGCGGAGGGGGGAGATGGGACCCTATCGCCCCTTTGGTCCAGCAGCGGCGGTGGCTGCCGGCGCGGATGACCCAAGGGATGCAGAATCTGGCGCACGACCGGATCATAGGAGCGCTCTTCGGTCCCGGTGTGCGGCTGACGGGGCAGCCTTGGCTGGTGAAGCTGCTGGATCGATACGCAATGCTCGCGGGATACCCGCGCGGCTGTTGGGGCTGGGTTCCGGCGGGAGCATATCCGGTCGCCGGATGCTGGTTTAAGGCGTTAGGCTGCTATTCCCGTTCGCTTCGAGTGTAGTCGAGAAGCCGATCTCCCGGTATCTCGACCGTACCTGACAAGAATGGGGAGTCGGTTTAGCCCCCACCCGGAGCATTATGGCCGCCCGCTGGCACGGGGCCGCCGCTTGGCGCATGCGCATGGTCGGGGCTGCTGTCCCAGTCGATATGATATAGGTCAAAGCGTCGGTCGCGCAGGTTGCGCACTGTGCCTTCGGCGCGTGCCCAACTAAGGTCGGCTAGGTTGACGTCCGCCATAGTCAAGGTTTCAACATTCTCGGTCGATTCCGCGGCTATGCCGTCACGGGCGAAGGGCAGGTCGCAAGGCGTCAGAATCGCGCTCTGGGCATATTGGATGTCCATATTATCGACATTGGGCAAGTTGCCGACATTGCCGGACATGACGACATAGCACTGGTTTTCGATCGCTCGCGCCTGCGCGCAGTAACGCACGCGCATATAGCCCAGACGCGAATCGGTGCAGAATGGCACGAAGATGATGCGCGCACCCTGATCGACCAGCCGCCGCGCCAGTTCCGGAAATTCGCTATCGTAGCAGATCAGTACGCCGATCGGGCCACAATCTGTCTGGATCACGTCGAGCGCGTCGCCGCCCTTTATGTTCCACCAAAAGGCTTCATTTGGCGTCGGGTGGATCTTTTCCTGCGTATGCACCGATCCATCGCGCAAGGCGACATAGGCTATGTTCTGGATGTCGCCATCATCGGCTCGCGTTGGATGCGAGCCGCCGATGATGTTGATATTATATTCCAGCGCCATCCGCGTCAGTTCCTTCGTCAGGCGCGGGGTGTATCCTGTCAGCTTGTCGATTGCTTCGATCGGGGAGAGCTTCTTCGTTTCGAAGGATAGCAGGGGCAGGGTGAACAGCTCCGGGAAGACGATGAAGTCGGACCGGTAATCCGCTGCGACATCAACGAAATATTCGATGTTACGAATGAATGCTTCGAAATTCTCGACGGCGCGAGCCTGTAGCTGGCAGGTCGCCAATCGAACGCTTTCCACCCCGCGCGGGACGCGCATTTCGGGGGCTTCGTCAGGATCGACATAGGGGTTGCGCCAGACCAGATGGGCGGCGTGGCCGTCCGACTGCTTGTCCTCGGGCAGGTAGTTTTCCAGGACGCCCAGCGGCTCAAATTGGTTCTTGAGCTGGAAGCTGATGACCTGGTCACGCAGCCTGCCTTGGACGACCTTGTCCAGATAGTCGGCGGGTCCTTCAACCCTGCGTCGGGCACGGGCGTAGCCGGGCATGCGGCCGGCGATGACGATGCCATGAAGGTCGAGTTGCTCGGCCAGTTCCTTACGTTCGTCATAAAGGCGCTGGCCGATGCGCAGGCCGCGCAGCTTGGGATCGACGGCCATTTCATAGCCATAGAGCCACTCACCGGCTGCGCTATGCCGTGTGCCGAAGCCGTTGGCGGTGATTTCTTCCCAGTCATGGAAGGAAAAGGCCATCGTCTTGCTGACGCGCATCGTCGCGCAATAGCCGACGACCTTGTTGTCGTAGAGCGCGACGAAGCAGCCATCGGGGAAATTGTTGATCTGGCCACGCAGCGTCGCGAGCGAATAATTGGCCATGCCGGGGTAGACGCGCGCGATCAGCCGTTGAATGCCGCGCACGTCGGATGGAACCGCAGTGCGGACCTCCAGGCGTTTCCGAGTCGTGGTGGTCATCGCTGATCTCCCGCCATGGAAAAGGCGGCGCCTCTGCGTGGCGCCGCCTTCATTCCGTTACCGTATTGAAAGCCCTCGGAAGCGTATCAGTTCCACTTGGCCATTTCAGCTTCCAGGTTGACGCGGATCTGTTCGAAGAACTGTTCCGTTGTCATCCACGCCTGATCCGGGCCAATCAGCAGCGCCAGATCCTTGGTCATCGCGCCGCTTTCCACGGTGTCGATGCAGACCTTTTCCAGCGTTTCGGCGAACTTGGTGACTTCCGGCGTGCCGTCGAACTTGCCGCGGAAGGACAGGCCCTGGGTCCAGGCGAAGATCGACGCAATCGGGTTGGTGGAGGTCGCCTTGCCCTGCTGATGCTGGCGATAGTGGCGGGTGACGGTGCCATGCGCGGCTTCCGCCTCGACCGTCTTGCCGTCCGGCGAGAGCAGGACCGAGGTCATGAGGCCAAGCGAGCCGAAGCCCTGCGCCACGGTGTCGGACTGGACGTCGCCGTCGTAATTCTTGCATGCCCAGACGAACTTGCCGCTCCACTTGAGCGCGGACGCGACCATGTCGTCGATCAAGCGGTGTTCATAGACGATGTTCTTCGCCTTGAACTGATCGGCGAATTCGGCGTCGAACACTTCCTGGAACAGATCTTTGAAGCGGCCGTCATAGGCCTTGAGGATGGTGTTCTTGGTCGAAAGGTACAGCGGCCAACCGCGGTCGAGGGCATAGTTCATGCTGGCGCGGGCGAAGTCGCGGATCGAATCGTCCAGATTGTACATGCCCATGGCGACCCCGGCGCTGGGGAAGTTGAAGACGTCCTTTTCGATCTTCTCGCCATTTTCACCGTCCCACACCATGCGCAGCTTGCCGGGGCCGGGGACGAGGAAGTCGGTCGCCCGATACTGATCGCCAAAGGCATGGCGGCCGATGACGATCGGGTCTGTCCAGCCTGGAACAAGGCGGGGCACATTCTTGATGACGATGGGTTCACGGAAGACAACGCCGCCCAGAATGTTGCGGATGGTGCCGTTGGGCGACTTCCACATCTGCTTGAGGTTGAATTCCTCGACGCGCTGTTCGTCCGGCGTGATGGTGGCGCATTTCACCCCAACGCCATATTCCTTGATCGCGTTGGCGCAATCGACGGTGATCTGATCGTTAGTCTCGTCTCGCTTCTCGACGCTCAGATCGTAATATTTCAGATCGATGTCGAGATAGGGGAGGATGAGGCGCTCGCGGATCCATTGCCAGATGATCCGCGTCATTTCGTCGCCGTCGATTTCCACGACAGGGTTTTTGACCTTGATCTTCGCCATGCGCCTCTTCGCCTTTTTCGTTCGGTTTGAATTTGGGACACGCCCTAGGGAAAGCGGCGGCAATGTTCAACTGCGCAATGCTTTTTCAAAGCGTGCGCGGCGCGCGGCACCATCGTCCGTATCGGCCGTTGTCACCGCATGGGACTGTGCCTAAAGACGGATGCCATGGAAAATGACGAACTGACCGTCGCTCTGGGCGGCAATGTAAAGTGGCGCTTCCCATCGGTGCATGCCGAAGGGATAAAGTTTGGCCTGATTTCAGCTGCGATTACGGCTGTACTGTTCCTGGTCGGCTGGGAAATTCCCGGCTGGTTGATGGTTATGGTGACGATTTGGGTTTTCGCCTTCTTCCGCGATCCAGTACGCGCCGTGCCGCAGGATGAACGCGCGATAGTGGCGCCCGCCGATGGTCTCGTCACGCTGATCCAGCGGGTGCCGCCGCCGCGGGAAATGGCGGGAGTGGACGGGCTGGGCGATCAACCCATGATCCGCGTGTCCATTTTCATGAGTGTGTTTGATGTTCATATCAACCGCACGCCAATTGGCGGAACGGTGAAATCCGTTGTCTATATTTCCGGCAAGTTCCTGAACGCCGATCTGGACAAGGCGAGCGAAGATAACGAGCGGCAGCATATTCTGATTGAGCGGCATGATGGCTTGCGGGTGGGCTTCACCCAGATCGCGGGCCTGGTCGCGCGGCGGATCGTACCCTTCGTCAAACCGGGCGATATGATCGCGGCAGGGCAACGCATCGGCCTGATCCGCTTCGGCAGCCGCGTGGACGTCTATCTGCCAGCCGGGACTGCGCCGCGCGTGGTGCTGGGCCAGCGGACCGTCGCGGGAGAAACCATTCTGGGCCAGATCGGCGACATGCGCGTCATTTCAGGCATCCAGCAATGAGGCAGCGGCGCGCCATCCCGCGAGGGCTTCGTCGGGGCATCACGTTGCGGATGGTCGCCCCCAATGCCGTGACGGCGATGGCGCTCTGCTTTGGTCTGACAGGCGTACGCTACGGCATATCCGGCGAGTGGGAGCGTGCAGTGCTGTCCATCTTGATCGCGGGTGTGCTGGATGGACTGGACGGACGAATCGCCCGCCTGTTGCGCGGGGAAAGCCGCTTTGGCGCTGAGTTGGACTCGCTCTCCGATTCGATCGCTTTCGGCGTGGCGCCTGCGCTTACCCTCTATCTCTGGTCGCTGCATGCGATGCCGAAGTTTGGCTGGATCTTCGCACTCGCTCATGCCTTGTCATGTGCGCTGCGGCTGGCGCGGTTCAACGCCAATATCGATGCGGATGAGCAGCCGCACAAATCGGCCGGTTTCCTGACCGGCGTGCCCGCTCCGGCGGGAGCAGGGCTGGCCTTTGTGCCGCTATACCTGTGGTTGGTGACGGGGCAGGAAATATTCCGGGCCTGGTATGTCGTAGCGCCATGGACCGCCTTTACGGCGTTCCTGATGATATCCAATATTGCGACTTATAGCTGGTCCGCCCTTCGGTTACGCAAGCGGATCCGGCTGGAAGCGATCGCAGTGGCGGGTCTACTGGGCGCTCTGCTCATTACAGATCCCTGGCTAACGCTGCTGTGCATCTGCGTTATCTATCTAATGACTATTCCCTTTGGTATCATGTCCTATGCGAAAGTGCGCCGTCAGCAGGCGACGGATAGCGCATAATCAGTGCTCAAGCGGCGAGAATGCCGCTAGCTATCGGGCCGACTACCGCAGCGCGACACGGCTCCGCCCGGCGGGGGCTGACCCGAAGGCGATATACCGGCGGCTCGTGCGGTATCGGTTCAAATACCAGCGCAGCAATCATTTTGTCGCGATAGAGCGCGAACATGCTCAGGATGGTGCCAGCGGCGAGTAAAAACGCAACGAGGAAAACAATAGCTGCAACAAGGGTGAACATGAGGCCGCTCGCTTTTCTGTGCTAGGAACCGAGGTCCCATTTTTAAGGCAGCAAACCGGCTGAACTGCCTGTTTGTTCCCGATGTTCTCTATATGTTCTAATTCATAGGTTGAGTCAACCCCTTGCATCCTTGTGTTGGCCGGGCTAAGGGCCACGCCATTCCACATGGGAATCGCACATATCCGGTGCTGTTGCGCTCGCGCTTTAGTTCCTGATTCCCAGAGGCATTAACCGGAAGGAGAAAGACCATGGCGGCTCCTGTCGTCACCATGCACCAATTGATTGAGGCTGGCGCCCACTTCGGCCACCAGACCCACCGCTGGAACCCGCGCATGAAGCCGTACATCTTCGGCGAGCGCAACGGCATCCACATCCTCGACCTGTCGCAGACCGTGCCGCTGTTCGGCCGCGCGCTCGACTTCGTGTCGGCAACCGTCGCTGCCGGTGGCAAGGTTCTGTTCGTCGGCACCAAGCGCCAGGCGCAGGACCCGATCGCTGAAGCCGCTCGCAAGTCGGGCCAGCATTTCGTCAACCATCGCTGGCTGGGCGGCATGCTCACCAACTGGAAGACAATTTCGGGCTCGATCAAGCGCCTGAAGACCCTTGAGGAAAAGCTGTCGGGCGACACCCATGGCTTCACCAAGAAGGAAGTCCTCCAGATGACCCGCGAGCGCGAGAAGCTCGAACTGTCGCTGGGCGGCATCCGCGACATGAACGGCATTCCCGATGTCATGTTCGTGATCGACGCCAACAAGGAAGAGCTGGCGATCAAGGAAGCCAACACGCTGGGTATCCCGGTCGTCGCGATTCTCGATTCGAACGTCTCGCCCGATGGCATCGCTTTCCCGGTCCCGGCGAATGACGACGCCAGCCGCGCGATCCGCCTCTACTGCGACGCGGTCGCCGCAGCCGCCACCAAGGGCAACCGTGGTGCGCAGCAGGCTTCTGGCGTTGACCTTGGCGCTCTGGATGAGCCCGAGGTTGAAGAGGTCGTCGCGCAGGCCTGATCCCGCGGTCTTCGAACTGCAAGATTGACAGGCTAGGGCGCGCTCCACTGGACCGCGCCCTAGTCTATATTTGAACCCCATCGAACATTTAGGAGCCGAAACATGGCTGAGATTACCGCTGCCGCCGTCAAGGAACTGCGCGACCGTTCGGGCGCCGGCATGATGGACTGCAAAAAAGCGCTCTCCGAAGCCAATGGTGACATGGAAGCCGCTGTCGATTGGCTGCGCGCCAAGGGTCTTGCCGCTGCGCAGAAGAAGTCAAGCCGCACTGCTGCTGAAGGCCTGGTTGGCGTTGCCGTCGCCGGCACGAAGGGTGTTGCCGTTGAAGTGAACAGCGAGACCGACTTCGTCGCCAAGAACGACCAGTTTCAGGATTTCGTCCGCACCGTTGCGCAGATTGCGCTGGAGCAGGGCACGGGCGATGCCGAAATGCTCGCGAACGCGGCCTATCCCGCGGGTGGTACGGTAGCCGAAAAGCTGGTCGCCAACATCGCGACCATCGGCGAGAACCAGAATCTGCGTCGGGTTGGTCAGGTCGAAGTGAGCCAGGGCGCGGTCGTGGCTTATGTCCATAACGCCGCTGCGCCGGGCCTGGGCAAGATTGGCGTGCTCGTCGCTCTGGAAGGTGATGCGCCTGCTGATGTGCTGGAGCCGCTGGGCAAGCAGATTGCGATGCACATCGCTGCCGCCTTCCCGTTGGCGCTGTCGGCGGATGACATCGATCCTGCGATCATCGAGCGGGAAGCAGCCATTGCGCGGGAGAAGAACGCCGACAAAATCGCGGGCAAGTCCGAAGAAATCGCTGCCAAGATCATCAATGGTCCGGTTGAAAAGTTCCGCAAGGACAATGCTCTTCTGACGCAGGCTTTTGTGATGGACGGCAAGACCCCGGTGCAGGACGTTGTCGCTGCGGCGGCCAAGGAATCCGGCAAGTCGATCACCCTCAAATCCTATGTCCGTTTCCAGCTGGGCGAAGGCATTGAGAAGGAAGTCAGTGATTTTGCCGCGGAAGTGGCTGCGGCTGCGGGCGCCTGATCCCGGTCTGACCTGACAGAGCGTTCGGTTCGGGCGGCGTGCGGGAGGCAAGGCTTCTCGACAAGTCGGCCGAGGATGCTAAGGACTTCACAGAGTGGCGCGTGCTGCCTAAGGTGCGCGCCATTTCCTTGTCTGCTTCATTGATGGAATCTTGCCCCGCATGACTCGTCCGCCGTTCAAGCGCATATTGCTGAAACTCTCGGGCGAAGTGCTGATGGGGCAGGGGCAGTTCGGTATCGAGCCAGAGACTGTGAATCGCGTCGCGAGCGAGATTGCTGCGGCGAAAGACGCCGGGTTTGAACTCTGTGTCGTAGTAGGCGGCGGAAACATTTTCCGTGGCCTGGCGGGCGCCGCCAAAGGCTTTGATCGCGCGAGCGCTGATTATATGGGCATGCTCGCGACCGTCATGAACGCGCTTGCGGTGCAGAATGCGCTGGAACAGTTGGGATACGATACAAGGGTTCAGTCCGCGATTCCGATGGCGACGGTTTGCGAGCCGTACATCCGGCGCAAGGCGGTGCGGCACATGGAAAAGGGCCGCATTGTGATCTTTGCGGCCGGTACGGGCAGTCCTTTCTTCACCACCGATACCACGGCGGCTCTGCGCGCTGCGGAAATGAATTGCGATGCGCTGTTCAAGGGGACCAGCGTTGACGGTATCTACAACGCCGATCCAAAGAAGGCGCCGGATGCCGTTCGCTATGACGAAATCAGCTTTGACCGCGTGTTGACGGATAATCTTAAGGTCATGGATGCGAGCGCCATTGCACTCTGCCGCGAAAACAATATTCCCATCGTCGTATTCAACATCCGCGAAACGGGTAATCTGGCCAAGGTGCTGGCCGGTGACGGTGTCGCGACGATCGTGCAAAATCAGGAGCGCTGAAAGACCATGGCTCAATATGACAAACCCGACCTCGAACGCCGCATGCACGGCGCCATCGAATCGTTGAAGGGCGATCTGGCGGGCCTGCGCACTGGCCGCGCTAACATCCAACTGCTCGATCCGGTTACGGTCGAAGTTTATGGCGCGCATATGCCGCTCAACCAGATTGCGACCGTCTCCGCGCCCGAGCCGCGCATGCTGTCCGTGCAGGTGTGGGATAAGAGCAATGTGGGGCCGGCGGATAAGGCTATTCGATCGGCGGGTCTGGGCCTCAACCCGATCGTGGATGGCCAGACGCTGCGACTGCCGATCCCTGACCTGACCGAGGAGCGGCGCAAGGAACTGGCCAAGCTCGCTAGCAAATATGCTGAGGGCGCGCGCATTGCCGTCCGTAACGTGCGCCGTGACGGCATGGACAGCCTCAAGGCGGATGAGAAAAAGGGCGAGATCAGCGAGGATGAGCGCAAGCGGCTGGAAACAGAGGTGCAGAAGCTGACCGACAGCACCATCGCTGATATCGACGCCACCTCTGCCGCCAAGGAAAAGGAAATTCTCGGCCACTGAGCCGGGACGCTCCGCCCGTGTCCACCGCTCGCGCAACATACTGATGGCCAGCCAAGCCCAGTCCGACCTCGCTCATGGCGGTGCGTCCGGTCATGGTGCGCGTCACGTCGCCATCATTATGGATGGCAATGGCCGTTGGGCTAAGAAGCGCTTTCTTCCTCGGATTGCCGGACACCGTGCCGGTGTGGAAGCCGTGCGCCGGGTCGCGCGGGCAGCGCGCGAATTGGGGTTGGAGTGTCTCACGCTCTACGCATTCTCCTCCGAAAACTGGAAGCGGCCCGCCAACGAAGTGGCCGACCTCATGCGGCTGCTGCGGCATTTCATCGAATCGGACCTGGACGAATTTCACGCAAATGGCGTCCGACTACGTGTCATAGGCCATTACCGGGCGCTTGATCCTGCGCTGGTCGACCTTATCGAGCAGGCAGTGGAGCGGACGTCCGCCAACACCGGCCCGATCATCGCCATCGCGCTGAACTATGGCGCACAGGATGAATTGGTACGCGCGGCGCAAAGCATCGTGCGGCGGGTTCAATCCGGGCAGCTCGACCCGGAGGCCATAGGCATCGACGATGTGGAGGCAGGCCTCGATACCGCGGGCTTGCCGCCACTCGACCTGCTGATCCGTACGTCCGGTGAACAGCGGCTCAGCAATTTCATGCTGTGGCAGGCGGCATATGCCGAACTCTATTTCACCGACACGCTGTGGCCTGATTTTGACGGGTCCGCGCTTGCCGAGGCCATCGATGCCTTTCGACTGAGGGACCGCCGTTTCGGCGGCCTGTAATCCATGTCAAGCGAACTTCGCATTCGTACCATCGTTGGCCTCTTTCTTGTGCTTCTGGCTTCGGTAGCGCTCTATTTCGGCGGGTTCTTCTTCTGGCTTCTTCTCGTGATCGCCGGCGTCCTTATGCAGGGCGAATGGGCAGACCTGACGGGCGCCGCGCCTGAACATCGGCGGATGTCGATGTTTGCGGTGTCGGTTCCGCTGGCGCTTCTTTGCCCCCTTGCGGCCGGCGTTTCATGGACGGCGTTCACGCTGATCGTGGCTGCTTTTTTCTTCGTGATGCTGACTACCCGCTCTGTTCGTTTGGCGTTGGGCATCTTCTACGTCTGCGTTCCGGTGATGGCCCTTATCTTTCTACGGCAGCAGCAGCCGGAAGGCTTCGGCCTTCTATTGGCTTTCTGGGCGCTCGCGCTCGTCTGGGCGACGGATATCGGCGCCTATTTTGCGGGACGCGCAATCGGCGGCCCCAAGCTTGCGCCCCGGATCAGCCCATCCAAGACGTGGGCGGGGCTGGGCGGCGGCGTGATTGCAGCGTTGGCGCTGGGCTTCGTGCTGCATCGCTTTGCCGGCCTGCCGAGCCAGCTTGCGGCCGCCAGCGGTTTGCTGGCAGTAGCCGCGCAGCTGGGCGACCTGCTCGAAAGCGCGATGAAGCGGCACGCAGGCGTGAAAGACAGTGGTAATCTGCTGCCCGGCCATGGGGGTGTGATGGACAGGCTCGATGGCGTTGCCACTGCGGCTCCGCTGGCTGCGTTGATTTACCTCTTTCTGGTATTTGCCTGATGCGTAAAAAAATTTCCATTTTTGGTGCGACAGGTTCGGTCGGCATGTCGACGCTCGACCTCATCGAGCGCGATCCAGATGCTTTTGAAATCGTAGCTCTGACCGCGCATAGTGATGTCGATGGTCTTGCAGCGATAGCGCGCCGATGCAACGCGCGGATGGCGGTGATCGGAGACGCTGCACGCTATAATGCACTAAGGACGGCGCTACAGGGATCGGAAGTAGAGGCTGCCGCAGGCGAAACAGCCCTGGTAGAGGCAGCCGAGGCAGGGGCTGACTGGAGCATGGCGGCGATTGTGGGCTGTGCAGGCCTGCGCCCTACCATGGCGGCGGTGAAGGCAGGTGGAACTGTTGCGCTGGCCAACAAGGAGTCGTTGGTATCCGCAGGCGCTCTGATGATGGATGCGGTGGAGCATTCGGGCGCGACGCTGCTGCCGGTGGACAGTGAGCATAATGCGATATTTCAATGCCTTGCCGGGAGTAGCTTGAGTGATGTAGCAAGGATCATCCTGACTGCGAGCGGCGGTCCGTTCCGCACCCGCAGCCGGGACGAGATGCGCGCCATCACCCCGTCGCAGGCGGTCGCGCATCCCAACTGGTCGATGGGGGCGAAGATCAGCGTCGATAGCGCGACGATGATGAATAAGGGGCTGGAACTGATCGAGGCGGTCCACCTATTTCCTGTCGGCCTCGACCGGATCGAGATACTGGTCCATCCCCAATCAATCGTCCACAGCATGGTCGAATATCGGGACCGCTCCACGCTGGCGCAGCTTGGATCGCCGGATATGCGCATTCCGATCGCAAGCGCGCTTGCCTGGCCTACCCGGATGGAAACGCCATGCCAGCCCCTGGACCTCGCAACTGTAGGGCGGCTCGATTTCGAGGCTCCTGATGAGGAGCGCTTTCCTGCGCTCCGCCTGGCTCGGCAAGTAGCGCAGGAGGGCGGGGCGGCGCCCGCCATTTTGAACGCGGCCAATGAGGTGGCCGTGGCGGCCTTCCTTAAAGGCGCCATCGGCTTCCTTGATATCGCCATGATTGTGGAGGATGTTCTGAACCGCTATAGCGCGCCTGTGCCAAGCGGTATCGACGATGTGCTGGAAGCGGATGCGCAGGCGCGAACCCAAGCTCGACATGTGATGGAAAGATTGACTGCTTGATCCAGAATCCCGGTTTTCTGCTGACCGTCCTTGCATTTGTAGCGGTCATCGGACCGCTCGTTTTCGTGCATGAACTGGGTCATTATCTGGTCGGCCGCTGGTGCGGGGTCAAAGCCGAGGCGTTCTCGATCGGCTTCGGCCCGGAAATCGCCGCCTGGGTGGACCGGCGTGGCACCCGCTGGCGGATCGGTGCGCTACCGCTGGGCGGTTATGTCCGCTTCAAGGGTGATATGAACGCCGCCAGCCAGGCTGATCCCGCCTGGCTGCAACTTCCCTCGGCTGAACGTGCGGAAAGCTTCCCCGCTAAACCACTTTGGCAAAGAGCTGCGATCGTGGCGGCCGGACCGCTGATCAACTTCCTTTTCGCTATCCTTGTCCTTGCTACCTTTGCCGTCGTTCATGGTGAGAGCCGGACGCCAGCCGTTGCCGGTCAGGTCCAACCAGGTAGCGCAGCTGCTGCCGCCGGAATCCAGCCGGGGGACCGTATCGTCTCGCTCAATGGGCGGGAAATGGCGACCTTCGACGATATTCGCCTCTACGCGCAGATCCGTCCCGATGAACCGGTGACGATCCTGATTGAGAGGGCGGGCCAGAACATCGAACGGCAAGGCCGGGTTGGCGCCGTGCAGGAACGTGACGGCTTCGGTAACAGTTTCCGGATCGGACGATTGGGCATCGCGCCGGGCGAGCCGGTAATCGAGCCCGTCGCGCTTTGGCGTGCACCGATTGTTGCTATCAAGCAGACGGGCCAGATCATCCGCACGATGTTGGAAACACTGGGCCAGATATTGGGCGGCGGCCGATCTGTGAAGGAGTTGGGTGGCCCTCTCAAGATTGCGGAAGTTTCGGGTCAGGCGGCTACGTTGGGTCTGGAAAGCTTCGTCTTCTTCATGGCGCTGATCTCGATTAACTTGGGGTTCATCAACTTGTTGCCAATTCCCATGCTGGATGGCGGGCATCTGCTTTTCTACGGGGTGGAGGCGATACAGCGCAGGCCGGTCAGTCCGCGCGTTCAGGAATGGGCTTACCGGTCGGGCTTGGCTATGCTCCTGGCGATGATGATGCTGGTGACTTTCAACGATTTATCTTCTTTCGGGCTCTGGGAACGCCTGTCCGGCTTGATCGGATAAGCTGTATCGGGCAGGGAGGCGCGATTTAGCGCCATCTTTCCCGGCGTGAACGAACATTGCTTTTTTGTAAAAGGGTAGAGCGGGTGACAGCGAAGATGAGCAGCAAGAGACAGCGCCCGGTTGTCGCGGCCCTTCTGGCAACGACGATGTTCGGCGGCCTGTATGCCGTTCCCGCGCTGGCGCAGGAGGCTGCTGCGCCGACTGCGGTTGTGCCAGCCGCCCAGCCGGTCATGGGCACCGTCCGCAGCATTAATGTCGTTGGCCAGCAGCGCCTGGAACCCGACACGGTTTTATCATACACTAAGCTGCGTATTGGTCAGCCCTTCAACCAGGAATCGCTCGATCAGGCCCTGCGCGACCTTTACGAAACCGAACTGTTCGCTGACGTCCAGATCCGCAACGACAGTGGTGCGCTGACGGTCGAGATAAAGGAAAATCCGGTCATCAACCGCATTGTGCTGGAAGGCAATAAGCGGCTGAAGGAAGACAAGATCCGGCCGGAAATCAAGCTCGCGCCGCGTCAAATCTATACCCGGTCGAAGGTGCGCGCGGACGTTGCCCGCATCATAGAGCTGTATCGGCGCCAAGGCCGTTTCGCCGCGACGGTTGAGCCCAAGATGGTGCAGCTCGACCAGAACCGAGTCGATATCGTTTTCGAAATTTCCGAAGGACCAAAATCCAAGGTTCGCCAGATCAACGTGATCGGTAATGACAAATTCAGCGACGGCGAACTGCGCAGCCAGATGGTGACGAAGCAGTCGCGCTGGTTCCGCATATTCTCATCGGGCACCAGCTATGATCCCGATCGTCTGGCCTATGACCAGCAGAAGCTGCGCCAATTCTATCTGACCGAAGGCTATGCCGATTTCCGCGTGATTTCCGCTGTTGCCGAACTGACGCCTGACAAGCAGGACTTCATCATCACCTATGTGGTCGAGGAAGGGCAGCGCTACAGGTTTGGCGATGTGAAGGTCGAATCCGACATTCGCGATTTGTCCGGCACGTCACTCACCAAGACGTTGCCGATGAAGAAGGGTGACTGGTACAACGCCAAGCAGGTCGAAGACACGGTCGATACGCTAAGTGAAACTGCCGGTCTGTTTGGCTATGCCTTCGCCGAGGTTCAGCCGGACTTCAATCGCGACAAGGACAGCCTTACGATGGGGATCAATTTCCGCATCGCTAACGCGCCGCGCGTCTATGTCGAACGGGTTGACATCAATGGCAATACGCTAACGCAGGACAAGGTCGTACGCCGCGAATTTCGCTTGGCGGAAGGCGATGCGTTCAACAGCTTCCTCGTCAAGCGCTCCAAAGACCGGATCAACTCGCTTGGCTTCTTCCAGGAAAGGCTGGAAATCGAGCAGAAACCGGGATCTGCGCCGGACCGGATCATTCTGGAAACCAACGTACAGGAAAAATCGACCGGCGAACTGTCGCTGTCGGCAGGCTTCTCGTCGCTTGAGCGTTTCATCGTCGCTGCCTCGATCACCCAGCGCAATTTCCGGGGCAAGGGGCAGGAACTGCGGACGAGCGTCAATTACTCCAGCTATTCCAAATCGGTCGAAGTCGGTTTTACCGAACCCTATTTCATGGACAAGAATATCGCGCTTGGCGGCGATATCTACCGGCGTGATCTCAACAGCTTCCGCTTTACCAACAACAATGATCGCGACACGACGTACCAGCAGACCACGACCGGTTTTCAGATCCGGGCGGGCGTGCCGATCACTGAATATATGTCGCTTGCCCTGCGCTACAGCCTCAACTTGGACGATGTGAGCCTGGACGAGGACACCTATTATTCCGACACTAACGGTGATGGTGTAAGGGAATGTGACCCGATTCTGGCCGGGCGCTATCTGTGCGACGCGATCGGTAAGCGGACGACCTCTTCGCTCGGCTACTCGCTGATCTATGACAATCGCGATAATCGTATTCGGCCGACGCGTGGGCATAATGTCGTCGTCAGCCAAGATTTCGCCGGGCTAGGTGGCAGCGTCAAATATGTGCGCACCCGCCTTAACGGCTCGAAATTCTGGCCGTTGGGTAGCGGTTTCATTTTCTCGCTTTCAGGAGAAGGCGGTTACATTCATAGCCTTGAGGGTGACCGTCGGGACGCATCGGGCGCCTTGGTTGATCCTATTCGTCTCACCGACCGCTTTTTCCTGGGCAATCCGCAAATTCGTGGTTTCGACATTCGCGGTATTGGTCCGCGCGTCGTAAGGCGGTACTACTCGACCACGACCGATACGACCACCGGCGCGATTACCGGGGCTTTGTCCACCGATAACAATAATCGTCGGGACGATGCGCTTGGCGGCAAGATTTATTACCTGACTCGTGCTGAAATCGAGATTCCGTTGGGTTCTGGCGCACGCGAAATGGGATTGCGGCCTTCAGTTTTTGTCGATGCTGGTGCCGTTGCCGGCTTGCGTGATCCTTTGACGACGCCTTTTGCCGGCTATTGTTCTGTTGGCAGCGGTACAACCGCGACGACAGTCCGCGCGGGTGGATCGCCACAGGCTCCGACCTGTCCCACCGGTGGAACGCACCTGAGCGGCACCGGTTTCGAAGAGCAATATCTTGGCGACACGCTCAAGCCGCGCGTTGCAGTGGGCTTCGGGATCAATTGGAACTCGCCCTTTGGGCCATTCCGCATCGACATCGCCAAGGCCCTGCTCAAGGAACCAGGGGACGACACTCAGCTCATCAGCTTCAACGTAGGGACTCAATTCTAATGAAGACGATCATCAAAGCTGCGGCGCTCGCTCTTGCGCCCATGACTGCCATCGTGCTGACCAGTGCGCCGGCTGCCGCTCAATCAAAGACGGGCATTGCAGTTGCCGACCTGCAGCGGGCCGTTGCGACCAGCTCCGCCTACACGACCGCGCGTACCCAGATCCAGACCACGTACAAGGCGCAGATCGACAGCTTCACCGCGCGCAAGAATGCGATCGACGCTGATCTCAAGGCAAAGGGCGCCGCTCTGGAAACCGCGATGAAGGCGGCAGGCAACAAGCCGACCCCGGCGATCCAGACCCAGTATGAAGCCTATCAGAAGGCCGGTCAGAACGGTCAGGCCGAGTTGCAGCGGATGGGTCAGCCGATCGCGCTGGCGAACGCCTATGTCGAAGAACAGATTTCGGCCAAGTTGTCTGATGCGCTCAAGTCTGCGATGACCAAGGCAAAAGTTGACCTGATCCTCGCTCCCGACGCGACCGTGTCCTATCAGCCAACGGTCGATATCACGCAGCAGGTTGTGACCGAGCTGAACGCGCTGGTGCCCAGCGTCGGCATTACACCGCCCGCAGGCTGGCAGCCCGGCGGCGCGCGTGGCCAGGCGCAGACGCCTGCCGCAGCGGCCCCCGCCAATCCGTCGCAGCAGCCCAGTTCGCGCTGACCCTGGTCGATGACGGGGGAAGTTCACGCGGCCTCCGCCGCCATTGGTTCCATTGATATTCGTGGGATCATGGCGGCGCTGCCGCACCGCTATCCGATGCTGCTCGTCGATCGCGTGGCCGCTCTCGTACCCAATGAGAGAATCCACGCGGTTAAGGCCGTGTCGATAAACGAGTCTTTTTTCCAGGGGCATTTCCCTGGTCGGCCCATCATGCCCGGCGTATTGATCGTCGAGGCAATGGCGCAGGCTGCGGGCGTGCTGACGGTAGAAACGCTCGAGCTTCGCGGTTCGGGCAAACTCGTCTATTTCATGAGCATTGATGGAGCGAAGTTCCGGAATCCTGTGGAGCCCGGCTGTCTGCTCGACATGCATGTCGAACTGCTTCAGATTCGAGGTCGCGTTTGCAAATTTATCGGCAAGGCGTCGGTGGATGGTAAGCTGTGCGCCGAGGCGAATTTCGTCGCGATGATCGCCGATCCACCAGAGGATTAGGTTTCATCCCGGCGTACCTTGGGATCTGACGTCCGTATCGGCCTACCGCGTCCGCGGTTTCTACCGTCGCGCTCGTATCGTCAAACACGGCCCGTGCGGCTTACGAGAAGGGTTGCGTTCAGCGGCAATCCCATGTAACCGCGCGCCTTCGCTATTTTACGCATCCATGGCCGGTCGGAAACCGGCCCATCGACGGAGCAAATCCATGAAGGCCGATACGCACCCCGATTACCACTTCATCACCGTCCAGATGACCGACGGCACCACTTTCCGCACACGTTCGACGTGGGGCAAGGAAGGCGATACGCTGGCACTCGACATTGATCCCAAGTCGCACCCGGCATGGACCGGCGGCCAACGCCAGCTGGAGCAGGGCGGCCAGGTGGCGCGCTTCAACAAGCGTTTCGGCGGTCTTACACTGAAGAAGTAATCGCTTCGTTTTACAGACGAATGAAAAGGGCGCCCGTCAGGCGCCCTTTTTGTTTCCGGGGGATGGCTGGTAGCCTGTGCAAAGTCGAAGGCAATGTGAGCGCCTTCGGCTTCCCAAGTTTGCTTCAGGCGCACAGCTTGGTCAGCCGGTCCGGTCCTCATCGAGAAACGCGGATACATCCTGCAGTGACACGTCTTTCGACAAGAACGTCTGCCCGATACCACGGGCCAACAAGAAGGGCAGGGCGCCTGCGGCCATTTTCTTGTCGTGCAGCATGTGCGCGACCAGCGATGCGCCATCGCCTTTGACATGAGCGCTGGAGAGATCGTGGGGTAGCCCAACAGCTTTTAAATGCGCAGTCACGCGCTCCGCATCAGCGGGCGGGCATAGCCCAAGCCGTGCCGAATAGCGGAAGGCGAGGGCCATCCCCGCAGCAACGCCTTCTCCATGCAACAGCTTGTCGGAAAAGCCTGTGTCCGCCTCCAGCGCGTGGCCGAAGGTGTGGCCAAGGTTGAGCAGCGCGCGCCGCCCCGAGGTTTCGCGCTCGTCATCCGCGACAATTGCGGCTTTTGCCTGAACGCTGCGCTCAATCGCGAATTCGCGGGCCTTGGCATCGCCTTCCAGCAAGCGATGCCCCTCGGTCTCGCACCACGCGAAGAAATCGGGATCGTCAATCAGCCCATATTTGACGACCTCTGCATAGCCCGCCCGCGTTTCGCGCAGCGGCAGACTGTCGAGCGTGGAAGGGTCGATCAGGACCAGGCTGGGCTGATAGAAGCTGCCGATCAGATTCTTGCCCGCGCTGGTATTGATTGCCGTCTTGCCACCCACAGAACTGTCCACCTGCGCAAGCAATGTGGTCGGCACCTGTATGAAATGGCAGCCGCGTTTCAGCACCGAGGCGGCAAACCCCACAAGGTCTCCGATTACGCCACCGCCCAGCGCGATGACATGATCGCCACGCTCCACTTCCAGCGTCAGCAACTGGTCGAGCAGTTGTTCCAGATGCCGCCAGCTCTTTGTCTGCTCGCCTGCGGGAAGGACGATCGGTTCGACCGCGATTCCGGAGGCGTTCAGGGCGGTTTCAAGCCGTTGTAACTGGGCTTCTGCCACGTTGATGTCGGTTATGACCACCAAACGCCCGTTACGCGTGTATCTGGCGAGGTGTTCGCCAGACCGATCCAAAGCGCCCTGCTCAATCACGATATCATAGCTGCGCGCGCCCAGCGCGACACGGACTAATGCCATTCGGTCAATTTCTCCAGGATGCGTTCGACCGCCACTTCATGGGGCGCGGCGATGCTCTTCACATGAATGGGGGCGAGTGCGTAGACAGGATTGCGCACCGTGGCGAGTTCGGTCAGCACGACGCGCGGATCCTTCCCCGCCAGCAGGGGGCGGCCCTCGCGGCGGGAGACGCGATCAACCAATGTGTCGATATCGGCATCCAACCACACCGCTGTTGCCTGATCGAGAATTAGCGCGCGCGTCTCGTCCTGCATGAAGGCGCCGCCGCCGGTCGCGATGACCTTGGGCTCGTCATCCAGCAGCCGGGCGATTACCCGCCGTTCGCCATCACGAAAATAGGACTCGCCGTAGCGCGAGAACATCTCGCTGATCGTCATGCCGGCCGCCTTTTCGATTTCCTCGTCGGCGTCCACGAACGCCAGGCCGAGGCGCGCGGCGAGCCTGCGGCCGACCGTCGATTTTCCAACGCCCATCATACCTATGAGGACGATTGAACCGCGCTTCGACTGCGGGGACACGGATTTGCTGTTTCGCTGCATGGCCGAGGGGGCTATACATCCACCCGTCGCAGAGGCAAATCGCATCTTTCCTCAACTTTACGGCTAGGCCGCACAAGGATCCATGAGAAGCAACCGTTCCTTCAGTACCTTCGAAAGCAGCTCACGCCGTCGGGGGTCACGCCTGCCTATCATTCCCATTGTCCTGATCGTCCTGCTGGTCGGCTTGGTCGCGCTGCTCTGGTCGCGCGGCGGGGAGCAGCCGCAGCAGCGCGTGGAAAAGGCCATTCCCGCCGAAAAGCTGGGCAAATAAGATCATGCGCCATAGCCGGGTGAATGCGAAATGCGCGCTGGGTACGCTTGCGCTCGCTCTCGCGCTGCCGGTGATCGCGCAGGACGCTCCTGAATCGCTCCTGCCGCCCGGCTTTGGCGAAGCACCGGCCGCTCCGGCGCCATCAGGGGCCCAGCCTGCTCGCCCCGCAACGCCGGCTGTTCCGGCGCCCATGGTTCAGCCCTTGCCCTTCGCCGATGTTGCGCCCGCCGATGACGCCCTCAGCAATGCTTCCGAGGATGCGCTGACCGAGGAAGAACTGGCGGCGCAGAAGCAGAAATATGACCTGCCCGAAGGCGCGCGTCGGTCGCTGGATCGTGTCGGACCACTGACTTCAGCGCAGCTTGGGCTTGCGGCGGATGCTTTTGGCAGACGCTCCGGCCTTTTTCTTGCAACATTGATGAAAGAGACGCGGGCGCCGATCACGTCACGCTGGGCCTCCATCCTGCTGCGCCGCGCCCTTTTGTCCGCCACTGACACGCCGCGCGATATTAATGGCGCGGATTGGGTAGCCGAGCGTGCCTGGTTGCTGTTGCGGATGGGAGAGGCCGACAGTGCACGGCTGCTGGTGCAAAGCGTCGATTCGGATCAGTTCACGCCACGGCTTTATGCGGTGGCGATGCAGACCTATCTGGCGACGGCCGATCCCGCCGGACTTTGCCCGCTTTCGGCTGGCGCTCTCCGCTATAGCGAAGAGCCGGGATGGGACATGACTCGTCCGATCTGCGCGGCTTTATCTGGTGATCAGGGAACGGCAAGCGCCACGCTCAATCAGGCGCAGCGGCGAGGCGTGGTGCGCGGGATCGATTATCGCCTTGCGGAAAAGGTCGTGGGCACGGGCTTCAATGCGCGGCGGTCGGTCAAGATCGAATGGGACGAGGTTGATCGGCTGACAGCGTGGCGGTTCGGACTCGCGACAGCCCTCAATGTCGAAATTCCCGATCAGCTGTACGCCACCGCAGGGCAGCATGTTCGGGCGTGGGAGGCGCGCGCGCCTGCATTGAGCGCTGTTCGCCGCTTGCCGGGTGTCGAGGTCGCAGCTCGGTTGGGCGTGTTTTCGAACAAGGCGTTGGTAGGATTCTACAGTCAACTGGGTGCTGATGGTGACGCCGCTTCTGATGTGGCGGACCGCATTGAAGCCCTGCGGACCGCCTATCGCGGCGCGTCGGCCGATGAACGGCTTCAGGCGATGCGGACATTATGGCGCGACAATGCTCAGCCCGATTATGTCGGATTGATCGCTACCGCCCGCGCCGCGGCCGCTTTACCGATCGGTTCGGTCGAAACGCGGGATGCGGCCAATTTGGTGGCCGCTATGCTGACGGCCGGTTACGACCGTAACGCTGCCCGCTGGAGCGGAGTGGCGCGCCAGGCCGAGGGGGATGGCGCTGGGGATCTTTGGGCGCTGCTGGCCGTGGGTGCGCCGAGCAGCGTCGTCGATATAAGCGAAAGCCGCATAGCATCCTTCGTGGAGGGATCGGGCGGCCGCAAGGGTCAGATGCTGATCGCGGGCCTCGCAGGACTTGCGCGCGTCAATTCGCAGGCGAGCGCGTCCTTGGCTCAGGATAACGGGCTGAATTTGACAGCAAACAGCCGGTGGGCGAGGGCAATCGGTCAGGCTGCGGTGCGAGGAGAAAAAGCTACCGTCGCGCTGCTGGCGGCGACGGGTATGCAGACGGCTGATTGGAGCCGTTTGCCGCCGGCTCATTTATATCATATCGTCGCGGCTCTGCATCAGGTCGGGCTCGATCCTGAAGCACGCATGATCGCGGCGGAGGCGATCAGCCGGTCTTGACGCTGTGGGAGAGGACAGCGCCCTCATCGACCGCTTTCTGGAGATGATGGCGGCTGAGCGTGGCGCTTCGCGCAACACCTTGCTTGCGTATCGGGCCGATCTTGAGGGGGCCGCGGTCCTGCTGAACGGCCTTTCTGGCGCTGCAAAGGGAGGCATCGCCGGATTAGCCAGTTCATGGGCGAGCCTCGCAGCTTCCTCCGTCGCGCGAAAGGCTTCGGCGCTCCGTGCCTTCTATGCATTTCTTGAAGAGGAGGGGCTGCGTGCCGACAATCCATCCTCTGCATTGCCGCGTCCCGTCACGCGACGACCTTTGCCCAAGATATTGTCCGGGCAAGAGGTCGAATCTCTTTTTACCCTGATCGCCCAGAAACTGGCTGTCGAGCATCCCGCGCCTCTAGACCTGCGCCTTTCCGCCCTCATCGAACTGCTCTATGGTTCGGGTCTGCGGGCAACGGAGCTGGTGTCCCTCCCGCGTCGGGCGCTTGCCGCTGACCGGCCATTCCTGATCCTGAAGGGCAAAGGCGGGCGGGAGAGGTTGGTGCCGATTTCCGATCGGGCTCGCGGGGCCGTAGCCGCCTGGCTTGTCCATGTGCCTGCCGACAGTCCTTGGCTCTTTCCATCGCGCATAAGCCATGTCAGTCGCATCCGTCTTTATCAGTTGGTGAAGGAACTCGCGGCTGCTGCGGGCATCGCGCCGGAGCGAGTGAGTCCTCATGTCCTGCGTCACGCCTTCGCCACGCACTTGCTGGAGGGCGGGGCGGATCTGCGCGCGCTTCAGTCTATGCTGGGCCATGCCGACATCGGAACGACGCAAATCTACACACATGTCGATAGCCGCCGTCTCGTCGAACTGGTCAATAGCCGCCATCCACTGGCGACGATACGCGATCGTTCCGTTGACGACGGAGCATCTGCGCCCTAACGCCGTCGGCCATGGTTAGTTTTCTGGAATTTGAAAAGCCTATCGCCGAGCTTGAGGCGCGTGTCATTGAACTGCGCGCGACCGCCAGCGCCGGAGATATCGACATCAGCGGCGAGATCGACAAGCTCGAACAGCGCGCTTCGAAGATGTTGGTCGATACCTATGCCAAGCTGACGCCGTGGCAAAAGACGCAAGTCGCGCGTCATCCCGACCGCCCGCATTTCAAGGACTATGTCGCGGGCATGTTCGACAATTTCATGCCGCTGGCCGGGGACCGCGCTTTTTCTGATGACCAGGCGATCATTGGAGGCTTGGCGACGTTGGGCGAACGGCGCGTCATGGTGATCGGTCACGAGAAGGGGGATGACACGGCCAGCCGCGTTCGTCACAATTTCGGCATGGCGAAGCCGGAAGGCTATCGGAAGGCTATCCGCCTGATGCAATTGGCTGATCGTTTCAGACTGCCGGTGGTGACGCTAGTCGATACGTCGGGCGCTTTCCCAGGCGTTCAGGCGGAAGAGCGTGGACAAGCCGAAGCGATTGCCCGTTCAACCGAACAGTGCCTGGCTCTTGGAGTGCCAATGGTCGCCGCCGTGGTGGGTGAAGGTGGCTCGGGCGGAGCAGTGGCGCTCGCAGCGGCCAACCGCGTACTGATGTTAGAACATGCGGTCTATTCGGTCATCTCTCCAGAGGGCTGCGCATCGATCCTCTGGCGTACTGCCAATAGAGCCAGCGATGCGGCGACGGCAATGCAGGTGACGGCGCAGCATCTGAAGGAACTGGGCGTCATCGATCGCATCGTCCCCGAGCCTGTCGGCGGCGCGCACCGGGAACCAGTGCAGGCGATCGCCAGCTTGGGGGCGGCGATCGGTGAAGAACTGGACTCGCTCTCGAGCCTCAGCCCGCAGGATTTGCGAACCGATCGCGCCGACAAATTCCTGGCGATCGGGGCCTGATTTTCTCGATTTCGGAACATGCTGTCGCCAATCTCGTTGCGTAGCAGTAACAGGGTGAGCATGTGGGAGGAGTCGTGAAAAGGGGAATAGCGTACATATGCGGTGCGACCGGATTGGTTGCCGCTTTCGCCACGCCATCGGTGCTGGGCCAGCAACGCGCGATCCAGACGGTTTCATCGATCAGCGCACAAGACAAGGCGAGTGGAGCGAAACAGCATCCGCAATTGCTCAATGAATTTGGCGGCGCCTATGCCGGACCTCAGGCAAAATATGTTGAAACCGTCGGCCGCCGCATAGCGGTACAGTCCGGTCTGTCAAATGCGCAAAGCGACTTTACAGTTACGCTGGTAAACTCACCGGTAAATAATGCCTTTGCGATACCGGGCGGTTATGTCTACGTCACCCGCCAACTCGTCGCACTGATGAACGACGAAGCTGAACTGGCGGCGGTGCTGGGCCATGAAGTAGGCCATGTCGCGGCCCGTCATGGCCAGCGGCGGCAACAGGCGGCGCAGCGGAATGCTATCGGTGGCACACTGCTGCAGGTGCTTACCGGAGCCTTGCTTGGCGATTCAGGTTTTGCGGGCTTGCTGCAACAGGGGATCGGCAAAGGTAGCCAGTTGCTGACTCTCAAATTTTCCCGTTCGCAAGAATATGAGGCGGATGATCTGGGCATCCGTTACCTTGCGGCGGGCGGTTATGATCCGCGCGCGCTGTCGACCATGCTGGCCTCCCTCGCGGCTCAGAGCAATCTGGATACCCGCATATCTGGTAACGTCCGGTCCTTACCAGAATGGGCCAGCACTCATCCCGATCCAGCCTCGCGCGTAGGGCGTGCAGCCCGGAACGCATCTGGACCGAAGGTCCACCCCGATGCACGTAACAAGGATGCGTTCATTAATATGGTGGACGGCCTCCTCTACGGCGACGATCCGCGGCAAGGCGTTATTGATGGACGCATTTTTCGGCACCCTGACCTGCGCCTCGCATTCACTGCCCCTTCTGGATTCGGCATGGAAAATGCTGCCGACGCTGTGTCAGTCACGGGCTCGGGTGGCCAGGCCCAATTCTCGGGAGGGGCCTATTCCGGGAACCTTCCGGCCTATATCGACTCGGTCTTCGCGCAACTAGCCGGAAGCAACGCCCAGGTTCCTGCAGGAGAAGTGCGCCGTACGACTGTGAACGGCGTCCCTGCTGCTTGGCGAACCATTCGTGCCAGCACCCAATCCAGCCAGGTTGACGCGACCGTTTTTGCTTATGATTTTGGTAGCGGGAAAGTCTATCATTTCCTCCTGCTGACAGCCGCGGGGCAAGGCATAGGCCCCTTCACATCAATGGTTCAGTCCGTGCAGCGCCTCACGGCTCAGGAAACTGCGACGATCAAGTCCCGGCGCGTCAGCATCGTGACCGTTAAGACAGGCGAAACGGTCCAGTCGATCAGCCGACGCATGGCTTATTCGGATTATCAGCTCGAACGCTTTCTCACGCTAAACGCTCTGACTGCGCAAAGTGTGCTGCGGCCGGGGCAGCGAGTGAAGATCATCGTCTGACCGTTGAGGACGCCCGTTGCACATAGAGAAAGGGCGGCAGGATCGCTCCCGCCGCCCATTATTTCACAATAGAGTCGAGCTTAGTTCAGATTGCCCGAAACATTGTTGAAGGTGTTGCCCAGCTTGCCGCCGAGGCTGGTCATCGCGCCGATGGCGGCGACGGCGATCAGGGCTGCGATCAGGCCATATTCGATGGCCGTTGCGCCCTTTTCATTCTTCAGCATCTTACGCACGAACTGCATTTTAAGTCTCCTTGACTTGAATTCCCGTTAACTTCCCGGCCGCCCCGCTTGGAATTAGGTCAGCAATGGACGGTTTATGCGCGTTAGGTTGACAAAGATTTAATGGATCGAAAGAAGTGTCAGATATTGATGGTTAATGCGCGAGAACTTCTGTCGCGACATTGTTCCACATGCCGATCGTCTTATCGGCCACGTTGGACAGAGCGCTAATCATGGCCAGGCAGACCAGTGCCAGGATAAGGCCATATTCAACCGCCGTGGCGCCTCTTTGACACTGCCACAGTCCCGATCGGGATATGCTTTCGATTAAAACGCGCATTTCACCACCGTTTCTTGCAGACAGGCCCGCTTCGCCTTGTAAAAGAGCCGGGGTTAACAAACTCCTTTTCTGGGCGAATATGACGATGATTTTCCCGCTGCTCGTGGTCGCTGCTGCACTAGTCGATGCCGACGGCCGCGTGCTGCTCCAACAACGTCCGCCGGGAAAAGCGATGGCCGGCCTTTGGGAATTCCCTGGCGGGAAGGTGGAGATCGGCGAAACACCCGAAACCGCGCTGATTCGTGAACTGGAGGAAGAACTCGGTATCCGAACCCATGCCAGCTGTCTCGCGCCCGCGAGCTTTGCGAGCGAAGCGCTCGGCGAGCGGCATCTGTTGCTTTTGCTCTATGTGTGCCGGAAGTGGGAGGGCTTGCCCGAAGCGCGGCATGCCACGGAACTGAAATGGGTCAAGCCCAGCCAGATGTTCGCTCTTGAAATGCCGCCGGCCGATCTACCGCTGATCGGACTGCTTGATTCGCTGATTTGAAATGTTGAGGGCGGGGCTGCCGGATGCGTGGCCCGCCCACCAGTTTCAGTCCTCGGCGGCCTTGCTCTGCAGCTGTATGTAGTTCTGGATTCCCATGCGTTCGATCATTTCGAACTGGGTTTCTAGGCTATCGACATGCTCTTCCTCGCTTTCGAGGATCGACTGGAATAGGTCACGACTCACATAATCGCGAACCGTTTCACAATAAGCGATTGCATCCTTGAGGACGGGAAGCGCTTCATATTCCAACTCAAGATCGGCTTTTAGCACCTCTTCCACCGTTTCGCCGATCTTCAACCGACCGAGCAGCTGAAAATTAGGTAGGCCATCCAGGAAAAGGATCCGCTCCGCTACCTTGTCGGCGTGCTTCATCTCGTCGATCGACTCTTCATATTCGAACTTCGCGAGCTTTTCGACGCCCCAATGGTCCAGCATGCGGTAGTGCAAGAAATATTGGTTGATCGCGGTCAACTCATTCTTGAGGACCTCGTTCAGATAATCGATGACTTTGGCGTCGCCCTTCATGGCGGTTGCTCCGGCTTATTGGAATGAAGCCGTAACTATAGGCAGATTTTGGCCTTATGTTAACCGGAAAGCCTTGGAAAATCGATGCATTTAGAACACGCTATTGCGTCGGCTTCGCGACTGGTGGCTCCATCAAATTGAGGCTGATCCTCAATAGTGTCATGCAGTCGCGCGCTCAGCGGCGATCAGCGTGCGTGCAAAGGAGACGCATTGCCCACATTTTGGACGACGGCCCAGTCGGGCATATGCACTGCAGGGAGTATCTGCGCCGCCACGTACGGCTTCCTTCAGATCTTTTTCCCGAATGGCATTGCAAATACACACAACCATGGCGCTCTCCCTAGAATCGAGAGATAGCGTAAGTGATAATGGGTCGCAATAGTATTCTAGCTGCTGTTGCGAATCCTTTGTGGTCGCCTTCGTGCCAAACTGCGCCAAAGCCACTCCATCGGACCGATCGCGAATCGCGACAGCCACGCAGTCGACCAGACCAGCATCACCAACCAGGCGCAGAATACCAGCATTGGTAGCTCTGCGGGGCGGATCTGAGCGAAAAGGCCAAGCCCCCATCCATAGAAGACGGCGCACATGATGAGGCTGGTGCCGAGATAGTTGCTCAGCGCCAACCTCCCCGTCCGCGCGATAGCGGTCATCAGCCGATGATTCTCGTATCGCGAGAATAGCCATAGAATCAGCGCTGCCCAGCCGACCGCCAGGGGGATTCGAAACGGAAAGGACCAGGCAAGCGCGGTCCCTAGTGTCGGTAGCGCGGGAAAGTCGCGCAACGCGAGCCAAGCGGCCAAAGCCGTCATGGGTGGCATGCCGATAAGAAAACAGTGGCGGGCGGTGCGCCAATATTGTCCTTCTTGCCAGCGGCCGGTGAGAAACCTGCCCTTCAGCATTGCCATGCCCATCAACATGAAACCAAGGGTATCGAAAGCGGTGAATAGAAATGTCCACCACCAGTTTCGGGTATACATGTGGAAGTGGTGCGCGAGGATCGTTCCGAAGCTGCTGCGATAGGTCGCAATCTCCTGCCGGATGGCGGGATCATTCGGGTTGATAAAAGGACCGGCAAATTGATCAAAACCCTCCCGGATGTGGATGGGGGCGCCGGGAGCCATTGCGGCATGAGCCCAACCGTAGAGGCTGAGCACGAAAGTTGCACAGATCAGAAAATGCGTGAAAAAGCAGAGAAAGGCCCATTTCAGAAGAGACAACGGCTCCCTGCGGATAAACAGCATCGCTCCCAGTCCGACGAGCGCATAGTTCATCAGGATGTCGCCCGACCAGAGCAGCAGATAATGGGCGAGACCAAATACGAACAGCCATCCCGTCCGGAGAAGTTGAGCGCGGCGTCCATTGCGCCCCGCCAACTCTTCCCTGTCGATCAAAAGCAGCATGGAGGCGCCGAACAGCATGGAAAAAAGGGCGCGCATCTTGCCATCGAAGAAGAGAAAGCTCACCAGCCAGAAAAGCCGGTCTCCCCATGACAGCGGTCCCACCGCCGCGGGATTGATATATGCGGGTTCGGGCAGCGCGAAGGCGCTGATGTTCATCCACAATATGCCCATCACGGCGAATCCCCGCAAAACATCCATGGCGGCGATGCGGGATGAACAGGCGGTCATGTGGTGGTTGTTCCCTTAAAGGCACTGGCAAAGCGGGCCTCGCTCTGCCATGCGACTAGCCATGGAAAGCGGTCGCAAGCAACGGATAAGCGATGCCTTCGGCGCGGCGGCGAATCATTATGACGATCATGCCGGACCCCAGCGGGCCGCCGCGGCATTGGTCGCGGAACTTGCGCAGCGGCAGAAGCCGGGCGGAGTGCAACGCATTCTGGAGATAGGCTGCGGCACGGGATTTCTGACTCGGGACATTCAGGCCCGCTGGCCTGTCGCAGAATTGATTGTCACCGATCTTTCGCCCGAGATGCTGGCCAGGACAGCCAGGCACGCCTTCGTCGCTGGCACCTTCCTCGCAATGGATGGGGAGTCTCCGCCGTTCGAGGGAGAGTGGTTCGACCTCATTCTTTCCAGCCTGGCCTTTCAATGGTTCGATGACCTGCCAGATGCTCTGGGTCGGCTCGCCAGCCTATTGCGGCCTGGCGGCAGCCTCATCTTTTCGACCATGGGAGAGGGGAGTTTCTGCAATTGGCGAGAGGCGCATGTGGATTGTGGGCTGATCGCGGGCGTGCCTGCATATCCAAGCCTGGCTGACCTGCGCTCTGTTCTGAGCAGTTACGAGGATGCCTTCGCTTTCGATGAAATCTATCCGTTGGGATGCGATGGCGCTCGCGGGCTGATCGCGCACCTCAAGGGCATTGGCGCAGTCGTGCCCAATGACGGCCGAAAGCCGCTCTCGCCCCAGGAATTGCGTCGGACGATGGCGGCATTTGACGAAGCTGGCGGCGAAGACAGCTATCAGGTCCTGTTCGGCCGAATTACTCGCTCGCCGCTCTAGCGACCGGCCTCATGCCCAACATTTTTCACTATGAGAGCGCGAGTTCAGATCAAGCGCGCAATCAGAGTTCGGCATCCATCAGGTTCGGGAAAAAGCCTTCATGGGAGGTGCGAAGGGCGTCCAGCGTGACATCGGCCACCTTGTCGCCGCCGGTCGTGCCGATCCGTACCGCGCCGGATACAACTATGTCGGAAGCCGTGGTCACGAGATAGCGGCCCTGATCTTCGCCGAACGCAGTGGCCGTGGTGAGGTCGATGTCCAATTCAGCGCCGATTCCGCCGGCCAAGGCCATCTCCGCCACGGCGACCAGCAAACCGCCATCCGAAATGTCATGCACTGCGCTTGCCTTGCCCGCAGCTATCAACGCGCGAACGGATTCGGCGTTGGCGCGCTCGGCGGCCAGATCAACCTTGGGCGCATCGCCCGCTTCGCGCCCGGCGATCTCACGCAACCAGATCGACTGGCCAAGGTGGGCGCCTTCACCGCCAATCAGCCAGATGGCCTCACCGTCTCTTTTGAAGGCGATGGTTGCCATGATGTCGATATCCTTGAGGAGGCCGATGCCGCCAATCGCGGGGGTAGGGAGGATGGCCGAGCCACCGCCCGTCGCCTTCGATTCATTGTAAAGCGAGACATTGCCCGACACGATCGGGAAGTCGAGCGCCCGGCAAGCGTCGCCCATGCCGTCAAGGCAGCCGGTGAACTGAGCCATGATTTCGGGCCGCTGCGGATTTGCGAAATTCAGGCAGTTGGTGACGGCCAGCGGCAGTGCGCCGACCGCGCTGATGTTGCGATAGCATTCCGCGATAGCCTGCTTGCCGCCCTCATAAGGGTCGGCATAGCAATAGCGCGGGGTGCAATCGGTGCTGATCGCGATGCCCTTCTGAGAGCCATGTACGCGCACGACGGCTGCGTCGCCGCCGGGGCGCTGCACCGTATCGGCGCCAACCATATGGTCATACTGCTCCCAGATCCAACGACGCGAAGCGATGTCTGGCGATCCCATGAGCTTGACGAGGTCGGCTCCGATGTCCGTGCTCTCGGCGATCTCACCCAAGGGCTTCACGCCTGCCCACACCTTGTATTCTTCCTTCGGCATGGCTGGGCGGTCGTAGAGCGGCGCATCATCGGCCAATGGTGCCAGCGGGATGTCGCAAACGGTTTCGCCATGATGGACAAGCACCATGCGGCCCGTGTCGGTCACATGGCCGATTACGGCGAAATCCAGTTCCCATTTGCTGAAGATCGCTTCGGCGAAGGCTTCCTTGCCGGGCTTAAGCACCATGAGCATGCGCTCCTGGCTTTCCGACAGCATCATCTCATAGGCCGTCATGCCCGTTTCGCGCTGCGGTACATCGTCCATGTTGAGCTGGATGCCGACGCCGCCCTTGGACGCCATTTCCACGGAGGAGGAAGTCAGACCCGCTGCGCCCATGTCCTGAATGGCGACAATGGCGTCTGACTCCATCAACTCCAGGCAGGCTTCGATCAGCAGTTTTTCGGTGAAGGGGTCGCCCACCTGAACCGTCGGACGCTTGGCGTCGGCGTCGTCGCCGAAATCGGCCGATGCCATGGTCGCGCCATGGATGCCGTCACGCCCGGTCTTCGACCCCACATAGACAATCGGATTGCCAATGCCCGATGCCGCCGAATAGAAAATCTTGTCGGTGTCCGCCACGCCCACGGTCATCGCGTTGACCAGGATATTGCCGTCGTAGGCGGGATGAAAATTCACCTCGCCGCCAACGGTCGGCACGCCCACGCAATTGCCGTAGCCGCCGATGCCATGAACCACGCCGCTGATGAGATGTTTCATTTTCGGATGGTCGGGGCGGCCAAAACGCAGTGCGTTCATGTTCGCCACCGGCCGTGCCCCCATCGTGAAGACGTCGCGCAGGATGCCGCCCACGCCCGTCGCCGCGCCCTGATAGGGTTCGATGTAGCTGGGGTGGTTGTGGCTCTCCATCTTGAAGATCGCCGCTTGCCCGTCGCCGATTTCGACGACGCCCGCATTCTCGCCTGGTCCGCAAATGACCTGGGGCCCTTCCGTGGGCAATTTCTTAAGATGGATGCGGCTCGATTTGTAGCTGCAATGTTCGGACCACATGACCGAAAAGATGCCGAGTTCGGTCAGATTCGGCTCGCGGCCGAGAGCGTTCAGAACGCGATCATATTCTTCCGGCGACAGGCCGTGTTCGGCGATGATTTCCGGGGTGATCTGAGGAGCTGCGGTTGACATGAGCGCGCCTTTAGCCGGGGCGCGTCTGATAGACAATCCTTGGCCAGCACAAGTCGGAAAAACATGCTCTACTTACAGGCGCTGGATAGCATTCGTTCGTTTCTGAAGCAGATGAAATGGCCGGGCTCCGATGGGGCCCGACCGGAAACGAATAGGTAAGAGGCTCAGGCCTTGCAGCTAAGCGCGCTCTTGCCTGGCAGTGTCGCGGTGATCTGTTTGCCGGTGCCTTCGATTGAATAGCCGCCTTCAGCGGTGAAGGGCTCGCCCGGCGCGGCAGCGACCAGCTTGGTGGGTGAACCGTCCTTTTCGGTGCGCAGGTTGACCGTCTTGTCGTCACTCATGAAATCGACAAAGATCAGGCTGTTATCCTTGCAGCGATACTGATGGCTTTCCTTCACCGAAGGCGGCAACTCCACGGGCGCAGCGTTTGCAAGCCGTTCGGCCATCGGATCGGCCGGCCCCCCGACTACTTCTGGTTCGTCATTGTTGTTGCAGGCGGACAGCAGGCTGAGGGCCATGGCGGAAATTAGGGGGATATAATATTTCATAGCGATCCTTCTATGTGCACTTGGCGACGTAAGCGTCAACGCAAAAGTGCCTAAATTCCGCCAGCCTCTTGGCGTCTTTCATGACGTTTTCATGACTGAAGGGAATGGAATCGCTACCCTCGGACGGTGCGGACTTGACCCGGCTGGCAGGCCTCGCCAATGCAGACATCATGGCCGAGGACAGCAAGACTGAGCAGGGCGATTTGTCCCAATTGTCATTTGAGGATGCGCTGCGTGCGCTTGAGACGATCGTACGCCGTTTGGAAAGCGGCGATGTTCCGCTAGATGAATCGATCTCTCTCTATGCGCAGGGCGAGGAATTGCGCAAACGCTGCCTGGAAAGGCTGCAGGCGGCGGAGGCACGCATTCAGAAGTTGACGATTGATCCGACCGGCGCCGTGACGGGCGCCGAACCGTTCGGCGCCGATTGAGCGGGGCGGTCATGGAGGGGGGAACCTCCCGGAAGGCGCTAATCGCCACCCGCGCGGTTGCAGTTGCGGCCGATGTGGATCACGCGTTCGATCTGCTGCTATCCGTTCCGGGCGATCCGCGCGCCCGCCTGTATGAGGCGATGCGCCACGCCGCGATCGGCGGCGGCAAAAGATTGCGGCCGCTGCTGGTCCAGGCGGCGGGTGATCTGTTCAATATATCCCGCGAATCGGCGTTGCGCGTCGGGCTCGCCGTCGAATGTATCCATGTTTATTCGTTGGTGCATGACGACCTGCCTGCGATGGACGATGACGATATGCGCCGGGGCAGGCCGACGATTCACAAGGCTTTTGACGAAGCGACCGCCATACTTGCGGGTGATTGTCTGCATGACCTGGCATTTGAAGTGCTTGCCGATGAGCAAACGCATGCCGATCCCTTCGTTCGGATCGAATTGGTGAAGGCGCTCGCCTTGTCCAGCGGGCCTGCCGGAATGGCGGGCGGGCAGATGATGGACCTGCAGGCGGAAGGGGCGAGCTTCGACCTTGCCACCGTCACCCGGCTTCAACAGCTCAAGACCGGCGCACTCATCGGGTTTTGCGTGGACGCTGCCGCCATCATGGCGCGTATCCCGCCAGAAGCTCGCGTCAGTCTGCATGGCTATGCGCGCGACATAGGCCTCGCTTTCCAGATTGCCGACGATCTACTGGATGTGGAAGGCGACGCAGCGCTCGCCGGCAAGGCATTGGGTAAGGATGCGGCGGCGGGGAAGGAAACCTTCGTTTCGCTGCTGGGGGTCGAGCGCGCGCGCGAACAGGCGTGCTTGCTGGTCGAGCAGGCCAAGGCGCATCTCCATGCGTTCGGCGGGGAGGCTGACCTGCTGCGGGCGATCGCTGACTATATCGTGGAAAGGGACCGGTAGGGCATGAGCAATCAGAGGGTGGGGGTCTATCCCGGTACGTTCGACCCGATCACTTTGGGGCACATGGACATCATCCGCCGCGGCGCGAAGCTGGTGGACAAGCTGGTGATCGGGGTCACGACCAACATCGCCAAGTCGCCCATGTTCTCGGATGACGAACGACTGGAGATGGTGCGCCGCGAATGCGCCGGGATCGATACGGAAATCGTCGTCACCGGTTTCAACTCGCTGTTGATGGATTTTGCCGAATCGCAGGGCGCCAGCGTCATCATCCGGGGCCTGCGTGCTGTTGCTGACTTCGAATATGAATATCAGATGGCGGGGATGAACCAGCAGATCAATCCACGCGTGGAAACCGTATTCCTTATGGCGGACGTGTCGCTTCAGCCAATCGCGTCCCGCCTGGTTAAGGAAATCGCGCTGTATGGCGGCCCGATCCACAAGTTCGTCAGCTCCACGATATGCCAAGAAGTCGTTAAGCGCGTTCAGGAAGTGGGGCAGAAGGGCGGGGAATAAAAGCGCTCAGCCTTCGTTCAGTTGCCAATCGCCAAGAGCGCGCTATCAGGGCAGCTTCGCCACCAGGCTTCAGATATCAGGGAAAGCTCATCCATGCGGTTCAGTTCGGCGTTCAAAACCGTGGCGATAACCGTCGCCCTCTACGCGACCGGCGGCGTGGCGCTGGCTCAGGGCGGCGGCGCCAAGGGCGAAGAGATGAAGAAGGCGGAGGCCGCAGCGCGCGCCGAACAAAATGCCAAGTCGCTGGGGCAGGATCCGGCAGCTCAGTTGCCTCCCGCGACCGTGCCGGTCGATCCGCAGAATGTCTGGGATCTCGATCTATCGACTGGCGGCCGCGTGCGCATCCAGTTGCGGCCCGACATCGCGCCGCAGCATGTTGAGCGCGTCAAGCAACTGACGCGTCAGGGCTTTTATGATGGCCTGAAATTTCACCGGGTTATCCCCGGCTTCATGGCGCAGGGCGGTGATCCGAAAGGCGACGGCACGGGCGGGTCTTCGCTGCCGGACCTTCAGGCCGAGTTCAATCCCATGCCCCACCTGCGCGGCACGGTGTCGATGGCGCGCGCCCAGGATGACAATAGCGCCAACAGCCAATTCTTCATCCTCTTCCTGCCACGCATGCAGCTGGACAAGAAATATACGGTTTTCGGCCGCGTGATCGAAGGTATGCAATATGTCGACACGATCGCGCCGGGAGAGCCGCCGGCCAATCCGACGACGATTCTTCAGGCTTCGATCGAAAGTGACGGCAAGGCGCCGGTGATGGCGCTGCCTGCGCCTGCTGTGCCATCGATTGTGGCCCCCGCCACCGCAAGGAAGTCGGTCGCGCCGAAGAAGAGATAGGCTGGATTCTATTTATTGCTTGCAACCTGTTTCTGCGTCCTGCGGAATGGGCCACCAACGACATGATGCTCGGCTTTTGTGAACGGCGGCCGCATGCGCGTAGACCTTTTCGATTTTGATCTGCCCCCCGAGAATATTGCGCTGAGGCCGGCGTCGCCGCGCGATTCTGCGCGGCTCCTGCTGGTTTCGGGCGATGCGTCATTGCGCGATCATTGCGTTCGCGATCTCCCTTCGCTGCTCCGCGCCGGGGATGTGCTGGTATTCAACGACACCAAAGTCATTCCCGCCCAGCTTGAGGGCATGCGCGGCCAGGCGAAGGTTGGCGCGACGCTGCACAAGCGGCTTGGCTTGCGGCAATGGCAAGCTTTTCTGCGCAACGCCAAGCGCGTGCGCGAGGGCGACCGGATCGACTTCGGCGGGGGCGTCACCGCGATTGCCGGTCCGCGGGACGACGAAGGCGGCGTCACTCTCACTTTCGAAGGGGAGGAACCTGTCGAGCTGCTGCTGGAGCGGGCTGGCCGTATGCCCTTGCCACCCTATATCGCCAGCAAACGGCCTACCGATGCTCGTGACCGCAGCGACTATCAAACCATGTTCGCTCGGGAAGACGGAGCGGTTGCGGCCCCGACTGCGGCGCTGCACTTTACGCCCGAACTCATGGCGGCATTGGCTGATGCGGGCGTCGCCTCAGAAACGCTGACCCTTCATGTCGGGGCGGGAACATTCCTGCCGGTGAAGGCGGATGACACGGACGACCATCGCATGCATGCGGAGTGGGGCCGGATCGATCAGGCCACCGCCGACCGTCTGAACGCTGCACGGCAAAAGGGATGTCGCCTGATAGCTGTCGGCACGACCAGCCTGCGTCTGTTGGAAAGCGCGTGTGACGCGGACGGCTTGGTACGGCCGTTCGCTGACGAGACGCGTATCTTCATCACGCCAGGCTATCGCTTCCGCGCGATCGACGGATTGATGACCAACTTCCATCTGCCGCGCTCGACCCTGTTCATGCTGGTAAGCGCCTTGATGGGTCGTGATCGCATGCAGGCCGCATATGCCCATGCCATTGCGACAGGCTACCGCTTCTATTCCTATGGCGACTCCTCGCTCCTTTTGCCCTGATCTTCGAAGGTGGCATGGCGCAAGGCGTGCTTGATCGCTGTCATGATCTTTGCGGCGCATTCCTCCTTTTCTTCGATGCCCGGTCCTTGGAGAAAGTCGATGCTCCTCTGCTGACCGAAAGCCAGAGCCATGCCCTTCCCGTAACAGAGGCCGCGCCAAATCGATCCTGCCATTGTCCAGCCGCCCCAGTAATTCCCTCTGGCTGCCGGCGCGAGAATCAGGTGCGGCCCACAAACAGAAAGCCGACGGCCGCCATAATGCACAGGAATGCGGCGAGATGGCGCCAGTGCAGCGGTTCGCCCAACACCGTGACCATGAAACCACCGAAGATGATCAGGGCGATGGCCTCTTGCGTGATCTTGAGCTGCCCCGCGCTCCAGCCGCTTGCAAAACCAAAACGGTTGGCGGGAACCGCAAAACAATATTCGACGAGCGCGATGCCCCAGCTGATGAGGATCACCAGCAGGAGCGGTTTTTCCATCCCGCCTTTGAGGTGCCAGTACCAGGCTACTGTCATGAACAGGTTCGAGACGATGAGGAGCAGGACGGTGGGCATGACAGGCCTCAAATAGCGGTATGGCCAGCGCTCTCGCATTAGCGAGCCATGGAGCGCAAGCATATGAGTGCCGCCAAGCTTGGCCGATCCGCCGCCGCAGAGGCCATTCACCTCCGGTTATGGCTTCTTGCCGACCATAATTGACGCTGGACCGATCTGGGTGGGACGAAGCCCGGCGAGCATTGCGGCGATGGGGATGAAGGATGCGGCCAAGCGCCTGATGATCGATGCCGGTGTGCCGGTGACACCCGGCTATCTGGGGGAGGGTCAATACGGCGCCATGCTACAAGCCGAAGCCAGCGCCATCGGCCCATGAAAATGGCGCATGGCTGTCAGCGTCTTTCGATGGGGTCGTGACTGAAAATCGCCGTTATACAGGCACGCAGGCGTCCGTCGGCGCTCTGCTTTTGAGTCACAAAACGGATAAAAGAGCAGGGGCTCGTGCTGAGCCCCTGCTAATCACGGCATGTATCACCGATAACGATTATTTCCAGAAGCGGGGTTAGTCAGGCTTCCGCTTCCGCTCGCGCCAGTACCACTTCCATCTTCGCGCCGCTCGCCGAACAAGGCATTCTGCTCACCTTCAGTTCGCCACGCCGCATGCGCTTGGTCTGCGGTCTTTTCCAGCGTCACCCGCTGCGCATCGACCGACTTGATCCATGACGACGGCACCGAATGATGAACGCCGCCCGCATCCTGATCGGTCTTCGTCAGGATGATGCGGTCGCCCTTCAGATGGTCCACTGTGCCGACATGCTCGCCATCGCTGCCGACGACCTCCATATGCTCCCGCACCTGCTGGACTGCCTGGCGCTGCTCTGTGCGACGGCTGCGCCAGCTGCCAAACTCATTGTTGAACCGGTCGCGATTTTCCCGCTGATATTCGGCATAGTCGCGATCCAGCTCTTCGATCCGTTGCTGGCGCCAGGCGTAGTAATTTGCATCATGGTGTTCGCTATAATCATGGGCGGGCCCAAAGGAGCGGATGCGGTTGCCATGGTCCTCGCTGCCATAGCCGCTGCGTTCCCCGGTGAATGGCGCGTAGCCCCGATTGGGCAGATATTGGTTGGTGCGCGACGCCGACGCAAATCCGATGCGGCTGCTTTCATCCCGTGGGTCGCCATATGGACGATTATAATAATCGTCATATTCGCGCCTGCGTTCAGCCTCCTCGTCTCCGAACCAGCTGCGAATTTCATCTCCGGCGCGATCGAAGAAGCCGCGCTCATCGGGGTCGTAATCCTCAGGCGTGCGCCGAGCATCCGGTCCACTGAACTGGCCACGGGTTCCATAACGATAACTGCGGTCGTCCCGCCAGTCACGCTGCCCGCGATGGCGATCCGATCCACGATCCCAATCGCCGCGATTCCTGTCATAGCCACCGTAGTGACGTCCGCCTTGATAGCCCATCGTCCTTCTCCTTGACCAAGGGTTGTTCCGGCCTTTAGGCCGTTGCATCTCCAATGAGCGTGGGGGCGCATCGTTCCGGCTATTACGCGAGGGAAACGTCCCTGCTTTGAGCCGGTCTACCGACCACGGCAAGCGGCTCCCGCAAGTGGCCGGATCAGCGCAAAAAGACCGTTGCAAGGGGATCGGGCCTCGCTTATAGGCAGCGCTCCTTCGGGGCCGTAGCTCAGCTGGGAGAGCGCGTCGTTCGCAATGACGAGGTCAGGGGTTCGATCCCCCTCGGCTCCACCACCCCCTTCAAACATGGGGTGATCCGTAAGGGCTTTACCGTTGCCGTCATCCCTGCTTATGGCGGTGGAATGGCACCTCCTACCACTGAAGGCCGTTCCGCTGCGACAGCGGTAATCGTTCGCGACATGTCGGATGGCCCGCCGGATATCCTGATGATGGAGCGTTCCGGAAGAATGGACTTCGCCGCGGGAGCGCTGGTCTTTCCAGGCGGCGCAGTCGATCAGGCGGATCGTGATCTGGCGAGGGCGATCGACTGGTCGGAACCGCTTGAAGAAACTGCTGCGCGTATCGCTGCTATTCGCGAAACGCTGGAGGAAAGCGGTCTTGCCATAGGCTTCGCATCGCCACCGAATCTGGCGCAGGTGAGTAAACTGCGGGATGCGCTGACGCAGGGCAATCCCTTCTCAACCATCATCCAGTCGCACGGGCTGGAACTCGCATTGGATCAATTGGTGCCGTTCAGCCGCTGGCACCCGTCTGGCGCGGAACGAGCCATCCGCCGCGTCTACGACACGCGTTTTTATGTCGTGCGCGCTCCGGAAGGTCAGGTGGCGTGCGTGGATTCCACTGAAAATGTCCGCCTTTTCTGGAAAGGCGCCCAGGCTACGATCGACCTGTGCGAGGCGGGGCATGGCCAGATCATCTACCCCACGCGCCGCAATCTTGAACGGCTTGCGCTGTTCGACAGCTATGAGGCGATCGTGGCGCACGCCGCCTCGTTCCCCGTCGAAAAGGTTTGTCCCTGGGTGGAAGAGCGGGACGGAGAGCGGCACCTTTGTATACCCGATCACCTTGGCTATCCCATAACTTCGGAACCGATGGGCAGCGTGCGGCGTGGTTAGGCCATGCGCCGAGTCCATTTCATTTTGCGCAGGCTTGTCCTGCTCGCCGCCCTCCTCGCCTGTGCGCTGATGGCCTATGCTTTTGTTCGGCAACGACCTCAGGACCTGCCCTGGACCGAACTCGACCTCGCGCAGCCTGTGGGCATGTTCACTGGTCGCAAGCTAGCCGCCCTCACCGATGAGCCGGACCGTTGCCGTGCCTTGCTGGACAGGGCGGGCGTGCCTTATGCGGCCATGCCCCCCGGGGGAAGCGGCCAATGCCGTTATAGTGATGCGGTGAGGCTGAAACCTCAGGAGGGAAGCGTCCTTCTGTCTCCTGCCTCGGTAGCGCCTTCCTGTCCGGTTGTCGCTGCGCTCAAGCTTTGGGAATGGCATGTGGTGCAGCCTGCGGCGCAAGAGACATTTGGACAGGCGGTAAAGTCCATCAGCCATTTTGGCTCTTACAGTTGCAGGCGGCTATACGGGCGCGCGGATGGCGATTTCAGCGAACATGCGACGGCTGACGCGATAGACATCAGCGGCTTCACCCTCGAGGATGGGCGGAGGATTAGCGTGGCGGGCGACTGGAACGGTGAGGGAAAGGACGTGGATTTCCTTCGGATTGTTCGCAAGGGGGCATGCGAGTTTTTCGCGACCGTCCTGTCGCCGGACTATAACGCGGCGCATCATGATCATTTCCATCTGGATCAGGCGGAAAGGGGAGCTTTCGGCTGGCGCGGATGCCGTTAGCGGTTCTTATGGAATCGGCTGGCGAGGCATGTGTGAGGATCGACCGGACGAGGGCGGAGCAGTTTACTGCCCGAACCCGGCTTGCCGGGCGAGCTCTACCGCTTCGCGCGCCGCTGCGAGAAGCGCGCCGCTTTTTGCTTCGCACTCCCGCTGTTCATATTCGGGCGTGGAGTCAGCGACGATGCCAGCGCCGGCCTGAACATGCATTACGCCGTCCTTGAGCACCGCCGTGCGCAGGACGATGCAGCTGTCCATATTGCCGTCCGGGCCGAAATAGCCGACGCCACCTGCATAGGCGCCGCGGGTTTCCGGTTCCAGTTCGGCGATAATCTCGCAGGCGCGCACCTTGGGCGCACCCGAAACAGTGCCTGCGGGAAAACCGGCAAAGAGGGCGTCGAGCGCATCCTTGTCCGGAGCCAGCCGACCGACCACATTCGATACAATGTGCATCACGTGGCTGTAAAATTCGACCGTGTAGCTGTCAGTCACGGTCACGGATCCCGCGCTGGCGACACGGCCGACATCATTGCGGCCAAGGTCCAGCAGCATCAGATGTTCGGCGCGCTCCTTCGGGTCGGCCAACAGGCTTTCGCGATTGGCCGCATCCTCGACGGCGGTCTTGCCCCGGGGCCGGGTGCCCGCGATTGGCCGGATCGTGACCTCACCATCACGCGCGCGCACCAATATCTCCGGGCTTGATCCGATCAGCGCGAAGCCAGGCAGGTCCAGATAATAGAGGAAGGGCGAGGGATTGATGCGGCGGAGAGCGCGATATAGCGCGATCGGAGGCAGGGTGAAGGGACTGGTGAAACGCTGCGCGAGGACCACCTGAAATATGTCACCGGCGACGATATAGTCCTTCGCCCGCTCCACCATCGTCTTATAGCGGCCGGGTTCCAGCACGGGCGTGACCTCTATATCCGCGATGTCGGCAGGCGGCGGCAGGGAGGGGAGAGGCGCAGCCAAGCGGGCGGCCGTCGCGTCGATGCGCTCAAGCGCCTGCGTGATCGCTGCATCAACATCGCTGAAACTGCCCTTCCACACGGGTGCAACCAGATAGAGCGCGTCGGCCAGCCGATCGAAAACAAGGATGATCGTTGGCCGCACAAACAGCATGTCGGGCAGCTGGAGCGGATTGGCGGCGGGGCGGGGCAACTTTTCCACCAGACCGACAGTCTCATATCCGAAATAGCCTACGAGACATGCAAGCGCGGGGGGCAGCGCGGGGTCAAGCTCTGTCCGGCATTCAGCGACCAGCGCCCGCAAGGCATCCAGTGCGCCAGCCGCTTCGGGAACGAAGCTATCCCGGTCGTGCGCCCAGTTGCGGTTGATCTCGGCCGATTGCCCTTGCGCCCGAAAAACCAGGTCGGGCGCCAGGCCGATCAGGCTGTAGCGGCCGCGAACGGCGCCGCCTTCCACCGATTCCAGCAGGAAATCACCGCGGTCGGGCTCGAACAGCTTGAGCGCCGCGGAGATTGGCGTGTCGGTGTCCGCGATCTGGCGACGCCAGACCAGCGCCGACCTGCCAGCATCAAGGGCATCGCGAGCAGCGGCGATTCCGTCATTGCCCCCACGGGCGACGCCGGCGCCCATATTATTGAGCGCCGCTGTTAGTGCTGGTGAGCGCGCGTTCGACGTTCGCCACAGCCGAGGGGGTGCGCTTGACGCCAAGCTGCTTTTCCACGGCGCGCTCGAACTGATGTCCATATTCCTGGCCGACGACGTCGCTCAACTGGCCGCGAACCTGATCGAGCAAGGCGGTCTGGCCGCCTGCGTCGCCACGTTTGATGCCGTTCAGCTGCACGACGAAATAGCCGCGGTCCTGACCGACAGGCAGCGTCTTCACGCTGTTAGCGGCCATGGAAAAGAGGATGGCGACTTCGGCTGGCGGACGCTGGCCTTCGCGCATGATGTCGGCCCGGCGGCCGCCAACCGTTTGTGGCGCGGGCAGGGGGATGCCCGCCTGCGCGACCGCATCGGCCAGCTTCATGCCCTTGGCGACTTTCGTGCGAATCTGTTCGGCCAGGGCCTTCGCCTTCGCATTGCCCTGCGTCAGCTTATACTGGGCCACGATCACCGGCTTTACCTTCGCCAGCGGTGGCGGCGCAGCTGCGCGTATTTCGGCGGGCGCGGCCAGAGCATAGCGCTGGTCTTCCTTGATGGGGATAAGCTGTGCGTCGTCGTCCTGGCTCATCTGGAACACTGGCGCCAGCAAAGGCTGGACGTCAGCGGGAGCCTGATAGACCTCATCTTCGGCCTGTTGACCGGTGGAGAGCAGAAACGGAGTGGTTTCCAGCTTCAGCCCATTGTCCTTGACCACTTCCTCGAAGCTGCCGCCATCCGCGATCTGGTCCTCGATCCTGCCGGTGAATTCATTGAGCAGCCGCTTCTGCTTCTGGGTGCGAAGCGTCGCTGCGATTTCGTCCCGAACGGCCGGGAGGGCACGCGCTGGTGTCGTCTTGATATTGGACACACGCAGGATGACCCATCCGAGCGACCCGCGCACCGGGCCGACGATTTCCCCCTGCTGGGCGGCGAACCCGGCATTGGCAACTGCGGCTGAGGAAGATGTGGTCAGGCTCTCTCGGCTCTGATCCGCCAGCGTCGATACGGCAAGGCCTGCGTCCTGCGCGGCGGCGGCGAGTGACTTTCCACCCTTCACCTGACCGGCGACCGCCTTGGCGGCAGCCTCTGTGGGCAGGATGAGCTGTTCAAAGCTGCGGCTTTCCTTCGCTGCGTAGCTCGCCTTGTTCTGATTGTAGGCCGCTGCGATTTCGGCATCGGTCGGCTGGGCGGCCTGCGCAAAGCGTTCGCTGTCGATCACCGCGTAGCGGATGCGGCGCTGTTCCGGGATGGTGAAGCGCGCCGCATTGCTCCGGTAATACTCACTCAACTGGGCGTCGGTGGGATCCTTGATGTCCTTGAACGCGGTGGCGGGGATGGCTGCGATCGTACCTTGGCGCGCTTCAAGCAGAAGCGAGGCATAGGGGAGGATGACGCTGTCGGGCAGCTTTACCCCCAGGCCCAGCGGCGCGAGCATGTGCCGTTCCAATATCTCGCGGGTGATATCCTCGCGCAGCGCCTGCTCGGTGATGCGTTCGCGCTGCAGCAGCTGGCGGAAATTTTCCTGGCTGAACGCACCCGCTGCATCCTGGAACGCCGGGATCCGGGCGATCTGGGCATCGACAAGGCGTTTCGAGATATGAACGTCCTGGTCTTCGGCATATTCCTTCAACGTCATCGCGGCGACCAGCTGGTCGTAAATCTGACCAGCGGCGCCCTGGGCCAGGAATTCGTTGATCTGCAATCCGGGATTGGCGCGACGGGCGTTTTCAAAGACGCGTTGCACCCGTTCCTGGAGCTGCGTCTGCGTCAGGCGAGTGCCGCCTGCCTTCGCTACCGTTTCGCCGCCGCCGCCGAGCGAGGATCCAAACTGCCCGCTGCTAAGGTCGCCCAGGATGAACGCCGCCGCGATGACGCCTAGGAAAAGGAGCGCGAACAGCGCGCCGAATTTCGAACGGATGAAGCGGCGGAAGTTGGAAAGCATGAATGAAGTCCAGAATTGAAAGACTTTTTACGGTGGCCCGCTTTAGGGGCGGATCGTCGCGGCGGCAAGTGTGGCATGGCTGGACAAATGGCTGGCTCTTGTCCATCCGCCTTGGCGAGGCTGGCCTGCGCGGCTGGCGGCACGGATTGATAACTGAAGAGGTATGGATCGATGGGCAGGCGCAAGCTGGTGGTCGGCAACTGGAAGATGAACGGCCTTCGCGCCCAGCTGGGCGAGGTCGAGGCGATCGGCGCCGCAGCAGCAGCGCACCCATCCGTCGAGGTAGGGCTTTGCCTGCCCGCCACCCTGATCGCATCGGCGCAGGCGGTGAGCGGCGCGGCCTTCGTCGGCGCGCAGGACTGCCATATGAAGGACAGCGGCGCGCATACCGGCTGTCTGTCGGCGGCGATGCTGGCCGAGGCGGGCGCGAGCTGGACCATCGTCGGCCATAGCGAACGGCGGCAGGACCAGGGCGAAAGCGACGCCGATGTGGCGGCCAAGGCGCTGGCGGCGAAAGCTGCGGGCCTGAAGGTGATATTGTGCGTCGGCGAAAGCCTGGACGTGCGGGACGCGGGTAACGCGGAAGCGGTCGTGTCTGCGCAACTGCTGGCTTCGTTGCCCGACGGCGCGGCGGCGGACTGGCTGGCGATCGCCTATGAACCGATCTGGGCGATCGGGACCGGCCGCATTCCGACGATGGAAGCGGTGGAGGCGATGCACCGGGCGCTGCGGACGGCGCTGGGCGGACGGATCGGCGCGGCTGATGCGGGGGGCATGCGAATCCTCTATGGCGGGTCGATGAACGGCGACAATGCGGCCGAATTGATGGCGATCGAGGATGTGGACGGCGGACTGGTGGGCGGCGCGAGCCTGACTGCCGCAAAGTTCGCGCCCGTCATTGCGGCTGCGGGCTAGCTTTTTCCACCGTTCGGGCTGCGCTGGGGCTTGCTTCTGCCGAAAGGGGAAGGGGGCTTCGACAGGCTCAGCCCGAACGGATCGTGGGTTTGCCCGAACGGGCCTTGGGTTTGTCCGAACTGACTACAGGCTCAGCCCGAACGGACTTTGGGCTGAACGCTAACAGGCCACAGGCTCAGCCTGAGCGGACCGTGGGTTCAGCTCGAAGGGACCATAGGCTCAGCCGGAACGGACTGCGCCACTCGACCGCTCGCCGGTTGCCCCCGCCGCCTATCGCCGCTATGGGCACCCCAACGATCCCCATTCGGACAGATTCCTCGCATGTTCACTTTCATCCTCGTCGTGCAGGCCATTGTTGCGGCCCTGCTTGTCACCGTCATCCTGATGCAGAAGTCGGAAGGCGGCGGTCTGGGCGTGGGTGGCAGCCCGGCGGGGCTGATGTCGGCGCGTGGCGCGGCGGATTTCCTGACCCGTTCGACCAGCGTTCTGGCGGTCATCTTCGTGTCGCTGTCGATCGTGCTGGCGGTGATCGCGTCGGTCCAGCATGCGCCTAGCGATATCGATACTTCGCTGGTGAATCAGGCGCCTGCCGCCCCCGTTGCCCCGGCTCCGGCCGCTGGCAGCGCCGACCCGCTGGCCGGTGCGGCTGGCGCGGCGAGCAACGGACAGGCAGCGAACGGCGCGGTTCCGCTCGCCAACTGATCGTCCTTTTTAAAATTTCCGAATCTTTTTTGCTCGCGCGTGGATTCGCGCGCTTGCCCAACTCGTTTGTAAAAGGCTAAGCCTCTCCTCCCATGGCGCGGTATATTTTCATCACCGGCGGCGTGGTCTCCTCGCTTGGCAAGGGCCTGATGGCCGCTTCGCTTGCAGCTTTGTTGCAGGCGCGAGGTTTCCGTGTGCGCATTCGGAAGTTCGATCCCTATCTCAACGTCGATCCGGGCACGATGAGCCCGTATCAGCATGGCGAAGTCTATGTGACCGACGACGGGGCGGAAACCGACCTGGATCTTGGCCATTATGAGCGTTTCACGGGCGTTTCGGCGCGTCAGTCGGACAATGTGACGCAGGGCCGCGTCTATCAGACGATCATCCATCGCGAGCGGCGCGGCGATTATCTGGGCGCGACGGTGCAGGTCATCCCGCACGTCACCGATGAGATCAAGGCGTTCGCCATGGCCGAATCGGATGATCTGGATTTCGTGCTGTGCGAAATTGGCGGGACCGTCGGCGACATCGAATCGCTGCCCTTCATGGAAGCGATCCGGCAGCTGCATAATGATCTGGGCCGCGGCCAGTCGATCTTCGTCCATGTGACGCTGGTCCCCTACATCGCGGCGGCGGGCGAGCTGAAGACCAAGCCGACCCAGCATAGCGTGCGGGAATTGACGTCGCTTGGCATTCAGCCGGACATATTGCTGTGCCGATGCGAACATCCGCTGCCGGAAAGCGAGCGCAAGAAGATCGCGCTATTTTGCAACGTGCGCCCCGAAGCGGTCATCCCGGCCCTGGACGCCAGCAGCATCTATGCCGTGCCCGCGCAATATCATGCCGAGGGGCTGGACGACGAGGTGTTGCGCGCCTTTGGCATTCATGACGCGCCGACGCCCTCGCTCGACCGCTGGATCGACATCATGGATCGCCAGCAGAACCCGGAAGGCGAAGTGACGATCGGCGTCGTGGGCAAATATGTCGGCCTGCCCGACGCCTACAAGTCGCTGTACGAAGCGCTGGCCCATGGCGGTTTCGCCAACCGGGTGAAGGTGAACGTCAAGTGGATCGACGCCGAGCTGTTTGAAAAAGGCGATGATGACGTCGCCGCCAGCCTGGAGCCGATGCACGGCATTCTGGTCCCCGGCGGGTTCGGCGTGCGCGGTTCGGAAGGCAAGATCGCAAGCGTCAAGTTCGCGCGCGAACGCAATGTGCCTTTCTTTGGCATCTGCCTGGGCATGCAGATGGCCTGCATCGAGGGCGCGCGGAACACGGCGGGGATTGCCGAGGCGTCAACGACCGAATTTGGCGAGACGTCGGAGCCTGTCGTTGGCCTGATCACCGAATGGATGAGCAAGGAAGGCTTGCAGAAGCGCACGGCTGAAACGGACCTGGGCGGCACGATGCGGCTGGGCGCCTATCCGGCCAAGCTGACCGGCAACAGCGTCGTTGCTGGCATCTATGGCACGGGCGAGATCAGCGAACGCCACCGCCACCGCTATGAAGTCAATGCGGGCTATCGCGAGCCGTTGGAAAAAGGCGGCCTGATCTTTTCAGGCATGTCGCCGGACGGCACGCTGCCGGAGATTGTCGAGCGGCCGGACCATCCATGGTTCGTAGGCGTGCAGTTCCACCCGGAATTGAAGTCCAAGCCGTTCGACCCCCATCCGTTGTTTGCGAGCTTTATCGAGGCGGCGGTCAAGCAGAGCCGGCTGGTCTGATCGCCTAATTCCCTGGGTTTCCATAGGCTGTCTTTGCCTGCGTCGTCCCGGGCTTTGGTCCGGGGTGACGCTCTGCTGCCGGCATGGGACTGCTACTCCCGTCAGGGTTCAGGCTGCCTTGGCTGAGCCTAAATCGTCATGCACCGCCTTGGGCAGATTCATGGCGAAGCTGAAGACCGACATATTGTTGATCAGACCTGTCACCCGCAGCCGCTGATCGGGCGCGATGACACCGATGGTCCCGGCAGCGCCGAGCCAGCCGAACAGGCCTTTGAGCCCGCCATGATTGGCAATGCAGCCACCCGCGCCAAAGCCCACGACCCCAGGGATGCCGATATAGTCGCGCATGCTCACGCGCTGCGGCAGGAGGTTCGACGTTCCCGCCTTCACGGCGTCAGGGGGCATGATCTCTGCGCGACCCATGCGGCCCTCGTTCGCCAGCATGGCCAGGAAACGATCATAATCGTGCGCCGTGGATATGAGGCCGCCTCCGCCCGAAGGGAAAGCGGGCTTGTTCAGGAATATCGAAGCCGGGCCTGCATCGACCTCCGTCAACTTGGCTCCCTGACCCGTATAGTTCGTGACGAGACGCGCTTTCTTGCTCTCGGGCACAGTGAAGAAGGTGTCGCGCATGCCAAGAGGCGCGAAAAACCGCCGCTCCAGGAACTGCTCGAATGGGACGCCCGCCACGATCTCGATGATCCGCCCCAGCAAATCCAGTCCAACCGAATAGCTCCAGGCAGTGCCCGGGTCTGAAAGAAGCGGAGCCGCCGCCAGCCGATCTGCAAAGTCCTTCAGGTTCGCAGGTGGGGCGTGCTCCAGCCGTTCCCCCGCACTGACCAGATTCTGCCTTAGCCCCGTCTTTTCATATATGTCCTTGAGCGGACCTTTGACCGCAGGTCCGCCACCCAGGCCGGCGGTGTGTGTCAGAAGGTGTCGGATTGTCATCACCGATGTTGCAGGACGCGTTTCCACGCCTTGGCTAGGGTTGGTGAGAACGCGCATATTGGCAAAGCCGGGGATAAAGTCAGCAACTGGCTGGTCCAGCTTCATCCGGCCCTCGGCGATCAGCAGCATCGCCGCCATTCCGGTGACGGGCTTTGTCATCGAATAGATACGAAACAAGGTCTGTTCATTTACGGGGAGGGGGCTTTCGAGCGCGATCGTGCCGCTGCTGATATAATCCGGCCGACCTACGCCTTCGCCGACCGCGACGATGGCGCCGGGTGCGGCTCTTTCACTTATGACGCGATCCACCATCGCGCGGATGGCGGGAAAGCGCCTTGCACTTGCTCGCGCATATCCGGGCGCAGCGCCTATTAGCCCGAGGCAAACTGCGCCCTTCAGCAAGTCGCGCCGCAACAATGCCGCGTCTAACATGGCCATCCTCCCCCTCATTATCGGACACTATCGTGTCGATTGTCAGGGCGCTGGTCAACGGCTGATACGGCGCGTCCCTGTCAGCAGGGTGAGCCTATCCAGCAGGCGTCAATTTCAGCAGCCGCCCTTGCGACCCGCGCCCGCCATCTTCCAGCAGCCACAGCGCGCCGTCCGGGCCTTGCTCTACTTCGCGAATGCGGGCGTCCATATCCCATTGGTCGGCCTTGGATGCCGTATCGCCGTTCAGCTTTACGCGGACCAGCGACTGGCTCGATAGTCCGCCGAGGAACAGCGAATCCTTCCACTGCGGAAACAGGTCGCCCGAATAATAGAGCAGGCCCGCCGGAGATATGGCCGGGTTCCACCAGACCTTGGGCGCTTCAAACCCGTCATGGCCATTATGGTCGGGGATGGGCTTGCCGTCATAATGGTCGCCGTTCGACGCCTTGGGATAGCCATAGTTGAGGCCGGGCTTGATGAGGTTGATTTCGTCCCCGCCCTTTGGCCCCATCTCCTGCTCCCAGAGGCGCCCATCCTTGTCGAAGGCGATGCCCAGCAGATTGCGGTGGCCATAGGACCAGACGGCGGGATGGAAGCCCTTTGCCGCGAGCGGGTTTCCTGCGGCGGGCGTGCCGTCGAGGTTGAGGCGGAGCACCTTGCCCAGGGTCGCCTTCGGGTCCTGAGCAGGATCGAATTTCTGCCGTTCGCCATTGGTGAAGAACAGATATTGGCCGTCGGGCGAGAAGGCGATGCGGCCGGAATAATGGCCGTTGCCATCGACATAGGGGGTGGCGCGGAAGATGGTGGTCACGCCGTCCAGCTTCGTTTCGCCATTGCTGGTCTGGTTGAAGACGCCTTTGGCGAGGGCGACCCCCTTGCCGCCGGGGCCGCTTTCCGAAAAGCTGAAATAGACGGTTTTATTCTGCGCGAATTGTGGGTCGAGAACCACGTCCATGAGCGCGCCCTGGCCCGCGCTATCAACCTTGGGCATGTTGCCGACCGGGATTTTTGTCCCGTTCTTTGGGTCGAAAAGGATCATCTCGCCCGCTTTTTCCGTGATGAGCGCGCGGCCATCGGGCAGGAAAGTCATGGCCCAGGGCGAATCGAAATCCGCGATGACGGATGTTTTGAAGGGCCGGTCGCCGGGGGCGGCGGCGTTCTGGCTTTCCGCATCATCGACGGAGCAGGCGGCCAGAGCGAGGCCGAAGACGGTGGCGACCATAGTACGCATTCTATCCTCCATCCGGGGCGGACAGGGGCGGCCCCATCCATTTGACTCTGTCCTACAATAGCTACTGACGAATAATGTTGCAGCTTTGCTCAACCGCGCATATAGCGCGCTTGCTTCCTTACATCGTCAAACATGTCGGGGTCGCGGGCGGGAACGCCTGCGGCGCGGAAGCTGCTTATTGATTGCTGGAGATTGCATGGCGGACATCGCCGAACTGACTGCGCTGATCGAACCGGAGGTGAAGGCCCTGGGATTCGAGCTTGTGCGCATCAAGCTGTTCGGGTCGGGTGACGAACATACGCTTCAGATCATGGCGGAAAATCCGGTGACCAAGCAGCTGGTCATCGAAGATTGCGCCGCGATCTCGCGCCGGCTGTCCGATGTGCTGGATGAGGCTGATCCGATCGAGGAAGCCTATCGTCTGGAAGTCAGCTCGCCGGGGATCGACAGGCCGCTGACCCGGCTGCACGATTTCATGGAATGGGCCGGGCATGAAGCAAAGATCGCCACGACCGAAACGGTGGCGGGTCGCAAGAGTTTTCGCGGAACGCTGAAGGGCGTTGAGGGCGACGATATCCAGTTCAAGGACAATAAGGCCGGGGAGGTTTTGATCCCCTTCGCGGCGGTGGGCGAGGCCAAGCTCGTGCTGACCGACGCTCTCATTTCTGCTACCATGCCGCTCTCTTCCGAGGGTGCGGACGAGTTTGACACCGAAGAATAAGGGTTCGACTGCCATGGCCAACGCCATTTCCGCCAACAAGGCCGAGCTGCTCGCCATCGCGAACAGCGTCGCCAGCGAAAAGATGATCGACAAGGCGATCGTCATCGAGGCGATGGAAGACGCGATCCAGCGCGCCGCCCGTGCGCGCTACGGCGCTGAAAACGACATCCGCGCGAAGCTGGACCCCGAAAGCGGCGACCTGCGCCTGTGGCGTGTCGTCGAAGTGGTCGAGGCGGTTGACGATTATTTCAAGCAGGTGGACCTCAAGCAGGCGCAGAAGCTGAAGAAGGACGCCGTTGTCGGCGACTTCATCGTCGATCCGCTGCCTCCCATCGACCTGGGGCGCATCGACGCCCAGTCGGCAAAGCAGGTGATCTTCCAGAAGGTCCGCGACGCCGAGCGCGAGCGCCAGCATGAGGAATTCAAGGACCGCGTGGGTGAGATCATCACCGGCGTCGTGAAATCCGTCGAGTTCGGCCATGTCGTCGTGAACCTGGGCCGCGCCGAAGGCGTCATCCGCCGCGACCAGCAGATCCCGCGCGAAGTCGTCCGCGTCGGCGACCGCATCCGCTCGGTGATCCTGAACGTACGCCGCGAAAATCGTGGGCCGCAGATTTTCCTTTCCCGCGCGCACCCCGAATTCATGAAGAAGCTGTTCGCGCAGGAAGTGCCCGAAATCTATGACGGCGTGATCGAGATCAAGGCCGCCGCCCGCGATCCGGGTTCCCGCGCCAAGATCGGCGTCATCAGCCGCGATTCGAGCATCGACCCGGTCGGCGCCTGCGTCGGCATGAAGGGCAGCCGCGTGCAGGCCGTCGTGCAGGAAATGCAGGGCGAGAAGATCGACATCATCCCCTGGTCGGAAGACACGGCCACCTTCGTCGTCAACGCGCTGCAGCCCGCGCAGGTCGCTCGCGTCGTCATCGACGAGGAGGAAGAACGCATCGAAGTCGTCGTCCCCGACGATCAGCTGTCGCTTGCCATTGGCCGTCGCGGCCAGAATGTCCGCCTCGCCAGCCAGCTGACCGGCAAGGCAATCGACATCATGACCGAGGCCGACGCGTCCGAAAAGCGGCAGAAGGAATTCGTCGCCCGTTCCGAACTGTTCCAGAACGAGCTGGACGTGGACGAAACCCTCTCCCAGCTGCTGGTCGCCGAAGGCTTTGGCGAGCTGGAAGAAGTCGCCTATGTCGGCGTCGAGGAACTGGCCGCCATCGAAGGGTTCGACGAGGATCTGGCCGCCGAGCTGCAAAGCCGCGCACAGGAAGCGCTGGACCGTCGCGAGGCTGCCGCCCGCGAGGAACGCCGCGCGCTGGGCGTCGAGGATGCGCTGGCCGACATGCCGCACCTTAACGAAGCCATGCTGGTGACGCTGGGCAAGGCGGGCATCAAGACGCTGGACGATCTGGCCGACCTTGCGACCGACGAACTGGTCGCGAAAAAGCGCGTCGATCAGCGCCGCCGCCGCAGCGAAACCACCGAAGACAAGGGTGGCGTGCTGGCCGAATATGGCCTGAGCGAAGAGCAGGGCAATGAGATCATCATGGCCGCGCGCGCCCATTGGTTCGAGGGCGAGGAAGCCTGAAGCAACATGCCCTTTGTCGACATCCGTCTGGCCGGAAACGCCACCCGTGAGCAGAAGGCGGCCATTGTCGCCGACGTCACCCAGTCGCTTGTCGAGCGGCTGGGGAAGTCGCCTGCTGCCGTGCAGGTGGTGATTTCCGAAGTTTCGACGGAAAATTATGGGTCTGGCGGCCTGCTGGTCGCCGATCGCGCGGCGCCGCCGCAAAGCGGGGAGGACGCCAATGCTGCGGTCACTTCCCGATGAGAGGCTGACGCCTACATTCAGTGCTGCTCCGTCAACGCCCCTCCCGCCACGGGAAGGGGCAGGGGACGGGCGCGATTTGGCAGCAATCGCCAACAACTCTCCCCATAGGGAGAAGCGGCGATGACCGAACGCAAATGCATTTTGTCGAGCGAAAGGGATGATCCCGATGCTCTGATCCGGCTGGCGGTCGGGCCTGAGGGCCAAGTGTTGCCGGACGTCCGGGCCAAGGCTCCGGGCCGGGGCGCGTGGATTGGGGTTTCGCGCGCCGAACTGGAGCAGGCGCTCGCCAAGGGCAAGCTGAAGGGCGCGCTGGCGCGAGCATTCAAGACCGGCGAGTTGCAGATCCCGGACAATCTGCCCGACCTGATCGAGGAGGGCCTTCGCAGGGTGCTGCTTGACCGGCTGGGGCTGGAATCGCGCGCGTCGATGCTGCTGACCGGCTCTGAAAAGATAGATGTGGCCTGCCGCAAGGGCGACGTTCGCCTGCTGCTCCATGCCAGCGATGCGGCCGCCGATGGCAACCGCAAGCTGGACCAGGCGCTGCGCGTCGGGCAAGAAGCGGAAGGCAGTGATTTGGCAGGTGTCGTCTTGCCTGTGGACCGACATGCCCTATCTATGGCAATGGGGCGCGACAATGTCGTCCATATCGCAGTGACCGACTCGCGTGCGGCGTCGCGTCTGCGTGCGGCCATAGGCCGCTTGGAAAGCTATCTGGGTTGCGCTACCGGGGCGCCAGTGCATGGGGAGCAGGACTCCGCCGGTGCATTGGGCGCTTGAAGTAGCCTGTGGATGGCCAGTTTGAATAAGGCGCCGACGGGCCTTGCCGGTCGGAACGAAGCGAAGGGTACAGTTCAGTCGTATGAGTGACAGCAAGGAAGACAAGCCGGTTCTGGGCCGCAAGCCGCTGGGCATCAAGCGGACCGTGGAATCCGGCCAGGTGCAGCAGCAGTTCAGCCATGGCCGCAAGAATACGGTCGTCGTTGAGGTGAAGCGGCGCCGCATCCTGGGCAAGCCCGGCGAAGCCGGTGGCGCGCCCGCATCTGCGCCGCAGGCTGATCCGACCCCGGCGCCTGTCGCCGCCACGCCAGCCCCGCAGCCGCCGCGTGCCCCGCAGCCAGCCGCTCCGGCTCGCCCGGCGCCGCAGCAGAGCCTGATGTCGCGTCAGGAATTGCAGGCAAAGCTGCTGCGTGAGGCCGAGGAAGCCCGCATGACCGCGCTGGAAGATGCGCGCCGCCGTGAGGATGCACAGCGTCTGGCCGCCGTCGAAGAGGAAAAGCGCCGGGCAGAGGAAAATCGCGCCGCCGCCGAGACCGCCGATGCCGCGGCTACGAGCCAGGTTGAGGAAGAGGCGAAGGCTCCTGCCGCTCCTGCCGCTCCGGCCACCGAGCCGGCACCCGCCGCGGTAGAGGAACAGCCCGCGCCGCAAGCGGCCGAGGAACGTCAGTCCGCGGCGCCTGCATCTGCTGCGCCGCCGCCGCGCCGCTTTACGCCGGTAACGCCCGTCAAGCGGCCTGAGCCCGCCAAGCCAGAACGCGCCAAGCGTGGCGATGACAATCGCCGCCAGTCCGGCAAGCTGACCGTAACCCGCGCTCTGGCCGATGATGACAGTGCCCGCGCCCGCTCGCTCGCAGCGCTCAAGCGTGCTCGTGAGAAGGAACGCCGCGCCCATTATTCGGGTGGCGCGCAGCAGCGTGAAAAGCAGGTCCGCGACGTCGTGGTGCCGGAAAGCATCACCGTGCAGGAACTCGCCAACCGCATGGCCGAAAAGGGCGCGGACCTGGTGAAGTCCCTGTTCAAGATGGGCACCGCCGTCACGCTCAATCAGCCGATCGATCAGGATACGGCGGAGCTGCTGGTCGAAGAATTTGGCCATCGCATCCAGCGCGTGTCCGACGCCGACGTCGAAATTGGCATTGAAGGCGATGATGATGCGCCTGAAACGCTGAAAACCCGTCCGCCGGTCGTGACGATCATGGGCCATGTCGATCATGGCAAGACGTCGCTGCTCGACGCGCTGCGCGGCACCAGTGTGGTGTCGGGCGAAAGCGGGGGCATCACGCAGCATATCGGCGCCTATCAGATCAAGACCAAGGGCGGCGACACGATCACCTTCCTTGATACGCCGGGCCATGAAGCCTTTTCGGAAATGCGGGCACGCGGCGCGAACGTCACCGACATCGTCATCCTGGTGGTGGCGGCCGACGACGGTTTGATGCCGCAGACGATCGAGGCGATCAACCATACCAAGGCCGCCGGCGTGCCGATGATCGTGGCGATCAACAAGATCGACAAGCCCGAAGCCAACCCCCAGCGCGTGCGCGAGCGCCTGCTGGAGCATGAGGTTGTCGTCGAGGATATGGGCGGCGAAACGCAGGATGTCGAAGTGTCTGCGTTGAAGGGCACTGGCCTGGACACGCTGATCGAAAAGATCCTGCTTCAGTCCGAACTGCTCGAACTGACCGCCAATCCCGACCGCCCCGCCGAAGGCAATGTGGTCGAGGCGCAGCTGGACAAGGGCCGTGGCGCGGTCGCGACCGTGCTGGTCCGCAAGGGCACGCTGAAGGTCGGCGACACGTTCGTCATCGGCGCGGAAAGCGGCAAGGTGCGTGCGCTGATCAACGACAAGGGGCAGAATGTGAAGGTCGCAGGACCTTCGACCCCGGTCGAGGTGCTGGGCCTGTCGGGCGTTCCGCTGGCCGGCGATCAGATGACCGTCGTGGAGAATGAGGCGCGCGCCCGTGAAGTCGCCGCCTATCGTCAGGAACAGGTGACGAAGAAGCGGACCACTTCGGCTCCGACCAGCTTCGAGCATATGTTCTCGGCGCTCAATACCACGGTCATCGAATATCCGGTGGTCGTGAAGGGCGATGTGCAGGGTTCGGTCGAAGCGATTGTTTCGTCGCTCAACCGTATCTCGACCGACGAGATCAAGGTCCGCATCCTGCATTCGGGCGTCGGCGCGATCACCGAGAGCGACGTTACGCTGGCCGCTGCCAGCCGCGCTCCGCTGATCGGCTTCAACGTCCGTCCCAACGCCAAGGCGCGTCAGCTGGCGGAGCGCGAGAAGATTTCGCTGCGCTATTATGACGTGATCTACGACCTGCTGGAGGAAGTACGCGGCGAAATGGCGGGCCAGCTGGCTCCCGAGCGCATCGAAACCATCGTCGGCCGGGCCGAGGTGCTTCAGGTGTTCCCGGCGGGCAAGAAGGACAAGGCGGCTGGTCTGCTCGTCCTCGACGGCATCATTCGCAAGGGTCTGTCCGCGCGTCTTACCCGCGACGATGTCATCGTGTCGCGCACCAACATCGCCTCGCTCCGCCGCTTCAAGGACGACGTTTCCGAAGTCCGTGCGGGCATGGAGTGCGGCGCGGTGCTGCAGGACACGAACGACATCAAGGTCGGCGATACGCTGGAACTGTTCGAGGTCGAAGAGCGCGCCCGGACGCTGTAATCGGGAAGTGCGTCGCCCCGGCGAAGGCCGGGGCCGCGCGCTTCCGGGGCGTCTATAGCCGCCTGAGATCCCGGCCATCGCCGGGATGACGAGGATTGATCATGGCCCAACAACCCGAAGGTCCTTCCGTCCGATTGCTCCGCGTGGGCGAGCAGGTGCGTCATGTCCTGTCCGAAATTCTCCAGCGCGGCGATGTGCATGACGATGTGCTGACCAAGCATGTCGTCAGCGTGACGGAAGTGCGCATGTCGCCTGACCTGCGCCACGCGACGGTGTTCGTGAAATCGCTGCTGGGGCAGGATGAGGAAGCGGTGCTGAAGGCCCTGCGCACCAACACCGCGTACCTCCAGCGCGAGGTGGCGACCCGCATCCGGCTGAAATATGCGGCGAAGCTGAAATTCCTGAGCGATGAGAGTTTCGACGAAGGCAGCCATATCGACAAGCTGCTGCGCGATCCCAAGGTGGCGCAGGATCTGGCCGAACCAGACGAAGAAGGCTGACAGCAAGGCTGGCGCCGGGTAGGGGCGCGGCCATGCACGGCTGGATCATCCTCGACAAACCCCATGGCCTTGGTTCGACGCAGGCTGTGAGCGCGGTGAAGCGCGCGCTGCGGATCAGCGGGGCGGGCAAGTGGAAGGTGGGGCATGGCGGCACGCTGGACCCGCTGGCGACCGGCGTGCTGCCGATCGCGGTGGGGGAAGCGACGAAGCTGGCCGGGCGTATGCTCGACAGCGACAAGATCTATGATTTCACGATCCGCTTCGGTGCGCAGACGGACACGCTGGACCTGGAAGGGGCGGTGATCACGCAGAGCGATGTGCGGCCGACGATGACGGCGCTGGAAGCTGTGCTGCCGATCTTCACGGGCGCTATCGAGCAAGCGCCGCCAGCCTATTCCGCGATATTGATCGACGGCCAGCGCGCCTATGACCTCGCCCGCGCCGGGCAGGAGGTGGAGATGAAGCTGCGGGCGGTCACGATATATTCTCTCCGCGTCTCCGCGCCTCCGCGTGAACCGGTCGGCGCGCTGGAAGAGGTGACGCTTCGCGCCCATGTGTCCAAGGGCACCTATATCCGCTCGCTTGCCCGCGACATTGCGCTGGCCCTCGGCACGGTCGGCCATGTCACCATGCTGCGCCGGGTGAAGGCAGGCCCGTTCACCCTGGAAACCGCGATTTCACTGGACAAATTGGATGAAGCTGCTAGGGGCGGCGGCATCGCGCAGTGCATGCTGCCGTTGACCGCAGGGCTGGACGACATCCCGGCTCTTGCAGTCTCTCCCGACGACGCGCTGGCTCTCCGACAGGGGAAGGTGCTCGTGGGGAAACCGCATACCGGCCTGATGCTGGCGATGGATGGGCAAACGCCCGTCGCGCTGGTCGAAGCCAGTGGCCCGGAAATACGGGTGGTGCGCGGCTTTAATCTCTAAAATGAAAGGAAGCCGATGTCGATTACTGCAGAGCGCAAGGAAGCGCTGATCAAGGAACATGCCCGCGCCGAAGGCGACACCGGTTCGCCGGAAGTTCAGGTTGCGATCCTTACGGAACGTATTTCCAACCTGACCGAGCATTTCAAGGGTCACCACAAGGATAACCACAGCCGTCGCGGCCTGCTGATGCTGGTCAACAAGCGCCGTTCGCTGCTGGACTATCTGAAGAAAAAAGATGGGGCGCGTTACACCGACCTCATCGCCAAGCTGGGCCTGCGCAAGTAAGCCTGCTATAGAAGGGACGGCCCCCCAGCGGGGCCGTTTCCGATTCCGGGACTCCAGCAATTCGGCAGGATGTTCCGACCAAGGGGCCAGACGATGCTCCAAAACCGTAGCGGGCCGGTTTAGCCCGCATGACAGGCCCCGCCCGGCAATAGGGCCAGGCGGGCGAAGGAAAAATCTATGTTCGATGTAAAGAAGGTATCAATCGAGCTGGGCGGCAAGACCCTCACGCTCGAAACCGGCCGTATTGCGCGTCAGGCCGACGCAGCCGTGCTGGCGACCTATGGCGAGACCGTGGTGCTGTGCGCCGTGACGGCCGCCAAGTCGGTGAAGGAAGGGCAGGACTTCTTCCCGCTGACCGTCCATTATCAGGAAAAATATTCTGCGGCCGGCCGCATCCCCGGTGGCTTCTTCAAGCGTGAGCGTGGCGCGACCGAGAAGGAAACGCTGACCAGCCGCCTGATCGACCGCCCGATCCGTCCGCTCTTCCCCGAGGGCTTCTACAACGAAATCAACGTCATCGCCCAGGTGCTGTCGTTCGATGGCGAGAGCGAGCCCGATATCGTCGCGATGATCGCCGCTTCGGCTGCGCTGACCCTGTCGGGCGTGCCCTTCATGGGTCCGATCGGCGCTGCTCGCGTCGGTTACAAGGATGGCGAATATCAACTGAACCCGTCGATGGACGAGGTGAAGGAAGGCGAACTCGACCTGGTCGTCGCCGCCACCGGCAATGCGGTGATGATGGTCGAATCCGAAGCCAAGGAGCTGTCGGAAGACGTGATGCTCGGCGCTGTCCTGTTCGCGCATGAAGCGAGCAAGAAGGTGGTCGACGCGATCATCCAGCTGGCCGAAAAGGCCGCGAAGGATCCGTGGGAAGTCGCCAAGGGCGATGACGTCGAGGATCTGAAGAAGAAGCTGAAGAAGCTGATCGGCAAGGACATCGCCGCCGCTTACAAGCTGACCGACAAGTCGGCGCGTTCGAACGCGATCAATGCCGCGCGGGACAAGGCGAAGGCCTGGTTCGCCGAAGAAGGTCTGGACGCGCAGTCCGTGATGGCCGGCATCAAGGTCACCAAGAAGCTGGAATCGGAAATCGTGCGCGGCGCCATCATCAAGGATGGCAAGCGCATCGACGGCCGCACCACCACGCAGATCCGTCCGATCGAAGCGATGGTCGGCTTCCTGCCGCGCACCCATGGTTCGGCGCTGTTCACCCGCGGTGAAACGCAGGCGATCTGCACCACCACGCTGGGCACCAAGGACGCCGAGCAGATGATCGACGGCCTGAACGGCGTCTATTATGAAAACTTCATGCTGCACTATAACTTCCCGCCCTATTCGGTCGGTGAAGTCGGCCGCTTCGGCGCGCCGGGCCGTCGTGAAGTCGGCCATGGGAAGCTGGCATGGCGTGCGCTGCACCCCGTGCTGCCGAGCAAGGACGAGTTCCCCTACACCATCCGCGTATTGTCGGACATCACCGAGTCCAACGGTTCGTCCTCGATGGCGACGGTCTGCGGCGGTTCGCTGTCGATGATGGATGCGGGCGTTCCGCTGAAGCGTCCGGTGTCGGGCATCGCCATGGGCCTGATCCTCGACGGCAAGGATTTCGCTGTTCTGAGCGACATCCTGGGCGACGAAGATCATCTGGGCGACATGGACTTCAAGGTGGCGGGCACGGAAGCGGGCATCACCACCATGCAGATGGATATCAAGGTCGCCGGCATCACGCAGGAAATCTTCGAGGTCGCGCTGCGTCAGGCGAAGGAAGGCCGCGCCCACATTCTGGGTGAGATGAACAAGGCGCTGTCGTCGACCCGCACCGAGCTGTCGGCGCACGCTCCCCGCATCGAGACGATCCAGATCGACAAGTCGAAGATCCGCGAAGTCATCGGCACCGGCGGCAAGGTGATCCGCGAAATCGTCGCCGAAACCGGCGCGAAGGTCGACATCGACGACGAAGGCCTGATCAAGATCAGCTCGTCCGACCCGGCGCAGATCGAAGCCGCCCGCAAGTGGATCCTCGGCATCACGCAGGAAGCGGAAGTCGGCAAGATCTACGACGGCAAGGTCGTCAACATCGTCGATTTCGGTGCGTTCGTGAACTTCATGGGTGGCAAGGACGGTCTCGTCCATGTGTCCGAAATGAAGAATGAGCGCGTCGAAAAGCCGACCGACGTCGTGTCGGAAGGCCAGGAAGTGAAGGTCAAGGTCCTGGAGATCGACCCGCGCGGCAAGGTTCGCCTGTCGATGCGCGTCGTTGACCAGGAAACCGGCGAAGAGCTGGAGGACACCCGTCCTGCCCGCGAACCGCGCGAGCCCCGTGGTGATCGCGGCGATCGTGGCGATCGTGGCCGTGGCCCGCGTCGTGACGGCGGTGATCGTGGCGGTCGCGGTGGCGACCGTGGCGGCGATCGCGGCCCGCGCCGCGACCGTGGTCCGCGCAGCGACAAGGGCGGCGACGATGACGGCTCCAACGCCGGTCTGCCCGACTTCCTGACGCAGGACTGATAGTCCCGCCTGACAGGCTTGAAGAAAAGGGGGCGTCCGTGGTTCGGGCGCCCCTTTTCCGTGAAGTTGGCTTTTCCTGATCTCGATCAGTTGGCGTTGGGCAAACATCTGTTACTGTCCGCCGCCGAGGATGTTCAGGGGATGCCATGCAACGCACCAATGAGAGGTTCGTGGAGCGCTTGCCGCTCGTGCTTCCGCGGCCTGCCTATGCCTATTTTTTGACGGCTCTTATTTGCGGCGCCAGCCTTGCGCTTCGGCTGATGGCGTCGAATGTCCTGCCCATCGGCTATCCCTTCGTTTCATTTTTTCCCGCAGTCATCCTGTCAACTTTCCTGTTCGGCCTTGGCCCCGGGATTTTCGCAGCGATATTTTGCGGTTTCCTGTCCTGGCAATTCTTCATTCCATTGCCGCCCGACGGCATATTTGACGGCGGCGTCGCCCTGGCCCTCATTTTCTACGGGCTGGTGGTGGGGATCGAAATCGCGCTCATCCACTTTATGCAGCGCGCCAATTTCAACCTGGCGGTGGAGCGCGAACGCAGCCGCGCCCTGGCGGAAAATCGGGAGCTGCTGTTTCGCGAATTGCAGCATCGCGTGTCCAACAACCTGCAGGTCGTGGCAGCGATGTTGTCACTGCAACGGCGTCATGTGGATCATGAAGTGGCGGCCCGCGCGCTGGACGATGCCGCCAGCCGTCTGGCGCTGGTCGGGCGGATCAGCCGCGCGCTTTACGATCCATCGGAGGAAGGACAGGATCTTAACGCCTTCCTGACCAGGCTGACCGCGGACGTCGTGGAAGCGAGCGGGCGCGAGGATATCAGCGTCACGGTCGTCGCGCCGCCCGGCCTGACGCTGGAATCGCATGTCGCAGTGCCATTGGCCCTGATCGTCGCCGAGGCGGTCAGCAACGCAATCGAGCATGGGCTGCCGAACCGGGGCGGATCGATTACCGTTACGCTGGAGGATATGAGCGGCACGCTTTCTTTGGAGATCGCCGACGACGGGAAAGGGATTTCGCCGGACTTTGAAATCGACAAGGGCAGTTCGCTGGGCCTTCGGATAGCGCAGGCGCTGGCCGCGCAGCTCAGCGGGCAATTCGCCCTGCACCCCAGGCCGGAAGGGGGCGCGATCGTCCGGTTGGACCTGCCCGCGCAGGCGCATTGACAGGATCAAACGCGCGACCGCCATTCTGCCGCTTGGCGAGTGCCATTCGCTCCGCTATGACCCGGCCATGCTGACGAAAACCATGACGCGCATCGGCGCGGCTGCCACCCCGGTTCTGCTCGCCGCCCTGCTTGCCGGGTGCGCCACATCGAAGAACAAGACCGACACGCAATATGTCGCGCGGGACGTGTCCACGCTGTACAATGCGGGTAAATATCGGCTGGATCGCGGCCAGTATAAACTGGCGGCGGCCCTGTTTGACGAGGTGGAGCGTCAGCATCCCTATTCGCCCTGGGCGCGCCGCGCGCAGCTGATGTCGGCGTTCAGCTATTATATGAACCGCGATTATAATGAATCGATCGCGGCGTCGCAGCGTTTCCTGGCGATCCATACGGGCAACAAGGATGCGCCCTACGCCTATTATCTGATCGCGCTCTGCTATTATGAACAGATTGCGGACGTCACGCGCGACCAGAAGATCACGCAACAGTCGCTTGACGCGCTGGGCGAGCTGATCCGCCGCTATCCCGAAACGCGCTACGCCGCCGACGCCCGGCTCAAGCTGGATCTGGTCAACGACCATCTGGCTGGCAAGGAAATGGAAGTCGGTCGTTTCTACCAGCGTCGTGGGCAGTGGCTGGCGGCGGCGCTGCGCTTCCGCACGGTGGTCGATAAATATCAGACGACGACCCACACGCCCGAAGCGCTGGAGCGTCTGGTCGAAAGCTATCTCTCGCTCGGCATTCCCGAGGAAGCGCAGAAGGCCGCCGCCGTGCTGGGCCGGAATTATCCCGGCTCCAAATGGTATGAGCGGTCCTACAAGCTCATGCGGGAACATGGCGGAAAGGCGTAAGCGCCCAAATTCGTTGCGCCAGCGGACGCTGGGGTCGCAGGCCATCGGGCACGACCTAGCGGCACGAGGCCCGGCGTCCGCTGGGGCGACGTCCATTGGGGTCCGACAGCTTGCTGACTAACCTATCCATCCGCAATGTCGTGCTGATCGAAGCGCTGGACCTTGAGTTCGGCGCTGGATTGGGCGTGCTGACGGGGGAAACGGGGGCGGGCAAGTCGATCCTGCTGGATTCGCTGGGACTGGCGCTGGGCGCGCGGGCGGACAGCGGGCTGGTGCGCAGCGGGGAGCCGCAGGCCAGCGTCACCGCAACCTTCGACATTGCGCGGGCGGATCATCGCGCAGTGGACCTGCTCGCCGATAACGGCATCGAACTGGAAACGGGCGAACCGCTGATTATCCGGCGCACGCTCAAGGCCGATGGCGGCAGCCGCGCCTTCATCAACGATCAGGCCTGCTCGGCGGCGCTGCTGCGCGATCTTGGCGGCACGCTGGTTGAGATTCACGGGCAGCATGACGATCGCGGCCTGCTGAACCCGCGCGGCCACCGGGCGCTGCTCGACGCCTATGGCCGTTGCGATAATGGCGCAGTGGGCAGGGCCTATCTGGCGTGGCGCGCGGCGGCCGAGCGGCTGGCGGAGAGTCGTGCGGCGGTGGAAGTCGCGGCGCGCGATCGCGATTACCTGTCCCATGCCGTCGATGAGCTTTCCCGGTTCGCGCCGGAGCCGGGCGAAGAGGCGGCGCTGGCCGAGGAACGGGCGACCATGCAGAAGGGCGCGCGCCTGGCGGACGACCTTTCTGCGGTGACGGATTGCCTGACCGGGTCGGACGGGGGCGTTGCCCAGTTGCGGCAGGCGGCGCGGCGGCTCGACCGGATCGTCGGCGAATATGACCCGCTTGCCGAGGTGCTGGCGGCGCTGGATCGCGCAGTCATCGAAGCGGATGAGGCAGAGGAAAGGCTGGCGGGCGCGGCCGAGGCGTTGAGCTTTGACCCCGCGCGGCTCGACGCCATCGAAACGCGGCTGTTCGACCTGCGCGGGCTGGCGCGCAAGCATCAGGTGGCGGCTGACGAACTGGCTGGCCTGCGGGACGATATGGCGGCGAAGCTGGCCGCGATTGAAGGCGGGGATGAGCATCTCGCGGCGCTGGATGCGGAAGTTGCCGCGAGTGCGCAGGCCTATCGTCAGGCTGCGCAATTGCTGTCGGACCAACGAAGGGAAGCGGCTGCGCGGCTGGATGCCGCCGTCGCGGCCGAACTGGCGCCGCTCAAGCTCGACGCAGCGCGCTTCCGCACCGTGGTCGCCCCGCTAGATGAAGGGCAATGGAGCGCGCAGGGCATGGACCGGGTGGAGTTCGAGATTTCTACCAATCCCGGCGCACCTTTCGCGCCGCTGGTGAAGATCGCCAGCGGCGGCGAATTGTCGCGCTTCATCCTGGCGCTGAAAGTCGCGCTGGCGGAACGGGGCGGGGCGGATACGCTGATCTTCGACGAAATCGACCGGGGCGTCGGCGGCGCGGTGGCGTCTGCCATCGGCGACCGGCTGGCCCGGCTATCGCAGAGCAACCAGATATTGGTCGTCACCCACAGCCCGCAGGTGGCGGCGCGCGGGGCAGGGCATATGCTGATCGCCAAGGCGAGCGACGGCATGGTGACGCGCACCGGCGTCCATGCGTTGAATGACGGCGAACGGCGCGAGGAGATTGCGCGCATGCTGTCGGGCGCGGAAATCACGGCGGAAGCGCGGGCGCAGGCGGAGCGGTTGCTCGACGCATAGGCGTGTGGATGAGGACGGGCGCGCGAATCGCTTTCGTCCGCGCGGGGGCCAAGGCTATGGAGGGCGGATGACTGATCCCAAGCCCATGACCGAAGCCGAAGCGGCCAATCGCCTGATGCGTCTCGCCAAAGAGATCGCGCGGCACAACCGGCTTTATCATGACCAGGACCAGCCGGAGATCACCGACGCGGCCTATGACGCGCTGATCCGCGAAAATAATGCGCTGGAGGTGGCTTTTCCGCATCTGATGCGCCCGGATTCGCCCAACGCGCAGGTCGGCGCGGCCCCTACTTCGGGACTGAAGAAGGTCCAGCATGCAGTCCGCATGATGAGCCTCGACAACGGCTTTTCGGACGAGGACATCGCCGAGTTCGTCGCGCGGGTGCGGCGGTTTCTGGCGTTGGCCGAGGATGTGCCTGTGGCGTTGACGGCGGAGCCGAAGATTGACGGGCTTTCCTGCTCCCTGCGGTACGAAAAGGGCGAATTGCGCCTTGCAGCCACGCGGGGCGACGGGGCGACCGGCGAGGATGTGACCGCTAACGTCCGTACCATCGCCGATATTCCTGAACGCCTGACCGGCTCCAATATCCCCGACCTGTTCGAAGTACGGGGCGAAGTCTATATGGCGAAGGCCGACTTCGTGGCGCTGAATGCGCGGCTGCTGAGCGAGGCGGACGACCCGGAAAAGGCGCGCCAGTTCGCCAATCCACGCAATGCGGCGGCGGGATCGCTGCGGCAGAAGGACGCCGCCGTCACCGCCAGCCGCCCGCTGCGTTTCCTGGCGCATGGTTGGGGGGAGGCGAGCGGCCTGCCCGCGGAGACGCAGCTTGGCGTCATGGAGGCGATAGGCGGATGGGGCCTGCCGGTGTCCGACCGCCTGACGCGGGTTGAAACGCTGGACGCGCTGATCGCCCATTATCGCGCCATCGAAGCCGCGCGCGCCGATCTGCCCTTCGACATTGACGGGGTGGTTTACAAGGTCGATCGGCTCGATTGGCAGCAGCGGCTGGGCTTCGTCGCCAAGGCTCCGCGCTGGGCCATCGCGCATAAATTTCCGGCCGAACGGGCGCAGACGACGCTGGAGGCGATTGACATTCAGGTCGGGCGCACCGGCAAGCTGACGCCGGTGGGGCGGTTGACGCCGGTGACGGTCGGCGGCGTGGTGGTGTCCAATGTGACGCTTCACAATGCCGACGAGATTGCGCGGCTGGGTGTGCGGCCGGGCGACCGCATCGTGGTGCAGCGCGCAGGCGACGTCATCCCGCAGGTTGTCGATAACCTGACGCGGGATGAGGCGCGGGCGGCGTTCGATTTCCCCGATCATTGCCCTGTTTGCGGGTCGGAAGCCGTGCGCGAGGAGGGCGAGGTCGATATCCGTTGCACCGGCGGCCTCATCTGCGGGGCGCAGCGGTTCGAGCGGTTGCGGCACTTTGTCAGCCGTGGCGCGCTGGATATCGAAGGGCTTGGCGAAAAGACGATCCAGGAGTTTCTGGATCTGGGCTGGATCACCGAACCGGCTGACATCTTCCGGCTGAAGGCCCATCGCGCCGCGTTGCTGGAGCGTGAGGGGTGGAAGGAGAAGTCGGTCGATAACCTGTTCGCCGCGATCGAGGCGAAGCGGGAGCCTGACGCAGCCCGACTGCTCTTTGGCGTGGGCATCCGCCATGTTGGCGCGGTGACGGCGCGCGACCTGTTGAAGCGCTATACGAACCTGCCCGGCATCAGGGCGCTGGCGGAGCAGATCATCGCCCTGCGTGATGCGACGGTTCGGGCTGAAGGCGAGGAGGAGGCGCGTTTCCGCAACCGGCTGGACAAGGCGATTGCCGAGATGATCGGGGTAGAAAATGTCGGGTCGGCGGTCGGGCACGCGCTCGCCGATTTCTTCCATGAGCCGCACAATTGCGATGCGTGGGATGACCTGCTGTCCCAAGTCGCGCCGCCCGATTATGTGGTGGAAACAACCGCCAGCGCGGTGACTGGCAAGACGGTGGTCTTTACCGGCAAGCTGGAGACGATGAGCCGCGACGAGGCCAAGGCGCAGGCGGAACGGTTGGGCGCGAAGGCGGCCGGATCGGTCAGCGCCAAGACCGACCTGGTGGTGGCGGGGCCGGGCGCGGGGTCAAAGCTGAAACAGGCGGCTGCCCTGGGCATAGAGGTGATCGACGAGGCCGCATGGGCGGAGATCGTGAAAGCGGCAGGGTAGGGAACCAGCGTTGACGCCATGCTCCCCGAGGGAGCATGGCATGTTGCTGTCACTCGGCGTTTTCCAGCTTGTCCTGCGTCCGCGTATCGAAATCGCTGGCGTCGTGGCGCTCATGCAGTTGTTCATTGAGCGGACCGTTCGCGCGGTTGACGATCCGGCCGCGCCTGACGGCAGGGCGGGCGTCGATCTGCTTTGCCCAGCGCATCACATTGGAATAGCTTTGGACATCCAGAAATTCTGCGGCGCCGGCATAGGTCCGGTCCAGCGCAACCCCGCCATACCAGGGCCAGATCGCGATGTCGGCGATGCTATAGTCATCGCCCGCCACATATTCATGATCGGCCAGCTGGCGGTCCAGCACGTCCAGTTGCCGCTTTACCTCCATCGCATAGCGGTTGATGGGATATTCGAACTTTTCAGGCGCATAGGCGAAGAAATGACCAAAGCCGCCGCCCAATAGCGGCGCGCTGCCCATTTGCCAGAACAGCCATGACAATGTGGCGGTGCGCTCGGCCGGATCGGTGGGCAGGAAAGCGCCGAATTTCTCCGCAAGATAGACCAGGATCGCGCCCGATTCGAACACGCGCTGGGGCGGCGAAACGCTGTGATCCATCAGGGCGGGGATCTTGCTGTTCGGATTGACGGATACGAAACCGCTGCCGAACTGATCGCCCGATCCGATGTTGATCAGCCACGCGTCATATTCCGCGCCCCGATGTCCGGCGGCCAGCAATTCCTCCAGCAGGATGGTGACTTTCTGGCCATTGGGCGTGCCAAGGGAATAGAGTTGCAGGGGATGCTGGCCGACAGGCAGTTCCTTGTCATGTGTCGGTCCCGCGATCGGCCGGTTGATATTGGCGAAGGCGCCGCCATTGTCCTTGTCCCATGCCCAGACGCGGGGCGGAGTGTAGCTGTCGGTCATTCGGCAAAGGCTCCCATGTTGAGATCGCCTTGCAAGTAAGGCGCGCAGGAGGATGCCGCAACCGTTGGCCGTGAAGAGCCGCGTGCTCGCCGGCGAAAGCGCTGGTCGCAACAAAACTGCAAGCTGGCGCTGCCATGGTGACAAATGCCGTCGGGGCGCGCACAAGCCGCCGGGCCCTTCCACAGCGGAAGGCGGGTGCGGGAAATATTTCTGCATTCCATCCCTTGACCGATAAATTTGCAGTTCCATATTTCGCCACGCTGGCACTCTTCGAAAGAGAGTGCTAACAGCGCATGGTTCATTAGGGAGAAGGACTAGGCGTTGCGGATTCGTTCGGGAAACCCGGCGGTCGCGCGTCAGCCCCATCCCAAACAGAGGGAAAGGCAATCAACATGGCATTTCGTCCGTTGCATGACCGCGTTCTCGTCCGCCGCGTAGAGGCAGAAGAGAAGACCGCGGGTGGCATCATCATCCCCGACACCGCCAAGGAAAAGCCGCAGGAAGGCGAGATCGTCGCTGTCGGCACCGGCTCAAAGGCCGAAGACGGCAAGGTGACGCCGCTGGACGTCAAGGCTGGCGACCGCATCCTGTTCGGCAAATGGTCGGGCACCGAGGTCAAGGTCGATGGTGAAGACCTGCTGATCATGAAGGAATCGGACATTCTGGGCGTTGTCGCCTAAGCCGATCACTGATGTCATCCCAGCGAATGCTGGGGTTTCAGGCCTTTAAGCGCGGCGTCAAGCCGCACCAGATCCCGGTTTTCGCCGGGATGACGGAAAAGGAATAGAAGACATGGCTGCAAAAGAAGTAAAATTCTCCCGCGACGCTCGTGAGCGCATCCTGCGCGGCGTCGATATCCTGGCCGACGCGGTCAAGGTGACCCTGGGCCCCAAGGGCCGCAACGTCGTCATCGACAAGAGCTTTGGCGCGCCCCGCATCACCAAGGACGGTGTTTCGGTCGCCAAGGAAATCGAACTGAAGGACAAGTTCGAGAATATGGGCGCCCAGATGGTCCGCGAAGTTGCTTCGAAGACCAACGACATCGCCGGTGACGGCACCACCACCGCCACCGTTCTTGCCCAGGCGATCGTTCGCGAAGGCATGAAGTCGGTTGCTGCCGGCATGAACCCGATGGACCTGAAGCGCGGCATCGACCTCGCCGTGACCAAGGTTGTCGAAGACCTCAAGGCCCGTTCCAAGCCGGTTGCCGGCACGAAGGAAATCGCCCAGGTCGGCATCATTTCGGCCAATGGCGACACCGTCGTCGGCGAGAAGATCGCCGAAGCGATGGAGCGCGTCGGCAAGGAAGGCGTGATCACCGTCGAGGAAGCCAAGGGGCTTGAATTCGAGCTGGACGTCGTTGAAGGCATGCAGTTCGACCGCGGCTACCTGTCGCCCTATTTCGTGACCAATCCGGAAAAGATGGCAGTCGAACTGGCTGACCCCTACATCCTGATCCACGAAAAGAAGCTGTCGAACCTGCAGTCGATCCTGCCGATCCTTGAAGCCGTCGTTCAGTCGGGCCGTCCCCTGCTGATCATCGCTGAGGACATCGAAGGCGAAGCGCTGGCGACCCTGGTCGTCAACAAGCTGCGCGGTGGCCTGAAGGTCGCTGCGGTCAAGGCTCCGGGCTTCGGCGACCGCCGCAAGGCCATGCTGGAAGACATCGCCGTCCTGACCAAGGGCGAGGTGATTTCCGAAGACCTCGGCATCAAGCTGGAGAACGTCACGCTCGGCATGCTCGGCACCGCCAAGCGCATCACCATCGACAAGGACAACACCACCATCGTCGATGGCGCCGGTGACGCCGACGCGATCAAGGGCCGCACCGAGCAGATCCGCTCGCAGATCGAGACGACGACGTCCGACTATGATCGTGAAAAGCTGCAGGAGCGTCTGGCCAAGCTGGCTGGCGGCGTGGCCGTCATCAAGGTTGGCGGTGCTTCTGAAGTTGAAGTCAAGGAGCGCAAGGACCGCGTCGATGACGCGCTGCACGCAACCCGCGCAGCCGTTGAAGAAGGCATTGTCCCCGGTGGCGGCACGGCCCTCCTCTACGCAACCAAGGCCCTGGCAGGCCTGAAGGGCGTGAACGACGACCAGACCCGTGGCATCGACATCATCCGCAAGGCAATCGAAGCGCCGCTGCGCCAGATCGCCCAGAATGCGGGCGTCGATGGCGCCGTTGTCGCCGGCAACCTGCTGCGCGAGAATGATGAGACCCAGGGCTTCAACGCCGCGACCGACACCTATGAGAACCTCGTCGCTGCTGGCGTCATCGACCCGACCAAGGTCGTGCGCGCTGCTCTGCAGGACGCCGCTTCGGTGGCCGGCCTGCTGATCACGACCGAGGCGACCATTGCCGAACTGCCCGCCGACGACAAGGCGCCGATGGGCATGCCCGGCGGCGGCATGGGCGGCATGGGCGGCATGGACTTCTAAGTCCTTCGCTCAGTCGAAAGAATATGGGCCGGTGGAGCGATCCACCGGCCCTTTTCTTGTCCGTACGTTGAAGCGTTAGGGGAAGGCGCCAGACCCCCTGCGAGCCGATTATAAGAGTCCATTTCGGATATCTTTGTGGGCGCGAATTTACCAAATGGAAATCATGTTTCGCCAAGGATGGCGAGGACGTGTCATCCCTCTTCCGCCATTGGAGCGCAAAATTGCGCGCGCGCCTCGCGCCGGATACTCAGCAGAGCGCTGAGGTGCAGGATAGTCTTGTCAGATCGCTTTACGCGTCGCCCGCCTCTTTGATGATCGGCGCGGTGGCTGGCGGAGCGCTCAGCTACGTGGTCGCCCATCACGCGCAGCGCGTCGAAATCAGCGCGATTGCGGCGTTGATCTTCCTGGTCGCGCTCAGCCGTTCGGTGTCGGCGGTCTATTTCCAGCGAGAGTTGGCGCACCAGGATGGTCCAACCCGGCCGATCTGGGGACTAGCCTATGAACTGGGCGCCTGGGGATATGCGGCGCTGCTTGGCCTGCTTGCCTTCGCGACGCTGACGCTGACCGAGGATGCGTCGCTGCACATATTGAGCGTGTGTCTTGTCGCGGCCTATTCCGGCGGCATTGCAGGGCGTAATGCGGGCCGGGTTCATATCGCCATCGGCCAGACCTGCTTTGCCCTGCTGCCTACCACTCTCGGCCTCTGCATTGCAGGCGGGCTTGGCTATTGGGTGCTGGCGACCATGCTGTTCCTGATGATCTTCGCCATGGCGGAGATTACGCGGACGACCCACCGAATCGTCGTTGAAGCGTTGCAGGGCAAATATGAGAAGTCCCAGCTGGCGACCAAGTTCGAACGGCTGGCGCGATTCGACAGCCTGACGGGGGTCGAGAATCGCATGGCGATGCAGATGCGCCTGCGCGACCTGTTCGACAGGCGGCGTTCCGACCAGGACGCAATGGCGGTTTTCTGGATGGACCTGGACAGGTTCAAGGAGATCAATGACTCCCTGGGCCATATCATCGGCGACCAGCTACTCTGCTCGGTCGCCGCGCGGCTTTCGCATGCCGTGGATGACCGCGGCTATGTCGCGCGCTTTGGCGGCGATGAATTCATCCTGATCTGCCCAGGGGCCGACAGCGCCGTTGCCGAGCAGATTGCGGCCGACATCATGGCCGAATTCGTCCATGATTTCGACGTCAGCGGCTATCACCTGACTGTCACCGCTTCGATGGGCATTGCCGTTGCGCCTGATGACGGGCGTGGCAGCGAAGAGTTGCTGCAACATGCCGACATGGCGCTTTACAAGGCCAAGCATGATGGCCGGAACCGCCATGCCAGGTTCAGTTGGTCGATGAAGGAGCGGCAGAACCGGACGTATGAACTGGAAATGGGCCTGCGCACGGCCATGGCCAACGGCGAATTGCTGCTGCATTATCAGCCCATCTTCGACACAGTGACGGGGAAGATCGCGATTTGCGAAGCGTTGATGCGGTGGGACCATCCGGTGATGGGACGCATTTCGCCCGCTGAGTTCATACCGATCGCCGAAAGCAGTTCGCTGATCGAGTCGATTACGGCATGGGCGCTGGAGCAAGCCTGCCGCGACGCCATGCATTGGGAAGATCATGTCCGGGTCGCCGTCAACATCTCACCCGCGCTTATCAAGAGCGACGGGTTGCCCCGCGCCGTCATCGCGGCGTTGCTGGGATCGGGCTTGAAGGCGCGCCGACTGGAACTGGAAGTCACCGAATCCATCTTCCTGGAAGATAGCGGCCGGACCAGCCTGATCCTGTCGGAATTGCAGCGGATCGGACTGCGGCTGGCGCTGGATGATTTCGGGACCGGCTATTCCTCGCTCGGCTATCTGCGCGACTATGCTTTCGACACGCTCAAGGTCGATCAGAGCTTCATGCGCGGGGTGGGGGAAAGCGGGCGGGACCGGGCGATTGCGCAGTCGGTCGCCTATCTGGCGCACTCGCTGGACGTCGAAACGGTGGCGGAAGGCATCGAAACTGAAGAACAGCTGCGCTACGCCCGCGAAATGGGCTTCAGCAATGTCCAGGGTTTCGTGCTGAGCAAGCCCATGACCGCCGACGACCTGCTTGAAATGATGGGCAAGATGAAGCGGGAAAGAAGCGACGTCGTGACCTTGATGAAGGACCGACGCCGCGCCTGAACGGACGCCTATTTGGTCAGGCGGGTTTGAGCGGATGCCAGCCTTCGCATCAGGCGCAGATCCTTGGGATCCAGCTTGAGCGCGGTCGCCGCCCAGTTTTCCACGATGTCCTTCAACTCGGCATAGTCGAGCGGATCGACCCGGCGGCCGGCTTCGAACACACCGACATGGCCCGCATGGTGCGGGCGGTTGCCGCGAATATAGTCGCGAACGGCCTGCTCACCCTCGCCATCTTCGGCAAGAATGGTGACGACGCCCATGTCGTACATTTCCTCGGCGGTATAAACCTTGCCGGAAAGGATCATGCGCTCCGCCATGCGACGTCCCAGCTTGCGGGCGAGGATCGAATAGGCGCCCATGCCCGGAAACAGGCCGAAGAGCATTTCGGGCAAGCCAAAGCGAGCGCTCCGCTCCGCCACCACCACGTCGAAGCAGAGCAGCGCCTCAAACCCGCCGCCCAGAGCATCGCCCTGCGCCAGCGCGATGGAAATGAGCGGCATGTCGGCGTTGCGCCAGGCGCGATGCACGACATCGATGCAGGCGTGGCCATATTTGACGAGGCCGGGCAGGTCGCCTCTTTCGATGCAGGCCGCGAAAAGTTCAAGATCGCCGCCCAGGTTGAAAACGCCCGGAAAGCGTGACCCCAGCACCATATATTTGAGTGGCAAGGCGCCGTCGTCAAACAGGCGCTTGGACTCTGTTTGCCATAGCCGGATGTCTCGCAGCATGGGCAAATTATAGTTGGGCCGATTCGCCGGGGTCATGAACGCCCACAGCGTATCGATGGATTCATCCCAGCTGACGTCGATCTGTCCAAGATCGAACAGCATCGACTGGTTGTTGTCGCGCCCCTGCGGCGGGCTTTCCCTAACGGTGAAGCCATGGATGTCGTCATCAGGCAAATGCACTGACGAAACGTCCTCCACTTCGTCATGCGCCGGATTAAACCGTCCGGAATCAGTCATCTGTGCCCCCGCATTTTGATCGGTGTCGAGCAAAACAAGATTAGCTCGCGGATGCAACCGGCGCTGGACGAAAGCGGGCATATTAACCCTTTTTATCCCATAGTGTTGCTGCTAAGTCGCCGCAAAATCACGAAATCTATGGTTAACGTTGCATTAATGCAACAAACGCTCTTAACCTAAAAACCTGAGCGAGGGGTCGCAGGGCTTTGTTAACCTTTATTAATTACGTTGCCCTGCATGGATAGACATCGCACCGATCCCCAGATTGTGACGCTGCTGCTTCATGACGAAGAGGGGGAAAGCTGGCGCCTGCATCTGGCGGCCGACTGCCTTTGCTTCATCGGCAATTACCGCCGCGTGGAGGGTTTTGACATTGACGCCGTCGTCGCTTTCGATGGCGTGCGCAAGGCCGGCTGATCCGATCGCATCTGCTGTAGAGCGGGGAAGCCGTCGCGCGGCTTTATCAAAAAAGCGGTTCTCACTTGTCCGCGCGATGCTCTAAGGCGCGCAGCGTGACTCAATCCCGCTTTTCCTTCGCTATTGCCGCTACCGACGGCAAGGCTCGCACCGGCACGATCCAGATGCGCCGGGGCGAGATACGAACACCCGCCTTCATGCCGGTCGGCACCGCCGCCACGGTCAAGGCCATGCGTCCCGCCGAAGTGCGCGCGACGGGGGCGGACATCATCCTTGGCAACACCTATCATCTGATGCTGCGCCCCGGCGCGGAGCGTGTTGCGCGGTTGGGGGGCCTGCATAGTTTCATGGGCTGGGATCGGCCCATATTGACGGACAGCGGCGGCTATCAGGTGATGAGCCTGTCCGCCCTTACCAAATTGAGCGAGGAAGGCGTGGCCTTCGCCAGTCATATCGACGGATCGCGCCACATGCTGACGCCCGAACGGTCGATGGAGATACAGCGGCTGCTGGACAGCGACATCGTCATGGCGTTCGACGAATGCACGAAAAATGGCTGCACCCATGACGAGGCGGCGCACAGCATGGAGCGGTCGATGCGCTGGGCGAAGCGTTCGCGCGACGGCTTCGACGGGGGCGGCGAGCATGCCGAGCGGGCGGCGCTTTTCGGTATTCAGCAAGGGTCGTTGAACGAAGATCTGCGACGCGTGTCGGCGGAGAAGCTGATCGAAATCGGGTTCGATGGCTACGCGGTGGGCGGCCTGGCGGTGGGCGAGGGGCAGGAGGCGATGTTCGGTTGCCTCGACTATGCGCCCGATATGCTGCCGCAGGACAAGCCACGTTACCTGATGGGCGTTGGTAAGCCGGATGACATCGTCGGCGCGGTTGAGCGGGGGATCGACATGTTCGATTGCGTCCTGCCGACCCGCAGCGGGCGCAATGGTCAGGCGTTCACCTGGGCAGGGCCGTTGAATATCCGAAATGCGCGCTTTGCCGAGGATATGTCGCCGCTGGACCCCCGCTGCACCTGTCCTGTCTGCGGAACATGGAGCCGCGCCTATCTGCATCATCTGGTGAAGTCCGGCGAAATGCTGGGCGCGATGCTGATGACGCAGCATAATATCCATTTCTACCAGTCGATGATGCAGGCGATCCGCGACAGCATCGCGCAAGGGCGCTTCGCTGCCTTCGCGGCGGATTTCCGGCGCGATTATCAGCGGGTCTGACGGTCAGGGAACGACGGTGATGGCGATGGAATAATCGCCCGCTGTCTCATCATGCTCCAGCGGCGCGCGCAATTGGCGTGAAAGGCCGGTGAGCACCCTGCCGTAGCGGTCCGCAATGCGGTCCCTGATGGCGTCCGATCCGCGCAGTGCGGGGGAGCTGACCTGAAGGATCGCGCGGTCCTGCCGCCCCGGTTCCAGTTGCACTGAAATCCGCATCCCGGTCTGCGGGTCCGACAACATTGCCAATTCCACCAGCTCGGTCAGCAGGAAGGCGACCGGCACGGCGACGTCCTGGCTGATATGCAGATTGTCGCTGTCGATCTGGATACCGAAACGGCGCGCTTCCGCAGGTGCGGTGCTGCGCAGGCTGGCGGACAATTCGCTGACCAGCGACCGGACGCCGACGCCGCGATGCTCCTCCAGTTCCGCATAGTGATTGCGATGGACGACCGACAGCGCATCGACGCGGCGCTGGATGGAGGCATAGGCTTCGACCGCTTCGGGTTCATGCGCCGCGCGGGCATGCAAGCTGATGAGGCTGGCGATGATCTGAAGGTTGTTCTTGACGCGATGATGAACCTCCCGCGTCAGTTTGCGCTGGGTTTCCAGCCCTTCCGCCATTTCCGCCTCATGAGTGGCCACATCCTCGCTGATCGCGCGAAAGGTATCGCCAAGAGCGACGATCTCCTGCGCGGGGGTGCGGATCCGGCGCATCGGTTCGAGCACTTCGCCCGGATGATAGGCGGCGACCGTACGGCGAAGAACCACCAGCGGACGGATGAGCAGGCGGTTGACGACGAACCATCCGATCGCTGCGGCCGCAAACCACATCACCAGCGGCAGGAACAGCGAAAGCATGCGCGCCAGCGTGACCGGCGGATCACGCAGCGTCATTGTGAGCAGGATGTCGGGCGGGTCGAGCCGCGCGGACAAGCTGGTGCTGTGCGCTTCAGGATCGTCCATCGGACTACTGACGATGAGCAGCCGATCGCCCTGCTGCAAGCTCAACTGGCGATTTTGCAGCGCGGTCGTAGGGCTGGTAATCGCTTCCAGATAGGCGCGTGAATAATAGGCAAGCGCGACGATCTGGCCGTTGCCGCTGATGATGCGACTGGCCAGATAGCCCGAACCAGGAAGCAGCTGCGCGGGCGCCTTGTCGAACCGCGCGGCGGGGGTGATCCCCCCGGTTCGGGGCGCGACGCCCCGCATAAGCGCCGTCCGCTGCGATCGTAGATATAATATCGACCGCCTTCGCGATCGTGCGATTTCAGGAAAGTCGAGAGCCTCTGGCACATTTCGGTGCCTTCGCCGCCCGTGGACAGCGCATTGGCGGTCAGCATCAAGGCCATCCTGTCCGACGCCAGATCAGCCGTCAGTTTACGCGCGCTTTGCGTCACGGACACCCGGAGCAGCGCTTCCTTTTCCAGATCGGCGGTCCGGATCGCCTGAAGGGAAGCGACAAGCGCAATCAGGCCCAGCGGCAACAACGCGAGCGTCAGGATGAGGAACATCTTGATGCCGGTGGAATGGATGAGGCTGTTCAGGCTGCGCATGAGCAATCAACTATAGGGGACGGGGAGTGCCCCGGTCATGCGGTGGTCAAGATTTCATGGCCAGGATCAGAGGCGCAGCGCCCACCAGCCCGATCGCGGCGGCGGCGAGCCGCTCCGTCAATCTGCCAATATCGAAAAGCACCAACATGACCTCCGCCGGTCCGGTCAACGGCGTTGACCGTGATTCACGCTAATCCAGCTTTCGAAGAAGGTCGAGCATTTCGGACGGGATGTCTTCATCCACCGCGCTCTTGTAGACCGAGCGCAGGGCATTTGCGACCTGCCCTTCATCCTTGGCGGCAGAAGCGCGGCGTTTGCGCGGGGCACTGCCACTCACGCCCGAGGCCGGGGTGTTGGCGCCGACATCTTTCCTGTCCCCTCCTTTCACAGCCCGTTCCGTCGTTGAAGCAACCAAAATACGCCCCTCTGCAACGCTAGCATAGCACCCAGCTTTTCTTTTGCGACTTTCCCACGCGGCGTCAATCGACCGCCCGTGGCTTACGGCACCAAATTCGATATCAGTAAAAAACGAACGGCTGTGAAACAAATCTCTTTGTCGTTGGTTCCGTTCGCCGAAGCATTTTTTGCCGTTTACCCGACGGCAGCTGTAAAGGGGCGGGGGGCTTGCCACATCGGCATTGCCAATCCATCCTTCTGCTCGGCGAGTGTTTCATGACAACGCGCCCTATGGGCTGGGAGAAGATTTACCGATGTCGCTTGGACAGCAATTGCACCCTCATCTTCCTTTTCTGCGCCGCTACGCCCGCGCCCTGACGGGCAGTCAGGCGCATGGGGACGCCTATGTCCGCGCGACGCTGGAAGCGATCGTGGCGGCGCCCGAAGAATTTCCCGCCGACGTCGATCCGCGGCTGGGCCTTTACAAGACGTTCCATGCCATCTGGTCCTCGTCGCATCTGGAAGACAGCCCCATGCTGTCGGCCGGTGACGGACAGGAAGCCGTGGCGCAGGCCCGGCTGGCGCGATTGACGCCATTGCCGCGACAGGCGTTGCTGCTGACCGCTCTGGAAGGCTTCACTATCGATGATGTCGGTTATCTGATCGGATTGGATGCGGCGGACGTCGAGGCGCTGGTCGAAGAAGCGCTGAGCGAGATCGAGGCGCAGACCCGCGCCAAGGTGCTGATCATCGAGGATGAGCCGATCATCGCGATGGATATCGAAACGATCGTGCGCGATCTGGGGCATGAGGTGACCGCCATCGCCGTAACGCGCGAAGACGCCGTGCGTGAAGCCATGGCCGAACGTCCCGGCCTGGTGCTGGCCGACATCCAGTTGGCCGACGATTCCAGCGGCATCGATGCGGTGAAGGACATATTGGCCGAGTTTTCGGTTCCCGTCATTTTCATCACCGCATTCCCTGAGCGGCTGCTGACCGGCGAACGCCCGGAACCCACTTTCCTGATCACCAAGCCTTTCCAGCGATCGACGGTAAAGGCGGCGATTTCCCAGGCTCTGTTCTTTGACGAGGCGACGGCGCCGGCCTGAGTCGATCGCCCGGGTTTTCAGAAAAGACTGGCAGGTATCGGAACCCTGACCATCCCGCCGCGTTATTCAGCCGTAACGATCGGGAGGTAAAATATGGCGGAAGAGGAAAAGCACGTTGCTACCGAAGACGCCCGGTCAGGTTCCACGCCACACATAGTCCGCTACATTCTCGGCATATCACTGCCTTTGGTCGTCATTGGCATGCTGATCGTGCTGTGGAGCTATTACGGGTAATCACATTGGTTCCGTACAACAACGGGTATATAGGATGCGGACGCACATATGGCTTTGACGGCTTCGGTTCATGCGGCGAGGGCGACAGCCAGTGAGAGGGTTGTTCCCATGAGCGAAGGGCTTGGCCAACCGGCGGAGCACCAGGAGGACAAGCGAGAATCGCTGTCCGACGATGATTTCAAGCGCGAGCTGGCCGCGGTCATCCCGCACCTGCGCGCCTTTGGGCGGTCGCTTTCGGGCAATCGGGACGTCGCAGACGATCTGGTTCAGGAAACTCTCCTGAAAGCCTGGGCGGCGCGTGGGCGATTTCAGGCCGGCACCAACATGCGGGCCTGGACCTTCATCATCCTGCGCAACCATTATCTCTCGCAGATGCGGCGTTCACGCTTTCGCGGCGACTGGGACGATTTGACGGCCGATCGGCTGTTGGCCGCGCCCGCCGGGCAGGACAAGCATGTCGAGCTTTCCGACATGCAGCGTGCCTTGCTTCAGCTGCCCCAGCCGCAGCGCGAGGCGCTGATCCTGGTCGGCGCGGGAGGCTTTGCCTATGAAGAGGCGGCGGAGATTTGCGGCGTCGCTGTAGGCACCATCAAAAGCCGCGTGGCGCGCGGCCGCGCTGCCCTGGAACAGATACTCGATAGCGGCGACCTGCCTTCCCGGCGGAGCCAGGAGACCAGGGATACCGCCGTCCTTGACGAAATCATGGACGACGTTGATCGCTTGAGCCGCGGGCGGGAGGTACAGCAGGGTTCTGAACAGGACGCCGATGATGTATAACGGCGGCTCCAGCGATCCTTTCCCTGCGGGAAGGCGTTTGGGAGGTACGCGATGGTCAAGAGAGGACGAGGCAGGGTGTTGCCTCCAGAGTGGCGCCAGCCCGATGACATGACGCAGGCTGGGCAATCTCGCGGCACCGGCGTAATTTTCGCACTGGTAGCGATTGCCCTCATTCTTGCCATAGCCTTCTTTTATCTCACCAGGGAAAGTGAGGTGAAGGAAAGCCGGGCGATCACCGAAGCCGCCGAATCCGATGACAGCGCGGCTCGGCTGGTTGGAGACGCCGCCCATGAAGCGGTACGGGATGTCCGGCGGCAAAACTGATCCTGCCGACCCACTGCTGAACGGCTTAAGCGCTCTCCCAAAATCCCTCATCTTCAGAAAATCTTTGGGATTTTCGTTCACGCTGTGCGCACTGTCGGATTTTCTTACACCGGTTGTAAGCTGATCCGATGTCACCAGGCTGCCCTTTGGCGAGGCAGCATCGGAAATGCGCGCGACTGATGATCAGACTTTTCAAACATTATGTGCCACACGCCGTGCTGCTGTTGGGACTGCTCGACTTTATCCTGCTGGTCGGGGCGGCGGAAGCAGGGTGGATATTGCGCGCACAGCAGATCGGCATGAATGTTGATCCGATCATGACACGCGCCCTGCCGTTGCTGAGCTTTGCCTTGTCGATCCAGACAGGGATGATCGCGGTTGGCGTTTATGGCACCGAGGCGCTCCAGTCGCTTCGCTTCGCCTTCGCCCGACTGCTGGTCGCTATTTCGCTGGGCGTCATATTTTTGTCGGTCATGCATTTCGTCCTGCCCGACCTGACGCTTTGGCGGTCCAATTCGCTCTATGCCATGGGCCTTGCCATCGCGCTGCTGCTGGCGGTGCGGCTTCTCCTGGGATCGATGCTGGGGGGCGAGGCGTTCAAACGGCGACTGGTCGTGCTTGGCGCAGGCAATCGCGCGAACCGCATCAAGGATCTGGAACAGCGCAAGGGCGCGGGCTTCCTGGTCGTGGGCTACATCGCCATGAACGATGGCGCGCAGGTCATTCCTGAATCGATCAACCGCAGCGCCATCTACAATCTGGCCGATTTCGTCGTGCGGCTGGGCGCCAGCGAGGTTGTGCTGGCGCTGGAGGAACGGCGCAACGCCCTGCCGCTGTCGGACCTGCTGCGGATCAAGACCACCGGCGTCCATGTGAACGAGATTTCGACCTTTCTCGAAAGGGAGACGGGGCGCGTCGACCTGGACAGCGTCAATCCCAGTTGGCTGATATTTTCCGATGGCTTTTCGGCGGGCCGCCGGATTTCCAGCATCGCCAAACGGTTGTTCGATGTGGTCGCCAGCTCCATCCTGCTGCTGCTGACCGGCCCCATCATCCTGATCGCCGCGATCCTGGTGAAGCTCGACAGCAAGGGGCCAGCATTTTACCGCCAGCAGCGCGTCGGCCTGTATGGCGAGGAATTCTGGATCGTGAAGCTGCGCACCATGCGGCAGGACGCGGAAGTCAGCGGGCAGGCGGTCTGGGCAGAGAAGGACGATTCGCGCATCACGCGGCTGGGCTATTGGCTGCGCAAGCTGCGGATCGATGAATTGCCGCAGACCTGGACGGTGCTGAAAGGCGAGATGAGCTTTGTCGGTCCGCGTCCCGAAAGGCGGCAGTTCGTCGAGGATCTGGAACAGCATCTGCGCTATTATGCCGAGCGTCACATGGTGAAGCCGGGCATCACCGGCTGGGCGCAGATCAACTATCCCTATGGGGCATCGATCGAGGACAGCCGCAACAAGCTGGAATATGACCTTTATTACGCCAAGAACTACACGCCGTTCCTGGACCTGCTGATCCTGATCCAGACGTTGCGCGTGGTGCTGTGGCCTGAAGGCGCGCGCTGAAGCGGCGATGGGAACGCTGCTGCAATTTGTCGGGGACTGGGGCCATGCGCTGGCCGCCGTGCTGTTCGCCGCGATCGGCATATTCATCCTGCGCCGGCGGGACGATGGGATCGACCAGCGAATGCTGGCGGTCGCCCTGCTGCTGACATCCTGCTGGTCGCTTTATGTGTCGTTCGGCGGCGTGGACAAGCCGCTGACGGGGATTGGCGAGAATATCCGCAATGCCGCCTGGCTGCTGTTGCTGTTCATCATGCTGCGCCGTGGCCCGGCGGATCGCGTTGGATCGATGGTGGCGATCGGGTCGGTCTATGCTGCGGTGGCGGGGCTGATCCTGCTGCAGACGTTCACTGACCTGATCTGGCGACAACTGCCCGGCGCGAGCGATCTGCATCGCGCATTGGTGCAGGTGTCGCTCAGCCTGCACATGATGACGGCGGTCGGCAGCCTGATGCTGGTCCACCATCTTTACGTGAGCTGGCCGCCGCAGCAGCGTGGACGGGTCGCGTTGCTGCTCGGCGCGCTGGCGGCCATGTGGACCTATGATTTCAACCTCTATGTAATCGGTTATTTCGCGATCGATCGCGCCAGTGAACTATACGCCCTGCGTGGGCCAATGATGGCGATGCTGGCGCCCGTCATCGCGGCGGGGATGCGCCGGGATAGAGCGCCGCAGGTGCAACTGTCACGCGCGCTGACATTCCGTGCCCTGTCACTGATTTCGATCACGCTGTACGTCATACTGATCGCGGCGGCGGCGGTTGCGATCGAGTTGATCGCTGGCCCCTATGCGCGGGCGATCCAGATCGGCTGCGTCTTCTTCATGGCGGTAAGCGCGCTGGTGCTGCTGCCTTCGCCTCGCATGCGGGCGATGTGGAAGGTGCAGGTTGCAAAGCATGTTTTCCAGCATCGCTACGATTATCGAACCGAATGGATGCGCTTTGGCGACACCATCGGCAGGCCGGGCAGCGACGCGCCGCCGCTGGGCGAACGGGTGGCGAAGGCGGTTGCCGACATCACGGATTCGCCCGCCGCCATATTGATGCTGCGATCCGATGACGGCGCGCTGACGTTCGAAACGCATTGGAATTGGGACGGCGATCTGTTCCATGAGGTCGTGGTGCCCGCGCCCCTCGCGCTGCTGATCGAGCGTAGCGGGTGGATCATCGATATCGACCGGGGACCGACCCGGCAGGAAGCTGGCGACACGCCGGACTGGATGCGCGCCGATCCCCGCGCCTGGGCTTTGGTGCCGCTTATCCATTTTGGCCGCCTGATCGGCGCGATCCTGCTGGCGCGGCCTTTGATGGACCGGCGGCTGGACTGGGAAGATCTCGACATGCTGCGCACGGCGGGGCGGCAGGCGGCAAGCTATCTGAGTGAAGCGCAGGGTCAGCAGGCGCTGGACGACGCGCAACGGTTCGACGAATTCAACCGGCGCTTTGCGTTCATCATCCATGACGTCAAGAATCTGGTCAGCCAGCTTTCGCTGCTTGCCCGCAACGCCGAGCGTCATGCCGACAACGCGGATTTCCGCGCCGACATGGTGCTGACGCTGCGGGAGTCGGTGGGCAAGATGAACGATATGCTGGCGCGCTTGTCCCAGCATAACAAGGGGAGGGCGGAGGAGCCGAGACCCATGTCTCTGGACGAGGTAGCCGCAAGGGTGGCGCGCAGCCGGTCGGGCCAGCATGAGATCCGACTGACGGGTTCCGCGCCGCTCGCTCTGGCCGATCCGGCGCGGGTCGAGCAGATCATCATTCACCTGTTGCAGAATGCCATCGACGCGAGCGCGGGCGACCGTCCGGTGGAAATCCGGCTCGGCGGGTTTGAGCAATGGGCCATGGTCGAAGTAATCGATCAGGGGCGCGGCATGAGCGCGGAATATATCCGCCGCGATCTGTTCAAGCCATTTTCGTCGAGCAAGGCGGGCGGCTTTGGCATCGGTGCGTTCGAGGCGCGGGCGCTGGCGCAAAGCATGGGCGGCAGCATCGGCGTCGAAAGCAAGCCGGGTGTCGGAAGCCGCTTCACATTGCGCCTGCCGACAGCGCCGCGCGAAGGAGTAAGGGGGGAGGCCGCCTGATGAGCGACAAGCGACCCAAATTGCTGATCGTCGAGGACGATCCGGGCCTGCAGCGGCAGTTGCGCTGGGCCTATGAGGATTATCAGCTGTTCATCGCCGGTGATCGTGAGGAAGCGATCGAGATGCTGCGCGCGGAATCGCCCGATGTCGTTACGCTGGACCTTGGTCTGCCGCCTGACCCGGACGGGACCAGCGAAGGCTTTGCGACGCTGGCGGAAATGCTGCGGATCAAGCCGGATACGAAAGTGATCGTTGCTTCCGGGCATGGCGCGCGGGAAAGCGCGCTGGCCGCCATTTCGGGCGGGGCCTATGATTTCTATCAGAAGCCTGTCGACATCGACGAGTTGGGGCTGATCGTCAGCCGCGCCTTTCATGTCCACGCGCTGGAAAAGGAAAATGCCCGGCTGGCCGAGGCGGCGCCCGAGCAGGCAAGAGTGCTGGGGCGGCTGATCACAGGGGCCGCGGAAATGACGAAGGTGGCCCGCACCATAGAGCGGGTGGCGGCGACGAGCCTGTCCGTCCTGCTGACAGGAGCGAGCGGCACGGGCAAGGCATTGCTGGCCCAGGGGCTACATGACGCGTCCGAACGGCGGGGTGGGCCGTTCATCACGATCAACTGCTCCGCGATTCCAGAGCCATTGCTGGAGGCTGAACTGTTCGGTGCTCATGATGGGAGCGATGCGAAGGCGGGCAAGATTGCGCTTGCGCATCGCGGCACGCTGTTCCTGGACGAAGTCGGCGAGATGCCGCTGGCGTTGCAGGCAAAGCTGCTGCGTTTCATGCAGAATGGCGTGGTTGACGTGACGGGGGATGCCCAGCCGTTGTCCGTGGACGCGCGCATCGTGGCCGCAACCCATCATGATGTTGAGAAGTTGATCGCTACGGGCGTTTTTCGCGAAGATCTCTATTATCTGCTCGCCGAGGTCGTGGTGCGGATACCCGCGCTGAAGGACCGGCCCGGCGACCCCGCTTTGCTGGCGCGCCATTTCCTAAACCGCTTCGCCAAGGAAATGAACCCGCTGGTCAAGGGGCTGGCGCCCGACGCGCTGGCTGCGCTCGACGCCTGGGACTGGCCGGGCAATGTGCGCGAGCTGGAAAACCGGATGAAGCGCGGGGTCATCATGGCTGATGGCAAGCATGTCACGGCGGCAGACCTGGATCTGGACGGCGACCGGGCCGATGGGAGCGACGTCGTCAATCTGAAAGCGGCTCGCGAAATGGCCGACCGGCGCGCCATCCGCCGGGCTATCGCGCGAACCGATGGCAACATATCCGGGGCCGCCAAGATGCTGGGGATCAGCCGGCCGACGCTGTACGATCTTCTCAAACAATATCAGTTGCAAGGTTGACCGCCGGAGCCGCGCCCTGGTCTTTCAGACGCCTTGCAGGCCCAGATCCTCGGCGGAGATGCCCAGGCGCTTGATCTGTTCGGCAACCGGCGGCCACACAGTGTCGAGAAAACGGCGGCGTTCCGCCTCGCGCAGGCGACGGGATGCGCCGTCTGCCACGAACATCCCGACCCCACGTTTGACCAATACCAGCCCATCGTCCTGGAAGCATTGATAGGCCTTGGCCACCGTCAGGGGATTTGCGCCCTGCTGCATGGCAAGCGCTCGGACAGAGGGAAGCATGTCGCCATCGCCATAGCTGCCATCAAGTATCGATGCCGCGATGATGTCGCGAAGGCGCATATAGACGGGCTTGGAATCGTCGGCCATGGGTGCATCGGTGCCATAATACAGCGATGCAGGTCAAGGCGGTCCGCCATCCTTTGACAGTTGTCGCTGCAACTAGCTGTTCCAGACTGAAACTATCTGGTCATAGTCCGGGCGGGGACGTTCCTCTTGAGGACGGCCCGGCGTGCCGATGAAGATAAACCCGGCAATCCGTTCGCTGCCCTGCGCGAAGGCGGCGCGGACATCTTCATTATAGGCCGGCCAGCCGGTGAGCCATCCTGCGGCAAAACCGAGCGCGTGGCTGGCGTGCAGCAGGTTCATGATCGCCGCGCCGGAGGACAATTCCTGTTCCCAAAGCGGAATCTTGCTGCCCAGAACCGGGGCGGACAGCGCGACCACCAGTGCAGGCGCCTGGTGGGCGAACTGATGCATGGATTCCAGCTCCAATCGCCCGGCATCCGGCTTCTCCCGGCGATAAGCGCTGTCCAGAAGGTCCGCCAGATCGGCACGCCTGTCCTGCGGGACGATGACGAAGCGCCAGGGGGCGAGCTTGCCATGGTCAGGCGTGCGCAGGGCGATTTCCAATATCTGGCGCAACTGGGCGGCGTCCGGACCGGGGGCGACCAGGTCTCGCGGCTTGCCCGAACGACGGGTGCGCAGGAGCGACAGCGGGGTGGAGGCGTCATTGAACATGGCGCATCAGATGGCGAAGCCGCGCGCGGCGTGCAAGTGCCGACTGTTTTGACAGGCTGGCGATTTCCGCTCTAGGTTCGCCATCAAGCATTTGGCCGGACAGGAAACGGATGGCGACCCAATCTGAAATCCAACCTGTGGCGGGCAAGACCTGGATCGGCCATCCGCGCGGACTGTTCCTGCTGTTTTTCGTCGAAATGTGGGAGCGTTTTTCCTTCTACGGCATGCGCGCGCTCCTGATCTTCTACCTGACGCAGCATTTCCTTTTTTCCGACCGCGATGCCGCCCATTCCTACGGCGCCTACATGTCGCTGATCTATATCTCGCCGCTGATGGGCGGCTATCTGGCCGACCGCTATCTGGGACAGCGCAAGGCGGTCCTGTTCGGCGGCGTCGTCATCGCGATAGGTCACATCATATTGGGGCTGGAGGCGGAAGATGGGGCCAGCAGCATGGGCCTTGGCCTGTTCTGGCTGGGGCTGGCGACGGTGATCGTCGGCACGGGTTTCCTGAAGGCCAGCGTGTCGGCGCTCGTGGGTCAGCTATATCCGCGCGACGACATCCGCCGCGACCCGGCCTATACGATTTTCTACATGGGCATCAATGTGGGCGCGACGCTGGGCCCGGTGATATGCGGCTATCTGGGGCAACGCTGGGGCTGGCATTGGGGGTTTGGCGCGGCGTCGGTGGGAATGATCGCGGGCGTGATCGGTTTCGTCCTGTGCCGGCCGTTGTTGCAGGGTGGAGGAGAACCGCCTGACCCGCAGCGGCTGGCGGAGCGGATCGGCGGCGTCATCAGCCGCGAATGGCTGGTCTATCTGTCGAGCCTGCTGTCCATCCTGCTGTGCTGGCTGTTGATCCAGCAGCATGTCGTGGTGGGATGGATGCTGGCGGGCGCCAGCATGTTGATGGTGGTCTACATCCTTTGGGAAGCGTTCGGACGGATGGAGCGCATCGGGCGCGACCGGATGCTGGCCGCACTATTCCTGCTGGTCGTAAATCCATTATTCTGGGGACTTTACGAGCAGACGGGATCCTCGCTCAGCCTGTTTACCCACCGCTATGCCGACCGGCATATTCTGGGATTCGATGTGCCAGCGTCGATGTTCCAGTCGGTCAACGCCGCCTATATCCTGATATTCGGACCGGTGATCGCCGCGCTCTGGATCGCGTTGGCGAAGCGGGGGTGGGAGCCTTCTACCCCTGCGAAGTTCGGCATGGCGCTGGCCCTGGTGGGCGCCGGATTCCTCGTGCTGGTGGCGGGGACCGGCGCGCCGGGGACGTTGACGCCGGTGTTGTTCATCTTTCTTCTCTATCTTTGCCACACGCTGGGCGAGCTGTGCCTGTCGCCGGTGGGGTTGTCGGCCATGTCCAGGCTTGCGCCGTCCCGCATGATCGGCCTGATGATGGGCATCTGGTTCCTGGCGATGGCGCTCGGCCAATATGCGGCCGGGATGATCGCCGCCGCGACGGGGGGCGAAGACGGCGCGGCGTCGCGCGATGGGGTGCTGGCTGTCTATGGCCAGATCGGCTGGTGGTCGATCGGCATCGGTATCGTGGTGATGGCCATCGCGCCGCTGGTCAAGCGGCTGATGCACGACGATCAGTTCAGCGGTGAGGAGGGGGCGCAAGCCCAGGCGCAGCGCGACAGTTTCGCGATCGTCGATGACAAGGGCGAAGGGCAGAAGTGAACGGTCAGGAGGTCGCGCCCCATATGTCGGCGGCGCGAATGTAGCCCCGCTGGCCGCTGACGTCGAAGCCGCACCAGCCGTCACGACAGGATGACAGCCGGCCGACGACGCCCTTTTCCGCGCGGAAGACGGTAGGGGCGCCATCATTGGCCGATCGCCGCATCGGCGCGACCGGAGCGGTGACGATGGCGGTCGGCGTGTCGCTCAGCAATCGCACGTGCATCCAGCCCTGCGCGCCGCTGGGGTCTTCCACCTTGCGCCACAGGCCCAACACCTGAACGACCTTCACGGGCAGGTCGCGACGGCGATAGATCCAGTTGGACGGATAATCGAGGCTGGGGCCGACGCGCATGCGTGCTTCGTCTTGCCTGACCGATGCCCAGTAGGGGACGGGCTTTGTCGGCGAGGCGGACGCTTCGCCTGCAATGCACAGCGCGGCGGCGACAATTCCTGCGCGCCGCAAATAGCCCTTCATGCCCGATCTTTCCCTTTCATATGTGGCCACGTTATAGCGCCCGGCAGTCGCTGCCGACAACCATTGTCTTGGCGCGCTCTACAAGGTGCTTGACCATCGCCGCCACCAGGAATAGCGGCCAAGCATGGCCAAGAAACCGCGTCCCGCCAAGCCGCGCGTCGTCGTGACGCGCCGCCTGCCCCCAAATGTGGAGGCGCGAATGGCGGAACTGTTCGACACGGTGTTCAATGTGGGCGACGTGCCCATGGACCGCACCGCCCTGACTCGCGCCATGGCGCAGTGCGATGTGCTGGTGCCCGCCGTCACGGACCAGATCGACGCGGCGCTGATCGATGCGGCGCCCGACCGGCTGCAACTGATCGCCAGCTTTGGCAGCGGCGTGGATCATATCGACCTGGGCGCAGCCCGGCGAAGGGGCATCATCGTCACCAATACGCCCGGCGTGCTGACGGAAGATACGGCGGACATGACGATGGCGCTGATCCTGTCGGTGCCGCGACGCCTCGCCGAAGGTGAAAAGCTGGTGCGGACGGGGGAATGGCCCGGCTGGAGCCCTTCCGGCATGCTGGGGCATCGCATTGGCGGCAAGAAGCTGGGCATCATCGGCATGGGCCGGATCGGCCGGGCGGTGGCGAAGCGTGCGGCTGCGTTCGGCCTGTCGATCGCTTATCACAACCGCCACCGCATGCCGTTCGAGGTGGAGCAGGAATTGGCGGCGGAGTGGCGTCCCGACCTTGATTCCCTGCTCCGCGAAAGCGACATCGTATCGATCAACTGTCCGCTCAATGCTGACAGCAGGGGCATGATCGACGCGCGCAGCATCGCTCTGATGCGGCCCGACGCCTATCTGATCAATACGTCACGCGCCGAGATCACGGACGAACCGGCGCTGATCGCCGCGCTGGCGGAGGGCCGCATCGCGGGAGCGGGGCTGGACGTATATACGCATGAACCGGCCGTCGATCCGCGCCTGCTGGCGTTGTCAAATGTCGTATTGCTGCCCCATATGGGATCGGCGACCTTCGAAGGACGGGACGCCACCGGCGCGCGGGTGATTGCCAACATCCGTAGCTGGGTGGATGGTCACCGTCCGCCCAATCAGGTTCTGGAAGGCTGGATCTAGGGCGGCGCGACCGGCGCCGGGATTGTCGCGGCCGGGATCGTTTCCAGCGTCAGCGACAATCGCAAATGGGTGCGGGCCGACGCCAGTTCCTGGCCATCGGCGGCGCGCGAGAGGGCCGTCGATTGGCGCGGTTTACTTTACCGAGAAGCTGTATTTGCCCGTGATCTTGTGCTGGTCGGCGCTAACGACGTGCCAGTTAAGGTCGTAGCTGCCCGCCGGAAGCGCCCGAGGTAGGGTGACGGCCAGTGTCTTGCCATCGCCTTCGACAGCGGTCTTGAAGCCCTTGATCGGCATCGGCGCGTGGTTGGCCATGCCGGGCATGCCGGTCATGGTCAGATCAACACCGCTGGTCGGCGCAAGCAGCTTTTCGGAGAAGGTCAGGGTCAGCCTGGTCGGCTTGGCGACGGTGGCGTTGGCCGCCGGCGTGGATGAGAGCAGCTTGGGATGCGCCATCGCCACGGAGGGCAAGGCAGCGAGCGCGATGGCGGCGGTGAACAGGATGCGACGCATGGGAATGATCTCCAATCGGATTGCGGTTACGAGATAGTACGCAACGGATTTTGTCACCCCTCGACGAACCGGCATAAACTTTTGCATGAAGGATCGGCGCCTGCAACGCGTATCCTGGAGGATGTAACGGGAGTGCAAGTGATGAGCGACCTCGACCAATTGCTGAGCCAGGTTCGTGCGCTGCCCGCCGATCCGCGCCTTGAGGCGATGGAAGAGGTGGTGATGGCCGGCGCGGCGGTTCGCCGTGAGCGGGCCGTCGCGCGGCGCAGCCTGGCGCTGGCGGGGATGGTGGCGATCGGCATCGGCTGGGCCGGCAGTGTCGTGCCCGGCGCTCCGGCACAGGCGGCGTCCGCGCCGGTCGTGATCGGCATGTCCGATTACGCGCCTTCGCAACTATTGGGACAATAGGGGATGAAGGGGGCGGGCCGATATGGGCTGGTCGCGCTGGTCGCCTTTGCGGCTGCGCTGGCGGCAGTGCTGGTCGCGCGCATATGGATCGCGCCTGAACCGCGGGTCGAGAGCGAGGTGCATGCCCTGATCCACCAAAAGCTGAAGCTGGATGACGAGCAGGAGCGGCGCATTCATGCGCTGGAGATGGATTTCGCCAGACGGCGGGCGGCGATGGAGGCCGAGATGCGCGCGGATAACGCGCGGCTGGCGCAGGCTATAGCTGCCGAACATGGCTATGGGCCGAAGGTGAGCGAGGCCGTCGATCGAACGCACCATGTCATGGGAATGCTGCAGAAAGAGACGCTGAAGCACATATTTGCAATGCGCGCGGTTTTGCGGCCCGATCAGGCGGCACAGTTCGACGCCGCCGTCGTCAAGGTCCTGACCGAACCTGCGCGGTGAGGCCTTCACTCGCCGACCGAGGTGATGCCGAGCTGGCGGAGCTGGCCTTGGCGGGGCAGCAGGCCGCTTATGGCGAATTGATGCGGCGGCATCGTGATGGCGTTTACAGGCTGGCGCGTGGACATGCGGGCGACGCGACCGAGGCCCTTGATATCACGCAGGAGACGTTCATTTCGGCTTTCGCCGCGCTGGCGCGCTATGACGGGGCGCGGCCTTTCCGGCTATGGATCGCCCGGATCGCGATCAACAAATGCCATGACTGGGCGCGGCGGCGGGCGGTGCGGCGTTTTTTCACCTTCGCACGGCCGATGGAGGAAGCGGCGACTGTCGCCGATAACGGGCCGACGCCCGAGGAGGCGATGCAATCGCAGGCGCTGCTCGCGCGAATCCATGCGGCGATTGCTGCTTTGCCAGCCAATCTCAAGGATGTGCTGCTGTTGCGGACGATCGAAGGGATGAGCCAGGCGGAGGTGGCGCAGACGCTGGGATTGAGCGAGAAGGCGGTGGAGACCCGTCTTTATCGAGCCCGCCAAAAGCTGGCCGAATTTTTAAGGGGTGACGGCTCCACACGCGTATAAATCTGAACGACTCCCTTTTTTGCAGAGCATCCCATGCCCTTCCCCTTACATGATGTTGATCGCCGCAGCTTGATCCGTGGGTTGGGCCATTTCGGCGGTGCGCTGGCCTTGAGCCGCGCGCTTCCGACCTGGGCGAAGAACGGGACTGCCGGACTTGCGCCAGCGCCGGGTGTGCTGAGCGGTGAGGATATCGCGCTGACCATCGCCGAAAGCCATTTTTCCACAGGCGGGCGGTCGGCCCATGCGGTGACGATCAACGGCGCCTTGCCTGCCCCGCTCATCAGGTTGAAGGAAGGACAGAATGTCCGCCTGTCCGTAACCAACCGGCTTAAGGAAGACACGTCGATCCACTGGCATGGTTTGATCGTGCCATTCCAGATGGATGGCGTTCCCGGCGTCAGCTTCCCCGGCATCCGGCCGGGCGAAACCTTCACCTACGCATTTCCGATCCGGCAATCGGGCACTTACTGGTATCATAGCCATTCGGGGATGCAGGAGGCGATGGGCCATTATGGGCCTATCGTTATTGACCCCGCCGGAGCCGACCCGGTGCGCAGCGAGCGCGAGCATGTGATCGTGCTGTCCGATTGGAGCCCCATTCATCCGCATGTGCTGCTCAAGCGCCTCAAGCAGATGGGCGGCTATTTCAACATGCAGAAGCAGACGCTGGCCGGGCTGCTTGCGGGTAAGGACCAGAGCGCCAAGGAGCGGCTGGAATGGGGCGCGATGCGCATGGACCCGACCGACATTTCGGACGTCACGGGATCGACCTACAGCTTCCTCGTCAACGGACATGGCACGGCGGAGAATTGGACCGGGCTGTTCACGCCGGGCGAACGGGTGCGGCTGCGGATCATCAACGCGTCGGCCATGACGAATTTCAACGTGCGCCTGCCGGGGCTGCCGATGACGGTGGTGCAGTGCGACGGCCAGCATGTCCAGCCGGTCGAAACCGACGAGTTCCAGATCGGCATCGCCGAAACCTACGATGTGGTGGTGCAGCCGACGGAGGCGAAAGCCTATGGCTTGATCGCCGAAGCGATCGACCGGTCCGGGCTGGTGCGGGCGACGCTGGCGCCGCGCGTCGGCATGGCGGCGGAGGTGCCCGCCCTGCGGGATCGGCCGCTACTGGGCATGAAGGACATGGGGATGGACATGTCCGGGATGGACATGGGGCAGGGGGGCGTCATAGACCTCAGCCAGCCCGCCAATGACAGCATGTCCGGCCATTCGATGAAGATGCGCGACAAGTCGGTCGCGCCGCAGGTGAAGATGGGGCCGGGCGTCGCCACCCTTTCCCCCATGCCCGCTGATCGGACGGCTGACCGGCCAACCGGGCTGGAAAATGTCGAGCACCGGGTGCTGACCTATGCTGACCTCAAATCGCTGGAGCCGAACAAGGACAGGCGCACGCCCACGCGGACGCTGGACATCCACCTGACCGCGAACATGGAACGCTATATGTGGTCGTTCGATGGGGTAAAGCTGTCCGACGGAGCCGATCCCATCGCCTTCCGCCATATGGAGCGGGTGCGCGTGAACCTGATCAACGACACGATGATGCCGCATCCGATCCACTTGCACGGCCATTTCTTTGAACTGGTGACGGGTGCTGGGGAGCATAATCCGCTCAAGCACACGGTGAATGTGCTGCCGGGCGGCAAGGTGAGTTTCGATCTAACCGCCGACGCGTTGGGCGACTGGGCCTTTCACTGTCACATGCTGATGCACATGCATACGGGCATGATGCGTGTCGTGACCGTCCGGCATGAGGGAGCGGCGGTATGAGGATGATTGCCGCAGCCCTTATGCTGGCATCCGCATCCTCCCCCGCGCTGGCGCAGGAAATGGACCATGGCCAGATGGACCACAGCCAGATGGATCATGGCGCGCCCGAGCAGCAGCAGCCGCCCCCGCAGGATCATTCGGCCCATCCGGCCCCTGTTGAAGCGCCCTCGGATGATAATCCCCATGCCGGGCACGCCATGTCGTCAACAGATGACGCCATCCCCAAGGGCGATGCGCCGCCTGTCCCCACCGATCACGCCGCCGAAGCATTTTACAGCCCGGCCGACATGGCCCGCGCGCGTGCGGCGATGCTCAAGGAAAGCGGTGGCATGGCCTTTTCGCAGTTGATGCTCGACCGGTTGGAATATCGGATGGGCAAGGGACGCGACGGCTACCATTGGGAGGGCGAAGGGTGGATCGGCGGCGACATAAACCGCTTCGCGTTCAAGACCGAGGGCGAGGGAGAGGTGGGCGGCGGCCTGGAAAGCGCGGAGGCGCAGGCGCTCTACAGCCGCGCGATCGATCCGTGGTTCAACCTGGAAGCGGGCGTGCGGCACGATTTCGGTGCTGGTCCGGACCGAACCTATGCGGTGATTGGTGTAGACGGGCTTGCACCCTATTGGTTCGAAGTGGGCGCGCAGGCTTTCCTCTCCCACAAGGGGGACGCGCATCTGCGGCTGGAGGCAAGCTATGACCAGCGGATCACCCAGCGGCTGATCCTGCAACCGGCCGCCGAAGTGAATATCGCCGCGCAGGATGTGCCGGAACTCGGGATCGGGTCGGGCGTGTCCGACATCGAATTGGGGCTGCGACTGCGCTATGAATTCGCGCGCGAATTCGCGCCCTATGTGGGGGTCAACTGGGAACGCAAGCTGGGCGATACGGCGCGCTTTGCTCGCGCGGAAGGCAAGCGTGCGTCGGCCGCCAGCCTCGTCATGGGCGTGCGTTTCTGGTTCTGAATGTCGCGGAAGCTCTGGCGGAGGGCGAGGGCTTCAGCCTTTGGCCAGATGCCGTTCGGCAAGCGCAACGTGCAGGCGGATGCCGAGGCCGAGCACATCGTCGTTAAAATCATAATGTGGATTGTGGAGCGGCACGGATCCTTCCGCCTTCGCCTGCCCGAGCCAGATATAGGCGCCCTGGCATGCCTGAAGCATGAAGGCGAAATCCTCGGAGGTGAAGGCGGGTTCGGGCGCGATTTGAGCATTGCCGACGGTCCTGGCGGCTTCCAACGCCTCCTGCGCGGCCTGCGCATCGTTGATCGTGGCGGGGTAGCAGCGTTGATAATCCACATGCGCGGTCACATCATGGGCCATCGCCACGCCAGCGGCGATCTTGCGCAAGGCGTCCTCGATCACGTCCCGCACGGCGGCGTCGAAGGTGCGGACGGTGCCGCTGACGCTCACTTCCGCCGGGATCACATTATGCGTGTGGCCACCGTGAATCTGGGTGATGGATAGCACCGCCGATGCGGTCGGCGCGATGCGGCGGGCGACGATGCTGTTGAGTTGGGTGACGAGGCTGGCGGCAGCCAGGATCGCGTCTGGCGTGTCCTGCGGGATGGCGGCGTGGCCACCGCGTCCTTCCAGGCTGATTTCAAACCTGTCGGCTGCGGCCATGATCGGGCCGGGGCGCGTGGCGATCGTGCCAGCGGGCAGGTCCGGCCAGTTGTGCAGGCCGAACACACGCTCGCAGGGGAAGCGTTCGAACAGCCCCTCCTTCACCATCTCCCGCGCGCCGCCCAGCCCTTCTTCGGCAGGTTGGAAGAAGAAGTTGACGGTGCCGTCGAAATTGCGGCTTCGCGCCAGATGCTGCGCGGCGCCCAGCAGCATGGCGACATGGCCGTCATGCCCGCAGCCGTGGAAGCTGCCATGTGTCTTGCTGGCATAGGGCAGGTTGGTCTGCTCATGGATCGGCAACGCATCCATGTCTGCGCGCAGGCCGATGCTGCGGGTGGATGTGCCGTTTTTCAGGACTCCGACGACGCCGGTGCCGCCGATCCCCTCATGCACTTCCAGACCCAGCGCCCGCAGCTGTTCCGCGATGCGGCCTGCGGTCCGATGCTCGCAAAAGCCCAGTTCCGGATGCGCGTGAATATCGCGGCGGAAGGCGATCAGGGGTTCGAGCAGGTCGTCAATCATTTGTGCTCACCAAACAGATGCTGGATCGGATAATGATGTTTTATGAAGGGCGATTTGATCACGACATAGCTGAAATATTTTTCGATCCCATAGTCGCTTTCCAGCATGCCCATCATCGGTTCAAGGACGGGCGGAACTGGAGGGCGGATCAGCCGTTCGAGATACATGGCTGAAATTAAAAGAAGGACCGTAGGATGATCAAGCTCGCTATCATCTCGCTCGTCATCGCCGCCGTGCTGGCCATTCTTGGCTTTGGCGGCGCCGCGGGCACCTTTGTAGGAATTGCCAAGATCCTGTTCTTCCTGGCGATCGCGTTGTTCGTGATTTTCCTTGTCCTTGGCCTGTTGGCTGGAAAAGGGATCAAGAACGCAATAGATTGACGCCATGATTGAGGTCGGCGCTGGAGTGGATGAGACGGGCAGGTTGCTGCGTGACGAGGCCGGTTTTCTGCTCCAGCGCGATCTAGGCGGAACATTCCGGCTGGTGCTGCTACGCGTGCCGGTCGATCATGTCGAAAAGCGCGTGCGCGTGCAGGGGTTTTACGCAGGCGACGGCGTGGTCGAGGTAGAAGGCGTCGCCGCCGCGTGAGTTCAATCCTGCGGCGGCGATTGGCCAAAGCTCAGGCGATTGTCGGACCGCCTCCGCCAACGGGTTGCGCCGGTGCATGGGTTCGCACGAAGCGTGCGCAAGCGCCGACGCCCCGGTTGTTTTCCAGCGGCAATGCAGTTTCGCAATAGGCGCATTCGGCCATTATGCGACCGACAAGCCACTGGCTGCGGCCGCAGCTGGGGCAATGATTGGCTTCCCCAACGTGGTAATGGATGATGTATCCCCTTAGGGCCGGGTCAAATGACTGACCGGTCGCGAGGCTCGAAGCTGGGCGCATCGTCTCTTCCTCCTCAGACATATATTTCTCGAACATCAGGCGAAGAATTCAGAAATAATTTCAATGCCGTATTGATGCAGCGACAAACGTCAGAGCGTGCGACCCATTTGGGTGTCCTGGCAGCCCGCTCTTTTGCAGAACGCGGCCACGGCCCAATGTATCCGCTGCGCGGCCGGGGCGTCTACAAGAAAGATTCGCCCAACGTCCCATTTCGCGCCTTCGCATTTGACTTGAGGCGAGCAGGCGCTATGGCGGCGCGCATCAAGGGACATACCTGCTTCGGCCATCGGTTGGGGCGCATCCCGCCACCTTGTCGGCCGATTTTTAGCGGTGCGGCGGGCGATGGTGGAATGTCGTTTTCCTCTCGCTCCTGGCCGGGGCAATGCGAGGAGACGCACGACTCATGACCGCCATCGGACAGGATACACTCGGCACGCGCGACACTTTGAATGTCGGGGGCAAGGACATTGCCTATTATTCGCTGAAGAAGGCCGCCGCCAAGCTGGGCGACGTTTCGCGTCTTCCCTTCTCGATGAAGGTGCTGCTGGAAAACCTGCTCCGTTTCGAAGATGGCGTGACCGTCACCACTGACGACATCAAGGCGATTGTCGATTGGCAGAATGACAAGGGCAAGGCCGAGCGCGAGATTCAGTATCGCCCGGCCCGCGTGCTGATGCAGGATTTCACGGGCGTTCCCTGCGTCGTCGACCTGGCCGCGATGCGCGACGCGATGACCGCGCTGGGCGCCGACGCCAGCAAGATCAACCCGCAGGTCCCCGTTCACCTGGTCATCGACCACTCGGTCATGGTCGATGAATTTGGCACGCCCAAGGCGTTCGAGCAGAATGTGGAAATCGAATATCAGCGCAATATGGAGCGCTACGACTTCCTGAAGTGGGGCAGCAAGAGCCTTGCCAATTTCTACGCCGTGCCCCCGGGCACCGGCATCTGCCATCAGGTGAACCTGGAAAATATCGCGCAGGCCGTCTGGTCGAGTGAAGGCCCTGACGGCGTGACCGTTGCCTATCCCGACACCTGCGTCGGCACCGACAGCCACACCACCATGATCAACGGCCTGGGCGTTCTGGGCTGGGGCGTGGGCGGCATCGAAGCCGAAGCGGCGATGCTGGGTCAGCCCGTTTCCATGCTGATCCCCGAAGTCGTCGGTTTCAAGCTGACCGGCGAGCTGAAGGAAGGCGTCACCGCCACCGACCTGGTGCTTACTGCGACACAGATGCTGCGCGCCAAGGGCGTTGTCGGCCGCTTCGTCGAATATTTCGGCCCTGGCCTCGCTTCGCTGTCGCTCGCTGACCGTGCGACGCTGGCCAACATGGCGCCGGAATATGGCGCGACCTGCGGCTTCTTCGGCATCGATGACAAGACGCTGGACTATATGCGCCTGACCGGCCGCAGCGACGAGAATATCGCACTGGTCGAAGCCTATGCCAAGGAGCAGGGCTTCTGGATCGATCCTTCGGTCGAGCCGGTGTTCACCGATACGCTGGAACTGGACCTCGCCACTGTCGTCCCCAGTCTTGCCGGTCCCAAGCGTCCGCAGGACCGCGTGTCGCTGCCGGAAGTCGATGACGTCTTCAACGCCGACATGGCCAACGTCTACAAGAAGGCGCAGCAGCGCGTTCCGGTCGAGGGCAAGGATTTCGACATTGGCGACGGCGACGTCACCATCGCCGCGATCACCAGCTGCACCAACACGTCAAACCCCGGCGTGATGGTCGCCGCGGGCCTCGTCGCCAAGAAGGCGAACGAACTCGGCCTTAAGCCCAAGCCCTGGGTCAAGACCTCGCTGGCGCCCGGTTCGCAGGTCGTGACCGACTATTTTGCCAAGGCCGGGCTTCAGGAGCATCTCGATGCCGTGGGCTTCAACCTCGTCGGCTATGGCTGCACCACCTGCATCGGTAACTCGGGCCCGCTGGCCGAGCCGATCAGCAAGGCGATCAACGAAAACGGCCTGGTCGCCGCTGCCGTTATTTCGGGCAACCGCAACTTCGAAGGCCGCGTGTCGCCTGACGTCCGCGCCAACTTCCTCGCCAGCCCGCCGCTGGTCGTGGCCTATGCGCTCAAGGGCACGGTGATCGAAGACTTCATCACCACCCCGATCGGGAAGGGCAAGGACGGTCAGGACGTCTATCTGAAGGACATCTGGCCGACCAATGACGAAGTCGCGACGACGATGGCTGGCTGCATGGATCGCGCGATGTTCCAGGCCCGCTACGCCAATGTCTACAAGGGCGATGCGCACTGGCAGGCGATCGACGTCACTGGATCAGCGACCTACGCCTGGCGCGCGGGTTCGACCTATGTCGCCAACCCGCCCTATTTCGAGGGTCTGAGCATGACCCCCGCGCCGGTCAACGACATCATCGAAGCCAAACCGCTGGCCGTGTTCGGCGATTCGATCACCACCGACCACATTTCACCTGCCGGTTCGATCAAGGCGACTTCGCCGGCCGGGAAGTGGCTGAGCGAGCATCAGGTGGCGCAGGCTGACTTCAACAGCTACGGCGCGCGCCGTGGTCATCACGAAGTCATGATGCGCGGCACCTTCGCCAACATCCGCATCAAGAACCTGATGCTGGATGGCGTCGAAGGCGGCATGACCCGCTACAATGGCGAAATCATGCCGATCTACGACGCGGCGATGAAGCACAAGGCTGACGGCACGCCGCTGGTCGTCATCGGCGGCAAGGAATATGGCACCGGTTCGTCGCGCGACTGGGCGGCGAAGGGCACCAACCTGCTGGGCGTCCGCGCCGTCATCGTCGAAAGCTTCGAGCGTATCCACCGTTCGAACCTGGTTGGCATGGGCGTCCTGCCGCTCCAGTTCAAGAATGGCGAGAGCAAGGACACGCTGGGCCTGACAGGTGACGAGACCTTCACCATCCAGAATGTTTCCGGCCTAAAGCCCCGTCAGGATGTCGAAGTGCTCGTGAAGCGCGCCGATGGCTCGACCTTCACCTTCACCGCGCTCTGCCGCATCGATACCGTCAACGAACTGGATTACTTCCTGAACGGCGGCATCCTGCAATATGTCCTGCGCAAGCTGGCGGCCTGATCCGCTGACCAAATGATCTGAAAAAAGGCCCCCTTCGGATGGAGGGGGCCTTTTTTTATGCGGCGTGCCTGTGCGTGGCAGGCGCAGCTTGTTTCAGCATCCGCTGTGCCCCACAAGCTGTCGCGGGATCTGGCAGACCGGTCTCCCCGGCAAGAGCCGGGAGATGATGAGGCGGTGGGGCACGTGGCGATTTTCGTGGAACTGGTCGGCTGGATCGGCGCGCTCCTGATCTTGGGCGCCTATATCCTCGTGTCGACGGGCCGTTTGTCAGGTGATTCCGCTGCCTTCCAGTGGATGAACGCTATGGGCGCCACCTTCTTCGTGCTGAATACCTGGTGGCATGGAGCTATCCCGTCCATGGTGCTGAACATCATCTGGGGCTGCATCGGGTTTACGGCCCTGTGGCGCATCAGCCGAAGGAAGGGCCCCGGCGGTCAATAGCAGGATTATCATTCCCGCAAGAAAGGCTGAGGTGGTGGCCGTTGCGCCGATTGGCTAGGTTCGCCTGGCAATGAAAAAAGCGCTTATCATCCGTCACGTGCCGAGAGAAGGTGCGGCTGGGTATCTCCAGCCTATCGAGGCCGCTGGTTATGAGATTGAGCGGGTCGATGTCGCCGGCCCCGAATTTCACCATATCGATCTATGCACGCCTGACCTGCTGATCATGATGGGCGGGCCGATGGGCGTCTATGAGCATGACCTGCATCCATGGATACCCACGCAGATCGGCAAACTCGCCGCTCGGCTGGAGCAGGATTTGCCGACGCTGGGCGTGTGCCTTGGCAGCCAGATGATTGCGGCGGCCCTTGGCGCACGGGTGTATCCGGGACACAGCATGGAACTGGGCTTCGCGCCGGTCGCATTGAATGGCGCGGGCGTCGATTCGCCGCTCCGGCACCTTCAGGATGTGCCGGTGCTGCATTGGCACAGCGATACGTTCGAATTGCCGCGCGGCGTCGAGCTGCTTGCCTCCACTTCCGCCTATGAACATCAGGCGTTTCGGCGGGGGCGCAACCTGCTGGCGTTGCAGTTTCATGCCGAAATGGGCGAGGATCCACGGTTCGAGGATTGGCTGACCCATTTCTGGGCCGATCTCGACATCGCCAGACAGTGCGGCGTTGCGCTGCGGCGCGATCATGATGAGCATGGCCCCGGTGCGGTCGCGGCTGGCCGATCCATGATCGGGGACTGGCTGGCGCAGTTGCGGGCGTGACCGGGGGGCGGAGGATCAGAACTCGATGTCGAGTTCTTCCACCTCGTCAGGCTCGTTGCGCGCGTCATCGATCCACTCGCGCATCAGGTCCCAGCTGTTGATCGTGTCGCAATAGCCCGCCGCCTTGTCCGACAGCTGAACCGCATAGGTCAGGAAACGCTGGGCCACCGGCGCGAACATGGCGTCGGCAACCGTAGGGCTGTCGCCGAACAGCCAAGGGCCGCCATAGCTGGAAAGGCATTCGGTCCAGATCGCCTCGACTCGTTCGATGTCGGGTTTTGCGCCTGAAAAAATAGGGAATTTCTTGTGCCTGATTTTCAGGTTCATCGGCAAGGCCGACCGCAGGTTTGCGAAGCCGGAATGGATTTCACCCGATATCGACCGGCAATGGGCGCGGGCGATGCGGTCCTTGGGATACATGCCAGCATTGGGATAGAGTTCGTGCAGATATTCCGCGATGGCCAACGTGTCCCATACGCTCGCGCCCTCATGGGTAAGGCGAGGAACCAGCACTGAAGGGGTCAGCAGCAGCAGTTCGGCCCGGTTTTCCGGATTTTCCAGCGCGATCATCTTTTCAGAGACGCGCAGCCCCGCCAATCGGCACAGCAGCCACCCCCTGAGCGACCATGAGGAATATACCTTGCTTGATATGGTCAGTTCCGCTGCGGCCATGACATTCCTCCCACTCATTCTTATCTTTCATCAAACATGATGCAGTGCAATATGCAAAAAGCGGTATAAATGAACGGAAGGGACCGAATCGGTCCGGGGGAACATTTTGGGGCACCATTCATATTATGATGATGCTGTATAACGGCTACCAGGCTTTTGAAGACATGCTCGCCCCGGCTCGTTTCGGTGCGCAATTGGCCTTGGGATTGCGGGACAAGATAGGTCCGGCAGCTGACTGGCCCATGTCACGCCGCATGTTCGCCCTGATGGATGTATTCCAGGGGGCAAGGCTGACCCACAGGCGCCCACCCTACGATATTGAAGAGGTGCGTTGCGGCAACACTCTTGCTGCGGTGCGAGAAGAGGTTGTGCTGGATCTGCCATTCGGCAACCTTCTCCATTTCGCCAAGGACGATGTGGGAACGGAACAGCCGCGCGTCCTGTTGGTCGCGCCGATGTCCGGCCATTTTTCGACATTGCTGCGCAGCACGGTACGCACATTGCTGCGCGACCATGACGTATATATCACCGACTGGAAGAATGCGCGTGACGTGCCCTTTTCGGCCGGTCGTTTCGGCTTTGACGACTATATCGATTATGTAATCACCTTCCTGCAGGAAATGGGTCCGGGCGCCCATATGTTTTCGGTGTGCCAGCCCTGCGTTCCCGCCTTTGCCGCCGTCGCGCTGATGGCGGAGGATGACGACGCTGCGACGCCACGATCCATGACGCTGATGGGCGGTCCGATCGATCCTCGCGCTGCGCCGACGGTGGTCAATGAACTGTCCAATGAACGGCCGATGGATTGGTTCGAAAAGAACCTGATTACCCGGGTGCCGCTGCGCTATCCGGGCGCGGGGCGAAAGGTATATCCCGGCTTTCTCCAGCTATCGGCGTTCATGTCGATGAATCTGGAACGCCACGGCGCGCAGCACCGGGAATTGTATCAGCTGCTCGCCGACGGCAAGGATGTGGAAGCGGAAAAGATCAAGAGCTTCTATCAGGAATATTTCGCGGTGTTGGACATGACCGCTGAATTTTACCTGGAAACTATCGATCGCGTTTTCCAGCGGATGCTGCTCGCCAAGGGGGAACTCGAGCATCGCGGCCGCCTGGTCAATCCGGGCGCGATTCGCAAGACGGCTCTGCTGACGGTCGAGGGTGAGAGGGACGATATCTGTGCCGTGGGCCAGACCGCCGCCGCCCATGCGCTATGTACGGGCCTGCGCCCGCATCTTAAACGCCATCATCTGCAGATCGGGGCGGGCCATTATGGCGTCTTTTCCGGCAGCAAGTGGGAAAAGGAAGTCTTTCCGCAGGTTCGCAACATGATCCTGACGATGAACTGACCTAAGCGCCGCCTTCCGGGCGGCCCCAGATCCATGTGCCGCCGATCAGCGCCGCTGCCAACGGGATCAGCATCCAGGGGAAGGGCGCAAGAAGAACAGCCAGCATTGCGCTGAACCCAAAAGCCAGGAGGGCCGCGCGTTTGCCGCGGCGGCTGATAGCGCCCTGTTCACGCCAACGGCGAATGTGCGGGCCGAAATGACGATGATCCAGAAGCCTTGCTTCCAGCGCAGGGCTTGACCGGGCAAAGCAGAACGCGGCCAGGATCATGAAGGGCACCGTCGGCAACAATGGCAGGAAGATGCCCACCGCGCCGAGCGCCAGAGCGATAAATCCGCCGCTCAGATAAAGCGTCCGCCGCATCAGACCGCAGGAAGGCGCAGCCGCACCAGCAGGCCGCCCAGATCTTCGCTTTCCTCCATGGCGACCGTGCCGCCGTAGATTTCAGCGACGTCGCGCACGATTGCAAGACCAAGACCTGTGCCGGGCTTTCCCGAATCGAGCCGGACGCCGCGATCGAAGATACGCGTGCGTTCTTCCTTTGGGATGCCCGCGCCATCGTCCTCGACCATGATTTCCACCATGTCGCCGGCACGGCTTACCGTCGCGAACACGCTGCCCCCGCCATATTTGGCGGCATTTTCAACGAGGTTTCCGAGCATTTCGTCCAGATCCTGCCGTTCGACGCGGACGGCGGCCCCCTTGTCGCCATCCATGTCGATGCGCGCTTCGGGATAGAGGCGCTGAACCGCGCGCTCCACAGCCTGCAGGCTGGCCCATACCTCTGCCCGGCTCTGCGCCGCACCGCGTCGCCCGACGGCGCGCGCGCGGGCGAGATGATGATCGACCTGACGACGCATGGTGGTGGCTTCGCGGATCACTGTTTCGCCCAGATCGTCGGCCTGCGCGGTCGCGGCGTTCATGATCACCGTCAGTGGGGTCTTCAACGCGTGAGCGAGATTGCCGGCATGGGTGCGCGCCTCTTCGGCCTGCCGCTCATTATGGGCGAGCAGGGCGTTCAGTTCCTCTACCATGGGCAGCACTTCGGCCGGCATCGGTTCGGTCACACGGTTTTTGTCGCCGGTGCGCATGTGCACGATTTCCCTGCGCACCCGGCGAAGCGGCCGCAGACCGTAGAGCGTCTGGAGCGTCGTCAGCACGATCAGACCCAGCGCCAGCAGCGCGAAGCTCTGCGTCAGGGTGGATCGCAACGCGCGGATTTGATCGTCCAACCCGGCGCGGGCGGCAGCGACCATGAACAGCCAACGGGTCCTGGAGCCGGGCAGGACGATCGTCCTCTCCATGATCCGCAGGTCCTCGCCAGGAAACTGCTTGCTGTCATAGACATGGAAACCACGGTCTTCATGCTCGGGCAGCACCTTGAGCGCGCGGTCCCACAAGGATCGCGACCGCCAGTCCTCATGCCCCTTTGCACTGATCTGGTAATAAAGCCCGCTATTGGGTTCCAGAAAGCGCTGGTCGGCAAGCGGCCGGTTGAACAGCACTTCGCCGTCCGGGCCGATTTCGGCGGATGCGATCATAGCCGTCAGCACATAATTCAGGCCATCGTCGAAATTGCGGGTGATGGCCGCCGACAGAACCCGGTCAAGCGCCAGCCCGCCACCCAGCAACAGGACGCTGATCCACAGCGCCGCGATGCCGATCATGCGGCGGCTGAGCGACCCTGTGGAATGGACCGGGGGAGGCGCGATAGGTTCCGATTGGCTGGCCATGGCGCTTTATGCCGACCCCGGTCGTTTTGATCGGAGAGTGAGGGGGGTCAGCGGCCCGGCTCATCCAGGCTGTAGCCCAGGCCACGGATCGTCGTGATGACATCCGCGCCCAGCTTTTTGCGGATGCGCGTTACGAACACTTCGATCGTGTTGGAATCGCGGTCGAAATCCTGATCGTAAATATGTTCGATCAGTTCGGTACGGCTGACCACCTTGCCCTTGTGATGAAGCAGATAGGACAGCAGCTTATATTCCTGCGCGGTCAGCTTCACCGGCTCGCCTTTCAGCGTGACCTTGCCCGATCGCGTGTCCAGCCGCACGTCCCCGGCAGTCAGTTCGCTGGACGCATTGCCCGACGCCCGCCGGATAAGCGCGCGCAGGCGAGCGATCAGTTCCTCGCTCTGGAACGGCTTTGCCAGATAATCGTCCGCGCCCGCGTCGAGACCCGCGACCTTGTCCGACCAGCTGTCGCGCGCTGTCAACACCAGCACTGGAAACGCCCGCCCTTCCTTGCGCCAGCGGTCCAGCACCGTCAGGCCGTCAATGGTGGGGAGGCCCAGGTCCAGCACGACCGCGTCATAGCTTTCGGTCGTGCCCAGAAAGTGCCCGTCCTCGCCATCCGTCGCGAGGTCCACGGCATAGCCTGCACCTTCCAGTGTATTGCGGAGCTGTTGCCCGAGGCTCGGTTCATCTTCGACGATCAGCAGACGCATATGGCCCCGTTTCTTTGTATTATGCCTTTGGCGCGTTAGTGCGCCCTACCGGTTATATCGCCTGTGCGCCCGTCCGCATCAACCCAAACCACCTTGCCATCCTTCACATATTTCAACCGGTAGCGGTTGGACGAAGGATTGAATTCGGCGCCGAGATAGGTCGCGCCGCCCATGGCGGCATCGACCCGGCGCTTGATGAGGGAGAAGGGCATGGTCTGCCCATCCAGCATCGCGCGCCGTGCCGCATCCTGTTCGTCCCGCTGACGGGCTTCAGCATGGGGAGGCGAGGCCACCATCGCTGCGATGGCGGCCAGGCCGGTAAACAGGATGCTATGCTTCATCTTCATTGGGATGCCATAGCGGCAAAGCATTGAACAGGTGGTGAATGGTGGCGTGAATGCGTTGATTTGCGCTGGATCAGCGCTCCAGGGCGTATTGCACGGTCAATGTCACCGACGATCCGACCTGACCGGGTTCGACCGGCGTCGCGGCGGCTGAATCGGCTTTGAACCGCTGTGTCATCATCGGCATCGGGGGATTGCCGCCGCTATTGCTTTCGGAAATGGTGATCAGCCGGGCCGATCGGTATCCGGCGGCCTGGGCGTAAAAGTCAGCCTGCGACCTGGCGCTCTTCATCGCCGCGGCCCGCGCCTGCGCCAGCATGGGGGTGGGGTCTTCGATGGCGAAGGTCGGCCCGTTCACATTGGTCGCGCCTGCCTCAACCAGCGTATCGAGCAGCGGCCCCACCTTCTTGATGTCGCGCAATTTGATCGTGACCTGATTGGACGCCTCATATCCGATGAATCGGGGCGTAGAGGGCTGACCGTCGCGATTGCTGTAATCATATTGGGCGTTCAAATTGATGCCGCTCGTCTGGATATCCTTCTTGGCGATCCCGGATTTGGCCAGAGTAGCGATAAGGCGTTCCATCTTCGCCGCATTTTCGCGCATCGCCTGCGTTGCGGTAGGCGCGCGCGTCTGGACACCGGTGCCCACGACAGCCTGGTCAGGCGCGGCTTCCACCGTTTCGGTGACGTTGAGCGTCACGACGGGAGCGGTTTCGGCGATTGTTACGCTGGTCTGCGCGACCGCCATGGCGGGCAGGGACGCGGCGGCAAGGGCCATCATGGCGAGGGCGGACTTCATTGAGCTTGTCTCCTTGGAAAGCGAGCGCCCTGTTTGTGACGCTTGCGATGAATGGACGCTGACACACGTTGAAAGCCGTCGGTCAGCTTCCGGTTCCGTGCGCTCTTGCCGCAGCGCGCAGGAAGTCCTAGCTGCACGGCCATGCCCGCACCCATATTCTCCTTTGAAAATCTCGGCCTCAGCCAGGGCACCCACTGGCTTTTCCGTCATCTCGATATTTTTGTGGGAGAGAAGGATCGGCTGGCGCTGATCGGGCGCAACGGGGCGGGTAAGACGACGCTGCTCAAGCTGATCGCTGGACAGGTGGAGCCTGACGAGGGCACGCGGTCGGTTCGTCCCGGCGCGCGCGTCATCATGCTGGAACAAGACCCGGACGTCGTCGGATTTGCGACGCTGCGCGACTTTGCGCTCGCCGGGCAGTATGCGCCGCCCGCGCATGAGGTGGAGGCGATCGCCAGCCAGCTTGGCATAGACCTGTCACGTGAAGCAGCAACCGCGAGCGGGGGCGAGCGCCGCCGTGCCGCCATAGCGCGCGCTCTGGCGAGCGAGCCGGACCTGTTGCTGCTCGACGAGCCGACCAACCATCTCGACATCGACGCAATCGACTGGCTGGAAGGCTGGCTGGCCCGCTACAACGGGGCCTTCATCGTCATCAGCCACGACCGCGCGTTCCTGACCCGGCTGACGCGGCAGACGCTGTGGCTGGACCGGGGATCGATCCGGCGCAACGAGATCGGTTTTGGCGGGTTCGAGGATTGGATGGAGGCGATCTATGCCGAGGAGGCCCGCGCCGCCGAGAAGCTGGACGCCAAGCTGAAGCTGGAGGCGCACTGGTTGCAGCGCGGCGTCACCGCCCGCCGCAAGCGCAATCAGGGGCGTCTGGCGAAACTGTGGGAAATGCGCGCTCAGCGTGCCGCGATGGTCGGACCGCAGGGCGTGGCGAAGATCGCGGTCGCGGCGGATGACAGCAAGACGAAAAGCGTCATCACCGCCGAGCATGTCACGAAGAATTTTGGCGAACGCACGGTCATCAAGGACTTCACACTGCGTATCCAGCGCGGCGACCGGATCGGGATCGTCGGCGGCAATGGCGCGGGCAAGACGACGCTGCTCAGGCTGCTGACCGGCGAACTTGCCGCGGATTCAGGCGTCGTCAGGCAGGCCAAGTCGCTCGACATGATCTTCATCGACCAGCAACGCAGCCTGATGCAACCCGACAAGCGTGTGCGTGACATATTGGCCGAAGGCGGCGACTGGATCGACGTGCGGGGGGTGCGCAAGCATGTTCACGGTTATCTGAAGGAATTTCTGTTCGATCCTTCGCTGGCCGAAGCGCGGGTTGGCACGCTGTCCGGCGGCGAACGATCACGCCTGCTGTTCGCGCGTGAGTTCGCCCGCGAATCGAACCTGCTGGTGCTGGACGAACCGACCAACGACCTTGACCTGGAAACGCTGGACCTGCTGCAGGAGGTCATCGCCGACTATGACGGCACGGTGCTGATTGTCAGCCATGACCGCGACTTTCTTGACCGGACGGTGACCGTGACGCTTGGCCTCGACGGGTCGGGGCAGGTGGATGTGATCGTCGGCGGCTATGCCGACTGGGTCGCCAAGCGCCAGCCCAGGAACGCTCCTCGTGCGGAAAAGAAGGCTGTTGCCGCCCCGCCGCCGCGGACCGCTGCGACCAAGCTGACCTACAAGGATCAACGCGATCTGGACCTGCTGCCCGGCAAGATCGAGGAACTGGAAGCGGCCATCGCACGTGATGAGGATGCGCTTGCCGACCCGGCTCTCTACAGCCGTGATCCCGATCGTTTTGCATCACTGACCAAGGCCATAGAGCAGGCGCGCGCCGACAAGGATGCGGCCGAGGAACGCTGGCTGGAATTGGCGGAAAAGGCCGAGGGACTGAACGGCTGACGACAGGGGATCTGACGATGGTGGCGATGGAAGGATCAGCGGCAGGCGCGCTCGAGCAGGCGCAGGCGCATCATGCCGTCCATTATGTCAACCGCATCGGATGGCTGCGCGCCGGCGTATTGGGTGCGAATGACGGCATCGTTTCGACCGCCAGCCTGCTCGCGGGCATCGCCGCCTCTGGCGCGTCGCCCGACGTCATCCTGTTGTCGGGGATAGCGGCGCTGTTTGCGGGCGCCATGTCGATGGCCGCCGGGGAATATGTGTCCGTCAGCGCGCAGTCGGACACGGAGCGCGCTGACCTTGCCAAGGAAAAAAAGGCGATAGCGCAGCAGCCTGACGTCGAATTGCAGGAACTGCGCAACATTTATGTCGAGCGTGGCCTGAAGCCTGAACTGGCCGAAGAGGTTGCGCGGCAGCTGATGGAGGCCGACGCTCTGGCCGCTCACGCGCGGGACGAGCTTGGCATTTCGGAGATCAGCACCGCACGCCCGGTGCAGGCCGCGTTGACATCCGCCGCGACCTTTTCAGCGGGCGCTGTCGCCCCCGTCCTCGCCGCAGCCGTCAGCCCGGCACCAGTGGCTCTTGTCGTCGTCGTTGTGACCTCGCTGCTGTGCCTGGCGTTGCTGGGATATGTTGGCGCGCGTCTGGGCGGCGGCAAGATCGGCCGGTCGGTCGGGCGGGTCGTGTTCTGGGGCATGCTGGCGATGGCGGTGACGGCGGGGGCCGGAAGGCTTTTCGGCGCTGCGATATGATGGCAAGGTCCGGCCCGTTCAGAATCCCCAGGAGAAGATCATGACCGCGATCCAGCAAATTCCGTTGAAGACGATCAAGGGCGCAGACGCCAGCCTGTCCGACTATGACGGCAAGGTGGTTTTGGCGGTCAACGTCGCCTCCAAATGCGGCCTCACCCCGCAATATGAAGGGCTGGAAAAGCTCTACCGCGATTATAAGGACAAAGGGCTGGTCGTCGCAGGTTTCCCCGCCAATGACTTCGGTGCGCAGGAGCCGGGCAGCAATGACGAGATCGCGACCTTCTGCACCACCAATTTCGGCGTCGATTTCCCCATGTTCGAAAAGATCGTCGTGACCGGCCCGGACAAGCACCCGCTTTACGCCGCGCTCACCAGCCAGCAGCCCAAGGCGCAGGGCGATGGCGACGCGTTCCGCGAGCAGCTGAAAGGCTATGGCATGACGCCGACCCAAGAGCCTGAAGTGCTGTGGAATTTCGAAAAGTTCCTGATCGCGAAGGACGGCACTGTAGCTGCGCGCTTTGCTCCCGCCACGACGCCCGACGATCCGGCGCTGGTGGCTGCGATTGAGGCTGAACTGGCGAAATAGGCGAGTGCGTTCGTTCCGGTGCTGACCGTAACAAGGGTCGGCCAAATGGAATAATCGGGCGGCGGCGCGGGATGCTCTCCCTCGCCGCCCCTCGACAGGCGGGGATGCCCGAGGCTAGCTTGCGCCATGCTCCCATCCTCCATCGCCCTTCATCAGATCGGTCCGGTGCTCGAAACGCTAAGCGCCGTGGGTATCTTCGTCTTTGCGGCGTCCGGCGCGCTGGCTGCCGCACGGCTGGGCCAGACGCTCGTCACCTTCGCATTTTTCGCGCTTGTGACCGGAGTAGGGGGCGGCACATTGCGCGATCTGTTGATCGGCGCGCCGGTATTCTGGGTGCATGATCCAGTCCCCGCCGTCACATGCATGATCGCGGCGCTGCTCGTCTGGTTCACGCCCCGGCGGCTGTGGAGCGACCGCGCGCTTGACTGGCTCGACGCCGTCGGGCTGGCAGCCTTTGCTGTGTTCGGCGCGGCCAAGGCCATGAGCTACGGCATTCCGCCCTTCGTCGCGGCGATGATGGGCATTGTGACCGCGTGCGTCGGCGGCATCCTGCGCGATCTGCTCGCGCATGAGCCGTCCATCCTGCTGCGGCCCGAGCTTTATGTCACCGCTGCCGCCTTCGCCTCGGGCCTGTTCGTATTGTTACACTGGTGGGGAATGGACGTTCCGGTCGCAGGCGTCATCGCGGCGCTGCTGGGCTTTCTGCTGCGGGCGATCGCCATACGGCGCGGCTTGGGGCTGCCAGTATATCGGGATGAGTGATTGGCGGATTTGAGTGGAGTGCGGACTGGCGGCTTTCATGAGCGCAGGCGGCATAGCGGCCGTATCAACAGGCTCTTAACTACACCATGGACTACACCACTCAACGTGCTGAGCGACCTTCCAGGCAATGCCTCCAATTGCACTCAACCAAGCAGCCCCAGCAAGATTTGTGAGCATATTGTCGATCTTTGACCAACGATAATCAGGTGGGATTTTCCACTTTGGCGTTGGGCGACTGACTAGCTTCATTTCAGCTTCGGCAGTCGCTGCCCCATCGTAGTCAGCCTTGCGCTGGCGAACCTCTAATAGGTTCTCGAAATCACTAGCGGCATCTCGGGTCGCTGTGATCCCACTCCACCAGATTGCGGTGGCCCCGGCCATTAGGCCGGCGAGGAAGCAAAACACAGTTTGAGCAATGTCGGCATCAGTAATCTGAAGCTTTATGATCCACTGGCTTCCCAAGCTGCTCAGCAAAGCCGCCAACGACGCCGCATTGAGGGCAAGCAGTCCAAATCGAGTGCGTTCCCGTAGCTTGTCGCGGCGATCTACTGTTTGCTCATATCGCCTCGTGGTGATGGATAGCTCTTCGTCTGCCAAGGTGGCATTGACGCGATAAATGTCTCGAAGGGCTGGCAAATCAGCCAGTTTCAACGATGGTCGATTATCACCTTCCACAGTTCTTTGCCCTTCTGACACGCTGTATCGAGTAGTTATCGGCAGAAAAGAGCTATATGCATGGCGACACGCATCAGCCAAAAATTAAACGATCCTATCAGAGCCGACCTCATAGGACTTTTTCGCTGGGTGTTTTCTGTAAGCTTCTGTTTGGAAGCTCCTCACAGGCCAAACAGGCCGCCCATCACCCCCGCAACCACGCACCAATCAGCGCCATCAATCCCCGCTCATCAGCGGCACTCGAAGCCGTTGGCGCGCCATAGCCCCGGCACTCCAGGCAATCCGCGCGTACGCCTGCGCCGCTTAGTAATCCTCGTACATCGGAAATCGCCTGCATGGCCCAGCGGCGCTGGATCATCGCCTGACGGCTCAGCAGGTCGCGGCCAGTGTCTGCATCTTCGTCTTCGCGTTCCGTCATGGACTGGATGAACTCGGCGAACTTGTCGGGTTCCTTCTCGATCCGATAGGCTTTCGCTTTCGCGGGGTCGAGCTTGGCCAGCTTTGCCGCTTGCGCAATCGCGTCCTCCAACCCGCCGAAGCGATCGACGAGGCCGATCTGCCTCGCGGCGCCGCCATCCCACACACGGCCCTGTGCGATCGCGTCGATCTGCTGGGGCGCTTTGCCCCGCGCCTTGGCGACCAGACCGACGAAGCGGCCATAGATATCCTCGACCCCCATCTGCATGATGCGGTCGAATTCGGGCGTTGTGCCGCCCGCAAGGTCCGGCTGGCCCGAAAGCGGCGTGGTGCGCACGCCATCGGTGGTAATCCCCATCTTCGCCAGCGTTCCTTCAAAGCTGGGCAAGATGCCGAAAACGCCAATCGAACCGGTGATAGTGCCGGGTTCGGCAAAGATCATGTCGGCGGGAGTCGAGACCCAATAGCCGCCGCTCGCCGCGACATTGCCCATCGATGCAACGATCGGCAGTCCCTTTCGCTTGGCCTCCATTATGGCCTGCCGGATCTTTTCCGACGCCATGACGGACCCGCCGGGGGAATCGACGCGCACGACCAGCGCCTTCAAATCCTTCTCCGACAAAGCCTTGTAGAGCAGGGCTGAGATCGTGTCCCCCGCCGCGCTGCCCGGTCCGGCCTCGCCATCGACGATGTCGCCCGCAACGGTGATGACGCCGATCTGGCCATTATTGGCCGGTCGATGCGCCTTTGCATAGGCGGTGAGATCGATGCTGGCGAAGTCCCCGGCGCGGTCGTCCGCCGGTTCGCCCGCCACCTGCGCCACGCGCTCTCCAAAGGCTGCTTCGTCGCCCAGCCGGTCGATCAGACCTGCGTTCTGACCCGCCTTGGCCAGATTGCCGCGTGCAGCCTCCGCCGCCGCCGCCGGATTGGCGGCATAGGCGGCCAGCTTCGCCTTGGGCCGTGCCCTGGAAACTTCATCCTGCCAGTCCTGCCACAATGCGTCAGCCAGCGCCTGATTGGCCTGTCGCGCCTCGGGCGACTGGTCGGTGCGGATGAAGGGTTCGACGAAGCTCTTGTAGGTGCCGACACGATAGACATGCGTGTTGACGCCCAGCTTGTCGATCAACCCCTTATAATAGAGGCCCGAACCGCCCCGGCCCATTATGGCGACCCCGCCCAGCGGATCGACCCATGTTTCGCTGGCATGGGCGGCCAGTTGGTAGCTGTCGTCGGTATAGATGGTCGCGAAGGCGAAGACGGGCTTCTTCGCCGCGCGCACGGCATCCAGCGCCTTGCCGACGCGGGACAGCGCGACTTGCCCGCCGCCCATGAAGCCATCGAGGTTCAGGACGACCGCCTTGACCTTGCCGTCTTTCCTTGCCGCTTCAAGCGCGGCGACGATGTCGGCCAGGCGATATTCCTTCATGCCCGGCCCGGATCCGGCCAGCAGGGAAAAGGGGTCCATCTCCGCAGGCTGCTCGACAATCGTGCCGTCCAGATTCAGCAGCAGTGCTCCGCTGTTCACGCTGCGGGCGGGCTTGGGCGACCACGACAGGGCGGCATAAAGCAGGCCGAAAAAGCCGAGCAGGAACAGCAGCACCAGCCCGTCCTTGATCGCGACCAATATGCGCCAAACGCCCTTCACAAATGCCAAGTTGCCGGTTCCTTTTCCAGATGTCCTTCGAGCTATCCGATCGGCGGACCGACTGCAATGTGGGGCGGCTGGCTGGGCGCGCAAGCTTGCGCCCATGATTTCCGGCGCTATGGGATGCGCCAACATTCGCTCTTAGTGCAGGAGACGCGTTTCATGTCCCAACTCGTTCTGATCCGTCATGGCCAATCGGCCTGGAACCTGGAAAATCGCTTCACCGGCTGGTGGGACGTCGATCTGACGGAAAAGGGTATCGAGGAAGCCCAGGCTGCTGGCCGGTTGCTGTCTGAAAAGGGGCTGGATTTCGATTGCTGCTTCACTTCGGTCCAGACCCGCGCGATCAAGACGCTGAACCTCGCGCTGGAGGAAATGGGGCGGCTATGGCTTCCGGTTGAAAAGGACTGGCGCCTCAATGAGCGGCATTATGGTGGGCTGACCGGCCTCAACAAGGCGGAGACGGCGGCCAAACATGGCGACGCACAGGTGAAGATCTGGCGCCGCAGCTTCGACATTCCGCCGCCGGTGCTGGAGGCTGGCGGCGAATTCGACCTGTCGAAGGATCGCCGTTATGACGGGATCGCGATCCCGTCGACGGAATCGCTCAAGGACACGATTGCGCGTGTGCTGCCTTATTGGGAAAGCCGGATCGTGCCGGAGCTGAAGGCGGGCAAGCGTGTCCTCATTTCCGCCCACGGCAATTCGCTCCGTGCGCTGGTGAAGCATCTGTCCGGTATCCCCGATGACGAGATCACCGAGCTGGAAATCCCGACCGGCCAGCCGATCGTCTATGAACTGGCCGATGATCTGACGGCGAAGGACCGCTATTATCTGTCGGAGCGTTAAGCCCGCCAAATCCGCATTGCCCCTTTCCGGTCCTGCCGCTAAGGGGCTTTGCTTTCCGCGCCATCAGGGGAAGTCAGGCGAATGACCGGAGAGAGCGCCGCGACAGTCGGCATCATCATGGGATCGCGATCCGATTGGGAAACCATGCGCCACGCGTCCGAGACGCTCGCCGCGCTTGGCGTGCCCCATGAGTGCAAGGTCGTGTCGGCCCATCGTACGCCGCAACGCCTCTATGACTATGCGACCGGCGCTGTGTCGCGGGGGCTAAAGGTCATCATCGCAGGAGCCGGGGGCGCGGCGCATTTGCCCGGCATGACTGCATCCATGACGCGCCTGCCGGTGCTGGGTGTGCCGGTGGAGTCCAAGTCATTGAAGGGCATGGATTCGCTGCTGTCCATCGTTCAGATGCCGGGTGGCGTTCCCGTCGGCACGCTGGCCATCGGCAAGCCAGGCGCGATCAACGCGGCCCTGCTCGCGGCCTCCATCCTGGCGACCACGGACGATGCTCTGGCCGAGCGGTTGGACATGTGGCGGGAAAAGCAGACCGACGATGTAGCGGAGACGCCGGAATAAGATGACGACGATTACGCCCGGTTCCACCATCGGCATTCTTGGCGGCGGCCAGCTCGGCCGGATGATCGCGATTGCCGCCGCGCAGCTGGGCTATCGCACCCATATCTATGCGCCGGAAACGAGCGGTCCCGCCGCCGATGTTTCCCCCCGCTGGACCTGCGCCGCCTATGAGGACGCCTCTGCGCTCGCGGCGTTCGCGGACAGCGTCGATGTCGTGACATACGAGTTCGAGAATATCGATCCGGGCGCTGTCGAAGTCTTGTCCACGCATGGACTGGTCCGGCCCGGAGCCGCCGCCTTGCGCGTGGCGCAGGACCGGCTGGCCGAGAAGAATTTCGTCCGTCACCTGGGCGGGCTCACCGCGCCCTTCGCCTCGGTCGAGAGCCTCGACGACCTTGAGCAGGCGATCGCCACGATCGGTAGCCGCGCGATCCTGAAAACCAACCGCATGGGCTATGACGGCAAGGGGCAGGCGCGCCTCAACGAGCCGGGCGATGCCGTCGGCGCATGGAATGCTATCGGCAGGCAGAGCGCAATCCTGGAGGGCTTCGTCACCTTTGAGGAGGAGTTTTCCGTCATCCTGGCGCGGAGCGTCGATGGCGGCATCCGCTTCTGGGATTCGCCGGCCAACGTCCATGTCGATGGCATTCTCTCCACCTCCATAGCGCCCGGCGGCGAACGGATTGAGGCGCAGGTCGATGCGGCACGCGCCCTTGCCGCGCAGGTGGCTCAGGCGCTCGACTATGTCGGCGTGCTGACGCTGGAATTTTTCGCAAGCGCCGATGGCCCCGTTTTCAACGAAATGGCCCCGCGCGTTCATAACAGCGGCCATTGGACGATCGAGGGCGCTGTCACCAGCCAGTTCGAAAATCACGTCCGCGCCATTTGCGGCCTGCCGCTCGGCGACACGGCGCTGGCCGCAAAGAGCGTTCAGATGCGCAACCTCATCGGCGAAGAGGCCAATGACTGGCAGGCGATCCTGGCCGACCCGGTCAATCACCTGCATCTCTATGGCAAGCATGAGGCGCGCCCCGGCCGCAAGATGGGCCACGTCACCCGGCTGACATTGTGAGCGTGACGCCCGAGATCGTCCTTGTCCTAGCCCGCGCCGATAATGGCGTGATCGGCAGGGACGGGGGGCTGCCATGGCGCCTGCCCGGCGATCTCAAGCATTTCAAGGCCCTGACGCTCGGTCACCCCATGATCATGGGACGCAAGACCTTTGACAGCCTGCCCGGCCTGCTGCCCGGCCGCCGCCACATCGTCCTGACCCGCGACACGCAATGGACAGGGCAGGGCGCGGAGGTCGCCCATGATGTTGCCGCGGCCATCCGGCTCGCGGATGCCCCCGTCGTCATGGTGATCGGCGGCGCGGAAATCCATCACCTGTTCCTGCCGCAAGCCGACCGTATTGAGCTGACCGAGGTGCATCTGGACGCGCCTGGCGACGCGGCCATTCCCTATCCCGATGCTGCCGAATGGCAGGAGGTCGCCCGGCGGGATCATCCCGCTCAGGGCGATTATCCCGCCTACAGCTTCGTCACCTTCCGCCGCCGGATTGCGTCATGAAGCCGCATTGCCAGCGGCGGGGCGCGACTCTATAGCCACCGCCATGGAGCGGCTTGAAAGCGGCGTCCCGATCCCTGCCCATCTGCGCGGGAGCATCATGGCGCTGGGCAATTTTGACGGGTTTCACCTCGGTCATCAGGCGGTCGTGGGCCGGGCGGTCGCCCGCGCCCGCGCGGAGGGGCGTCCCGTCATCGTCGCGACATTCGATCCGCACCCCATGCGCCTTTTCCGGCCCGACACGCCCTGGTTTCGCCTGACGTCACTGGATCAGCGGCAGGCATTGTTCGCCGCCGCCGGGGCGGATGCAATGTTGGTATTCGCCTTCACGCGCCAACTCGCTGCATTGGACCCCGCGCAATTCGTCGAACTGCTGGTGGAGGGGATGGGCGTCGCGGGCGTCGTCACGGGGCAGGATTTTACCTTCGGGCAGGGGCGCAGCGGCACGGTGGCTACGCTGGCCCAGTTGGGCGCCGCCCGCGGCATGAGCGCTGAGGCGGTCGCGCCCGTCACTGACGAAAACGATGAAGTCGTCTCTTCCAGCCGCATCCGTGCTGCCTTGAGGGCTGGGGACTGCGCCGAGGCGACCCGCCTGCTGACCCGCCCCTTCGCTATACAGGGCGTCGTCCAGCACGGCGACAAGCTGGGCCGCACGATCGGCTTCCCCACCGCCAATATCGACCTTGGCCATTATCTGCGCCCCGCTTACGGCATTTATGCCGTGCGCGGGATTTTGCCGGACGGGCGCGTGCTGGATGGTGCGGCCAATCTGGGCGTGCGTCCCAGCTTCAACCCGCCCAAGGAATTGCTGGAGCCGCATTTCTTCGACTTTGCCGAAAGCCTCTACGATCAGTGCATCGAGGTGCAGTTGATCGAATATCTGCGCCCCGAAGCGAAATATGACGGGCTGGAGGCATTGACCGCGCAGATTGCCAAGGACTGCGACGCCGCGCGGCAAATCCTTGCGGGAACGCCTCGCCTCGCCTAATGCCGCGCGGATATTCCAGCATATAGCTTAACCGCGCGGACCTGCATGACCGACCAGCCTGACTATAAGTCCACCGTTTTCCTGCCCGTCACCGACTTCCCGATGAAGGCTGGTCTTGCGCAGAAGGAACCGGCTATCCTCGCGCGCTGGGAGGAAATGGACCTCTATGGCAAGCTGCGAGAGCGGCGCAAGGGCCGCGAACGCTTCATCCTGCATGACGGCCCGCCCTACGCCAATGGCGACATCCATATGGGCCATGCGATGAACAAGGTGCTGAAGGACATCATCGTCCGCAGCCAGTCGCTGCTCGGCAGGGACGCGCCCTATGTCCCCGGCTGGGACTGCCACGGCCTTCCGATCGAATGGAAGATCGAGGAGGAATATCGCAAGAAGAAGCAGAACAAGGACGAGGTTCCCGCGCAGGAGTTCCGCGCCCAATGCCGCGCCTATGCGGACAAATGGGTCGGCGTGCAGAAGGAGCAGTTCAAGCGTTTGGGTGTCATGGGCGATTGGGACGATCCCTATCTGACCATGAAGTTCGACGCCGAAGCTACTATCGTGTCTGAACTGCTGAAGTTCGCGGAAAGCGGCCAGCTTTATCGCGGCGCCAAGCCCGTCATGTGGTCCCCGGTCGAAAAGACCGCGCTGGCCGAGGCGGAGGTCGAATATGAGGATATCGTCTCGACCCAGATCGATGTGGCGTTCGAGATTGTCGAAGCGCCGAACGCGCCGGAACTGGTCGGCGCGCATGCGGTGATCTGGACGACGACGCCCTGGACGATCCCGGTCAACCAGGCTTTGGCTTATGGACCGGAGATTGATTACTCGATCATTGAGGTCAGCCTCGGCGTCTCTGATGCTGGGGACGGCAATTTATCGCTTGAGCAGCGGCGTAATCCTTTGATGGAAGCTCTGAACTTCAAACGGTTGGTCGTCGCGAACGAACTCATTCCTCATTTGAAAGCGCGCCTGAACAACGACCTGCGAGACAAGAGTACCCAGCCCGAAGTGTCGCTGAACGCACATCTCAAGGTTCTCTCCAACATCAGGGGCACCGATCTCGCCGGAGCTGTCGCCCACCACCCGATGCACGCCCTCGGCGGCTTCTTTGCTAGGCCGCGCCCGTTCCTAATGGGCGATTTCGTCACCACCGACGCGGGCACCGGCCTTGTTCACATGGCGCCCGATCATGGCGAGGACGACTTCGCCCTCTGCAAAGCCCATGGCATCAACCCCGTATTCGCAGTCGAGAATGACGGCAAATATCGTGAGGACTGGCTCTGGCTCGGTGGCCAGGGATCGGTCATCAACCCGAAATTCGTCAGCAAGGACGGCCCGATCTGCACCCACCTGCGAGAAGCGGGCGGCCTGCTCGCCGCGTCCGACGACTTCAAGCACAGCTATCCCCATAGCTGGCGCTCGAAGGCGAAGATCATCTTCCGCTGCACCCCGCAATGGTTCATCCCGATGGACCGCGCGATCAGCGACGGCGTCATTCCGCGTTGCGCCGAGGAAGAGGCAATCCTCGCGCGTCAGGGCAATGGCGCGACCCTGCGCGGCACGGCGCTGGACGCGATCGAGAATACCCGCTGGGTGCCGGAACGCTCGATTAATCGCATCCGTTCGATGGTGGAGGGGCGTCCTGACTGGGTGATCTCCCGCCAGCGGGCATGGGGTGTGCCTATCGCCCTATATGTTCATCGCAAGACCGGCGAATATCTCGTTGATAAGGCAGTAAATGCCCGCATCATCGAAGCGTTCAAGGGCGCGGGTGCGGACGCATGGTTCGGCGCGGATCATCAGGCGCTGCTAGGCCCCGATTATGACCTCAATGACTATGAGGTGGTGAACGACATTCTCGACGTCTGGTTCGACAGTGGTTCGACCCACAGCTTCGTGGTGGAGGGTCGCTATGGCGAAGGTGTCCGGGCCGACCTCTATCTGGAAGGCTCAGACCAGCATCGCGGCTGGTTCCAGTCCTCGTTGCTGGAGGCAAGCGGCACCCGTGGCCGGGCACCCTATGACGCTGTCCTAACCCACGGCTTTGCGCTGGACGGGCAGGGGCGCAAAATGTCGAAGAGCCTCGGCAATGTGGTCGACCCGCTGAAGGTCATTGCCGAAAGCGGCTCCGACATCCTGCGCGTATGGGTCGCCAGCACCGACTATTTCGACGACGTCCGCATTGGTAAGGAAGTGCTGGCCGGATCGTCCGACGCCTATCGAAAACTTCGCAATACATTCCGTTACTTGCTTGGCGCTCTTTCCGATTTTTCGGAAGATGAAAGGCTGCCTTTCAGCGAAATGCCGGAACTGGAGCGCTACATGCTTCATCTGCTGGCCAAGCTCGACGCGGACCTGAAAGCTGTGGTCGACAAAGCCGCCGACAGCGAAAACTGGCTGGAATTCAGCCGCTACACCCGCGCCCTGTTTGACTTCGCCAACAGCGACCTGTCGGCCTTCTTCTTCGACATCCGCAAGGACTGTCTCTATTGCGATGCGAAGTCGGACCTTAAGCGCCGCGCCTATCGCACCGTGCTGGACACGCTGTTCCATGCACTCGTCCGCTACGCTGCGCCGATCATCCCCTTCACCGCTGAGGAAGTGTGGCAAAGCCGCTATCCAAACCTCGAGGAAAGCGTCCATTTTCTCGAATGGCCGGAAGTGGATGGGAATTGGCTCGACAGCGGTCTGGACGACAAATGGACCGGCCTGCGCAGCCAGCGCAATCAGGTCAACGAAGCCATCGAACCGCTCCGCCGCGAAAAGGTGATCCGCTCCAGTCTGGAGGCCGACGTCACGATGGGTGAGCAGGTTCCCAGTGACGGTGTGAACTTCGCCGAAATCGCCATCGTGGCGCGCATTGAAACAGGGGTAGGCGACGGTATCGTCGTCAAGCCCAGCGACTGGCACAAATGCGGCCGCTGCTGGCGCCTGCTGCCAGAGGTCAAGGAGGACGGCGCGCTATGCAATCGTTGCGACGAAGTGCTTGGCGCATGATCTTTACTCTGTCCTACAGTCGCCGCGCCGGGCTATACGCCGGGCGCACTGCTTAATGGCGCATCTCAGGGGTTCCCTCGTGTCACTATCGTCACTCAAATCCTGCGGCGCATGTAGCTGATGGCCGCCGTCAACCACCGCCCGCTCGGGCTGACCGTGGCGATCGTCACATTGGCGCTCGACCAGTTGGTCAAATATACGGTCACCTATCCGCTCGCACTCAAAAGCCGGATGGACGAGGGGATCGAGATCCTGCCGATCTTCCGCCTGCGCTGGCTGGAAAATCGCGGTGTTTCGATGGGTTTTTTCCACGCTGACACGGACCTGATGCGCTGGATACTGGTCGGCATGACAATGCTGATCGCCGGTTTCGTGGGCGTGTGGATGTGGCGCGAAAAGGCGCGGCAGGATGTCGCGGCCCTTGGCCTAGTGCTGGGCGGCGCCATCGGCAATATCGTAGACCGTATCCGGCTGGGCTATGTGATTGATTATGCCGACCTGCATTTCGGTGAATGGCGGCCCTTCCTGATTTTCAACCTCGCCGACGCGGCCATCACCTTCGGCGTGCTGATCCTTCTTGCGCGGGCGCTCCTGCTGCGCGAGAAGGGCGCAAAGACGGAGTCATTGAACTGATGCGTAAACTGATCCTCGCCGCTGGCCTGATTTCCTTGCTGTCCGCTTGCGGCGGTGGCGGCGGCCTCTTCAACCGTTCGCGGCCCGATGAGTTCGCCGTGTCGCGTCAGGCTCCTCTGGTGATTCCGCCCGATTATGCGCTGGTCCCGCCCGCGCCCGGCACGCCCGCCGCCGCGACCGTCGATTCCGGCCGCGCCGCCATGGACGCCATGTTCGGCGGCCCCGCTCAGCGCAGTGCGGCTGAAAGCTCGGCCTTGACGGCTGCGGGCCGTGAAAATGCCGCCGCGGGTATTCGCTCGTCGGTGGGCGACCCCGGCACCGATGTCGTTGACAAGGGCGCGGCCACGCGTGAAATCATCGCCGCTCCGGAAGGCGACGGTCAGGACGCCCGCGCCGCAATCCCGCAGCCCTAATCGATATGACGGCTTAGGACTGGTTTTCGACAAAGGTCGTGAACCGGTCCAAGGCTTGGTTGATGGCTGGCCGAGCGTGAAGGCTGGTGATCGTCACGAGACGCTGCCGTCCGAACCTCTCCTGATCGATCGATGCGCGCCCGATCTGTTCGACGGGCGCGTGGATTTGGGTCAGGCGCGTGCTTCGGAGCCGATTCCGGGGCTATTGTGACGAAGAGCCGTCAGCACGGTATCCACGACCGCTGCGGCGTCCAATCGCGCATTGGCATATTGCACTTCCGGCTTGTCCTGATCCTGGAAGACGTCCGGCAGCCGCATCGTGCGCAGCTTGAGGCCATTGTCGATCAGCCCCAGGTCGCTCGCCAGTGTAAGCACATGGGCGCCAAGGCCGCCAATGGCGCCTTCCTCGATTGTGACGGCAACTTCGTGGGTCGTCAGCAGGCGGCGGATCATCGCTTCATCCAGAGGTTTTGCGAAACGCAGATCTGCTACGGTGGTCGATAACCCCTTGGCCTCCAGCACGTCCGCGGCTTTCAGCGCTTCCTCGAGCCGGGTTCCCAGCGAGAGAATGGCGACCTGCCGCCCTTCACGGACGATGCGGCCCTTGCCAATTTCCAGCCGCTCAGGAATTTCCGGCATCGGGACGCCAAGGCCGTTGCCACGCGGATAACGGACAGCAATTGGGCCATCGTCGTGCATGGCGCAGGTGTGCACCATGTGTACCAGTTCGGCTTCGTCAGCCGCGGCCATCACCACCATGTTGGGCAAGGTGGCGAGATAGGTGATGTCGAAACTGCCCGCATGGGTCGAGCCGTCAGCGCCCACCAGACCCGCGCGGTCGATTGCGAACCGCACCGGCAAATTCTGAATCGCGACATCATGCACGACCTGATCATAGGCGCGCTGCAGGAAGGTTGAATAAATAGCGCAGAAGGGACGCATGCCCTTCGCGGCAAGCCCTGCCGCGAAGGTCACGGCATGCTGTTCGGCGATGCCCACATCGAAGGCGCGAGTGGGAAAGGCCTGCGCGAATTTGTCGAGCCCGGTGCCTGAAGGCATGGCTGCGGTGATCGCGCAGATGCTGTCGTCGCGACGCGCTTCGGCAATCAGTGCGTTGGCAAAGACGGTGGTGTAGCTTGGCGGACCGGGAGGCGCTTTCGCCTGGGTTCCCGTGATAACGTCGAACTTCTGAACGCCATGATATTTGTCCGCGGCAGCTTCGGCAGGGGCGTAACCCTTACCCTTCTGCGTCACGACATGGATCAGGCAGGGCCCTTCGGCCGCATCGCGGACATTTTCCAGGACGGGGATCAACTGATCCAGATTATGCCCATCGACGGGGCCGACATAATAGAAGCCCAGTTCCTCAAACAACGTGCCGCCCATCGCCATTCCACGGGCGAACTCATCGGTCTTGCGGGCGGCGTTGTGAAGCGGGCGAGGGAGCCTTCGCGCGAGGCGCTTGGCAAGATCGCGCAGGCCCAGGAACTCGCGGCTCGATACGAGGCGAGCGAGATAAGCGGACAGGCCGCCTACGGGTGGCGCGATCGACATGTCGTTGTCGTTGAGGATGACGATCAACCGGTTCCCGGCCTCGCGCGCGTTGTTCATCGCTTCATAGGCCATGCCGGCCGACATGGCCCCGTCGCCTATGACCGCTATGCCCTTGCCCGGCTTGCCCGCGAGCTTGCTGGCGACCGCAAAGCCGAGCGCGGCGCTGATGGACGTCGAACTGTGCGCAGCGCCGAACGGATCATATTCGCTTTCCGCCCGCTTGGTGAAGCCCGACAAGCCCCCGCCTTGCCGCAGCGTGCGAATGCGATCGCGCCGACCAGTCAGTATCTTGTGCGGATAGCATTGATGACCGACGTCCCAGACCAGCTTGTCGTTAGGCGTGTCGAACACATAATGGATGGCCGTAGTAAGTTCGACGACGCCCAGCCCTGATCCCAGATGGCCGCCGGTCACGCCAACGGCGGAAATCACTTCCTGCCGCAGTTCGTCAGCGAGTTGGTCCAGCTGCTCCGGCTTAAGCGCGCGCAGGTCCGACGGCCAGATAACCTGGTCGAGGAGCGGGGTGGATGGGCGATCATTCATGAAAGATATAGACTCCCAAGCGCGCTAGGCCGTTCCGGGTGAAAGCGCAACGCTCCCTTCACGCCATGCACTTGGCGCAGGTTCCCAAAATTTCGATGACGGGCCGTTCTGCACGGAATCCTTCATGCTCTGCTACCGCGCGAACATCGCCTGTGACCACGTCGTTATCGACATGCGTGGCTTCCTTGCAATTGCGGCAAACAAGGAAGATGCAGTCATGGTGGCAGCCGGGATGGGCGTTGGCGATATACGCGTTGGCGCTTTCCACTCGCATCGCGATGTTGTTCGTCACGAAAAGGTCGAGGATACGGTAAACGCTGTTAGGGGCGACACGCTTTCCCCGCGCCTTTGAGACATGATCGGCGATATCATAGGCCGATGTCGGCTTTTCTTCGGCCGCCAGCGCATCGAAAATTGCGGCCCGCATCGGCGTCCATTGCTCATTCTGCGCTTCAAGCGTGATGCGCGCCGCGTCGGCAAGGCTGGACCCGGTCGGCTCATGATGGTGATGATGGTGTTCGGCCATATCGGTCAGTCTAGGCTCGGGTGCTGGTTCGGGCAAGGGCGGGGTATCAGGCGCGCCAATAGATCCACGCGGCCCACAACCAGCCTGCGATCATCAGGGTCCCACCGATGGGCGTGATCGCCCCCAGCCAGCGCGGCGCGCCTGCCGCCATGGCGTAGAGGGTGAAGGCGAAAATTGCTGCGCCCGTCAGGAGCAGCACCGCAGCGCCGCGTGCTTGACCCGCCAGGGTAAGGGCGGCGACGGCGTGGATCAGCTGGTAAAGGCCGCCGGTCCGCAGCCACTCGGCCGCTTGCGGGCTGGAAGCGCCGTGGGCGCCGAAAGCGCCCGCTGCAATGGCGAAAGCCGCAGACAGGGCAGCCAGAATCGCGATCATGCCTTTTCCTCTTCCTCTCCCCGCGCGATCAGGCGCATGCGGCGGCCAGGCCGGAACATCAGATCCTTCGCCGCTAGCAGCGTCCCCTGTTCGCCTTGTACGGTCATTCGCTCCGCGTCATTCGCGCGATATTGCCGCTCTACTTCTTCAATCTCCGCCTGCGGGACGCCCAAAGTCTCCATCGCCTGCACGCCCATGCAGATGGCGGATTCGAACACCTCCCGGACGACGCCCGCGAGATCCACGTCCTTGAGAGCGAGCACTTGCCGCCGATCAAAGGCACGGACGAGAAGCGCCGCCTGTGGGAACGCTTCTGCAATGGGCTCAAGCATTCTGTTATCGAACGAAGGATCGTCGTGACAGAAGGCGATCAATCGCGCTTCGTCCGCTCCTGACCGGCGCAGCAGGTCCATACGGGTGCCGTCGCCATAATAGACCTTCATGTCGAACCGGCTGGAAACCTCGATCTGCGCGGGCTTCTTGTCGATCAGAACGACCTCGAACCCGTGACCCATCAACATCTGGGCAACGGTTTGGCCAAAACGGCCATAGCCGACGATGATCGCCGTGCCGCGTGTCGCTTCGTCGGGGCCGGGAAGATTGTCTCCGCTCCTGGGCCTGGCGAATTCGAATCTGCGGGCAATCAGCATCAGGAACGGCGTGGTCGCCATCGAGAAGGTGACGATCGCGCTGAACAGGCTCGCGCCTTCCGGTGCGATCAGCATGGCATTCTGTGCCTGAGCGAACAGGACGAAACCGAACTCGCCGCCTTGACTAAGCAGCATGCCGGCGCCCAGGGCTTGGGTCCATTCCATGCCGAACAATCTGGCAAGGCCAGCGATCAGCAGTGCTTTGGTGGTGACGAGCGCTATCGCCATTCCGATGACGAACAACGGATTGGCCGCGACGGTATGCAGGTCCAGCACCATACCCACGGCGAGGAAGAACAAGCCGAGCAGGATCGATCGGAACGGCTCAACATCTGATTCAATCTCATGCCGGTAGGGCGAGTCGGCTAGCATCACGCCCGCCACAAAAGCACCGAGCGCCGTCGAAAGATGCAGCGCATGCATCAGGGCGGCGGCAGCCAGAACGGTGAACAGTCCAACCACCACGAACAGTTCCCGCTCGCCCAGGCGGCCGACAAGTTGCAGCAGAGGGCGCAGGATGAAACGGCCCGCAAGGACCAGCCCTGCTATCGCGGCGACCGTGTAGCCCGCGAGCAACCACCCTGGAGGACCGCCAGCATCGGCGGGGTTGCGCGATAGTGCGGCGACGATTGTGATCAGCGGGACGATCGACAGGTCCTGAAACAGCAGGATGGAAAAGACCTTCTCGCCAAAAGGCGAATTGATGCGGCCGCTGCTCTTGAGGCCGGGCAGCACCTGCGCGGTGGAAGACAACGCCAGGGGCAGCCCGAGAGCGATCGCCGCGCCCCATGTGAAGCCGGTGGTAAAGAAGATGATCGCGGTCAGCGCCAGTCCGCAGATCACCACCTGGGCAAGACCCAGGGCAAAGATGTCCCGTTTCAATCGCCACAGTCGCGCTGGATGCAGTTCGAGCCCGACGAGGAAAAGCAGCAGGACGATGCCGATTTCCGCGATGGCCAGTTTTGATTCGGCGCCCGCTACTAGCCCCAGTCCCTGCGGTCCAACCAAGGCGCCCGCGACAAGATAGCCGAGCACGGCCCCCAGGCCAAAGCGGCGGAAGAGCATGACGAACAGCACCGCCGCGCCGAGGAGTATCACGCCTTCGGTCAACAGGACGTCGGTTGCGGAGATGGGCGCGCTTGCGGCGCTCACAGCTGGGGTGGACATCAGGCGTCGGCTATCCGGGCGGCTTCTGCAATGGCCTCAAAGCCAAGGCGGATCGATGCATGACGTGCCGGATAGCCGCGCGCAGGTGCAAGGATCGTAAGCCCCGGCCAGAAGTCGAGGTCGTCGCTCTGCCCGGAAAGATAGGCGGCCAGTTTGTCGCGGGCATCGGCCAGTTCATCGGCGGTCATCCCGATTGCCTGAGCCGCCATCAGCGAAGCGGAGGCCTGGCCGAGGGCGCAGGCTTTGACATCCAGTCCAAGCGCGGTCAGCTTGCCACCCTCCATCCGTACATCCGCCGTCACCCGTGAGCCGCAGGTCGGGGAACGCTTCTCAACGCTGGCCTGCGCATCCGGCAGCCGCTGATGATGCGGAATAGTTGCGGCAAGCCGCAATATGTCCTTGTTGTAGAGAGGAGCGCTCATCCTTGCTCCTTTAGGACAGGTCAGGCGTGGGAGGAAGGCCGCAGACAATTACTTGTAGATAATCCGCAGTTTTGCTGCCGCCTCGGCGGCGATACGACGGGCGCTGTCCGCGTCATCGGCCAAGGCCAGCGTCACGCCCATACGCCGGTGACGCGTCGTGGGTTTGGCGAATATCCTCAAGTCGATTTTGCGATCACCTGACCCCCAGCCTCTTGGCCGAGATTGCGAATTCACGCCCAAGCTCGCCCGAGCCAAGCAGCAATATCTCCGCTGGGAACGTCATTACTTGTCCTTCGAATCGCCTGCTTCAATACAGGGGCATGCTGCCAGCGGTGGTCAGTCGTCAGGGAGCCGCCCCTTCATCGACCGGCTGGGTTGGCGTCAATCGGGGCGGCGGGGTGGCGGGAACAGGCAGGGGCGGGATTGGTTCGGGCTGATCGATTGGCAGGCGGAGCTGGTTGGGGCCGATGTTGACCGACATGCCGTCCTGATCGATGCCGACGCTCATATTGCCCAAGCCCGCTTCCATAGCGACATTGGCGATGGCGTTGACCAGGTCGCTGTCCTGCTCCTCCGGTGCGACTTCGGCCGGTTCGTTGATCGCGCCCGACATGAAATTGCGCCAAATGCGCGCTGGCACGCCACCGCCCGCCGCGCCGCCGGGCAGGGGAGAATTGTCGTCATTGCCGATCCACACCGCTGTGACGAGTCCGCCCGCATAACCGACAAAGATCGCGTCGCGGCTGTCCTGCGTCGTGCCGGTCTTGCCGAAAGTGCTGGTACGGAGCGCCGCTGCGCTGCCCGTGCCCCGGTTCGCGGCCGATGACAGTAGATCGCGAATCATTGCCAGCTGATCCTGGCTGAAACGCCGTTGACGGCTCATAAGCCTTTCAAACCATCCCTGCTCCTCTGGCGGCAGGCCATGGGCGATCACGGGATAGGCGCCCGCAGCCACCGTCGCATAGGCTTGCGCCAGTTCCACCAGCGGGACTTCGGATGTGCCCAGCGCGAGGCTGAGGTCTTCTGTCAGTGGCGTCGTGATGCCCAGGTCACGGGCAACCTTGATGACGGCATCGACGCCCACCTTCTGCGTCAGCCGCACCGCTGCGACATTGCTGGATGCGGCAAAGGCCTGCCGCAGGGTTATGCGACCGCGATATTTGCCGCCATGATTGGCGGGACGGTAAGTGCCGGCGGTGATAGGGCGATCTTCAACGAAATCCTCCGGCGTCATCCCTGCGCGAAAGGCTGCGAGATAGACGAATAGCTTGAAAGTCGATCCGGGCTGGCGTTTGGCTTGCACCGCCCTGTTGAAGCTGCTCCTGCGATAATCCCTGCCGCCAACCATCGCGACCACGCTGCCGTCCGGCTTCATCGCCACCAGCGCGGCCTCTGCCTTCCCCAGCGGTGCGCGTCGGATCGCGGCCTCGGCCAGCCGCTGCACGCGCCAATCCAGGGTCGTGGAAACGGTCTGCGCGCCATAGACCGCACCTGCACGGTCGCGAGCCTGTGGAAGAACCCAGTCGGCGAAATAGGTCCCGGTCGTTGAATCCGGTGTCTCGCGTACGTCCAGCCGGGCAGGACGCAAGCGATCCCGTTCGGACTTGCCGATATAGCCAGCTTCCACCATCGCCTGCGTCACCAGCGCGGCGCGCGCCCGCGCTCCTGCGAGGTTGGCGGTGGGGGCGAGGCGCGAAGGGGCCTTGAGAAGCCCTGCAAGCATAGCCGCTTGCGGAATGGTCAACCGCTCGGGCTGGCGGCTGAAATAATGGAGCGAGGCGGCGCGCAGGCCGTAGACATTGTCGCCGAAATAGACGTTCGACAGATATCGTTCGAAAATCTGATCCTTGGTCAGCCAGGCCTCCAGCCAGAAAGCGATCATCGCCTCCCGCGCTTTCCGGCCGAAGGTCCGGTCGCTGGACAGAAATATGCCTTTCGCGAGCTGCTGGGTGATGGTGCTGCCGCCCTGAGAGGAGCCGTCCGACCATAGATTGTGCCACGCGGCGCGGGCTATGCCGCGCGGATCGATCCCCCAATGACTGTAGAAGCGCCGGTCCTCGATCGCCATGAAGGCCTGAGGCACATGCTTGGGCAAGTCAGCAATCGCAACGGGCCGGTCTATCATTGCCCCGCGTCGCGCGATGAGATGGCCGTCGGCGGACATCAGGCTGACGCTGGGCGGCGCTATCGGCTTTAGCGATTGCGAGAGGGGCGCGGTGACCGCCAGCCAGGCGATCATCAGCATCAGCAATGCCAGCATGGCCGCCATCATCCATCCGGCGATCTGCAACCGCCGTCGCCAAGGCGTGGGTGGGGGAAGGCGCTGGGCGGCCCGGCGCCGAATTCGCGAGCCGGTTGATCGGGTTGGGGGGCGGGGAGGGGGTCTCTCATCGGTTCGGTCATGCTGTATTATTCGTTTGATACAGTCAAGATTGTCCTGCCGTGGGACAGCCGCGCATTAACTACGATTGGGGATGGTCGAAAAGGTAAATGAGGCGTTAACATGCGGCTATGCGAACCCGTCCACTCATCCTGACGACTGAATCGGCTCGGCATCCCTTTCGCCAGCGGTTACCGCGGCATGTGGTGGAAGTGCGGGATGTCGCCGCCCCCACATCGGATGACAACGACTGGAAGCTGTTCCTGCTCAGCTTCGGGGCTTTCTTCACGGCGTTCTACAGCTTCATCTTCTAGAACAGGCGTCAATCGCATGCCTTGTGAAGGGTCCATGCGATCCACGCGCAGGGAAGGCACAGCGCAGCCACCAGCAGCAACTGGTTGACGACGGACATGCCCGCGACGCTCAAGCCGATTGCGAAGACGGATCCCAGCACCATGGCCCCGGAATTGACGATATTATTCGCCGCCACCGTGCGGGCCGCTTCGCATTTTTCAACGGTCGTCGTCAGGAAGGCGTAGAGTGGTACGACGAACATTCCGCCGAATGTCGCCACGCCCAGCAGGCATGCCGACAGGGCGAGTGCGAGCGGGTGGGCGAGGAAGCCTTCGAGCGAAAGCCGCGCGCCGTCAGGAGAAGGCGCCCACAGATCGCATACGATGTGAAATGCGACGATGCACAGGCCCATGCCGATGACCGACGCGGGTCCATAACGCGCCGACACATGGCCCTTCAAAAGGCGGTTGATCGCGATCGACCCGATCGCGATGCCCACGGAAAAGATCGCCAGGAACAGGCTGGCGACCGCCTTGTCGGCGGTCAGCACATTCTTCACGAGTGGCGGGAACTGGATGAAGAGGATCGAACCGACCGCCCAGAAGAAACTGATCGCCATGATGGCTAGGTAAAGGCGCCGGATATGCATCGTGCCACGCACCAGCGCCACGGAGGATCGGATGATGTGGAAATCGATCGGTTGCCGGGAGAGTAGCGAGGGAGCGGGCGGAACTTCCCTGCCCGCTGCATAGCCGACCGCTGCGGTGATCACGATGCCGATTGCGGCCACTTCGACGGGGATGATGCCGGCCAGGATGGTCCCTGCGAGAATCGCGATATAAGTGCCCGCCTCCACCAGCCCGGTGCCGCCAAGCACTTCGTCATCGTGCAGATGCTGGGGCAGGATCGCATATTTGATGGGACCAAAGAAAGTCGAGTGAACGCCCATAGCGAACAGGGCGCACAGCAGCAGCGGGATGGCAAGGCTGTGAATTGCGATGCCGCTCCAGATCAGCGCCAGCCCTGCCGCGCCGACCAGCATGATGACGATTTCAGCCGCTTTGACGTAGCGTATGATGACCGCTTTGTCGCGCTGGTCAGCCAATTGCCCCGATAGCGCGGATAAAAGGAAAAACGGCAGGATGAAGATGCCTGTCGCAAGCGCGCTGAACCAGGTTTCGGACCGTTCATCATTGTAGACGCTGTATACGACGAACAGCACCATCGCGTTCTTGAACAGGTTGTCGTTGAATGCGCCGAGGAGCTGGGTGATGAAAAGCGGCAGAAAACGTCGCTTGTTAAGGAGCCTTAGGGAGGCTTGCATAGGCGAGGGGGTCTTCTTCGCTGTGGAGTAGCGGGCGCGGTCTAGCGGTTGCCGCGTCCTCTGTCCAACCCCCAACGCATGAAGATGGATAAAGGGGATTGATGCGGCTGCTTGTGCAAGGGCGCGGACTGTGGCAGGTCGCCGCCATGCTGACGCTGCCCAATCTGCTGACGCTTTCGCGCATATTTACCGTGCCCCTGCTTGTTGCATTGCTGTGGCCGGCCGAGGTCGGTGCGCGCTGGACGACGGGCTATGCGCTGGCGTTTGCGCTTTACTGCCTGATGGGCATTACTGATTATTTTGACGGCTATCTGGCGCGGGCGCAGGGCGCAGTGTCGAGGCTTGGCATTTTCCTTGATCCGATCGCGGACAAGATAATGGTGGGCGCCGTCATCCTGATGCTCGCTGCGACGCGAGACATTGCGGGTATTCACATCGCTGCCGCCATGATCATCCTTTTGCGCGAGATTGCCGTATCCGGGCTCCGCGAATTCCTCGCCGGGCTTCAGGTGTCTGTGCCCGTTTCGCGGCTCGCAAAGTGGAAGACCGCGTTCCAGCTCATCGCCCTTGGCGCATTGATCCTCGCCGGAGCAGTGCCCCATTTCCCCTTTGTGCAGCTTACGGGTATCGCGACCCTTTGGGCTGCGGCCATACTGACGCTGATCACCGGATGGGACTATCTGCGGGTCGGCATCAAGCATATGGATTGACCCATGGCGACGCTCGACATCCTCTATTTCGCCTGGGTTCGCGAAGGTGTCGGTCGCGATGCTGAGCAGATAGAGCGGCCTGCGCCTGACGTTACGGTGGCAGAACTTATCTCCTCGCTTGCCGATCGTGGCGGCGGCTATGCCGAGGTGCTGGGCGACCGGCAGCGGCTGCGGGCGGCGCTCGACCAGCGGTTTGTTCCGCTTGAAACGCCGATCGGTGAAGCGAAGGAGCTGGCGATCTTTCCGCCGGTAACGGGTGGATGAACCGGATTTCGATCCAGGCGGATGATTTTGACCCCGCCATCGAATTGGCCGCACTGGAGGCGACCGGCGGCGGAGGCGTTGCGAGTTTCACCGGTATCGTGCGCGGCGAAAATGGGCTGGCCGCGCTCGAACTGCACCATTACCCCGCGATGACCGCGCCTCAGGTCGAGCGCATTGTTGAGCAGGCAATGGCGCGCTGGCCACTTTTGGGGATACGGATCATCCATCGCTTTGGCCGCTTGGAGCCGGGCGATCGCATCGTATTTGTCGGGACCGCATCGCGACACCGCACCGCAGCGCTGGAAAGCTGCGCCTTCCTTATCGACTGGCTCAAGTCCGAGGCGCCGTTCTGGAAAAAGGAGCATTTCGCTGACGGCGCCACCGCCTGGGTGGAGGCGCGGGCCGAAGATGACGTGAAAGCGCGCGGCTGGATAGGTTGATCAGGCGGCGACGCTCGGTTGAGGCAGATCGGCGGCGTCTCGCAGGATTTCCGCGAGCAGCCGGAATTCCTTCTCCCTTGGACTATTTTTCCGCCAGACCAGGGCGATGTCGCGATGCGATCGGTCAGATCGTAGTGGTCGCGCAGTGATGCGCGTGTGATCCAATATACCGCCATTGATCGCCATTTCAGGCATGATCGTCATGCCAAGCCCGTTATCGACCATCTGCACCAATGTGTGCAGTGACGTGCCCATCATCATGGCGCTGGAGCGAATTTCGGGACGATTGCATGCGGCAAGAGCGTGGTCCTTAAGGCAATGACCGTCTTCCAGCAGCAGCAGCTTCGTTTCGTCGATCGTGTCAGGCGCGATCCATTCGGGCGGATCGCGCGGATCGTCGTGGGGAAATGCGACGTAAAGCCGGTCCTGAAACAACAGCTCGCTGTCCAGGTCGCCGGTCGGGAAGGGAAGCGCCAAGAGTACGCAATCCACATTGCCGTGGCGCAGCGATTCGATAGCTGTCTGTGAGGTCTCTTCCCGAAGATAGAGTTTAAGTTCCGGGCGCTCCGCCCGGAGTCGAGGCAGCAGGCTGGGGAGCAGGAAGGGTGCGATGGTGGGGATGACGCTCATTCGCAGCTCGCCGGTCAGCGGCTTGCCCGATGCTTCGGCAATTGCCGCCAGTTCCTCGGCCTCGCGCAGCACACGATGCGCCTTTTCCACGATGCGATCGCCAAGGGCCGTGAAGCGAACCACCCGGCGGGTGCGCTCCACCAGAGTGACACCGATCAGGGATTCCAACTCGCGAATGCCGGCGGAAAGGGTGGATTGCGTAACGTAACAGCTATCTGCCGCCTTGCCGAAATGCCCATGCTGCTTCAGCGCGACAAGATATTGCAGCTGTTTGAGAGTGGGCATGTAGCTCGACATTGATCGCCTTTCTCGATTAGAAAGTCGAAGATAAGAGCATTATCCGATATATCCAAGCCCTTTGACGACGCCGAACAGCGACGTCAGCGTCAGGATCGTGCCCACCGCCATGAATAGCAGGCGGGGCGCAATGTGACGGGCAAGCACCGCGCCGAAGGGCGCCGCTACCACGCCACCTATCAGGAGGCCGACAGTGTAGGTCGTGAATGCCTGCCAGCCCAGATGCAGAATGAATGTGAGGCTGATGGAGAGCGTCAGGACGAATTCAACCGTATTGACGGTGCCGATCGTGTGACGGGGGCTGGCCCCCTGGATCAGCAGGTTGGAGGTCACGATCGGCCCCCAGCCGCCGCCGCCGGTCGCGTCCATGAAGCCGCCAAAAAGGCCGAGCGGCGCCACCCATTTTGGATTGCGAGGATGAGGGGGAAGATGAAATCCTCGCCAGATGAGATATGCACCGATCGCAGTCAGATAGATTTGGACAAAAGGCTTTATGATCGATCCATCGATGTTGGAGAGAATATAAGCCCCCGTTATGCCGCCAATAATCCCAGGAATGACGAGGCGCGCGAACAACCGCCAGTCGACGTTGCGATGCGCGATATGACTGAGCGCTGACACTGCTGTTGTGAAGGTTTCCGCGGCATGCACGCTGGCCGATGCCCGGCTGGGGGGCACGCCCAGCGTCAGCAAGAGCGTACTGGAAATGACGCCATAGGCCATGCCGAGAGCGCCATCGATCACCTGCGCCCCGAAGCCGATAAGAATGAATGGCAACAGATCGCTGAGATGCGCAAGTAGGGGGTCGGTCATTCCTCGGCCTCTGACTGAATTGTCTACTGCTTTGATTGGTATATCATTCCCGGCCAAGAAACTTTCTGTTTTATGATACCAAGCCGAAATAGCCGCATCTGGAAAACCCGTTCCCCCGCGATTATGTAGGGAAAGTTGGGTTTTCAGGGGCCGCTGCATGCTGCGCAATCTTGTTGCTTATCTGGACTCGGTGAAATCGCGCGATCCTGCGCCTCGTTCCCGTGCGGAAATACTCCTTTATCCAGGCGTATGGTCGCTTGCATTTCATCGCGTCGCGCATCGCCTTTACGGCGCGCGCCTCTATTTTCTGGCGCGTGCCGTCAATCACCTGTCGCGCTTTCTGACGGGCAACGACATCCATCCCGGTGCGCGTATCGGCAAACGGTTCTTCATTGACCACGGCTTCACGGTGATTGGGGAGACAGCGGAAATTGGCGATGATGTTACCCTTTATCAGAATGTCACGCTGGGCGGCACCGATCCTGCGAACGGCATTGCGGGCAAGCGCCACCCGACATTGGCAGATGGCGTCATCGTTGGTTCTGGCGCGCAGGTGCTGGGGCCGATTCAGGTGGGTTCGCGCGCCCGCATCGGCGCCAACGCCGTGGTGACGAAGGATGTGCCGGAAGCAGCGACCATGGTAGGCATCCCCGCGCGCCAGATGTTGGTGGATGTTACGGCCTATCAGCGGGAATTCTTGCCCTATGGCACTCCATGCTCCGATTGCTACGATCCCGACAGGCATAAGCTGGAACAGCTACAGGCCGAGGTCCAGCAGCTTCAGAAGCGGTTGACGGACCTGATCGAGCAGCGGGATGCAAAGGCGGTCAGCCCTGATGACGATGACATTCCCTTGTTCCAGGAGCGTGGCCGCGCCTGATGACCAATGTCACGCCGTTTCCGTTTCAAGCCCCTAGGGCAGAACAGACGGCTTTCGACCGGCTTGAGCTTCAAAGGATAATGGATCTTTACGGGCGCATGGTATCGGCCGGTCATTGGCGGGATTACGCCATTGATCTGGGCAGGGAAGCCGCCGTTTTCTCCGCCTTCCGACGCTCCGCCGAGCGACCTGAATATCGGATAGAAAAACGTCCTTCGCTACGTCATCGTCAGGGTATGTGGGCGCTGATTGGCGAGACTGGCAACATATTGAAACGCGGAGCGGAGCTTCAAGGCATATTGGCTCCGGTGGAGCGCCGTCTTCTCAAAATCGTGCGGGATTGACCTTATCGTCTGTCATTGCCGTGGCGTTGGGGTATCACATTATAAAGTCGGCTTGCCATGGCTATGGCTGTTGCTACCGGTGAGCTGAACAAGAAGAAGAGTTCGCGCATGTCCCTGCCTGCATTGCTTCACGGACGTCTCTCATTGCCCCTCATCGCATCGCCGATGTTCATCATTTCACAACCCGCGCTGGTGATTGCCCAATGCCGCGCTGGCGTCGTAGGGTCTTTCCCTTCGCTCAATGCGCGGCCGTCGGGCATATTCGAGCAATGGCTTCAACTGCTGGGTGAAGCATTGACGGAACAGGATGCGCCCTTTGCCGTAAACCTCATCGTGCATAAGACCAATGCGCGACTGGAGGAAGATCTCGCCCTTTGCGTGAAGTATCGTGTGCCGATCGTCATCACATCGCTTGGCGCCCGCCCGGAGGTCAACGATGCCGTGCACAGCTATGGCGGCATAGTCCTGCATGACGTCATCAATAACATGTTCGCCAAGAAGGCGATCGAAAAGGGAGCCGATGGTCTTATCGCCGTTGCGGCGGGGGCGGGCGGTCATGCGGGAACCTTGTCTCCCTTCGCGCTGGTGGAGGAAATCCGTGCCTGGTTCGACGGCCCGCTGATACTGTCGGGGGCCATCGCGACCGGCCGATCGATAGCCGCAGCGCGGATGATGGGGGCCGATCTCGCCTATATGGGATCGCCCTTCATCGCGACGGAGGAAGCGAATGCCGCGGCTGACTATAAGCAGATGATCGTCGATAGCGGCGCGGAAGAGATCGTCTATTCTGACTATTTTACGGGCGTCCATGGGAACTACCTGAGGGCAAGCATCGCAGCATGCGGTCTTGATCCTGAGAAGCTGCCGAAGGCTGCCGATATGGATGTGGCGTCCATAGCTGATGACGGAAAAAAAGCCTGGCGTGACGTATGGGGCGCCGGACAGGGGATAGGCGCGATTCGCAAAATTCAGCCGGCTGGGTCCTTCATTGAGGAGCTGAAGGCGCAATATCAGACGGCGATCGCGGCCTTTCGATCATAGAAAGGCGCGCAGTTCCGCGAGGAAAGAGTCGAATTGATCGTGATGGAGCCAGTGCCCCGCATGCGCGAACTCGACCAGCCGAGCGTTTTGGAAATGAGCGGCTCGCCCATCCTTCACGGGATTGGACGCCCAACTGTCCAGTCCCAGGCAGAGTAGGACGGGGCAGGAGATTCGCCTCCAGAAATTAGGCAGCTCATCATCCGCCATATCCTGCGGCGCGGGGTTGCGGAGATAAGGATCGAATTTCCAGCCGTAGCTGCCGTCCTCGTTGCGGTTGACGCCATGAGCCGTCAGGTGAAGCGCCTGTTCGACAGACAGGTGGTCGTTGCGTTCCCGCATCCGGGCCACTGCCGCCTCCAGCGTGGGATAGTGGCGCGCCGTCTGCCGGGCGCTGGCACGGCGCTGCTCGATCCATTCCCGCCAACGGTCCGGTGCTGCCCGTGCAGCCTTCTCCCTGATAGCCTGGGGCGACAAGCCCAACCCCTCGATCGCGACCAGGCGTTCGACCCGATCCGGGAAAAGGCCAGCATAGCGCAGGACCAAAGATCCGCCGAGCGAATGGCCGATAAGGGTCACCTTGTCGCGACTGAACTGGTCCACCAGTTGTGCGAGATCATAGACGAAGTCTGCCATCAGATAAGCGCCTTCAGCAGACCATGCACTGTCCCCATGCCCACGAAGGTCAAGGGCGACCACATGATAGTCGCGGGCCAGCGCCCGCGCCGTCCAGTCCCAACTGCGGGCATGGTCCAGCGCACCATGAACCAGGATCAGTGTAGGAGCGGAATGATTGCCCCAATCCACATAATGAAGACGTGTGCGCAGCGAGGTGAAGAAATGCGAGGTTGGGCTGTTTGCCCACGGGCCGTCCGTACGATCGTTGCGAGGGCCAGAGAAGGAAGGCGTGACGTTCATGTCCTCGGGCGTACTCCGCAATGTGGTAACGGGCATGTTGTGACGCAGCTGTTATAACAGCATTCGCCAGGTAATTGGTGACGATAATGAGGAAGATCGGCGCATTCCCGTGCCAAATCGGGAGGAGGGGCCGGTCGGCCCTTCAAAAATCCCTGGGCGGTGGCTCAAGTGAGATGGACCGCCCGCTGGCGCGATCACCGTGAGCAAGCGCCAGGATGCGTGCGAGGTCCGCTTGTCTGAACGGTTTATCGAGCCGCAGACGCTTCGTTGCGTGGGGAGGGAGTTCGGCATAACCGGTGATGATGATGACGGGCAGGCCGGGATGGCTTTCATCCAGCGCGTCTGCCAGTTGAGCGCCGGTCATGTGAGGCATGGCATGATCGGTAATGACCAGATCGACGTCACCCTCGCTCAGCACGCGCAGTGCGTCGGCGCCAGATCCAGCTTGAAACACGGTATGCCCAAGCTCCTCCAGCATCCCCGCCGTGTTGGTCAGCACCAGATCGTCGTCATCGACCGCCAATATGACCAACGGCTGATCGCTCGCAACGCTTGGGACGAAAGGCTGCACTTCGACTTGGGGTAATGGTTCATCGGACCCGACGGCGACCGGCAGCCACAGCGACACGCTTGTCCCCTGTCCCGGCACGCTGGAGATGATCAGGGATCCGCCGCACTGTTGGGCGAAACCATGCACCATGGAAAGGCCAAGACCCGTACCCTTGCCAATCCCTTTGGTCGTGAAGAAGGGTTCTCGAGCACGTGAAAGCGTGACTTCATCCATCCCTTCACCTTCGTCTATGACCGACAGGCAAACATAATCACCCGTTGCCAGATCGGGCCGTTGTGCAGCCGACACCTTGGCGTCCGTGCCCTCTATAATGATCCGGCCGCCGTTCGGCATTGCGTCGCGGGCGTTTACGGCCAGATTCAGCAGTGCCAGCTCCAACTGGGCGGGGTCGGCATGAGCGGAGCTAAGAATCAGTGGAAAGCGGGTCTCGATGGTCACGGTCGAACCCAGGGTAGATTTCAGCAGCCCGGCCATGTTGCGGATCAAGGCCACGCAATCGACACTGCTTAACCTCAATTCCTGCCTGCGCGCGAAAGCGAGCATGCGCTGCGTCAGAGTCGCGCCGCGATCGGCTGCAGTCATTGCATTGTCAATGTAGCGGGAGATGTCGGCGCCGGTGCCAAGCCGTTGTCTGGCCAGGTCCAGGCTGCCTACGATAACGGCAAGCAGATTGTTGAAATCATGGGCAACGCCCCCGGTCAGCTTGCCGATCGCATCCATTTTTTGTGACTGGAAGATGGCTTCGCGTGCTTCCTCCAGCGCGAGTTGGGTCTCTCGCCTTTCGGTAAGATCGCGCGTGATTTTCGCAAAGCCTATAAGTTCGCCCATGGGGTTACGGATGGCGTCGATAACGACGCTCGCCCAAAAGCGTGAACCATCCTTACGAATTCGCCAGCCTTCCGCTTCAAAGCGACCCTCCCTTGCCGCTGTGTCCAGCGCACGGGAAGGCACGCCGGCCATGCGATCTTCTTCCGAATAGAAGCGTGAGAAGTTCTGCCCCAGTATCTCGCCCGCGGCATAGCCCTTGAAGCGCTGCGCGCCCGCGTTCCAACTGGTGATGGTGCCGACGGGGTCCAGCATGTAGATCGCATAGTCGGTGACGCTTTCGACCAGCAGCCGGAAGCGCTCCTCGCTCGCTCGCAGCGCTTCCTGCGCCGCGCGCCGCTCCGTCAAATCCCGCGTCACCTTTGCGAAGCCGATCAACTGGCCTGCGGAATCGCGAATAGGATCGATGACAACATTGGCCCAGAAATGCGTGCCATCCTTACGCACGCGCCATCCCTCGGCTTCGAAGCGGCCTTCCCGGTCTGCGGTATTCAATGCAAGTGCAGGTATGCCGGCTGCCTGATCCTCTGGCGTGTAGAAGCGGGAAAAATGCTGGCCAATGATCTCGTCGGCTTCATAACCCTTGAACCTTCGCGCGCCAGCATTCCAGCTGATGACCGTGCCATCGACCGATAGCATGTAAATCGCGTAATCTGTGACGCTCTGGACAAGCAACTCGAAGCGGTTTCCAGAGTTCTCCGGCTCCGCCGTGCTCATAAAGCCCTCATAATATTATATGTTATCGAAACATGCGAACACGCTGACTGGTCGATCGTTCCCCGGCTGGCGGGGCGCATACAGGCCCAAGCGGCATCTCATTATAAATAGGCCCTTATTTTTCCGAAGCCGTTGTGCGGTAGGGCGGAAGATGGCGAGGTCGTTGACGCGGTTGGGGACAGCCGCTAATTCCCACCCAAGCGCGCGGGTGTAGCTCAATGGTAGAGCAGCAGCTTCCCAAGCTGACGACGGGGGTTCGATTCCCCTCACCCGCTCCACCTGCATTTTCACCCGACCTGGCGCTTGGCGAGCTTTCTGGCCAGTGTACGGCGGTGCATGCCCAGGCGGCGCGCTGCCTCCGAAATGTTGAAATCGCTGTCTTTTAGCACCTCATGGATATGTTCCCATTCCAGCGTTTTGATTGACGTCGGGCGCGGGGCGAGAGGGGTTGAAGGGTCGCCAGTGGACCGGGCAAAGGCGGCTTCGATATCGTCTGTATTGGATGGTTTGGCGAGATAGTGAGACGCGCCAAGCTTGATCGCTTCCACCGCAGTTGCAATGCTCGCGAAACCAGTGAGGACGACGATCAGCATTTCGGGGTTATGGGCATGCAGCGACTGCACGCAAACCAGACCAGATTCCGGGCCGAGCTTAAGATCGACGACAGCATAGCCGGGCTTGTGATTTCCCAGCAGCGAAAGGACTGCGGCGTGGCTGTCAGCGGTCAGGACCGTATAGTCGCGCCGTTCGAAGGAGCGCTTCAGCGTCTTGGCGAGGGCCTCGTCATCCTCGACCAGAATGAGAACCCGTTCACTTGTCATCGGGCTGATCCTCCAGTGCGACGGTGCCCAACGGCAGGCGGAGCAGGATCAGGGCGCCGCCGTCTGCGCCGTTGCTGGCCGAGACGCTGCCGCCCAGTTTGCGGACAACATTGACCACCAGGAACAGGCCAAGCCCGCCACCCTGCTTACCCTTGCTGGTGCGATAGGGTTTACCGAAATCAGCGAGCATCTGCGGCGAAAAACCGCAACCATTGTCACGAACGGCAATATTGAGCGATGTGCTGTCGCGCCCGACAAGCAAGTCGATATAGGTGCCGCCCGCTTCCCGCGCGTTGTCGAGCAGATTGCCGATCGCCTGTCGGATGACGGGGTCCGCGATGATAAGTGGATAGTCGTGAGGGCCGAAATCGCATCGCAATGGCATGCCCGGATTGGCATCGCGCCAAGCAGTGGCAATGCCTTCAATAAAGTCACGGACATTGGTGACTTGCGGGGCTTCCCCGCGAGCTTCGCCGGCGGATAGCAGGATGCCGGTCACGATCGCCTTGCAGCGTTGAACGGCAGCTTGCATTTCTTCCACTTCCTCCACCATCGGCGGGTGATCGGTGATCTCTGGCATGCGCCGCCAATCGCCGAGTACGACCGCGAGTTGGGAGAGCGGCGTACCCAGTTCATGGGCCGCGCCCGAAGCGAGGAGACCCATGCGGACGATATGTTCTTCTTCGGCTGCCTGCTGGCGAAGCTGAGCCAGATAGGCTTCGCGCGCCTGGAGGTTGCCGGTGACGCGGGTCATGAACAGCACGAGCAGAATGGCTATCATGGCGAGACAGATCCATGTCCCGACAATGTGCAGGTCGAACAGATGCCCTTCCAATGCGTCGGTGAGGCCGAGGGGCCGGTACGCGAAGGAAAGCAGCGCGGCGCACAGCATCGACATCAGGACAATGCCCCAGATGCTGAGCCGGTCGAGCAACACGGCGCCCAATGCAACCTGAAGGAGGTAGAGGGTGATGAATGGGTTGGTCGCCCCGCCGGACAGATAAAGCTGGGCTGTGAGGAGCAGCACGTCAAACAGCAGAGCCAGGAAAAGCTCTGCATGGGCGACATCCGTGCGGCGGCGTAACGCGGCGAACGTGATGACATTCACAATCGCAGCGACCGATGCTACCAGCAGCATCGCCGCGACCGGAAGGTTGATGCCCATGCCCCAGTGAACGAAGGCTATGGTCCCGACTTGCCCCGCGATCGCGATCCAGCGCAGTTGCACCAGCAGCGCCATATTCTTGCGCCCCGCGGCGTCGGCGGGCCATTTGCTGGGTAGCCAGCGCGCGCTGAGGGGCGTTTTCGGCGTCATGTCCCGCGCTCTTTCCATTCGTGCCGCATGACGATCATGTAAGCGCCAGCGGCCATGGCTGCCAGCGCGAACCATGTGGCAGCGTAGGAAAGATGATTATTGGGAAATGTCAGAACGGTAAGACCGCCCATCGGCAGGGCATCTTTGAGGCCATCATGCTCCGCATCAATGAAATAATTGGCGACGGGCGAGCGAAGCGAACGAGCGGCGGCTATGGCGGCGACGTCGCGTGAATACCAGCGGTCGGCTGCAGGCGCATTGCCGCGCAGAAAGCCGCCGCCCGGCTCCGAAAGGCGCATGAGACCGGTCACCTGCACAATGCCCATCGGCTTCGAATATCGTGACCGCTCCTGTGGCGGCACGAAGCCCCGGTTGACCAGCAGTGTGAAGCCACGATCGGTGACCAAAGGGGTCAGCACCCAATAGCCCGCACCGCGCACAGTGGAAGCCTGTACCAGCGTGGCGCGGTCATGGAGGAAGTGCCCGGTGACGGTCACACGGAGGTAGGCGTCTTCCTTGCTCCCGGTCGGGGGCGCGGGAACAGGTGCGGCATGGACGCGGCTTTCCACCTGTTCAATCAGATCGCGTTTCCAGGCGAGCCGGTCGATCTGCCACATGCCAAGGGTTGCAAGCCCGCCGACCATCAGCGCGGCTATAAGTGACAAGGCGATGAGAAACCCCGCCGAGCGGCGGCGAGGTACATCTCTCGTCACGGCATCTGGCTCATGTCATGCGCGCTCATGCCCTGCATCTGGGGCATCATATTGTGATTAAGATGATACATGACCCAGATGGATCCTGACAGGGTGATGACAACGAGCACAATCGTGAAGATCAGGGCCAACATGGTCCAGCCGCCTTCCGAGCGGGTGTTCATGTGCAGGAAGTAGATCATGTGAACGACGATCTGCACCACTGCAAAACCCAAAATGATGAAGGCGGTGAGCTGCGCATCGCCAAGCACGCCGGTCATGACGAGCCAAAAAGGGATGGCCGTCAGGATCACCGACAGCCCAAACCCGATCATATAGCTGCGGAAACTGCCATGGGCGTAGCCCTCGTCATGATGGCGGTGGGTGTCGTGCTGGTCCTGTGCGCTCATCGCAGCATCCCCATGAGATAGACGAAGGTGAAGACGCCGATCCAGACGACGTCAAGGAAGTGCCAGAACATCGACAGGCACATCAGGCGGCGCTGGTTGGCCGGGATCAGGCCCTTCTTCGCGACCTGGACCATCAGCGTCACCAGCCAGATGATGCCGAAGGTGACATGCAGCCCGTGGGTGCCGACCAGGGTAAAGAAGGCCGACAGGAAACCCGATCGCATCGGGGTCGCGCCTTCATGGATAAGGTGGGCGAACTCGTACATCTCGATCGAGAGGAAGGCGAGGCCGAACAGGCCGGTGATCGCCAACCAAGCCTGTGTCGCCGTCACCCGATTCTTGTCCATGGCCAGCATGGCAAAGCCATAGGTGATGGAGGAGAAGAGCAGCATTGCGGTGTTGAGCCCGACGAGCGGCAGGTCGAACAGATCCTTGGGCGACGGGCCAGCGGCATAGTTGCCGCCCAGCACGGCATAGGTCGCGAACAGGCAGGCGAAGATGAGGCAATCGCTCATCAGGTAGATCCAGAAGCCCAGCATGGTGCTGGAGCCTTCCGGATGGTGCGGCTCATGTTCCAGGTGGAAGAGCGGCTTTCCATCCTTGTCGAGGAACGCGGAATCGATTGTTGGTGCGCTTGCCATGATGGTTCAGTCCTGCATGGCGAGCTGACGGGTGCGCTCGCCTTCGGTGCGCTCGACGACATCCTGCGGGATGTAGAAGTCGCGCTTGTAATTGAAGGTATGGCCGATCGCGACCGCCAATATGCCGATGAAGCTGAGTCCGGCCAGCCACCACATGTACCAGATCATGCCTACTGCGAATGCAACGGACAGGGCCGACAGGATGATCCCCGTGCCCGTGTTGCTGGGCATGTGTATCGGTCGATAGCCCGTCAGTGGGCGCTGATAGCCCCGCTTCTTCATGTCCGCCCATGCGTCCCCGTCATGGATGACGGGCGTGAAGGCGAAGTTATAGTCCGGCGGAGGCGAACTGGTCGCCCATTCCAGCGTGCGGCCATCCCAGGGATCTCCGGTCGTGTCACGCAGCTGGTCTCTCTTCATGATGCTGACGCCGAACTGGATGAACATGCAGGCGATACCGGCGGCGATCATCACCGCGCCCAAGGCAGCGATCTGGAACCAGATCTGCAGAGAAGGATCGTCGAAGACGCGCATGCGGCGGGTGACACCCATCAGGCCCAGGACATAGAGCGGCATGAAGGCGACCCAGAAACCGACGACCCACAGCCAGAAGCTGCGCACGCCCCATTTGCGGTCGAGCCTGAAGCCGAACGCCTTTGGCCACCAATAGTTGATCGCCGCGAACATCCCGAACAGCACGCCGCCGATAATCACATTGTGGAAATGCGCGATCAGAAACAGCGAGTTGTGCAGCACGAAGTCGGCTGGCGGCACGGCGAGCAGCACGCCGGTCATGCCACCGACCACGAAGGTGAGCATGAAAGCGACCGTCCACATCATCGGCAGTTCGAACCGGATGCGGCCGCGATACATGGTGAAGAGCCAGTTGAAGAGCTTGGCCCCGGTCGGGATGGAAATGACCATTGTCGTGATGCCGAAGAAGCTGTTGACGCTGGCGCCCGATCCCATGGTGAAGAAATGGTGCAGCCAGACGAGGTAGCTGAGGATGGCGATCACGACCGTTGCGTAGACCATCGACGAATAGCCGAAGAGCCGCTTTGACGAGAAGGTCGAGGTGACTTCGCTGAACACCCCGAACAGCGGCAGGATGAGGATGTAGACCTCTGGATGGCCCCAGATCCAGATGAGGTTTACGTACATCATGGGATTGCCGCCCATGTCGTTGGTGAAGAAGGCGGTGCTGACATAGCGGTCGAGGCTGAGCAGCGCGAGAACGGCGGTCAGGACCGGGAACGCCGCGACGATCAGAATGTTGGCGCACAGCGAGGTCCATACGAAGATGGGCAGCTTCATCATCGACATGCCGGGCGCGCGCATCTTTACGATGGTCGCGATCAGGTTGACGCCGGACAGGAGCGTGCCGATGCCCGCTACCTGCAGGCCCCAAATATAATAATCGACGCCGACCCCCGGACTATAAGCAATGCCGGACAGAGGCGGATAGGCGAGCCAGCCGGTGCGGGCGAACTCGCCCACGAATAGCGACATCATGGTGATGACCGCGCCAGCCGTGGTCATCCAGAAGCTGAAATTGTTGAGGAAGGGGAAGCTGACATCGCGCGCGCCGATCTGCAACGGGATCATGTAGTTCATGATCCCGGTGATCATCGGCATCGCGACGAAGAAGATCATTATGACGCCGTGCGCCGTGAAAATCTGGTCGTAGTGATGCGCGTTCAGATAGCCTTCCGACCCGTTGAAAGCCCATGCCTGCTGAAGGCGCATCATCAGTGCGTCGGCGAAACCGCGCACGAACATGATGAGGCCCAGGATCATGTACATTATGCCGATGCGTTTGTGATCCACGGTGGTGAACCAGTTGCGCCAGAGCATGCCCCACAGGCGATATTTGGTGACAAGACCCAGGATCGCCACGCCGCCGATCACGACCGCGACGAAGGTGGCCATCACGATCGGTTCGTGAATGGGGATCGCGCTCCAGTCGAGCCGACCGAAGATCAGCTTCCAGATGCCGCTATTTTCTGATGCGGGATGGGGAGACATGGGCAGAGCCTTCAGGCGAAAGAGAGACAGTGGGGAAGCGGGCTGCGCTGCATCAGGCTACATGCCTTCATGGCCGTGATGCCCGCTGTGATCGGTGTCTTTTTGGCCGGGGGCTTCATTGCCCTGCGCGGCTGGCGTTCTTTCCGCCGCCGGGGTCATGCCGGCGGGTTGCGCGATCTCACCCTTCTTGCCTGGCTCGACAGGGTGATAGCCGCCAACGTCGATTGTGCCGTCATGACGCAGGCCCCGCGTATCGCGTGCAGACTCCTTGCCCGCGCCGCCCATCATGTCGGTCATCATGACTTCGTCCATGCAGCGCTTGCCCGGCTGGGCGCACATGTTGAGCGCGGCGTGAAACAGCTTGGGCTCGACGCCGGCGAAATACATCGGGGGCACTTTTTCGCTGGGCTGCTCCAGCTTTACATAAGCGGCGCGATCCAGCCTTGCGTTGCTTGCCCTGACCTGGGCGACCCAGCGGTCGAACCCGGCCTGATCCATCGCCCTGAACCTGAAGCGCATGTTGGAAAAGCCAGCGCCCGAATAGTTGGCGGAGAAGCCTTCGAAATCGCCGGGCTTGTTGGCGACGGCGTGCAGCACCGTCTGCATGCCCGGCATGGCATAGATCTGCCCTGCGAGCGCGGGGACGAAGAAGCTGTTCATCAGGGTTGATGAGGTGATCTTGAATTCGATCGGCTGGTCGACCGGGGCGGCCAGTTCGTTGACGGTTGCGATCCCCAGTTCCGGGTAGATGAACAGCCATTTCCAGTCGAGCGCCACGACTTCGACCTGCAATCGCTTTGCCGACGGTTCGACTTTGCGATCGGCGTCCAGACGCTCGATCGGGCGGTAAGGGTCGAGCAGGTGGGTACTGGTCCAGGTGATCGCGCCCAGTGCGATGATGATCAGCAGCGGGGCCGACCAGATCAGCAGTTCAAGGCTGGTCGAGTGATCCCAGTCGGGATCATAGTCCTTTGCCTGCGCCTTTTCCCGGTAGCGCCATGCGAACCATATGGTCATGGCCATGACCGGCAGGATGATGAGCAGCATAAGCAGCGTGGAAATCACGATCAGGTCGCGTTGCTGCATCGCGACATCGCCGGAGGGCGACATGACCACCCAGTCGCACGCTCCCAGCGGAAGCAGCAACAAGGGCGCGAGTCGGCGCAAAAACGCAGCTGGTACGGGAACGAGGCGTGCGGTCATGAAGCCCGCATAGGAGGGGTGCTTGGGGATCGACATTGGACCTTTTGTCCTATCCCCTCGCGGGTGCGAAATAGGGCAATGGCCTGTCGATCACCGGGATGATTCGCTATGCTGCGACGAATGTTGGCATGGATCGTTCCCGCAGCATGAAGGCTTGCTATCTCCGATGACCGCCGCGACCACCACTCCATCTTCCACGTCGCTGGAGCGCGACGCGCGTCTTGTAACCGCGCGGGATCACAAGGTTGCCCCCGGAGAGATCGCCATTGGCGTGATCATCGGGCGCACGTCGGAATTTTTTGACTTCTTCGTTTACGCAATCGCTTCCTGCATCGTGTTTCCGGCGCATGTATTCCCTTATCTGACGCCGCTGGCGGGCACCCTCTGGTCCTTCGCCATCTTTGCCCTGGCCTTCATCACGCGGCCGATTGGCTCCTTCATCTTCATGGCGGTGGATCGCGCCTATGGGAGGGGCGTGAAGCTGACTATCGCGCTGTTCCTGCTCGGCGGATCGACTGCCTTCATTGCGTTCCTGCCAGGATATGAGACCATCGGCATCTGGTCTGCCGTTCTGCTGGCCGTGTTTCGGGCGGGGCAGGGGATCGCTTTGGGTGGGACCTGGGACGGCCTCGCGTCACTGTTGTCGCTCAATGCGCCGCAGAACAAGCGCGGCTGGTATGCAATGATGCCGCAGCTTGGGGCGCCAATAGCGTTGGTCGTGGCGAGCGGCCTGTTCGCTTTCTTCCTGTCAGTGCTCTCTCGGGGGGACTTCCTCGATTGGGGGTGGCGCTATCCCTTCTTCGTGGCGTTCGCGATCAACGTCGTGGCGCTGTTCGCCCGGTTGCGGATCGTGGTGACTCATGAGTTCGAACGGCTGTTTGAAACGCGTGAGCTGCAGCCGTCGCCGGTGCTGGAAACGGTGCGGAGCGAGGGGCGCAACATCGTCATCGGTGCGTTCGCCCCGCTGGCCAGCTTCGCGCTATTCCACATGGTGTCTGTGTTTCCGCTGTCGTGGATTGCGCTTTACACGCAGCAGCCGTTGGAGCGGTTCCTGGTGATCGAGGCGATTGGAGCCAGCGTTGGCATTCTGGCGATCGTCGTTTCGGGGTTCGTGGCGGACATGGTGGGACGTCGCAAGCTGCTGGCCTGGTCGGCGCTTGGTATCGGGATATTCAGCATCGCTGCGCCGCTGCTGCTGAACGGCGGGGAACTGGCCGAGATCGCGTTCATGATTCTGGGCTTCATGCTTCTGGGGCTCAGCTTTGGGCAGTCGTCGGGCGTGGTGGCGTCCAATTTCTCGACCGCCACCCGCTATACGGGTTCGGCCCTGACGTCGGATCTGGCCTGGCTCGTGGGGGCTGGCTTTGCGCCGCTGGTGGCGCTGGCGCTGTCAGTGACCTTCGGCTTGGCGGCGTCCGGCGTATACTTGCTCTCGGGTGCGATCGTCACTGGCCTTGCGCTGTTCATCAACAAGGAGCTGGCAGGTAAGGACCGCTAGATCGCCTGCCGCATCCGTGCGAGCGCCTTTCGATCGAACAAGCCTGTGGGACCGGGACGGGGCGCAAAACGCGGAAGCCATGTGGGGTAGAGGGTGCGAATCTCGCGAGGCAGGCCGGTTGGCCCGTCCCGTCCCATGATGTCCGACACAATCCGGTTCTGGAAAAAGCGGACCGAATAATTGATCATGCGGCGATATTGCATTTTCCATGTCAGGGGGCTGGCGAGCCGGACCGGCTCACAGAAGAAACCGGCATCCTCGCAGACGGAAATACGTTCGCGCTCCCATGCATCATCGGTCGATAGATCAGTATGTGCCCAGGCTGCGACAAGTCCATCATCGCCGATCAGGTCTTCGGGAAGCCGTAATCCGCGTGTACGGATACGGTTCACGAAGCCGCCTGACAGTGCATATAGATCGCCAAACAGGCCGCCTTCCTCACGCAGCTTGGCGCGGTATCGGGACGCCTGGCGACCATTGAGAGGCATGGCAGAAGCTGCATTTACGTCTTTTTTGTCAAGGGCCCGTACCAAGCTGTCGATCGAACCCGGCGCGATTTCTGCGTCGCCATCAAGGAAGATGACAGCCTGATCGTTTCCGACCAGCAGATCGTGGACGAAGTGGTTCCAGGTCCGCGATTTGCCGCCTGCTGCGATATCATGGACCAGCACATTGGATCTTCCACCAGCGGCGCTGCGCGCCAGGGCTGCGGTGGCGTCGGTCGATCCGTTCACGAGCACATGATAGATTGTGTCCGGGCGATCCAGGGGCAGCGAGGAAAGGCAAAGGCCGATGCGCCTTTCTTCCTGATGCGCGAAGATGCCGACGGCAATCCCCATGATTTTAGCGGAAGTCCCAGCCCTGCTGCCCGTGATCCAGCTGATCAAGGCCGCTCGCAGCCTGCTGTGCGCTGATACGCATCGGGAGCATGACGGAGAGGAGAAGTGCTGCGATCGCCGTCCCAGCCATCGACCACAGAGCGACGATGGCGATGCCTGAAAGCTGGCTCAGCATGGCGGTGGAAATGCTGATGTTCGCTGCATACCCGACGCCGCCAAGAAGGGGCTGGACGAATAGCGGCAGCAGAAGCGTGCCGATCACGCCGCCGATGCCGTGAAGGAGGAAGACGTCTGCCGGGTCATCGATGCGGTTTGCGAGCATGGCCTTGCCTGTCCGGCACAGAAGGGCGGAGATCAAGCCGATCAGCATTGCGCCACCAGTGCCGATGAGCGGGGCCGAAGCAGATATGGCGACAAGAGCTACGACAGCGCCAGAAACTGCGCCTGTGGCGCTCACATAGCCTGTGGCGATGCGATCGATGAGCATCCAGGTCAGCGCCCCGGCGCAGGCGGCAAAATGCATATTGAGGATGGCGGTGGCGGCGGAATCAGTCGCGCCTAGCGCCCACCCGCCGACCATGCCCGCCCAGCCGATCCAGACCAGTGCGCCACCCGCAAGGCTGAGCAGCGGAGCATGGCTGGCGGTACCCGGCGTCCGGCGTCTGCCGAGTATCACGGATAAAGCCAGCGCGGAAAACCCGGCGCTCGTGTGAATGACGAGACTGCCCGCGAAGTCCATGACGCCGAATTCTGCGAGCCAACCTCCGCCCCAGACCGCGTGGACCACCGGGGCGTAGACGATCAGCAGCCATAGTGGCGCAAGCCCCGCCATCCAGCCGAAGCGTGCGCGCTCCGCCACCGCGCCCGGAAGAAGGCAGGCGGCTAACAGGGCAAGAGCCATCTGGAACAGGACGAAGGCGGATTCGGGGACGGTCAGCCCTTCACGCAGCGAACCCAGATTGGCGAGGAACAGGTTAGCGCCGCCGCCGAGCCAGGCGCTGCCCGGCGCGTAGGACAGGCTGTATCCCGCGATAGCCCACACAAGCGATGCCCCCGCCGCAACCGCAATGCCCTGCATGGCCGCGGAAAGGGCGCTCCGCACATTCACCAGCCCCGCATGGCGCAGCAGCAGGCCCGGTAGAGCGGCAAACAGGATCAGCAGCGCGCATATGATCATCCAGCCGGTGTCGCCGCTGTCGGCCACCGCGACCTGTGCATTCGCCGTCTGAGGCGCGGCCAGGAACAGGAAGATAAGCAGGCAACGAGCGAACATGGGGCAATCCGGCTGTTTCAGATCGCCATGACCCTAGCGGGCGCGCGGTAAAGACTTTGATAAGGTTGGGGCGGAGCGAGGAGGTGCGCGACCAACGTGACTAATAGCTTTCACCGCCGCAGGATATCCGGCCGGTGCCGCGATTATCCACCTGGCAGGCGGCCTTACCCACTATCGTCACGTCGCCCGAGCCGGAGGCCGATATTTTCGCTGTCACCTCCGCAGTCAGTGCGATGTTGCCCGGGCCATCATTACTGACCGTTGCTTGCCGGACACGCAGGCTCTCGGCCTCGACCGCTCCCGGGCCGTTCAACCGCAGCGATGCCGTCGCCGCCCTGCCTGCCAGCGTAGCCCGGCCTGCACCCGAAAGACCAAGATTCAGTTGATCGACATCGACCGCAGCAACACTGACGTCGCCGTTGCCGCCCAATATGATGTCGCCGCGCAACCCCTTCATCCGGTTAACGGAAACGCTGCCGCCGCCGGTCAGCACCAGCCTTGCCAGCGAACCGGTGGACAGCCGCACCGTGGCCCGACCGCCTGATCTTTCACCCGGCCGGGGACGATCCATGCGAACGGTCAGCAGGCGTCCGGACACCTCCACCTTCAGACGGTCGAGCAGTGATTGATCGCCCTCCGCTCGCGCGGACGCGCCTGCGCCCGTGGTGATGATCACTTCGACGGGAGCATCGACCCGGATCGCATCGAAGCTCGTGATCGTATAGCCATGCGTCGCCGCAATCGCAGGACCAGATGACAACAGGGCAAAGAGTGCGAGCGACCATAGGCATATTCCCTGTCGCCTCGACATGACTCCGTCATTTCCTTGAAAAAGTTTCACTATCCGGGTGATAGCGTGGGCTTCGAAACCCGCAAGTGCCGACGGCGATCGGTTTCGGCTTGTAGTATGAGCAGGCTGATGTTCATCATTGTCCTCTGATCGTCATGCTTGAGCGTTCAGCCTGACGATCAGAGTCTATCGAGATTGCAACGAACCCTTCAGGCGAGGCCTACTTCCTTGAGCGGCACGGAGGCGTCGGCGAGCTGTGCCTGGTCCAGCAGCGCCCCCGAGATCACATGGGCGCGGCCTTGGACATAATCCTTGACCGCATTGACGCAATCAAGGGCGATCAGCTTGCCCGCCTTCATGTAGAGGACCGAGAAGCTGCGCGTTGCGGGGTCGCCGCGCAGAATGGTGTGGTCATGGCCGATCGACAGTCCGACCGTCTGCAGCTTCAGATCATATTGGTTCGACCAGAACCACGGCACGGCGTCATAGGCGTCTTCCTTGCCCATAATATGCTGTACCGCCGTTTTCGCCTGATCATTGGCGTTCTGGACCGATTCGAGCCGGATCTGCGCTCCGCGGGCGAAACGGTTGGCATGGGATGCGCAATCGCCGACAGCATAGATGTCGGGCAGGCTGGTGCGGCAATATTCATCGACATCGACGCCGTTGCCACCTGCGGCGCCTGCCGCGATCAGCGGACCGGTTTCGGGGATGATGCCGATGCCCACGATAACCATGTCGGTTTCGATCCGCTCGCCATTCTGCATCAACACGGCCGTAGCCTTGCCGTCCGTAACCTCGATGCAGTCCATCTTCGCGCCAGTACGCAGATCGACGCCATGGGCGCGGTGCTCGGCCTCGTAGAAGCGGGACAGTTCTTCCCCCGCGACGCGCGCGAGAACACGGTCCAGCGCCTCAAGCAGCACGACCTTCTTGCCAAATTTACTGAGGACGGCGGCTGCTTCCAGTCCAATATAGCCCCCGCCGATCACGGTGACATGATTGATCCGGTCAAGCTTCGCCATCATCGCATCGACATCGTCGCGCCGGCGCACGGCGTGGACATTTTCAGCGTCCGCACCATTGCAGGTCAGCATCCGAGGGCTGCCGCCGGTGCACCAGATGAGCTTGTCATAGCCAATTTGTTCGCCGCCGGCCGTGACGGTCTTGGCTACAGGATCGATGGCCTTGACCCGGCGGCCGAGCAGCATGTCGATCTTGCGATCGTCCCAAAAGCTGGCTGGGCGGATCAGGATGCGTTCGAAGCTCTTTTCGCCCGCAAAATATTCCTTGGACAATGGCGGCCGCTCATAGGGTGGGTCCTTTTCGTCGCCGATCATGGCGACCGAACCTTCAAAGCCCAGTTGACGAAGCGCAATGGCAGCCTGTGCACCCGCATGCCCCGCGCCAACGATCAGAACGTCATAATGGCTCATCGGCCAGCAATCCCCTCAATTCATGTTGCTGCCGTCATTGGCGCGCTTTCCAGGGGCTGACAAGGGGCAGGGGGGAGTTTCGGCCTGAAGGCCCGCGATATTAATTTCATGGATCGCGCTTCCGCCCCATGGTGTCGCCGCCCAAGTCTGTGGCATAGGCATCGCGCGGACTGTGGGGACTTTCTGTCTGATGGCTGGCAATGACGTGAGGACGAGCAGTGGCGCCCCTGGTGAGCATGGCTCGTTACCTTCGCTGGCTTTTGGCGCCCTGGGGGTTGTGTTCGGCGACATCGGTACATCCCCGCTCTATGCGCTGAAGGAAAGTTTCGTCGGCCATCATCCGCTGGCCGTTGATCCCGTGCACATCTACGGTGTTCTGTCGCTGATCTTCTGGACCATGACGCTGGTCGTGACGGTCAAATATGTGTTCATCATCATGCGCGCCGACAATCATGGTGAAGGCGGCAGCATGGCGTTGCTGGCGCTGATCGGACGCAGGATGGGAGAGACGCGCTGGACGCCAGCTGTCGCAGTGCTGGGCGTGCTGGCTACGGCATTGTTCTACGGCGATGCCATCATCACGCCCGCAATCTCCGTGCTGTCTGCGGTAGAGGGACTGACGGTCGTGCAGGCCGGGCTGACTCCTCTGGTCCTGCCCATCGCGATCGTGATCCTGATTGCGCTCTTTGTGATCCAGAGCTTCGGCACGGCAAGGGTCGGCGCGCTGTTCGGCCCCGTCATGGCGGTTTACTTCCTGGTGCTCGCGATATTGGGTATAGCCAATATTATCCGGCATCCAGAGATCATCCTGATCGTCAATCCGTGGTGGGCGCTGCATTTCTTCGAGATCGATCCCAAACTAGCCTTCCTGGCGCTTGGCTCGGTGGTGCTGGCGGTGACGGGAGCTGAGGCGCTTTATGCCGACATGGGGCATTTCGGGCGCCGGGCGATCAGCATTGCCTGGCTATATGCGGCGCTACCCTGTCTGATGCTGAATTATCTGGGGCAGGGCGCGCTGCTGCTGGATCAACCGGAGGCTGCGCAAAATCCCTTCTTCCTGCTGGCCCCTGAATGGGCGCGGCTGCCGCTGGTGATACTGGCTACGCTGGCGACAGTGATTGCCAGCCAGGCAGTGATTTCGGGCGCCTTTTCCGTGACGCGTCAGGCTGTGCAGCTGGGCTTCCTGCCGCGCCTGCGCATCCTGCACACAAGTGCGTCGGCCGCCGGGCAAGTCTATATGCCTCTGATCAATTGGACGTTGCTGGCTCTCGTCATGCTGCTCGTGCTAGGCTTTGGCAGTTCCAGCAACCTGGCAGCTGCCTATGGCATCGCGGTCACTGGCACGATGCTGATTACTACCTGTATGATGGGGGTGCTGACCTTTAGCGTGTGGCGCTGGAACCCATTTCTGGCGGGTGCTGTAACCGGCCTGTTCCTTGTGATCGATGGCGCCTATTTCCTGTCCAACGCCACCAAGATTCCCGATGGCGGCTGGTTCCCGCTGCTGGTCGCGGCGGTATGCTTCCTGGTTCTGACAACCTGGGCGACGGGAAGGCGGATCATGCGCAACTATCTGCGCGAGGACGCGATGGATCTGGAGTTGTTCATCAAATCGGCAGGCGCTTCGCTTAAGCGAGTGCCGGGCACGGCCATTTTCCTGTCATCGACGACGGAGGGCGTCCCTCCTGCCTTGCTCCACAATGTGAAGCACAACCGCATCCTGCACGAACGCAATATCATCTTGACCGTGCGGACCGAAGATGTGCCGCATCTGCCGTTCGATGGAAGAACGAGCGCGGAAGATCATGGAGCCGGTTTTTATCGCCTGATACTGCGTCATGGTTTCATGGAGAATGTAGATGTCCCGGCCGCCATGAAAGCGGTCCATGATTGTGGCGGGCCAATCGGTGTTGCCGACACCAGCTATTTTCTCAGCCGTGAGACGCTCGTCCCGTCTTCACGGCCCGGGATGGCGATCTGGCGCGAGCGGCTTTTTGCCTGGATGGTGCGAAATGCGGAAAGCCCAATGGCCTTCTTCAAGCTGCCGACGAACCGGGTGGTCGAGCTGGGCTCGCAACTGGAAATCTGAAACCGGCGTGCCGGATCCGCGCATAGAATGAGGCAGCGTCCATGTTTCCCATTATCAAAAAGATTGCGATGTGGACGCTGCTGGGCGCGGCTGGCTTTGTAGCGGTATCGCTGGCGTTGAATTGGGACCTGATTCAACGCGTGTATCTGGGCGGCAAGCATGTGTATGAGACAGTTCCGCCACCGTTACCCGCGCAGATCAAGCGTCCGGCGGTATTGATATTTTCCAAGACGAACGCTTTCCGGCATGAGGAGGCGATCCCGGCCGCCAACCTGCTGTTCGCTCGCTTTGCAAGCGACAATGGCTGGAGTTCTTTCCAGACCGAGAACGGCGCGGTGTTTCGCCCTGATATTCTGTCGCGATTTGATACTGTGCTGTTCAACAATGTGAGCGGCGACGTTTTTACGCCGGAACAGCAGGCGGCGTTCAAGACCTTTGTCGAGAAGGGCGGCGGCTTCCTGGCCATTCATGCCAGCGGCGACAGCTCGCATAAGGGCTGGTCCTGGTACACAAATGAGGTGATTGGGACAAACTTCATCGGCCACCCTCTCTCCCCCCAATTTCAGAAAGCAACGGTGATCGTCGAGGATCGCACCCATCCGGCTACCCGCGGATTGCCGGCCGACTGGTCACGCACGGACGAATGGTATTCCTTTGACAAGCCGCCCCGCAAACCCGGTTATCACATCCTCGCGGCTCTGGATGAACGAAGCTACAAACCGGAAGGCATTTTCGGCATGGACCTGCACATGGGCAGCGATCATCCAATCGTCTGGTGGCACTGTGTCGGCAAAGGCAGGGCTCTTTATTCGGGGCTCGGCCATACGGCGCAATCCTATGCCGAACCGGCACATCAGGCCATGCTGTTGGGGGCGCTGAAATGGACCCTGAAGCTCGAGGGGCCTCGCTGCGACAGCTGTAAGCGGTGCCGCGGCCCCACCTTGCGGACGTAAAGGGTAGTCCCGAGTCTGCGCCTCCTGATCAGGATGGAGGACGCTGGTGCTATGACGATGCCATGTGACGATGCTGGCACCAGCAAGGTTCAGCGGTTCGAGGTTTTCACCGGTGCAGGCCAGCGGCGGGACTGGCCGCCCGAAGTGAAGGCCGCGATCATCGCGGAGAGCTATTCCAAGCAGGAGACGGTCTGCGCCGTTGCTCGTCGGCACGGTCTTAGCCCATCGCAGCTATTCACCTGGCGGCGGCAGCTGCGCAAGCAGATGGAGGCCCGCGGCGTTGCGCTGCCGGTCGCCCCTACGATGGCGCCCGCGTTCGTCCCCGCGATTATCGAGGAGCCGCCGTCGATCGAACCGGCTCCGGCGAAGCGCCCGCGGAAGCAGGCGCGTGCAAAGGACAGCGCGGTCGAGCTGGAGATCGACGGAGTGGCAGTGAAGATCGGCCGCGGTGCCGATGCCGGCGTCATCGCTGCGGTGATCGAAGCGCTCAGGGCGACGCGATGATTGGACCGGGAGTTGGCGCCCGCGTCATGGTGGCGACGCGTCCGGTGGATTTTCGCAAAGGGCCGGACGCTTTGGCCGCTTTGGTGAGCGCGCAATATGGCGGCGATGCATTTTCCGGTGTGATCTACGTCTTTCGCGCCAAGCGTGCCGACAGGATCAAGCTGATCTGGTGGGATGGGACCGGCCTGTGCCTGATGGCGAAGCGTCTTGAGCAAGGCGGCTTCAAGTGGCCCGGCATCCAGGACGGCGTGATGCGTCTTTCTGCCGCCCAGTTGGGTGCGCTTCTGGAGGGATTGGACTGGCGCCGGGTTCATGGCGGCCGTCGACCGCAGGCCCCGCAGATTGCCGGTTGACGAGCCTTTGCTCCGCTGATTCACTGCTACAATGCTCACGCAAGCGGACCTGCCGGATGACATCGACGCGCTCCGTGCGCTCGTCCTGGAGCAGTCCCGGGTGCTGGCGGAGGAGCGGGCCGCATCTGAGGTCCGACTGGCGGAGCTGAACGTCGCCAAGGGCGAAGCGGACGCCGAGATCGAACGCCTCCAGTCGATCATCAAGGCCTTCATGCGGCATCGCTTCGGCAGCCGGTCCGAACAGCTCGATGCCGATCAGCTCCAGCTGGGCCTGGAAGATGTCGAGACGGCGCTTGGGCATGCTCGGGCTGCCAGAGAAGCTGTTGCGCCGCGTTCCCGCAGCGATCAGCCCCGCAAGACCAACCGCGGCTCCTTGCCCGCGCACCTCGAGCGGATCGAACAGATTGTCGATATCGACGACAAGGCCTGCCCTTGCTGCAGGGGACTGCTCCACCAGATCGGCGAAGACGTCGCTGAGCGCCTGGACGTCGTGCCCACCACCTTCCGCGTGCTGGTGACACGCCGCCCGCGTTATGGCTGTCGCTCCTGTGAAGGCGCGATCGTCCAGGCGCCTGCTCCGGCGCGGATAGTCGAAGGCGGGATTCCGACCGAAGCGCTGATCGCACAGGTGCTGGTCTCAAAGTATGCCGATCATGTGCCGCTATACCGGCAGGCTCAGATCTATGCCCGGCAGGATATCAGGCTCGATCGCTCCACCCTGGCGGACTGGGTGGGCCGGGCAGCATGGTATCTGCGGCCGCTGCGCGACCGGACCCTTGAGGAGCTCCGGCGATCCGAGCGCCTGTTCGCCGACGAGACTACCGCGCCGGTGCTTGATCCAGGGCGCGGCAGAACGAAGACCGGTCAGCTATGGGCCTATGCCCGCGATGATCGACCATGGGGTGGCGCAGGTCCGCCCATGGTCGCCTATGTCTATGCGGCAGACCGCAAGGCCGAGCGGCCCGACATCCACCTTGGAGACTTTGCAGGCATCCTGCAGGTCGATGGCTATGGCGGCTATACAGCTCTGGCCAAGCGGCGCGGCCAGCAGCTCAGCCTCGCCTTCTGTTGGTCCCATGTCCGGCGCAAGTTCTACGATCTTGCCGCCAGTTCTCCCGTCGCGACCGAGATATTGCGCCGGATCGCCATGCTCTATGCCATCGAAGACGAGGTGCGCGGCTCGACCGCTGAACACCGCCGCCTTGAGCGCTCCGAACGCAGCCGCATCATCATCGAGGACCTCAAGCTCTATTTCGATGGCCGGCTCCGGCAGATCAGCGCCAAGAGCAAGCTGGCTGAAGCCATTCGCTATGCGACCGGCCGCTGGGCTGGCCTCGTCCGCTTCATCGACGACGGCCGCATCGAACTCGACACCAACACCGTCGAGCGATCAATCCGCCCCTTGGCTTTGAACCGAAATTATGCGAAGCGCCGGATTATGCGCAGGTGCCAACGGCGGGGCCAGTTGTTGCACTAGACCCGCAGCCATAAACTTCACATAATCACAGCGACTGCAGGAAGCTCATCAGATTGTCCGAGGCTCGGAAGCGGCCCGGCGCGGCGGCGCTTGGTTGCAGCTTCATCAGAGCCTGTTCCTTCATCGCGAGATCGGCTTCGACGTACATATGCGTCGTGGCCGTATCTTCATGACCGAGCCACAGGGCGATGACGGTGATATCGACGCCCGATTGAAGCAGGTGCATCGCTGTTGTGTGCCGAACCGTATGGGGTGTGATCGGGCGGTCAAGGAGACTTGGATTCTTGCGACCTGCGGTCACAACGGCAAGGTTCAAGCGCTGAGTGAGGTTCGAGCGGGTCATGCGGCCGCCGCTTCGGTTCGGAAACAGGAAACTATCCCCAGAGGGATCGCCGATCTGGCGGCGCCAGGACCTGATGAGCGCGGCAGTCAGACGCCAGAGCGGCACGCTGCGTTCTTTGCGGCCCTTGCCACGCAGATGCACGGCGGGCTGACCTTCAAGCACAACGTCCCGGCACCGCATGCCGATCATCTCGGAAACGCGGGCGCCCGTGTTGTACATCATGCTGAACAAGGCGCGGTCGCGGTGTCCAGCCCAGCTAAGCCGGTCAGGTGCGTCGAGAATGGCGCTGATCTCGGGCCGTGACAAAAACCCGACCATTGATCGATCAAATCGCTTGAAGGGGATTGCCAGCGCCCGTTCTATCGTTGCTAGCGACGCAAGGTCGTGATGCGATGCATATTTAAGGAACGTCCTGATCGCGGCGAGACGTGCGTTGCGGCTTCGAACGCTGTTGCCTCGATCCTTCTCGAGATGGTCGAGAAAGGCGAGCAACAACGGCGCGTCGAGATCGGGCAACGTGATAGCGCTGGGCGTTCGATGGAGTGCCACGGCCGCGTAGTTGAGGAGCAGGCGCAAGGTATCCCGATATGCCGCTACGGTCTGAGCGCTGACCGCGCGCTGCTCACCGAGATGATCCAGAAAGAAGCGCTGGACGAGCGTCGGCAATGTTGGAGGGGTACGGTCAGTCATGAACCGCCTCCCCGAAAGCAAAACTCTCGAAGCGGTTGCCTGCGGTGGCCATCAAATCCGGGATGCCGGTCAAATACCAGTAGGTGTCTGACACCTTTGCATGACCGACGTAGGTTGAGAGGGCCGCGATCGCATTGTCGATATCGACACCCTCAGCTTGCCACCGTTGAATGCGCCTGCAGATAAATGTGTGCCGGAGGTCATGGATGCGAACGTTGCGATAGGCACCGCGGGCAACGATGGCGGCTTCGTCGCGCAACTTCTGGAATGTCCAATGTACCGCACGCTTTTTTAGCGATCGTGATGGGGTCGAGACGAAAAATGGATCCTCAGCCACGCGTGGCAGGAAGCGGTCCCGCATGCCAAGATAGTCGGCGAGCGCAACGGCGACGGTGGCGTGGAGCGGCACATGCCGCGATTTGCTGAACTTCGTCATCCGGACCGTCAAACATCGACTTCCGAGGTCCACATCGGCGCAGCGCAGCTTGATCGCTTCGGAAACGCGCAGGCCGGTTGCGGCAATCAGTCCATAAAAGGCTTCGAACGCAGCAGGCCGCAGGCCACCTTCTGGGTCGAGGCGACGTGCCGCTGCAAGCAACGCCGAGATCTCGTCCTCAGTGTAGATATGGGGCGTGGCCCTGCGCTGGGACCTGCCGAATATCTGGGCCTGCGGGAACTCAGTGGCCGGATCTTCCCGCAGAAGGTAGGCGGCGAAAGGCCGAAGTATGTCGAGCCGGCGCGCCCACGCTCGCGGTTCACTGCCTCGCGCATGCCCCTTTGCCCACTCAATGGCTAGGTCCGATGTCAGCGAACCCTGGTGGCCAGAACTATCGAAGAAACTGCCGAAGGATCGAAGCTGGCTGGCGTTCGGCCCATCTCCACGGAAGCCCAGCGATGTACGCTCGGCAAGGTAGGCCTCTACCTGCGCTGTCATGGTAATCGACATCATGAGGCCCTCCCTGGCCAGGGCATGGCCACGGCCGACAGCCGACGGAGATCGATCTTGGTGTAAATCTTCGACGTGTCGAGGCTACGGTGACGCAGGATATCGGCGATGTGCTTCATGGGCGTGCCGTCGCTGAGCAGGCGGCTCGCGATGCTGTGACGAAGGATGTGGGGATCAGTCCGATCCAATCCGCATCGTGCGAAAGCCGCGATCACCGCATGCTTGGCGACGCCCGCCCTGATCGGGACGTCATACGGCGCTACATGGCGAACGAAAATCGCACGGTTACTGGTCTTCGGCCGCTCATGGCGCAAATAGTCTGCGATGGCGTCGCCGGTGGCCACCGGCAATGGAAGGCTGTCGGTGAAATGCGTCTTGGTCCTGGCTATACGAATGATCCCGTTGCGCCAATCGACGTCGTCGAGGCGAAGTTTTACGACCTCGGAACATCGTAGCCCGAGATCGGTGACGCATCTGACCATTGCGTAAGCGCGCCGCCGTGAGGGCAGATGATCGTCGAATGACGCGAGAACCTCGTCAATCTGGGTTGGCGACAACACGTCGGGCAACTCCGCCAGGCGCCAATGCGCGGCCCGCGGAATCGCCTGCAAGAGCCGACCGACATCATCGCCCAACATCTTGCGAAACTTGAAATAACATCCAACTGTGCCGCCAGCGACACGCACGGCGCCACTACTCCAACAACGGCCTTCGCCGATGACAAAGCGCCGGACGACTGCCGGGTCGAGCTTCTCAGGATCAATCTCGCCATCACCGAACCGCTCAAGGAGCAGCCGGCGAATGATATGGATCCGCTGCCGCCGCGTTGTGTCCGCCAGGCCACCGACATCGCGCATGTAGCGATCGAAGGCCGCCAGTTCACCATCGAGCCAGCCCCTCTGTTCGATCGCCGCAATCCGCCTTTGGGCACGAAGCACACGCAGAAGGTGCCGGATAGCCACGCGCAACTCGTGGTGCACCTTGCGGACCGGGTAAGGGCAATCGCAAGACGGCACATGGGTATCCAGGAACCTCCATTGCGCCGCCTCATCGATCAGCGCGATGTCCAAGCCTTCCTCGGTCGTCCACTTCGCGAAATGCGCGACGCAAGCAAAATACACTCGCACTGTGTGCGGATGATATCGGCCCGCTCGAAGATAAGAGACATACTCCTCCTCCACGGACGAAAAGACACTGTTCGTCAGCCAGCGGCGCGGACCCGGCTGCAATAGATCAGACTTCATAAAACGCTCCTCTCCAGATGGTGGTCGGAGAGGGGAGCGTATTATGTGCAGCTAAAGTTAGTCATGCTGCAACGTATGCGGCGGAAAATAGCGGACTGGGCACAACCCGCCGTTGGCACCTGCGCATAATCCGGCGCTTCGCATAATTACGGTTATGCATACCTTTCCATAACCGTAAGAACGCGCTTTTCGCCGGCTCTGACGAAGGCGGCGACAACTGGGCGGTCATCGCCACGCTCATCGAAAACTGCAAGCTGGGCGGGATCAACCCAAACGACTGGCTGACCCAGACCCTCACTGCGCTCGCCAACGGCCATCCCGCCAATCGCGTTCATGAACTCATGCCCTGGATCGCCGTGGGCTGAGGCCACCGCTTACCGACAGCTGACGGGGGCGAGAAGCGGATTGCACGGCTGCTGCGGGTGGCTGTGCCAACTAAGTGGACTGTAAAGTTGGTAGCGGAGGAGGGACTTGAACCCCCGACACGCGGATTATGATTCCGCTGCTCTAACCAGCTGAGCTACTCCGCCCCATGGGCTGCGCAGGAACCTCGTTCGCTGCGGTGGGCGCGCTATAAGCAGAGCGGTTGGTGGGGTCAACGGGGTTTGGAGGATCGCACGCAAAATCTCTTTCCATGCTCAAGATAGCCGCACCGCCGAAAAAGATGCCTGCAGCAACCGTAGATCGTCTTTTGCGCTTGCAATCGTTCCGTCACATTGCACTAATGCTGCAATGCACAACCGGGGATGCCCCCGAGGGAGGATTGACGCTTTGCCCTTCCAGGAAATGTTTGAGCCCGATGGTTCGATACGCCCTTGTTATGCGGAAGTGCAGAATTGGGTAGAGCGGACAGGCATTGCAGGGCTTAATCGTCGATTGGATGAGGCTGAGGCGATTTTCCGCCGGATCGGGATAACTTTTGCCGTCTATGGCGAGGGTGGGGACCCGGAACGGCTGATCCCGTTCGACCTCCTGCCACGCATCTTCACCGCGCAGGAGTGGCGTGTTCTCGATCGGGGCATCCGCCAGCGGGCGCGGGCATTAAATGCGTTTTTGCATGATGTCTATCACCGCGGTGAAATCGTGAAAGCGGGCATCATGCCTGCCGACATCATCTATCAGAATAGCGCATATCTCGCTGAAATGGCTAACTTTTCTCCGCCAGGAAAGGTTTACAGCCATATCGTCGGCATCGATATTGTCCGGACGGGACCCTCACGGTTTGAGGTGCTGGAGGATAATTGCCGCACACCTTCGGGCGTGTCCTACATGCTGGAAAATCGCGAGATCATGACGCGCATGTTCCCCGAACTGTTCGGTCAGGGGCTTGTGGCGCCGGTGGACGATTATCCGGCCGAGTTGCTCAAGAGCCTGAAGGAAGTCGCGCCCCCGGCCTGCAAGGGCGACCCTGTGGTCGTGTTGCTGACCCCCGGATCGCTCAACAGCGCCTATTATGAGCATAGCTTCCTGGCCGACCTGATGGGGATCGAGCTGGTTGAGCCTGCGGACCTGTTTGTCGATGAGGATCGCGTCTGGATGAAGACGACGCTCGGGCCCAAGCAGGTGGACGTCATTTATCGCCGGATAGACGACGAATATCTCGATCCGCTGGTGTTCCGTCCGGACAGTATGCTCGGCATTCCAGGTATTTTTAACGTCTATCGCAGTGGCGGGGTGACGCTGGCGTCGGCTCCCGGCGCCGGCATTGCCGACGACAAGGCAGTTTATATCTATGTACCGGAAATGATCCGCTTTTATTTGGGCGAGCAGCCTATCCTGGACAACATCCAGACGTGGCAATGCAGCAAGCCCGACGAACGCGCCTATGTGCTGGAACATCTGCACGAACTGGTGGCGAAGGAAGTGCATGGGTCGGGCGGCTACGGGATGCTCATCGGACCCAAGTCGACCAGAGACGAGGTTGCCGCCTATGCCGACCGCATCCGGGCCAATCCCGGCGAGTTTATCGCGCAACCGACGCTTGATCTTTCCACCGTGCCTACATTGGGTCCGGCGACCGTGGTGGGGCGGCATGCAGATTTCCGGCCTTATTGCCTGGTCGGCAAGCAGATCCGGCTGGTGCCCGGCGGCCTCACCCGTGTCGCGCTGACCGAAGGGTCGCTGGTGGTGAACTCCAGTCAGGGCGGGGGGTGAAGGATACGTGGGTGTTGCAGGATTGATCGAAATGAATAGCGCGCGCCCCCTATCACCGTCCGTGCGGCTCCGGCGCGCTGCGCATGATGGGGCGAGGAGGGGCGCATGCTGAGCCGGACCGCTGAGAATCTGTTCTGGATGGCGCGCTACATGGAGCGGGCCGAGGCGACGGCCCGCCTGCTGACCATGGGGCAGCGCATGGCGATACTGCCCGGTGCGCACCATCGGGATGAGTGGCGATCCGTGGTGCGGGCGACGGGCAACGGCGGCAGCTTCCCCGAAGGCGTGCAGGTGACGGAAAGCGACGCTGTTTCCTACCTGATGCTGGACCCTGATAATGCCAGTTCGATCCGGTCCTGTTTGCTGAAGGCACGCGCAAACGCGAAGTCGGCCCGCACCATGCTGACCCAGGATATGTGGGAGGCATTGAATGAGGGCTGGCGCAAGCTGGACAGCTATGACGTGGGAGAGGCGCGGCAGCAGCTTCCTGCGCTGATCGACTGGGTGAAGACCCGTGTCATGACCTTTCGCGGGGCGGCGCATTCCGGGCAGTTGCGCAATGAAGGCCACGACTTTCTACGCGCCGGGTCGGCGCTGGAGCGGGCGCAGATGACGCTGCGACTGCTGGACGTCAAATATTATGTGCTGCTGCCCGAGACCGAGGTGATCGGGGGCAATCGGGATCATTATCAGTGGACGTCGGTGCTGTATGCGTTGTCGGGAGCGCGGGCCTATCATCATGTATATGGTGGCACCTACACGCCTTGGCAGATCACCGACTTCCTGATGCTGAACCGTCTTTTTCCCCGCAGCGTCGCCTATTGCTACGATCAGCTCGCCTATCGCCTGAATCGCTTGGCCGGGTGGCACAACAGCCGCGGGACCTGCCACGAAACGGTGCTCCAGATGGTCGCCCATCTGGAGCAGCTCGACAGCGGCGAGATTTTCCGTGTGGGTCTCCATGAAACCGTGCAGAGCGGATTGCGGATGACGAACAAGCTGGGCGCGGAGATCGCCCAAACCTACCATTTCGGCTGAAGGAGGCAGGCGCACCGTGAAATTGCTGGTCCGCCACCAGACCATGTATCGCTATGCAGCGACGGCTGGCCGTGTGGCGATGCGACTGAAGCTCATGCCTACTGACACGCGCGCGCAAAAGGTGCTGGAATGGCAGGTGAGCGTGAATGGCGAGCCGGTGGATGGCTTTCGCGCCAACAGCTTTGGCGAGATGGAAGCGGTCTGGATCCGCCACGATAAGCTGGACAATGCGGTCATCGTCGCTGAGGGGCTGGTAGAGACCTGCGATACCAACGGCGTGCTGGGGTGGACAGGCGGGGGCGTGCCGCCTGCCTATTTTCTCCGCGAAACGCGCCTGACCCGCATGTCGGAAGCGATCCGAAACATGGCCCTGGCCTTGCCCGATGGAGACGGCCCGCTGGCGCGCCTCCATTCCCTCTCGGCGGCGGTCAGCGATGCGGTGGCCTATCGCAGCGGCGTCACGAATTCGGGCACCACGGCTGCGGAAGCTTTCGCACTGGGGGCGGGCGTGTGCCAGGATCACGCGCAGATATTCATCGCGGGAGCGCGCGCGATGGGCATAGCGGCGCGGTACGTCACGGGCTACCTACTGGCGGAGGGCGGCGTAGCATTGCATGAAACCCATGCGTGGGTTGAAGCATTGGTGCCTGATCTGGGCTGGGTCGGGTTCGACCCGTCGAACCGGGTGTGCGTGACCGAACGATACCTGCGGCTGGCATCGGGACTGGACGCCAATGCCGCTGCACCAATCCGCGGGTCGGTGACTGTGGCAGGCGATATCTGGATTGACGCGGACGTTCGGATCGCGCAGGCGGAGGAAGGGGTGGAAGAAAGGCAGCTGCAAAGGCAGCAGCAACAAAGCCTTCAGCCATCCATCCCGCAGGGTTGAACGAATATAGGAGCCCCCTGGGCGATGACCTATTGTGTGGCGGTGCGCGTAGACCGGGGACTGGTCATGCTGTCGGACACCCGCACCAATGCGGGCATGGACAATATCGCACGTTTTCGGAAGAGCTTTACCTACAGCGTGCCGGGTGAGCGGGCGATGGTCCTGATGTGTTCGGGCAACCTGTCAATCACGCAGGGCGTGAAGACGAAGCTCGGCCGCGCGATCAAGGATTCACAATTCGATCCCGAAGTTGAAAGCATCCTCAATTGCGCGACGATGCACCGGGCCGCGCAACTGGTCGGTGATGCGATGTGTGAGATGCAGCACCATTATCGCAGCACGATCGAGATGCAGGGGTCGGGCGCGGACGCATCGATCCTGGTCGCAGGGCAGCGCCGTGGCGGCAAGCCGCGCCTATACCTGATTTATTCGGCCGGGAATTTCATAGAGGCGACCGAGGACACGCCCTTCTTCCAGATTGGCGAGCATAAATATGGCAAGCCGATCCTGGACCGCATCATCAAGCGGGATACCACGCTGGAAGATGCGACGAAGGCTGTGCTGGTGTCCATGGATTCGACGCTGCGGTCCAACCTGTCGGTGGGCATGCCGCTGGACCTCAACGTGATCGAGCGGGACAAGTTCGACTTCCGGGTTCGTACACGGATTGAAGCGGATAATGAGGAATTCCAGCTGCTGTCACACAGTTGGTCGGCGACGCTGCGCAAGGGGTTCGAGGGGCTGCCCAACGTGATGGATTGATCTCTGGAGGGCTGCGGGGCTGTCTGCCTGCGATGTGGGATAGACGGGCAGGGCAAAGGCGTATCTTCCCGGCCCCCAAGCAAATCGATGCCATCGTCAGGCTTGCGTGTCCTGCGCCGCTGCCTATTTCATCCCGACAAACGAATCCAAAGAGCTGGGGACATCAGATGACCGCTACCCATTCCACTCGCATGCTGATCCTCGGTTCGGGTCCAGCGGGTCTTTCCGCCGCCATTTACGGCGCGCGCGCGGGCCTGGCGCCGATCGTCGTTCAGGGCATGCAGCCGGGCGGGCAGCTGACTATCACCACGGACGTGGAAAATTATCCGGGCTTTCGCGATGTCATCCAAGGCCCGTGGCTGATGGAGCAGATGCAGGCGCAGGCCGAACATGTCGGCGCCAAGATGATGTATGACCAGATCGTCGACGTCGATCTTTCCGATCGTCCGTTCCGCCTGAAGGGCGATAGCGGCACCGTCTATTATGCCGACAGCCTGGTGATCGCGACGGGCGCGCAGGCGAAATGGCTGGGCGCGGAAGGCGAGCAGTTGTTGCAGGGCAAGGGCGTTTCCGCCTGCGCAACCTGCGACGGGTTCTTCTATCGCGGCAAGAAGGTTGTCGTGATCGGCGGCGGCAATACGGCGGTTGAAGAGGCGCTCTATCTCACCAACCACAGCCATGACGTAACGCTGATCCACCGGCGCGATTCGCTGCGTGCGGAGAAGATCCTGCAGCAGCGGCTGTTCGCGCATCCAAATATCAAGGTGCTGTGGAACCAGAAGATCGATCGCTTCGTAGGCGGCGGCAACCCGGAAGGGCTGGTCGGCGTGGACCTGATCGATACGGTCACGGGCAAGGCGTCCCATATTGAGACAGATGGCGCGTTCGTCGCGATCGGGCATCTGCCTGCGACCGAATTGTTCGTTGGCAAGCTGCCCATGGACGAAGGCTATCTGTTGGTCGAGCCGGGGACGACGCGCACCTCCATTCCGGGCGTCTTCGCAGCGGGCGATGTGAGCGACAAGATATATCGTCAGGCTGTGACGGCCGCGGGCATGGGCTGCATGGCGGCGCTGGATGTCGAGAAGTTTCTTGCCGAGGCGGATTTTGAGGCGATGGCCGCGGAATAGAAGGTCGATTGGAGGGCGCACCCGTGCGCTCTCCATCGCCGTCCCGGAGCGCTGGTAGGCTGCGGCTCAGTCGCCGACCTTTGTCTCCGCAAAGGCTGTCAGCGTGCCGAAGGTCTCGAATGTGTCGCCGTCGATGTCGTCATCCTCGATCAGGATGCCAAGGCGGTCTTCCATTTCGGTGAGCAGCGTGGCGACGGCCATGGAATCCAGTTCCGGGAGCGCGCCGAACAGGGGCGTGTCTGCATCGAATGAATCGACGCGGTCCTGTGCCAGTCCCAGCACGTCGCGCAGCAGATCGCGCATCGCGTTTGTTACGTCGCTTGTCCGGTCGACCGGCATAAAGTTTCCCGCCCGCATGATGGGCGGCTTACCTAGTCGTTCCGCCTTTAACCCACAAGGGCGGAAATGGCGGTTCTTGCGGCGGGAATCCATGTGGACGCGAATCGGGGATTGAAGAAGTCGAGCCGGTACAGGGTCTGGCGCTGCTCCATCCACTCAGCCTTGTAGCTGTTATCGCCGGTCCCATAATCGATGAGTTGGACGTGGTCGCTGTCTATGGCGTGGGCGAACATCGCGTGGCTCAGCAGCGTGCCGGGCGAGCCGCCATCGAAGGCGCGGTCATGCGCCAGCTTGTGAATTAAGGCTGTGCCATTTTCGACTGTCCAGAGCTGGGTCGCAACCGCTTGTCCATTCAGCCGCGCGAAGCCAAGCCGCAGCGTTCCCGCTTCACCTTCGCGGGCGGCCATTTCGCGCAGGAAAGACAGGCCCGGCTCGGGTTGCTTCCAACTGCTGGCATGAACCGCGACATAATCCTTCCAGAGCGCGTCCGTGAGGTCGTGGTGAATGTCGATGGTGAAGCGGCTGGTACGCGCCTTGCGCTGTACCTGATTGCGCAGCCGTCCGGGACGACCTGCCCAATATGCGGCAAAATCACGGCCATTGAGAGCGAGCAAATGGCGTCCGCCCATGGACCGCCGCACCCCGAACCAGCCGCTGCGCCGGAACGCGTCGAGCAACATGCCTGAGCATTCGGCCACCGGATAGAGATCGATATGACGACATGTCTTGATAAGGTTGGCGGCCAGGACTTCCGTTAGCCTGCACCGGGTCTGCGCGTCTGGGTCGCCAAGATAGACCGGAGACCAGGAAAAGCTGTACCAATTGGCGAGCGCTGTCTGCCGTTCTGACGAAGGTGAAAGAAGAAACAGCCACGCCTCCGTGGCGCCTTCAATCACCTGTAGGATGCGGACAGGCTGACGCGCGAAGCAGTGGCCGTGGAGCGATTCGAACCAGTCGATGCGGTCGAAGAGGGACGATGTCGAGGCGCGGTCCATCCTTCCCGAGAGAGCCATTCGGGCATCGGCGACCGTGCTATATTCCCTTGTGACCAGCAAACCACTATCTCCCCGGCACCATCCTCTGCCTTAGGTGAAAAGTCTGGAAATGGAGTTAAGCGGTGCAACCCTGATCGACGGAGAGGAAGTGCGGCCGATCGACCATCTGCTGCTGCGAGGGGATCCTGCGCGCCCGGCGCTTGATGGGCGGTCGGGATCGCAAAATTATGCGGAGCTGGAGGAAACGCTCGGGCGGCTAGCCAAATGGCTGGCGGGTTTCGGCCTGGAAAGGGGCGCCCGAGTCGCGAGTTGGATCGCCAAAGGCCCCGTCGCTGCGTTGATGCCGCTCGCCGCGCCGCGTGCCGGGCTGGTGCATGTGCCGGTCAATCCATTGCTCAAGCATGCGCAGGTGGCGCACATATTGGCCGACAGCGGTGCGCAACTCTTGATAGGGACGGTGGGCCGCCTCGACACTCTGGCGCCTGCGGATGTGCCAGTGGAATGCCGCCTGTTGCGGGAGGATGACGCAGCTTGCGCCATGAGCGGCGGAGGCGCCATGCCGCCTTCGACGGCTGGGCCGGACGATCTGGCGGCGATACTATATACCAGCGGATCTACGGGCCGTCCCAAGGGCGTGATGTTGAGCCACGCGAATCTGTGGCTCGGCGCGGCGGCCGTGGCGAACTATTTGAAGCTGACAGCTGATGACAGGACATTATGCGTGCTGCCTTTCAGCTTCGATTACGGTCAGAATCAGCTGTTTTCCAGCTGGTACGCCGGCGGGTGCGTATATCCGCTCGACTATCTGACGCCGCGTGACGTCATGAAATCGGTGGACCGTCGCGACATAACGACGTTGGCGGGCGTACCGCCGCTTTGGATACAACTGACCGAATTGAACTGGCAGGCAGAAGTCGCCGGCAAACTGAAGCGCCTGACTAACAGTGGGGGCGCGCTTACCCGGCCCCTGGTCACGAAACTACGCAGCCTTTTTCCAGAGGCTGACGTCTATCCCATGTATGGACTGACGGAGGCGTTTCGTTCGACCTACCTGCCGCCGGAACAAGTGGATAGCCATCCAGATTCCATGGGTTCGGCGATACCGCATGCGGAGATATTGGTCGTTCGCCCGGATGGAAGCCTGACCGATGATGATGAGACCGGCGAGTTGGTGCATTGTGGGCCGTTGGTTGCGCAGGGCTATTGGCGCGATCCTGCGCGGACTGCGGAGCGATTCAGGCCAGCACCCCCGGCGTCCCGCTACGGCGGCGTGGCAGTGTGGTCGGGCGACAGCGTGCGGCGCGATGCGGATGGCCTGCTTTATTTCGTCGGCCGCGACGATGCGATGATCAAATCCTCAGGCAACCGCATCAGTCCTTCCGAAATTGAGGAAGCGGCGGTGGCCGTGCCCGGCGTGGCTGAGGCGGTTGCGCTGGGGGTAAAGGATGAAAGGCTGGGGCAGGCGGTGCTGTTGCTGATCCGATCGGACGATGCAGGGTCGGAAGCCGCCGTTGTAGCCAAGCTGAAGACCGAGCTGCCAAATTTCATGCAGCCACGCAGGATAGTCAGGCTGGCGGATTTTCCGCGGACACCCAATGGCAAGATTGATCGCGTGGCGCTTGCCAAGGAATATGACCGATGAAGCCAATGGGACCCATTCCGCCTTTTTTTGGAGGCGAGGAGGGCATGCTGCTGATTGGCGGTTGTGGCGCGGCTAGCCTGGTGGATGAAGCGGGGGATACGCCGCTGTTCGTCTATGACATGAATATTGTCGAACGACAGTTGCAAGTCCTGCGTGATGCCATGCCGAAGGAATTGTCGCTCCACTACGCTGTAAAGGCCAATCCGCACCCGGGATTGCTCGAACGGATGGTGCGGTTGGTCGATGGTTTCGATGTTGCGTCGGGCGGTGAATTGGCGCGCGCGTTAGCCGCTGGCATGGATGCGGCCCATATCAGCTTTGCTGGGCCGGGTAAGCGCGAAGACGAGCTGGTTGCTGCCATTGATGCGGGAATCACGCTTAATCTGGAGTCGGAGGGCGAAGCGCGACGGGCGCTCGCCATTGCAGAGAAACGTGGGCGGATTCCTCGCCTTGCAGTGAGGGTCAATCCCGATTTCGACCTCAAAGGATCGGGCATGCGCATGGGGGGCGGGGCCAAGCCCTTCGGCGTCGACGCGGATAGGGCCGCCGCACTTGCCCGGTCCCTTATCGCCGCCGGGGCGGACTGGCGCGGCTGGCATATCTTTGCCGGATCGCAAGCCCTCGATGCCGAGGCGCTGATCGATACGCAGGCGGCGACGGTCGGTCTGGCGGCGCGGTTGTCGAACGAGGTGGGCGCGTCGCCGCCGCTGGTGAATTTGGGCGGCGGCTTTGGCATCCCCTATTTCCCCGGCGACCAACGGCTGGATGTCGCTCCCATCGGCGAAGCATTGGGGCAGATAATGAATGCGCGGCCGGACATATTGTCGACAAGTAAGTTCGCGATTGAACTCGGCCGCTGGATAGTCGGTGAAGCGGGAGTTTATCTGACGCGCGTGATCGACGTGAAGCAGAGCAAGGGCGAGACGTTCGTGGTCGTCGATGGGGGGTTGCACCATCAACTCGCGGCGAGCGGCAATTTCGGGACGGTGGTGCGGCGCAATTATCCGATCGCGGTCGCCAACCGCTATGGCGCGCCCGCCGCCGAGGAGGCTGTCACGATCGTCGGATGCCTGTGCACGCCCATCGACAAGCTTGGCGACAAGGTTTCGCTGCCTGCTGTGGCCGAAGGCGACCTGATCGCGATTTTCGTCGCAGGGGCCTATGGAGCGTCCGCCAGCCCCGCAGCCTTTCTGGGACATCCACCCGCCCTGGAACTATTACTTGGCTGATATGCCAATAGTTTGACGCCTAACCGTATCTTTACCCTTTGAAGGCAAGAAGATGGCCAAAGCCCATTGCTTTGCGGCCGCTTCATCATCTGGCGGCTGCGCGGCCGTGCGGCTGGATCATGAGGTGAAGATATGCGTTTCCTGTCGCTTTCCCGGGCTTTGATCGGTGCTTCGGTGCCCGCCGTGCTCCTGTCGGGTTGCGCCTCGGGCGGCGGCGACCGACAACTCCCGCCAGCATCCTTCGTTTCGCAGCAGGAGGGGCCGGGCGAGGAATATGTTATAGGGCCGCTCGATGACCTGACCATATTCGTTTGGCGCAACCCGGAATTGGGCGCAAAGGTGCAGGTGCGGCCCGACGGGCGCATCACCACGCCGCTGATCTCCGACATGCCCGCCGTGGGAAAGACGCCCAAGCAGTTGGCCGACGACATGAAGGTCGCGCTGACCAAATATATCGAAAACCCCTTGGTATCGGTAATCGTCAACCAATTTTCCGGCACATTCAGCCAGCAGGTGCGGATCGTCGGGGCGACCGAAAAGCCTGCTTCCATTCCCTATCGCGCCAATATGACGCTGCTGGACGCGATGATCTCTGTCGGGGGGCTCAGCGAATATGCGGCGGGCAACCGCGCGCGGCTGGTCCGCTTTAACAAGGACGAGGGCAAGCAGCAGGAATTCAACGTGCGCATCGGCGACCTGCTGAAACGCGGCGACAGCAAGGCGAATGTCATGCTGGCGCCCGGCGACGTCATCATCATCCCTGAAAGCATGTTCTGATCATGGCGGGTCTTTACGACGAATTGCTGATTGCCCTGCATGGCATATGGATCCGGCGCTGGGTGGCGCTTGGCGTGGCGTGGGCCGTGTGCATGCTGGGCTGGCTGGGCATCGCGCTGGTGCCCAACAGCTATGAAAGCAAGGCGCGGGTCTATGTGAACACGCAGTCGCTGCTGCAGGACAAGGTGGGCATCACACAGGTCCAGTCGCAGCAGGATCTGGACCGCGTTCGCCAGACGCTCGCTAGCACCGCGAATCTGGAACGCGTAGTCAAGGAGACCGACCTTAATCAGACGGTCAGTGGCCCACGCGACATGGCGGCGAAGATCACCGCGCTGCGTGAAGGCATCACCGTCATGGCGCAGGCCGATCCCAGCATGATCGACATCAGCGCGAAGTCTGCCGACTCCAGCCTGTCCGACGGCGCCAATGCCCGGATCGCGCAGCAGGCCGTGCAGAAGCTGATCGACATTTTCCAGGAAGCGAACCTGTCTTCGGATCGGGTAGAGACCAAGCAAAGCCTGGCTTTCCTTGATGAGCAACTCGCTGCGCGCGGACGCCAGCTGGCCGCTGCCGAACAGCGGCGTGTTGAATTCGAGCAGCGCTACGCCGGGGTGCTTCCAGGCGCGGGCTCGATCGGGCAGCGCATGGATGCCGCGCGGATGGAGATCAACAATATCGAGTCTCAGCTGGTGCAGGCGTCCAGCGCGCTGAGCGCCATGAATGGTCAGCTGGCGGGGACTCCGCAGATGTTGCCGGGCACATCCGCGTCAGGTGGCCCCTCTGCACTGGCGCAGGCGCAGGCGGAACTGGCTGGCATGCGTGCGCGTGGCTGGACCAGCGACCATCCAGATGTGATCACAGCGCAACGGCAGGTCGATGCTCTGCGTCGGCAGAGAGGCGATGTTGGGCCAGGCGGATCGCCCAATCCTGCCTATCTTTCGATTAAGTCGATGCAGGCCGAACGAGCTGCGACTGTTCAGGCGTTGCAGGCACGCAAGTCGCAGCTTCAGGCTGACCTCAATGCCATGTCCTCACGGCAGGCCGACGAGCCGGGCCTTGCCGCCGAGCAGGAAAAGCTTGATCGCGATTATGAGGTTCTGAAAACGCAATATGACAAGCTGCTCGCCGACCGCGAGGATGTGCGCCTAAGGGGCGATGTGAAGTCCGAGACCGGCTCGGTCCAGTTTCGCGTTATCAATCCGCCCAACGCTCCGACGGTGCCCACTGCGCCCAATCGACCCCTGCTCTTGCTGGCCGTGCTGGTCGTTGGGATTGGGGCGGGGATCGGCAGCGCTTTTGCCATGGGACAGCTCAAGGGTAGCTTCCCGACGTCGGCGCGCCTGGAGAGGGCGGTAGGGCTTCCGGTCATCGGCTCCATCACCTTGACGGTCAATGCCGCGCAGAAGGTGGTCGAAAAACAGCGGTTGAGATGGTTCGCGGGCGCAACCGGCGGGCTGGCGGGGCTTTGCCTGCTGCTGATCCTGGTCGAATTCATTCAGCGCGGAATGGCGTGAGGAGCGGACGATGAACAAGCATAGCTCCCTGTCTAAAGGTTCGCTGATCGAGCGCGCCACTGAGATCTACGACTTCAGCGTCGCGCTGAAAGGACGCGCGGCGCCATACGTGGAAGTGCCTGATGAAGCGTCACCCCTGCCAGGGGTGGATTTTGCGGAGCCGGTTACCGTTCCGGCGGGCTTTCGTGCGCCGGACTGGCACGGGCCAGTGCAAAGCATTGATCGCATCGCGCTGGCCGAAGGCGATTATCTGCTGCCGGACGGGCCGGTTACGGCGATGAGTGAGGAATTCCGTCTGCTCAAGCGGGACCTGCTTGCCCAATTGGGTGACGATCCGCGCGGCAATCGTATCCTCGTTTGCTCCGCCCATAACGGGGAGGGAAAGAGCTTCTGCGCGGTCAACCTTGCGCTCAGCCTGGCTGCTGAAAAGGACAAGGAAATATTGCTGGTTGATGCCGACTTCGGCAAGCCAGGCATTCCCGAGGCGCTGGGGCTTACGGCCGGTTGCGGCTTGATGGACGCGCTCGCCGATCCGGCAATCACGATTGAGAATTGCGTGATTCGGACGGACATTCCATCGCTGTCAGTGCTGCCTTCTGGCCGGCCGAGCAACAATGATACCGAATATTTGGCCTCCGCGCGCACCGATGCGCTGCTGAACCGCCTTACAGAAGGGCGTCCCGACAGGATCATCCTGTTTGATTCGCCGCCGCTGCTCGCAGCCTCTGCCGGAGCCGTCCTGGCGAGCCACGTTGCGATCGCGCTGCTGGTGGTTCGTGCCGACCAAACCAGCGAAAGCGCGCTGCGCGATGCGGCGGGCATGCTGAAAGGCGCGGGGCAGGTTCAGCTACTCTTGAATGGTGTCACTTTCTCCGGCGGTGGCCGTCGTTTCGGCAGCTACCCGGCCAAGGGGGGCGAGGGCGAATGAAATCGCGCATCTCGTCCAAGCCGATGCACCTTAAACTGCTGGCGGTGATGGCGCTTGCTACGGCACAGCCTCCGGCATCGGCGCAGGAGCGCAAGGTTGATGTGACGCCGTATCTGGGTGTCGATCAAACAGTCATGGCGCCGCTTAAGGGCGGCGGCGATGTTCTGACCTATACCAATGTGACTGCTGGCGTAACCGCCGAAATGCGGACGCGTCGGCTCGAGGTCGTAGCGGATGTGCAGTATAATCATAGCTTCGGCTGGGGACGCGAAGCGACCGATCAGGACGTCATCAGTGGCATCGTGTCAGGTCAATACCTCATCTCGCGAGGGCTGACACTGAATGCGGGCGGACTTGCGACGCGCGTCCGCGCCGATGGTCTTTCCGGCGCTGCCACATTGAATGATAGCCAGACCAGCCACGTCTATGCCGGCTATGCGGGGCCTTCCTATGCGAGGTCGCTGGGCGACGTGGACGTCGCGGCTTCTTATCGCCTGGGCTATGCGCGGGTGGATGAGGATGCCGACTTTGCGGGCTTTCCTGACGAAGGCTCTTTCGCCGATTCCGTCTCGCACAGCCTGGCAGGGTCCGTGGGCATCGCGCCCGGCGTCAGGCTGCCGCTCGGCATTGCGGTCAGCGCTGGTTATGACCGCGAGGATGCAAGCCAGCTCGACCAGCGGTTCGAGGATGGATGGGGCCGTGTCGATGCCACGCTCCCCGTATCGCCGACTGTCGCGCTGGCAGGGGGTGTCGGATATGAGAGGATAAAGATCAGCCAGCGCGCGCCGTTGCTGGATGGCAATGGAGCGCCGGTGGTTCGCAACGGACGCTATGTCACCGACGAGAATTCACCCCGCGCGCTGATATATGATTTCGACGGCATGATCTGGGATGCGGGCGTTCTGTGGCGCCCCAGCCGCCGCACTTCCTTGGAAGCGCGGGTCGGCGAGCGCTATGGCGGCATGAGCTATACTGGCACCTTTGTCTGGGAAGGCCGCAACCAGTCCTTCGCATTGGTGGTGTTTGATGGCATCGACAGCTTCGGACGGATCATAACCTCAAACGTCGCGGCGGTTTCCGGCAGCAGCCTGGATGTTGTGCGTAACCCGTTCACAGGAGACTTCACAGGCTGTGCATTCTCGCAGAGTGGTGGTGGGCAGTGCTTCAACGATGCCCTTGCCGGGATCACGGGCGCGAACTTCCGCTACCGGGGCGTCGCCGCGCAATATGCTGCGCAGCGCGGCCCATGGGGACTGGGGGTCGGCATGGGCTATTCTCAGCGCAAGTTCGTGACGCCCTCGACCCAGACTGTGTTCGTGCGCGGGACAAAGGACCAGAATTGGTACGGCACGGCGTCGCTCAGCTATGTCATCGATGCCCGGTCCAGTATCGATAGCGCTATCTACGCCAATTATTTCGATGCCGGTGACGCACGGCTGGATGTGCTGAACCTCGGTGCGTTCACCAGCTACAATCGGCTTATCAATCGCAATCTTCAGGCATCCGCTTCGCTTGGGCTCGACAGCGCCAAGGCCGACGATCTGGATAGCGTGATTAACGCCATGGGCCAGATTGGCCTGCGATACAGTTTTTAATCCGTCCAGTTGGAGACGAGAGATGTACGACCAATTCTACGGATTTGAGGGCCGCCCGTTTCAGCTGACTCCCGATCCGCATTTCTATTTTGAAAGCGCGACGCATCGCAAGGCGCTGTCCTATCTTGGCTACGGTCTGGCTCAGGGCGAAGGCTTTATCGTCATCACAGGCGATATCGGCGCCGGCAAGACGACGCTGGTTGGACATTTGATGGCGACGATCGATCCGGCGCGGCTAACCGCCGTCAAGATCGTTTCCACCCAGGTCGGTGGCGACGATATGCTGCGCCTCACCGCCCAAAGTTTCGGTTTGCCGACAACTGATATGCCCAAGGCGCAGATATTACGGCAGATCGAAGCGTTTCTGCACAGCCAGGCGCGTGCCGGTCGGCGGTCTCTGCTAATCGTTGACGAGGCGCAGAATCTTTCGGTCCCCGCGATCGAGGAGTTGCGGATGCTTTCCAACTTTCAGTTGGGTGGCCAGTCGCTGTTGCAGATATTCCTGCTGGGTCAGCCCGAATTCCGCGATCTGATGAAGTCCGCTCAACTGGAACAATTGCGCCAGCGCGTGATCGCAACCCATCACCTTGATCCGATGCAGCCGGGCGAGGTCGAACCTTACATTCTGCACCGTCTGGCGATCGTGGGATGGAATGGCGATCCGCAATTCACGCCAGAAGCATTTGCCGCCATCTATGCCGCGACCGGCGGCGTTCCGCGCCGCGTGAACGTGCTGGCCAGTCGTGTCCTGTTGCTGGGCGCACTCGATCAACTGTCAGAGATTGACGCGGACGCCGTCCAGGCGGTGATCGAGGACATGGGCGCGGATAGCGACGCCGATTTGCAGGCCGTGCCCCCTTCGTTTCTGGACCGCGCGGATGAAGCGCCTGCTTCTGCGTCGGCCCAGGCCGCGCCTGCACGCGAAACGCTGCGTGCCGAACTGGATGCGCTGCGCATGCGTCAACCCGAGCCTTCCTCGACACTGATGGACGAGATGGCGGCACTGCGCGCCGAGATCGATTCGTTGCGTATCGAGCAGGCCGCGATCACAGCCGTTGATCCCGAAGCCCTGAAAGATTGCTTCACCCTGATCGAGGAACGGCTGTCATCGCTGGAGTTTCGCGTCGGGGAGCAGGATACTGCCCTGCGCCGCGTGCTGACATTGCTGGTCGAATGGGTCGAGCGCGAACAGCGCATGGGGGATACCCCGCGCAGCGCAGCGGCTTGAACGCGTCGCCAGCCGCCCATGATGCAGAACGCCCTATCGGTTGATGTGGAAGACTGGTTCCATGTCGGCGCTTTCGAACGGACGATCGAACGGGCCAACTGGGACGCGCTGACGCCTCGGGTCGAGCGCAATACCGATGCCGTTCTGGCGCTGTTCGCTGAGGCGGGCGTGAGCGCGACCTTTTTCACGCTCGGTTGGGTGGCGGAGCGATATCCTGCGCTGATACGGCGGATCGCCGATGCGGGTCACGAGGTTGCAAGCCATGGCTATGACCATGCGCGCGTCTTTTCCATGACGCCGGAGGTGTTTCGCGCCGATTTGCGTCGGTCCCGCGCCCTGCTGGAGGACGCGAGCGGCCAGCGCGTCGCAGGATACCGCGCGCCGAGCTTTTCGATCGACCAGCGGACGCCCTGGGCGCACAGCATCCTGGCGGAAGAAGATTATCTCTATTCCAGCAGCGTCGCACCGATCCGCCATGACCATTATGGCTGGCCCGAATCGCCGCGCTTCGCCTGGAAGCCTGTTTCGGGCGCGTCCCTGCTTGAAATGCCCGTGACGACCGCGGAATTTGGTGGGCGTCGGTTGGCGGCGGGCGGAGGCGGCTTTTTCCGGCTGCTGCCTTATGGCTTCTCCCGCTGGGCGATCCGGCAGGTGAATAGCCGAGAAAAGCGGCCGGCGATCATCTATTTTCATCCGTGGGAGATCGACCCAGGCCAGCCGCGCGTGCCGGGTGCTCCGCTCCGCTCGCGCTTGCGTCATTATACCAACCTGTCGGTCATGGCGCAGAAGCTGCGGATGCTGATGCGCGATTTTTCCTGGTCGCGCATGGATGCGGTCGTTGCCAGTGAAGTGGATCGCGCAGCATGATCGTTGGAAATGACATAGGCGTCGTTGCGCTCGATCTGAATGACGCGGCGCAGGTGGAGGCCGCCGAAACATTCGTAATGGGAATGGCGGATGGCACTGCTTTCCATCGCCCGGCCTGGCTGAAAGCAATCGAGCGCGGCACGGGCAATCGCGCCCACATGCTTACGGCCGTAGCGCCTTCAGGACGGATTGCGGGCCTGTTGCCGTTGACCCATATGAGGAGCTGGCTGTTCGGTCAGGCGCTGGTGTCCTCGGGCTTCGGGGTAGATGGCGGGATTCTGGCGCATGATGCCGCCGTAATTGCAGCGCTTGCGAATGCTGCCCAAAGCATGGCGCGCGATAGCGGGGTGGGCTCTGCCGAGCTGCGTGGCGGCCAGCAGCCTGGGGCAGGGTGGGCCATGCATGAAGGAAGCCATTGCGGCTTTGTCCGGCCAATTGCCGCGGACGACGAGGCCGAACTGCGCGCAGTCCCGCGCAAGCACCGGGCCGAGCTGCGTAAGGCGCTCGCCAACCCCGCGCTGCGGGTCCAGGTAGGGCGTGACGAAGCGTTCGTTCGCGCGCATTACAATGTTTATGCGCAGAGCGTACGCAATCTTGGCACGCCCGTTTTCCCGGCAAGGCTCTTTCGTGAGGTGCTGTCGGCCTTCGGAGAGGATGCGGACATATTGCTGGTCCTTGAAGATGATCGACCCGTATCCGCCGTTCTGACCCTATATCATCAAGGGCGCGTGATGCCCTTTTGGGGCGGCGGCATAGCGGATGCCCGCCGCCTGCGCTCCAACGAACTTATGTACTATCGGCTGATGAGCCATGGCCGGGCGCGTGGCATGGCCCTGTTCGATTTCGGCAGGTCGAAGGTTGGGAGCGGTCAGGCGGCGTGGAAGAAGAGCTTTGGCTTCGATCCTGTGCCTCTTGCCTATTATAGCTGGTCAGCGTCTGGCGAGCGGCGTGATATCAATCCCAACAGCGCACGATATCAGCGCCGTGTCGAGCTTTGGAAGAAGCTGCCGCTGCCTGTCGCGAACCTGCTCGGTCCCTTCATTTCGCGGGGGCTGGGATGACGGGCGAGATATTGTTCCTTTGCCACCGCATTCCATTCCCGCCGGACAGGGGCGACAAGATCCGGTCCTTTCACATTTTGAAGAGGTTGGCTGAAATCGCGCCGGTGCATGTTGGCTGTTTTGCCGACGACGACCGGGACATGGGCTTTGCGTCTGAAATGGAGGCGCTTACTGCGAGCCAGTGCGTGCTCCCGCGCAACCGGTCGCGCGCGGTGGCGGGGCTGGCCGGCTTGGTCAGGCGTCAACCGATGCTGGTCAGCATGTATGAGAGCGCCCAGATGCATCGGTGGGTCCAGCATACCATGCGCGAGCGACCAATTACCGCCGTGATGGGCTATTCGGCGCAGATGGCGCATTTCATTCCCGACCTTCCCCCAGGGGTTCGTTTCGTGATGGACTTCGTCGATTTTGATTCGGCGAAATATGCCGCCTATGGCGAGCTTGGCGGAGGCATGATGGGCTGGGTGAACCGGCGTGAGGGGCGCCTCCTCCGGGATTTTGAGCGCACCATCGCCGGTCGCGCGTGCGTCAGCGCGTTTGTAAGCGAAGCGGAAGCCGAACTGTTTCGCACATCAAGTGGCTTCGACAATCGTCGCGTGATCGCGATCGATAACGGCGTTGCGCTTGACTATTTCAATCCGGCGGCGCGCTTCGAGCCGGTGGGGAGGGTAGGGCGCCCCCTGATAGTCTTCACGGGCCAGATGGACTATCGGCCGAATATCGAGGCGGTTGACAGCTTCGCTCATCAGTCGCTGCCAGCATTGCGAGCAATACATCCAGATGCCTGCTTTGCCATTGTAGGACGCAATCCTGCGCCACAGGTTGAGGCGCTAAAGCAGATGCCGGGTGTGATCGTCACTGGATCTGTTCCCGATGTGCGGGGGTGGCTGGCGGCGGCGGATGTGGTGGTCGCGCCCTTGCGCATCGCCCGTGGCATTCAGAACAAGGTGCTGGAGGCGATGGCAATGGCGCGTCCGGTCGTGGCTTCACCCGAAGCGGCGGAGGGTATTGACGCTAGGGATGGCAAGCATTTCCTGATTGCTGCCGACCCTGCCGAAGAAACCGAGAAGGTCGCAGCCTTGCTGGCCGACCCTGGCCGAGCGCAGAGCCTTGGTCAGGCGGCGCGGGCAAGGATGGAAGAACGCTATCGGTGGTCGGAAATGCTGAAGGAGCTGCCTGAGATGCTGTTCGGCCAGCGTGATCGCACGATTGTCAGGGCTGCATGACTCAAGGCGCGCTCTCTATGCCTCGAATGCAAGCTCTGGATGACCTCGGCTGGCGCGGGCATTTGACGGCGCTTGGCATATTCGCTTTCCTGATGCTGTCGTTGTTCCACCGGGACGCCATTGATATGGTGTCTATCTGGTGGAACGCCTCGACCTTTGGTCACTGCCTTTTTATCCCCATTCTGATCGCGTGGTTGGTGCAGCAGCGATTGCCCGGCCTGCGTCAACTGAAACCGGTGGGATGGGCGCCGGGCTTGCTGTGGATTGGCGTGGGTGGCTTTGCCTGGTTGTTGGGCGCGGCGGCTGGTGTCGCCCTTTTCCGCCATGCTGCCCTGATCTTGATGATGCAGGGCGCGGTAGTCACCCTGCTGGGTCCAGCGATTGGGCGGGCGCTTGTCTTTCCGCTTTTCTACGCCTTTTTCATGGTGCCGGCAGGTGAGGAGATCGTCGCGCCGCTGCAATTGATCACCGCGCGACTTTGCATGGCATTCCTCAGCCTGTGGGGTGTGCCTGCCCATCTGGACGGGATATTCATCACCACGCCGACCGGCTATTTCGAGGTGGCGGAGGCCTGTTCGGGAGCGAAATTCGTCATTGCCATGACAGCCTATGGCGCGCTGGTCTGCAATGTTTGCTTTGCCAGTTGGCCGCGCCGGATCATCTTTATGACGGGCGCCCTGATGCTGTCGGTGCTGGCCAACGGCCTGCGCGCCTTCGCCACAATCCTTGTTGCACATCTGACCAGCATTGACGCAGCGGTGGGGTTCGATCACGTCCTCTATGGCTGGGTATTCTTCGCGGCCGTGATGACGTTGGTGATGGCGACAGCCTGGCCGTTTTTCGATAGGCGTCCGGCCGATCCCTGGTTCGATCCTTCGAAGCTCGCGGGCGTCTGGCGGGGCCAAATACGACTTCCTGTCGCTGCCTTAGCCGGGTTGTCGCTGATAGCTGCGGCGCCCCTTTGGCTGATGGTGAGCGCTGCGGCGAGCGTCCCACTGCTGGGTCCGCCAGGATTGCCGAACCTTAAGGGCTGGACCCTGACTGCCGAGCCACCCGCCTATCCATGGAAGCCGCGCTTTGACGGCGCGGACCATCTTGTCATGGGGCGTTATCGTAACACCGCAGGGCAGGTCGTCGACCTTGCTATGGTGAGCTTCGATCGGCAGACCGAGAGGCGCGAACTGGTCGGCTTTGCACAGGGCGCCGCCGATCCAGACCAGAACTGGACCTGGTCCTCGCCCGCTCCCGCGCCAAAGGAGGGGTTCGCTGAACAGATTACCGCGCCGGGGCCGGTGGTCCGGCATGTGGTAAGTTTTTACAAGGTGGGCGACGCGCCTATCACCGGCAGTGCGCCGCGCGTAAAGTTCGATACCATGAAGGCGAGGCTGCTTGGCCGGGATCAGCGCGCGGGCGCTATCCTGATCTCGGCGGAAAACCGGCCCGGGATGAACGCCGACGCTGCTATCGCAATGTTTCTGCGCGACATCGAAGATGTGAAGGATTTGGCTGACCGCAGCCTCGGCATCGGCTAAAGCCCTTTCGCATGTGCGGTATAGCGGGTATTTTCCATCTTGAAACGGCCAAGCCGGTCGATCCGGCGCGCGTGCGGGCGATGCTCGACGTCATGCCGCATCGTGGCCCAGACGGCAGCGGTATCTGGACCGCGCCGGGCGTGGGCCTTGGCCATTTGCGCCTCTCTATCATCGACCTGGGCGGAGGGGCGCAGCCCATGCTGACCGAGGACGAAAGCCTCGCCGTCACCTTCAATGGCGAAATCTACAATTTCGCTGAAATCCGCGCCGAACTGGAAGCCAAGGGTCATGTGTTTCGGACACACAGCGACACAGAAGTCATCCTCCACGGCTATCGCCAATGGGGCGAAGCCTGTGTCGAGCGATTTCACGGCATGTTTGCCTTCGCGCTGTTCGACGCGCGGGCGCAGTCGCTCTGGCTGGCGCGCGACCGGCTGGGGGTCAAGCCGCTCCATTATGCCCAGCTATCCGACGGCAGCCTGATCTTCGGATCGGAGCTGAAAAGCCTGCTGGCCCACCCGCTGCTGCGCCGTGCGCCGGACCTGTCGGCGGTCGAGGATTACATGGCTTATGGCTATGTGCCCGACGATGCCTGCATGGTGGCGGGCGTGCGCAAGCTGGGCGCGGGGGAAACGTTGCGCCTGGTGCGCGGGCGACCCGCGCCACAGCCGCAACGCTATTGGGATGTCAGTTTCGCCGAACGCAGCAAGGCGAAGCCGGAAGAGCTGGAAGAGGAGTTTGTCGCCTTGATGCGGCAGGCGGTCCGTTCGCGCATGGTTGCCGACGTTCCTCTTGGCGCTTTTCTCTCGGGCGGCGTCGATAGCTCCAGCGTCGTGGCGCTGATGGCGGAAGCGTCGGCCCAGGCTGTCCAGACCTGTACGATCGGCTTCGATGTCGCGAGCCTGGACGAGACTGCCTATGCCGACCGCATCGCCCGGCGCTTCGCGACCGATCATCGCACGAGGATCGTGTCGCCGGATGATTATGGGCTGATCGATAGGCTGGCTCTGCATTTCGATGAGCCCTTTGCTGATGCCTCGGCGCTCCCGACCTACCGCGTGTGTGAACTGGCGCGGGAGAAAGTGACCGTTGCGCTTTCCGGCGACGGGGCAGACGAGGCCTTTGCCGGTTATCGCAGGCATCGGTTCCAGATGCAGGGGGAGCGGATCCGCAGTCTTATCCCGGCATCGGTTCGCCAGCCGCTTTTCGGCACGCTGGGTCGCTGGTATCCCAAGGCGGACTGGGCGCCTCGGCCGCTGCGCGCCAAATCGACCTTCCTCGAACTGGCAGGGGAGGGTAGCGACGCCTATGCCGCGTCGGTCAGCGTGACGTCCCGCGGCCTGCGGCAGCGCCTCTTCAGCCAGGATATGCGCAGCCGCCTGGGCGCATATCGGGCCGAAGATCGTTACATTCGCGCGATGGCGCAGGCCCCCGCGCGCGACCCTCTCGACCGGGCGCAATATGCGGATATTCGTATCTGGCTGCCCGGCGATATCCTGACCAAAACCGACCGGATGAGCATGGCCGTCAGCCTGGAGGCCCGCGAGCCGCTGCTCGACCACCGGCTTGTGGAGTTCGCGGCCCGCCTGCCCGTCGCCCAACGTATTCGTGGCAACAGCGGCAAATATCTGATGAAGAAGGCGATGGAGCCCTATCTGCCGCAAGACATCCTCTACCGGCAGAAAATGGGTTTCGTCACCCCCATCAGTAACTGGTTTCGCGGCCCTCTTTCCGGCGAAGCGACGGCTATCGCAGGCGGATCCGCGTTGACCAAAACGGGCTGGTTCGATGCAAAGATGTTGGGACGGATCGCGGCCGATCATAAATCCGGGGTTGCCGATCATGGCCGTGTGCTTTGGCAGCTGCTGATGCTGGACAAGGCGCTGGGCCGGTTATTCAGTCTTTGATCAACTGGCGCAGAACCAAGCGGCTCTTTTGGCGAGGCCCTTGCAACCCACGTCCGCCGGTGCCAACGGAGCTGTCGTGCAGAGGGTAAGCAGGACGCCAGTGACAGTTTCGAAGGAAATAGTTCGAGCTCGACTATATCTGCTCTGCCTGCTTGGGGATTTGGCGGGACTGTTCCTGTCTTTCCTGTTCGCGAACTGGCTTATCCTGGGCGCGCTGCTTGGCGAGCCCGGCAAGCCACATGGCCTTGTCATGTTCGCCATGGTCGCGCCGCTTTACATCCTGCTGGCGGTGCAGGGCGGCGCCTACGGCATCCATATGCTGGACAATATCCGGCGCGGCATATTCCGGGGGCTGCTCGCTCTGGCGCAGGCGGCGCTGCTGATGCTGCTGATCGTCTATCTGGGCAAGATCGCGGAGCAGCTGTCCCGCCTTACTTTCGTGACTGGGCTTGGCTTTTCAGCGATCAGCGTCGCGCTGGTGCGGTTGGCCATAAGCCGCCTGGGCGCGCGTCTTCTGGGGGAGGTTCCGCATCTGACAGCCGTAATCATGGACGGGGTGGAGATCGCGACTGGCCCACATATGGAACTGATTGATGCCGCATCTGCCGATCTGCATCCCGGCCGTCATGACGCCGATATGGCGGCGCGGCTTGCGGCGGTGGTTGGAATGGCTGAAAGAGTGATCGTGGCTTGCCCGATGGAGCGGATGGCGGACTGGTCGGCTGCGCTCAAGTCCCTCTCGGCGCGCGGTGAAATCGTGGTGCCAGAGCTGCTGCGCTTCGCCCCGGCGCGGGTTGATGAGTTTGACGGCCAACCGACCATCATTGTCGCCGGTGGCCCATTCCATTTCCGCGATCGCATCATAAAGCGCATCTTCGATATCATCGTCGCCACCGCAGCCACGCTGGCGCTGTCGCCGGTGTTGATCGCGGCCGCCCTCGCGATAAAGCTGACCAGTCCCGGTCCCGTTATCTTCAAACAGCCCCGCATTGGTCGGGACGCGCGTCCCTTCAATATCTACAAGTTCCGGTCGATGCGGACCGAAGCAAGCGATCGGAAGGCCGACAAGCTGACCGCGCGTGACGATGACCGGGTGACCAGCGTGGGCCGTTTCCTGCGTCGCACCAGCATCGATGAACTGCCACAGCTCTTTAACGTTCTGCGCGGTGACATGAGCATCGTCGGCCCGCGCCCGCACGCAGCAGCTGCCAAGGCCGGGGACAGCCTCTATTGGGAGGTCGATGAGCGCTATTGGGAGCGCCACTGCATCAAACCGGGCATGACTGGCCTTGCCCAGGTACGTGGCCACCGAGGATCGACCGACCATCATCAGGATCTGATCGATCGGCTTCAATCCGATCTGGAATATGTGACGAAATGGTCGATCTGGCGAGACCTGCGCATCATCTTCGCGACGATCGGCGTGTTGGTGCATCACAAGGCCTATTGATGCGCGGACTTGATCTCTTCTTCCTGCTGGTCCTGATCCTGTCAATTGTGGCGGTGCTATGGCCATTTCTGTTCTATCCCATGATCCTGCGGGTGCTGCCCACGCGGGCAGAGCAGCCGGGACGGGGGCTGGCTCCGTCGGCTTCACTTTTGTTCTGTGCCTATAATGAAGCCGCGGCGATGCCCGACAAGCTGGCCAACCTAGCCATGCTGAAGCACCGCTATCCTGGACTCGAAATATTCGCGTTCGACGATGGCTCCTCGGACGACACGGCAGCCCTGATCGCTGCACAGGGCGATCTGGTGACGTTGGTTCGCGGCCCCGGCCGCAGTGGCAAGGCGCATGGCATGAAGCAACTGGCGGCGCGCGCCGGTGGCGATGTTCTCATCTTCACCGATGCCAATGTGTTGCTCGATGAAGATACCATCGACAGTCTTCTCGCCCGCTATGCCGATCCCGATGTCGGCGGCGTTCTCGGCTCGCTCCACTATATGGGAGAGGGCGAGAGCGCGACGGCCTCTGTTGGATCGCTATACTGGCGCCTTGAAGAGCGGCTGAAGGATGAGGAGTCGCGCACCGGCAATGTGCTGGGGGCTGACGGCTCGATTTTCTCGATTCGACGAACGCTTTATCCTGACTTTCCGGACAGCGTTCTCGATGACCTGACTGTATCGATGGCCGTGTTGTTCGCGGGTAAGCGGTTAGTGAAGGCCAAGGACGTTATCGCCCGCGAGCGGCTGGTTGCCGCGCGTGGTGACGAGTATCGCCGCAAGGTGCGGATTGCCGCGCGCGCCTGGCACACGCATTCCTATCTGCGCCCGCAATTGCGGCGGATGGATGGGCTGGATCGTTTCAAATATGCCTCGCGCAAGATCGTGCGCTGGTTCGGCGGGCTTTTCATCGCGACGGGTGCGCTGGCGGCTCTGGCACTGGCCCTCAGTCTCTCCCCATGGATGGCCCTTGTCGGCGTTATGATCGCGGTAGTGCTACTGGCGCTTGGCTTGCGCGCCAAGGGCGGGCCTCTTGCTGCGGTGGTTGATATTCTCATCGCCTATGCCGCGACGTTTCAAGGTGTGATCAAGGCGATGAGAGGCCGGACGGTCACGGTCTGGAATCCTGCCAAGTCACGCTGATCCCCTCTCGCCAAAGATGGGGCATATTGTATAGGCCCTTGCAATGCTGATCGGAGCCAAGGCGTGATTACTTTTCAGCGGGTGGCGAAGGCCGCCGGCAAGCATCTGACCCGGGCAATGCTCGCGCTTCGCAAGGCGATGGGCGCGCGTGCGCGCCGCGCCTGTCCGGCTTGCGGGCAATCGGTGGTCGGCTTCTTCCGTTATGGCGACAATGCCGAATGGGGGTGCCCCAATTGCGGGGCTTCCCCACGCGAACGATTGATGAACCATCTCATCGATGGGCGGGTACTGAACATTCCCAGTCAAGGCGCGATCCTGCACATGGCACCTAATGAGAACAGTTTGGTACGCCGCTTTTCCACTGCCGCCGACTACACGCCCGCCGATCTCGATCCGGATCGGTACAGTGTTCCAGGCATGCGGCGCGTGGACCTGATGATGCTCGACGATGCAGAGCGCTACGATCTGTTTTATGCCAGCCATGTCATGGAACATGTGCCGGACGATCATGCAGTATTACGCAACATCCACCGCGCGTTAAAACCTGGCGGCGAAGCCTGGCTGATCGTGCCGCTATGGAACAAGCCGACCGAGGATGGCAGTTTCGATATTCCCCCGCGTGAACGGGAGCGCCGTTTCGGCCAGTGGGATCATGTTCGCCAATATGGCCCCGACTTTGCGGAGCGCATACGCGCGGCGGGTTTTGACCTGGAAGAGATTGACGCCAGCGGTATAGATCCTGACACGCGCCACTTCTTCGCCTTGGACGACCGCCTGTTTCGCGCCAGAAAACCTGTAGGAAGCTCTGCGCAGTGAGTGCTGCGCTCGGCAGGGCGGTGGCCCGGATGGAAGGGTCCGCCCGTTTCCTTGCCCTGATAAAGCTGACCAATGTCGGTTTGACGCTGATCTGGGGCTTTGCCGTTACCTATGTGTTTGTACGCATCCTGCCCCTGCGCGAGTTTCAGGCATTTTTGCTGCTTGTAGCCTTCGGCAATTTCACAGTCTCTGCCGAATTCGGTCTGACCAGCATCATCTATGCGCGTTTGCGGCGCTATTGGCTCGATCATACGGATGATGGCGCAGCGGGCTTCCGGCTGGAAGAGATGGGCGTTCTTTTCCTATTCCTGGGCATGTTGATTTTCGGCGGACTGGCGGTCCTGTTGGTCGTTCTCACCGCCGGTGTAGTCGATACGTCGATGCCGCTGCTTTTCATTCTCTTTTTTCTGTCGGCCTGCGTGAACCTTCCAGCGCTCCTTGCCAAGCGCGCGCTGGCGGCGGTCGATGGCAATTTCCTATGGGAGGCGCTGGATTGCTTGCGGCGCCTGATGATTATCGCTTTGCTCCTTCTCATTCTGAACGGTCTCGATCCGCGGCTTTCGATCGTCCTGCAAATTGCCATCAGCCTGGTCGTCATAGGCTACGCCATCGCGCTGGTTCACAGGCGCCTGGGCATGACGGCGCAGCATTGGCTGGCGTTCCGTCGGGGCGGTGGGCATGTCAGGACGCATTATCTGCACGATATTGGCGCGTCCGCGCTGTTCACCATGTCGGAAATAGCAGCTTATAATGCTCCATATTTCATGATCGCGCTTGCTACGCAGGACGCGCGGCCGATGCTGCTTTTCGATTTCTTCTTCAAAATGTCGCGAGCCTTGTCGATGGCGATCCGCGCAATGGTGGAGGCTGCACTCCCGCGAATAACCCGCGCTTTCCATTCGGGGGACATAGCGCGGCTGCGCCAGTTGTTGGTTCGAGCCCTGGGTGCGGCTTTCTTCTTTGCGCTCGTCGCGTCGGCCGCCCTGTTGTTTATCGGCCAGTGGCTTTTTGCCAAGCTGTTCGCTGGCCGCGCCGCCATCGGCATTGTCGACCTCCTGCTGATCGATGGGGCGTTGCTTGCGCTGACCGTCATCTGCGTTTCTGTCTATATACAGGCGGCACTTGGACGTTTCGGGCATCTGTTGAAGCGGTCCTTGCCTTTCCTCGTGGGGGCGCTGCTTAGTGTGCCTGTTGCCGCGCTCCTGGACGACTGGTTCGATGTGGGCTTCCTTGGTCTCTACACGTTGACGCTGTTGATGGTTTCGGCGCTTCACGCCCTTTCGCTGCGCGGCCTGGTTGAAGGTCATTCGAGGCGATGAAGGTCGCTATGGTCGATCCGTCGCTGTTTACAGGGCGGTATGATGACAGCCTGTGCGCGGCGCTGGGAGAACAGGGTGTCGAGGTGACGTTGCTCGCTCGCCCGATGCGGTCCACCGATGCGATCACCCCTAATGCCTATAACTATAATCCCCATTTCTTTAGGCGAAGCGAGGCGTTGCGCGGGCGATTGGGGGAAGGGCGACCCTTTCGCCTGGTGAAGGCGGTTGAATATACAGCCACCTGCACCATGGGCAGCCTCAAGGCGTTGGCGGACGCGGATGTGGCGCATTTCCAGTGGCTCCCCCTTGCCCCTGCCGATCGACTGCTGCTGCGCAGGTTGAAGGGGCGGATGCCGCTGGTGCACACGGTTCACAATGCAGACGCATATCATGCGGACGCCGGGGTGCAGGGGAAGGGCTATCGCGCACTGCTCGATCTCTTCGATGCGCTTATCGTCCATGGAGATACCACGCGGCAGGCGCTGGAAGCGGAAGGAATTAATTCTCGCGATATCCATGTAGCGCCGCACCCACCCATGCGTCTGGCTGCCGCAAAGCCCGCTGATCTGAGGGGCATTCCCGATGCGGTAGTGCCTCGGTTGCTCTTCTTCGGCACCATCAGGCCGTACAAGGGCGTCGATATCCTGATCGATGCATGCCTGTCGTTGTGGGGGACAGGGCACAGGTTCGAACTGGTGATCGCCGGGAAGCCCTTCATGAACATTGCCCCTGTGCTGGATAGAGTCCGCGACGCCGGATTTGCCGATCGCCTGATCACTGATCTTGGTTTCCTGACTGAAAGCCGGCTTGATGCGCACATGGCCAAGGCCGATGCCATAATCTTTCCCTATCGTCAGATCGATTCCAGCGGCGCCTTCCTGTCGGCGCTTCATCATGGCAAGACGATGGTTACATCCGATGTCGGCATGTTCGCATCGCTTCCCGACGACGTCGCGATCCGTACGCCAGCGGGAAATGCAGCAGCCCTTGCGCAAGCCCTCTTGCGGCTCCTTGAAAGCCCCGCCATCAGGCAGGCGACAGGCGCGGCGGCACGCGCCTATGGAGACAGCATGGGTAGTTGGAAGGATATGGCCTCAGTGACGATCGACGTCTATCGGTCCGTGATGGCGGAGCGGGCATGAACCGCTATGTTCGCGAATTGACGGACCGATTGCTGGCCGTTCGCCTAGCGCTCACGGGGCGTGTGCACCAATATCCAGAGATCCAGGCGCTGCGTCGTTTCCTGTCGGCCTTTTCCATTGATTGCGTTATCGATGTAGGCGCCAATCGCGGGCAATATGCGACCATGCTGCGCAAGCATGCAGGCTTTTCCGGTTCAATACTGTCTTTCGAACCCAATCCCGACATATTCGCTGAACTGTCCCGCCGGGCAGCGTCGGATGCAAAATGGCACGTCTTCAATCTTGCGCTGTCCGACTATGATGGCACTGCCAGCTTCAACATCATGGCGGCGGACCAGTTCAGTTCCCTCAATATGCCTGCTGAGGCGCAGGACGCTGTCTTTGCCGACCGCAACCGTGTTACCCGAACGGTGGATATGCAATGTCGTCGCCTCGAAAGTCTTCTTCCTGAATTGCGCGCGGTACATGCTTTCGCCCGCCCGTTCCTGAAGATGGACACGCAGGGGCATGACCTGTCCGTCTGCGAAGGCGCGGGGCTGGCGCTCCAGGAAATGACGGGCGTGCAAACCGAGCTTGGCGTAAGACCGATCTATGAAGCGGGCACCGGCTATCGCGCCATGATTGACTGGTTGGCGGACAGAAATTTTCTCCCTTCTGCCTTCTTTGCCAACAACAAGGGGCATTTTCCGCTGCTGGTCGAGATGGACGGGATTTTCGTCAATCGGGCGCTATTGCCGCAGGAAGGCTGAATGTACGCCCCGCCCACCAGGCCTATCAATGCTCGCCGCCTTTTTCTGGCCGGCGCCATCGGGCTTACACTGTGGCTGGGCGCAACCTTCCTCTGGCATGTCACTTATCGGCAGGGGATCAGCCTTGCCGTCATTCTGTTGCTGGATCAGGATTTCCCCGCCCTGATTGTCGGCCTGCTGCTGCTGACGCTGGCGGCCCCCTTCGCGGAAGGGGTGGGATTGCGCCTGCCTGCTCCTCGCGCCCGAATCATCGTGCCACTCATCCTGCTATTCGGGCTGGTCGCCTGGGCCGGGCATTATTGGCTGTTCCAGAATTACTCCATTTCGCGCGACGAAGAAGTCGCCCGTTTTGCCGCAGCGTACATGCGCGAGGGGCTTTTCGCGCGGCCGATCCCCGCAGAGTGGGAGCCCTATCGCCGGGCGATCATGCCTGAATTCTTCTCGCCATTCGGTGCGGCGGATTACTGGACGGCAGCTTATCTGCCGGTCAACAGTGCGATTCAGGCGCTGTTCTGGCAGTTGGGAGATCCCAATCTTGCGGGCCCGACACTCCTGATAGCGGGACTGTTCGCGCTGTGGCGCGTGGCGCTGCACCTTTTCCCTACGCGAGCCGACGCGGTATGGGTGACGATGTTGCTGGGGCTCTCCTCGACGCAGTTGTGGGTTACGGCGATGACGCCATACGCCATGACCGGCCATTTTGCGCTGAACATGATCTGGCTCGCGCTGGTGCTGCGCGGGGGGCTAATCGGCCATGTCAGTGCTGGAACCGTCGCTCTGCTGGCGGCGGGTCTGCACCAGTGGCATTTCCCACCGATCTTCATTGCGCCATTCATCCTGTGGATGCTGCTCGCCCGGCGCTGGAAAGCGGCCGCATTCCATATCATCGTCCTAGCCGCCATCGTGATCGTATGGGCCAAGCTTTGGCCTGGATTTCTGGTGCAATTGCTTGGCCCGCCGGCCGATGTTCGGCCCTCAGCTGGTGTCGCGGACAAGGTTGGCAGCCTGTTTGAACGGCTGGGCGATCGCTGGCAGCCTCTTGTCAACCTCAGCCGGTTCGTCGCCTGGAACAACATATTGATGGTGCCGCTCGCGACGCTCGGGGTGTTCGCAATGCGGTGGCGCAGCGCTTTGCGTGGACAGGAAATCGCGCTGCCTCTGGCTTTGGGCTGCTTCGCCGGTTGCGGCCTGGCGCTGGCGCAGGGCTATGGTTGGGGGTTTCGTTATGCCCATGGCTTTATCGGGCCGTTCTGCCTGCTTGCAGGATTGGGATGGGCACGTTTCCGTCCCGCCGCAATGCGGCCGTTGCATCTGGGCTTGGCGATCACGCTTGTCATGAGTGCCTTCCTGGTCTGGCGTACCCATGTTTTCGTGGCGCCCTACGCCGCCAGCCATCGCATGATCGATGCATCCAAGGCTGACGTGGTTTTAGTCGATCCACGTGGAGGGTTGTATGTCACCGACCTGGTGCGAGGGCGTGACGGCGTGCCAGGGCGTCCAATGGTGATGAATCTTGGCATGCTGACGCTTGATCAGGTCGATGAGCTTTGTCATCTTTATGTCGTCGAACTGTTCGATCGCGCCGAGTTTCGTCCGTTAGGCGTGCCACTCGCTCGGTGGAATCTCGGTCGTATGGACGCACTGCGCGCGCATATGAAGGCCGAAGGGTGCGACAAGCCCGTGCAACCGCCCCTGCCTGAAGCGATTGAAGATGCGTTTAATGCATCGGGCGACGTGCTTTAAGGTTTGACGCCCTTCATGTAGACGCGTTTGCCGCCGATCCATGTTTCCAGTACTTGCGTCGAACGAAGTTCAGCCGGTTGCGCGATCGAGACATCGCGATCGAGAAGCACGAAGTCCGCCCGCTGTCCGGGTATCAGGCTGCCAAAGCGCTTTTCGGCAAACGCCGCATAGGCTGCTTGCCGCGTATAGCCGTCGAGCGCGACTTCGAAGCTCACCCGCTGCTGCGGCATCCACCCGCCAGCTGGTTGGCCATTTGCATCCTCGCGGCTCATCGCGGTGGCCATGCCGGTGAGCGGGCCAGCGGTTCTTCCCCGCATGCCTGATCCAAATGCGAGGGGCACCCGATTGTCGATCATGGCATTCCAGGCGTAGGCGCCCTTCAACCGCGCTTCGCCAACTCGTGCGACTGCGGCGCGCCAATCCGATGCCTGGCTTGCGGGCTGCATCGAAGCCACGATGCCGTTCTGTCCGAAGCGAGGCAGGTCGGCGGGATCGACGATCTCCGCATGCTCGACCCGCCAGCGCCGGTCGCCCTTGTAAGTTTGCGCCAGTTCTGTGATCGCATCGAGCAATTCGCTATTCGCAGCGTCGCCCGCAGCATCGACGGCGATCTGGAAATTATCCATTGCCGCCCGGCTCATGACGTTTCGAAAGGGGGTCGCGGCGATCAGTGGATACCCACGCTGTCCCGCCGCGTCAGCATAATCCGCCTTCAACCACGCCCCGCGTGATCCCAGCGAACCATCAAGGCTGAGTTTCAAGCCGCCCATCCGCAGATGGTCGTCATATAGCCAGGGCGTAGGTTCCGGCCCGGCGATCAGCACCATATTATCTATGCCGAGAGCGTAAGACAGAATCCGTATTCTTAACGCCCCCCGATCCGCCGATCGCCGGAAAGCCTGCCAATCCTCTATGCTGGTCCCCATGTCGGCGACGGCGGTGACGCCATGGGCCAGTAATTGCTGTTGCGCCTTTTCTAATGCGACATCCCGGTCCTTGGGCGCGGGGGCGGGGACAACGCGCTGGATCAACTCCATAGCCTTTTCCAGGAAGACGCCCGAAGGTTTGCCGCTCGCCATTTCGATCCGGCCCCCTGTAGGCGCCTTGCTGGTGGCGGTGATATCGGCCGTCCGCATCGCCAGAGAATTGGCCCAGCCTGCATGTCCATCGATCCCCTCAAGCCAGACCGGCACATTGCTCGCCGCTGCGTCCAGTTCAGCTGCGGTCGGCAAGCGGCCCAGCCCCCACCGATCATGGCTCCATCCGCTCCCGATGATCCATTTGCGTCCCGGATTGGCCGCCGCATAAGCCCGGATCATGTCCTGCGCTTCAGCCAGGGAACGAGTGCCGGACAGGTCCAGAGTGATATGGGAAAGCCCCAGCGCCATCACATGCCCGTGAGAGTCGATAAGGCCAGGGATTAGGGTCTTGCCCGCACCGTCCAGCCGGAAGTCCGGACCCTTGGGCCAAGTTTCGCCTTTTCTGAGCTTTTTAGGCCGTGGAGGCGCTTCATAACGGCTGGGCAGCAGCTTTTCGACCTTACCCTCGTCATCGATCAACAATGCCCGGAAGCGGACGACCTTGCCAGACGAATCCAGGGCAATGCCATTAACATTGTCGATGACGCCCGAAGAGAAAGCAGGCATGGGCAGCGCAAGGGCGGCGATGGTCGCCAGCAGGGGAGACTTCATGCCCGAGTGATCCGTCGCACAAGCGCACTCGTATCCTGGCGGTTGCCGCCCATCGCCTGCACATCGGCATAGAACTGATCGACCAATGCCGTCACGGGTAACGTCGCTCCATTGGCCCGCGCCTCCTCAAGCGCCAGGCCCAAGTCCTTGCGCATCCAGTCAGTTGCGAAGCCAAAATCGAAACTTTCCTGAGCCATGGTCCTCCAGCGATTATCCATCTGCCAGCTCTGCGCTGCTCCTCCCGAAATTGCGTCGAACACCCTGTCCAGGTCCAGCTCCGCCGCTTGGGCAAAGCGCAGCGCCTCCGACAGCCCCTGTATGATGCCGGCGATGCAGATCTGGTTCACCATTTTGGTTGTTTGGCCGGCGCCAGCGGTACCGACATGGACGATGCGCGCAGCATAGGATTGCATCACGATCTGCGCCGCTTCCACCGCAGGTTCCGTCCCCCGCACATTATGGATAGTCGCCCATGTTCTGCGCCCGCCTGGCCACCCGACACCGGAGCATCGACGCAGTGCAGGCCCCGGCTTTCGCCCTCAACAAACAACTGGCGCGCAATCCGCGCCGAAACAGTTGTGTGATCGATAAACAGGCTGCCCGGCTTCATGGTGCGGAATGCACCTTCACGCCCTAGAGTGACCTGGGACAGATCATCGTCGGTGCCCACGCAGCTGATGACGATTTCGGCGTCCTCGGCGGCCTTGGCCGGACTCACGGCCACCGCGCCTCCATAGGTTTCCGCCCAGCGCTTCGCCTTGCCGATGGAGCGGTTGTAGACGGTCAGATTGTGCCCCGCCTTGGCCAAGTGCCCGGCTATCGGGCCGCCCATGATCCCCAGGCCGATAAACGCGATATTAGCCATATGCCTCGTACAGTTAGCCGCGTGGTCTTTCGCCATAGGGCGAGATTTCGATGAGGGCCAGTTCCTTCCGCCGCAAATTTCCGCTAGGGGCGGCCTGATGAACACCTTGAGCAAGATCGAAAGCGCGATGCCGCTGCCCGTCACCGTCGATGACATATTGGCGGCGCGTGTGCGGATTTCGGGCGCGGTCGTGCATACGCCGACCCTGATCAGCCAGACGCTGTCCAACATGCTGGGTTGCAAGGTCTTTCTGAAATTTGAAAACCTTCAGTTCACCGCCGCTTACAAGGAGCGGGGGGCGCTCAACCGCCTGCTTCAACTGGACAAGGGAGCGAAGGAAAAGGGCGTCATCGCCGCTTCGGCTGGCAATCACGCGCAAGGCCTGGCGTACCATGGTCGCCGCCTGGGCGTGCCGGTAACTATCGTCATGCCGGTGACCACGCCAACCGTGAAGGTCACCCAGACGCAAGGTCATGGCGCCACCGTAGTCTTGCATGGCGAAAAGTTCGATGACGCCAGCACCTACGCGCGCCAGCTCGCCAAGGAGCAGGGCCTCACCTTCGTTCACCCGTTCGACGAACCCGATATCATGGCGGGGCAGGGGACGGTTGCGCTGGAAATGCTGGAAGACGCGCCAGAGATCGATACGCTGATCATCCCCGTCGGCGGCGGGGGCCTCTTTTCCGGTATGGCGACAGCGGCGAAGGCGATGAAGCCTGATATCCGGATATATGGTGTGCAGGCGGAGCTTTATCCGTCGATGTACTGCCACATCAAGGGATCGCAGCTGGTATGTGATGGCGACACGCTTGCCGAAGGCATTGCTGTCAAGGAGCCGGGCGAACTCACCCGCCGTTTTGTTGAACGGTTGGCTGACGATGTGTTGTTGGTCGATGAGCGGCATCTGGAGGAAGCGCTGAGCTTGTTGCTTCAGATCGAAAAGACGGTGGTCGAGGGCGCAGGCGCGGCGGGATTGGCCGCGCTGTTGATGCACAAGCAGTTGTTCACTGGGCGGAATGTGGGCCTGGTGCTGACCGGCGGCAATATCGACACACGTCTGCTTGCAAATGTGCTGCTGCGTGACCTTGCCCGATCGGGTCGGTTAGCGCGCCTTCGTATCATCCTGCAGGATCGGCCGGGTGCGCTTTTTCATGTCGCGCGCATCTTCGATCAGGAAGCGGTGAATATCCTGGAGTTGTCACACCAGCGCATCTTCACCAATCTTCCAGCCAAGGGATTGAGCCTGGACGTTGAGTGCGAGACTCGCGATGGGGCGCATCTGGAACGGCTGACCGCTGCCCTTCGTGCGGCAGGTTATGAGGTCGCCCCGATCGAAGTGGCCTGACCGGCCGCCTACGCGGGAGTGCGCATTTTTTTCGTGGTAAATGGACTTTTCATGGAAGGCTGCGGACGTCATAGTCTGCCCATGACTCAAGTTTGGCGCAGCGTTTTGACGGAGATCGTGGCGTGAGCGCACCATTTCGTTTCCCGCGCTTTTTCGTGACCAATCCCAGCCCGTGTCCCTATCTGCCGGGACGGAGCGAGCGGAAGGTTTTTACCGAACTTAACGGCGACAATGCGGCTGAGCTTAATGATGCCCTTGGCCGCATCGGTTTTCGCCGTAGCCAGAATGTAGCCTATCGCCCGAGTTGTGCCGATTGCTCTGCCTGCGTGTCGGTTCGCGTGGTCGCAGGTGAATTCACGCCCAACGCGACCCAGCGCAAGCTCATCCGCCGAAACAGCGACCTTATCGTGACCGCGTGCAAGCCTTGGTCGACCGAGGAGCAGTTCGAACTGCTTCAGCGTTACCTTCGCGCTCGCCATCCGGGTGGTGGTATGACCGAGATGGATGAGATGGATTTTGCCGACATGGTCGAGCAGACTCCCGTCGAAAGTCATGTCGTCGAATATCGCGAACCAGGTGAAAATGGCCGCCCTGGCAGATTGATCGGCGCCTGCCTGACCGATCGGCAGGGTGACGGGCTGTCGATGATATACAGCTTTTTCGACACAGAGCTTGAGCAGCGAAAGGGCTTAGGCAACTTTATCATTATGGATCACATCCTGCGCGCGGCGAAGGCAGGGCTACCCTATGTTTATCTCGGCTATTGGGTCGAGGGGTCGCAGCGGATGCAGTACAAGGTCCTCTATCGCCCCTTGGAAAAGTTAAGCCGCAGCGGTTGGATGCGTTTTGAGCCGCAGGAGCAGGCACAGGCAATTCGCGGTGTTTTACCACGGGATGAGCCGCCGTTGCCTATGGAACTGGCAGGCATATTCCGGAAATAGACTTATTGGCGGAAGCGATGAGGGAATAGGCGCTCACTTCGCCACCGTAAGGATCGCGGACGAACGCCCCCAGATAATGCCCATGTAGCTATCTACGCTAGTGCCCCCGATCCATCTATGATGGACTGCGGCTCTTACTCCCTTTCCAATCAAATTGGGGCGCGGAGCGGCGAAGCCATCGAGCTATTTACAGTTGCATTTGCGCCGCGCTGCATGGCTCCGATGGCCTGAGACCTCGCTCACATAGGTAGTTTTCGTTACTGTCGGCGTCACCACCACCGTGGTCGTTGTCGCGCCCGGAAAATAATATCCGCCAGCAAAGTAACCGGGCGCGTGCGTGGTGGTCACGACCGGCTGGACCGTACCGGTATGGCGCACGGTCGCCGGCGGGGGAGCATAGGCCTGAGCATCATAATCGACGCCGTAACTGCTCCGCGCCTCGCCTTCGAAACGGCCTTCATATTCGCCGCTGACCCTGCGGCCTTTGTCATCTGTCCATGTGCCGGTCCAGCGTCCCTCATATTCGTGAGGCGGTGGCGGTGAGCCGTCATGTGCGGTGACATCATCGTCATAAGGCATGCCGGGTTGCACGCCATTGCGTTCCTGACCATCCCAATCGATGCCGCTGCGATGGTCCCGTACGCGTCCCCGACGATCCACCATCACGGCGTCATCATAATAGCGGGACCAGGAATAGCCATTCATCGGGGCGGGCAGACCATAGCCGTGATAGTTGCCCAGGCGATAATAGGGATTTGACCAGTAAGCGGGCAAAACGTAACCGATTACGGGGCGCCTATAGGCCGCCCAACCGCCGGGCGCATGCCAGCCAGCATGCCAGCGTCCCTGAAAGCGCGGCCCCCAGCGATGCATGATCGATCCCGCAGGCATTCCCCCATGCCGAAGTCGAGGGCCGGTGAAGCTTTTGCCCATCACGGACGCTGCGATGCCTCCGGGAATGGCTTCGCCTGCTGCAGCCGGCACCGAAAGGCCAAGAGTGACGCTGGCGCTCGCCAGCATGATGCTCCAAGTCCGCATGCTAAAACTCCCCGTCGCGTGCAAGCAAGCCGTTCGCACAGCCCATTGTTAACGCTTTGTTTAGCATGATCATCTCCGGCGATCCACGCGCGGAAAGAAAGTAACTTGTCCCGAAACAGGTCAGTGTGTGTCAGGTGATACGCATTGCAATCCGTTCGACCAGCGCCTCCAGACCTTGCTGATCGACGGCGTCGAAGCGGGCCGGTATCGGACTGTCGAGATCAAGGACTGCAATCACACGATCCTCGATGCGTGCAGGAACCACGATTTCCGAAGCGCTTGCAGCATCGCAGGCGATGTGGCCGGGAAAGCTGTGGACATCGTCCACCAGTTGGGTTTCTGCCAGCGCTGCCGCCGTTCCGCAGACGCCCTTACCCAAAGCGATGCGTATGCAGGCTGGCTTGCCCTGGAAAGGTCCCAGCACCAGTTCGCCGTCCACCATGCGGTAAAACCCCGCCCAATTCAGATCCGGCAGATATTGCCAGATCAGGGCGGCAACATTGGCCATATTGGCGATCCCGTCCGGTTCTCCGCACGTTACCGCCTCAGCGGCCGAGAGCAGATCTTTGTAAAGCGCGCTCTTGTTGCCTGATGCAGGGGCGGAAAAATCAAACATCGCCGGTCATCCTTCCGATCTTCGCCGAGGTCGTCGTCAAGAACCCAGGTTGCTCCAAAAAGTGCGCCCTAATCCAATCGCACTTTTCCGCGTCCCTGCTTCACTGAACTTCGTGCTTTCTTCGCATCCACCCGGCGCGCCTTGGCGGCCTTTCCCGGCTTGGTTGCAACCCGCCGGGCGTCGCGCTTATGCGCCTGCACAATCATCTGGATCAGCCGATCGCGCGCGTCCTGTCGATTGGCCTCCTGCGTGCGGAAGCGGGACGCCTGGATCACGACTTCGCCGCCCGAAGTCAGTCGCGATCCTGCCAGTTCCTTCATCTTGCGAAAGGCATTGATCGGCAGGCCAAGTTTGTAGATGTCCACTCGCAACTGCACTGCCGTAGCGACCTTGTTGACGTTCTGCCCGCCCGGACCGCCTGCGGTGATGAAACGCTCCTGCAGCGCTTCTTCAGGAATATCAAAGTCCGGCATCGTCCAGATACTCAGGTCCAAACCCCGCCGTACTGAAGGTCACGGGCAGAGGAGCGGTTGCTTCGGCCGGAGCCTTGCCGGCGCGCGGCATGCTGAGGAAGCGGCTGTGCAACAGCATCGGTCCCTCGCCACTGCCATAGACCGGATCGCCTGCTATGCCAAATCCCATGCCATGCAGTGTATGGGCACGGATCTGGTGCGTTCTGCCGGTGCGGGGCGTAAAGATGATGAGCGCGCGACCGTCCTGCTCCGCCAGTTTGCGCCACTCGGTGACCGCCGATTTTCCATCTTTCGCGGCGATCATCCGCCAGCCCTTGGCTGCGCTGCTGACCTTTTTAAGAGAGAGTTCGATAGTTCCGGTCTCCGCATCCGGCACTCCCTCCACCACCGCGACATAGCGTTTCTGGACTGTCCCAGCCTCGAACGCGGCGGCATAACGCTTATGTGCCTTGGGGTTGCGGGCCAACAGCAGGCAACCGCTTGTGTCCCGGTCGAGCCGATGGACTGGCAGCGGCCAGCGTTGAAAGCCGAAGGTGAGCGAGGAAAGATGATTTTCCAAACTCAGCGATCCGTCGCGCGGCGCATCCACCGGCAGGCCGGAGGGCTTGTCCAGAATGATCGCTTCACCATCAATGAAAAGAACTCGGTCATGTAGCAAGGACAAGGGTTTGATCCGGACAAAGGGGAATGATTGACGCGCGCGCAGCATCCTATAGGGCGTGGACGCTATGGAGAACAGGGGGGACAGCACAGGGTCCACCTTCGCCCCGTCTGAATGGGTGCGGGGCGGCGGCCGACTCGAGTGGATTGATGTCGCGCGCGGCATCGGCATCATTGCCGTGGTGGTGGGACATGTATGGACGCGGGGCCCCTTGCGCGATGCGGTCTACAGTTTCCACATGCCGCTATTCTTTTTGTTGTCGGGATTTTTATCACGCCCACAGTCACCCAGACGTTTCGCGATAAGGCAGCTGGTTTCGCAGATGCGCCCCTATGCGGCATATCTCGCGCTGCTTTTTGTCGCGGACCAGGTTATCGAGCCGCTGAAAGGCAACCGCCCCATCTTTAACCTGCGGCCACAGGATCTGCTGCCTTTGCTGCTCGGCGGGTCCTGGTTGAGCGGCCCTTATACGATTTTCTGGTTCGTGCCTTGCCTGATGGTGTCCCGCATTCTGTTCAACGCACTTTACGTCCGTTGGCCTGATCCGCTTGATTGCCGCTGGGCCGTGGCGATCGTCCCCGCCTTTCTCGGCGGGTATCTGCTCGGGAAGTTGACCCAGGTGTCGGTCCTGGGCCTGCTTACCGTGCCTATGGGTTTGGCGCTTCTTTGGCTGGGCGCGATAGCGCAACGGGTGTCGTGGCGGCGGTGGATGTGGTGGCCTTTGACAATGCTGTCGCTTGCCGGGCTTTCTGGATTACTGCCGACGCTGAACATGAAGGCGGCGGATTATGGCATGCCCATGCTGTCAATCGCGTCGGGCGTTGCCAGCGCGCTGCTTGTCTTTCGCCTATCCGTGCGGATTTCTTCCTTTGCCGGATGGCTGGCTGGGGTTGGGCGCGCCTCGCTTGCGATCATGTATCTGCATGTCGCGGTCATCCACTATTTGACCCCGTATCTCGCCAAGCCCTGGTTGCTGCTTCATGCGCTGTTAGGCCCTATCGCCGCCTACTATATCTTCCGCGCCAGTCCATGGGGACGTAGATTGTTTCTTTGAGCCAAAAAAAGGGGCCGACGTCCTTATCTGGTTTGTCGGCCCCATCGTTGCGCCTTGCGACCCAAGGCTCAACCGCCACACCGAGAGGGGCGTGCAGCGAGTGTTTAACCGTGCAGCTTTGCCGCTGTTTCGGCGATACGCCGCCCCTGATAGCGGGCCCCGTCAAGTTCATCCTGATCCGGCTGACGGCTGCCGTCGCTGTCTGCGAGCGTGGTCGCGCCATAAGGCGCGCCGCCCCGGACTTTATCGACGCCCGTCTGACCAGCAAAGCCATAGTCCAGTCCTACGATCACCATCCCAAAATGCAGAAGGTTCGTGATGATAGAGAAGAGAGTGGTTTCCTGTCCGCCGTGCTGGCTGGCGGTAGAGGTGAACGCGCCTCCCACTTTGCCATTCAGCGCCCCTCGGGCCCAAAGGCCCCCCGCCTGATCGAGGAAGGCGGCCATCTGGCTAGACATGCGCCCGAAGCGAGTGCCGGTGCCGATGATGATTGCGTCATAATCCGCCAGCTCGGCTACCGATGCTACGGGCGCATCCTGATCCAGCTTGAACCCGGCGTTCTTTGCGACTTCCAGCGGCGCTGTTTCGGGTACTCGTCTGATATCGACTTGAGCCCCAGCCGCCGCAGCGCCTTCTGCCACCGCCTTGGCCATGGCCTCAATATGCCCATAGGAAGAGTAGTAAAGGACTAGAACCTTTGCCATGCGCGTTTCTCCAATTGATCTAATGCATTGATCCAAAAAAGATTTCTTTGAAAATGCGACCGCCCGCTTGTGGGAAGGGTTGAACAGAGCGGGCGTTCGCCAGGCTTATGCGCTATCGACCAGGACGATTTCGCTATCTTCGATTGCAGTCACGGTGATCGGTCTTCCGCCGATAATAGCGGCGCCGTCGCGACCTTCGAAAATCTGGCCATCGATTTCTATCCGCCCCGTTGCCGCGACAAGATAGAGGTGGCGCCCATCAGCGCTATTGTAGGTTACCGAAGCGCCAGCCTTCACCGTTCCACCCAGCAGACGAGTATCGGCGCGGATGCGCAGCGCCTCTCGGTCTTCTTCATAGCCGCTGGCCAGTACGACCAACCGCCCGGAACGATCATCCTTCGGAAACGGCTTGGCGCCCCAACTGGGTGCGCCGCCTGGCGCATTCGGGATGATCCATATCTGGAACAGCGTTGTCATTTCACTTTCCAGATTATATTCGGAATGGCGAATGCCCGTGCCGGCGCTCATTACCTGGACGTCGCCCGCTTCGGTGCGGCCGGTGTTGCCCAGACTGTCCTGATGGGTGATCGCGCCCTTGCGGACATAGGTGATTATTTCCATGTCGCGGTGAGGGTGCGGGGGAAAGCCTGTGTTGGGGGCAATCTCATCGTCGTTCCAAACGCGTATCGCACCCCATCCCATCCGGGCCGGATCATGATAATCGGCGAAGGAAAAGTGGTGACGAGCATTCAGCCAGCCATGGTCGGCATGGCCGAGCGACGCGAAGGGGCGACGTTCGATATGCTTTTTCACGCTCGTATTCATTGCGTTGCCTCCAGGAAGGCGGGAAGTGTTTCCCGCTTGCACTCCGTCAATTTAGCGTCAAAGGTCGTTTCTGAAATAGGCATCATTGAAACGGATTGTTTCCCCTATGCGACTTCCTGATTTCGAAGCCTGGGCCATTTTCGCGGCCGTGGTCGAGCACCGGAGTTTCACTGACGCCGCCAAGGCGCTGAGCGTTTCCAAGGCGACCGTATCCAAAGCGGTTACGCGCCTTGAACAACATCTGGATACCAGCCTGTTCAGCCGGACGAGCCGCCGACTTGCTCTAACTGAAAGTGGTAAGCGCCTGGCTGATCACGCGGCCCGCATTCTCGCCGAAGGGCAGGCGGCGGAAGAGGCTGCGCGGGATGACACCGCGGAACTGAGCGGCACCGTTCGTCTCGGCGCGCCCATGAGCTTCGGTCTGCTCCGCATTGCCCCGCTGATCGCGGCGTTCACCAAGCTTCACCCGGCGGTTAATGTGGATCTCCACCTTTCCGATGCCCGCATCGACATTATTGAAATGGGTCTTGACGCCACTATTCGGGTTGCCGACATGCCCGACAGTTCTTTGCGCGCCCGGCGATTGGCGGACGTCAACATGCATGTCATTGCTTCACCTGGTTACTTGGCGGAGCGTGGAAAGCCGACGCATCCGTCCGACCTCGGCGAGCATGATTGTCTTTGCTATGCCAATGTTGCGACACCCGATGTCTGGCGGTTCGGGGGGCCGGGGCAGCAAAATGTCACGGTCCAGGTGAGGGCGCGGCTCACGGTCAACAGCGGTGACGCGATGCTACCTGCCTTACGGGCGGGGGTCGGGATCGCCCAACTGCCCGATTTTATCGTCATGGATGGGCTGGCGTCGGGGGATCTTGAGGAAATATTGATCGACTGGCGGCCGCCGCCGATCGGCCTTCACTTGGTTACGCCGCCCTCTCGTTTGCGCCCGGCGCGGGTTAAGGCGCTGCTGGATTATATCGCGGAAAATCACGGTTGCTGATGATCGTTGCCTAGCCGAATCCATCTTGACTCGGGTGAATCAATTTATCGATAAAAACACGCGAAGTGATTCAAATATTGCGACTCGTGGATTTCTGCGGGTTAGCGAAAAATTAACCTTTGTCGTTCAGAAGTTTTTTGGTTAATGGAATGGAAGCAGACGCCGTTCTGAGGGGTTACGGATCTGCATTGGACAGAGGGGCTTCACATGCGCGTCCTGCTTATTGAAGACGAACCGACGACGGCCAAGGCGATCGAGCTGATGCTCACGACTGAGGGCTTTAACGTCTACACGACTGATCTGGGCGAGGAAGGCCTGGATCTGGGCAAGCTGTATGATTACGATATCATCTGCCTGGATCTCAACCTGCCTGACATGCACGGCTATGATGTGCTCAAGAAGCTGAGAGCGGCCAAGGTGCAGACGCCGGTGCTGATACTGTCCGGCATTGCCGAAATGGATAGCAAGGTCCGCTCCTTCGGTTTTGGCGCCGACGACTATGTGACAAAGCCTTTTCATCGCGAAGAATTGATCGCGCGCATTCATGCTGTAGTGCGCCGTTCCAAGGGGCATTCGCAGTCGGTCATCCGCACTGGCAAGCTCGCCGTGAATCTCGATGCCAAGACGGTAGAAGTGGACGGTAATCGCGTTCATCTTACCGGCAAGGAATATGCGATGCTGGAGCTGCTCTCGCTTCGCAAGGGCACCACGCTGACCAAGGAAATGTTCCTGAACCACCTTTATGGCGGCATGGACGAGCCTGAGTTGAAGATCATCGACGTCTTCATCTGCAAGCTGCGCAAGAAGCTGGCGCTGGCGTGTAGCGGCGATAATTACATCGAGACCGTCTGGGGTCGGGGCTATGTGCTGCGCGATCCCGACGAAGTGCAGGAAGTCGCCACAAAGGTGGCCTGACCGATTAGCTTTGGACAGGATATGTAGGCCGACGGTCTGTAGTGACCAGTCGGCCTTTCCTTTGCCGATATATGGGAAAGACCGGCGACCCATTGGATCGCCGGTCTGCCATTATTCAGACGGGGGGCAGAAGCAGGGCAGCCGGTGGGGAAGCCGCCCCGTTTGCGGTCAATCGCCCGCCTGACCGGAAGCCTCTCCGTTGCCTGAAAGCTGAGCTGCAGCCTCAACCGAAGCCGGGCTATTCAAGCGCTCGCGCGCATTTCCTGCCACATTACCTGCTGCGGAACCCGCAGTTTTGCTGGTCGCGGCGGCACGGTTGCGTGCAGCCTGCGCTGTGGCATTGGCTCGACCCTCAGCAGCGGCTGCCGTACTCGCCGCGCGGTCACGGGCTGCGCCTGCCGTCTCGCTGGCCCTGTCACGCACGTTGCCAACGGCACTGCCCACATCGTTAGTGCCTAACGTGTCGGCGGTCAGTCCACCGCTGGCCGATCCGCCGGTCGATGCGGATGCGCTGCCGCTGCGTGTTTTGTCCTTCCGGGTGACGGAGCCGGTCGCGTTGCCGTCAGCGCGGCCCGACCCAGAGCCATTGACGCTGGCGCGGCCATTTTCCAGATCCACGCTACGATCAAGACTGCCGCCCGCCGTTCCGCCGAGCGTTCCGCCAAGCGTGCCGCCGGCCCCGCCCAACGTGCCCCCGAGCCCCCACCCAGGGCACCGCCTCCACCGCCACCGAGTAACTGAGCCGATGAGGGTGCGGCTGTGACGGCGGCAAGGCATACCGTGGCAAGAATGAACTTCGCTTTCATCGATCGTCTCCTTTTTCGTTGTCGATCCGATGCCAAGACAACGGGAGCGCGATGCAGTTTCATCCCTTATAAGGAAAATTTTTTTGCAAGCCGCTGAAACCTAATCCTAATTTCTGCAAGCGTCGCAGATGATCCCGCGTCCATATCCCCTGCGACCCTTGGCCCCCGGTTTCGCTTCGGAGCGCAATGTGGAAAGATTTCCGGTCACGAGCAGCCGACCCGCAACCAGCGGAGCGGCGAAGGACGTACCCCGGACCGGCGATTTTCCGCCATCGACATTGGCCGCGTTCATGTCCGCGCCGGGTGCTGCAAAGTCCACATGTCGTCCGCGACCTGCTTCGGGCAATATTCGCCCGCGTCTGTCGATGCCTGTGACCGCCACGACTTCGGGATAGGAAGCCGGATAAGCGGGTGGCGCGGCAGGACCGTCATTGCCGACTGCCGCCACAACCGTCACTCCCTTGTCGCGCGCCAACCGGATCGCTCCGGCGAGCAGCGGGTTGTCGGGTCCGACCAGACTCACCGTCACGACCTTCACGCTGCGCGCCGCCATCCAGCCGAGCGCCCTGGTAATGGCGAACGCCCCGCCACCCGCCGGATCGTCGCCATAGACGTCCGCCGCCAGCAAAGGTGCGCCGGGTGCGGCGCCCCGGACGATGCCCGTCCCGCTGATGAGCGATGCGACCGCCGTTCCGTGCGAACTTGCCTTGGGCGCGCCGCGAGCGAAGCCGCGTTGCTCGATGCCGCCAGTCAGTGAAGGATGATGGGCCACCCCGCCATCGATAAGCCCAGCAGCGCGACTGCCTACAGCCACAGTGCTTGCGAGCGTTGCTGCAGCCGCCATCGTGCGATCACCACTGGAGAAATAGAGATTGTCTGCGCTGACCTCTGCCTCGGGTGCTATTGAGCGCACCTGCTTCATCGCACGAAGCAGGCTGTAGCCCTGTGGCACGATAAGCCGAGAGACGCTGAGATTGATACCTTCGACGGCTTCGCTTGCCACACCGTAACCTGCGCGGCGCAGCGCTTCGATGCTGGTGAGTTTGGCGCCGGTGAGCAGAATAACTCCGCGTCGCGCAGGTTGCCCCCGGTCGTCCAGTTCGACGCTGTCGCCGTGCCGTCGCAGCAGTTGCGTTATCCGCGCTGCTCGCGTAGCAGCCAGCCGTTGGGTAAGCCGCGTCGGGGACAGGCCGCTCCCCTCCAAGTCGTTCTCAGCCTGATCAACGATCCCAGGGAGTACGCCGCCAACCTGACCCAGCGTGCTGCCGGGGGAGGGCAGGAGCTGCGCATGCGCGCCCGGTCCCGAAAGTAGGAGGCTGGCGGCGATACAAGGGGGTGTCCATTTCATCCCGATCTCATTTTCCTTGAACCGCGCAAAAAAGAGAGTTGATGCGTCTTTACGCCTGTTAAATGCGTCATCACGCAAAATATTCCGATAAATTATGCTTCATGGGATGAAACGGTCGAGCAGAGGCGTTTCATCCCATGAACATGGAATGGAGACCGAATGTCGTTCGAAAGCGATCTGCTGGGAATCCTGCCTCGACTGCGACGCTTTGCCGTCAGTTTGTCCCGTGACCGTTTCGATGCGGATGATCTTTTGCAGACGACCGTGGAACGGGCCTTGCGCGCACGGACCCAATGGCAGCCGGGGACGAGACTGGATAGCTGGATGTATCGGATCATGCGCAACCTGTGGATCGACGAGGGCCGATCGCGGCAGCGGGTAGCCCGGACATTTGCTCCTGAAGCTGCGGGCGAGAATGTTGGCCATGCGGGCGACCAGGATGTGGAGGCGCATGTGATGTTGTCCGATGTAGATCGCGCCATGCAGGCTCTGCCGGATGAGCAGCGCGAGGCCATTGCCCTCGTGCTGGTGGAAGGGCTGTCCTACAAGGAGGCCGCCGGGATTTTGGGGGTGCCGATGGGTACGTTGACGTCACGGCTCGTAAGGGGGCGGGGCGCTTTGATCGAAATGCTGGGGGAAGCCGCATGACCGACATTGATGAGGCCATGTTGATCGCGTGGGTTGATGGTGAACTCGACGATGTAACGCGCCGACGGGTGGAGCGCGCCGTGGCGGATGACCCCGCGCTTGCAGCACGACTGGAAATGCATCGCCGCCTGCGGCAGCGCATCAGCGGTCATTATGCGCCTGTTGCAGCTGAACCATTGCCGACATCCCTCCATATGCTGTTGAGCGATAGCGCCAAAGTGGCGCCTCTCACTCGTCCGATGGCGGTACGCTGGCGCAATTGGGGGATAGGTGGAGCTATCGCGGCCAGCCTGATCCTGGGCCTTGGCATTGGCCGAATGTCCGGCGGACTATCCGGGCCTGTCGCCGTCACCAATGACGGCATGGTGGCAAAGGGCTTACTAGCATCAGCCCTCGACACCCAACTTGCTTCGGCTCAGGAAGGCGCGCCGATCCGTATCGGACTTAGCTTTCGGCGTGAAGGCGGGGGGTGGTGCAGGAGTTTCGAGGGGCGCTCCATTTCGGGCGTCGCCTGCCGCGAGGGCCAGGGTTGGCAGGTTCGGCAACTGATCTCTGGCCAGCGGTCGGCGGCGGACTATCGGCAGGCGTCATCTGACGATTCCCGTATCCTAGCCACCGTCGATGCTCTGATGGAGGGTGCCCCCGCCGATGCCGTGCAGGAGAAGGCAGCAAGGGCAAAGGGCTGGCGCTGAACCGTTCGCATAGGCGAACGGCAAAGCAGGGCTTATCAGGTTTGCAAAAACCACCGCTCCGTTCCTTGAAGGCCAATCGCAGTCAACACGCCGCTGCGCCAAGCGCCAGTGTCTATTCCGATGCGGTTGGACCGTTCATCTACGCTAGCGGTGATGCTGTGGCCGTGCACTACCATATAGCCGTGATCGCGGCGATGCCTGAGGAAATCGCCGCGAATCCAATGCAAATCCGCTACCGTTTGTGCGTCCAGCGGCACTCGTGGCCTGATCCCTGCGTGGACGAACAGATAGTGGCCTATAGCCAGCATATCATCAAAGCCATGAATGAAATCGACATGAGCGCGCGGTATATTGTTGAGCATCCAGTATGCCAGTTCTTCGCTCGACATCCCCTCGGACAGGTTGATGCTCAATCCGTAGCTGGCGAGTGTAGAAGCGCCGCCTATCCGCCTGAAATAGTCTGCGGATCGGGCAGATCCTTGAGCTGCATCGATGAACAATTCCTCGTGATTGCCCTTGATGATGTGAACCTTGTCGGTCGCATGCCGCAGAGCCATTGCACGTTCCACCACCTGCGCGGATTGCGGACCTCGGTCGATCAGATCGCCTAGCAGGACAAGGTGGCAAGGCAGGGTGGGGCGACCAGCATCGTCTTGATCGATGATGTCCAGCAGACGGTCGAACAGGTCCAGGCGGCCGTGGATGTCGCCTATCGCATAGACGCGCCTATCCTCGCCGATACTGGGCAGTGTTTTTGGCTTCTGGTTCCAGAACGGAATTTTCAGCATGAAGGGCGGCGCGGAATAACCATCGCCGCCATTCTGCCACGTTTGTCAGAGTCGGGGCAATGTGACGCCCTGTTGCCCCATATATTTGCCTGCGCGATCGGCATAGCTGGTCTCGCAGGGCTCATTGCCCTTGAGAAAAAGGAACTGGCATGCGCCCTCATTGGCGTAGATTTTTGCGGGCAAGGGCGTCGTGTTGGAAAATTCCAAGGTCACATGACCTTCCCAGCCGGGTTCCAGCGGGGTGACGTTCACGATGATGCCGCAGCGGGCATAGGTGGATTTGCCAAGGCAGATCACAAGCACGTCCCGCGGCACCCGGAAATATTCGACCGTTCGCGCCAAGGCGAAGCTATTGGGCGGGATGATGCAGCAATCGGTTTTGCGATCGACAAAGCTGTTGGCGGCGAAGTCTTTGGGATCGACTACGGCGCTATCGACATTGGTGAAGATCTTGAACTCGTCGGCCACCCGCGCATCGTAGCCGTAAGAGGAAAGGCCGTAGCTGATGCAGCCATCCCGCCGCTGGCTTTCGACAAAGGGCTCGATCATCGCATGGGAGAGGGCTTGTTCGCGAATCCACTTATCCGACAAGATCGACATGGCTATTCTTAACTCTTACTATAAGGATCTAGCCCCAAATCGTTGGGACCAAAGGAAAAAGGAAGCAGTTCAGCGATGCTGTGTTCAACCACAGAATCGCCGCTCGACGCGGCACAATAGACGGCGATCCGTCGCCCCGCCACCTGCTCCGCCTCGGCCAGTATCTGACGGCACCGCCCGCACGGCGTTATGGGAGCGCTGTCACCGCCCACCACTGCGATGGCGACCACATCGATGATCCGTCCCTGCGCGTTCGCAGCGGCCAACGCCACTGTTTCAGCACAGAGCGACAGACCATAACTGGCATTTTCGAAGTTTGCGCCAACGATGACATCACCGTTAGTTAGCCGCACGGCAGCCCCAACGGCAAAGCGACTGTATGGCGCGTAGGCGTTTTTCCGGGCCGCGCGCGCGGCCTCGATCAACCGTTTGACGTCGCCTTCCCCCATCATGGCGCCACCACAGCCCACCGTACTGGTCCATGGACCCCGTCGATATGCCGCATATCATTGGCTGTCCACATCACCCACCTGCGCGTCGCATAATCGGGCGGGAAGAAATTGCCGTCCAGCCACAGGGTCCGGTTGATGCCAGATGCGATGTCATATTCTGCCTCGAAGTCATTGGAAACATTGATTAGAGCAGACTTTCCGGCGTTGCTTTCGATCAAGTTCACCAATGTATTCAGTTCGGACAAAAGCGCATCGCGTCCGGGACGCGTATTGCAGGATGGATCGAACGCCAGCCTTATCACCGGGGGCAGTGCGGCGTTGTCACGGGGCACAGTGGTGATGAAACCTGTTGCCTGCTCCGCAGCGCGCCTGCACAGGCTGAAATCCAGTAGCGCACCATAGCGTAGCCCGGACGACCGCGCCGCTGACCAGTTGCGGGCAAATGCAGGATCGCGGCCATCGGCTCCCCTAGCCGCGCGAATATAGGCGAAGTCCGCGCCATTGGCCGCCAAAGTACCCCAATCGATGGCGCCATCGTCCGCCGTTACTGCTACGCCTTGTACAGGATAGACATTTCGTCCCGGCGCCCAGTGGCAGGCGTAGGCCCACAAAGCCGCCCCTACCATGGCGACCACGATCGCGCCCACAATGATGCGGACCAGATACTGGCCTGAAGAATGCTGGCGGATGACCCCTTACCCCTTGATGTGCAGCACGCAGATCAGCGTGAACAGGCGCCGTGCCGTGTCGAAATCCACCTTGATCTTGCCCTCCAGCCGCTCGATCAACATTTCCGCTGCGTCATTGTGGATGGCACGCCGGGCCATGTCCACCGTTTCGATCTGTTGCGGCGAGGCGTTGCTGATCGCTTGGTAATAGCTGTCACAGATCGCGAAATATTCGCGGATCGGACGGCGGAATCGCCCCAGGCTGAGGATGATGGCCTCCAGCGGTTCGCCATCCTCGCGCTTGATTTCGATCACCAGCCGCCCTTCCTCGACGCGTAGGAGCACGCGATAGGGACCAGCATAGCCATCCGGATGAGCGCGCTGGGGAGCAAAATGGTTGTCTTCGAGCAGATCGAAGATGGCGATCCGTCGTTCCTGCTCGACGTCCGCGTTGCGCCACAGGATCGTCCGCTCGTCGAGCGTGATGTCTATAATGCGCGGATCAGTCATTGGTCCTTAGTCCCTGCTGCTGCGGCGGGCGAAAAGCAAGGGGGAGTTCTCCACAGCTTTGCTGCTCGTCGAGCACCTTGCCCCTTGCGCCCCGAGGCTGTGAAGACGATGAGAGGGGCATGGTCGAACTGGTACAGCTAAACCCCGCCGCGGAAGCAGGCGTGCTAGAACTCCCTCGTAATGTCGAGGCGGAGGCGGCGCTGCTCGGCGCTTTGATGATCGACAATCGCATCGCCGAGGATGTGCAGCTGAAGCTGAAGCCGGAGCATTTCTTCGAACCGCTCCATGGCCGCATCTACGAAGCCGTCATGAAGCTGGTCGAGCGGGACATGGTGGCAAACCCGGTGACGCTGAAGCCGCTGCTGGATCAGGATCCGGCGCTCAAGGAACTGGGCGGGGCGGGTTATCTTGCCCAGTTGACCGGTAATGGTGCGGCGTTGCTGGGCGCACGCGATTTTGCCGCGCAGATATATGACCTTGCCCTCTTGCGCCAGCTGGTCAATGTCGGCCGTGAACTTGTTGAAAATGCTATGGATACTAGCGAGGATGTAAATCCGCGCGAGCAGATTGAGCAGGCTGAAGTAGCGCTTTACAAAGTGTCTGAAGGCGAGGGCGAGAGCGGTTCGGTCAAGAGCTTTGCCACAGCGACAACGATGGCCGTGCAGGTGGCCGAGCGTGCGCTGAACAGCGGCGGACATGTGTCAGGCATCACCACCGGCCTCAACAGCCTGAACGAGAAAATCGGTGGCCTTCACAATTCCGACCTTATGATTCTGGCGGGCCGCCCCGGCATGGGCAAGACATCGCTGGCGACCAACATTGCCTATAACGCCGCCTCTCGATGGATGCGCGACCATGCCGATGGCATCCCGCCTGAGAAGAATATGGGCGCCAAGACGGCCTTTTTCAGCCTGGAAATGTCTGCGGACCAGCTTGCGACCCGCGTTCTGGCTGAACAATCGGGCATCAGCGGCGAAGCGCTTCGTATGGGCAAGATCAGCCGCGCTGATTTTCAGAACCTTTCCCGCGCGGCGCGCGAGCTTCAGGAGCTTCCGCTCTTCATCGACGACACGCCAGGTCTTACTATCGCCGCGCTGCGGACGCGTGCCCGCCGATTGAAGCGCCGTCACGATGTTGGTCTGGTGATCGTCGATTATCTTCAGTTGCTCCAGGGCAGCGGCAGAGGGAGCGACAATCGCGTTCAGGAAATTTCGGAAATTTCTCGTGGTTTGAAGACGTTAGCGAAAGAACTTAATGTGCCGGTGCTGGCGCTCTCTCAGCTTAGCCGTGCCGTTGAACAGCGCGAGGACAAGCGACCCCAGCTGTCGGATCTACGCGAGTCGGGATCGATCGAGCAGGATGCCGACATGGTCTGGTTCGTATTTCGCGAAGATTATTATGTGGCGGCTAAGGAGCCAGGGAACAAGGAAAGCTCAGAGCATCTTGAGTGGGCACAAGAGATGGAGCGAATCTATGGCTTGGCAGAACTGATCGTGGCGAAGCAGCGTCACGGCTCCACCGGGCGCATCCGGATGAAATTCGATGCGAAGATCACCCGCTTTTCCGACCTGGCGGAAGGCGGGTTTATGGGCGATTATGAGTGAGATTCTCGTTCTGTTGAGATTGTCGGATTATGGGATGGCCCCTCGGTCATCCGATCAATGCCTGAAGCACCAGGATCAGGCCGACTAGACTTGCAAGGTAAACCATCGTCCGGATCATTGGCACTCCGGCAGCATAGAGCGGCAGATAGACACTGCGCGCGCCCAGCCACAGCCAGCCGCCAATCGCTGTCCATTCGCTGGCGCGTCCGGCTATCACTATGCCCAGCAGAGCGACGATGGCGATCGGATAGGTTTCCAGGAAATTGGCCTGCGCCCGCACCAGTCTGCCTGCCAACGGCTCCAGCGGCGGCAACGCTTCGTCGCGCGCGCCGACATTCCATTTGGGGCCATATTGTCTGGTCTTGAAATGCGCCGCCGCGAAGATGTGCACCATCAAGAGCACACAGCTCCATGCGAGGATCTTCAGCTCAACCGCCACCGGCTTTCCTTCAACCTAGTTGTTCCGGAGACGACATTATCCCCAGCCGGGCGGTCGCGCCATGGCGTATCCAAATATGTCTGACGGTTCCCGATTCCCTCTCCCTTGGGACAGGGAGAGGGGTAGAGGGTGGCAGATTGTATGCCGGCCGCGTCCGGACCGATCAGAAGACCGGCTGATTTGCCGGGTCATCCGGGTCGGCAACGGGTGCCGGGATCGGCGTCACGGGCGAGTGAATGCCGCATTCGACCTTGTCCCATCCACGCCAACGACCGGCGCGCGGATCTTCGCCCGGCAGGACCTTGGACGTGCATGGCTCGCAGCCTACGGACAGATAGCCCTGTGCCTCCAGCGGATGGCGAGGAAGATCATGTTCCTCAAAATAGGCTTCCAGGTCCTCCTTGGCCCAATCGCCCAAGGGGTTGATCTTCAGCCGGCCGTCCTCGATCTCGAACCGAGGCATATTCTGACGTGTCGTTGATTGAAATGCCTTGCGTCCCGAAATCCACGCGTCCAGCCCTTGCTTGGCGCGGTTCATCGGCTCGACCTTTCGTATGTCGCAGCAGCCATCGGGATCATAGGACCAGCGCAGGCCGGTTTCATCCTTCTGCATCAGTACGTCCCGGTCGGGCGTCACCGACCGGCTGTCGGTAAAGCCGAGCCGTGCGATCAGGGTGTCACGGTAGTTCAGCGTCTCCGCGAACATCTTGAGCGTATCGACGAAGATCACGGGAATATTCCTGTCGGCCCGCGCCACCAGATCCAGCAGTACGGCGCTTTCGGTGCCGAAGGACGACACCACCGCCACCTTGCCCGCCAGCCCTTCGGCAAACACGGTCTTGAGCATCGTCAGGGCATCCACGCCTTCGAACCGCGCGTTGAGCGCATCCGCATCCGCCTGTGTGAAGGCGGGGCGGGCATCTATGACGTCAAGCTGGCGGGCAGGTTCAGCCATTTACACTCTCCGGGTGCCGCTTTGCCCAAACCGGGCGGCGGCCATCGACGGCCTTTTGATAGACGTCGGCATAACGATTAAGGGCGCGTTCCACTGCAGCATCGTCCAGCGCCTTGTCAGGACGGAAGCTGTCGAAGCCGCAGCGGCGCATCGCGCTGAGCTGATCCACCAGGACATCGCCCACAGCGCGTAACTCGCCCGCATATCCAGCTTCGCGCAAGATGCGCGCCGCCGAATAGCCGCGCCCGTCGCCAAATGCAGGGAAGTTGACCTCTACCAGCGACAGCCGGTCGATATAGGGCAGCAATTCGCGTGCATCCTCGCCCGCCTCGATCCGCACGGCGGTCGAGTTGGACTGGCCGGTGAAGGATTCGACCGTCACGGTCGGTTCCTGCGTCGCTTCGCCTTCGCGGAAAGTCAGGAACTCAACCATAGATCGCCTCCTTGAAGGGCTTCATGCCAAGACGGCGATAGGTGTCGAGGAAGCGTTCGCCATCCTCGCGCTGCGCCAGATAAAGGTCCGTCACCTTCTCGATGGCATCGACCACGCCATCTTCCGAGAAGCCCGGCCCCGTAATCTGCCCGACGCTCGCATCCTCCGCGCCCGAACCGCCGAGCGAAAGCTGGAAATTCTCCACGCCCTTACGATCGACGCCCAGCACGCCGATGTGCCCAGCATGATGGTGGCCGCAGGCATTGATGCAACCGGAAATCTTGACCTTCAATTCGCCAAGATCCTTCTGCCGGTCCTGTGCCGCGAAGCGTTCCGACAGCTTTTGCGCCAGCGGGATCGAGCGGGCATTGGCCAGGCTGCAATAGTCGAGGCCGGGGCAGGCGATGATGTCCGTGATGAGGTCGAGATTGGCTTCCGCCAGCCCGGCTTCATCCAGCTTTTGCCAGATAGCGTAGAGATCGGCCTTCTTCACGTGCGGCAGGACGAGGTTCTGCGCATGGGTCACACGCAGTTCGTCGAAGGAATATTGCTCCGCCAGGTCCGCAACCAGTTCGATCTGTTCAGCCGATGCGTCGCCCGGAATGCCGCCGCGTGGCTTCAGGCTGATATTGACGATCGCGTAGCCGGGCTGCTTGTGCGCGGCGACTTGACGGTCGATCCACAGCGCAAAGGCCGGATCGGCACGGTCGATGTCGTCGCTCACACCCTGCTCGTAAGTCGGGTTGGCGAAGAAGGGGCGGATGCGATCCAGTTCCTCAGTCGGCGGATTCAGGCCGAGGATGCGCATTTGGGCGAACTCTTCCTCTACCTGCCGCTTATATTCCTCGACGCCCAGCTCATGCACCAGGATCTTGATCCGCGCCTTATACTTGTTGTCGCGGCGACCGTAGCGATTATAGACACGCAGGCACGCTTCCAGATAAGGTACGATCTCATCCTCGGGCACGAAGTCCCTGATAAGAGGCGCAACCATGGGGGTGCGGCCCATGCCACCGCCGGCGTAGACTTCCGCCCCGATCTGTCCGTCCCGTGACACCAGCTTGATGCCGATATCGTGCAGCTTCATGGCTGCGCGGTCTTCCTCCGATGCGATCACGCAAATCTTGAACTTGCGCGGCAGATAGGTGAATTCGGGGTGGAAGGTCGACCACTGGCGCAGCAGTTCCGCCCATGGGCGTGGATCGGCTACTTCATCGGCCGAAACGCCCGCATATTGGTCGGACGAGATGTTGCGGATGCAGTTGCCGCTGGTCTGGATGGCGTGCATCTCGACCGTCGCCAACTCCGCCAGGATGTCCGGCGCGTCGGCCAGCTTGATCCAGTTATACTGCAGGTTGGTGCGCGTCGTGAAATGGCCATAGCCCTTGTCATATTTGCGCGCGATCTCGCCCAGCTTGCGCATCTGCTTGCCGGACAAGGTGCCATAGGGAATGGCGACGCGCAGCATATAGGCGTGCAGTTGCAGATAGAGGCCGTTCATCAGCCGCAGAGGCTTGAACTGGTCTTCTGTCAGCTGCCCCGCGAGGCGACGTTGCACCTGATCGCGAAATTCCTCCACGCGGGCGTCAACGATGGACTGGTCGTAGCTGTCATAACGGTACATGGTTCAGATCACCCAGTTGCCGGCATCGGCGTCATTCGGTTTCAACGTCAGGTCGGGACGAACGGTCGGCCCAAGAGCGCGGATGCGGTCCTTGATATGGGCCGGGCGCACGCCGTCTTCCGTCACGGTGGCGTCGATAACATAGGCGCCGACGACCCGCAGGGCAGCTTCTTCCGCGCGGGCAAGCTCATCGCCCCTGTCGCCCACATCGACAGAATCGCCGACCAGCCGCGACCAGCCGTCGCCCGCCCACCAGATGACATCTCCGGTGCCAAGGTCATTGCCGGTCAAAATCTTCACTTATGCATCTCCGCCCCATTATTCCTTTGTGTGGCCCAGCCGGCCAGCACATCCTGCGCCACCGCATAGGCCGCGACGTCACCGACGACAATCAGCGCCGGACTTTTTACCTCTTCCCGAACGACCATGTCGCCCAGGTCAGCCAGCAAGGTCCGCAGCGTCCGCATGTCCTGCCGCGTGCCGTTTTCCAGCACTGCAACCGGGATCGCGGGAGAAACGCCGTCGGCTATCAGCTTGTCGGCAATGTCCGCCGCAGTCGCAACGCCCATATAGATAACGAGCGTTCGCCCGACACCCGCCAGGCCCGACCAATCCTGATCCGCCAGCCCCTTGCACTGTCCGGCCACGAAGCTCACGGCGCTCGCCGCATCACGATGGGTAAGGGGAAGTTGCGCCTGCGCTGCGCAGCCGATGGCTGCACTGATGCCCGGCACCACCTCCACAGAAACGCCGGCTGAGCGGCATGCTTCCATTTCCTCGCCACCGCGTCCGAAAACGAAAGGATCGCCTCCTTTCAGCCGCACGACCGACCGTCCCGCCAGCGCAAGCTCCACCAGTAAAGCATTGATACCTTCCTGCGGCATCGAATGGCGACTGCGCTGCTTTGCGACCGAAATAAGTTCAGCGTCCGGCGAAGCCATCGCGAGTATTTCAGCGGAAACCAGGCCGTCATGCACAATCACATCCGCCTGTCCCAGCAGTCGCGCAGCGCGAAGGGTCAGCAGTTCGGGATCACCCGGACCCGCGCCCACGAGATAGACGGTAGCAGATGCATGTACGGTCATGCTGGCGAAATGGCTAAATCCACCAAGGGTTTCAATCCAGAATGCTTTGTCGGGGAAGTAGGAAAATTTGGGGCCAGCATCTGACGCCGGTTAAAAACGGCTCTGCTGGTTGTCCCGGATCAGTCGCCCATCGCGCTGGTATCAAAATCCCTGAGGCCAATTCCGATCGAAGCGCGCGGCTGTTCGATTTCTGCCGATGACACCGGATAGGCGCAATAATCCGCCGCATAATAGGCGCTTGGCCGATGATTGCCGGAAATGCCCAGGCCGCCAAACGGTGCGGACGAAGAGGCACCGTTAGTCGGCCGATTCCAGTTGACGATCCCAGCGCGGACATTGGCCCAGAACTGGTTATATTGTTCGGGCGATCCACCGACCATGGAGGCTGATAGGCCGTAGCGGCTGTTGTTGGCTTCTGCGATTGCGGCAGGAAAGTCCGGGACGCGGACGACCTGTAATAACGGGCCGAACAATTCGACGTCCGGTCGTTCCGCCATCGCGGTGACGTCTATGATCGCGGGGCTGAGGAAGGGCCGCTCCTCCGACAGGCGCACCAGGTGTTTGATCGGCCGACCGCCATGGCTCATCAGATAGAGGAAGCTTTCGGTCAGTTGATCCGCTGCGTGATTGTCGATGACGGGTCCCATGAACGGGGCCGGGTCGGCATGGGGATGATCGACGATCAGGCGGTCGGCGATCTTCTTTACCTCCGAAACCAGCAGCTCGGCGATGTCCTCCTTCACGATTAACCGGCTGGCCGCCGTGCAGCGTTGCCCACTCGACAGGAAAGCCGACTGTACCACCAAGGCCGCCGCGCTGGAGATGTCGCCTGTATCCCAAACGATGATCGGGTTGTTGCCGCCCATTTCCAGCGCCAGTATCTTGCCCGGATTGGCGGCGAATTGCCGGTTGATCGCGATCCCGGTCGCAGCCGATCCGGTGAAGAGTATCCCGTTCACATCCGCATGAACCGTGAGGGCCTTCCCTTCATCCGGCCCGCCATGCACCAGTCGCACCACATCCTGCGGAACGCCTGCCTCATGATAAAAGCGGACCAGCATTTCGCCAACTGCGGGGGTTTTTTCCGATGGCTTGAACAGCACACCGTTCCCCGCAAGCAGCGCCGGGACGATATGGCCATTGGGCAGATGAGCGGGAAAATTATAGGGGCCCAGCACTGCCATAACGCCGTGCGGCTTGTGCCGCACGGACTGACGCGCGCCCATCGCCGCCTCCAACCGCCGCTGTCCGGTGCGTTCGGAATAGGCGGCGACGGAAATATCAACCTTGTTCATCACCGCGGTCACTTCGGTCCGCGCGTCCCAGAGGGGCTTTCCCGTCTCGCGCGCGATCAGGTCGGTCAGGGCATCTTCGTTGGCCCGCACGACATTGACGAAGCGGCGCAGCGTTTCGATCCGGTAAGCGACGGGCTTGGCGGCCCAGGAAGGCCATGCCGCCCGGACCCGCCCGACTTCAGCTTCAACGTCGCTTGCGGTGCCTTGCCACAGGACAGCGCCGGTCGCGGGTTCGATCGAAGTGAGCAGGGCGGACATAGCTTCGATATGGAGGATAACAGGGCGTTAGGGAAGGGGCGTGGCTGGCGCCGTGCCCGCCTCAGGAGATGAGCAGGGGAGGCGGGCCTAGCGCCTCCCCCATTCTCCTCACGGCAGCGACCTTCGCATGCAAAGGACCCCAATCGCCGCGTTCTGCTATCGCGCTCCAGATCTGTTCGACCTCGTCGATATGCATCGAACAAGGCGCGGCGTCTTGCCAATAGGGATGTTTGTCATCTCCGCTGGCCCCGAACCCTGCAATTGCCTCCCGGAAGGCAGCCCATGGTTCGCCGGAATAATCCGCGCCCTCGCGTGACTCTCCGCCGCGCCAGTCGTGGAAGAAACGGTCGATGGGCATTTCGCCCCCGGCCATTCCGCGCACCGCGGCTTCAACCATGGCCGAAGCATCGTCGGAGGGTTGAACGCCCAGTCGCCAGCAGAAACGGCGCGCCATGGCGTCACCGTAAAGCTGCGGGAAGCGCTCCAACTGCTCGATAAGCGGCTCCGCCTCGACCAACGGCCGGAGAGAAACGGCAAGCTGCGCCACATCCCAATGGATCGCCTCTGCCTGCCGCCCAAAGGCGTAAAGTCCTGAATGATCGAAATAGGCTGCGGTAAAACCCGGCTGCCACAGGGGCGTGAACCGCCAAGGGCCATAGTCGAAACTCTCGCCGGTCACGTTGATATTGTCGCTGTTCAATACGCCATGGACAAAGCCCGCGACCATGTAGCTGGCAGCCAGGTCCGCTGTCCTTTCAACCACCCGGCCCAGCAATTGGGCTGGCGGGCAATTCCCCGGCTCTTCCTCATACAGCTTGACCAGGGCATAATTGGTCAGCCGCTCGAGCAGCGCCTTGTCGTCGAAATAGGCGGCCCGCTGGAAAGAACCGATGCGGATATGCGAATGGCTAAGGCGTACCATGACGGCGGCGCGGGTCGGGGAGGGCTCGTCGTTCCGCTCAAGCGCCTCGCCCGTTTCGATTATCGACAAGGTCCTGGATGTGGTCACGCCCAGGGCTTCGAGCATTTCGGTCGCCAGTATCTCCCGCACCCCGCCTTTCAGCGTCAGGCGTCCGTCGCCGAAACGACTGTAGGGCGTCTGGCCAGACCCTTTCGTGCCCAGGTCCAGCAATCGGCCCCTATCATCGCGCAACTGAGCGAACAGGAAGCCCCGTCCGTCACCGATATCGGGATTATATGTCCGGAATTGATGGCCATGATAACGTAGCGCCAGTGGTTGTCGTAGCGTGCCGGGCAGCGGTTCGAACCGACCGAAGTGCGAAATCCATTCATCGTCGGTCAGGCTGTCCAGTCCGACGCCCGCAGCAGCGCGATCATTGCGGTAACGCAGGATCGCATCCGGGAAATCGGCGGCCTTGACGTCATCGGCAAAGTCCGGCTGCAGGGCGAAGATTTCCTTTGCAGGATCATATCGGGTGGCTTGCGAGGATTTGACCATGCGGCGATATGGGGTAGCAGGGCAGGAAGTTGCAACTGCTGCCATGCACATCAGTTTCTTGAGGATGCACGACCGTTGACCCAGTTCACCGACGGATATTGGTGGTCCCCCGATGGCCTGCGACTCCATTACCGTGATTATGCCGGTGGCGATGATGGTCGTCCGCCTCTCCTGTGTTTGCCGGGGTTAACCCGTAACGCGCGCGATTTCGAACCGTTGGCGGAGCATTTGGCTGGCGAGTGGCGCCTCATCTGCCCCGACATGCGCGGCCGGGCGGAAAGCGCGCAGGCGAAGGATCCGATGACCTATGTCCCTCTCACCTATTTGCAGGACATAAGCCGCCTTATTGCCGATCTTGCCATCACCCGTTTCGTGGCGGTCGGTACTTCGCTAGGTGGTCTCATCACGATGTTGATTGCCGCGACGCATCGCGAATGGCTGGCGGGCGCATTGCTTAACGATGTCGGCCCGAAGCTGGAGGCGGACGGACTCGACCGCATCCGCGCCTATGTCGGCGTTGGGCAGTCGCACCACAGTTGGGTTCACGCTGCGCGAGCACTGGAGGAGGCCAATCGCGACATCCATCCCCGTTATGGGCTGGAGCAATGGCTTGCCATGGCGAAGCGCCTGTATCGCCTGAACAGTGGCGGCCGTGTGGTGCTGGACTATGATATGCGGGTGGCCGAACCGCTGCGCGTGACCGGGGGAGAGGCTGGCGTCGATATGTGGCCAGTCATGGCCGCATTTCGCGATATTCCTACGCTGATCCTGCGCGGTGAACGATCCGATCTGTTAAGCGCGGCGACGGCTGAGCGGATGGCGGTTGAGATCGGTTCGGGGGCCGAACTCGTCACCGTTCCTGATGTCGGTCACGCGCCAGTCCTTGATGAACCCGAAGCGTTGGCGGCTGTATACCGGTTGCTGTCGCGCGTTCTCCATGGGTAACGCAGTGCGCCGACCCCGGCTGCTGCATGTTCATGGCAGCTTCTCGTTAGGCGGCAAGGAAGCGCGCGCAGTGCGTCTCATGAATCTGTGGGAAGACCGCGCGGAGCATGCAATCGTCAGCGCCGCACCCGACGCCATGGGGGCATGCTCAGCGATCGATCCGTCGGTGCCGGTCAGCTTCCCAGAACCCCCGCCGCTTGCCGGCCGTCCGGGTCTGATGCGCTTTAGGGCGCTTGGCCGCTTCCTGTCGGGATTCGACCTGGTCCTGAGCTATAATTGGGGCGCGATGGACGCGGTGATGGCTCACCGTTTCTGCTCGGCTTTTCAATGGATGCCCCCGCTCATCCATCATGAGGACGGATTCAATATTGAAGAAGCCGACCGGTTGAAGGCCGATCGAAATCTCTATCGACGCATTGCACTCCAGCGAGCGAGAGCTGTGGTGGTGCCCTCAATTCGCCTTGATCAGATTGCTCGCACGGTGTGGAAACAGGCTGGATCAAAAGTCCATCTGATTCGTAACGGGATCGACGTTGCGCGTTATGCTGAACCAGTTGCCGACGGCGCGATACCCGGACTGGTGCGGTCCCCCGGGAAGCTGGTTGTGGGGACGTTGGCCGGGTTGCGGCCGGTCAAGAATATTCCGCGGCTTATACGTGCTGTAGCCCCCCACCGGGACCGTCTTCAACTCGTCATCGTCGGGGATGGCCCGGAACGCGACGCCATCCTGGCTGAAGCTGCAAGGCATGGACTTGACGACATTTGCATGCCCGGCTTCCTTCCAGAACCGTGGCGTTTTCTTGGGTCATTCGATCTTTTTGCGCTCTCTTCCGACAGCGAACAATTCCCGATCTCTCTGGTTGAAGCGATGGCGGCGGGCTTGCCTGTCGCTTCCATGGACGTAGGCGACGTCGTGCGGATGGTTGCGTTCGAAAATCAACCCTTTGTCGTACGGGACGAAGCGGCGCTATCGCGGGCTTTGGCAGACCTTTCAGAAAATGCAGAGCTTCGCGCTCGTCTTGGGGAAGCCAACCGGCGGCGCGCAGCGCGCGACTTCGATGAAGCTGCGATGGTGAACGCCTATGCGGCGCTTTATGGAGAGGCACTATCCAGCCCCGATATTTTAAGGTAGGGCGCGCCCCGTAATTCGTCATCGGCTACAAAAGCTGCTATAGAGCGACTTTTATCCGGCCGGGGACCGAGCAGCTGTTGCGCGGGAGATTAGGTTGTTCAAGGGTTTGAAGCCCATCATCTATGGTGGTCGTGAAGTCTGGCCGCTGGTCGAAGGCGGAAAGGGCGTCGCCGTATCCAATCACGCCAGTTCCGGCGCCTGGGCGGCTGCTGGCGGGATCGGCACCGTGTCGGCCGTCAACGCCGACAGCTATGACGGCATGGGCAATGTCATCCCCCAAATCTATCATGGCCGGACCCGCCGGGACCGCCACGAGGAACTGATCGCCTACGCCATCGACGGCGCGGTCGAACAGGTCAAGCGCGCGTTCGAGATTGCCGGAGGCAAGGGCGCGATCAATATCAACATCCTGTGGGAAATGGGCGGGGCCCAGCGTGTGCTGCACGGCGTCCTTGAAAAGACCAAGGGCATGGTGTCGGGCGTTACATGCGGCGCGGGCATGCCCTATAAGCTGAGCGAGATCGCGGCCTCGTACGGCGTCAGCTACCTTCCGATCGTCAGTTCCGGCCGCGCTTTTCGCGCTCTGTGGAAGCGTGCCTATTCCAAAGCGTCGGAATGGCTGGCGGCGGTGGTCTATGAAGATCCCTGGCTGGCAGGCGGGCATAACGGCCTTTCCAATGCCGAAGATCCGCGTGAGCCGCAGGATCCCTATCCCCGTGTGAAGGCGCTGCGCGACACCATGCGGGAAGGCGGCATTTCGGACGATGTGCCCATCGTGATGGCGGGCGGCGTCTGGCACCTCAAGGACTGGAACGACTGGATCGACAACCCGGAACTGGGCGCAATCGCTTTTCAGTTCGGAACGCGGCCATTGCTGACCCAGGAAAGCCCGATCCCGCAGCTTTGGAAGGAGCGCCTGACCCAGCTGGAGCCGGGTGATGTGTTGCTTCACCGGTTTTCGCCCACCGGCTTCTACAGCTCGGCCATCCGTAATCCATTCCTTCGCCAGCTGGAATCGCGGTCTGAACGGCAAATCCCGTTCAGCACGGAACAGGCGGGCGACCACACGCATCAACTCGATGCGGGTGTGAAGGGCAAGAATTTCTGGGTGACGCGCGGCGACTTGCTGCGTGCCCGCGAGTGGGTGGGGCAGGGTTTTACCTCCGCGCTGAAAACGCCTGACAACACACTGGTATTCGTCACCGAAGAGGAAAAGGGCGAAATCCGTAAGGATCAGACCGACTGCATGGGCTGCCTTAGCCAGTGCGCCTTTTCCAGCTGGATGGATAGCGAGACGAACTCGACCGGACGCCTGGCCGACCCGCGCAGCTTCTGCATCCAGAAGTCGCTGCAGGAAGCGGTGCATGGCGGTGACCTGGACAAGAACCTGCTGTTCGCTGGCCATGGCGCTTATAAATTCAAGCAGGATCCCTTCTATTCCAACGGCTTTGTACCCACCGTGAAGCAGCTGGTCGATCGCATTCTGACAGGTCACTGATGGCCGATATTCAGGGATTGGCGGTGTTGGAATACCACACGCCGCATTTCGACATCATACGTCCCGGGCAGTTCGTCCTTTGCGCTATCTCGGGCGCGCGCATTGATCTGGACGATCTTAAATATTGGAGTGCCGAGTTTCAGGAGGCCTATCGGGGCCCTCTGGAGGCAACCCAGTCCTTCCTGCGCCATCGAAGGCTGAACGCAGGCTGAAACCTCGCTTCCTTTCTTAGGATAGATGCGTTATCCTTTCTGCGCAGGCGACAAAGATCGCCGGTCGAGGAAGGATGTCAACGATGTCACGGATAGATATCTATGGCGATCGAATTTGCGCCGTCACCAGTTTCCTGATTGTGGGTTGGTTTCTTTACGGCCTAGTTTCCTGACCAATTGGCAGTCTATGCCGTCTCGTTAAAAAATATTGTCGCGTGGAGAAGAGCGCGGCGATAGCGCTTGATGATTTCTTGGATCAGCGGAAAACGACCGTCTTTCCGCCATTCAGCAGAACGCGGCGGTCGGCAATCCAGCCGACTGCGCGGGCCAGCACTTGGGCTTCGATATCACGGCCGATGCGGATCATGTCTTCTGCCGTAGCCCGATGATCCACGCGCTCGACAGCCTGTTCGATGATCGGCCCTTCGTCCAGGTCGGCGGTAACGAAATGTGCGGTCGCCCCGATAAGCTTTACACCACGCTCATGCGCCCTGTGATAGGGGCGCGCACCTTTGAAGCCGGGCAGGAAGCTGTGGTGGATATTGATGCAGCGGCCTTCAAGTTGCCCGACGAGCGTTTCTGACAGGACCTGCATGTAGCGTGCGAGAACCAGATAATCCGATCGCGTCCGATCAAATATGTCCAGCAACGCAGCTTCCTGCGCGCCCTTGTCTCCGTTGGGCGGCAGTTCGTGGTAGGGAATGCCGTGCCATTCGGTAATACGCCGCATGTCCGGATGGTTAGACACTACACCCATGATGTCGACCGCCAGCGTTCCTGTCTGCCAGCGATGGAGCAGATCGGCCAGGCAATGTGATCCCTTCGATACCGCGAGCAGCATTCGCGGTTTTTCCCGCGCGGACGTGATCAGCCAGTCCATAGCGAAGCGCGCGCCGATTGCATTGAATTCGGCCTGAAGCTGTTCCGTGGCTGTCATCCGCTCGTCAGTCGCTTCAAATGCGACGCGCATGAAGAAACGCCCGGCTTCCCGATCGGCATATTGCTGGCTGTCCGTGATGAAGCCGCCGCGATCGGCCAAAAACTGGCTGACCCCGGCGACGATGCCGACGCGGTCGGCGCAGACAAGCGTCAATACCCAAGAAGGGAGAACCGGATTATTCAACAATGCCTCCGCCAATGATTGCGAAAGCCGTTGCCTTATGGCGACCACATGATCAAGCCGTTAAGGGGGTCATGACTTCACGCTGGTCATGGCGAAAATGCCGGTCGCATTGCTCGCGTCGAACGAGAGGTCCAATCGACCAGTCGCTGGATCGACGTCGCGGCTGATGAATTCGTAGAATGATCCAGGCACCTGGCGCAGTTCGTTCCCGGCGAAGAGCCGTTCGACGGGATCTGCGCGCAGAGCAGTCTGGCGCACGCGGCCATTGCGGGATATTTCGATCTTGTCCTTGATCGGCCAATCCTCTTGCCTCAACCGATCGGCCAGCGCCGCGACGTTGGGCACACGGTCGGTGGCGTGATTAAAGGCGTTGCCCTCGGTCGCGATCCAGGCCGCCTCATGGGATCGCGCCAGCAACTGTTCGTAGTCGTTAAGGGTGACTGGGTCGTGCTGGCGGTCGAACGCCGAAATCAGAATGGGCAGCGCTGCGGCGGCGCGGTCGAAGCCAACCGGTTCCCCGCGAGCGTAGCTGTCAAGGAGTCCGACCGTTTGCGCATCCAGTGGATCGCGGGACGTTCCGAACACGCGCGCCGCGACTTCGCCGAAGGCGGGATCGAAGCGGTCGATGTGCAGTTCGGACAGGAAAAATTGCGGGATCTCCTCTGGCGCGTCGGCGTGCATATAGGCCCGCCCAGTCATTTTTAATCGGTCCAGTGGATAAACGCCCGCCAACTGATAGCCCAATGGCAGGAAGATGCGGGTGAAGGCGTCTTCGCCCGGGGGGAGGGCGCCGGTCGGTCCCAGCGGCATTCGCACGGTTCGCAACGCACCGTGGTCAAACGTCACCTTGCCCCCTCGCGCGACTGTGTCGGCCACATAGGCCGCTCCACTCGGCACACGTTCCAGTAACCCGTGAAACAAGACTATGTTCATCGCCATCGCAAACGCTGCTCGCGACACGATTGAACTACCCTCAGCCAGCAAGGAGGGTGCGATGGTCAGCGCCGTCAGCGCCTGTTGCGCAGCCCTTTGTCCCAGTGCAGCCTCTACCAACGCTGCGACATGTCCCTGCTCACTTCCCACGGCCATAACGCGCTCCACAAAGAGACAAGCCCGTTATCGCGCACCGCACCCGGCCTGCCAAGAGGCGGCCCGATCGACCCTGGTCACATTTTGCGGGGCATGCAGTCGGCGCCGGCGGCCTTGATCGCGCTGCAAAGCCGTGCCGCATCGGCGCTGCTGGCCAGAGGGCCTGCCTGCAACCGGGTCACAGCGCCGCCTTTCACGAGGAAAAGCTGATAGGCGGAAAGGCCGGAGACCTTGCCGCGCAGGCTGCTCCAGAGCGCCTGCGCGCGACCTTCTTCGCTGAATGCGCCCAGTTGGACCCGCCACGCGCCACCTTTAGCAGCCTTGGGCGGTTCCGCGGTGCGGACTGCCGTTTTTCCAGCAGCGGTTCTGTCAGAAATCTTTGACGAAGCAGGCTTCTCGGCGTCGGGAGGGGGTGGCAAGGTTGCGGTGGCGAGCGGCGGCGGACCTTCGCGCGCCACGGGCGTAGCCGATGTCCGGCTGTTGGCGTCTGCCAGCGCCGTCACCTCTTTTGATCCCATATCCCGCGCCATTACGAGGCCCTGCTCGCGCTGCTCCGCAGGGACATATTTGTCCATCTGCTTCAGGCTCGCCGTCGCCTGCGCCAGTCCCGCGGCGGATGCGCGGTTCATCAGCGCATAGGCGCGGGGCCAGTCTTTCGGCGCAAGGTCACCGTTAAACAGCGCGGTGCCAACGATATATTGCGCGCGCGGTTCACCCCTTGCCGCCGAGCGCTGCAGATAGGGCAGGGCGCCTGCCCGGTCGCCTTGCTGGAACATCAGCAGGCCAAGATTGTCCTCCGCCCTTATGTGTCCCTGTGCTCTCGCTTTGCGATACCAGTCGAGGGCGACGGCCATGTCGGCCTTCACGCCGCGCCCCAGCTTGTATGCCTGGCCCATATTGAACTGCGCGTCCGGATCACCCGCCTGGGCAAGTGGCCGCCATGCGCCGACAGCCTTGTCATAATCTCCCTGCTGCCAGGCATCGACGCCGGCCTTTACATCGGCAAAGGCTGGCGGTGCCAGGCTTACGATCGTTGCTGCGGCCAAGATGCCCCAGATCTGCTTCATATGCATGTGCTCCTGAAAGGACAGCTCTGGCGCAGCCTATGATCCAACAAGGTTAACGGCCAATTAGCATTAAGAGGGCCATGCTTTATAGAGCTTTCCTTCCCTACATAGGGATGCGGCGATGTTAACCAATTCTTAGGCGCCGTCGTGGCACTCCAGCACGCAATTGGATTTTCTGGGGGAAACGCGCGTGCGCATACTCGCATTGGCATCGCAAAAAGGTGGGTCCGGCAAGACCACCCTGTCTGGTCACCTCGCCGTTCAGGCGCAGAGGGCCGGGGCCGGCCCAGTGGTTCTGATCGACATTGATCCGCAGGGGTCGCTATCCGACTGGTGGAACGAGCGTGAGGCGGAATATCCCGCCTTTGCCCAGACCACCGTCGCGCGTCTGGCCGCCGATCTGGAAATTCTTCGTCAGCAGGGCTTCAAGCTTGCGGTTATCGATACGCCCCCCGCCATCACCATGGCGATCCAGAGCGTGATTTCGGTTGCTGAGCTGATCGTCGTGCCGACGCGGCCTAGCCCTCATGATCTTCGCGCGGTTGGCGCTACGGTCGATCTTTGCGATCGGGCGGGCAAGCCGTTGATCTTCGTCGTCAACGCGGCGACTCCCAAGGCGCGCATTACGTCCGAAGCAGCTGTTGCACTTTCCCAGCATGGTACGGTCGCGCCGGTGACGCTGCACCATCGCACCGACTTTGCAGCGTCGATGATCGATGGACGCACGGTGATGGAGGTCGATCCCAATGGCCGCTCGGCCGGCGAGGTGACTCAGCTTTGGAGCTACGTGTCTGACCGCCTTGAAAAGAATTTCCGGCGCACGGTCTTTTCCGTGCCCAACGGTTCGGCGGGTACGCCCGGCGCCGTGCGTCCAGCGACCGGTGGCTTCGGCCGCCGGGTCGTCGGCCAGTAACAGGGAGGGAAGACATCATGGGCGAATCCAAGCCACTCGCTTCGCTGACCTCCGGGTTGCTCGCACGCAAGGGCGCTGCCCAACCTGCCATGCGCCGCCCCGTCATGGGTTTCGGCGGCCAGGCGACAGCTACCTTGTTGCAGGATGATCTTGGCTGGAACGACATGGGTTTTGACGTGACAGAGCCGGAGCCGGTCCCCGCAGAGCCTCGGGCCGTGGTCGGACTGACCCCGATGACGCAGCCGCCGGTCGCAGCTCCGGTGCCTCCCGTCGTTGTGGCGCGGAAGGAACTGACAGAGCGCATGGAGGAAGCGGTCAAGACGATTGCTCCGGCGACGCAACCGGTCAAGGGCCGCAAGGCCGCATTTACGCTCCGTCTGGACGCAGATCGCCACTTGAAGCTGCGGCTCGCCAGCGCCGTTGTGGGCCGATCGGCGCAGCAGATGGTGACCGAGGCGCTCGACATATTTCTCGCCAGCCTGCCCGACATAGACAGGCTCGCGCAGCAACTGCCGCGCGGCGAAGCGAAGTAAGGAGACACGCCCATGAAGCGCAATGCTCTTGCCAAGGCGGCATTTTCATCACTGGTGTTGGGGACGACGATGGTCGGCTGTACTGGTGCAGCCTTCCGTCCTTCCGCCATTGCGCCTGCCAAGCAGAACCCCGATCGCATTGCCGCTGCCGTAGACAAGGCGCTGGCCGACCGTGACGCCACCCGCGCTGTCGCGGCTGCCGAGGCGGCTGTGCAGGCAGCTCCCCAGGACGCAAGCTATCGCCATCTGCTGGGCCGCGCTTATGTTGCCGATGGCCGATTCGCGTCGGCTGAGACTGCGCTCGGTGACGCCATGACGTTGGGTAATCAGGATCCTCGCACCATTGTCAGCCTGGCGTTGGTCAAGGTAGCGCTCGGCAAGAGCGAAGCCGCGCGCGATCTTCTCTCGGCCCATGCCGACGTCGTTCCGGCAGGTGACTATGGGCTTGCCATCGCGATGGCAGGTGACGCGGCCGAAGGCGTCCGCATCCTGTCCGAGGCCATTCACGACCCTTCCGCCACAGCGCGTACGCGTCAGAATCTCGCTTATGCATATGCACTGGCGGGCCGGTGGAAGGATGCGCGCGTCATGGCTGGGATTGATCTGGAGCCACTCGCGGCAAATCAGCGCATCGCACAATGGGCGCAGACGGCCGCTCCCGAATTTGCACAGCAGCGCATCGCGGGCCTGATGGGCGTGACGATCAATGGCAGCGATGCCGGCCAGCCGGTTGCTCTTGCCCTCGCTCCCGAGCCCGCACCGGTCCAGTCCGCGCAGGCGCCCGAGCCGATTGTCGAGGCTGTTTCCATGGAAGTTGCCGCTATTTCGAGCCGGCAATCCGAAACCGTCCCTTCGGAGGCCTTCGCGCCGGTCGAAACGCATGATCTTGCATTTGTAGAGGGTCGGGCTCCGTTGAAGCTGGCCAGCGTCCGCCAGCCTGCAGCGGTCCGCGTACCGCTGGCTCCGCGCCGCATGCAGGCTGCGTTCATTCCTCAGGGCAAGGGCAACAGTAACTGGGTCGTTCAGCTCGGCGCTTATGAGAATGCCGCCATCGCCAAGGAAAAATGGTTCGAGATGGCCCGTCGCAATCACGTACTTTCGACGCTGCCGGTCCTTACCAGCCAGATCACGCTCAACGGCGTCAGCTATTCGCGCCTCGCCGTAAGCGGGTTCAATGATCGTCTGGAAGCGGTCGCAATGTGCCGCGCCATTCGCGCTCAGCGCGGCAGGTGCTTCGTCCGCGAAAACGTGCCTGACGCAGCGCCTCAGCGTTGGGCCGTGGCGCTCAAGCAGCGTCAGTTCGCATCGCGCTGATAGCAGGCGACTGCTGCCTGGGCCTTAAGGTCCGGGCGCATCACCGCAAATTTCCTGTGCGGGTGGCGTCAAGAGGCGTGCGCCTGCACCGGCATGCCCGCGCAAACGGGCATTGGCGGGCGATGATTTTTCAGAATATTCCGGCGATTATTACCACCCGCCAGATTGGGTGAAAGTGGCTCCCCGAGTAGGATTCGAACCTACGGCCATTCGATTAACAGTCGAATGCTCTACCGCTGAGCTATCGGGGAGCAGCCCGGCTCTCGCTAGGCAGGCCGCGCCTATAGCAGCGGGATTCTTCGGATGGCAAGGGCAGAATTGGGAATTTTTTCAGGCGATGAACTGTTCTGCGGCGATCCGGTCGTCCAGCGTATGTTCCGGGTCGAAGAGCAGCGTCAGGGGCGTGCCCCGATCAATCTGAATTTCCACCTGTGCGACATCGCGAACTTCCCGCTGATCTGCCACGGCGCTCACTGGTCGCTTGACCGGGTCAAGCACGCTGAAGCGTATTACCGTGTTTTCGGGCAGGATCGCCCCTCTCCAGCGGCGGGGGCGGAAAGGGCTGATCGGGGTCAATGCAACCAGTCCCGAACCGAGGGGCAATATGGGGCCATGGGCTGAAAGATTGTAGGCCGTGGATCCAGCGGGCGTTGCGACCAGAACGCCGTCGCACACCAGTTCTGCAAGCGCGGTCCGCCCGTTCACATGCACTTCCAGCTTTGCCGTCTGGCGTGTTTCGCGCAGCAGCGAGACTTCATTGATGGCGGGGATCGAAAAGCGTTCGCCATCGACCGTATCGACCGTCATGCGCAGTGGATTGACCTTGAACGCCTTGGCCGCCTCTATCCGCTGATCGAGCCGTTCCAGACGCCATTCATTCATCAGGAAGCCTACAGTGCCAAGGTTCATGCCGAATACCGGCATGATCCGGTGGCCTTCCAGCATCGAATGAAGCGTTTGGAGCATGAACCCATCTCCACCCAAGGCGATGATCATGTCGGCCTGCTCGACGGGCACAAAGTCATAAGCGGCGCGAAGCCGTTCCTCGGCAGCCTTGGCGGCCTGGGTCGGAGAGGCGAGCAGCGCCCGCCGCGGTTCCTGGCTCATCCGCCGGTCACGCTCATATGCCGGAGGACGGCGGCGGGCGCGCCGGCGCCTATGCGGAAGTCATGGGCAGCGGGTTTCAGGCGCAGCGCCCGATCGATCAGCGGCCCGACCGCGTCAAGTCCGCCTTCGCGAAAGGCGCTCTTGAGGTCAACATGATCCTCGTGCCCCAGACACATGAAGATTTTCCCCTCACAGGTCATTCGCATGCGGTTGCAGTCCGCGCAGAAATTATTGGTAAGCGGGGTGATTAGGCCCAGCCGCGCTTTCAGGCCATCCACCGCGTGATACCGCGAGGGGCCCCCGGTTCGATGCGCAAGCGGCCAAAGCTCATGATGCTCCCGCAACTGGTCTACGATCTTCGTCAACGGCAGATAATGATCCGTCCGGTCCTCACCGGTTTCACCCAGCGGCATCGTTTCAATGAGGGTAAGGTCAAAGCCCTGCTGGTCGCACCAATAGAGCATCGGCAGGATTTCATCCTCATTGACGCCCTTCAATGCCACCATGTTGATCTTGACGGCCAGCCCGCTCGCCTTGGCTGCCGCAAGACCTTCCTGTACCGACCGGATATCGCCATTGCGGGTCACATGGGCGAAGCGTTCCGGATCGCGGCTATCCAGGCTGACGTTGATCCGCCGTATGCCAGCATCAAATAACGCATCCGCATGCTGGGCAAGCCTGGTGCCGTTTGTCGTCAGCGTCAGCTCATCCAGTCCATCGCCCAGATGCCGCCCAATGCGGCGGACAAGATCGACAATGTCGCGTCGTACCAGTGGTTCGCCGCCTGTCAGCCGGATCTTGCGGATGCCGCGGCTGATGAAGAGATCGGCGATCAGAGCAATCTCTTCCAGCGTCAACACCTGGTCTTTGGGCAGAAAGCTCATCCGCTCCGCCATGCAATAGCGGCAGCGCAGGTCGCAGCGATCCGTTACCGAAATCCGCAAATAGCTGATCCGGCGGCCCAGCGCATCGGTGAGGCCGTTGCGCACAAGATCGGGCTTGTTCATGCGGGACTAGCTAAGCCATGGCAAACTTCCGCGCAAGCACTGCCGGTTGCAGCATCGTGAACGGGTCGCTAACCCGTAGCTGTTATCTGCCGCCATGCGCTGCCCCTTAGGAGTTTCAATGTGAGCGGTGAGACCGCACTGCCCGGCCAGCGCAGCCTTTTCATTCTGTCTCCCGGCGATCGTGACGGCCTGTCCGATGCGGCTCGTCGGGCAGGTTGGCGTGTGATTGCCGCCAGGCGCCCGACCGACGCGGCGCAACGCTTCCTGCATAGCGATGCGCAGATCGCGATGGTCGATATGCGGGACGCGTCCGATGGGGACAGCCGGCTGATCGGCTCTATCGTTCCAGCGGTGGAGGCGGGCGGCGGCGCGCTAATTGCGTTGCTCGACATAAGCATGCTGGATTCTGCTCCGCGGCTGTTCGAGGCTGGGGCCACCCATTTTCTTGCAGTTCCTTTCTCGCCAGAACAGTTGCGCGCTACGCTTGGTTCAGCTCAGCGGCTGGTGGATCGCATTGGAGGAGGCGTCACCCACAGCCAGCGCGCCCAACGCATCCGTCGCGGCGACGCATTATTCTGGGAACTTGACAAGGGCGGGGGTGCGGTTCGGCTTAGCGACAATCTTGCCCGGCATTTGGGGCTCGACTCCCAACTTATAAGTCCCGCGCTTTTCGTCCGCTGCCTGCCCCGTTCGGAGCGCCGGTCGGTGATGGCGGTGTTGCGGGGCATGATGCGGTCGGGTCGGGCCGAGGCCTTCGCTCACGTCGCTCCGGGTCGTCCAGACGACCGGCTCGTCCATCACCTTCGCCTGGTTGACGGGACCGTGGCGGCCGATGTCGAATGGCTGTCCGAGGCGCATGGTCATGACGGTGCGGGCCGCGACGACCTCACCGGGCTGCGATCCCGCCAGGCCGCTCTTGATTGGCTGGATAAGCGAGCCGGTCTGCCGACGACCATCCTGCTGCTGTCCATCAGCCAGTTTGACCGTATGAATGCCGCTTATGGGGAGGTGGTTGGCGATGCACTGCTGGGCCGCATCGCTCGCCGAATCGAACGGATGGCCGCCGATGCCGCGCCCGGCGCTATCGTCGCGCGCATCGCGGGCACGGAGTTTCTTGTCGGCTTGACCGGCGAGGCGGCGGCCAGCGATCACGCGACCTTGCTTGCGCGTCAGCTTATCGGCGCGATCGGCCGTCCGTTCAGTGCTGGCGATCATCTTATCCGGCTGACGGCGCGCTGCGGCATCGCACAGTCGCGTGCCGATGACGACGCCACGCGCCTGCTCCGCCGCGCTGGCACGGCTCTGGCCGATGCCAGGGCGGGCGGTGGGGAGGGTATCCGCATCTTCTCAGCCGAAAAGCGCAGTCGGCAGGTGGATGCCGATCAGCTGGAAACCGATCTTCGCCTGGCGCTGGACCGAGGCGAGATCGGCATCGTTTTTCAGCCTCAATATCCGGTGGATGGCATTCACATGACCGGGGTGGAGGCCTTGGCGCGCTGGAACCATCCGCAATATGGCGCGCTTGGCGCAGGGATGCTCTTCGCCACGGCTGAGCGATCCGACTATATGCTCCCGCTGTCGGCCCACATTCAGGCCGAAGCTCTTCGTCAAGCGGCGGAGTGGCCCCGTGCGCTTTCACATCTGCGGCTGTCGATAAATGTTACCGCCGCCGACATCGCGCAGCCCGGCTTCCTGGGGCAGTTTCTCGCCCTGGTGGATGCAAGCGGATTCCCGCGTGCGAGGTTGACGGTGGAGATTACCGAAAGCGGCCTTATCGAAAATGTTGGCGCCGCGACGGCGCTGCTTACCGCGCTGCGCGCAGAGGGGCTTGCAGTGGCCGTCGATGACTTTGGCACCGGCTATTCCAGTCTCGCTTACCTCAAAAGCTTGCCGCTGGATTATCTGAAGATCGATAGCGGATTGGCGCAGGACATAGCCGGGACGGCGCGGGATCGCATCATCGTGCGCGGCGTCATCCACATGGCCAAGTCCCTGGGCCTGGCCGTAATTGCCGAAGGCGTGGAAACGCAACAGCAGCTCGATTTGCTCGCTCGCGAGGGGTGTGACTATTATCAGGGCTTTTTACGTTCTGCGGGTATTTCGTCGGCGGATCTCGTGGCGATGGCGCTGAAAACGTAATCCCCGTTCGGCTGCTGGTAGATATGAAAGCAGAGCGACGGGCGAGAGGCTAAAGAGCCAGGCCCACCCGCCCTATGAGCCTTGCACCTGCGTGACGTGACATGGGTCCATCGATGCTGCTGTTGGCGTAGCGAACCCCGGCAAACCAGCGTCCCTTCAAATAGTCGACGCTGATGCCATGGTCCCAGTAAACGCCGTCAGGCCGGAGGCGTGCTGCCTGAACAGGATCGCGCACATCACCGGACGACCGTCCAATTCGTCCCGAAATCGTGAATGGCGTTCCGGGTACGCCAACCATCGCCAAAGCCGAGAGATAGAGATTCTCTCCCCCGATGGAGGGTTGTCGCGGCGCGTAGCTCGCGTTCAGATCGACATTTGCCGGGCCGATCAGAAAGCCGACGCCTCCACCAACCTCGCCATAACCCTGACCCGATGCGCCGGGAAACAGATGGTAGCGCGCCTCTGCCGACAGCCTCCATCCGTCAATCTGCCTGACATAGCTTCCTCCCAGATCCAAGACGGCTTCCGCGCCGCCATGCCGGCTACTTCCCCACAGGGAAACGGCTGTGCCGTCGAGGCTGAACCCCTGCGCCACCGGCACCGAAACAGACCCGCGCAGCACGGGATCGCCGTCACTCCAGCTTAGGCCCCGTCGCCGTTCGTCGCTGGCGGCCTCAATCGTGGCTGACACTCCTTGCGCATATTGCGCGCGAACGGGGGAGGCGCTGGCGCAGGCGATCAGTCCCGCCACCAGCGCCAGCCGGATTTCAGTTCGAGGCAAGGTTGCGAACGGCATCAAGCTCGGCCAGCAAGGGCGCGCGGTCCTTTTCGGCCACGGCGATCAAGTGATCGCGGATCGCCATATCGTGCCGCGCCAGATTGCGCGCGCCAGGTTGGCGTCCGGGCGTACATGCGCCCGCCTCGCTACCGGAAAACCGCTTGTCGGTAGAAACCGTGCGGCCCAGTGCCGGACCGTGACCAAGCGCCCGATCAACCACGATCGTTGCGGTCCACTGACAACGCTGCGTATCCATACGGTTCGGCGTTCTTGCGCCCACGGTCTTGTGGCGAAACTCCGCCCGCGCGCTGTAGGTCGCCGTTACCGGCGTCCCCCCGTGGTCGATCTGAACGCTATGTGTGGCTTGGGGCGTGGCGGCTGCCGCAGCCATCGCCATAAGAGTCAAACTCATTTCAGTCTCCTGCTTGATGCCGGGCTTTGCTGCCTGGTCATCGCGACCGGATTTAGGTTGCGACCATTGCTGAAACTTTGCTGGCCCGTGAAGAACTCTTGTCGCTGGCGGAGGCCGCGCCTGGCGCTCTATCCTGCCGCCTTTGCGAGCCCCTTCGACAATTGCAACGCGCCATTCAATCGCGCGGCGGGATCAGCCCAGGCCCTGTTTACCACGACCTTGCTATCCGGCCGCAACCGCGCGACGCCGTCCAGCCGCTGAATATATGAGACGAGTCCCGCAGGGTTGGGAAAACGATCTTCAAAAAAGCTGACCAGCGCACCCTTCGGGCCGACGTCGATCTTCGCGATATTGGCTGCGACGCAATTCTGCTTGATCTCTATGATCTTGAAAAGATTCTGGGTTGGTGCGGGCAGTTTTCCGAACCGGTCGATCAACTCGGCGGCGAACGCCTCCAGCCCCTGACGATCTTCGACCTCGTTCAGGCGGCGGTACAGACCCATGCGCAGGTCCAGATCCGGCACATACTCCTCCGGGATGAGGATTGGCGCGTCCACGCTGATTTGCGGGGAGAAGCTTTCCCGCCTTTCGATACCGGCCCCGCCGGCCTTTGCTTCGAGAATGGCATCCTCCAGCATCGACTGATAAAGTTCGAACCCGACTTCCTTGATATGGCCGGATTGCTCGTCGCCCACGAGGTTTCCCGCACCACGAATGTCAAGATCATGGCTGGCCAGCTGGAAGCCCGCCCCCAGTGTATCCAGGTCGGACAGCACCTTAAGTCGTTTCTCCGCCGTTTCGGTGATGACCCGGTTCGCGGGCGTCGTGAAATAGGCATAGGCCCGCGTCTTGGCCCGGCCCACGCGCCCGCGCAACTGATAGAGCTGCGCCAACCCGAACCGATCCGCGCGGTGGATGATGAGCGTGTTGGCAGAGGGGATATCAAGGCCGCTCTCCACGATCGTGGTCGAGAGGAGCACATCATATCGTTTGTCGTAGAAGGCCGACATGCGCTCCTCGACCTCGCCAGCCGACATTTGGCCGTGGGCCACCACGGGTCGCACCTCGGGCACCTCGGTCCGCAGGAACTCCTCTATTTCGGTCAGGTCGGCGATGCGCGGGACCACGAAGAAGCTTTGCCCCCCTCGATAATGTTCGCGTAGCAGAGCCTCGCGGATCACGACCCCGTCCCAGGGCATGATATAGGTGCGTACCGCCAGACGATCGACCGGCGGGGTCTGGATGACGGACAATTCCCGCAATCCCGACATAGCCATCTGCAAGGTTCGGGGGATCGGCGTCGCAGTCAGCGTCAGCACATGCACATCGGTCTTGAGGCTCTTGAGCCGCTCCTTGTGAGTGACGCCGAACCGTTGTTCCTCATCGACAATGACAAGGCCAAGCCGTTTGAATTCTAGACCCTTGGCGAGCAGTGCATGGGTGCCGACGACAATGTCGATGGTCCCATCGGCAAGGCCCGCCTTCACTGCCTTGGCCTCCTTGTCCGGGACCAGACGCGACAAGCGCCCGATATTCACGGGAAAGCCCCGAAAGCGCTCTTCGAAATTCATATGATGCTGACGGGCAAGCAGGGTGGTCGGGCAGATCAACACAACCTGCATCCCGGCCATCGCCGCGACGAAGGCAGCACGCAGGGCGACTTCGGTCTTGCCGAACCCGACGTCGCCGCACACCAACCGGTCCATCGGACGGCCTGCTCCCAGATCCTCGATCACATCGCTGATCGCGCGATCCTGATCTTCGGTTTCCTGATAGGGGAAGCGATCTACGAACGCTGGATAGCCGGCACTATCGGGTTCTGCCACGGTCGCTGCGCGAAGGGCGCGCTCCGCAGCTGTCTTGAGCAATTCACCCGCAATCTCGCGGATGCGCTCCTTCATCTTCGCCTTACGCCGCTGCCACGCCTCGCCGCCCAGCTTGTCAAGGCTCACGCCTTCGCTGTCGGAACCATAGCGGGAGAGAACCTCCAGATTCTCCACCGGCACGTAGAGCTTGTCGCCCCCCGCATATTCCAGCGCAACGCAGTCATGCGCGGCCTTGGCGACCGGGATCTGGGTCAGCCCTTCATAACGGCCGATGCCGTGATCCATATGCACGACCAGATCGCCCGGCGAGAGCGTCGCCAGCTCCGCGAGGAAGGCGTCGGCGCTCTTCTTCCGCTTGGCACGTCGCACCAGCCGGTCACCCAACATGTCCTGTTCGGTCAGCACCGCCACATCCGGCGCCGTGAAGCCATGATCCAGCGGCAGGACCGTCAGCACGGTGCTGCCGGCGGCGGCGACGCCCAGCGCCTCCTGCCAGCTATCTGCGGCGGCAACCCGTTTCAGCCCATGATCGATGAGCAGCCCCGAAAGTCGTTCCCGCGCCCCTACGGAATAGCTGGCGATGACGACCTTCTTCTTGGCCTTGTGGAGGGAGGCAATGTGTTTCCCTACCGCCTCATAGACATTGGCGTTCTGCGCCCGCTCCGGCGCGAAATCGCGTGGCCCGTCCACTTCGAAATCGAGGACGGTCGCGCTTTCCGGTTCGTGAAAGGGCGTTGTTTCGTGCATGGGCCAGTCGCGCACGATCCCGGCCCATTCCTCCGCATCCAGATAAAGCGCCCTGGGCTCCAGCGGCCGATAGGCGCCCGGATCAGAGGATTTCGCCTGTACTCGATTGGCGTGATAGTCGCGGATCGCTTCGAACCGGGCGTCCGCCGATCCGGGCACCCCATGGTCGAGCACGACGACCGTATCGCCGCCCAGATGCTCGGTCATCGGCACCAGCCGTTCCTCGAACAGCGGCAGCCAGTGTTCCATCCCCGCAAGCCGTCGCCCGTCGCTCACCGCCTGATAGAGCGGATCGCCCGTAGCTGTCGCCCCGAACGTCTCGCGATAGCGACCCCGGAAGCGCTTGATCGTCTCCTCATCGAGCAGCGCCTCCGAAGCGGGGAGGAGGGTGAAGCCCTCCACGCTCCCGCTGGTTCTTTGGTCGGCGGGATCGAAGCGGCGCACCGTCTCAATTTCGTCCCCGAAGAAGTCGAGTCGCAACGGCTGCTCCTCACCCCCGGGGAACAGATCGACGATGCCGCCGCGAATCGCAAACTCGCCCCGATCATGCACCGTATCGGTCCGCACATAGCCGTTGGCCTGCAACATTTCGGCCAGCCGCGAAATCGCGATCCGCTCCTTGGGCGCGAGCTTGGCTACCAGTTGTCGGACGCGGAAGGGCGTCAGCGTGCGCTGCGTCAGGGCATTGAGCGTGGTCAGGACAAGCTGCGGCCCCTTCGGCTCGCCTTGAAGCGCATAAAGCCCCGCCAACCGCGCAGAAGCCGTACGCAGCGAAGGACTTGCCCGGTCATAAGGCAGACAGTCCCAGGCTGGTATCTCGACAATCTCAATTTCCGGGGCGAAATAGTGCGCGGTATCCGCCACCGCCCGCATAAGTTGCTCGTCGGGTGCGACAAACATGGCTCGCCCAGGCGCAGCCCGGGCTATGTCCGCCAGCAACCAAGGCTGAAACCCGGCCGGCACGCCCGAAAGAGTGATGGGAGATTTCGCTTTGAGGATTTTCAGAAGATCGGTCATTTACTTCTCGGTTCCCCTCCCACTTGGGGAAAGGGTGAGGGGAGGCATGTCAGCGTGCGGCCGGAAGCCTATTTCTTCCCGATTTCGACAAAATCCAGCTTCGCGAATTTGTCCCACATAGGTCCCTGCCACTCAGCTGGCACGGGCAATGTCCCCATCGCCCACGCCATGATGTCCGCATCCTGTTCATCCATGAACCGCTCGAACCATTGAATTTCTTCTTCGCTCCATGTGTCATGATAGCGATCGAAGAATCCGCCCACCGCCAGATCCGCTTCTTTTATGCCGCGGTGCCAGGCGCGGAACTGCAGGCGGCGGATGCGGGGATCTTCGTTCACAATTTGTTCCTTGATCGAACATGCCGAATTTGCCGATCGGATGTTTGAACCACCGTCCCGGCTGGGCTAGATGGCGTCAGATAGACATGCGCCCAGATATCCTCAACCCACTCTTCGCCGAAATAGAAGCGCTCAAGGGCGTAGGCCCTGCGCTTGCCAAGCCGTTGGAGCGGCTTGGGCTTGCCCGCGCTGTTGATGTGGCCTTTCACCTGCCGGTCAGCTTCATCGACCGGCGAATGGTAGATGAACTAGCCTCTGGCGACGCTGGGCGAGTGATCGGCATCGAACTCACCCCCGTCGATTATCGGGCCTCTGGCAGCGCACGGGCCCCTTTTCGTGTTATCGCGCAGGATAGCCATGGCAACACATGTGCGTTGGTCTATTTCGGCAAGAATAGCGGCTGGCCCCGCAAATTGCTTCCGCTGAACGAACCCAAATTCATCTCGGGCAAGCTGGAAGCCTATGGCGAGAATCTTCAGATCGTCCATCCAGATTATGTCCTGCCGCCGGAAGAAGCCGCAACCATTCCGGCGCGCGAGCCGGTTTATGGCCTTTCCGAAGGTCTCACCAACAATCGTATGCGCGACTTTGTGGTGCAGGCGCTGGCGCGTGCGCCCGAACTTCCGGAGTGGATAGAACCAAGCCTGCTCGCACGGAAAGGTTGGCCGTCTTGGCGGGAGGCTTTGACTCGGATCCACGCCGATCCTTCCGACGCGCAAGCGCGCGAGCGCCTTGCCTATGACGAAATCTTCGCGGGACAACTCGCACTGATGCTGGTCCGGCAGTCGTCTCGCAAGCGCAGGGGTCTATCCATCGCGGGGGATGGCCGCCTGCGCGCCATGTTGAAACTGCCCTTCGCCCCCACCGGCGCCCAACGGCGCGCCTTTGGGGAAATTGAAGGCGACATGGCCCAGTCGGTGCCAATGCTCCGGCTGCTCCAGGGCGATGTGGGGTCGGGCAAGACGCTGGTCGCCCTGATGGCGCTGCTCAACACGGTGGAGGCGGGCGCTCAGGGCGCATTGCTCGCTCCTACCGAAATCCTCGCCCGGCAGCATTATGAGACGCTGCGCAAGATGGCGTCGGGGCTTCCGGTCACGATCGCCATCCTCACTGGGCGCGAAAAGGGCCGGACGCGCGAGTCTACGCTGATGGGCCTGGCGGATGGGAGCATCGATATCCTTGTCGGCACCCACGCCATTTTTCAGGATGCCGTGCGCTACAGGAATCTCGCGCTTTCTGTAATCGATGAACAGCATCGCTTCGGCGTCGCCCAGCGGATGATGCTGTCCGCCAAGGCCGAACGCACACCTCATCTGCTGGTGATGACCGCCACGCCGATCCCCCGCACGCTGACGCTCACCTATTATGGCGAGATGGACGTTTCTCGCCTGGACGAGATGCCGCCGGGCCGACAGCCAATCCAAACCGTAGTGATGTCCGCCAACCGGCTGGACGAGGTGGTCGATGCCCTGGCTCGCCATGTGGAAGGCGGCGGCCAGGCCTATTGGGTGTGTCCTTTGGTGGAGGAAAGCGAAAAGAGCGATCTTGCTGCCGCAGAAGCGCGGTCCGAGATGCTCAGGATGCGGTTCGGCGATCGCGTCGGGTTGGTCCATGGCCGCATGAAAGGCCCGGACAAGGATGCTGCGATGGAGGCGTTCGCCGCCAATCGGACGCAGATACTTGTCGCCACCACCGTGATCGAAGTTGGCGTCGATGTCCCCAATTCCAGCCTCATCATCATCGAAGGCGCTGACCGCTTCGGACTTGCGCAACTGCACCAGTTGAGAGGTCGGGTGGGACGCGGCCAGAACCACAGCGTCTGCATTCTGTTGCGCGGCGGCGCGCTGTCGGAAACATCCAGGGCGCGGCTTGCCTTGATGCGGGAAACCAATGATGGCTTCCGCATCGCCGAAGAAGATTTGCGGTTGCGGGGAGCAGGCGAAATCCTGGGCACGCGTCAGTCCGGCGAGCAGCAGTTGAAGATCGCGACACCCGAGCATCTCTCCGCCCTGCTCGATGCGGCCCGCGATGATGCGCGACTGCTTATCGACCGTGATGGCGGTCTGGACGAAGCGCGAGGTCAGGCGGCCAGGACATGCCTCTATTTGTTCGAGCGTGACGCTGCGGTCGGGTTGCTTCGCAGCGGCTGATTTTAGGAGTGCCAGTCTTACCCAATAGGTGTGCGCGCGGCCTTACCAAGCCGTCTGGCGCGGCGGGATGAGCGAGAGCATCGATTCGTAAATCCTCGGCTGGATGGGAGCGCAAAACTCCATGCCGACCCGGCCATCCTCAGCCCAGCGCACCTCCGCCTGAACGTCCTTTATCATCGGCAGCCACACTGACACGCGCTCGCCGATCAACAGTTCAGCATCGGACCGGCACATCAGTCCAAGCTCGGAAATATTGATAACCCTGATGCCGTGGGTGCGCCCTCGCGCCGTGATATGGCTGACCATATCCACCAGTACGCGCGCCGCGCGGCGCTGATTGATGGAAGGATCCCGTGAACGGGCGACCTGAGCGAGGCTGGCGAGCACCGAAGACATGAATGAAACGTACGGTTGAAACGGTCGCTTCCGTCTTAAGGGATATGCTTAATGCTGTTTTAACTTCGTATAAATTCAGTCGGTTATTAATCCATGTTTCTTTGCGCCGAAGCTGACCTTGTCACCTGGTTTAAGTGTCAGCGCCGGGTCGCTGACTACTTCGCCATTCACCCGGATCGCCCCTTCGGAAAGTTTGCGCCGGACCTCTTTGTTGGACGTCGCAAAGCCTAGCGCAGTCGTGCCCTGAACGATGTTCAGACCCTGCGCGCCCAGGCTAACTGTCGGCAGGTTGGCGTCTGACGCGCCTTCCTCGAAAGTCTTGCGTGCCGTCTCGGCCGCCAACGTCGCAGCATCTGCGCCCCGGCAAAGCGCCGTCGCTTCATTGGCCAGGATCTTCTTGGCCTCGTTGATCTCTGCGCCCTGCAAGGAGGCTAGGCGCGTCACCTCGTCCATCGAAAGGTCGGTGAACAGGCGCAGGCGATTGGCTACGTCGGCGTCTGCCGTGTTCCGCCAGAACTGCCAGTAATCATAGCTGGAAAGCTGGTCCTCGTTCAGCCACACAGCGCCGCCGACTGTCTTGCCCATCTTGGTGCCATCGGCGTTGGTCAGTAGCGGCGTCGTCAGGCCGAACACATGGGTGCCATCGACTCGCCGGGCCAGTTCAACGCCGTTGACGATGTTGCCCCACTGATCCGAACCGCCCATCTGCAATCGGCAGGCCGACCGGCGTGAAAGCTCCAGAAAGTCATATGCCTGGAGGATCATGTAGTTGAATTCGAGAAAGCTGAGCGATTGTTCGCGGTCCAGCCTCATCTTGACTGAATCGAAGCTCAGCATCCGGTTGACCGAAAAATGCTGCCCGATGTCGCGCAGGAAAGGGATATATTCCAGCTTGTCGAGCCAGTCCGCATTATCGACCATGATCGCGTCGGTCGGCCCGTCACCGAATTTCAGGAACCGCTCGAACACCCGCTTGATGCTCGACACATTGGCGGCGATGGCGTCGGTGGTCAGCAGCTTGCGGGCTTCGTCCTTGAAGCTGGGATCGCCGATCTTGCCGGTGCCGCCGCCCATCAGGACGATCGGCTTGTGCCCGGCCTTTTGCAACTGGCGCAGCATCATGATGGACACCAGATGCCCGACATGCAGCGACGGCGCGGTGGGATCGAAACCGATATAGCCCGGCACCACCTGTCTGGCGGCGAGCGCGTCCAGCCCCTCCGCATCGGTCAGCTGGTGAATGTAGCCGCGCGTCTCGAGCAGGCGGAGTAGATCGGACTGATAGTTGCTCATGGCGCGCGCCTGTAGCATTGCGGTTGCGACTGTAAAAGAGGCGGAGGTTCGATCATGCTGGCAATTGGGCTGATGTCCGGCACATCGCGCGACGGCATCGACGCCGCGATGATCGAAACGGACGGGGAGGGACAGGCGCAGGCGATCGAATTTCACGCCATGCCCTATGATGACGGCTTTCGCTTGCGGCTGGCAGAGGCGTGCACGCGGGCGATGGCGATGAAGACGCAGGGCTTTGAGCCGCTGATCGCGTCGGTCGAGGCTGAACTGACCGAGCGGCATGTGCAGGCGGTCGCCGACCTGCTGGGACGTAGCGGGCATATTGCCGAAGATGTGGGCGTGATCGGCTTTCACGGTCATACCGTGGCGCACCGGCCTGAGTGGGGCTGGACCTGGCAGATTGGCGACGGAGCGGGACTTGCCGGGGCTTTCGGGATCCCCGTGGTGGCCGATCTGCGCAGCGCGGATGTGGCGGCGGGCGGGCAGGGCGCGCCGTTGATGCCGGTTTATCACCGGGCGCTTGCCGAGGGGCTGGAAAAGCCCGCCGTGGTGCTCAATCTGGGGGGCGTGGCCAACATCACCTTTATCGGATCGGATGGCACATTGATCGCGTTCGACACCGGGATGGCGAGCGGCCTGATCGACAACTGGATGCAGCTTCAGGGCAACGCCGCCTATGATGCGGGCGGGGCGTGCGCCGTCGTAGGGCAGGTGGACGAGGAACGACTGGCGGCGATGATGGCCGATCCCTGGTTCGACCTGCCGCCGCCAAAAAGCATCGACCGCGAGCAGTTTAGCATCGATGCGGTTAAGGGGCTTAACCTGGAAGATGGCGCGGCGACGCTGACGGCGTTCACCGCCGCCGCGGTGGCGCGGGCGATCGATCACCTGCCTGAGCGACCGACCGCAATCCATGTGGGCGGCGGCGGACGGCACAACGGCGCGCTGATGGCGATGCTGACCCGCCAGACCGGCGTCGCCGTGATGTCCGTCGATGAACTGGGATGGGACGGCGATGCGCTGGAGGCGCAGGGCTTTGCCTATATGGCGGTACGGCATCTCAAAGGATTGCCGATCAGCTTTCCAGGAACGACCGGAACGCCGACGCCGATGACGGGCGGGGTTCTGTTCCGGCCATGAAGCATTACAATCGGCGGCACTGGGTTCTGGCGGCGGGCCTTTCGGCGCTGGCTGGCTATGTCGATGTGATCGGTTTTCTGCGGCTTGGCGGTCTTTTCGTGTCGTTCATGAGCGGCAATTCGACGCGGCTGGCCGTTGGCACGGTGCAGGGAAGCGAAATTGCCGCGCGGGCCGCGCTAATCATCGCACTGTTCATAGGCGGGGCGGCGCTGGGCGCGATTGTCGCCCGGATCGCCGGACGATGGAGAAAGCCGGTTTTACTGATGCTGGCGGCGGTGCTGCTGGGGCTGGGCGCGAGCGCGGTGATGCTGTCGGTGCCTGCGATGGTGATCGCGATGGGGCTGCTCAACGCTGTATTCCTGCGCGACAAGGAAGTCAGTATCGGCGTTACCTATATGACCGGCACGCTGGTAAAGCTGGGACAGGGCATCGGCAATGCGCTGGTCGGCGGAGAACGGACGAGCTGGCTGCCCTATGCGCTATTGTGGACGGGGTTGATGGCCGGAGCGTTAATGGCGGCCTTTCTTCATGCCGTCCTGCCGGTCGATCCACTATGGGGTGCGGCTGGCTGGACCCTGGCGCTGGCGCTTTTCGCCGCGAAGTGGTTGCCCCGCCCGGTGGCCTGATCAGCGCTTGCGCGTCAGTTCGCGCATGGCGTCGTCAATGCCCTCGATCGTCAGCGGATACATGCGTTCGTTCATGATCTCGCGGATCATCCGCGTCGATTGGCTATAGTCCCAATGTTGCCGGGGCGTCGGGTTAAGCCACACCGATGCGGGATAGGTGTGGAGCACCCGGCTCATCCAGACGGCGCCCGGCTCTTCGTTCATATGTTCGACCGATCCGCCCGGATAGCTGATCTCATACGGGCTCATCGCCCCATCGCCGACGAAGATCACCTTATAATCATGTCCATATTTGTGCAGGACATCCCATGTCGGAATGCGTTCCGAAAAGCGGCGGCTATTGTCCTTCCACACGCCTTCGTAAAGACAGTTATGGAAGTAGAAAAACTCCATATTCTTGAACTCGGCCGTCGCCGCTGAAAACAGTTCCTCGCACAGCCGAATGAACGGATCCATCGATCCGCCTACGTCGAGAAAGAGCAGCAGCTTGACCGCATTGTGCCGCTCTGGCCGCATGCGAATGTCCAGCCAGCCCTGCCGCGCCGTGCCCCGGATCGTCCCTTCCAGATCCAGTTCGTCGGCAGCGCCCTCGCGCGCGAAGCGGCGCAGACGCCGGAGCGCGACCTTGATGTTTCGGGTGCCCAGTTCCTTGTTGTTGTCCAGATTCTGGAACTCGCGCTTTTCCCATACCTTGATTGCGCGCTTGTGTCGGCTTTCGCCGCCGATCCGAACGCCTTCGGGATTATAGCCGCCGTGGCCGAACGGGGAGGTGCCGCCCGTGCCAATCCACTTGTTGCCGCCCTGATGACGTCCTTTCTGTTCCTCCAGCCGCTTCTTCAGCGTCTCCATGATCTCGTCCCAGCTGCCGAGCGACTTGATCTTCTCCATCTCTTCAGCGCTCAGATATTTCTCGGCGACCAGGCGCAGCCATTCTTCGGGAATTTCCGCGTCTATGCCCTCTGTGCCCAATACGCCCTTGAAGACCTGGGCAAACACCTGATCAAACCGGTCGATCAGCCCTTCGTCCTTCACATAGGTGGCGCGCGCGAGGTAATAGAAATCCTCCGGCCGCTGCCCGATGACGTCGCGGTCCAGCGCCTCCAGCAGCAGCAGATGTTCCTTGATTCCTACCGGGATTCCGGCGGCGCGGAGAGCATCGAGGAAATTGAGCATCATGACCGCGCCCTTGTCGGATACCCGGCCGATGGATGCAAGGTCCCCCGACATCATGGTTGACGGAATGTTAAGTGTTGCATTGCATCCTTAATAAGGCAGTATCCATGACTGGATTTGAGGGCGGGTAACCATTGGAAAACGGGCAGTTGTTGACCGATCTGGGCGAACGGTCCGGGGACATAGCGCTGCAATGCAGCGAAACTGCCGGCTTCCTTGCTGAACTCACGCGGCGCATCCAGGCCGACTCGGTGCGGCTCGGCCAGCTCCAGTCCAACATGGAGGCTTTGGCCAGCAGCCAGAATGAAAGCGTCGTGGCCGCACAGGAACTCAGCCTGACCTCTCGGCGCGCCGCTCGCATCATCGCCGAAGGGCATGAGGCGATCATACAGTCGCTGGCGCAGGTTGCGGGGCTGGTCGAGCATGTGACCGGGCTGGAGGGACGGCTTCGTCAGTTTCTGGACGTGATCGAAGCGGTGGGCGGCATATCCGACCAACTGGGCGCCATCGCCCGCCAGACCCGACTGCTTGGCGTCAATGCCGCGATCGAAGCGGCACGAGGCGGCGAAGCGACGCAGGGGTTTGCGGTGGTCGCGGATGAAATCCGCCGCCTTGCCGGGCAGGCGGGCGACTCTGCGGCTTCGGTCGGTGACAAGCTGGGCCAGTTGGACCGCGACGCGCGTCACCTTATCAGCGGGGTCGAGGCCAATATTGTGCGCGGCCGTGATGTCAGCGCGCATATCGATACGTTAAGCGTCACCATGGCAGAGATCGCGTCACTCGTGACCCAATTCGGTGATAGATCGAACGCCATCGTCACCTGCACCGACGAAGCGGACTCCGATGTGAAGGCATTGCGCCTGGGGCTTACCAGCTTCAGTCAGTCAGCGACCGAAAGTGCGGGCCGCGTGGAAGTGGCCAAGACGCAGCTTGAGCAGCTTGAAGGCATGGCGAATGACATGCTCAACAGGGCCGCGCATGGCGGCCACCGTACGCGCAACAGCCGCTATATCGGTTATGCGGAGGAGGGGGCGGAGGAGATTTCGCGCCTGATCGAGGCAGCGCTGGGTTCAGGAGAATTGTCTCCATCGGCTTTGTTCGACACCCATTATCGCGCGATTCCAGGGTCCGACCCGCCACAATATGAAAATGGGTTCACCGCCTTCGCCGACCGCGCCATTCAGCCCGTGCTGGACAGGCGGACGGCGCAGGATGAAGCGATCGTGGGCTGCTGCCTCATCGACATGAACGGATATTTGCCTACGCATATCACTGCGCGCAGCCATCCCCAGCGGCCCGGATCCCCTAGCTGGAACATGGAGCATGCCCGCAACCGGCAGATTTTCATGGACAGCCAGACTCGCCGCGCGTTGGACGGCGATGGCGATTTCTTCCTCTTCACATATCGGCAGGATCTGGGGGAGGGGCGTTATCGCGCGCTGCGGAGCGTGTTCGTGCCGCTGCGGTTCGATGGCCGCCGATGGGGCCTGTATGAGGTTGGCTATCTCATCTGACCCTTGCCATAACGTCCGTCCCGCCTGAATTTACTGAGCCGCATCCGCACGGCGCATCGTGACCTCACCATTGGCGGCGTAATGCGCGGTCGTTCGCGCTTGCGCGGTTTGCGGGTCTTTTCCGTCGATGATTTCAGCGATCTGACGGGGGCTGGGAATCCGGTCATAAACGCCGAACAGCTCGGTCTGGCCAACCGAATGTATCGACATCTGATAGCCTGTGCCGGAAGTTGTCGGATCGAACGCCATTACGGTTCCCGCGTCATCGATCGGAACGATCACGGCGCTATTCGGCCCCTTTTGCTGTTGCAGCACATCGTAGCTGCCATCCGCGGTCTGAACCCGGGCGCGAATGCAGAAGGCGGCCTTCTCACCTGTGTCGATGACGTTGGCGAGCGTTTCGGATGCCTGGGCCGTAAGGGTGGCGTCCGCTGCATCCTGGCTGGGACAGGCGGCAAAATGCGCTGGCGCGATCGGCTGTACGCTTTGCGGCTTATCGAAATGCAGACCGTTCAGCATGCCATCCAGCCCGGCGAGAACTTCCTTTCGCCGCTCGGTCGGGCCGGTTACGCGCAGCTTCACCAGCCAACGTCCGGCATGGACCAATCCCGCAGCGGTGGTCAGAGCGCCATCGGCAGCACCATCGTACACCGCGCGGATCGCGCGGTTGGCGTTTCCGGCAATCGGAGCAGTTGCGTAAGCGGTGCGCCGCGTTTTCGTGCCAAAGCGTTCGGTGATCGCGCGATCGGTCATATATGCGGCCAGTGAACCGTCCGCATAGCTGGGAAGATAGACATATAGCGTCGCCTGGATCGCGCCATCTTCCGACAGATATTGGGCGTAATTATCAATGCCCTTGCCCCCGTTCGACACCTCGCCGCTCTTGGTCAGGGAGAGGCCGCCAACCGTCTGCGGCAGGCTGATGCCAGCGGCGTCGGAACGCAGGCTGGTGTCGCTTATCGACCAGGCTTCACGCTCCTGGGCGGCATGAACCAGAGCAGGCGCTGATGCAAAAAACAGGGCCGGCAACAGGGACAAGACAGGCTTGAACATCGACATCCTTCCCGATTCACGCCGTCTTGTCGCGGCTTTGAATATCTAGCAGGAAAGTTGAGCCGAATTGCAGCCTGGGCGCAAGTGGGCTTTTACGCGACCGGAGGAATTTGGGCCGGATAATGAGGCAGGCCTGGGTCCAGATGCGCCCAATCGGGAGCGGCGCTGGTCCAGATCACTGCCTCAGGCCCGATCAACGACGGATCATCCAGAGCGCCTGCCCGAATAAAAGTAAGGTGAGGCCGCGATTCGGCAAGGCTGAACAGCGGCGTCCCGCATTGTGGGCAAAAGCCGCGCCGCATGCTGTTGCCGCTGTCGGCGATGCTTTCATGCCACCGTACTTCGCCATCGGCATGAACGCTGTCGGCAGGGAAGCAAATATTGACGGTGCCGGAGCCGCCACCCAGATATTGGCACAGCCGACACCAGCACATCCGCGCCGCCAAAGGCTCAGCATCGATAGTGATGCGAACTGCGCCGCAAAGGCATCCTGCATGGTGAGTCACAGACCAACCTCCGTCCTCGTCAGGCGCCGCATCGCCGGGCCAACGTCGATCCGTCCTAGCGCCCCTGCCGCCTGGCCATGAATGCCAGACGTTCGAACATCATGATATCCTGCTCATTCTTCAAAAGCGCGCCGTGGAGCGGAGGAATCGCTTTGGTCGGATCACGTTCTTGCAGGACTTCCAACGGCATGTCCTCATTGAGCAGCAGCTTCAACCAATCGAGCAGCTCGCTGGTTGAGGGCTTCTTTTTGAGGCCGGGCACGTCGCGGATCTCGTAAAAGATCTCAAGCGCCCTGTTCACCAATATCTTCTGTATTCCGGGGAAGTGAACATCGATGATGGCTTGCATCGTCTCACGGTCGGGGAATTTTATGTAATGAAAGAAACAGCGCCGGAGGAAGGCGTCCGGCAATTCCTTTTCATTGTTGGACGTGATGACGACGACCGGCCTTTCCTGGGCCGCCACCGTTTCGCCCGTTTCATACACATGAAAGGCCATCCTATCGAGTTCCTGCAACAGATCGTTGGGAAATTCGATGTCCGCCTTGTCGATCTCGTCAATCAGCAGCACGGGCAGGGTGGGTGAGGTAAAGGCCTCCCACAGCTTGCCTTTGCGAATATAGTTGCTGATGTCATGAACGCGCGGATCGCCGAGTTGCCCATCGCGCAGGCGGGCCACGGCGTCATATTCATACAGGCCCTGATGCGCCTTGGTCGTGGACTTGACGTTCCATTCGATCAACGGGGCGTTCAGCGCCTTGGCGATTTCCTGGGCCAGGACTGTCTTGCCGGTTCCCGGCTCGCCCTTGACCAGCAACGGGCGGCGCAGCAGCACCGCAGCGTTTACGGCGACCTTCAGGTCGTCGGTGGCGACATAATCTTCCGTACCTTCAAATCGCATGGGCTTGCTTCGCTTTCCTGTCCTGCATTCCGACTAGGGAAAGCGAACCAGCGTCGCAATGCGTTTGTGCCTCAGGATTTCTGCCGCCGTATTTCGGCGCGGGCCTGTAGCAGGTCCCAAAGGCCGCGCTGCTGACTGAGCAACTGGCGTACGCCGAACTGGATCGCCCGGTCGGTCGCGTCGTCGCCACCAATCGCCGCCGCGACGCTGAAGGTCGTGCTGCGGTCCGGCAGATGGCAGGGATGGGGCTCCAGCCCGAGCCGAATCGCCGCCATGTCGAGTATTTGGCGTACCGCTTGCCAATCCAGCAGCAGGGCGACCGCAGCGCCCATCGCGCAGCCCCGTCTGTCGGATTGGGCCAGCATGTCGAGCGCATGTCTTTGCTGGCTGACGATCGCCTCGCAATCGCTCTGTCCGGTGGTGCTGGGGGCTGGCCCCGCAGCTACTGTCACCTGCGTCAGATAGGCTCTTTCACGGGCGAAGCCATCCGCCGCCCCAATCAGCCAAGCTCTGGCCGTGCTTTCGGTTGATCGTGTTGCGGCATGATCGATCACGCCAGGGTGACGGCCATGAAGCAGGCAAAGATAATGTGCGGCATCGGCAAGGTCCGGCGGGGTCAGCGCGGCGTCGCGCCCAATTCCGACTCGTGCGCTGCGGGCATGGGTATGAGCCACCGTGCCGTCCACAGCGACGAGTGCCTCAATCACCTGAGATATGTCGCCTGGATTCGGGCGTGCTGCTGCTTCGTTCATCATCAACCCCTGCGCGACCGCCAAGCGCCATCGCGGCCGTTTCAGGGATTATAAGGAAGCGAGGTAAAAGAGGGGTTTATGCGATGAAAAAAAGGGCGACCCGCGAGCCGCCCTTTCGGTTCACTTCGCCATGCGCTCAGCTTTACTGGTCCAGGAAGCTGCGCATTTTCCGGCTGCGGCTGGGATGTTTGAGCTTGCGCAGCGCCTTGGCTTCGATCTGCCGGATACGTTCGCGGGTCACGCTGAACTGCTGGCCCACTTCCTCCAGGGTATGATCGGTGTTCATGCCGATGCCGAAGCGCATGCGCAGCACGCGTTCCTCGCGCGGCGTCAACGACGCCAGAACGCGCGTCACGGTTTCCTTGAGATTCGCCTGAATCGCGGCATCAACCGGGATGATCGCATTCTTGTCCTCGATGAAATCACCCAGGTGCGAATCCTCCTCGTCGCCGATCGGCGTTTCGAGGGAGATCGGCTCCTTGGCGATCTTCATCACCTTGCGCACCTTCTCGAGCGGCATGGAAAGGCGCTCGGCCATTTCCTCCGGCGTCGGTTCGCGGCCCTGTTCGTGCAGGAACTGGCGAGACGTGCGCACCAGCTTGTTGATCGTTTCGATCATGTGGACCGGAATACGAATTGTCCGGGCCTGGTCCGCGATGGACCGGGTGATCGCCTGACGAATCCACCAAGTGGCATAGGTCGAGAATTTGTAGCCGCGCCGATATTCGAACTTATCGACGGCCTTCATCAGGCCGATATTGCCTTCCTGAATAAGATCAAGGAATTGCAGGCCGCGGTTCGTGTATTTTTTAGCGATGGAGATGACGAGGCGCAGGTTCGCCTCCACCATTTCCTTCTTCGCGATACGCGCTTCGCGCTCACCCTTTTGCACCATGTTGACGATGCGGCGGAATTCGCCGAGGGACATGCCGGTTGCCTGCGCGATTTCGCTCACTTCGGCGCGGATGCGATCCACCGCGCGCCCCTCCGCCGCCGCGAAGGCCGCCCATTTTTTGTCGATGCCCGACACACGATCCATCCAGCCGTCGTCAAGCTCGTGGTTCACGTAGCGATCGAGGAAGTCCTTGCGGCTCACCTTGTGCCGTTCGGCCAGGCGCAGCATCTGCCCGCCGAGCGCGGTCAGGCGCCGGTTATAGGCATAAAGCTGATCGACCAGATATTCGATCTTCTGCTGATGGAACTGGACGCTCTCCACCTCTGCGGTCAGCTGCTCGCGCAGTTCCTGATAGTCGTCCTCCGCCTTCTGGCTCAGGCTCTCGCCATTGGCCATGGCGGTCATGCGCGATTCCTGCGCACGGGAGAAGGTGCGGAAAATCTCCGTGATCGTCGCGAACTTCTCCAGCGCCATCGGCTTGAGAGTTTCTTCCATCTGGGCGAGCGAGAGGGTGTTGTCTTCTTCCTCTTCCTCTTCCACGCGACGGGCGCGACGTTCGGTCAGGCCGTCTTCCTCCTCGTCGGCGTCGGCGGCCTCCTCCTCGGGCTCCTCCTCTTCCTTGAAGCTGGGCCCTGCGGTCTTTTCGCTGATCTCGCCGTCGTCGTCCTCGGCGCCTTCCTCAAGATTCTCGGGGGCAGGATCCTTGGACAGCATGGCGTCGAGATCCAGGATCTCGCGCAGCTGCATTTCGCCATTGTTGAGCGCGGTCGACCATTCAATGATGGCGTTGAAGGTTGTCGGGCTTTCGCACAGGCCCAGGATCATCGTGTCGCGACCGGCTTCAATCCGCTTGGCGATAGCGATTTCGCCTTCGCGGCTGAGCAGTTCGACGGCGCCCATCTCGCGCAGATACATGCGCACCGGGTCGTCGGTGCGATCGACGGTTTCCTTTTTCTTTTCCGTAACGAGTTTAGGCGCGCCGTCATCGTCGCCCGAATCGTCCTCAGCGTCTTCGGCATCCTCGCGCTCGCGCTGATCGTCGCCGTCTTCGCTGGCTTCCTCATTTTCGACGATGTTCACGCCCATTTCATTGAGCGCGGCCATGATGTCCTCAATCTGCTCGGAGGACATCTGATCCTGCGGCAGGGCATCGTTCAGCTCGTCATAAGTGATGTACCCGCGCTTCTTGGCGCGCGCGATCAGTTTCTTGACCGACGCCTCGTTCAGATCAAGGAGCGGCGCATCGCCGGTATCCACATCCTCGCCCGCACCCTTGCCTGTCGCCTTGCTCGCCATTTATTCGCCTTAATTCGATCATCCCGAACGGGACGATAATCAGATAATATCTTCGGACTGCGCCAGTTCCGCCAAGCGCTGGTCATGATCCATCTTCATCCGATGGATCCGCTGCTGCTCGGCAAAGGTCTCCTCGGTGAGGTCTTCCCTCGCTCGTCTGGTGGCTTCCGCCAGCGCCGTCTCCAACTCCGGTCCTTGCGCCATCACCCGGATAGCCTCCTCCAAATCGCGCTGCACGCGATCCGAGTCGGTCTTCATCCTGTTGGGGGTGAATGTGAACGTGTCGGCCCGGAGCATTCCCTTTGCCATATTATACACTTCACCTTGGCCCAATATGGTAAGGAGGCCCTCGGTTTCAACTGTTTCTTGCGTGAAAGACGCTGCAACCATCGCGCGGAGCAATTCGCCGAGCGCCGAATCGGCAATTTGGAGGCCAGACAGCATCTCGCGGTGCAGTGCGATCTGCTCGGGATGGCGCAGCAGGCTGGCCAGGACGGCGCGCAACAGTCGCTGCTCCATCCCGCTTGCGCCAATTGCCCTGGCTTCGTTGCCGGCGGGGGGCAGGGGGCCTTCCAATGGCCTCGCCGGTCGCGCTGCCAGCCGGGGCGCGCGCCGCCGCGCTGATGCCGCGGCTCAGCGCTCGTGGCCCGGCGGGCAAAAAACTGCGCGTCGTAACGCTGCCGGAAAATCTGCACATAATGCGCCCGGACGTCGGGATGTGTGATGGCGTCAGTTATCGCGGAAAGCCGTTGCTTCAGGCCCGCGCGCTGTTCGGGCGTATCAATTGGCGCGGCATTCTGTTCATGTGTCCAAAGCCGATCCACCAGCGGTTCGGCGGAATCCAGGACCTTCTCCATTGCTGCGGGTCCTTCCGATCTGATCAGATCGTCAGGGTCCTGGCCAGCAGGCAGGGTGGCAAAGGCCAGGCTCATGCCCGGCCGCAGTAGCGGAAGCGCCCGGATCGCAGCGCGAATCGCGGCTTTTTGCCCAGCCGCGTCGCCGTCGAAACAGAGGATCGGGACGTCCGTCATTTTCCACAGCCGTTCGATCTGGTGCTCGGTCAGCGCCGTGCCCAGGGGAGCGACCGCTTCGCCAAAACCTGCCTGGGCGAGCGCAATGACGTCCATATAGCCCTCGACCACGATCACCCGCCCGCTTTGGCGGCTGGCAGGGGATGCGCGATCGATATTGTAGAGCGTCCGCCCCTTGTCAAAGAGGGGGGTGTCCGGCGAGTTCAGATATTTGGGTTCGCCAGCCCCCAGAATCCGCCCTCCAAAGGCGATGACCCGTCCGCGAATGTCGCGGATCGGCAGCATCAGGCGTCCCCGGAAGCGGTCATAGCTCTCACGCTTGCGGGCCTGGGTTGCGCTGTCGTCGGCCGCGTCCGGATCGATCAGCAGCCCTGCCTCTATCAGCATCGGGTCGCCGAAATCCTTTAGCGCGGTTTTCAGTTTTGTCCGGGAGTCGGTGGAATATCCAAAGCCAAAGATGCGCCGCGTCGCATCGCTGATGCCTCGACGGGCAAGGTAGTCACGCGCTTCGCTGCCTTCTATCCCGCCCAGCTGTTCCTCGAACAGTGCCTGCGCCGCCGCCATGACGTCATGCAGCCCCTTGGCCTTTTCAGCCCGCTGCGCCGTGAACGGGTCCGGCGCGGGAACATCCATCCCCGCCGCCGCCGCCAGCTCCTTCACCGCCTCCATGAAGGGCAAGCCGCGCTTATCCGTCATCCAGCGGATCGCGTCCCCATGCGCCCCACAGCCAAAGCAGTGGTAAAAGCCCTTCTCATCATTGATGGTGAAGCTGGGCGTCTTCTCATTATGGAACGGGCAGCACGCCTTATACTCGCGCCCAGCCTTCTGCACCTTCACCGTCCGCCCGATCAGCGTCGACAGCGAAGTCCGCATGCGCAGTTCATCAAGGAAGGAAGGGGAGAGGCTCATAGCCTCCTCATGTCAGCTAAGCGCCGCCTTCACCAGCCCACTGGCCTTGCTCATGTCGATCACCGACCCGTGCCGCTCCTTCAGCACAGCCATGACCTTGCCCATATCCTTGACGCTAGCCGCACCGACCTCAGCCTTGATGCCCTCGATCGCAGCGCGCGTCTCATCTTCGCTCAGCTGCTGTGGCAGGAAGCTCTCGATCACGCCCAGCTCGGCCTCTTCCTTCGCCGCCAGCTCGTCGCGTCCGCCATTCTTGAACATCTCGATCGATTCGCGCCGCTGCTTCACCATCTTCTGCAGCACCTCGACCACGACCGCGTCGTCATCCGGCACATTCGACGCCGTACGCAATTCGATATCCCGATCCTTCAGCTTCGCCAGGATCAAACGCACGGCGGCCAGGCGTTCCTTGTCCCCCGCCTTCATGGCTTCGACCTGGGCGCTCTTAACCTGCTCGCGAATCATGGCGATACGAATCCTGTTCTGTCGGAAAAGACCAGATATAACGCCAAAAGAGATTTTTTACAGTGGTTGACCGCGGGGCGTCACAAGCATAGGTGACCGGCCGTTTAACCCGCTGCAGACGGGTTCCCGCAAAAAGCATGAAGGACGCTACGACCATGGCTGATGCCAAGACCCTCACCGTGCCCAAAGGAGCGACAGGGGTATTGGTTTTCGCTGATGGCAGCGCGGTTTTCGGCCGCGGTTTCGGCGCGGTCGGCGAAGCGGTGGGCGAACTCTGCTTCAATACCGCCATGACCGGCTATCAGGAAGTGATGACCGACCCCAGCTATGCGGGCCAGATCGTCACCTTCACCTTCCCGCACATCGGCAATGTGGGCACGAACCTGGATGATGTCGAAGCGGACAACCCCTTCGCATTGGGCTGCGTCGTGCGGCAGGATGTGACGGAGCCCAGCAACTTCCGCAACGTCGAACCCTTCGACCAGTGGATGAAGGAAAATGGCCGCATCGGGCTGTCCGGCGTCGACACCCGCGCCCTCACCCGCATGATCCGCTTGAAGGGCGCACCCAACGTCGTCATCGCCCATGATCCGGAGGGCAATTTCGACCTCGCGGCGCTTGCGGAAAAAGCTGCCAGCTGGCCCGGCCTTGAAGGCATGGACCTTGCCATCGAAGTCACGGGCAAGGAAAGCCGCCTCTGGAAAGACGGCGTGTGGAAACTGGGCTTCGGCTACGGCAAGGATGAGGCGGCGGACGATCGCCCCCATGTCGTCGCCATCGACTATGGCGCGAAGAACAACATCTTCCGTAACCTTGTAAAGGCTGGCGCCCGCGTCACCGTGCTCCCCGCCACCGCCACATACGAGCAGGTGATGGAGCAGAAGCCCGACGGCGTCTTTCTCTCCAACGGTCCGGGCGATCCGGCCGCGACCGGCGAATATGCCGTGCCCGTGATCAAACAGGTGCTGGAAGCCGACAAGCCCGTCTTCGGCATCTGCCTCGGCCACCAGATGCTGGCGCTCGCCGCCGGAGCCAAGACCGTCAAGATGCATCAGGGCCATCGTGGCGCCAACCACCCGGTCAAGCGCCTGTCGGACGGTCTGGTCGAGATCACCTCAATGAACCACGGCTTTGCGGTGGACAGCGACACGCTGCCCGCCAATGTGAAGCCGACCCATGTGTCGCTCTTCGACGGTAGCAACTGCGGCATCGAACTGACGGACAAGAAAGCCTTCTCGGTCCAGTATCACCCCGAAGCCTCGCCCGGCCCGCAGGACAGCTTCTATCTGTTCCAGCGCTTCGTTGAGGGGCTTAAGTGAGCCTCAACCTGCCCCCGGTTGACGAAGCCCGCCTTGCCGCAGAGTGGGAGGCGGACAAGGAAGTCCTCGCCAATCTCGCGGCGAATGGCGACGTGGCGCGTTTGTCGCGCCCGGTCGATGTCAGCTTCAAGGGCAGCGAGAAGGATTTTGAGCGTGTCCTGACCATCGCCAGCCAGTTCGGTTTCGTTGAACTGGACCGCGAAGAGGATGAAGATGGCGACCTGTTCCTGTTCCTCGAATGCGAGCAGCCGGTCGATGAACAATCGATCCGCGCCCTGACGAAGAAGTGCCTCCAGATCGAAATCCTGTGCGGCGTCGAATATGACGGCTGGGGTTGCGAGGCTCGGGCGGGGGGCGTGCATTGAGCGGAGGGTTGGTCAGCTTTTTGGCGTCTCGATCGAAGCGCACCAATTTTCTATCAGTTGGCGTAACTTTGTGCGCCCTGATTGCAGCGATATGTGCTGCTCCCCTTGCCTTCGTAGAGGTATGGATTGCGGCGTGGTTGTTGGCGTTGATGACTATCCTAGTGCTCGGCACCTTTGGGATATGGGCATTTCATGCGGTCAAGAACCCTCGACTTTTGGATACAGAGCAGCATTTGGAGCAGATGGCTGCAATACCTTTATTGGGCAGCAATCAGATTAACGGTCCGCCGATTGTAAAACCCATAATCGGAGAGCCGACGGTCCAAAATCCGAACCTTCTGGAGAATAACGGAGATGCATGAGTATGCTTATGTTCTTTCGTTTGATCCTTTTAACCAGAATCCCAACGGGTCTCAGGTGGAGATTTTCATCAAATACCATCGGGATGTTAAAGCCTGGTATTTCCCCTTCCTAGGAACCTATTTTATTAAGAGCGACAAAACACTTGCAGAAATCACACCAGGATTTCGGCAATTTTTCGGCGAATCTCAATTCACTCTTACCTATGTCGTGTCCAATTTGATCGGCGGTTCTCTGCCAGAAAGCATTTGGACTTGGATCAACAGCGGGACCGCTGCAAAACTCGGTGATAATCGGTAATGCCAAAACGCACTGACATCTCCTCCATCCTTATCATCGGCGCTGGCCCGATCATCATCGGCCAGGCTTGCGAGTTCGACTATTCGGGCACGCAGGCGGTGAAGGCGCTCAAGGAAGAGGGCTATCGCATCATCCTGGTGAATTCCAACCCGGCCACCATCATGACCGACCCGGAATTTGCCGACGCGACCTATGTCGAGCCGATCACGCCCGAAATCGTGGCGAAGATCATCGAGAAGGAGCGCCCCGACGCGGTGCTGCCGACCATGGGCGGCCAGACCGCGCTCAACACCGCGCTCGCCCTGTTCAATGACGGCACGCTGGAAAAGTTCGGCGTCCAGATGATCGGCGCGGATGCCGAAGCCATCGACAAGGCGGAAGACCGGATCAAGTTTCGCGACGCCATGGACAAGATCGGGCTGGAATCCGCCCGCTCACGTATCGCGCACACCATGGAAGAGGCGCTGGAGGCGCTGGAGTTCACCGGCCTGCCCTCGATCATCCGTCCCAGCTTCACCATGGGCGGCACCGGCGGCGGCATTGCCTATAATCGCGAAGAGTTCGTGAATATCGTGCGCGGCGGTCTCGACGCTTCCCCGACTACCGAAGTGCTGATCGAGGAATCGCTGCTCGGTTGGAAAGAATATGAGATGGAGGTCGTGCGGGATCGCAACGACAATGCCATCATCATCTGCTCGATTGAAAATGTCGATCCGATGGGCGTCCATACCGGCGACTCCATCACCGTCGCGCCCGCGCTGACGCTGACCGACAAGGAATATCAGATCATGCGCAACGCGAGCATCGCGGTGCTGCGTGAAATTGGCGTGGAAACAGGCGGTTCGAATGTGCAATTCGCGGTCAATCCGAAGGACGGCCGCCTGATCGTCATCGAGATGAACCCGCGCGTTTCCCGTTCCTCGGCGCTTGCGTCGAAGGCGACCGGCTTCCCGATTGCCAAGGTCGCGGCAAAGCTCGCCGTCGGCTACACGCTCGATGAGATCGAGAATGACATTACCGGTGCGACCCCGGCCTCGTTCGAGCCGACCATCGACTATGTCGTGACCAAGATTCCCCGCTTCGCCTTCGAAAAGTTCAAGGGCGCCGAACCGCTGCTCGGCACCGCCATGAAGTCGGTGGGCGAAGTGATGGCGATCGGCCGTAACATCCATGAATCAATGCAGAAGGCGCTGCGTGGTCTGGAAACCGGCCTTTGTGGCTTCGACGAGGTCGCCCATTTGGTAGGGGCGCCCAAGGACGACATCGTCGCCGCGCTTGCCTCACCGACGCCCGACCGCCTGCTGGTCGCTGCCCAGGCCCTCCGCGAAGGCCTGACCGTCGCCGAGATTCACAATATCGCCAAGTTCGATCCCTGGTTCCTGGAGCGGATCAAGGAAATCATCGAGGCGGAAGCCGAAGTGCTGGCGAACGGTCTGCCGCAGGATGCCGACGACATGCGCCGGCTGAAGTCCATGGGCTTTTCCGACCAGCGCCTTGCTCATCTGGCGCTCAAGTCCGCCAATCTGCGCGGCATGGAGCGCGGCATCGCGCGCGGCTCGGGCCTGATCCATGAGGCCGTCAAGGCCATGACCGGCGGCGTCACCGAAGCGGAAGTGCGTGAGCTTCGCCACAAGCTAGGCGTGCGTCCGGTCTTCAAGCGCATCGACACCTGCGCCGCCGAGTTCGAGGCGAAGACGCCCTATATGTATTCGACCTACGAAACGCCGATCTTCGGCGAGGCGGAGAATGAGGCGCAGCCGAGTGACCGTAAGAAGGTCGTGATCCTTGGCGGCGGTCCCAACCGGATCGGGCAGGGGATCGAGTTCGACTATTGCTGCGTCCACGCCTGCTTCGCGCTCTCCGAAGCCGGGTACGAGACCATCATGGTCAACTGCAATCCGGAGACGGTGTCGACCGACTATGACACGTCCGACCGGCTTTATTTCGAGCCGCTGACCGCTGAGGATGTTCTGGAAATCCTGAGCGTCGAGATGTCTAACGGTACGCTGGCTGGCGTGATCGTCCAGTTTGGCGGGCAGACGCCGCTCAAGCTTGCGCAGGCGCTGGAAGATGCGGGCATTCCGATCCTGGGCACCTCGCCCGACGCGATCGATCTGGCCGAGGACCGGGAGCGTTTCGCCGCGCTGATCGACAAGCTGAAACTCAAGCAGCCGGCCAATGGCATCGCCCGCAGCCGTGAGGAGGCGATCGCGGTCGCTAACCGCATCGGTTATCCGGTGCTGATGCGCCCGTCTTACGTCCTTGGCGGCCGCGCCATGGAGATTGTCGATGGGCAGGCGCAGCTGGAAGAATATATCGCCACCGCCGTTCAGGTGTCGGGCGACTCGCCTGTGTTGATAGACCAATATCTTCGGGATGCGGTGGAGGTTGACGTCGACGCGCTGTGCGACGGCGAGGATGTCGTGGTGGCCGGCGTGCTCCAGCATATCGAGGAAGCCGGCGTTCATTCCGGTGACAGCGCCTGTTCCTTGCCTCCTTACAGCCTGTCGGACGCGGTTATAGCCGAAATTGAAAGGCAGACCGACGTTCTGGCCCGCGCCCTTAGCGTCCGGGGGCTTATGAACATCCAGTTCGCGGTCAAGGACGAGCTGGTGTATCTCATTGAGGTCAATCCGCGCGCCAGCCGCACCGTTCCCTTTGTCGCCAAGGCGATCGGCACGCCCATCGCCAAGATCGCCAGCCGCGTCATGGCGGGCGAGAAGCTGAAGGACCTGCCGAAGATCGACCGGAACGCGATCAATCATGTCGCGGTCAAGGAAGCCGTGTTCCCCTTTTCCCGCTTCCCCGGCGTCGATCCTGTGCTTTCGCCTGAAATGAAAAGCACGGGCGAAGTCATGGGAATCGATAGCGATTTTGCGACAGCCTTTGCCAAGGCGCAACTTGGCGCGGGGACGGTACTGCCCAGCAGCGGAACGGCCTTTATCTCGGTGAAGGACGGCGACAAGCCCGTAGTTCTGCCTGCGGTGCGCAAGCTCGATGCTATGGGCTTCTCCATTATCGCGACCGGCGGCACGGCGCGTTATCTCGAAGAAAACGGCATAAAGGTCGAGACGGTGAACAAGGTGGCGCAAGGCCGCCCGCACATCGTCGATCTTATTACGGACGGCGCGGTGGACCTGATCGTCAACACGACCGAAGGCTGGCAATCGCTGAAGGATAGCAAGGCGATCCGTACCAGCGCACTGCGGGCCAAGGTGGCGAGTTTCACCACGGCGGCGGCCAGCGTTGCGGCAGCGGACGCGATCGAGGCTCTGCGCGGCCACGCCCTTGAAGTGCGGTCGTTGCAGTCCTATTATCCAATGCCGCAAGCCTGACCCCCTGCATCAGGAACCATGCTGCGGGCGGCCTCAATAGCGGGGCCGCCAAAGGGAAGTTTTGACAAAGGATCTGCGATAAAATGGCGACCGTCGAAAAGATGCCGATGCTGCAGATGGGCTATGACAAGCTCAACGAGCAGCTCCGCGAACTGAAGGCAGAGCGGCCTTTGATCGTGGACGCCATCGAAGAAGCGCGTGCCCATGGCGACCTGTCTGAAAATGCCGAATATCATGCGGCCAAAGAACGGCAGGGTCAGGTAGAAGCGACCATTGCGGATCTGGAAGATAAATTGTCGCGTGCCCAGATCATCGATCCCAAAACCCTTTCGGGAGATAAGGTCGTTTTCGGGGCTACGGTCATGTTGCTCGACGAGGATGAAAAACCCGTCAAATATCAGATCGTTGGTCAGGCGGAAGCCGATGCAAAGCTGGGTATGATCAGCTATAATAGCCCATTGGGGCGCGCCCTTATCGGCCGTCAGGTCGGCGAAGAGGTGGAGGTGTCGGTGCCTTCGGGCGACAAATTCTACCTCATCAACCAGATCGATTTTATCTAGCCTGCGGTGAAGATTCCCTCCGGCCGGATGACGAACGCAATCGCGGCGATCACTTTCGCCGCGTTTCTGCTGTTGTCATTCACCGGACAGGTGGACAATGCCGCCATTCTCGGAGGGTTCATACCAGCGCGCGTTGAGGATCCCGGGCTGTTCGCGGGGGTTCTGGCGGTGCCGGTTTGGCTGACGCCGCTCAGTTGCACACTCATCCATGCAGGCTGGCTGCACATCGGCTTTAATCTTCTGATGCTGGTCTTTTGCGGACGCCAGATTGAACAGGTGTTGCAGAAAGGCGCGGTGTTAGTTCTTTACATCGCGGGAGCCTATGGCGCGGCTTTGCTGCAGTGGGCGATCGAACCCGCGTCTCCCAATCCAATGGTCGGGGCGAGCGGTGCTATATCGGCGATTCTGGCGACCTACGCGCTACTTTATGGGCAGCGCGCGGTGAAGCGGATCGGTCCTTTCTCCGCCAATTTTCTGCGCGTGATATGGTTGGCGGCGGGATGGATCATTCTTCAGCTGATGATCGGCCTTGCTTCGGCCCGCGGAGGCTTGGGCGATCTTGGCCAGATCGCAATTGCCGCGCATATCGGCGGCTTTCTGATAGGGCTCGTGCTGACCCGGCCCTTGCTTCGCTGGCGCTTCGGCAAGGGTCCGAAGCCTGTTTCGTGAGCGTTATGCCTTGGGCAATTCAGGCTCAAGCAGTCGGTGCAGGTGGACGATGACATAGCGCATTTCCGCGTCGTCCACGGTCCGCTGTGCAGCGCCGCGCCATGCGTTTTCTGCTGACGCATAGTCGGGAAACACACCGACAAGCTCGATTGAGTTCAGATCTTCAAAGTCCAGCGTCTGGGGATTTTTGACGCGCCCCCCATCACGAGGTGGAGTTTGCTCATGATATCGTTCTTCTCCCATGGAAGGAGAGGCCACTCTAGCAGTGGGCACACTCCTGTCCAATGGTTCCGCGATGGGGAAAGGCTGCGTTTTTCGCCGAGACGGTTAGCGTTTCGGCAATCGCGCCTTCAGGGCGTCGCTGACCGAATCAATCTTGCTGGCTACGAGTGAAACAAGGTCGTCGGCTACCCGTGACGCCGTTCCTGTGATGTCAACGGAAGCTGCTGCGTCACGGGCCGAAGCAGCAGTCCGGGTGGCGCCTTCCTGCGCATGGTGTAGGGCGTTTCCAGCAGTTGACCGGACATTTTCGGCTCCCTGAGCCGCGGCGGCTTGTGCTGCCATGGCGGCTTCCACGACGCGAGTGCCTGCGGCCGCTGCGATGCCCGGGAGAGCTTTCATCGCCCTGCGGCTCTTGGGGAACAGCCAGGCCACCACGGCACCGGCGGCTACCGCGCCCGCTACGGCTACGATAGGATGTTCCTGCACAATCTCATTCGCTCGCGCAGCAACGCGCTGCGTTCGATCACGGACGTCGCTATAGGCGTCGCCAGCGCGATCGCGGCTTGTCTGGATCAGGTCGGCAGCGCTGTCGCGTGCTTTGCCAGTAGTGTCCCGGAACTTGTCAGAGGCGGTCTCGGCAATATCGTTTGCGGCATCGCGCACGCGAGTAATCTGGGCATGAATGTCAGCCATCGTTTGTCTCCGCTTTGTCGGGGTTACGATTGGTAATCCGAACGTATGTGCGTTTGAAAAGTGCCGAAAGCGGACGGCGAAACAGATATATCGTCAATGCTGCGGCCGCCGCGCCGACCGCCGCAGGCTGCTCCTGCGCCTTTTTCGTCACATAGGCGCGGCCATTCGAAAAGCCGTCCACCATTTTGTCTTTCATGTCCTGCTTTAGCCTGGCGGGCGCGATGCGTGCTTTTGCAGCATGGGCGCTGGACATAAACTGGGCCTTCTTCTCTTCGGCCCGCGCCTCGGCCTGGCGATATTGCTCTACCGCCTTCATGACTTAATGGCTTTCCGCATCTGAGAGATCCGTCCCTTGGCAAGCAAGAATAATATGATCGCAGCGAGAAGGGAGGAGCCGAATATCGCGACCGCAGACCAGCCCGCGCCCAGATGGGGCGTGAGCAACAGCACCAGTCCGACCAGAAAAGCGATCAGGCCAGCGAAGGCCAGCAAGAACCCGGCAGTGGCGAAGATCGCCGCGGCCCGGACGCCTGCTCCTGCAATAGCGGCGCGCAGCTTCTGGCGTTCAATCTCCGCACCGGCATAGGCGCGGCCATCAGCATAGAGTCTGTTGAACGCCTCGCGAACATTATCCTGCTGCTGCTGCTGCTCGGGTCCCTGCGGCTCCGCTGTCAGGCTTGGCTCATCCGTCAAAAAAACCTCCGCCCCGCTATGGATATATATTTCTGGTTGGCGGAGACGATCATGCCTTGTCGTCTGATCCCTTGGCCAGGCGCATAAGTACGAAACCGACCACCGCTGCGGCGCCAATCGCTACGGCGGGACTTTTGCGAACGAAATCGCGCGCTTCGGTCATCAGCTGATCGACATCCTTGCTGTCCAGAGTGTCGGCGGCCCCCGCCACTGCTTCTGCTGCCTGCCGCGCATAATCGCCATATTGCGGGCCCAGTTTGGCATCTACGGTGCCCGCAGTGTCAGTGATCAGCTTTGCCAGGCTCTGCATCGCCGTTCCGGTCTTGTCCTTGGCGACGATGGCGGCCGACTTTGCGGTCTGCGTCGCCTGATCCTTCAGCGGATCGATGTGGGTCTTCCAATCGACGCTATTGAGCTTGTCCGCCGCGCTCTTCGCGGCCTTCTCCGCCTGCGCCTTCAGCGGCGCAATCTGCGCGGTCCAGCCATGCGAAGCTGCCCCGTTGCCGGTTTTGGGCGTGGAAGCGCTCCGCGTCGGTGCTGCCTTGACCGGCTTTGCCGGTGGCTTGGCAACAGCAGAGGTCGTGACAGGCTTGGCTTTGGCCGGCTTGGTGGTTGCTGCCTTCCTGGTGCGCTTTACGGGCGGGGTTTCCGGAGTGTCAGCCATCGTCCTATGTCTCCTCAATATCGTGGGGTCGCGATGCGGGCGAATGGGTATCCGTCCTCAATGCACGCGGCGGGCCACAGTTCCGTTGCCGTTACTAATTTGACCATCGGCATTTTTCGCATCCATGCAAGCCCCGCATTGCCAATCCGGGAGGTGCTGGCTAAGCGGAGCCGGAATTGAGGCGCATTGCAGCATTTCCAGGGAGCGACCATGACCGCCATTCTTGATATCCACGCTCGTCAGATCCTTGACAGCCGTGGGAACCCCACCGTCGAAGTCGATGTCATGCTGGAAGATGGCAGTTTTGGGCGCGCAGCCGTCCCATCGGGCGCATCGACTGGCGCCTATGAGGCGGTCGAAAAACGCGACGGCGACAAAAGCAAGTACCTCGGCAAGGGCGTCCTGGCTGCCGTCGCCGCAGTCAATGACGAGATTGCCGAGCAGTTGATCGGCCTGGACGCGGAGGATCAGGCAGAAGTCGATGCCGCGATGATCTCGCTCGACGGCACCGAGAACAAGAGCCGCCTGGGTGCGAACGCAATTCTGGGCGTCAGTCTCGCCACCGCCAAGGCGGCGGCGGACGCGCGGGGCCTGCCGCTGTACCGCTATGTTGGCGGCGTGTCGGCTCATGTGTTGCCGGTGCCTATGATGAACATCATCAACGGCGGCGAGCATGCCGACAATCCGATCGATTTCCAGGAATTCATGATCATGCCGGTCGGCGCGGAAAGCCTGGCCGATGCGGTGCGGGTGGGCGCGGAAATCTTCCACACGCTCAAGAAGGGCCTGCATGAAAAGGGCCTTGCCACATCGGTTGGCGACGAAGGCGGCTTTGCCCCGAACATCGCATCGACGCGCGATGCGCTCGATTTCATCATGCTGTCGGTCGAGAAGGCTGGCTATAAGCCTGGTGACGATGTCGTGCTGGCGCTGGACTGCGCGGCCACCGAATTCTTCAGGAATGGCAAGTATGAGATTTCAGGCGAAGGCCTGTCGCTGAACCCCGTCGAAATGGCCGACTATCTGGCCGCGCTGTGCGCCGACTATCCGATCAAGTCGATCGAGGATGGCATGAGCGAGGATGATTTCGAAGGCTGGAAGGCGCTGACGGACAAGATCGGCGGTAAGGTGCAGCTGGTGGGCGATGACCTTTTCGTCACCAACCCCAAGCGGCTTGAAATGGGTATCGGCAAGGGCCTGGCCAACTCCCTGTTGGTCAAGGTTAATCAGATCGGGTCGCTGACTGAGACGTTGGCCGCGGTCGATATGGCCCATCGCGCGCGTTACACTGCGGTCATGTCGCATCGTTCGGGTGAAACCGAGGACGCGACCATCGCCGATCTTGCCGTCGCCACCAATTGCGGCCAGATCAAGACCGGATCGCTCGCGCGTTCGGATCGGCTTGCAAAGTACAACCAGCTGATCCGTATCGAAGAAGAACTGGGCGATGTCGCGGTTTACGCCGGCCGCTCTATCTTCCGCTAAGGGTTAATTCGCCGCCCGGCCGCAAGTTAGCCAGATTTCTCTTGCGGCCGGCTTCGGCCTGTGATTCAACTGCTTCATGGCGCACATCGCTAAGCTTCGCACATTGTTGTTTTCGGCCTTCGGCCCGGCGATCGCTGTGCTTCTGCTTCTTTTCTTTGCCGGCTATGTGGTGCTCGGTTCCAATGGCGTCCTTGCCTGGGGTGATTACTCGCGCCAGCTTCATGGCGCCAAGGGGGAATTGAAGTCCGTCCAGACCCAGCGCAATGAGCTCCGCAACCGCGTGGACCTGCTCAATCCGCGTCGCGTTGACCCTGATCTGAGTGATGAGCTGATCCGGCGCCAGCTCGGCGTAATCCATCACGACGAAGTGATCGTTCCCCTGAACTGACCGCGCTGTTCAAAGCGGCTATTGCGCGGGTTGCGGCGTTGCATTTTGGCCGACTCTGCCGCTATATCGGGCTTCCTTCCATCCATATCCAGGCAAAAGGATAAGAAGCCTTGGCGAAACCAACGACGCCGCGTCCGTCGCGTGCAAAGGCAAAGGCGCAAAGCCCTGCCAGCGCGGACCACAACCGGCCTCGCCCCGAAGCACCGAGCGATTACAAGGCGACCAAGGAAGAATTGCTGGAATTCTATCGGCAAATGGTCCTCATCCGCCGCTTTGAGGAAAAGGCGGGGCAGCTTTATGGCCTCGGCCTGATCGGCGGCTTTTGTCATCTCTATATCGGCCAGGAAGCGGTTGCCGTGGGCATCCAGTCGGCGCTCAAGCCCGGCAAGGACAGCGTTATCACCGGCTATCGCGACCACGGCCACATGCTTGCCTATGGCATAGATCCGAATGTCATCATGGCTGAGCTGACCGGTCGCGAGGCGGGCATTTCGAAGGGCAAGGGCGGCTCGATGCACATGTTCAGCGTCGAGCATAAGTTTTTCGGCGGTCACGGGATCGTCGGCGCTCAGGTATCACTCGGCGCGGGCTTGGGTTTCGCGCACAAATATAAGGGCGATGGGGGCGTGTGCGTTGCCTATTTCGGCGACGGCGCGGCCAATCAGGGCCAGGTCTATGAAAGCTTCAACATGGCTGAGCTATGGAAGCTGCCGATCATCTTCGTGATCGAAAACAATCAATACGCCATGGGCACCAGCGTTAATCGCTCGTCAGCCGAGGATCAGCTTTATCGCCGCGGCGAAAGTTTCCGTATCCCCGGCATCCAGGTCAATGGCATGGACGTCCTTGCGGTGCGCGGCGCGACTGAGGAAGCGCTTAAATGGGTGCAGGGTGGCAATGGCCCCATTCTTCTGGAAATGAAGACCTATCGCTACCGCGGCCACTCCATGTCCGACCCCGCGAAATACCGTTCGCGCGAGGAAGTGCAGGCCATGCGCGAAAAATCCGACCCGATCGAGGGTGCGAAGAAGTATCTGATGGACGCAGGCGTCAGCGAGGATGAACTCAAAAAGGTTGATCAGGACATTCGCAAGATCGTGAGCGACGCGGCCGACTTCGCCGAAACATCGCCGGAGCCGGAAATGTCCGAACTCTATACCGACGTGCTGGTGGAGCAATATTGATGGGTATCGAAATCAAGATGCCAGCGCTCTCCCCGACGATGGAGGAAGGCACGCTGGCCAAATGGCTTGTGAAGGAAGGCGACGAAGTGCGCTCGGGCGATATTCTCGCCGAGATCGAGACTGATAAGGCGACGATGGAATTTGAAGCGGTCGATGAAGGCAAGATCGGCGCGATCGTCATTCCCGAGGGCACCGAAGGCGTGAAAGTCGGCACGGTCATCGCGACAATGGCTGGCGAGGGCGGCGATGCCGCTAAGCCTGCGCCGAGGGCGAAGGAAAACGCGCCTGCCGCCAAGGCGGAGGCGGCCGCTGAGGCGCCGAAGAAGGCGGTCAGCGGAACGGCCAAGCTGGATACGGACGTAAAGGCCAGCGTGGCTGACCCTGATGTTCCCGAAGGCGCCGAATATGTAAAAACGACGGTGCGTGAAGCGCTGCGCGATGCCATGGCCGAAGAAATGCGCCGCGATGAGCGGGTATTCGTCATGGGTGAGGAAGTGGCTGAATATCAGGGCGCTTACAAGGTGACCCAAGGCCTTCTCGATGAGTTTGGCGATAAGCGCGTCATCGACACGCCGATCACCGAATATGGCTTTGCCGGTATTGGCGCTGGCGCCGCGATGGGCGGCCTTCGCCCGGTCATCGAGTTCATGACGTTCAACTTCGCCATGCAGGCGATTGACCACATCATCAACTCGGCGGCCAAGACCAACTATATGTCGGGCGGCCAGATGCGCTGTCCCATAGTGTTCCGTGGCCCCAATGGCGCGGCGAGCCGCGTCGGGGCCCAGCACAGCCAGAATTATGGACCTTGGTATGCGGCTGTTCCGGGCCTTATCGTCATCGCGCCCTATGATGCGGCCGATGCGAAGGGTTTGCTGAAGGCCGCCATCCGGTCAGAAGACCCGGTCGTTTTCCTGGAGAATGAGCTGGTCTACGGCCGGAGCTTCGACGTGCCGAAGGTGGATGACTATGTCCTGCCGATCGGCAAGGCCCGTGTAATGCGCGCGGGCAAGGATGTGACGCTGGTCAGTTATTCGATCGGTGTCGGCATCGCGCTGGAAGCGGCGGAAACGCTGGCGGGCGAGGGCATAGATGCGGAGGTCATCGATCTGCGCACGTTGCGACCGCTGGACACCGCGACCGTGTTGGAGAGCCTCAAGAAGACCAATCGCCTCGTCGTGGTCGAGGAAGGTTGGCCGGTTTGCTCGATCGCGTCGGAAATCGCCGCCGTGGTGATGGAGCAGGGTTTCGACGACCTGGATGCGCCAGTTTTGCGCGTGACCAACGAGGATGTGCCGCTGCCCTATGCCGCGAACCTTGAAAAGGCGGCGCTTATCGACGCGGCGCGTGTCGTCGCTGCGGCGAAGAAGGTTTGCTATCGTTGACCATATAGTTGGGGAGGGCCGAACTGGCTCTCCCTTCCTGCTACGCGCCTGAGTTCAGGTGCAGGTCGATGGCGTCACATTCTCGGTATTGTAAACCTGTGTGATGTCTCGACTATCGCGGACGTTATAGGCCGAAAACTCCGTAATGTCGTGTAGCGGCAGCGTGATAATGGGCATCAGTCGTTTGTAGGTGTAGTGGATTTCCACCACCATCACCGCCGTCCCCGCCGCTGCAGTAACCTCATGATCCTCCGGTCCCATGCCGACGAAACTGGTGCCCGTGGCGCCTGTACCCTCTGGTCCGTAAGCGGACTGATAAGCGCCCCCTCCAAAGCATCGCTGCCATTTTATCGTCTGCCCGCCATCTTCATTTCGCTGCAGGCTGGAAAGGACGATCTTGCCCTTTTGACTGAGATTCAGATTGGCTGCTTGCAGATCCGCGCCGATGAAAACGTCGTTGATCTCCGCCTCGCTAACCGGCTTGTTGTTAATGGCGCTTTGAGCACCCATCCGGGACGCGTTGTCCGATACCATGACCGCGAGTTCGCCGACTCTCTTCACGGTCAGGGCATAGTTGGTGAGTTCCAGGCCAGATGTGGCGAAGATCAGCAGAATGGGGAAAGCCATCGCGAACTCGGTCAAGGCGATGCCGCTCTGGCACCGCAGAAGATCACGCCGCGAGGGAATGGATCTGGTGATCGCCTGTCGGATGCCTGAGGTTTGAGACCTGTTCATTGATGGATCCTCAATCGCAATGGCCAATCAAGGCTTCCGCCTGCTTATCGAAAGGCTGATTGCGTAAAATGGTGTGTGCGGTGACGCTGACCTGCTGGCTCCAGCCCAACAGTGACGCCATCGGGAAAAGGCGATCATATTCCAGCGTCGCGGAATAGATTGTGACGTCCTTTGCGCCGCCTTGGCCGGCTACGCCCGAATCGGTATCGCGTACGCCGTTGGCGTTGGCGTCGTCGAAGCTTTCATTGTTGTTGCAGATGTTGTCGCCGTTGGAGTCGATAAAGGCCTCTGCCCTGGACTGGGCGCGGCCGTAGGATTTGAAGGCCAGGCGATCAAAGTGGAGTGTCCCGCCACCAACCAGTCGTTTCACCGCCGTCTCGACCGAGTTGTCCAGCAATGCGCGGTTGGCCTGGGTAGCCGTTTCGAGAGCTGACGCCCGCCCTGCAGCCTGTATTTCTCCGCTTAATATGGCGCGGGCGTAGAGATAATAGCCGGTGTCGAACAGGAACATCAGCATGAGCACGAGGATGGGCGCGACGAAGGCGAACTCCACCAATGTTGCGCCGCGAGCATCCTGGGCGAGAGATCGAGCTTGCCCGGTGAAGCGAGACCTAGCGGTAGCGCGTCTCATCGTGTCACCCGCAACTGGGCGATCTGCGATGCGATCTGGGAGAAAGTGGCCGTCAGCTGATCGGCGTTATCGGCCTGATAAGCGCGACCGGGGGACGCACAGCCCGACAAAAGAGGGCTGAGTTCCGTACCGAAGGCGATCACCCATACCGTGATGTTCTTTTGATTTTTGGCTACATTGCACAGCTGGGTCAGCCGCGTTTCAGTAAGTGCATTCTGTTCTTCATCGGTCGGCACACGATTGGTGGGGGTACGTCGCCGCGTCATGGCTGATAAGCCCCAAGCATCATATGCTCCGATGCGCGTGTCAGTCTGGCCGTCGGTCATGAATATCAGGTTACGGGCGTACCGGCCCGATGATTCGGCGGCTGCGTGTTCCGCTGCAAACAGACCCTCGCGGGACATCAGGCGCAGACCCCACAACATGCCGATGTCGTGATAGGTGAAGCCCGCTGGCGTGAGGCTGTCAAGATATGCGTTAAGCGTAGTGGCGTCTATTTCCGACAGTTTACGGGCAGCGGTTGGGCAAGCGCCGGATTGCCACAAATCTACTGACGGCGTGTAGAAGTTGGTGGTATCGTTGAGGTTGAAGTCGCGCGTCTTGGTTTCAAGGGGCGATCCACTGAACGCCCATCTATTGAGCCACGCTGTAGGGTATCTTTGCCCCTCTGGTGCCGGCTTCTGATATCCTGTCGTCGTCTGGTCACGGCCATAGACGAGGCGGGGCAGATATGGCTTCCATTGGGTTTCGGGCCGCGTGGGATCCGGAACCAGATCGACATCCATGTCATAGCCGCTTCCGCGTTCCTCGATGCAGCCGTTGGATGCGTTCCACGTGATCGTGCGCTCTCTGGGATGACCGCTTGCGCTTGCGTTCTCAACTGGCGCCTTGAAGCTGTTACCCTTGACGTTTCCGTTGCTGTCTGTGACTTTCAGAGCGGAAATGTCATAGGAAATTGGCCTGTAAATCCAATGGTAATGCGTGGTTGTGGTCGTGGTTTCCGTTTCAGGGATCGGCTGTCCGGCGTTGGGATTTTGGCTGATCGTTTCCGTCCGCTCCTCGACCAGATTGTTGTAGACGGTTGACTTGATTGTGCATACGCCGCCCGAGAGGCTGGCCGAATAGGTTGTCCCGTGCCGTGTGCGTGTGTGGACGCGAGAACGCGGCAGCGCGCTTGAGTTCGGATTCCAGGATGTCTGGACCGTCTTATCTGACAGGGTCTTGGCTGGCGCGACGCAGTTTTCCGGTTCCCCGTAGTAAGGCGTGCCGGGGCCGTACGAACCGCTGGTCGTTTGCCAATTAGTCCAACTCTTGAGCGTTTCGGGTTCAAACCCGCCGCCCGATTTCTTGGTCGTGATTTGGGTGGACGTGCCGTCGGCCTCCCGCGAGTCGTAGATGGGGTTGTCCTGAAGCCATGCTGGTTTCAGCAGCGTTCCAACATTTACGGTTCCCGAATAGGGAACGAAGCCATAGCGAATATGCGAGCCAGCGGGCCGGACATTTTCCAGCTCTGTATAGAAGCTGCTCACGGCACTGCGCAGCACCTCGATTCGGCTTTGGGAATCGCCGGTGTTGATTTCATTCATGGACAAGGTCGTATCCAGAACGAACATCACGTCGGTATTCGGTAATTGAAGATCGGCGGTACAGGTCGCCGTTACCGTTTTGTCCGGCATCTGAAAAAGCGACATCAGCGTCATCGGAACGACCACCGTCGCGTTGCCGGTGACGGCGCCCGTCTCGCTGGCCGAATAGACGACCGCGCCGGACTTTGTCCCATATTTGTTGGCGGGGAAGTTAACGGTGAAAAAGCGGTTGGCGGTGTCCTCTGAGCTTCCGTTATCCTGCCCCGTTGTCCAGGTGAGACCCGTCATGGCGCGTCGCCCGGCAAGCGCGCCAGCGTCGCATGCCTGTTGCAGCCGCGTCTTGGTCAGGTAGATGCGGCTGATATCCACGCCGCCGCCAATCAGCGCGGCCAGAGGGAAGATGGCAGCCGCCACGATCGCCAGCGTATTGCCAGCCTGATTGTGATAGAGCCGCATCAAAATGAACAGCGCGCGCTTGATCCTGTCGCCCATTTTTGCTTTCACCCATGCTTGTCCCGACCCCCCTTGCAGGCAGGGCAACCGACTGCTCCTTAAGGGGCAGGTGTTAGGATCAATATTCGGGGGATAGTTAAAATGACGATAATCTATACCGGGCGATATACAGCCTGTGGCTGAGGCATTGGCCGACGAACCGTCCGCCCTGGCGGCGCTGCTGAGCGCCTATGCGGGCGATGACATGGCGCGCCATCGGCTGCTGTGGACGCTGGACGCACGTTTTGCCCGGCTCGCGGCCACGACGAGCGAACCCATGATCGGCCAGATCCGCCTCGCCTGGTGGCAGGAAGCGTTGAGCGATGAGGCGGGGGCCAAGGGCAGGGGGGAACCGCTGATCGACGGCCTGCGTACGCTGGGCGCGTTACCGCCTGCCGGGCTGTCGGCATGGCTCGATGGCTGGGAGGCGATGGTGGGAGATGTCGACCTTGACGGCTATGCCAATGGCCGCGGCGGTGGATTGTTCCATGCGCTTGCGGGGGAAAGCGACGTGTCACCCTGGTTGACGCAGGCTGGCGCGGCATGGGCGCTGTGGGACTTGTCCGGGCATGTGGCCGACCCGTCTCTCGCGGCTGATGCGATCGGCCTTGCGCGGGAAAAGATGCCCTCCTTCTCTCAACCCTGGCCTGCCGCCTGGCGGCCTGTGCGCATCGCTTATGGCTTGGCGCGGCAGGACATTTTAAAGGGCCGGGTGGCGCCTAAACGCTTGACGCCGGGACTTTATCTTCGGCTATTGCGCGTGGCGCTGACCACGCGTTGAAGGGGGATTTTGTGGGACGGATCATGGCAGGCGCCGGCGCAACATTGCTGCTGGTCGCGGCAAGCCTTTTCTGGTGGCAGGGGCGCGCGGCCAATGGTCCCGCGCCTGAGGCCGTGATAGCGCCTCCGCCGCCTCCCGCCAACGATGCGTTGCCGGAGGGCGATCCAGATGCCGTTGGAAAGCCGCTGCCCCGTCCCGGTGAGGCAAGCCCGCAAAGCCGCGAACAGAAGCGCTTTGCTCGATACGATCGCGACCGGGATGGCGTGATTACGCGGATCGAGATGATGGGCAGCCGGGTCAAGGCTTTCAAGAAGCTCGATAAGGATGGTGACAATCTGCTGTCGTTCGAGGAATGGGCGGTTGCGACATCCGACCGCTTCGCGCAGGCGGATGCGAATGGCGATGGCAAGCTGACCCCGGCGGAGTTCGCCAGTACCGCCCCCAAGCGCAGTCCCAAGCCGCGCTGTAAATGCTGATGGTTCAGGCGGGCTGGAGTTCGCCCAGCCAAAGGCCCAGGGCCGCGCGCGCGCGCGACGTCATCGCTTCCTTGCGCTGTTTTTTCTTCACATCGTCTATCGGCGGGAACAGGCCGAAATTGACGTTCATTGGCTGATAGTCGGCTGTTTCGACGTTGCCGATGACATGGCCTAGCAGCGCGCCCAACGCAGTTTCGCCAGGCGGGGGAGCCAGTTGCTGCCCCAATATTTCTGCCGCGGCGAAACGGCCCGCGAGCAGTCCGATCGCCGCGCTTTCGACATAGCCTTCGCAGCCGGTCATTTGGCCGGCGAAACGTATATGGGGGGCGTTCTTCAACCGGAGCGTGGCGTCAAGGAGCTTGGGGCTTTGAATGAACGTGTTGCGGTGAAGGCCGCCGAGCCGGGCGAACTCGGCATTTTCCAGACCGGGGATCGTGCGGAACAGATCGACCTGCGCGCCATGTTTCAGCTTCGTCTGGAAGCCGACCATGTTCCACAGCGTGCCGGACGCATTGTCCTGACGCAGTTGGACGACAGCGTAGGGCCAGCGGCCGGTGCGGGGGTCATCCAGACCCATCGGCTTCATCGGACCATGGCGCAGGGTTTCAGGCCCCCGGGACGCCATCACCTCAATCGGCATGCAGCCTTCAAAATAGGGGGTGTTCTTTTCCCACTCCTTGAATTCGGTCTTGTCGCCGTCGAGCAGTCCCTGGACAAAGGCCTGATACTGATCCCTGGTCATCGGGCAATTGATGTAATCCGTACCCTCTCCGCCACCGGGGCCGATCTTGTCCCAGCGATTGGCCATCCAGCATTTGTCCATGTCGATGCTGTCGAAATGGACGACGGGCGCGATGGCGTCGAAGAAGGCGAGGTGGTCCATGCCTGCTGCCTGACCGATACTGGCGGCCAGCGCGGGTGCGGTGAGCGGGCCGGTGGCGACGATCGTCATGCCTTCGGCCGGAAGGGTGTCGATCCGTTCGCGGACGACCTTTACATTTGGATGGTCGCAAAGCGTGCGGGTGACGCCTTCTGAAAAGATGTGCCGATCAACCGCCAGCGCGGATCCTGCCGGGACTTTGGCCGGTTCAGCCTGCGCCATGATGAGGGAGCCGAGGCGGCGCATTTCCTGGTGGAGCAGGCCGACGGCGTTCTTGTCGGGATCATCGGAACGAAAGCTGTTCGAGCAAACCAGTTCGGCGAGGCCATCGGTCTGATGCGCCGGAGTCATGTCGCCTGAGCCGCGCATTTCGGAGAGACGGACTTTGATGCCCGCCTCCGCCAGTTGCCAGGCGGCTTCGGAGCCGGCGAGACCGCCGCCGATTATGTGGACCTGGTGATTTGTCACTGTCGTTCCGAACTCAAGAATGAAATATAGGGAAGAACGCGATTTTTCGCGTCCTTTCCTATTTTAAGTTTCGTTATGAAATGCTGTTGGCGGCCGACAGTACGGCCTGAACCGATGCGGTCGCGATATCGGTGTCGGTGCCGATGCCAAAGACCGTGCGACCGTCAGGCGTGCGGCATTCGACATAGGCCGCCGCAGCGACGTCCGTGCCGACGCCGATTGCATGCTCGCTGTAATCAGCCACTTCCAGATCGACGCCAAGGTCATCGCGCAACGCAGCCAGCACCGAGGAGATCAGCCCGTTGCCGCGTCCGGAAATGGAGCGCTCGCCGCCCTTGTGCGCGATCTTGCCGGTGAAGATGCGGTCGCCCGCATGGCCGCTCTCATTATAGTCGATGAGCCTGTAGGGCTGGTCGCCGGACAGGCGGTAATGATCCTCGAACGCGGCCCAGATGTCGGCGGCGTTGAGTTCGCGGCTGCTCTGGTCCGCCAGCGCCTGCACGACGCGGGAGAAGTCGGCCTGCATCCGCTTGGGCAGCTTCAGCCCCTTGTCCTGTTGCAGCACCCAGGCGACGCCGCCCTTGCCCGATTGCGAATTGACGCGGATCACCGCTTCATAATCGCGGCCCAGATCCTTCGGGTCGATGGGCAGATAGGGCACGTCCCAGATCTGGTCGTTGCGGACTTCCTGCGCCGCAAAACCCTTTTTGATCGCGTCCTGATGCGAGCCGGAAAAGGCGGTGAACACCAGTTCGCCCGCATAGGGATGGCGCGGGTGGACGGGCAGCTGGTTGCAATATTCGACGGTCTGGATGACCTCATCGATGTCGGAGAAATCCAGCCCCGGATTGATGCCCTGCGTGTACATGTTGAGCGCGACGGTCACCAGATCGCAGTTGCCGGTCCGCTCGCCATTGCCGAACAGGCAGCCTTCGATGCGGTCCGCGCCCGCCATCAGGCCCAGTTCCGCCGCGGCGACGCCGGTGCCCCGGTCGTTATGGGTGTGCAGCGAGATGACGACGCTGTCGCGGCGCGAGATGTTGCGGCACATCCATTCGATCTGGTCGGCATAGATGTTGGGCGTCGCGGCCTCTACCGTGGCGGGCAGGTTCAGGATCAGCGGCTTTTCCGGCGTCGGCTGGAGGATTTCCATCACCGCTTCACAGCATTCCAGGCTGAAATCCAGTTCGGCCGTGGAGAAGGTTTCCGGCGAATATTCGAAATGCCAGTCGGTGTCGGGCTGCTTTGCCGCATTGTCGCGCAGCAGCTTGGCCGCGTTGATCGCGATTTCCTTGATCTGCGGGCGATCCATCTGGAACACGATATTGCGCCAGGCGGGCGACACGGCGTTGTAAACGTGAACGATGGCCTTCTTCGCGCCGCGCAGGCTTTCGAAGGTTGTGGCGATCAGGTCTTCACGCGCCTGCGTCAGCACTTGCGGGAATACATCGTCGGGGATCGCGCCGTCGCGCACCAGCCCGGCGATGAAGTCGAAATCGGTCGCGCCCGAGGCGGGAAAGCCGACCTCGATCTCCTTGACGCCAACCTTGAGCAGCAGGTCGAAGAAGCGGCGCTTCTTTTCGGCGTTCATGGGATCGATCAGCGACTGGTTGCCGTCTCGCAGGTCGGTTGACAGCCAACGCGGCGGCGAGGTGATGACGGCGCCGGGCCATTGGCGGTTGGGCAGATCCACCTGCGGGAAGGCGCGATATTTCTGCGAAGGGTCGGTCAGCATCATGGGAAGCTACTTCTTTATGCAAACGGGCGGCGGCGCGGCCTGCCCGGTGAAACGACTATCTGCTTGGATATGCCCTTAGGCGGATTGCTGCGTCATTCAAGCGAAGAGCAGCAGAAATGCCACGCCTAAGGGCGTGTAAGTCGTAGCAGGGAAAGAAGCGCGCGCTGCATGGTGGACCGGGGTTTAACGGGATTGGCCGAGGAGTGCAAGTTTTCGTGCGTTTGGGGGATTGGAGCGGAAGGGGAAGAAGCGGGACCCCGGGTCAAGCCCGGGGTGACGAGTGGATGATCATCCTGCCCGCACTTACGTCACCCCGGACTTGATCCGGGGGCCCGCTACCATTCATGCAAGCGTATCAAACATGTCCCGCCAATCCGGATTGCCCCTTTCGATCAGGTCGAATTTCCATTGGCGACGCCATCGCTTGAGACGCTTTTCATGTGCGATGCAGTTGGCGATGTCGCCACTATGTTCCGCCCATACCAGGCGGGTGAGTCCGTATCGGGCGCAGAAGTCAGATCTTTCGCCTGATCGGTGCTGGTGGGTGCGGGCAGCAAGATTGGAGGTAACGCCGACGTACATTGTGCCACGATAGCGATCATAGACCCAACCGCCTTGCTGATCGCGTGTCATTGCCGGCGCATTCAAGGAGCGAGACCCCGGGTCAAGCCCGGGGTGACGCCGTCATCTGAAGTTATTTCTGGAACGCGGCGATGATTTTCAGTTCGATCGCGTCGCCGACCATGGGCACGCCATAGCCCATGTTAAAGTCGCTGCGCTTGACCGCGCCCGTGGCGACGAAGCCGACATTTTCCTTGCCGCCCATCATCGCGGGAGCTTTGCCCGCGCCAAAAAATTCGGCTTCAAGCGTCACTGGCTTGGTGATGCCCTTGATGGTCAGGTTGCCGGTGATTTCCGCGCCGGTCGGGCCGTCAGCCTTTACGCTGGTCGAGACGAAGGTCGCCTTGGGGAATTTGGCCGCGTCGAAGAAGTCGGCCTTCATCAGATGTTCGTCGAGCTTTGCAACGCCGGTGCGGATATTGGCGATGGGGACGTCCACGGAGACCTTGGCGGCGGCCACATTCTTGGGATCAAGGGTCAGTGTGCCGGTGGATTCGGAGATGACGCCGACATTGTTGGAAAAGCCCATATGGTCGTAGGCAAAGACGACCTGGGTGTGGCCGGGATCGATCTGATAGGTGCCGCCGGTGACGCGGGCGGGATCCTTTGCGCCGGGCGCGGCGGGCATTTGCTGGGCGATGACGACAGTGCCGCCTGCGATCGCGGTAAAGGCAGCAGCGGAAATCAGCAACTTGCGCATCGGTGGTTCTCCAGAAGCAAAAGACGCGCCACCATAGCGGCATCCCTTGATTGTTCCAGAGGTGTAACCGGAAACAGAGGGTTACCGGATGTGGATTTTTGGAGGGACGGTTTCCTGCGCGCGTGGGCGCGCGATGGATAGCGGGTGGGCTTTAGATCCCAGCTTTCGCTGGGGTGACGGGAGGAGGCTGAGGTGACCGGGTAGTGCGTTGCTGCTTGGGCTGACGGTGTGCGGGACGGCGCAGGTTCAACCAGGCAGATGCGCGAGAGGCGCAGAGATCGCAGGAAGGATTCCCCTGCGCCCTCTGCGCCTCTGCGCGAACAATGGAAAAGCGGTCAGGGGGCGGGCGGGATGGTCCGCCCGCGCCAGCCTTAGTTCTTTTCCTGATCCACCAGCTTGTTGGCGGCGATCCAGGGCATCATCGCGCGCAGCTTTGCGCCGGTTTCCTCGATCGGGTGACGCTGGGCGGCGATGCGGCTGGCCTTCAGTTCAGGCTGGCCGGCGCGGTTGTCGAGCACGAAGTCCTTGACGAAGCGGCCCGACTGAATGTCGGCGAGGACGCGCTTCATTTCCTTCTTCGTTTCTTCCGTGATGATGCGCGGGCCGGTCTTGATGTCGCCATATTCGGCGGTGTTCGAGATCGAGTAGCGCATGTTGGCGATGCCGCCTTCATACATCAGGTCGACGATCAGCTTGAGTTCGTGGAGACATTCGAAATAGGCCATTTCCGGCGCGTAACCGGCTTCGACCAGCGTTTCGAAACCGGCCTGGACCAGCGCGGTCGCGCCGCCGCAAAGCACGGCCTGCTCGCCGAACAGGTCGGTTTCGCATTCCTCGCGGAAGTTGGTTTCGATGATGCCCGAACGGCCGCCGCCGACGCCGCTGGCATAGGACAGGGCGATGTCATGCGCGTTGCCGGTCGCGTCCTGCGCGATGGCGATCAGGCAGGGGACGCCGCCGCCGCGCTGATATTCGCTGCGGACGGTGTGGCCGGGGCCCTTGGGCGCGATCATGATGACGTCCACGTCCTTGCGCGGCTCGATCAGACCGAAATGGACGTTGAGGCCATGCGCGAAGGCGAGCGCCGCGCCGGGCTTCAGGTTCGCGTGGATGTCGTCGGCGTAGATGGCGGCCTGATGCTCGTCAGGGGCGAGGATCATGAGGACGTCGGCCCATGCGGCGGCTTCGGCGTTCGGCAGGACCTTGAAGCCTGCGCCTTCCGCCTTCTTGGCGCTGGCCGAACCGGGGCGCAGGGCGATGGCGACTTCGGCCACGCCGCTGTCGCGCAGGTTCTGGGCATGGGCGTGACCCTGGCTGCCATAGCCGAGGATGGCGACCTTCTTGCCCTTGATGAGGCCGATGTCGGCGTCGCGATCGTAATAAACCTTCATTTGACGTTCCTTCTTCTGTCCAGCTGCTCCGGGAGGAGCTTAATCAATGGTGAGGGGGAACCACCGGGAGGGGCCTCACCACCTGGCTGGCCCTCACCCTCCCGTCGCTGCGCGGCGGGCCCCTCCCTCTCCCGCGGGCGGGAGAGGGGTCAAAGTCAATTCGGCTCCTTGCCGCGGATCAGGCCGACGACGCCGGTGCGGCCGACTTCAACGAGGCCGATCTGGCGCATGAGGCCGATGAAATTGTCGATCTTTTCGGTCGTGCCGGTGATTTCGAAAATGAAGCTTTCGATCGTCGTATCGACCACCTTGGCGCGAAAGACGTCGGCGAGGCGCAGCGCCTCTATCCGGTCCTCGCCCGTGCCGATAACCTTGACCAGCGCCAGTTCCCGCTCGACGAAGGGGCCGTTGGCGGTGAGGTCCGTGACCTTGTGGACGGGCACCAGGCGGTCGAGCTGGGCGATGATCTGGTCGATCACCTTGGGCGGGCCGTTGGTGACGATGGTGATGCGGCTGATCGCGTGATCGTCCGTGATGTCCGCCACGGTCAGGCTGTCGATATTATAGCCGCGCGCGGTGAACAGCCCTGCGATCCGGGCCAGGATGCCCGCTTCGTTGGTGACCGTGAGCGACAGGACATGCCGCTCGCTATATTCTTCCTGGATATGCATCAGATGCTCGTTCCATTAACCGGTTCGTCTGCACGCTCATGGCGCTGCGAAATCATGCCCGTGAAGGCGTAGTGCCAGCTGCCGTCGTCGCGATGGGCGAGGCGGACCGGGAAGCCCGCAATCGCGTCGAACATGCGGCCCATATGTTCACCCACATAGCGGGGACTGGCCAGCAGGCGGCCGATCCGGCGCTCGTGGAAATCGAAGCCCTGTTCCAGATGGACTTCCCAATCCTCATTCTCGGGATCGTGATGGTCGACGGTCCAGCCTTTCAGCTCGGCCGTGCCGCTGATCCGTTCGAAGTCGAAGGGTTCGCTCACATGGATGCGGAGCTTCAGATGCTGGGTCACACCAGAGCCTTTGCCTCGTCCGACATGATGCCCGCGACCTGGCTGGGGTCGAGCAGCATGTCGGTATGCGCCGCGCCCGACGGGATCATCGGGAAACAGTTGGACAGCTTGGCCACGCGGCAGTCCACGATGACCGGGCCGGGCGTGTCGATCATCTGGCGGATGCCCGCTTCCAGTTCCTGCGGTCCTTCGATGCGAATGCCGGTCCAGCCATAGGCTTCGGCCAGCTTCACAAAGTCGGGCAGGCTGTCCGAATAGCTGTTCGAATAGCGGCTTTCATAGGTCAGTTCCTGCCACTGGCGGACCATGCCCATATATTCATTGTTGAGGATGAATATCTTGACGGGCAGGCGATATTGGCTGGCGGTGCCCATTTCCTGGATGTTCATCTGGATCGAGGCATCGCCGGCGACGCAGACGACCAGGCTGTCGGGATTGCCGACCTGCGCGCCGATGGCGGCGGGGAAGCCATAGCCCATGGTGCCGAGGCCGCCCGACGTCAGCCACTTGTTCGGCGCGTCGAAACCGAAATGCTGGGCCGCCCACATCTGGTGCTGGCCGACTTCGGTGGTGATGATGACGTCATCGGCCGAACGCGAGGCCTTGTAGAGCTGGGCAATCGCTTCCTGCGGCATGATCTCTTCACCGCTTTCGGGATAGGCGAGGCTGTTGCGCGCGCGCCATCCTTCGATCCTGGCCCACCATTCCGACAGGTCCGCCGCCTTGTGGCCGTGCGTCTTCCACGCGGTGATCATGTCATTGAGCGCGTTGCCGACATCGGCGACGATCGGAAGATCGACTTCGACCGTCTTGTTGATCGAGCTGCGATCGATGTCGATGTGGACCTTTTTCGAATTGGGCGCGAAGGCGTCGAGGCGACCAGTGACCCGGTCATCGAAACGCGCGCCGATGCAGACGATCAGGTCCGCCTTGTTCATCGCCCAATTAGCTTCATAGGTGCCGTGCATCCCCAGCATCCCCAGCCATTGCGGCCCGGATGCGGGATAGGCGCCCAGGCCCATGAGGGTCGAGGTGACGGGCGCGCCCGTCAGTTCCGCCAGTTCGCGCAGCAGGGCCGACGCCTTCGGCCCCGAATTGATGACGCCGCCGCCGGTGTAGAAGATGGGGCGTTCCGCTTTTGCGAGCATTTCGACGGCAGAGGCGATGGCGGAGGCATCCGCCTTCGTCTGCGGCTTGTAGCTTGCGTGCTCAAAACCGAGCGGCCGGTTGTAGGGCGCGGTCGCGATCTGGACGTTCTTGGGGATATCGACGACGACCGGGCCGGGGCGGCCGGTGGTGGCGATATGAAATGCTTCATGGACGACGCCAGCAAGTTTTGCCGGATCCTTGACCAGATAATTATGCTTGGAACAGTGGCGCGTGATGCCGACCGTGTCCGCTTCCTGGAACGCGTCGGTGCCGATCAGCTGCGTGGGAACCTGCCCCGTGATGACGACCATGGGGATGGAATCCATCAGCGCGTCGGTGATGCCGGTGACGGCATTGGTCGCGCCGGGGCCGGATGTGACGAGGACGACGCCGGGCTTGCCGGTGGAGCGGGCGTAACCCTCCGCCATATGGGTCGCGCCCTGTTCGTGGCGGACAAGGACGTGGCGGATCTTCGGATGATTGAAAAGCGCGTCATAGATGGGCAGCACGGCGCCGCCCGGATAACCGAACACGACTTCGACCCCCAGGTCGATCAGGCTTTCAACCAAAATGTCCGCGCCGCTCTTTTCGGACACGCTAAATCCTTCCACTGGATGCAAGTTGCGCCCTCTGCCCCGGAAGCGGAGCGATGGCAAGGCGGGTGCATCTAATAGACATAAAATGGCAAGTCAACCACTATTGACGTAATTTTATTATCATTTCTCCGGTGATTTTATCATCAATGGGCTGTGTTTCGCGTGTCCAGTTGATCGGTGGCTGGCGGGAAAACCAGGTATATTGGCGCTTGGCATATTGCCGTGTAGCGATCCGGCCCCGATCCAGCATGGTTTCGCGGTCGATTTCGCCGCGCAGCCAGCCTGCGATCTCGGGAACGCCTATCGCGCGCATGACGGGCAGTTCGGGGGAGAGCGCGCGGGCCAGCAGCCCCTCAACCTCCTGCACCGCGCCGCTATCGACCATCTGTTCGAACCGGCGGTCGCAGCGGGCGATGAGCCAGTCGCGCGGGGGGAGCAGGATGAGGGGCGAGAGCCGGATACTGTCGGCAATGCCGCCGCTCTTATGCTGTTGCCAATAGGTGAGCGGCTTGCCGGTCGAGCGGACGACTTCCAGAGCGCGGGCGACGCGGGTGGTGTCGGCGGGAGCGAGGCGGGCAGCGGCTTCCGGATCTTCGCGTGACAGGGCGGCGTGGGCGTCGGCTACCGGCATGGCGCGCACGGCGGCGCGAACGTCTGCTTCTATGTCCGGCACCGGGGCGATGCCGTCGAGCAGGGTGCGCAGATAGAGGCCAGTCCCGCCGACCAATATGGGCAGCTGTCCCTCGGCATGCGCGCGATTGATCTCTATGCGCGCATCAGCCGCCCAGCGCGCGGCGGTGCAGGCTTGCGCGCCGTCGATATGGCCGAATAGGCGATGGGGCGCCGCCGCCATTTCCCGCGCGTCGGGCCGCGCTGACAATATCTGTAGGTCGGCATAGACCTGGCTGGCGTCGGCGTTGATGACGACGCCGTTGGCCGCCTGCGCCAGGCTAACCGCGAGCCCGCTCTTGCCGCTGGCGGTAGGCCCGGCAATAAGCGCCACGCGCGGGCGGGATTCGCCCTTATCTGTTTCGGGAGTTTTCATGTTCGTCGCAACCTTAGTGGCAAGTGCGGCCTTGAGTGAGGGGGATATTGCAGAATCCGTCGCTCGATTGGCGACCGCAGGCTGTGCGCCGGTGGATAGCAAGTGGCTGGATGAGGGCAAGGCCGCGGACATTTTCTTCGGCAGCGATCCCGTAACGGCGCGCGCGGTGCTGGCGGATGTCGGGGACAAGGTGGACGTGATCGTCCAGTTGGCGATGGGCCGCGAGAAGAAGCTGCTGATCGCGGACATGGATTCGACCATGATTACCGTCGAGTGCATCGACGAACTGGCCGACTATGCCGGGATCAAGCCGCAGATTGCGGAGATCACCGAGCGGGCGATGCGCGGCGAACTGGACTTTGCGGGCGCGCTGCATGAGCGGGTTGCGCTGCTGAAAGGGCTGGCGGACGAGGCGATTGACCGGTGCCGGACGGAGCGCGTCAAGATCATGCCCGGCGCGCGGGCGCTGGTGCGCACGATGAAAGCGCGGGGCGCGGCGACGCTGCTGGTGTCGGGCGGATTTACCCGCTTCACCGGGCCGGTCGCCGAAGAGATCGGTTTCGACAGCGCGGTCGCCAACGTGCTGGAGATCGCAGATGGGGTATTGGCCGGGACAGTCACGCTGCCCATCGTGGACGCGTCGCGCAAGCGCGCCGAACTGGAAGCAGCGATCGAGGGCGGGATCGACCGCGCCTTGACGCTGGCGGTGGGTGACGGCGCGAACGACATTCCGATGATCCAGGGCGCGGGGCTGGGCGTGGCCTATCATGCGAAGCCGAAAACGCGTGAGGCGGCAGGGGCAGAGGTTGTCCATGGCGACCTGTCGGTACTGCTTTACGCGCAGGGGATCGGCTCTGCGGAGTGGGTGATAGACTAGGGATGCAGGCCACTCCTGAGGCATTGTTCGGTTAATCGCGCGTTAGGCACGTTTCGCCGTCATTGCGGTTGGGTAATGGCTTCGAAAGGCAGGGTCGGTCGTTACACCCCCGCTGCGTTTCGCAGTGCCCACATCTAACTGGCGTATGGTCCTCGTAGCGCCAAGGGAGAGGTTATGAACATCAGGCTTTTGGGTCTCCTCGGCGGAGCCGCGCTCGGCCTGAGCGCATGCTCCACGACGAGGGATGAACCTGTCGCGCCCGCGCCGCCAGTCGGTCCCGGCGCGATTGCAGGCACTGTCGCGGCGGATCGCAACGGCGATGGCATCGTCGATGGCTATTATTCGGCTGACGGCATGTATCATGAGGTCATGGGGCCGCCCTGTCCGCCGCCACCGCCTCCGCCGCCGCCGACCAGGCGCGGAGAACGCGGCTGATCGGCATCGCTTTCGGGGCGCGGCGAGTTCGCCGCGCCCGTTACCTTGATAGTGTGATGGTCGCGGGGCTTCTTGCTGCAGGGTTGCCCGCATCGGCTTTCGCCCAGTCGGAAGCGCCGCCGGAAGCCGTGCAGGACGGCGCGCGTTCGAGCGTCGGCGCGGAAATTCGTGCGTCCGTTGGTGGCAGGCTGCGCGACTTTTATGCGCCGCGCGGCTATTGGCCGCTTTGGGTCGATGAGAGGGATATAGGGAAGCAGGCAGACATTCTGCTGGACCTGATCCGCACATCGCGGATCGATGGCCTTAATCCCAAAAACTACGACCTGCGCGAGCTGGAAAATCTGGTTGAGGAGGCGAGGTCGAGCGGCGGCGATCCTCGACTGCTGGCGCGCGCTGATCTGGCGCTGTCCAAATCCTTTGCCGCGCTGGTCCGCGATATGCGGCGACCGACGAAGCGGGTGAAGATGCGCTATCTGGACCCCGAGGTGCAGCCGCGCGACGACGATCCTGCCGAGATATTGCGGGCGGCGGCTGTCGCCTCTTCCTTCACCGACTATGTCCGGCAAATCGGCTGGATGAGCCCGTTCTACAAGGAACTGCGCACCGCGTGGGTGAATTTCCGCGTGCGTTGGGCCGACCTTCCCGATGTCGCCGTCTCCGGCGACGTCAAGCTGCGGCCGGGGATGAAGGGGCAGGGCGCGACCATGTTGCGCCGGCGGCTGGGCCTGTTGGAAGGATCTTCCTATGACAAGGCGCTGGTTGCAAAAGTTCGATCGTTTCAGGCTGATCATGGCCTGAAGGCGGACGGCGTGGCGGGGCCGCAGACGATCGAGGCGCTCAACCGGCCCTTTGCATGGTATGACCGGATGCTTGCGCTCAACCTCGATCGGGCGCGATTGCTGCCGGGGCCGTGGGTGCGGCATGTCGTGGTCGATGCGGCGTCGGCGCGGCTCTGGTACTATAGCGGCGGGCGGCAGGACGGCACGATGAAGGTCGTGGCTGGCGCGAAGGAAAGCCAGACGCCGATGATGGCGGGCATGATTCGCTATGCGACGCTCAATCCATACTGGAATGTCCCTACCGATCTGGTCGAGCGCAGGCTGTCGCGCCGCATCCTGGACGGGGCGTCGCTCAGCGAGCTGAATTATGAGGCGCTGTCGGACTGGAGCGCGAGTGCAAGGCGGCTGAATGAGTCCGAGATCGACTGGCAGGCGGTGGCCGACGGGCGGCGGCAGTTGCGCGTGCGGCAGTTGCCGGGCGGATCGAACGCCATGGGGAAGGTGAAGTTCATGTTCCCCAACGACCTTGGCATATACCTGCACGACACGCCTTCACGCGACCTGCTGGCCAAACCGGCGCGGCATTTCAGCAATGGCTGCGTGCGGCTGGAGGATGCGCAGCGGCTGGGGCGCTGGTTCTTTGGGAAGCCGTTGGCGGCGGAGAGCAGCGAGCCGGAGCAGCATGTGCCGCTGCCCCAGCCGGTGCCGGTTTATCTGACCTATCTGACTGCGGTGCCGAGCGGACAAGGCGTCCAGTTCCTGCCCGATGTGTACGAGCGCGACGGCATGTGATGCGGCGCTGGCGGACGATCAGCCGCCTGCCAGCATCCACAGCGCCATCGCGACCATCATGAGATTTTCCGTCAGAGACACGAAGCCCAGGGGCACGTTGCTGCTGCCGCCGACGCAGGCGCATTTCAGTTCCCGCTTGTCGATATAGACCGCCTTGAACACCGAAACCGCGCCGATCCCGCCGATGAACAGGGCGACCGGAATGGATAGCCAGTTGAGCAGTCCCGTCAGCATCAGCGCGCCCGCGCCCAGTTCCAGGAAAGGGTAGATCCGGCCGTAGGGCACGAAGCGGCTTGCGAGCAGATCATAGTTCAGGAACATGGTGGCGAAGCGATCCACATCCTGCAGTTTCAGCATGGCGAGCAGCATCATGCTGATAGCGATGAAATGTTCGACCGTCATGATGCTGGCCAGCGGCATCGCGGTCAGCCAGCCCAGCGACAGCGCGAGCAGCGCCGCGACCGCAAATACGGCCAGGACGGGCGTATAGCTGGTCGCGTCGGGATCGGCGACGTGGAGGCCGAAATGACGGCGCAGTTCGTCATGGCCGCCGATCCTTTCGCCGCCGATGAAGATTTGCGGCGTCGTCTTGACGTCATGCGCGGCCTTGAATGCGTCCGTCTGTTCGCGCGTGGTGAGCCAGTGATCCTCCACCTCATAACCTTTCCGGCGGAGCAGCCAGCGTGCCTTGAGGCCATAGGGGCAGATATGGCCGGGCATCACCATGCGATAGAGTTGCGCTGTGGGGCGTGTGGCGCTGCTTGATGCGGCGGAGGAAGTCATGGCTTGGCCTGTGTTCGTGATCCGATGCCACCTATATGGGGTGCGTACCATGGTACGGAGTCAAGTATGGCGATGACGATTTCTGGTCTGGCCCGCGCGGGAGGCGTCGGCGTCGAGACGGTGCGCTTTTACCAGCGCAGGGATTTGCTGGGGACGCCGGAGCGGACGGGCACAGGTGGCGGCGTGCGGCGTTACGACGAAGACGATGTGCGGCGTCTGCGCTTCATCCGGTCGGCGCAGGGGGCCGGTTTCACGCTGGAGCAGATTGGTGAGCTTTTGCGGCTGGACGCTGGCGAGGACCGGGCGCGAGGGCGGGAACTGGCGGCGGAACGGCTGGCGGCGCTGGACGAAAGGATTGCGGAGTTGGAAGCGGCGCGGGATTCGCTGCGGCGGCTGGCGAGCGCCTGCCATGCGTCCGATAATGGACCGTGTCCGATTATCTCGGCATTTGAGGCGTAAGGCGGGCGCTAAAATCCGGCCATCAGGCCGTCGATGGCGCCTTGCAAGATGTAGCTGGCCGCGAGCTTATCCACCAATTCGCCCCGGCGCGCGCGGCTGGCGTCGGCTTCCAGCAGGGTGCGGGTGACGGCCTGGGTCGACCAGCGTTCGTCCCAGAGGAAGATCGGGCGGCCAAGGTCCGCGATATTGCGGGCGAAGGCGCGGCTGGCCTGGCTGCGCGGACTTTCGCTGCCGTCGAGGTTGAGGGGCAGGCCGATGACGACGCCTTTCACCTGCTGCTGTTCCATGAAGGCGGCGAGGGCGATCTTGTCCTTGCCGAACTTGCCGCGTGAAACGGTATGCGCCGGGCTGGCGATCGACCAGCCAGCGTCGCAAAGCGCAAGACCGATCGTCTTGGCGCCGACGTCCATGCCGAGCAGGCGGCCACCCTGAGGCAGAGCTTCGCGAAAGGCGGCGCGATCGGCGGTGAGGAGCGTCGTCACGAGGCCAGAAATGCCGTGAGGCGCTGGCGCGCATCTTCCCGCACATCGCCCCAGAAGAGGCTATAGTCATACACGTGGTAGTTGTTGCCGGGCAGGGTGAAAGGCCCCATGTCCACCGGCTCCCCGATCATCAGGATGCCGCTGGTGTCGCAGCGCGCGGGCACGACGCCGGTCAGCAGGCGCGGCGGCCTGGCTTCGTCGCGGCTGTCGAGGGTGCCGCGATTGGCGCTGGCCGGGGCGGCTCCGTTGAAGGCCCCGGTTATCGGGTTGGTGCAAAGCATGTGCGTGCCCTTGCGCGGCTTGCCGGTATAGCCGTTGCGCCGCTCAAACGTCTCAATGATCGGCGACGGGTCGGCCGGTTCGGCATAGCTTTGCCAGCTGACGATGCAGTGCGACTGGTCGCGGCGGGCGCATGCGGGGAGGCCGAGCGCGGGCAGGTCGGCTTCGACCGACACGGGCCAGCCCACGGCGTAGACGGCGGCGACGCGCGCGGCGACGGGCTTGTCGGCCACCTGTTGACGCAGCAGTTGCAGGAGGTGACGCGATCCCTGGCTGTGACCGGCGAGGATCAGGGGACCGGTGGGATTGGCTTTCAGGAACGCGGCGAAGGCCTGGGCGACGTCGCGATAGGCGGCGGCAAGCGCCTGGTCCGAAGCGGGTTCCTGCGTCAGGAACGCGCCGTAATTGGCCTGGCGGTAGCGGGGAACCCAGATATCGCCGACCGCATTGAAGGCGCTGGCCTGCCCCTGAACGAAGCGGCGCGCGGTCGAGAGCGCGTCCTTGTCATCAAGGCGCATGTTCCAGTGCGCGTCGCCCAGCGTGGTGATGTAGGATGTGGGGTGGATGAAGAAGATGGCGGCCTTTTGCGCGACCGGCGCATCCTTGACGCCTGCGGGCTTCCACAGGGCGGGATTGTCGCGGGTGATGTCGGGACGGGCGATCCACATCTTTGGATCGTCATAGGCGTTGGCGGGCAGGGGTGCGAGCGGGGCAAAGGCTTCGCGCGGCACCATGACCGCGCGGATCAATGCCATGCCCCAGATGCGGTAGACCAGCAATGCCGCAAGGACCAGCACGATCAGGCCGGCGACGACATACAGGAATTTGCGGGCCAAGACTTTGCTCTCCGTCACTTCGACGCGGCCCCGATCCGCGCCTCTGGCGGCGCTTGTCTGGCGCAGGCGCAGGGGACACGCAAGTGCGGACTTGAAGCGGGCGTGAGCGGGTGGTAGCGGCGGCCCATGTCGATAGACCTTCAGACCGTAAAGAAGATCGCCAGCCTTTCGCGCATTTCGGTGACGGATGCCGAAGCCGAGGCGATGGTGCCCGAACTCAACAACATCCTTGGGTGGGTGGAGCAACTGGGCGAGGTGGACGTGACCGGCGTCGAGCCGATGACCGCCGTCATCCCCAACCACCAGCGTCTGCGTGAGGATGCCGTCACTGACGGCAATGTGCGCGACAAGGTGCTGGCGAATGCGCCGCAGGCCGAACATGGCTTTTTCGCGGTGCCCAAGGTGATTGAATAATGAGCAATGTGACTGACCTGACGGTTGCGGAAATTCGCGACGGCTTTCGCGCGGGCGATTTTTCGGCGCGCGAAGTGGCGGAGGCGTTCAACGCCAATGTCGCTGCCGCCAAGGCGCTGAACGCCTTTATCGTCGAGACGCCGGAAAAGGCGCTGGAAGCTGCCGACGCGGCCGACAAGGCGAAGGCTGCGGGCGAGGCGTTGAAGCCGCTTTCGGGCGTGCCGATCGGCATGAAAGACCTGTTCTGCACCGAAGGCGTGCAGACGACTGCCGCCAGCCACATGCTGGAAGGGTTCACGCCGACCTATGAGTCCACGGTGTCCAAGAAACTGTGGGACGCGGGCGCGGGGATGCTGGGCAAGCTGAACCTTGACCAGTTCGCCATGGGTTCGTCGAACGAGACGAGCTATTTCGGCAATGTGATTTCGCCCTGGCGGCGTGGCGGCGGCGACAATGCCGCGCTGGCGCCGGGCGGGTCTTCGGGCGGGTCTTCGGCGGCGATTTCGGCGCGGTTGTGCCCGGCGGCGACGGGGACGGATACGGGCGGCTCGATCCGGCAGCCTGCGGCCTTCACTGGCATTTCGGGTATCAAGCCGACCTATGGCCGCTGCTCGCGCTGGGGCATCGTGGCGTTCGCAAGCTCGCTCGATCAGGCCGGGCCGATGGCGCGGACGGTGCGGGACAATGCGATCCTGCTGGAAACCATGGCGGGCTTTGATCCCAAGGATTCGACCTCGCTGGATCTGGCCGTGCCGCAGTGGGAGGCCAATCTCTCCAGCGATCTCAAGGGCAAGAAGGTCGGTATTCCCAAGGAATATCGTCCTGACGGTTTGAATGCGGAAATTTCAGCCATGTGGGATCGAGGGGTCGAATGGCTGAAGGATGCGGGCGCCGAGGTGGTCGAGGTGTCGCTGCCGCACACCAAATATGCGTTGCCGACTTACTATATCATCGCGCCGGCGGAGGCTTCGTCGAACCTCGCGCGCTATGATGGCGTGCGGTATGGCCAGCGTGACTTGCCGGATGGGGCTGGGTTGCAGGACATGTATGCCGCGACCCGCGCCGCCGGTTTCGGGCCGGAGGTCAAGCGCCGCATCATGATCGGCACCTATGTGCTGTCGGCGGGCTTCTACGACGCCTATTACACGCAGGCGCAGAAGGTCCGCGCGCTGATCGCCCGCGATTTTAGCAAAGCATTCGAGAGGTGCGACCTGCTGCTGACGCCGACCGCGCCGAGCGCGTCCTTTGCGCTGGGTGAGAAGCAGGCTGATCCGTTGGCGATGTATCTGAACGACGTTTTCACGGTTCCGGCTTCGCTGGCCGGGTTGCCTGCGATGGCGGTGCCGGGCGGGTTGGATGCGCAGGGGTTGCCGCTGGGCTTGCAGATTATCGGCAAGGCGCTGGACGAGCAGACCGTCCTGAACGCGGGCCTCGCTATCGAGGAGCGTGCAGGCTTCACGGCGCGGCCGGAGAAGTGGTGGTGAGCGTTGAAAACGAGGTTGATAGCGAAGAGCTTTCTGCGTTCGTGACATCGACGCTGCGGGCTATCTCGACGGGTATTACGAATGCCGGGGTTAGAGCGCCAAAAGGCATCGCCGGCTCGTTCAAGTATCAAATGCCTAAGAACGTGTCCTTCGATGTTGCCGTTACAGTAAAGCATTCGAATGAGGCTGGAGCGGGACTCAAGGTGCAAGTTTTAGGCATCGGTGCGGGCATGGGCGGTAGTGAAGCGGCTGAGAAAAACACCGTGAGCCGGGTCGCCTTTGAAGTGCCGTGGGTATTTGAGACTTTCCACGAGGCAATGTTTGGCCCGCAAGCAGATACTGGAAGCGTGAGAAATGACTGAATCAACCTATCGCATTCAGGGCGCAACCGGCGAGTGGGAGGTCGTGATCGGCCTGGAGGTCCATGCGCAGGTGACGAGCCAGGCGAAGCTCTTTTCCGGCGCGGCCACGGCCTTCGGCGCGGAGCCGAACACGCAGGTTTCGCTGGTCGATGCGGCCATGCCCGGCATGCTGCCGGTGCCGAACCGTGAGTGCATCCGTCAGGCGGTGCGGACGGGTATGGCGATTGACGCCAAGATCAACAAATGGTCGCGCTTCGATCGCAAGAATTATTTCTACGCCGATCTGCCGCAGGGTTATCAGATCAGCCAGCTTTATCACCCGCTGGTGGGCGAAGGCGAGATCGAGATCAGCCTGGACGAGAAGAACCCGGACGCCGTGACCAAGCGGATCGGCATCGAGCGTATCCATGTCGAGCAGGATGCGGGCAAGCTGATGCACGACCAGCATCCCACCAGTTCCTATGTCGACCTCAATCGCTCTGGCGTCGCGCTGATGGAGATCGTGTCGAAACCGGACATGCGTTCGCCTGCCGAAGCTGGGGCTTATCTGGCGAAGCTACGGACGATCCTGCGCTATGTGGGATCGTGCGACGGCAATATGGACCAGGGTTCGATGCGCGCCGACGTCAATGTTTCGGTCCGCAAGCCGGGCGAGGAATTTGGCACGCGTACCGAGACGAAGAACGTCAATTCGGTCCGTTTCGTCATGGCGGTGGTCGAACATGAAGCCAGCCGTCAGGTCGATGTGCTGGAGGCCGGTGGCAAGATCGTGCAGGAAACGCGCCTGTATGACCCGGACAGGAATGAAACGCGGTCGATGCGGTCGAAGGAAGACGCGCATGACTATCGCTATTTCCCCGACCCGGATCTGCTGCCGCTGGAACTGGACGACGCGTTTCTGGAGGAATGCCGCCAGTCGCTGCCCGAACTGCCGGACGCCAAGCGCCGCCGCTATGAGCAGCAGCTTGGCCTTTCGCCCTACAACGCCGCCACTCTGACCGCGGATGCCGATACCGCCCGTTGGTTCGAGGCGCTGCTGGCCGAAGGTGCGCGCATCCAGAAGAAGAGCGAGGGCGAGGTTGCGAAGGCTTCGGCCAACTGGCTGCTGTCGGAACTGTATGGCGCGCTTAATCGTCTGGGCAAGAGCCTGGAGGACAGCCCGGTCGGCCCAGAAGAGGGCGCGGAATTGCTGGCGCTGGTTGCGGACGGCACGATCAGCGGCACCATCGCCAAACAGGTGTTCGAGATCATGCTCGAAACCGGCGAGCGTGCGCCCAAGATCGTGGAAGAAAAGGGCCTGAAGCAGACCAGCGACACCGGCGCGATCGAGGCGGCGGTGGCCAAGGTGCTGGCCGACAATGGCGACAAGGTGGAACAGTATAAGGCGGGCAAGGAAGCGCTGTTCGGATTCTTCGTGGGACAGACGATGAAGGCCATGCAGGGCAAGGCCAATCCGCAGGTCGTCAACGAACTGGTCCGCAAGGCGCTTGCCTAAATCGGAACGGGCTGTCTAAACCCCCGACATGGCCGGAAGCGGGGGCTTCCGGTAATCGGGGGATCAGACATGAAGGCACGCAGGGTTTTGGTGGCGCTCGCCATGATGGCGGCTGCGCTGCCCGTCGCGGCCACGGCCGAAACGCTGACCAATGACATGGTCGTTGCGCTGGTTCAGGCGGGGCTGGGCGATGATGCGGTCATCGCCAAGATACGTGCTTCGGCGGGCCATTATGCCTTGTCCACCGACGATCTGATCGCGCTCAAGAAACGGGGCGTGCCGGGGCCGGTGATTGCGGCGATGATCGAGTCCGGATCGCAGGGAGCGGTTTCGGCAAAGGCCGCCTTCTCCGCGGATTCGCCCGACCCGCTGGCGCCGCATCCGTCGGGTCTTTACCTGCTCAGCGGCCCGCGCATGGTGCGGATCGATCCGACGACGTCGAACCAGAGCAAGACCGGCGGGATATTGGGCTATGCCTTTACCGGCGGGATCGCGTCGCTCAGCATCAAGGCGGTGATCCCGAACGTCACTGCGCGCGTGCGGACCAAGCATGGGCGACCCACATTCTATTTCTATTTCGATGAAGCGACGCGCGGCCTGTCGCAGGCTGGGTCGCCATCACTTTGGCTGTCCGGCCCAGCGAGCGCGATCACATCCCCCAACGAGTTCACGCTCATCCGGTTCGACGTGAAGAAGGACCGGCGCGAAACGCGCGTGGGCAGCATGAACCTGGCCGGAGCGAAGGCCGGGGTGATGGATCGGGACCGTATCGCTTTCGATTATGAGCAGGTGACGCCGGGCGTGTTCAAGGTGATGCCGAAGGCCGACCTGACAGCAGGCGAATATGGCTTTCTCTATTCGGTGAGCGCGGGGGCTGGCCCCGGCATGTGGGGCAATGGCACCGGATCGGCGCGCATTTTCGACTTCGCCGTCCATCCGTAAAGAAAGGGGACGCCGCCTGAGGAGCAAGCGGCGTCCCACCCACAAGGCGATCCCGGGGGGCGGGACCGCCTCATGGCAGGGCTGGCGGACCAGGAGGGTCGTGGGGTGTGCCCGCCAGCTTTTCATCAGTCAGACGTCACAGGATGAAGTTAACCGTCGCCCTTAATGCGATAGCGACATGATCCTGCTGTTCTTCGGCGCTGAATTCGCCGCCAACCCGGAAGCTGTCGGTGCCGCCGATCAGCCGGGCACGGCCGGTCCAGCCATTGGTCCGATCTTCCGCGACCAGGGTAAAGGCCTGCCCGCCGGCAAAACGCGCGACCGTTGAACCCAGCGATCCGCCGATGATCTGGCGGCGGCCGCCCTCCAGTTCGACGCGCATCCAGCCTTCGCTGCGATCCAGGCTGCCAAGGTCATAGCCGAGCGACAGGCTTCCGTTTGCCGCCAGTTCGTCGCTGGTCCGCCCTTCGACCATCAGGTTGAAGCCGCCGCCGCCGCCAGTTTCATCGTAGCCTCCTTCCTTCAGCCGGTAATAGTCGATTCCTGCTGCCGGGCGCAGGCTGAAGCGGTTGAAGCGCATCTCATAGGATGCCCCCGCCGCCGCCGAGTAGAGCTTGCCAGACCAGTCGCCGCTCGCTGCGCGCGCGACATCGCCGCTTTCAAACCGGCGCGTTCCCCGGAAGTCGATGTGCGCGGCCGAGACGCGGACGAAGCTTTGCAGCGGTCCCCAGCTTCCCCGCCAGTGCGCGGCCAGTTCGAACTGGTCGGAATCGACGCTGTTATTCGTGCCCTTCGGGGAGTCGCCGCCGTGAATATAGGCGAAGGAGCCGCCGAATGCGCCAAGGCCGCTTAGATATTCCGCCCCGGCGCTCGCGCCCCAACCGCTGATGTCGTAGGATGCGGTGTTGCCGATGCTCTTGGAGCTGCCGAAGGCCACCTGCTGCAACCAGAAGCCCAGACGGCCATCCGCTGTCCGGTAGATGCCGCCGGGATCGGACAATATCCGCGCCGTCGCCCGCGATCCTGACGTCACTGCTTCGAACGCGCCACCGGCATGGTCGGGCAGCATCTGCCGCAGGTTAGCGGTCAGCGCTTCGCCGTTCGTGATCGCAAGGAAGCTGTCGGCGATTGCGCTGTCATTATCCAGCGCGTTGAAGATGGCGGAATAGGCGCGGGCGTTGGAGCCGGAAAGGCCCAGTTCCTGCACGCTTTTGGCCGCGATCGACAGGCGGACTTCCCCGGTGGCGCTGTCTCCGGCGACAGTCCCCTTGAACATGTAGGGCAGGAGCGCATCGCTAGACAGAGCGGGCGCTCCGTTCAGCGTCCCGGCGCGGAGAATGACATAGTCGCCTGCCGCCGCGCCGACGCTGGTAAGCGTCGCCTTCACCTGCGATCCGGCGGAAAAGGTCGCGGCCCCCGCTACATCGTAGAGGGTATTGGCGCCCGCTGCTGCATCGATGGTTACGCCGAGGACGGAAGCGCCGCTCGCCGTCAGCGAGCCGAGGGCAATAGATCCGCTGTTGGTGGCGTTGAGCGTCCCGCCGTTCAGCGTCACGGCGGTAGCGCCCCCGTTTAGCAGTGCGCCGGTGAGGACGGCACTGTCGGAGAGGGTTAGCGTCGATGCGCTGCCGCCAAAATCGACGGCTCCAGTAAGGCTGGATGTGTTGGCAAGAGAGAGTGCGGACCCGGCGCCGCCCAGCTTCACATTGCCGGTGAGGGTCGATGCGCTCGCGAGACGCAACTGGTTGCTGCCCCCGCCAAGATCGACAGCGCCGCTGATCTGCCCGGCGGAGACCGTCATGACGTCATTGCCCGACCCGAGGCGAACATCGCCCGTGATCGATGGCGCGGTCGCCGTCGCCGAAGCGGCGGCCTGCGTCAACGTGACGCCGCTGCTGTTGGCGGTCAGGTCGATGGCGGTGTTTGCGCTAGTCTTGCCGCCGGTCGCAGAAATCTTGCCACTGTTGCTGACGGTGGTGACAGTGCCGGAGGAGTCGAGGAGGGCGATTGCACTCCCCTTTTCGCTGCTGCCCGCCGTCGCGCTGAGCGAACCGCTGATCTTGATCGTTTGGCTGCTTGCTCCTGCGTCGATCACCAGTGCGCGGGCGGAGGTGCCCGACAGGCTTGAGCCACTGCTGCGGACCGTGCCGGAAACTTCGATTGTGGGGGCGCTGCTTCCCGCACCCAGACGGACCGCCGTCGCGTTGCTGTCGGCAGAGGTTGCCGTCACGGTGCCGCTGACCAGCAGACCTTTGGTCACGGACACATTGCCGCCAAGGCCGCCGATTACGAGGCCATTGGCATCGACGCCGTCATAGATGCCATAACCGGCGATCGCGCCCTTGACGATGACGCCATATCCCGAGGTTTCGGCAGCGACCGCCCCGATGCTGGTGTTGGCAGTGGCAGAGCCGATCTGAACAGCCGCAGCCGATCCATAGGTGGCGACGGCGGCGCTGCCCTCGCTGCTGTCGGTCAGGCCGTCATTATCGACATCGCTATCGTCGCTGTCGAGCGTGGGGGGCACGTCGAATATAACGCCGCCCGCGACATTGCCCGCGATGGTGACGGCAGAGCCGCCTTGCAACAGGTCGTCCGCGTCCAGCTTGCTGGTATCGCTCGGCCTGCTGGTGGAACGGTAGCCGGTGCTGCTGATCGATCCCTGGATCTTGAGCGCGCCGCCAATGTCGCCCAGCAGCGCCGCGCCCGTGCTGTTCGCGCCGGTTGCGGAGATTGATCCGCGCAACGTCACATTGCCGGATATGTCGTTTGCGATGATCCCGTAGCTGTTGTCGCCCACGACATTGATCGTGCCGCTATTGGACAGATTGCCCGTCAGCGGCCCGGCGAGACGGATGCCCGCAGACTGGTTGCCCTCTATCGAAATGGCGCCGCTATTGTCGATATTGCCGACATGCGACGCGCCTGCCTGAACGAAGATGCCATTGCGGTTCGTTCCTTTTGCGAAGGGGCCGTCATTGTCGCCGTCGTCATCGCTGTCGGTAGGGGTATAATCTTCGTCCAGCGTGATCGCGCCGCTGTTGACGATGGCGCCGCTGGTGCCGGGCAGCGCCAGTATCCCCGTCGCATTGCTCGCCCCGCTGATCTTCAGCGTGCCTGCGTTTGTCACCTTGTTGTTGCTGTCGATCGTGACGGCCGTTCCGCTGGTGAGGGTAATGGAACCGCCGGTTCCGATCGACAGGTCGTCGGCGGCTCCGTTGGCGACGGTTGATGTTCGGACCGGGGTGGTGGTGGATGAACCGATGGTGGTTTCCGCTGCCGCGTCGGCGAGGGTGAGGGCCGCCAGAACGGGCGCGATGGCCGTACAGGCCAGAATATGTCGCATGATGTCTCCCTTTAATCGCGGCTTTTTGATGAGCGCGCATGGTCGAGGGACGACACCGAACCGGCTGTTCCGTCAGTGAAAATGAAGGGACGGGAGATCAGAAGGCGAAATCGATCCCGATCCGCACGGTCCGGGGACGAAGCGGCGTGACATAATCGCCGCGCAGGTCAAAGGGCGTGCCCAACGAGAAGCGATTGCCCTCGCTGTCCAGCAGGTTCGTCAGGGTCAGCGAAAGTTGAAGCGGCCCGCGCGATACGCTGGCGGTCATCGCGGTATCGACATAATCGCCCTGATTGCGGCCGAGAACTGGTCCGACGCCGAGGCGGGAAGTGCCGACATAGCGCGCGGACCCGGTGAGGTGCATGCTGATGTCGTCGCTGATCCAACGGCGATAGTCGATCGCCAGCCTGCCCCCCAGATTGGCGACATTGGGCAGCGCCAGCGATTGATCCGCCAGGGTCAGCGCCCGGACGAAAGGCGTGGGCCGGTGAAGGCGGCTATCATTATAGATGATGCTGCCGTCCAGGGTGAGCGCAGGCAGCGGCCGGACGGCGATGCGTCCTTCAACCGTGTAGATGCGCCCATCGCCGATATTGGCCGTCGCGGGCAACCCGATGCGATCGATCACGTCCGCCTGGATGTCGCGCCAGTCGGTATAGGCGAAGCTGGCGCTGAGCGCGATGGGATCGCGCCCGGGCAGTCCCTTGCGGAAACCGGCTTCCAGGGTTGAAATCCGGTCGTTGCTGAACCGTCGCACATGCTGGTCATCCACGGCCAGCCCACCGGGACGGAAGCCCTGTTGAAAGCGGGCATAGACGGTCAACCCCGGAACGGCATCGCTGAGCAGCGACAGCGAGGGGAGAAAGATGGTTTCATTGCGATCCGCCTGCGCTTCTGCTCGCGCGATTTCGGCGCTGGACAATAAGGGGATGGGATCGAGAGCCTGACCGGAAAGCCTGCTGTTGGTCAGGCGACCGCCCGCCGTCACGACCAGTCCCGCCGCCAGTTCTAACGAGGCTTCCCCGAACATGGTGGCTTCGCGGATGCTGTTGCGAACGCCTGTCGCGGTCGCGGGCAGGCCGCCGCCATAGAGCGGGACGCCCGGTATCACCTGCGCCAGCACCGGCGCTGCGCCGTAGGATGTCAGCGACCGGGTGATCGCGGATGTGCTTTCGAGGTAGGACGCCCCGATTATCCATCCCAGGCCATTGTCGAGATCGCGCACCAGGCGGTTTTCGGTCGAGAAAATGGAAACGCGGTTCCGCTGCCGGAACAGGCTGGCTGGGGTGTCGGGCTGCGTCGCGTCATAGCTTTCGGACAATATGTTGCGCACATATCCGGTCGAGGAAATGAAACGCAGGTCGTTCCATTGCCGCTCCACCCGCAGATTTACGAGTGCATAGTCGGACGAATAGGGCTGTGCGACGCTGGAGGCGCGGGACAGGTCGCCTATCGTCCTGTCGGCATATTGGGCATCGTCACCCTTGATATGCTGGTAGACGCCGCCAAGGTCGATGGTCCAGTTTTCATCCGGGGCGAAGCGGAGGTTCGCACGGCCGCCATAGGTTGCGGTGCGGTTGACGTCATCAAGGCCGCGCCGAACGTCGTCAATATAACCGCCTTCCCTGACGCCATAGCCGACAAGCCGCAGCGCCAGCCTTTCGGGCGCGATGGGGACATTGAGCGTCGCGGACAGGTCGCCGCCCGGATCGCCATTCCGGATTGCGCTCACCCCCGCGGAGATATTGCCGCCATATCGGGCGAGGTTGGGCGGGTTGGGGATCATGCGGATGATGCCGCCCAGCGAGCCTGCGCCATAAAGCGTGCCCTGCGGCCCTTCCAGCACTTCTACGCCCTGCATGTCGTAGAGCCGGAGGTCCGGATCGGGCGCTGCGTAGTTGAGGCGCATGTCGCCCAGATATTGCCCGGTCGTCGCCTGGGTCGGCCCGGCCACGGCGGAATCTGCGATGGCGCGCAGGAAGAGTTTGTTGCGGCCCGAGCCTGCATGGGTCGAACTGAGGCTGGCGACCCGGCTGAGCAGGCTGGCGGTGCCTGCGGCGGCCTCTCCACTGGGGAGTGCGTTATAGTCCACGACCTCGACCAAACCGGGATAGCGGGGCAGGGGCAGGTCGCGCTTCGACGCGGTGACGACAATTTCGGCAGGGGGTGGCGCAGCGATGGGAACGGTCTGGGCCGGGGCGGCTTTGGTTGCGGGGCGAAGTGGCGCTTTGCGGACGATGCGCCATGTGTTGGCGTCGATCCGCTGGACGCTGGCGCTGGCACCCCGAAGCAAGCGTTTCAGGGCCGCTTCCGCTGTCAGGCGACCGTTGACCGCTGGCGTAGAAAGCGTGGCAAGCGATTGGTCGGAAATGCCGATGCTCGATCCCGTTTGACGGCCGAGCAGGATCACCGCCTCGCCCAGCCTTCCGGGGGCGATGCTGACCATCTGTCTGTCCGCCGCATCAGCAGGAACTGCGGCTGCGATTGCTACGGCGGCGACGAAAATGATGTCAGCGTGCCGGTGCATCCCCTTCCTTCAACAGCCAGCCGTCGCCTTGCCGGACGGCGGAAAGGCCCATGAGAGGGGCGGCGGCGGCGAAAAACCGGGGGGCGTTACGATCGATCCGTATGGTCCCGGTGAAGCGCGTCGCCCCTGCCGCCGGAGTTGCGGTGACGCGGACGCCCAGCGACCGGGCGATGTCTGCGCTGATCTGCGTCACGGGCATGTTGTCGTAGCTGAGCCGGCCCTGACGCCAGCTTGCGACCGTGTCGGGGGCTACATTCATGACGTGCAGCCCGCTGGCGTCCCGCGTCAGCCCGCGACCGGCGGGGAGGGCGATGGCCTGCGCCTGCGGGTTATAGATGACCTCGCCTTCCGACACGCCGATGCGCGTCGCGCCTGTGCTATGGACGATATTGAATACGGTGCCCGCATCTTCGAACACAGCGTCGCCCACGGTGACGCGGAACGGATCGCTGGCGTCATGGCGCACGGTGAAGGCGGCTTCTCCGCTGTCCAGCGCGGCGAAGCGGCTGTCCTTATGATCCAGCCGCAGCGTCGTGCCGCCGTTCATGTCGATGCGCGTGCCGTCGTCCAGAGCGATGCTGCGCGTTTCGCCGGGACGGGTGGTGATGGTGTAGATGTCGGAGCGGTTCCAGCTGGCGATCGAAAGCGCGGCGACCAGAGCCGCCGCCATCGCCCCGCCGCCGATCCATCGCATCGGCATCCATTGCCGTTGACCGAGATCGTTGGCGGGCGTTGAGGGAAAGACCGGATCGGCAGGCACGATGTCCGCCAGGTCGGCATCTGCCGCCATCAGTTCATCATAGGCAGACACATGTGCAGGGTCAGCCTCCAGCCATAGGGTGAAGGCGTCCCAATCCATAAAATCCGGATCGCGCGTGCGGATGACCCATCCGAGCGCTTCCTCGTGCAACATCAGGTTGGCCCCTGTCATATACGACCCCTTGCCGCGAGAGACGCCGCCAGCTTGCTCATTCCGTATCCAGCCTTTGCCGAAGGGTCATCAGCGCGCGATATGCCTTTTGCAGATCCTTCTCCACCGTGGTCAGGCTGACGCCCAGTTCCTCCGCGATCATCCGCTGCCCGACGCCTTCGATCCGAAACCGGCGAAAGACAAGTTCGACGCGCGGGCCAAGGTCGCGCAGCACGGCTTCGGCCTCTTGCAGACGCTCGGCCAGGATCATCCGTTCATCGACGCTGGCGGTTTGGCCGGGGTCGGCCATGACGCCACCGGCGCCTTCCGCCCAGTCCTGCTCTCTTTTTCCCCGGCGGGTGGCGGAGCGATAGCGGTCGAGCATCAGATTGTTCGCGATCCGGTACAGATAGGGCAGCGGATCTGCGATGGGGCCAAGATCCTTGGCCTCCAGCTTCATCCACATGTCCTGCAACAGATCCTCGGCGTCGTCCCCCGCGCCGCGCGCGCGCAGGAAGCGCAGCAACGCAGGGCGGTTCGCCAGAAATATCGATGATAGGCCAGTGGCCATGCCCGTTCGGGTCCCGTGCTGATGAGGCGGGTTGAAATAGAGGGCGGGGTAGGGCTTTGGCAATGGACAAGCGAAGGCGGTAGCCGCCATTGTCCTTGAAGCGGGGCGCTCCTGGCCGGAGAAGGCAGGGCGCGTTTGGAGGAAGAATGCAGGCGACGACCAGAGTTGACGTAGCGGCAGCGGAAGCGTGCGGGATAGACGCGGCGCGGTTGAGAGCGCTGGCTGACGCCCTGCACGACAATTATGTCGCGACAGGCAAGCTTCCCCATTTGCGGCTGCTGGTGTCGCGGGACGAGCGCGTGCTGCTGTCGCATGTCAGTGGCATGAGCCGGGCGACGGGCGAGCCGCTGGCGGAGGACTCGCTGTTTCGGATTGCGTCGATGACGAAGCCGGTCACATCGCTCGCCTTCATGATGCTGGTCGAGCAGGGGCTTGTCGCTCTGGGCGACCCGGTGACAAATGTCCTGCCGGAATTTTCAGGGCTGCGCGTGGGGAGGGACAAGCAGCCGCTGCGCCAGCCGATGCGGATGATCGACCTGCTGCGGCATATGTCCGGCCTGACCTATGGTTTGCAACGCCAGACGGCGATCGATGGGCGCTACCGCGAACTGGGTCTGGATGAATTTCAGCAGAAGCGCAGCGGCGATGAATTTATCGAGGCGCTGGCAGGGTTGCCGCTGGAGTTTTCGCCCGGCGAACGCTGGAATTATTCCGTTTCAACCGATGTGCTGGGCGTGGTGGTGGAACGGCTGAGCGGTCAGACGCTGGAAGCCTTTTTCGCCGAGCGCATCTTCGCCCCGCTCGGCATGCGGGATACGTTTTTCGAGCTGCCTGAGGAGAAGGTGGATCGGATGACGGACGCGTGGCAGCTCGGCCCGGACGGGCGGCTGTCGCTATACGATCGCGGTTCGCGTAGCGGCTGGCGACGGCGGTTGCGCTTTCGTTCAGGGGGCGGCGGGCTGATATCGACAGCGGAGGACTATCATCGTTTCGCGCGAATGCTGATGCGGGGTGGCGAACTGGATGGCGTGCGCCTGGTGCAGAGCGGGACGGTCGCCAGTATTCACGCCAATCACTTGCCCGGCGGCGGAGACCTTGCCCGTCATTCGGCGTCCATGTTCAGCGAAGCGGATTATGCGGGGGTGGGGTTTGGCCTGGGCGTTGCCACCGATCTGACGAGCGGCGAATATTTCTGGGGCGGTGTATTTTCGACCTTCTTCGTCGTCGATCCGGGCGAGAAAATCATCGGTTTGCTGATGACGCAGCATTTGCCTTCCAATGCCTATCCCGTGCGCCGCGAATTGCGCGAAGGCCTACGCAGGGCGATCATCGAGACGCGGTGCTGATCAGTTTTGAAGATTATGCTGCGCTGCAAAATTTGCTGTTGGCGCGGATGAGCGGGCTGTGCAATCATCGGGTTCGAATTCAGCCAAGGGGACCCGAAGTCATGAACCTCAAAGGCAACGCCACGCTTCCCAAGCCCGCGCCCCGGCAAGTCGACCCGCAGGCCCTTGCCCATGAGATCGTCGAGCGGCTGACCTATCGGCTGGGCAAGAATGCAGAAGCGGCAAAGCCCCACGATTGGTTGCACGCGGTGATCCTGTCGATCCGCGACCGGGTGATCGATGCGTGGATCGCCTCCACGCAGAAAACCTATGAGGAACAGGGGCGGCGGGTCTATTATCTGAGCCTGGAGTTCCTGATCGGGCGGCTGATGCGCGATGCGGCGTCCAACATGGAAATGCTGGACGATGTGCAGGCGGCGCTAAGCTCGCTGGGCGTGGACATTGATATCATCGCGGCGCTGGAGCCGGACGCGGCGCTGGGCAATGGCGGCCTGGGGCGGTTGGCGGCGTGCTTCATGGAAAGCATGGCGACCGTGGACGTGCCTGCCTATGGCTATGGCATCCGCTATGTGAACGGCATGTTCCGGCAGGAGATTTCGGACGGGTGGCAGGTGGAACTGCCCGAAACCTGGCTGACGCATGGCAATCCGTGGGAGTTTGAGCGGCGCGAGGCGAGCTATGAGATCGGCTTTGGTGGCCGTGTCGATCCTGCCGATGACGATGAGGCAGGCCCTCACCAGATGCATTGGCGGCCGAGCGAACGGGTGATCGCGACGCCCTACGACACGCCGATAGCAGGCTGGCGGGGCAAGCGCGTCAACACGCTGCGGCTGTGGGAAGCGCAGCCCATCGACCCCATCCTGCTCGACCGGTTCAATGCGGGCGACCATCTGGGCGCGCTGGCCGAGAGCAATCGGGCGGAATCGCTGACACGGGTATTGTATCCGGCTGACAGTTCACCGGCAGGGCAGGAACTGCGGCTGAGGCAGGAATATTTCTTCTCGTCCGCTTCCTTGCAGGACATTGTGCGGCGGCATCAGCAATATTTTGGCGACGTAAGGACGTTGGCGGACAAGGCCGCCATCCAGCTTAACGACACGCATCCTGCCGTCGCCGTGGCGGAGTTGATGCGCATTTTGCTGGACGATCACGGGATCGACTTTGACGAAGCGTGGGACATTACACGGCAGACGTTCAGCTATACCAACCACACGCTGTTGCCCGAGGCGCTGGAAAGCTGGCCCGTGCCGTTGTTCGAGCGGCTGCTGCCCCGGCACATGCAGATCGTCTATGCGGTGAACAGCCGCCTGCTGGGCGAAGCGCGGCGGTCGGGACATTTTGACGACAGGGCGATCGGCGCGATCTCGCTGATCGACGAAGGCGGCGAGCGACGGGTGCGCATGGGCAATCTGGCCTTTGCCGGATCACACAGCGTCAACGGCGTGTCGGCGCTGCATACCGAGTTGATGAAGGAAACGGTGTTCGCCGATTTCCACCGGCTGTATCCGGCGCGGATCAACAACAAGACCAACGGCGTCACTTTCCGCCGCTGGCTGATGCAATGCAATCCCGGCCTGTTCGGACTGGTCCGCGAAGCGATTGGCGACCGGTTCATGGATGATCCCGAGGCGTTGCGCGATCTCGACCGCTTTGCCGACGACAGCGCCTTTCAGGAGAAATTCCTGGCCGTGAAGCGGGCGAACAAGGTTGCGCTGGCAGAGCTGCTGCGGAGCCGCGTGAATGCGCGGATCAACCCGGACGCGCTGTTCGATATCCAGATCAAGCGCATTCACGAGTATAAGCGGCAACTGCTGAACATCATCGAGGCGGTGGCGCTGTATGACCAGATCCGGTCGCATCCCGAGAAGGACTGGGTGCCGCGCGTCAAGCTGTTCGGCGGTAAGGCCGCGCCCAGCTATCACAACGCCAAACTGATCATAAAGCTGGCGGGCGATGTCGCCAGAGCAATCAATCACGACCCGGCGGTGCAGGGGCTGCTGAAGGTGCAGTTCGTGCCCAATTACAATGTGTCGATGGCCGAGATGATGATACCGGCGGCAGACCTGTCGGAGCAGATTTCGACTGCTGGCATGGAAGCATCGGGCACCGGCAACATGAAGTTCGCGGTCAACGGCGCGCTGACGATCGGGACGCTGGACGGCGCGAATGTGGAGATGCGCGACCATGTGGGCGAGGACAATATCTTCATATTCGGCCTAACCGCGCAGGAGGTGAACGAGCGGCGCGCGAGCGGCTATAATCCGCGTGAGGTGATCGAGCAGAGCCGTGAGCTGGGGCAGGCGTTGCAGGCGATTGCCAGCGGTGTGTTTTCTCCAGATGATCCTGGCCGATATCGCGATCTGGTCCAGGGCCTCTACGATCATGACTGGTTCATGGTGGCGGCGGATTTCGAAAGCTATTCGTCGGCGCAGCGAAATGTCGATGCGGTCTGGCGCGATCAGGCGCAATGGGCCAAGCTGGCGATCCACAATGTCGCACGGATGGGGTGGTTTTCATCGGATCGGACCATAAGGGAATATGCGACCGATATCTGGAAGGTAATGTGATGACGGGCTGCATGCCCCGGTGCTGACGCCGGAAAAGATCGCGCGGCTGCTGGAGGGACGGGAGGACGATCCTTTCGCCACGCTGGGCGTTCATCCGGCGGACAAGGGCTTCACGGCCTGCGTGCTGCTGCCCGAAGCGATGGAGGTCACGGCATATCGGCTGGATGGTAAGCAGGTCGGCACATTGCCGCGGGTCGATGCGCGGGGACTTTTTTGCGGCAAGGTGGCGATAAAAATGCGCCAGCCGCTGCGTTACCGTGCAACCTATGCCGATGGCGGCGAATATCAGATGATCGACCCCTATGGCTTCGGCCCGGTGCTGGGGCCGCTGGACGATTATTATTTCGCTGAAGGGTCGCACGAGCGGCTGTTCGACAAGATGGGCGCGCATCTCATCAGTCATGAAGGCGTTGAAGGCACCCACTTCGCCGTATGGGCGCCCAACGCCAAACGTGTGTCGGTGGTCGGCGACTTCAACCAATGGGACGGACGCCGGGGATTGATGCGGCGGCGGCGGGACGCAGGCGTGTGGGAGATATTCCTGCCCGACGTCGGACCGGGCAGCCCATATAAGTTCGAGATCATGGGGACCGACGACGCGCTGTTGCCGTTGAAGGCTGACCCCTTCGCTTTCCGGTCGGAATTGCGCCCATCCACGGCGTCGATCGTGGCCGACCATCCCGGTCATGTCTGGGGTGATGAGCGGCATCGCGACTATTGGGCGAATGTCGATCCCCGGCGTGAGGCGATTTCCATCTATGAGGTTCATGCCGGATCCTGGCAGAAAGACGAGCATGGGAATTTCCTGGGCTGGGACGAACTGGCGAACCGTCTGATCCCCTATGTGGTGGGGATGGGCTTTACCCATATCGAGTTCCTGCCGGTCAGTGAGTATCCCTATGACCCGAGCTGGGGTTATCAGACGACCGGCCTCTATGCCCCGACGGCACGGTTCGGCGAGCCTGACGGCTTCGCACGCTTTGTGGATGGCGCCCATCGTGCCGGAGTGGGCGTGATACTTGACTGGGTGCCCGCGCATTTCCCGACCGACGCGCATGGGCTGGCGCGCTTCGATGGGACGGCGCTCTATGAGCATGAAGACCCGCGCAAGGGCTTTCATCCCGACTGGAACACCGCGATCTACAATTTCGGGCGGCGGGAGGTTGCGCAGTTCCTGATCAACAATGCGCTGTTCTGGGCCGAGCGCTATCATGTCGATGGACTGCGGGTGGATGCGGTCGCGTCGATGCTGTATCTCGACTATTCGCGCAAGGAAGGCGAGTGGATCCCCAATGCGCAAGGCGGGCGGGAGAATGTCGAGGCGGTCGATTTCATCCAGCAGATGAACAAGGCGCTGTACGGCGCGCATCGCGGTGTCATGACGATTGCCGAGGAATCGACCAGTTGGCCCAAGGTATCGCACCCGGTGCATGAAGGCGGGCTGGGTTTCGGGTTCAAATGGAATATGGGTTTCATGCACGACACGCTGCGCTATCTGGCGCGCGATCCGGTGCATCGCCGCCATCATCATGACGACATCACCTTTGGCCTGCTCTACGCCTTTACCGAAAATTTCGTCCTGCCGTTGAGCCATGACGAGGTGGTGCATGGCAAGGGATCGTTGCTGCACAAGATGGCGGGGGACGATTGGCAGAAGTTCGCTACGCTGCGCGCTTATTATGCGATGATGTGGGGTTATCCCGGCAAAAAGCTGCTGTTCATGGGGCAGGAGTTCGCCCAGCGCCAGGAGTGGAGCGAGGCGCGGGCGCTGGACTGGCATCTGCTGGAACATGGGCCGCATCAGGGGGTGCAGCATCTGGTAAGTGACCTCAACCGGCTCTACCGGTCCCGCCCCGCGCTGCATGCGCGCGATTGCGAGGTGGAGGGGGTCGAATGGGTGCTGGTGGACGCCGCTGCGGATTCCGTCTTTGCATGGGCGCGGCGAGCGCCGGGTGAAGCGCCGATTGTCGTCATCAGCCATTATACGCCGACGCTGCGGCACCATTACCGCATCCACCTGCCCGCCGCCGGACGGTGGCGTGAGATCATGAACAGCGATTCTGCTGACTATGGGGGCAGCGGTGCTGGCAATCTGGGGTCTGTTTTCGCGGATGATAATGGTTGGGCAGAGATCGTCATTCCGCCGCTGGCGACCCTGATGCTGGAACTGGATCATTGAAGCCGACGAACGCGCGAAGGCGGTCGCGGGCATGAAGGAAAGGAGCCCTATGCAACCGAGACATCAGCCGATCGCTCGTGACGCGATGGCCTATGTCCTGGCAGGCGGGCGCGGCAGCCGCCTTGCCGAGCTGACCGACCGTCGCGCCAAGCCCGCCGTCCATTTCGGCGGAAAGGCCCGGATCATCGACTTCGCCCTGTCCAACGCGCTCAATAGCGGCATCCGCCGCATGGGCGTGGCGACGCAGTACAAGGCGCATTCGCTGATCCGGCATTTGCAGCGCGGGTGGAACTTCCTGCGGCCAGAGCGCAATGAGAGCTTCGACATCCTGCCGGCCAGCCAGCGCGTTTCGGAAAGCCAATGGTATGAAGGCACGGCCGACGCGGTGTTCCAGAACATCGACATCATCGAAAGCTATGCGCCCGAATATATGGTCATCCTGGCGGGCGATCATGTCTACAAGATGGATTATGAGCTGATGCTTCAGCAGCATGTCGACAGTGGCGCTGACGTCACGGTCGGATGCCTGGAGGTGCCGTTGCGGGACGCCACCGGCTTTGGCGTCATGCATGTCGATGAACAGGACGTCATCACCGCCTTTGTCGAAAAGCCCAAAAAGCCGCCCAGCATCCCCGGCAATCCCGGCGTGGCGCTGGCCTCGATGGGCATTTACGTATTCCGCACCCGTTTCCTGATCGAGGAATTGCGGCGGGACGCCGACGAACCGAACAGCGGGCGCGATTTTGGCGGCGATATCATTCCGCATATCGTGAAACATGGAAAGGCGGTCGCGCACCGCTTTTCGAGCAGCTGCGTCCGGGCCGAGAGCGAACCGGTGCCCTATTGGCGCGATGTGGGGACGCTGGATGCTTATTGGCAGGCGAATATCGACCTGACCGAAGTGGTGCCGTCACTGGACCTGTACGACCGAAACTGGCCATTATGGACCTATTCCGAAGTCACGCCGCCTGCCAAGTTCGTGCATAATGAAGAGGGTCGGCGCGGGTCTGCGACGTCTTCGCTGATCGCGGGCGGGTGCATCGTGTCCGGGTCGGCGCTGCACCGCAGCCTGCTGTTTTCCGGGGTGCGGACGCATAGTTTCTCGTCCATCACAGAAAGCATCATCATGCCCGATTGCGTCATCGGGCGGGGCGCGCGGCTGCATAAATGCGTGCTGGATTCCGAAGTGGTGATCCCGCCGGGGCTTGTCGTGGGCGAAAACCCGGACCATGACGCGCTGCGGTTTCGCCGGACGGACAGCGGCGTGTGCCTGATAACGCAATATATGATCGACCGGCTGGCGGGCTGACGGGGAGTTGAGCAAGACAGTGTCGATGCAGCTGCTTTCGGTCGCGTCCGAAATCTATCCCTTGATCAAGACAGGCGGGCTGGCCGATGTGACGGGCGCGTTGCCCGGCGCGTTGGCGGATCATGGCATGGCCGTGCGCACGCTGGCGCCGGGCTATCCTTCGCTGATGTCGCGCCTCGGCAGGGCAAAGTCGGTGCGACGCTATGACTCGCTGTTCGGGGCGCCTGCGTCAGTGCTGGCGGCGAAGGTCGGGGAACTGGACCTGCTGGTGCTGGACGCGCCCGAATTTTTCAATCGGGAAGGCGGGCCCTATGGCGACCCGACCGGGACCGACTGGAACGATAACTGGCGTCGCTTCGCCGCGCTGTCGCGGGTTGGGGCGGATATCGCCGCTGAAGGCGTCAAGGGTTGGCGTCCCCAGCTGGTGCATGCCCATGACTGGCAGGCGGCGATGACGGCCGCCTATATGCGCTTTGGTCCCGCACATGCGGTGCCCAAGGTCGTGACGATCCACAATCTTGCCTTTCAGGGACGGTTCGGGGCGGACGTGTTCGCCGGGCTGGGGCTGCCGCCAGAGGCGTGGGGCGTCGATGGCGTCGAATATTATGGCGGCATCGGCTATCTGAAGGCCGGGCTGGTGTCGGCGGACGCGATCACGACGGTCAGCCCAACCTATGCCGAGGAAATCCGATCGCCAGCGCAGGGCATGGGACTGGACGGGCTGATCAACGGCCGGGCCGACCGGCTGCATGGCATATTGAACGGTGTCGATACGACAATCTGGGACCCGACCGCCGACGGCCTGATCGCGCGACATTTTTCCGCGCGCTCCCTTGCCGGACGGACGGCCAACCGGCGAGCGCTGGAAAAGCATTTCGGACTGGATCAGGACAATGCGCCGCTGTTCATCATCGTCAGCCGCCTGACATGGCAAAAGGGCATGGACCTGGTCGCCCAGGCTATCGACCATCTGGTGGGATTGGGCGGTAAGCTAGCGGTGCTCGGAGCGGGCGATCATCCGCTGGAGGGCGCGTTCCTGGCGGCGGCGGACCGGCATCGCGGGCGGGTGGGTGCGCATATCGGCTATGACGAGCCTTTGTCGCACTTGATGCAGGCAGGTGGCGACGCGATATTGATCCCTTCGCGCTTCGAGCCGTGCGGGCTGACGCAGCTTTATGCGCTGCGCTATGGCTGCGTGCCGGTGGTTGCGCGGGCGGGCGGGCTTGCGGATACAGTGATCGATGCCAATGAGGCGGCGGTGGGCGCGGGTGCAGCGACGGGGGTCGTCTTTCCGCCCGCCGACCCGCTGGCGCTGCACGGTGCGATCGCGCGGACGATCCGGCTGCATGGCGACAGGGCGCAGTGGCAGGCGATGCAGCGGGCAGGGATGCGCGCCGACTTTTCCTGGAGCCACAGCGCAACGCGCTATGCCGCGCTGTTCCGATCGCTGGTACAGGGCGCGGCGTGACGGCGTTTGGAGCCGAGATAGGCGCGAATGGCACGCGGTTTCGGGTCCGCTCGCCCGATGCCGCCCAGCTCTGGCTTTGCATCTTCGATGACGGCGACCGCGAAACGCGGCTTCCCATGGCGCGCGATGAAGAGGGATATTGGTCGCGCTACGTTCCGGGATTGAAAGAGGGCGCGCGCTATGGATTGCGGGCCGATGGTCCTTATGAACCGGCGGCCGGGCTATGGTTTGATCCGGCAAAGCTGCTGCTGGACCCCTATGCGCGCGCGATTGACCGGCCATTCGTCTACGATCCGCTGCTGGCTGCGCCGAGGGTGGATGGCGTAGATACGGCGGCGATGATGCCCAAGGGCGTGGCCGTGAAGCCCTTGCCACCTTGCCCCTCCGCGCCGCCATTGTTCAGGCGCGGGGGATTGATCTACGAGTTGCAGGTGCGCGGCTTTACGATGTTGCATCCCGATGTGCCCGAAGCGCAGCGCGGGACGATTGCCGCGCTTGGTCATCCGGCGATCATCGATCATCTGCGGCGGCTGGACGTCAGCGCGGTGGAACTGATGCCGATCACCGCATGGATCGACGAGCGGCATTTGGGCCCGCTGGGGCTGCGCAACGCCTGGGGCTATAATCCGGTGAGCTGGTTTGCACTCGACCCGCGCATCGCACCCGGCGGCATCAAGGAATTGCGGGAAGCCGTGCAGGCGTTGCACGCGGCGGGCATCGGCGTGATCCTGGACATGGTCTATAATCATGACGGCGAAAGCGATGCGCTGGGGCCCACATTATCGCTTCGTGGGCTGGATGCGCGACGCGCGTTTCGGCAGGACGCTGACGGGCGGCTGATCAACGATACAGGCACGGGCAACAGCATCGATTGCAATCACCCAGCGATGCAGGATCTGATCCTGGCGTCGCTGCGGCATTTCGTGATGCAAGCGGGCGTGGATGGATTCCGGTTCGATCTGGCGCCCGCGCTGGGGCGTTTGCCGCATGGGTTCGACCCGGACGCGCCTTTGTTGCGGGCGATGCGCGAAGATCCGGTGCTGAACGATCGGGTGTTGATCGCCGAGCCTTGGGACATTGGCCCGGGCGGCTATCAGCTTGGCCGCTTTGGCGAGCCATGGATCGAATGGAACGACCGCTATCGCGACGATGTGCGGCGGTTCTGGCGCGGGGACGCTGGCACGCTGGGAGCGTTCGCGACGCGCCTGGCGGGATCATCGGACATTTTTGGCGAGCGCGGGAGCAGCCGGACGGTCAATTTCATCGCGGCGCATGACGGCTTTACCCTGGCCGACCTGACCGCATACGAACATCGGCATAACGAAGCGAATGGCGAGCAGAACCGCGACGGCCACGGTGAGAATTTCAGTTGGAATAACGGGGTGGAAGGGGAAAGCGGCGACCCCGCCGTCGTCCAAAGGCGCCGGCGTGACGTCAAGGCGCTTCTCTCAACCCTGTTCTGCTCACGCGGGACCATCATGTTGACCGCCGGGGACGAATTTGGGCGCAGTCAGCGGGGCAACAACAACGCCTATGCGCAGGACAATGCGATAGGGTGGGTCGATTGGACGGCACGCGATCCAGCCATCGAAGCACATAGCTTTGCAATGGCGGCGTTGCGGGCGGATCGGGTCGAGCTGGGCGATCCGTCGCTACTGACGGACGAGGATGTAGAGTGGTTGGATGAGGATGGTCGGCCGCTGACTTCCGCGCAATGGGAAGATGCGGGGCGCAGGCGCATGGCGATGCGCTATCGCAAGTCCGGTTTCTTTCTATGCATCAATGGCGCGGATGAAATCTGCATTTTCCGCATCGCCGGGCAGGATGTGCAGGTGGGGCCTCGGTCGATCATGCAGGGTGGCGTTGAAGTCCTGACCTGACCAGTCCCGATATTTGCATATCGGCGCGATTTGCTGAAAAGGGCTCACGGAGCCGCTCCCAAAGCGCGACCATTGAAACAGGAGAGCATGTGTGACGCAGAATCAGCAGCTGGCGACTATCGCCGTACTTGGCGGCACCGGCAAGGAAGGCAGCGGATTGGCGCTGCGCTGGGCCAACAAGGGGCACAAGGTGGTCATCGGCAGCCGCACCGCCGAGCGGGCGCAGGAAGCGGCCGCGCAGATGAACGAAGTTCTGGGCCGTGGCAATGTGACAGGCGCCGCCAATGCCGATGCCGCCGCGCAGGCAGAGATCGTCGTCCTGGCCGTTCCCTACGCCGCGCAGCAATCGACGGTGAAGGACGTCGAAAGCGCGCTGGTGGGCAAGATATTGATCGACGTCACTGTTCCCCTGATGCCGCCCAAGGTCAGCCGTGTGCAGCTTCCCGATGGTGGTTCGGCGGTGGAAGCTGTGCAGAAAATGCTGGGCGACGGGGTGCGCGTTGTGTCCGCTTTCCAGAATATCAGCGCGCATCACCTGACCAAGCTGGACGAGGACGTTGAATGCGACGTCCTGGTTTGCGCCGATGACCCGGAAGCCGCCGACCTGGTAGTCGCGCTCGCCGAGGAAATCGGCCTGCGTGCATGGAATGCCGGGCCGCTTTGCAATTCGGTAGTGGCCGAAGGACTGACCTCTGTCCTTATTGCGCTCAACCGCAAATATAAGGTGCCCGGATCGGGCATCCGCATAACCGGCGTGTGAGGAGGCGCTCCGGTCATGCCTTAAGAAGAGGCATGGCCAACGCTCGCTTCAGCGAGATCTGACGATGAAAATATGGTGAGCCCTGCTGGATTCGAACCAGCGACCTACTGATTAAAAGTCAGTTGCTCTACCGACTGAGCTAAGGGCCCTCACGGGTGAGGTCCGCACGCCCTAAAGGCCGAGATGCGGCTGGTCAACCTCTAGGACGTGGCAAAGGCGCGGCTTTTTGCAGTCGCGCGTGCAGGTGACGAACGGACAGGCCGGAAACGGGATCTCGCCACCTCGGTGCGATCGCGTTGAGGGGGGAGAGGACGAAATCCCGGCTGCGGAAGGCGGGGTGGGGAATATGAAGCGTGCGGCTGTCGAAGCGCCCCCCGGACCATAGGATAATGTCGATGTCGATGCTGCGCGCGCCCCAGCGACGGTGACGTCGTCTGCCAAGGCGTCCTTCGATCTGCTGGAGTGCTGCCAGCATCGCCTTTGGGTGCAACGGGCTTTCGATCAACAGTGCGCTGTTGGCGAACAGGCGGAGGGAGGGGCCGATCGGGGGCGTCACCATGACGGGGGCGATGGCGGCGATCCTGCCCAGTTTCTTCAACTCACCTATGGCGTCCTGCAGCAGCCGGGCGGGCGCGCGTTCGGCCGAAAGCGGGCGATTGGACCCAAGGGCGAGTGCATAAAGATGGAGAATGCTTGTCTTGCGCATCGGATAGGGCGTAACCGCTGGGCATGACGCTGCAAAGTCCCATCGCGCATGGCGAAGCGCCGCCCGATTGCCCCCTGTGCCCGCGCCTCGTCACATTGCGGGAGGCATGCCGGGCGGAGCATCCGGATTGGTGGAACGCGCCAGTCCCGGCGTTCGGCGATCCGCAGGCGCGGATCGTGGTGGTTGGACTGGCGCCGGGAAAGCAGGGCGCCAACCGCACGGGGCGAGCTTTTACAGGCGACTTTTCAGGGGATCTGCTTTTTGCGACGCTTGCAAAGTTCGGGCTGACGGAGGGGCGCTACGAAGCGAGAGCCGACGATGGCCTGGTGTTGAAGGGTGCCGTCATCGTCAACGCGGTCAAATGCCTTCCGCCCGAAAACAGGCCGCTGCCGCAGGAGGCGCATAACTGCCGACTTTTCCTGAAATCCGCAGTCGCGGCTTTGCCTGATGCCCATATATTCGTCGCGCTGGGCGAGGTTGCCCACCAGTCGGTCGTGAAGGTACTGGGCGGCAAGCTGCCAAAGGCGCGCTTTGCTCATCTGGCCGAACACAGGATGCCCAGCGGCAAGATCGTCATCGACAGCTATCATTGCTCCAGGCGGAACATGATGACAGGCCGGTTGACCGAAGAGATGTTTTCCGCCGTTTTTGAAAGGGCCACGGCGTTGCTGGATGAGGGCGGGGCGTCCAGTCAGCGCAACAGATAGTCGAGATAGGCGCTTTCTGGCGGTCCATCCAGCGCGGCCATCATGGGCGCGAACAGGCTTTTGTCGAGCTTGGCGCCGGCCGCTTTATGCGCATCTACGTCGGTCCATTGTTCGATGAAGATGAAGCGCCCTTCATTGGCAAGGTCACGGAGCATTTCCACGCCCTCGCAGCCGGGTAGAGGCCGAACCGCCTGCGCCACCGCACGCAAGGCGGCGTCGAGCGCGGCCTCCATTCCTGCCTTGGCATGCATCACATAATGGCGCGCTATCGTCATCGCTTTCCTCCCATCAGATGTCCTGCGCGATCCGGGCATACAGATCGGGCCGCCGGTCGCGGAAGAAGCCCATGCCAGCGCGGTGCTTGCGTGCTTGCGCAAGGTCGAGCGTTGCAACCAGTGCGCCATGATCCTTTGCATCAGCGTCGGCGGCGAAATCGCCCCATTCGTCTGAGATGAAGCTGTGACCATAGAATTTCTGGCCATCCTCCTCCCCTATGCGGTTGGCGGCGATCACGGGCATGCAGTTGCTGACGGCGTGTCCGATCATGGCGCGGCGCCACATGCGGCTGGTGTCCAGATCCGCGTCATAAGGTTCTGATCCTATCGCGGTGGGATAGAAGAGCATTTCCGCACCCATCAACGCCATCACCCGCGCCGTTTCAGGATACCATTGGTCCCAGCAGATGCCGACGCCGATGGCGCCATAACGGGTTTCCCAGACCTTGAAGCCGCTATTCCCGGGGCGGAAATAATATTTTTCCTCATAGCCGGGGCCGTCGGGGATGTGGCTTTTGCGATAGACCCCCATGATTTCGCCTTCATCGTCGATCATCGCGAGGGAGTTATAATGATGCTGCCCGTCGCGTTCGAAGAAGCTGGTGGGGATATAGATGCGCTCCGCCTTCGCCACCTTGCGCATTTCCTGGACGGCAGGGTGTTCGCCCACGGGCTGTGCGCGGGCGAAAAGGGCCTCGTCCTCGACTTTGCAGAAATAGGGCCCTTCGAACAGTTCGGGCGGCAGGACGATCTTCGCGCCGCGCGCCGCCGCCTTCACCACATGGTCCGCGACCATGGCGATATTATTGTCCATGTCCTCCGAAAAGGCGAGTTGCAGTGCGGCGACGGTGACTTTGGTCATATCCTCTGAAGTCCTAGAGACGAATGCCCATGCGAGCGACGATGGCGACGGTTGCGAGATAGAGAAGGATTGTCGCTACGCAACCTGCGATCAGCGCGGCGGGAAAGGAAATCCCGCGTCGTAACAGCGCTGGAATAAGCAGGAACATGGGCAGCGACGGCAGGACATAATAGAATGTCGCCTCTGCATGCCGCGCCATATTTTCCGCGTCTGGGCGATCGTTCCACAGCCAGATCATGCTCAGCACCGATATCAGCGGCAGGGACGCGACCAGAGCGCCCAGCGCCGGGTAGCGCCGCGATACGACCGACACGATGGTGATGATGATGCCGGACAGCAACGCCCGCAGCGCCAGCATCGCGGTCATGCTGCGGACGGCATCTGCTGGCTGCAACAGTGGAAGCTGCCACCGCCCGAAAGTATGGCGTCGCTCCGCAGGCCGACAATTTCCCGGCCGGGGAAAAAGGGACGGAGGGCGTCAAGAGCGGCCTGATCATTGGGCTGGCCATAGATGGGCAGGATGACGGCGGCGTTGCCGATATAGAAATTCATGTAGCTGGCCGGAATGACTTCGCCATCCACCACGACCCGGCCTGGAGAGGGGATGGACGCCACTTCCACCCCGAATGCCTGCGCGCGGGCGCGCGCGTCGGCGTAGATGGCAGCGTTGGGATCGTCTTCCGTGCTGGCTTCGGGCAGGGCCAGTATGCCGGGCGCCACAAAGCGCGCCAGATTATCGACATGGCCGTCCGTGTGATCGTTCAGCAATCCCTCGCCAAGCCACAGCATGTCCGACAACCCGAGCGATCCAGCCAGCAGCGTCTCGATCTTTCCGCGGTCCAGATCCGGATTGCGGTTTGGGTTGAGCAGGCACTGTTCGGTCGTGACGAAAAGGCCGGTGCCGTCTGTATCGACCGCTCCCCCTTCGAATATCCAGTGCTGGGATGATGTGGGCAGTCCGGTCATGGCGGCGAGGCGCGCGCCGATGTCTTCATCGCCCGGCATTTGATATTTGCCGCCCCAACCGTTGAAGCCGAAATCGACCAACGCTCGCTCCTGGCCTCGCAACACGGCGATAGGGGCAGTATCGCGCAGCCAGACGTCGCCCAGTTTTTGTACGACGATCTCTATACCGGGCGCTGCCATGACCTTTGCGGCTTCGGCATCGGAAGGGCTGGCGACGACCAGGCGCACCTGCTCGCCGCGTCCATCTGCATGAAGCGCAGTGGCGAAGTCGGCGATCTGCTGGCGAGCATTGTCAAAAGCGCCGGGCCATTCCGCGGGCGAAGTTGGAAAGCCGATCCAGGTCCATTCATGCTGCGCCCATTCGGCTGGCATACGGAATGTCATGGGCTTTCTCCTGCAGAGCGCGATACTTGTCCGCCCTCTACAGGATCAAAGCGCGCATGACAGCGCCAAATTCAGCTGCCATCGTCAGCCGCTATCTGGGCGGTCCATTGATCCAGCAGTTTGAAACCCAGCGCCACTTCAAAGCTGAGGCCTGCATAGGGGGACTGGCGCCAGCGGACCGTGGCGTCCCGCTTGCCAAGGCCGTCGATCGCCACCTGAACTTTCTGATCCTCCTGCAATTTGCCCAATTCGTCCAAGACCCTGACGCCGAACAAGGAAATGTCCTGCATCATCCCGACCTGAACGCCGGTTGGAGCGATTATGGAGACAGGCATGGAAATCGCCAGCCGCACCGCTCCCCTTTCGGTCCTTCCGTCGCGTTGCTCCGCCAAAATGGTGGTCATCGAGACGAGGTCTTCAAACAGCAGCGATACGTGATCGCCCATGATAACCCCGACGACGGCAGGGACGGAAAAACCGTTGCGCAGACCCAGAGTAACGCTTTCGCCTATGCCGAGCGGCAGGCTGGTGCGTACAAGCGCCTGGCGCGACGAGAGTGAATGTACGACGCACAGGCGTTCCCTGTCAGCCGTAACCAGTTTGCCAACATGCAAGATTGTGACCGGGTTGTTGATCTCCAAGATCCCCCCTTTTTTGCGACCCCGATTCTTTCGGTGGCAGGACCATAAACGTTAAGCTTCCGTAACGTAACCTACCAGTTGTGACGGGCCGAGTCCGACAATGGGACGGAGTAGGCGATGGAGCACTCTCCTCCTATTGGTGAAAGGAAAATGGGGTCGCCTTGGGGGATTACCCCGCTTCCAGGTCCGGCAGAGACGGAACTGCGCGTGCAGTTATTTATCCGCCCGGCTCTTGTCGCGGATCGCCCGAAATTCATCGCCGGGCGTCCAGTTTGGCCAGTCCGTCCTATTCGACAACGCCCGTCCCACCTCATAGTAAAGCGTCAGGTCAGCTTTCACGCCGCTCCAATCCCAGTTGGGATCATATTCGTCCTTGGGACCATGGTAGCGATGTTCTTCATAATCTCTGGCCGCCCTCGCGCCCGCTTCCGGGCCGCCCTTCACCAAATCCTGACCGCCTTCGAAATAGAGCATTGGCACGCCATGTTTTGCGAAGCTGAAATGATCGGATCTGTAATAGAATCCCTTTTCCGGCGTGGGTTCAAGGCTCGCCACCCGGTTTTGCGCGGCCAGCGCACGATCGAGATAGGCGTCCAGCTGCGACTTGCCCCTGCCGATCACCACGACATTCCGGGCCGGTCCCGCCATGCTGAGCGCGTCCATATTGACGCCGCCAACCGTCTGGCTCAGCGGGAAAACCGGGTGATTGCCGTAATAGGCTGATCCCAGAAGGCCAGACTCCTCAGCCGTGACGGCAAGGAATACCTGGCTACGGTCGGTGGGCCCGGCTTTGACGTTGGCCTCCGCAAGAGCAACGAGTGCTGCGGTCCCCGTCGCATTGTCGATCGCGCCGTTGCAGATATCGTCGCCGTCGGGCGCGGCCTTGCACTGGCCAAGATGGTCCCAATGGGCGGCATAGAGCACATATTCATCAGGCCGATCCTTACCCGGCAACAGCGCGACGAGGTTTTTGGAGCGGTGCTTGCGGATCATGTTGTCGAAGGACAGGCTGGCCTTCACACCCTTCAGCGGCACGGCCTTGAAGCCGCGCTTTTTCGCCGCAGCGCTCAGCGTGTCGAGATTGAGGCCCGCGCTGGCCATCAGCGCTGCCGCCTGGTCCTTTTGTATCCAGCCGATCGCGGCGGACTGGCCGGCATTGCCGTTGGCGCTGTCGGCCACATGTTGTGCGCCGGTCCAGCTCGACTGTACGACGTTCCAGCCATAGGCGGCGGGGACAGTGTCATGCACGATGATTGCGGCAGCCGCGCCCTGCCCGGCTGCTTCCTCGAACTTGTAGGTCCAGCGGCCATAATAGGTCATTGCCCGCCCGCCGAACGGGCCGTGCAACGCCGTTGCCTGATAGTCGGGATCGTTCACGAGGATGATGACAGTCTTCCCGCGGACATTCACCCCGGCATAATCGTTCCACTTTTTTTCCGGTGCGTTGATGCCGTAGCCCACGAATATGACGGGGCTGTCCTTCACCTCGATATGGGGCCGGGTCGTGCGGTATGTGGCGACGACCATCTGCGATCCATAGTTGAGCGAGATCGGCGTTTTTCCGCCGGAGAAGCGCAGCGGCGCGACGTTCTTCGCGGTGATTTCGACGAGCGGGACGTCCTGGAACCAGCTGCCCTTGTTACCCGGCTTCAATCCCAGCGCCTCGAACCGCTGGACCAGATAGGCGAGCGTCTTTTCCTCACCCACGGTCCCCGGCGCACGGCCTTCGTAGGCGTCGGACGAAATTTCCTTCACGACTTCCTTCATCGTGTCGATCGACGGGGCGACATTGGAAGGGGTCGCCAACGCCGCGCCCCCTGCAAGGAGAGCGATCAGGCCGACAGACAGAGAGGATCGCATCGCAAACGCCCCGGAAAAGGAAGGATGCGATTGTGTGCCAGCGCCGTCCGACATGGGCAAGGGGATGTTGTGCAAAAGAAAAGGGCGACCCCGAGAGGCCGCCCTTTCCAAAATTCCAAAGCGGAGAAACCGATCAGCGCGAATAGAATTCGACGACCAGATTGGGTTCCATCTTCACCGGGTAGGGCACTTCGTCCAGCGAGGGAACGCGGACATAGGTTACCTTGCTTGCGCCATCGGGCGACACATAGTCGGGAATGTCACGCTCGGGCAGGCTCTGCGCTTCGAGAACCAGCGCCATTTCCTGCGCCTTCTTGCCCAGGGTGATTTCGTCACCCGGCTTCACCAGACGGCTGGCGATATTGCACTTAACGCCGTTCACATAAATGTGACCGTGCGAAACGATCTGACGAGCCGAGAAGATCGTCGGCGCGAACTTGGCGCGATAAACGACCGCGTCCAGACGGCGCTCAAGCAGGCCGATCAGGTTCTGGCCGGTGTCGCCCTTCATACGGGCGGCTTCGATATAGTTCTTCTTGAACTGCTTTTCGGTGATGTCGCCGTAATAGCCCTTCAGCTTCTGCTTCGCCTTGAGCTGGATGCCGTAGTCGGACATCTTGCCCTTGCGGCGCTGACCATGCTGGCCGGGGCCATATTCGCGCTTGTTGACCGGGCTTTTGGGGCGACCCCAGATATTCTCGCCCATGCGGCGGTCGAGTTTATACTTGGCGCTGGAACGCTTCGACATGATAATTCCTTACAATCGCTAACAACGTTATTCCCGGTTATCGCCTGTTTCCATATTTCAGGGGCAGGGCCGCCGCTTCACCGGGATGCGGGACCAATCGCGAAGGCGCGCCTATGAAGAAGGGCGGGTCCGATGTCAACCCTCGACAGGGCGGCGCAAGCGGCCTAGTCAGCTTGCCCCATGAACCCCGAAAACTACACGACCATGGCCGAGGTCCGCGCCGGCGTAGATAAGATCGACCGCCAGCTTGTGGCGCTGTTCGAACAACGTTTCGCCCATATGCGCGCCGCCGCACGGATCAAGCCGGAGCGGAGCGCTGTACGCGATGAAGCGCGCAAGGCCGAGGTGATCGACAACGTCAGGCAGGAAGCCGTACGTCTGGGCGTTCCAGCCGACATTTTGGCTACGCTGTGGGATCAGTTGGTAGAGGCGTCGATCGCCTATGAGATGAAAGAGTTCGACCGCCTGAGAGCCTAACGCTGCCTGGGGTTGCCCAGCGCAGACAGCACGCCGCGCATCGTGCGGATTTCCAGATGGTTCCAGCCGGGCTTGGTCAGCAGGTTGCGCAAGGTGCGCTTGGTGGCGGGTGCGCGGTCAGGCGGGAAGAAATAGCCAGCGTTTTCAAGCAATGTATCGAACTGGGCGATCATGCCGTCCAACTCCGCTTGGGGGGCTGGTTCGCCTAGATCCACCACTGTCGGCTGTTGAAGCTGCGCCCCTTTCGACCATTCATAGGCGCACAGGATGACGGCCTGCGCCAGGTTCAACGACCCGAATTCCGGGTTGATCGGGACGGTGACAATCTTGCGTGCGACGGCCACGTCCTCCGTTTCGAGGCCGGACCGTTCGGGGCCGAATACATAGGCCGACCGCCCAGTCGCGGCATGAATCTCGCGTGCGGCTTCTTCCGGGGTCACCACTGGCTTGGTCACGCCGCGTTTCCGCACGGTGGTCGCATAGACATGAGCGCAGTCGGCGACGGCATCGGCCAGACTGTCGAACAGTTCGGCCCTGTCGAGCACGATGTCGGCCCCGGCGGCGGAGGGCCCGGCATCTGGGTTTGGCCAGCCATCGCGCGGGGATACCAGGCGCAGTTCGGTGAGGCCGAAGTTCAGCATGGCCCTTGCAGCCTTGCCGATATTTTCGCCGAGTTGAGGACGCACGAGGACGATGACAGGCTGACCAGAAGCTGGCCGAGCGTCACTCACTCCCAACCTCCTTCACTGTTCCTGCGAAATCCTCAAAGTCGCGCGCGTCGGTGAAATCCTTGTAGACGCTGGCGAAACGGATGTACGCGACGCTGTCGAGCCGTTTCAGGCCCTCCATCACCATTTCCCCGATCGCGCGGGCAGGCACTTCGCCTTCGCCGCTTGTTTCAAGCTGGCGCTGGATCCCGGAAATGAGCTTTTCCAGGCGGCTTGGATCGATCTGGCGCTTGCGGCAGGCGATGTCGATCGATCGGGCGAGCTTGTCGCGGTCGAAGGCTTCCTTGCGGCCCTCGCTTTTTACCACCCAGATGTCGCGAAGCTGGATGCGCTCGAAGGTGGTGAAGCGCGCGCCGCAAGCCTCGCACTGCCGACGACGGCGGATGGCTGCGCCATCTTCGGTCGGACGGCTGTCTTTTACCTGGCTGTCGTCATGGGAACAGAAGGGGCAGCGCATTCAGTCAAATTCTCCGTTCGGTCGAGCGAGTCGAGACACGAAATGGCACAGATTGTGTGTCTCGACCATGCTCGACACGAGCGGTTGAGGATATCAGCCCTCGTAGATGGGGAAGCGAGCGCACAAGGCCGAGACGCGTTCCCGCACCTTGGCTTCAGCTGTGGCGTCGCCATGTTCGCCATTGTCGCGCAATCCTTCGAGGACATCAGCGATCATGTCGCCGATCGCCTCGAACTCCGCGACGCCAAAGCCGCGCGTCGTGCCCGCGGGCGAACCCACGCGGATGCCGCTGGTCTTGGTCGGCGGCAGCGGATCGCCCGGCACGCCATTCTTGTTGCAGGTGATGAAGCTGCGCTCCAGCGCCTCGTCCGCGTCCTTGCCGGAAATGCCATAGGGACGCAGGTCGATGAGGGCGAGGTGCGTGTCCGTGCCGCCCGACACCACGGCGAGGCCGCGCTGTTCGAGTTTGGAGGCCAGCGCCTTGGCGTTGGTGACGATTGCCTGGGCGTAGGTCTTGAACTCGGGACGCAGTGCTTCGCCAAAAGCCACGGCCTTCGCAGCGATGACATGCATCAGCGGCCCACCCTGAAGGCCGGGGAACACCGCCGAGTTGATCTTCTTCGCGATGGCTTCGTCATCGGTCAGGATCATGCCGCCGCGCGGACCGCGCAGGGTCTTGTGCGTGGTGGTGGTGACGACATGGGCATGGCCGAATGGCGTCGGGTGCGCGCCCCCCGCGACGAGACCGGCGAAGTGCGCCATGTCGACCATCAGCAGCGCGCCGACCTTGTCCGCGATGGCGCGGAAGCGGGCGAAGTCCAGGTGACGGGGATAGGCCGAACCACCTGCGATGATCAGCGTCGGCTTGGCCTTGATAGCCTGCGCTTCCAGAGCGTCATAGTCGATAAGGTGCGTGTCTTCGCGCACGCCGTACTGAACCGCGTTATACCATTTGCCGGAAAGTGCGGGCTTGGCGCCATGGGTCAGGTGGCCACCGGCGTCGAGCGACAGGCCCATGATGGTGTCGCCCGGCTTGGTCAGGGCCAGCATCACAGCGCCATTTGCCTGCGCGCCCGAGTGGGGCTGCACATTGACGAAGCCGCAGTTGAAGATCTGCTTCGCGCGGTCGATAGCGAGCTGCTCGACCTCATCGGACGGCGCGCAGCCCTGATAATAGCGCTTGCCCGGATAGCCTTCGGCATATTTGTTGGTGAAGACCGAACCCTGCGCCTCCAGCACCGCCTTGGACACGATATTTTCCGACGCGATCAGCTCGATCTGGTTCTGCTCGCGCTTCAATTCCTTGGTAACGCCAGCGAACACCGCCGGATCGGCGTCCGCCAGGCTGCGCGTGAAATAGCCTTCCGCGCGGATGTCGGACAGATCGGGTTGGGCGAGGGTTGCGGTGCTCATCGGGCAGGCTCCTTAAAGCGCGGGCTGGGAGAGTTTTTCGACGCGGCCGCCATGACGACCCCCGCCAAATTCGGTGGAAAGGAAAGCGGCGACGCAGGCCTTGGCCATGTCAACTCCGGTCAGCCGCGCTCCTATCGCCAGGACGTTTGCATCATTATGTTCGCGGGAAAGCGCGGCCGACAACGGTTCGGAAACCAGCGCGCAGCGGCAGGCCGGATTGCGATTGACCGCGATGGAAATGCCGATGCCCGAGCCACATAGCGCAATACCGCGTTCGGCAGCGCCCGATGCGATCACTGACGCGAGCTTGTAACCATAGTCGGGATAATCCACGCGGTCCGTAGTCGCCGGGCCGAGATCATCAACCTCATGCCCTTCGGCGCGCAGCCAGTCTGCGAGTTCCGCCTTCAGATCAACGGCGGCATGATCGGAAGCGATGGCGATTTTCACGGTGAAGTCGTCCTGTCACGCAATGAGTGATTCGTTCTCGCGCCTCTTAGGAGGGGCGGCGCACAATTGCCACAGTCCAGCTGGCCGCTTATGGCCTGCTCCATGGCAGCAACGATTTTATCCATCCTGATGCTGGCGGGCTTGTTCCTGACCGGCGGCGGCGTCTACGCAATCGTGAAAAAGGGCGACCGAAAGCGTGGAATCCTGATGATCATAGCGGGCTTGGTGATGTTCGCCAACGTAGGAATCTCCGCCATCCCAGGCCCGGACGTCCCGATGCTGGAACAGGCGCGCGACTGATCAAGCGCGCAGGACCAGCGCCGCCAGAAGGTCCGTTTGCGTGACCAGTCCCTGCAAGTTTCCAACCCTGTCGACGACTATGGCCTCTCGCCGAAAGCCGCTGGTGAGGGGACGGAGCAGTTGTGATACAGGCGTGTCGTTCGATACCAGCAAGGGCTTGGAGGCGATGTCGCCCGCATTATCGCCGTCTCTGGCGAGATCAAGCGGGCCCACGAGGCCCCTGACGCGTCCGGCATCGTCCACCACGGGCAGCGAGAGCAGGCGCCGGTCGTGGATCAACCGGCGGGCTTGAGCGACAGGCTCGCTTTGCCGGACCGATATGACGTCACGCGACATGATCTCGCCGCAGGTAAGCAGGGCGTGACCGCGCTCTGCCGCCCGGACCTCCGCGTCATGCAGAACGACCTGCAAGTCGGCGGCGTCCACGTCCAGCACATCGCCATAGGCGTCCAACGCTTCCTCGACATCCTGTTCCGATGGCGGCGTGCGCAGCAGTGGCGCAGGGTCGCTCGTGCCATGGGCGGTGGGCGCCCTGGCCGCGATGTGGGGATAGCTATGCCCTGCGACTCGATGGAACAGGATTGCCACGATCACGAGCAGCGCGGTGTTCAGGCCCACGGGGACCAGGGCGAACATATAGCCGGGATCGCCATTGGTCGCGCCCAGCACTGCCGAAAGCGCGACCGCGCCACCCGGCGGATGAAGGCAACGCAGAAGTGACATACCCGCGATCGCACACCCTACCGCAAGGGCTGCGGCTATGGTTGGGTCGGGGATCAGCCGGGCGATCGTTATGCCGATGACCGCTGACACTATATTGCCGCCCAGGACCGGCCAGGGCTGCGCCAGGGGGCTTGCCGGGACCGCAAACAGCAGCACGGCCGAGGCGCCCATCGGCGCGACCAGCAAAGGATGCGCAATGCCGTTTCCAAGCATGAGACCGCACAGCAGGCCGGTGATGGCGATGCCGCCAATGGCGCCGCTGGCCGCTTTCAGCCGGTCGAGGAAACCGGGGCCAGGCGGCGCAGGGATGAAGGCGCTGTAATAGCGGCTCCATATCAGACGGTCTGGGGCGTTCTTCTCATCGATCATGGCCAGCGCAGCTAGGGGGCGTAGGCGGGTTGGCCAAGCAACAATTTCTTGGCCGTCTGGCGGCTCCCTGCTGGGAAAGAAAAAAAGGGCCGCTTTGCGAGCGGCCCCTTCTTATTTTCAACGCGCGAAAATTCTCAGCGGATCGGAGAGTCCGGGGCCAGCCGCATATCGAGATAATTGTCGACCGACTTCATCAGCTGATCGAGTTCATGTTCGAAAAAGTGGTTGGCTCCACGAATTTCATCGTGATGGATCGTGATCCCTTTCTGGGTGCGCAGCTTGTCCACCAGCTTCTGTACGGCGCTGGCGGTGACGACCTCATCAGCGGTGCCCTGCACAATGATGCCGGACGCCGGACAAGGCGCAAGGAAAGAGAAGTCATACATGTTCGCCGGCGGGGCGACCGAGATGAAGCCGCGGATCTCGGGACGACGCATCAGCAGCTGCATCCCGATCCATGCGCCAAAGGAGAAGCCCGCGATCCATGTGGTCTGCGCTTCGGGATGAAAGCTCTGCACCCAATCGAGCGCAGCGGCGGCGTCGCTCAACTCGCCGATCCCGTTGTCGAACGTCCCCTGGCTGCGGCCTACGCCCCGGAAGTTGAAACGCAGCACGGCGAAACCGCGCTTGACGAAGGTCTTGTACAGCGCCTGGGTGATGCGGTCGTTCATCGTGCCGCCGCCTTGCGGATGCGGATGCAGGATCATCGCGACGGGCGCGCGAGGCCGGGGCGGGGGGCTGAAGCGGCCTTCGAGGCGGCCTTCGGGTCCGGGGAAGATTACGTCGGGCATGGCACCTGTTATGGTTCTGGCCGCCACCCGAAGAAAGGAGGCAGGCGGTTGGATGCGGGCGCGCGCAAGCCAGTGCTGGCGTTGCGCGGCAGACCGCCTATATAGAAGGCGCCGCCATTTCCGCAATCAATGAGTAACATCCCTTCGTGGCTGCCGATCGCCTTTATCTGGACCATGCCGCGACGACCCCGATGCTGGCGCAGGCAAAGGCTGCGATGGTGCAGGGCATGGATCGCTGGGCCAATCCGTCCAGCCCTCATGCGGACGGTCGCGCTGCACGCGCCGCTCTGGAGGATGCGCGATCCCGTATTGCTGCGGCGCTGGGGTGGAAGGGACATGTGTTGCTCACCTCCGGCGCGAGTGAGGCCATCGCGATCGGCCTGACGCGCTGCAAGGCAAGCGAGATATGCACTTCGCCGGTTGAGCATGATTCGGTCCTGCGCGTGACGCCGGATGCAACTCGTTTAGATGTCACCGGTGACGGATTGATAGAGCTTCCATCCTTTGATCCCCGTCAGGGTGAGGTCGTCGCCGTCCAGCATGTCAATAACGAGACAGGGGTGATCCAGCCGCTCGGCCAGATGCGCCGCGACGGCGTGATCCTTTTCGCTGACTGTGCACAAAGCGCGGGAAAGTTGCCGTTGCCCGATGCGGACATGATCGCAATCAGCGCACATAAATTTGGCGGGCCGCCGGGCGTCGGCGCCCTTCTCGTGCGCGATCTTGCGCTCATCGAGCCTTGCGGCGGTCAGGAGCAAGGATATCGGGCCGGCACCGAGAATCTGCCGGGCGTCCTCGCCATGGCCGCAGCACTGGAGCAGGGGGGCGATTGGCTGGCGTCAGCAGCGCAACTACGTGGTCGTCTTGACGAGGCGATAGAGGCAGCAGGCGGCGAGATTGTCGCCCGCGCCGCGCCGCGCATTCCGACGATCGCAAGTTATCGCATGCCTGGCATATCGGCCCGGTCCCAGCTCATCCAGTTCGACCTTGCGGGCATTTCCGTTTCGGCAGGCAGCGCCTGCTCATCGGGCTCTCTGAAGGCCAGCCATGTCCTGCGCGCGATGGGGTGGGATGAGACTGCCGCCAGTGAGGTTATACGCGTCAGCTTCGGCCCTTCGACCAGCGAGGCGGACATCGACCGCTTCGCCGATCAGTGGATCAAAATGGTGGAACGGCGGCGATGACCATCTATCTCGACTATCAGGCGACGACGCCGCTGGCGCCGGAAGCCTTCGACGCCATGGTGCCGCTGCTCCGCGATCAGTTCGCCAATCCCCACAGCGCTCACAGGCTGGGCCGGGCGGCTGCGGCTCAAGTTGAGCGGGCGCGGGACGAGATCGGCAGGTTATTGCCCGACGGCGGCCGCCTGCTTTTCACATCGGGCGCGACTGAAGCGCTGAACCTCGCAATCCAGGGCGCGCCCGACGGGGACATCGTGACGCTGGCGACCGAACATGCCGCGGTTCTGGACACGGTCGCAGCACTTGGAGCCAAGGGCCGCAATGTGACCATCCTTCCGGTCGGCGGCGATGGTCTGGTTGATATGGGTGCGGCGCAAGCGGCGATCCGGCCGGGCGTCGGACTGGTCGCAGCCATGCTTGTGAATAATGAAATTGGCGTAATCCAGCCCGTCGAAAAGCTGGCAGACCTTGCCCATCACGCGGGCGCCCTGTTCCTGTGCGACGCGGTGCAGGCTTATGGGCGCGTGCCCATCCCGCAAGCATGTGACATGGTGGCGATCAGTGCGCACAAGATTCACGGGCCCAAGGGCGTTGGCGCTCTTTGGTTGCGAGAGGGCGTAGCGCTTAACCCCGTGATGCGTGGCGGGGGGCAGGAGGGTGGCCTGCGATCAGGGACGCTGTCGCCGGCTCTGTGCGCCGGGTTCGGCGTTGCCGCACGGCTGATGCGCGAAAGGGGGCAGCAGGACAGCGTGCATGTCGAGGCGCTATGGCAGCGCGCCCTGCAACTGTTTGAAGGATGGGCAATCAATGGCAGCGCTGAGGCGCGCTATCATGGCAATCTGAATATCCGGAAAGAGGGTATGGATGGCGCCCGACTGTTGTCGGATTGCCGCGATGTCGCATTTTCGCTGGGCAGTGCTTGCGCTAGTGGGTCTGGGCGGCCTAGCCATGTTCTGCGCGCCATCGGACTTTCCGATCGGCAGGCGCGCGGATCGGTGCGGATCGGTTTTGGCCGATACACGACACTGGCCGAACTGGAGAGTGCCGCAAAGACAATGAACGAGGCGGCAGCCGTACAAGCGGCGCCGTAGTCAAGGGAAGTCGCAGACATGATAAGGGTCACGTTCATCAGCGCGGATGGAGAAAACCGCCAGGAGGTCGATGCCGCTGTCGGATCGGTATTGCTGGACGTCGCGCAGGCGGCCGGGCAGCCGCTGGAGGGCACGTGCGAGGGGCAGATGGCATGCTCCACCTGTCATGTGATTGTGGAAGCGCAGGATTTTCCGAGGCTGAAGGCTGCCAGCGAGGCGGAGGAAGACATGCTGGACCTGGCGGCGGCGGCGACGCGGACCAGCCGCCTGTCCTGCCAGATCGTGCTGGAGGACAAGTTGGACGGGTTGACGGTTCGTATTCCGAGCGAATCCTGCAACATGCAGGGCATGTGAGCATGCGCCTGCGCTTTGTGTTGCTGGCAGCCGCCTTGACGTTGGGGGTTGGAAACGCTGATCCGCAACAGGACGGCGCGCGCCAGTCGCTGCTGCCGCCACCGCCCCGCTACATGGTGAGCGAGTCGGTCATGAAGGAGATCCGCAATCCCCGGACGATCGAGGAGGAAACAGGAGGCCGCCTGGGCGTGGCTCTGGTGGACAGCAAGGGCGCTTTGATTTTGGGCTTCAATCGGGATGAGCGTTTCGCGATGTGCTCGACTTTCAAGGCGCCGCTGGCGGCGGCGGTTTTGATGGGTGCGGACGCCGGGCGATTTGGGTTGGAAGGGCAGGTAGCCTTCACCGACAAGGACCTTCTGGATCATGCGCCCGTGGTAAAGGCCAACCGCAAGCGTGGCCGCCTGTCCATGGAGGAACTGGCGAAGGCTGCGGTTGAGGTAAGCGATAACAGCGCCGCCAACCTGCTTTTGCCCATGATCGGCGGGCCGGAGGGACTGACCGCGTTCGTCCGCGCGCATGGTGATACGGTGACCCGGCTCGATCGCTTGGAACCGGCGTTGAATGAAAATACGCCGGGCGATCCGCGCGATACGACGAGTCCTGCGGCGATGGCTGGGCTGATAGGGCGATTATTGTTTCGTGACATGCAGGCGGAAAGCGCGGCCCGGCTGACAGGCTGGCTGAATGCCAGCAAGACAGGCGACAAGAGGATAAAAGCGGGCCTGCCGCCGGGATGGACTTCGGGCGGCAAGACGGGAAGTTGCGGCACTGCCTTCAACGACGTTGCACTGGTGGAGGCGCCTTCGGGCGAGCGTTATATTCTGGCCGTTTATCTCGACCGTCCGACCGGGGACGCCAAGGCGGCGGATGCGGCGATTGCCGAAGCAGCGCGTGCGGCGCTCGAATTCGTTGGAAAGGCGCAGCCGACGGGGCTTTAGTGTCCCGCCCCTTGCCATCGGCGCAGCCTTTCGCCATATGCCGCGCCGGGAGTCGGGCGGACGTGGTCGTCGCCAACCTGGTCAGGTCCTGACGGAAGCAGCCACAACGATTTCGCCGCGGGTCGTTCCGGCTCCCACCCTTATTCGGCTTTCCGGCTTCGACAGCCGCTCCTCAAGCCGCTAGATTGTTTCCATGTCCGATTCACCTCAACCCTATCGCGTTCTTGCGCGCAAATACCGGCCGCGCAATTTTCGCGAGTTGATCGGGCAGGACGCGATGGTCCAGACGCTCGGCAACGCAATCCGCCGAGGCAGGCTGGCGCATGCTTTCCTGATGACCGGGGTGCGCGGGGTCGGCAAGACATCGACCGCCCGTTTGATCGCAAAAGCACTGAACTGCATCGGGGAGGATGGGCAGGGCGGCCCCACCATCGACCCTTGCGGTGTTTGCGAACCGTGCCGTGCGATCGCGGAAGGCCGCCATATCGACGTTGTGGAAATGGACGCCGCCAGCCACACCGGCGTCGATGACGTGCGGGAGATTATCGAGGCGGTGCGCTATGCAGCCGTGTCCGCCCGCTACAAGATTTATATCATCGACGAAGTCCACATGCTGTCGAAGAACGCGTTCAACGCGCTCCTCAAAACGCTGGAAGAACCCCCGGCGCATGTGAAATTCCTGTTTGCCACGACCGAGGTGAACAAGGTGCCGGTAACGGTGCTGTCCCGCTGCCAGCGCTTCGATCTTCGTCGTATTCCCGCCGAACTGCTCGCGACCCATTTCGCCCATGTCGTGCAAGCCGAACAGGTGGCCGCCGAAGAGGATGCGTTGGCGCTGATCGCCCAGGCGGCCGAAGGTTCGGCCCGTGACGGGCTCTCTATCCTCGACCAGGCCATCGCGCATGCGGAAATGGGCGAGGGGGCTCCGATGGTTACCGCCGCCCAGGTGCGGGAAATGTTGGGCCTGTCGGATCGGGCCGCGGTTCGCCGCCTGCTGGGCCTGGTGCTGGAGGGCGATACGGCGGCGCTATTGAGCGCGGTTCGTGAGCAATATGCGCTGGGTGTCGAGCCGCTGGCTCTGATGCGCGGCTTGCTGGAGCTGGTTCACGCGGTGACCCTCGTGAAGGCCGGGCGCGACATCGCAAATCCGGGACAATCTGCCGAGGAGCGTGAAGCGCTGGCCGAATGGGCGTCCGAAATGGGTTTCGCGCCGCTTCATCGCCTGTGGCAATTGCTGCTGAAAGGGCATGAGGAAGTGGCGAGCGCGGCTTTTCCCATTGAGGCATGCGAGATGGCGCTGTTGCGGGTTATGCACGCGGCGTCCATGCCCGACCCCGGCGAGATTGCGCGAATGCTGCGTGAGGGTAGCTTGGATGCCATCCCCGCAAATGGCGCTGTGCCGGCATCGCCTGCTTCCGGCGCTGCGTCGCTGCCCAAGGATGTGAAGGCCGTCGTCGATCTTTTGTGGGAACAAAAAAAGGGTCGGCTCGCTGACTTCCTGCATGACTGCGTGCGAGTCGTCCGTTTTTATCCGCCCGAGATTGAATTGCAGTTGACCCAGGATTGGAGCGAGGGCGACTTCTGCCGAACCTTGGGCATGGAGTTGCAGAAGGCGACGGGTTCTGCCTGGCAGGTCAGGCGTAGCGAAGGCAGCGCCGCGCCCTCTTTGCTGGAGCAGCAGCAGGAAAGTCAGGCGCGCGAACGCGCCGGAATATTCGACACCCCGGTGGTGAAGGCCGTGCTTGCGGCTTTCCCCGAAGCCGATCTCGATCGGACCGAACCATGGAGCGCAGAGCGATGAAAGATTTGAACGAGATATTGAACATGGCCAGCAAGGTGCAGGAGGAACTGCAGCGGGCGCAGGATAATCTCGACAAGATCGAAATTGAGGGCGCAGCTGGCGGCGGCCTTGTCAAGGTTCGGGCGTCGGCCAAGGGGCGGATCGTAAACGTGTCGATCGACGACAGTCTGCTGGTTCCATCGGAAAAGCAGATGCTGGAGGATCTCGTCGCCGCTGCCTTTAATGACGCGCGCAAGAAGGCGGACGAGGCGAGTTCGGAAGAAATGTCGAAGATGACCAGTGGTCTTTCCCTGCCGCCCGGTTTCAAGCTGCCCTTCTGATCGTGGGCTGCGATAACGGGCCGTTCATCCGTAGTTTAATAGGATGACGCGATTGAATGACGTGATGATTGTCCCCATAAAGCGGTGAACCGCACGGCTAAGCCAAGATGGGGCGGCCTCCCGGAGATTGAATGACTACGAAATATCCTCTTCTTCCGTTGCGCGACATCGTGGTGTTTCCGCAGATGATCGTCCCCCTTTTCGTTGGCCGCGACAAGAGCGTTGCTGCGCTGGAATCTGCGATGGAAGGGGACAAGGAAATCTTTCTGGTGTCGCAGCTTGATCCGGCTGAGGACGATCCGGCCCGAGACTCGCTGTACGACACAGGTGTAATCGCAATCGTGCTGCAGCTTTTAAAGCTGCCCGACGGGACGGTTCGCGTACTGGTGGAAGGCAAGCACCGGGCGCAGTTGCAGTCGATCAGCAGCGCTGACAATCACATGGTAGCTTTGGTCGATCCGATCGATGAAATCGTGGCGGAGGGGCCGGAGGCTGCGGCGCTGATGCGGTCGGTGGCCGAGCAGTTTGAGAACTATGCCAAGCTCAACAAGAAGCTGCCCGCAGAAACGCCGGTGCAGTTGCGCGAGATTGAGGATGCCGGCCGCCTGGCGGACGCCGTCGCCGCGAATATCAATGTGAAGGTCGCAGACAAGCAATCGTTGCTGGTCGAGGCTGACCCGGTCAAGCGCCTGGAGATGGTTTTCGCCTTCATGGAGGGCGAACTGGGCGTGCTGCAGGTCGAGAAAAAAATCCGTGGTCGCGTGAAGCGCCAGATGGAGAAGACCCAGCGCGAATATTATCTCAATGAGCAGTTGAAGGCCATTCAGTGCGAATTGGGCAACAGCGACGGCGAGGAAGGCGATGAGCTGGCCGAATTGGCCGAGAAGATCGCCAAGACCAAGCTGAGCAAGGAAGCCCGCGCCAAGGCCAATGCCGAGTTCAAGAAGCTGAAGGGCATGCAGCCGATGTCGGCTGAGGCCACGGTCGTCCGCAACTATCTCGATGTGCTTCTGGGCCTGCCCTGGGGCAAGCGAGGCAAGGTCAAAAACGACCTGGTGCGTGCGCAGGCGATCCTGGACGAGGATCATTTCGCGCTTGAGAAGGTCAAGGACCGGATCGTGGAGTATCTCGCGGTTCAGGCGCGCACCAACAAGCTCAAGGGGCCGATCCTGTGCCTTGTCGGGCCTCCGGGCGTCGGCAAGACTTCACTGGGCCGTTCGATCGCCAAGGCTACGGGCCGGGAATTTGTGCGCCAGTCGCTAGGCGGCGTGCGCGATGAAGCGGAAATCCGGGGGCATCGTCGCACCTATATCGGGTCGCTGCCCGGCAAGATCGTCACCAACCTCAAGAAGGCGGGAACGATGAACCCGCTCTTCCTGCTCGATGAGATCGACAAGCTGGGCCAGGATTTCCGGGGCGATCCCGCATCGGCGTTGCTCGAGGTGTTGGACCCTGAGCAGAACAGCAAGTTCCAGGATCATTATCTGGAAATCGACGTCGATCTTTCGGATGTGATGTTCGTCACCACGGCGAACTCACTGAACCTTCCCCAGCCGCTGCTGGACCGAATGGAGATCATCCGGCTTGAAGGCTATACCGAGGACGAGAAGGTCGAGATTGCCCAGCGCCACCTGCTGCCCAAGCAGATCGACGCTCACGGCCTGAAGGAAGGCGAGCTGGACGTCACGGAAAGCGCCGTCCGCGATCTCATCCGCTATTATACGCGTGAGGCGGGCGTACGTACGCTTGAGCGCGAACTGGCGCGTCTGGCGCGCAAGGCGCTGCGGAAAATCCTGGAAGGGGCCTACGAAAAGATCACGATTACGCCTGAAAATCTGTCCGATTATGCTGGCGTCCGGAAATTCCGTCATGGCGTTGGCGAAGAGGAAAACCAGATCGGCGCTGTCACCGGTCTTGCATGGACGGAGGTCGGTGGTGAGCTGCTGACAATCGAAGCCGTGACCGTGCCCGGAAAGGGGGCGATACGGACCACCGGCAAGCTTGGTGAAGTGATGACCGAGTCGGTGCAGGCGGCCTTCTCATATGTAAAGGCGCGTTCGCCCGGTTACGGCATTAAGCCCAGCATTTTCACGCGCAAGGACATCCACATCCACCTTCCCGAAGGCGCTGTGCCCAAGGATGGCCCATCCGCAGGCATTGGCATGGTCACGACCATTGTGTCGACGCTGACCGGCATCCCCGTCCACAAGGATGTGGCGATGACTGGTGAGGTAACGCTTCGGGGCCGGGTGCTGCCGATTGGCGGCCTGAAGGAAAAGCTGCTTGCGGCCCTGCGTGGCGGCATCAAGACGGTGTTGATCCCGGCGGAGAATGAGAAGGATCTGGCGGAAATACCCGCTAATATCCTCGAAGGTCTGGAAATTGTGCCGGTGTCCCACGTGGACGAGGTGCTTTCAAGGGCGCTCGTTTCGCTTCCCGAAGCGATCGCCTGGACCGAAGAGGACGACCTTGCCGCCCAGCCTAGTCCCGGACAGGGCAGGGATGGAGACGCTACGCTGCGCCATTGAGGGGGGATCTGGCGGCGATTAACGCCATTTGCGGTGACGGGGTCCCATATCGGGAAAATCTCATCGATAGTGGCGCCTTCGTCGCTTTCCCTTTGACAGTCGTCTGAAGCTACGCCTTATTGCGCCGCCTATACCGCGATTCCTTAGGTATTCACAAAGCTAGAAGGGGGTTCCAAAGGTATGAACAAGCAGGATTTGATCAGTGCTGTTGCTGAAAGCAGTGGCCTTAGCAAGAGCGACGCCAGCAAGGCCGTTGAGGGTGTGTTTGATGCAATTTCCGCATCGCTTAAGAAGGGCGATGAAGTCCGCCTTGTTGGCTTTGGCACGTTCTCGGTTTCCCAGCGCAAGGCGTCTACCGGCCGCAATCCGCGTACGGGCGAAACGATGACTATCAAGGCTTCCACTCAGCCAAAGTTCAAGGCTGGCAAGGGCCTCAAGGATTCAGTGAATTAAAAGGGGCGTTGCGCCAGTTTGGCGCGATGACCCATAATGATCGCCAAAAATGGTGATTAGATAGTTTTAGGAGAGTAGTGCGGCAGGAGGGCAGTGCCCGCTGCAGCAGCATGCCGAAACGCAAAGAGGGGCGTGGACGAAGGGTCTGCGCCCTTTTTGTTTTTCAGCCGGAGCGCGTAATTGTCGGCTTGACGACTTTCAAATGGCCGCATATGTGCCGCTTCTCTCCTGGGCCGAGCGGCCCTGTGGCGATCGTAGCTCAGTTGGTTAGAGCGCCGGTTTGTGGTACCGGAGGTCGCGGGTTCGGATCCCGTCGATCGCCCCATTATTTGCATTTTTCAGGCCCGTTGGGGTTCGCAGCAGCCTTCGGCCCCTCTATAAGCCGGGCATGAATGACGCGCGCGACAAGGGGCTGACCCTCAATCCCAAATATGACCGCGACGGACTGATCACGGCCGTCGTCACCGATGCTGAAAGCGGCGATGTGCTGATGGTCGCCCATATGAATGAAGAAGCGCTTGGGCTGACCGTCCAGACGGGTTTTGCCCATTTCTGGTCGCGTAGCCGACAGTCGCTTTGGAAAAAGGGCGAGACGTCGGGTCATATGCTTCAGGTACGCGATATGCGGATCGATTGCGATCAGGACGCCGTATGGGTGAAGGCCGTGCCTGCGGGGCCGACATGCCATACGGGAGCGCGGTCATGCTTTTTTCGCCGTATCGGGCCAGAGGGACTGACTGCTGTCGATGTGTTGGAATAGAGCGGTTGCATTGCTGCTGCTCCTGGCTGGGTGTCAGGACGATGGCGGTCGCTCTTCGGCGTCGTCCGGCGCCACGCCCCCAGCGACCGGCCTGGAGCGCGCGGCGATCGAAAGCGGCGTCATCGCGGACACGGCCAAACTGTCGCCGGTCGGTCTTTTCCAGCGCAGGCATGAGGCAGGCCGGGACAGCTTCTGTGTAATCCCCGGACGCGCTGGCGATTTTCGTTTCGGCATGGAGGCGGTTTTCGGAAAAGGACAGAGCTGCCGAGGGGGCGGGATAGCAAGGCAGGCGGGCGACAAGTTGATCCTGCGTTTCAGAGGTGAGGGCGGCTGCATCATCATCGGCCAATATGACGGCGATCAATTTTCGCTACCGGGCGTGCTCGACGTAAAATGCGCTGACCTGTGCAAGGGGCGCGGGTCATTGGACGGTGTCAGCTTTCCGCGCGTTGGGAGTGAGGCCGGAAGCGCGTTGAGGGCACAGGATCGTGGCGGAAAGCCGCTCTGCACCCTGGATTGAAACAGTTCATCCGTTGCGGCGGGCGTCACTTGTATCGAGCATCTTGCCATTCGTGACGATGACCAGATCACCAAGCTTCACGGCGCTAAACAGCTTTCGGGCGAAGGCGGTGGGCACTCCGATACAGCCGTGGGTCGCGTTGCCCCATTTCACGTTGCTGCCATGGATAGCGACGCCGTCGTTCGTCAGCCTCAACATATAGGGCATGGGCGCGTTATATAGGTTCGATACATGGTCGGCGTCCTTCTGCGTGATCGGGAAGGCGCCCACCGGACTCGGTTTGTCATCGGCTCCATATAAGATTACAGCCGCGCCGATTTCATGGCCGGCGCGAAAGGCGGACAATGTTTGCGCCTTCAGGTCCACCGTGATGATCACCGACCCTGCCGCAGGAGCACGGCTCTCGTCCCAGACATAATCCCCGTGACGAAAGGGCTGCGGGACCGGCAGAACGCTCTTCACGACCAAGGCGTGCGGGTCGAAGGCCATTGGCTGGGCGCGGCTGCGCTCCACCGGAGGATTTGAAGTCGTCGGCCTGGTCGGAGCAGCCTCTGCCGAGACGGAGCGCAGATCGCGCCCTCGGTCGAGATAGCTGCTCACGAGCAAGGCGACTGCGCCGAGTGCGCCGCCAATGAGGAGCTTGGGACCCGCCGCCTTGGCTACGCCTTTGATCAATCGCGTCATGGCTGCCTTGTTGGACGAAAAAGGTTAAGGTCAGCCTTCGCGATCGACCTCAGCCGCGGCAATTGCGGTGAGATTGAGGATGCCTCGCGCGGTGACGCCGGGTGTCAGCACGTGGATGGGCTGCGCCAGGCCCATCAGCATCGGCCCGACCGTGGGCGAGCTGGACGAGGCAGCCAAGGCCGTCAAAGCGATGTTTGCCGAGTCAAGATTGGGCATGATCAGAAGGTTGGCCGGCCCTTCAAATCGGGAGTCAGGCACCAGCTTTTCGCGCAGCGACTGGCTGAGCGCCGCATCGGCGTGCATTTCGCCATCGATCAGCAGGTCGGGCGCCTGCTTCCGGGCGAGTTGCAGCGCTGTCCGCATCTTGCGCGCACTGGGGCTGTGTGATGCCCCGAAATTTGAGTGGGACAGCATGGCGACGCGCGGCGTCAATCCGAAATGCCGAAGCTCGGTCGCTCCCGCGATAGCCATTTCCGCAACCTGTTCAGGCGTCGGGTCCGGCACCATATGAGTGTCCGCGATGAAGAGCGCGCCAGCGTCGAGGATGAGACCCGACAGAGCATAAACGCGGCTGTGCCCCGGCCGGCGGTCCGTGATCCGCAGGACATGTTCGACCTGACCCCAATATTCGCTGTTTCCACCGACGAGCGCGGCATCGACCCGCCCCGTGCGCAGCAGCATGGCGGCGGTGACGGTGGGCCGGCGATAGACATGGCGGAGCAATTCAGCGGTTGGGACGCCTTTGCGCGCCGCAATGGCCCGATAGGCTTCCACCAGTTCGCCCATCAGCACATGATCCGTCTCAGGATCGACGACCTCGACATCACGGTCCAGTTCAAAGCGCAAGCCAAGGCTTGGCAGCTTGTCCTTCAGGATCCGCCGCCGGGCGACGATCACCGGACGTACGATGCCTTCATCGAGACCGTCCTGGATGGCGCGAAGCACACGCTCATCCTCTCCTTCGCCGTAGGCGATCCGACGGCATGTTCCCCGCGCTGCCTCAAACACCGGAAGCATGAGTTGGCCCGAACGCGTGTTTTGCTGCGCGAGCGATCGGCGATAGGCGTCGATGTCCAGGGAATGCCTGGCCACGCCGCTGTCCATCGCCGCTTTCGCCACCGCTGGGGCGATCTCCGCAATCAGGCGGGGGTCAAAAGGCGTGGGAATGATATAGTCAGGGCCAAACACCAATTTGCGGCCGCCATAGGCCTGGGCCACGCTGTCATGGGCTGGCAAACGGGCGAGGGCGGCGATTGCCTCCGCAGCGGCGGCCTTCATGGCTTCGTTGATTTCCGTTGCGCGGGCGTCCAGCGCTCCCCGGAAGATGTACGGGAAACACAGGACATTGTTGACCTGGTTCGGGTAGTCCGACCGCCCTGTCGCGACGATCGCATCGGGCCGCGCTTCCCGGGCCACTTCGGGCCGGATTTCCGGTTCAGGATTGGCGAGCGCGAATATCAGGGGATTTGGGGCCAGCAGGGGCAGCCATTCCGGCTTCAGGACACCCGGAGCGGATAATCCGAGGAAAATATTCGCCCCAGGCAACACCTCCGGCAGGGTCCGCGCATTCGTGTCCCGTGCATAGCGGGCCATATTGGGCAACATACCCTCGCGCCCCGAATGAATGACGCCATCCTTGTCGGTAAGCGTGACCTGTTCGACCGGAAGCCCCATGGATACGAGCAGGTCGACGCAGGCCAGCGCGGCTGCTCCCGCGCCGGACGTCACCAGCCGGGCTTCGGCGAGAGTCTTCCCTTGCAGCACGAGCGCGTTGCGTACTGCCGCTGCAACGACGATCGCGGTCCCATGCTGGTCGTCGTGGAAAACGGGGATGTTCATCCGCTTCTTGAGTTCGGCCTCAATGGCGAAACATTCCGGCGCCTTGATGTCTTCAAGGTTTATGCCGCCAAAGGTCGGTTCCAGAAGCGCAACGGCGTCGATGAATTTTTGCGGGTCGGTCGTATCGACCTCAATATCGAAGACGTCGATGTCGGCGAACTTCTTGAAAAGAACCGCCTTGCCCTCCATCACCGGCTTGGAGGCAAGTGCGCCGATCGATCCAAGGCCCAGCACCGCCGTTCCATTCGATATGACCGCGACCAGATTACCGCGCGCGGTATATTCCATCGCCTTGTCGGGATCCTCCGCGATCTCAAGGCAGGGGGCGGCGACGCCGGGTGAATAGGCCAACGCCAGGTCGCGTTGGTTGACCATTCGCTTGGTCGGTTCGATCCGCAGCTTTCCAGGCTGGGGAAATCGATGATAATCCAGGGCTGCGCGGCGGGTATTGTCGTCCATAGCGCGGCCTTAGAATTGATTTGGGATAGGAGCAATGGACTTGTAACGGTTTTGCGCCGGTCACCTATCTCATTATGCCACCTTGGCCTCAAAGGCGATTGGGCTGATCCCGCCCAGATATGAATGGCGCCGCCGTGAGTTGTAGAAGCCATTGATGTACTGAAAGATGGCGGCCTCTGCTTGCCGCCGGGTTGGCCAGCTCTGCCGCCAGATCATTTCCGCCTTCAGGGATTTGAAGAATGTCTCGACGGCGGAGTTGTCGTAACAATTGCCTTTGCCGCTCATGGATGGACGCAGGCCGTAGGCCTGCAGCTTCTTTTGGTAGTCATAGGAGCAATATTGGCTGCCGCGATCGGAATGAAAAATGCAGCCATGCGGCGGATTGCGCAGGCGCACCGCCATATCCAATGCCCGGATCGCCAGATCCTTCTTCATCCTATCGCTGACAGCCCAGCCAACGACACGGCGGCTGTGCAGGTCGAGGATGACGGCAAGGTAGAGCCAGCCTTCCGATGTCCAGACATAGGTGATGTCGCCAGCCCATTTGCAATTTGGCGCATCGGCGGCAAAGTCGCCATCCAACCAGTTCGCTGCGACACCCAAGCGATGGTGGCTGTCCGTCGTCACCTTGTGTTTGCGTGTGCGGACCGGCTTGATCCCGTTGATCCGCATGAGGCGGCCGACCCGACGCTCACCAACATCAAGGCCCGCCTCCTTGAGTTCCATCGTCATCCTTGGACGACCGTAGCTGCCAAGGCTGAGGCTATATTGTTCCCGAATATGGGCCAGCACCCTCATGTCTGTCCGCTCCCGATGACTTACTGGACGCGAGCGCCAGGAACGATAACCGCGCTCGCTCACCTGAAGGACACGGCACATCAGCTCCACCGGCCAACGATGCCGCCAGCTGTGCACAAAGGCGAACCTCACGGCCTTTGGCTCGCGAAGAACTGAGTCGCCTTTTTTAGGATTTCCCTCTCCTCCCGAAGCACGCGGTTCTCAAAGCGAAGCCGTTCATTCTCTCGTGCCAGATCTGCCTGCGGCGCTGCCACCAGGTCCGATGGACGATAATGCGAAACCCATTTGTTCAGCGTCGACTTGCCGACACCCAAATCTGACGCGACGCGTCCGCGCGACAACCCGCTGGTCAGCGCAATGCGCACAGCCTCCTGCTTGAACTCTTCACTATGCTTCATCATCTCGTCGGTCTCCTTGAACGAGCCTTAAACTCTCAAGTGACCGGCACAAAACCGTTACAAGTCCACAATGCCGCAAGGCGGCGGAGCGGCGGCATTTCGTGCCAGATGCGCCGCCGATCCGATTAGATAACCCAATCGACCGTCGCGACGAAAAGCCCCGCTTGTGCGCCGGAGCGCTTCCAACTAAATCGCCCCCATGACTTCGACCAATGACATTCGCCGCTCCTTCCTCGACTATTTCGGGGCCAACGGCCACACCATCGTCCCATCAGCCCCGCTGGTGCCGCACAACGATCCGACGCTGATGTTCGTCAATGCGGGCATGGTGCCGTTCAAGAATGTCTTTACCGGCCTGGAATCGCGGCCTTATTCCACAGCCGCGAGCAGTCAGAAGTCGGTGCGCGCCGGGGGCAAGCATAACGACCTCGACAATGTTGGCTATACAGCGCGCCACCACACATTCTTTGAAATGCTGGGCAATTTCAGCTTCGGCGACTATTTCAAGGAACAGGCGATCACCCATGCCTGGACGCTGCTGACGAAGGAATGGGGCATTCCGGCGGAAAAGCTGACCGCCACTGTCTATCACACCGATGACGAAGCCTTCGACCTGTGGAAGAAGATCGCAGGGCTGCCCGATCACAAGATCATTCGCATTCCGACAAAGGATAACTTCTGGGCGATGGGCGACAGCGGCCCTTGTGGTCCCTGCTCCGAAATTTTCTACGATCATGGCGATCATATCTGGGGCGGCCCTCCGGGAAGCCCGGAGGAGGATGGCGATCGGTTCGTGGAAATCTGGAACCTCGTCTTCATGCAGTACGAGCAGGAAGCGAACGAGATCGTCGGCGAACTGCCCAAGCCCAGCATTGACACCGGCATGGGGCTGGAGCGCATCGCGGCTGTGTTGCAGGGCGTCCACGACAATTACGACACGGACACGTTCAAGGCGCTGATCGAGGAATCGGGTGCGCTGACCCGAACGGCCACGGATGGCGAGTTCAAGGCCAGCCATCGCGTCATCGCCGATCACCTGCGTTCGACCAGCTTCCTCATCGCGGATGGCGTGCTGCCCGCGAACGAAGGTCGAGGCTATGTCCTGCGCCGCATCATGCGCCGGGCGATGCGCCACGCGCACATCATCGGCGCCAAGGAGCCGTTGATGCACCGTCTGGTCGGCAGCCTGGTATCCGAAATGGGCGGCGCCTATCAGGAACTGGTGCGTGCGCAGCCGCTGATCGAAGAAACGCTGTTGCGCGAGGAAACCCGTTTCCGCCAGACGCTGGAAAAGGGGCTGAAGCTGCTGGACGAGGCGACGACCGGATTGCCGGACGGCGGCACGCTGCCCGGAGAAACCGCGTTCAAGCTATATGACACCTTCGGCTTTCCATATGACCTGACCGAGGACGCCCTGCGTTCCCGGGGGCTGGGCGTGGATCGGGCGGGATTCGACGAGGCAATGGCCGAGCAAAAGGCCGCCGCTCGCGCTGCCTGGAAGGGTTCGGGTGAAAAGGCGTCCGACGAAATCTGGTTCGACATCGCCGAAACCACCGGCAGCACCGAATTCATCGGCTACAATGGGATCGAGGGCGAGGGCGAAGTCCTTGCCCTAGTCAGGGATGGCGCGCGCATTGAAATCGCCAGCCCCGGCGATGAGGTTGTCATCATCACGAACCAGACGCCCTTTTATGGGGAAAGCGGTGGCCAGATGGGCGACGCTGGGACCATCAGCTCGCAAGGCGGCCTCGTCGCGGATGTGGAAGATACCGCCAAGCCGCTTGGTCGCCTTCACGCGCATAAGGCGAAGATTGGCGCGGGCAGCGTCAAGGTAGGCGATACGGTTCATATGACGGTGGATGAAGGCCGCCGCGACCGTATTCGCGCGAACCACAGCGCTACCCACTTGTTGCACGCCGCGCTTCGCAACCAGTTGGGCGCACATGTAACGCAAAAGGGAAGCCTGGTTGCACCAGAACGCCTGCGCTTTGACTTTTCGCATCCCGAAGCACTGACCCACAGTCAGATCGCCGCTGTAGAGGCGGATGTTAATGAACAGATCCGCCACAACGAAGCGGTGACGACGCGGCTGATGACGCCTGACGACGCCATTCAGGCAGGCGCGATGGCGCTGTTCGGCGAGAAATATGGCGACGAAGTCCGCGTCCTTTCCATGGGGAAGGGGGATGCGCACAGCTATTCGGTGGAATTATGCGGCGGCACGCATGTCCGTGCGACCGGCGATATCGCGCTCTTCAAGATCGTCTCGGAAAGCGCCGTTTCTTCGGGCGTTCGCCGCATAGAGGCACTGACGGGTGAAGCGGCCCGGCTCTGGCTTTCGGACCGTGAAGATCGGCTCCGCCAGTCCGCAGCAGCGCTCAAGACGACGCCGGAGGAAGTCCCCGCCCGGATCGCCGCCCTGGTCGAGCAGAGCCGCAAGCTTGAGCGCGAATTGGCCGAAGCGAAGAAGGCGCTGGCGCTTGGTGGCGGTGGTTCCGCACAGGCCGCCGGTCCGGAAAAGGTCGGCAGCATCAACTTTATCGGGCAGGTCATTGACGGGCTCGATCCCAAGGAATTACGCGGCGTCGTGGATCAAAACAAGGCGGCTTTGGGCAGTGGGGTGTCCGCCATATTGGCAGTCGTCGATGGCCGGGCGAGCATCGCCGTGGGCGTTACCGAAGATTTGGTCGCGACCATTAGCGCGGTGGACCTCGTGCGCGCCGGCGTTGAGGCGCTAGGCGGAAAGGGTGGCGGCGGGCGTGCCGACATGGCCCAAGGCGGTGGACCGGACGGTGGGAAAGCGGCCATGGCCATCGATGCAGTCAAGGCTGCGTTGGCCAAGGTTACCGGATAACCCGTCGCCAAAGGGCTTCTTGGCGGTTTCCGGGTCGTTTTGATGCGAGCGGTCCGCTGATCGTCAGGGCACCTCGTCGGGGCGCAGCCTTCGCAATTTCGGGGCGGTGTCCATTTGCGCCGCGTCCTTAATACCCATGCGCAGATCCTCGCGGGTCTGGTGAATGGAGGCGATGACGGGCCCCATGGCGATGCCGAGGTCAATGAGCGCCGTTTCGGCCAGTTGAAGGGAGCTTTCGAGCGTTTCGGGAACCGCATCGCTGGCGCCTGCCCTGTATAGTTGTGCTGCATGGTCGGTATCGCGCGCGCGGGCGATGATCGGCAAATCCGGGACCCACCCGCGGACTCGCTTGGTCACGCGGATCGACAGGACGGGATCGTCCATGGTCAGGATCAGCGCGCGGGCATGGCCCAGCCGAAGTTTATCAAGCATTTCTACGCGAGACACATCGCCAAAGAGGATCGGATAGCCGTCACGACGACCCTGTGCGACGACATCGGGATCGGATTCAACAACCGTAAAGCGTTGATTGTGGACGCGCAGCAGATCGCAGACCATGCGACCAACTCGACCGAAGCCGATCACGACAGCGGCGGCTTCGGTACTTTCCTGGTGGAGGTCTGGCGTATCTTCGCCCAGCGCCATTTCGAGTCGTCTTGCGATATCGTGGCCGATGCGAGCGAGCAGGGGCGTGATGGTGAGGCCAATCGCCGTCACAATTTGCCAGAATGCGGCCGTGGACGGCAAAATGAGGTTTGCTGCCGCGGCGGTCGAAAGCACGATCAAGGTGGTTTCCGACGGGCTGGCCATGAGTACGCCGACTTCAAGGGCAACGCCCTTACGAGCCCCGGAAATATAGAGGAGCGCCGCCGTGACGACGGTTTTCGCAAGGACTACCCCGAAGACCGCCAGCACCAGGCTGGGCCAGTTCGCCAGGATCACCCGGACATCCAAGCTCATGCCCACGGTGATCAGGAACACGCCCAGGGCCAGGCCCTTGAACGGCGCGGTCATCACTTCGACTTCGCCATGATATTCGGTTTCGGCAATCAGCAGCCCGGCCAGCAGGGCGCCCACGATGGGTGACAGGCCAGCGACCGATGTCGCGATACTGGAGATGATCACGACAAGCAGGCTGGCCGCGAGGAAAACTTCGGGACTTTTGGTGCGGGCGGCCTGACTGAATATGCGTGGCAGGACAATGCGGCCTAGCACCAACATGACAGCAATTGTGATCCCGCCTTTCAGCAGGGTATCAGCGAGCGCGCCCCACGCGCCATCCGGGCTGGACGCAACCGACGGTGCGAGTGCACCGAGCATGAAGATGATGGGAACCAGCGCAAGATCTTCGAACAGGAGCATCGCAAAAGCGGCGCGTCCCACCGCGCTCTGTGTTCCGACCATGGGCAGCACTACGGCGGTTGACGAAAGTGCGAGCGCCAAGCCAAGGCCGATTGCTCCTGCAAGGGGTTGGCCAAGCCAGTAAAGGCCCAGCGCGATCAGGGCGGCGCTTCCCACCAGTTCGGTCGCACCAACCCCAAAGACCTGCGTTCGCATGACCCAGAGGCGACGGAAGCTCAGTTCCAGGCCTATGGAGAAAAGCAGTAAAATGACGCCGAGTTCAGCGAAAGGCTCTATCGCCTCCCTGTTCGAAATGGTGACATGGTAGAGCCAGGGATACTGGCCGACGAGCGCACCAAGGCCCGATGGCCCTACCGCAAGGCCGACAAGGATGAAGCCGATCACAGGGCTGATGCGGAAGCGCGCAAAGCCTGGGATCACCAGGCCGGCCGCTCCCAGGATAACCAGGGAATCGCTGAAACTTTGTGGATTGATTGCACCGGCCATGGTTCACCATTGCGGGAACCGCGCAGAATTTCCAGCCCTGCGCGCAACTAGGGCGTAAACTCAGAAATGGCGCGTTTGAGGTTTGAAGCAAAAAGGCCCGACACAACGAAAGATGGCGCAGGAATATGTCGATATTTCAAGCACTCTCGACGCCGGGATGGGACTTTTTGGTCAAATCCGCAGGACGCCCAAATGGCTTCCATCTGAAACCGAAATAGGCTTGCAAAGGCGTATGAGCTTCGCGCCGTGCATTTCGGCGCGATATGTTCGCCATTTTGACGCCTCGAACGCGCCATTCATGAGTTTACGCCCTAGCGCGTCGATATGTGATGCAAGCTGGTGCGGACGGCGGGACTTGAACCCGCATTCCCAGGGGGAGGCGGATTTTAAGTCCGCTGCGTCTACCGATTTCGCCACGTCCGCGTGGCGATCCCCCTGACGTCTCCGAGCGCGCAGGTCAAGACGCGCTGCTATTCAGTGCGTCTTGCTGTTCAGACGTTCCCGCATTTCCTTGCCTGGTTTGAAGTAAGGGACGCGCTTTGCGGACACCGGCACCTGCTCCCCCGTGCGCGGATTGCGTCCTGTGCGTGCGTCGCGCGCACGTGTGGTGAACGCCCCAAAGCCGCGCAACTCCACCCTGCCGCCGTTTGAAAGGCGGTCCACGATCTCCCTGAAGAAGAGATCAACAATCCGTTCGACCTCTTGAAGTCCGAGGTCCGGATTTTCCTCTGCCAGAGTCTGTATCAGTTCCGAGCGTATCATTGGTCCTCCAGCTCCCCCTTCTGGTTCCCGCTTAATTTATAGTGAGTTCGTTACCTCATGACAATTATCCAATGTCGGTAGTTATGCTCTCATTTTGGGATAGAAAAAGCCCGCCGGAAGTCCTTCCGGCGGGCTCTATTACTTTAGATAGACCTCGAAGGAGATTAGCCTTCGCTCTTCGCCTTCAAGGCTTCGCCCAGAATGTCGCCCAGCGATGCGCCGCTGTCGGACGAACCATATTGAGCCACGGCCTGCTTTTCTTCGGCGATCTGCATCGCCTTGACGGAGAAGGTCGGCTTCTTGGCACGGTCGAAACCGGTGACCATGGCGTCGAACTTCTGGCCGACCTGGAAACGTTCCGGACGCTGTTCGTCGCGGTCACGGCCAAGGTCGCTGCGCTTGATGAAGCCGGCAGCGCCGTCTTCGCCAGCCTGGACTTCCAGACCGCCGTCGCGGACTTCCAGAACCGTCACGGTAACGATCGAGTTCTTGTTGAGGCCGGCAGCCGCGGCAGCGGTGCCACCAGCGGCCGGGCCGCCACGCTCAAGCTGCTTCATGCCAAGGCTGATGCGCTCCTTCTCGACGTCGATGTCGAGAACGACGGCCTGAACCGATTCGCCCTTGCGGTGGAGAGCCAGCGCGTCTTCGCCCGAAATGCCCCAGGCGATGTCCGACATGTGGACCATGCCGTCGACGTCGCCGTCCAGGCCGATGAACAGGCCGAACTCGGTTGCGTTCTTGACTTCGCCCTCGACGGTCGAGCCGATCGGGTGACGTTCGGCAAAGCTGTCCCAAGGATTGTTCTGGGCCTGCTTGAGGCCGAGGCTGATGCGACGCTTTTCGGGATCGACTTCCAGGACCAGGACTTCGACTTCCTGGCTGGTCGAAACGATCTTGCCAGGATGGACGTTCTTCTTGGTCCAGGACATTTCCGACACGTGAACCAGGCCCTCGATGCCCGGCTCCAGTTCGACGAACGCGCCATATTCGGTGATGTTCGTGACGCGGCCCGACAGCTTGGCGCCAATCGGGTACTTGGCGGCGGCGCCTTCCCACGGATCGCTTTCCAGCTGCTTCATGCCAAGGCTGATGCGCTGGGTGTCGCGGTTGATGCGGATGATCTGGACACGGACGGTATCGCCGATGTTGATCATCTCGTTCGGGTGGTTGATCCGCTTGTAGCTGAGGTCGGTGACATGCAGCAGGCCGTCGATGCCGCCCAGGTCAACGAACGCACCATAGTCGGTGATGTTCTTGACGACGCCTTCGATGATCTGACCTTCGGCCAGCGTCTGGATAAGGCCGCTACGCTGTTCGGCGCGGGTTTCTTCCAGAATGGCGCGGCGCGACACGACGATGTTGCCGCGGCGGCGATCCATCTTCAGGATCTGGAACGGCTGCGGAATGTCCATCAGCGGCGTGACGTCGCGGACGGGGCGAATGTCGACCTGCGAACCGGGCAGGAACGCCACGGCGCCGTCGAGATCGACGGTGAAACCGCCCTTGACGCGGCCGAAGATGACGCCTTCGACGCGTGCGTTTTCGGTGAACTCGCTTTCCAGCTTGTCCCAGGCGGCTTCACGGCGCGCGCGGTCGCGCGACAGCATGGCTTCGCCATGGGCATTTTCGACGCGATCGACATAGACTTCGACTTCGTCGCCGACCTTCAATTCGGCCTTCTGGCCCGGCGCAGCGAATTCGCGCAGCGGCACGCGGCCTTCCGACTTCAGGCCGACGTCGATCAGCGCCATGTCGTTTTCGATGCCGGTAACGGTGCCCTTTACGACGCGGCCTTCGAAGCCGCCGTCCTCGCCACCGAGAGAATCATTGAGAAGCGCGGCGAAATCGTCGCGCGAGGGGAATGCCGTAGAGGCCATGGTAGTTTCCTTCACACATCATTGCTGGCCTACCGGTTGTATCCGGTGGTCTTTCAGGCCAAACCGCCCGCACGGCCGAATACCGTGCGAACATCCGTTCGGCCGTGACAAGGGACACCCCTTTGGGAAAAGCGAAAAGGGCGCCTGGGCATCCCAAGCGCCGCCGTCGCGTCAGGCTTGCCGCCGACGTTCCAACTGGGCGTCCACCAGTGCAATGGCCTGCTGGACGGCGGCGTCTATAGTCAAATTGCTGGTGTCGAGCAAGTCCGCACCGTCCGCCATGCGCAGGGGCGCATGGTCGCGACTCATGTCGCGCGTGTCCCGTGCCTGAATGTCGGCGATCAGACTGTCCATGTCAGGATTGCCGCCATGAGACAGGGCGTCGTCATAGCGGCGCTGGGCGCGGACATGAACGCTCGCGGTGACGAAGATCTTTGCATCCGCGTCAGGCGCGATGACGGTGGCGATGTCCCGGCCGTCCAGTATCGCGCCGCCCGGCTGGGTGGCGAAGTCACGCTGGCGTTTGACCAATGCCTGACGAACGCTTTGATGGATAGAGACGCGCGAAGCGAGCGAGCCGACGGCTTCGCTGCGCAGCGCCGGGTCTGCCAGCACGGCGTCCTTGAACGTGCAGGCTCCCAACGCATCGGCTTCATGATCGGGGTCCCCCCGGTCTTCAGGACGGCCAGGCCCACAGCCCGGTAAAGAAGGCCGGTGTCGAGCACGGGCAGGCCATAATGACGGCCCAGAGCCTTGGCGATCGTGCCTTTGCCCGAAGCGGCGGGGCCATCGACGGCGATGATCATGACGCTTTCCCCTTCCGCAGCGCTTTGGCCAGGCCGATGAGCGCAATGACGGCCCAGACGACTTCCAGCGCCATGGACGCCACGTTGAAATGAACCGTCAACGAACAGATGAGCAGTAGCGCGCCGACCAGATTCAACAGATTGAAAAGGGTGAAATTCAAGACCTTCGCCATGTTGCTATAGGCATAGGCGATAACCATCATACTGCTCCCGATCAGACCAACGATATTGGCGAGGTCTAACGTCATGGAATGGCGCCCAGCGATTGCAGAAGGCCGGTGAAGCCGGGGAAACTGGTTGCGACCGGACGCATGTCGTCGATGGTGACGCCGTTCTTCGATACCAGGCCGGCGACAGCGAAACTCATGGCGATACGATGATCGAGCTTGGTGGAGATAGGGCCGCCGCCGGGAAGGAGCGCGCCGCCGCTGCCTTCGATAACGATGCCATCCTCCAGTTCCTCTACGTCGACGCCGATCGCGCGCAGGCCGGCCGCCATAGTGGCGATGCGGTCCGATTCCTTCACGCGCAGTTCCTGAAGGCCGCGGAAAATGCTGCGCCCTTCGGCGAATGCGGCGGCGATGAAAGCGACGGGATATTCGTCGATCATCGACGGCGCGCGGGCGGGATCGGGTTCGACGGCCACGAGCGGAGAGGCGGTGATGACGAGGTCGCCCACCGGTTCGCCGCCCACCTCGCGCGGATTTTCGATCAGAATGTCGCCACCCATTTCGCGCAGCAGATCGATCAGCCCCGCGCGGGTCGCGTTGAGGCCGACATTGGCGATTGTCACCTTCGACCCCGGCACCAGCAGTGCGGCGACCATCGGGAAGGCGGCCGATGATGGGTCGCCCGGCACGGCGATCGATTGCGGGCGCAGTTCGGCTTCGCCCATCAGGGTGATGATGCGCGTGCCGTCAGTCTCTACCTCTACGTTGAGATCTGCGCCGAAACCCTTGAGCATGCGTTCGCTATGATCGCGGGTTGGGATAGGTTCGACGACGCGCGTCATGCCGGGCGTATTGAGACCAGCGAGCAGGATGGCCGATTTCACCTGAGCGGAGGCGACGGGCAGGCGATAGTCCAGCGGGACGGCTGGGCAGATTCCGCGCATGGTGAGCGGCAGTCGATCGCCAGGGCTGGACGTGAAGCTCGCGCCTGTGCGGGAGAGGGGTTCTGTAACGCGCGCCATGGGGCGCTTGCTGAGGGATGCGTCGCCTACGAAAGTCGCGGTGATCGCATGACTGGCGACCAGGCCCATCAACAGGCGTGTGGAGGTGCCGCTATTCCCCATGTCGAGCGCAGACTGCGGTTGCAGCAACCCGCCGACGCCGACGCCCCGAATGTGCCATATGCCGTCATCGTCGCGGCTGATCTGCGCGCCCATTGCACGCATGGCGGCGGCGGTGGCGAGCACGTCTTCGCCCTCCAGCAGGCCTTTCACCCGGCTTTCACCCACCGCAAGCGCCGACAGCATCAGCGATCGGTGCGAAATGCTCTTGTCGCCGGGCACCCGGATGCTCCCTGAGAGGGAGGGCGCGCTGGAGAAGGTCATGGGATTGGGTTGATCGGAAGAAGATGTCACGGGGTTGATCCGTTTGCCGGGGAACTGAAAAATTGCGCCCGGCTTTTGACAGCGCGGTTTCGCTATGGCAAGGCGCGCGTCGCTTCGCGGGCGACATCGTCGTGCCGCGTGATTTCTGTTAGAGCACTCGTTAGAAGGACAAGGCCGGACATGGTCAAGGCTGAATGGGGCACGAAGCGTAGCTGCCCAAAATGTGCGACGCGCTTCTATGACCTGGGCAAGGACGACCCGGTGACCTGCATCAACTGCGGAACGGCTTGGGAACCTGAGCCTGTTTTGAAGTCGAAGCAGCCGCTGCCTTATGAAGAAGCGCCCAAGAAGGTCATCGAGACAGCCGACGGCGAACTGGAGACGGCAGATGACGATCTGGACCTGGATCTGGACGTCGATGACGACGGAGATTCGCCGGACAATGATGTCGATCTAGGCGGTGATGACGACCTGGGCGTCGATGCTGGCGGCAACGATGGCGACGACGACAATTAAGTAATTTTCTGCTTGCCAAGGAGGGAGCCGCCACCTAATGGCAGCGACCTCCACGGTGGCCGGACCCAAACGGCGCCGACACTGGAAATGGGGCCTTAGCTCAGCTGGGAGAGCGCCTGCATGGCATGCAGGAGGTCAGCGGTTCGATCCCGCTAGGCTCCACCAGTTTTTCGGATGAAATGATGACCGAAAGGGCATTTTTCCGAAGGACACCCGAGTTCATGTGAGGAAGCGGGCCGGGCCTGGAACAGCCCTGCCAGTTCCGAGCGGGCGAGGAACTCCAGACATATGGCCGACGGTCTTACCGGACATGGCCTGATCCATTGGGATGCGGTTCGTGCCGCGCTACGATGGGGCCTTAGCTCAGCTGGGAGAGCGCCTGCATGGCATGCAGGAGGTCAGCGGTTCGATCCCGCTAGGCTCCACCAAGCTATACTCGGAAACCACTGACAATATATTGGTGCGGTTGCTCACTTGACCGGTCAATCCAGCGGATAGCCGGCATATGCCGATAGGCATAAACCTTCAGAATGAGCGCGAGTGGCGGTCAAAGATGCTATCTCCGTTTTCTCAGACGAAGGGGGAATAGCGATGGCCGAAAAAGCCACCACCGACGACCGACGCCGCTTTCTGCAATCATGCGGGCGCTTTGCCGTGACTGTGCCGCCGGCGATCACGGTCATGCTGTCCACATCCCTTTTGTCCGACGCCATTGCCGCATCTTCAGGCGGCGGTGGTGGTGGTGACAGTAAGGGGGCAAGCGGCCCGCGCCCGGTGGAAAAGCCCGATACCGTCCAGACCCTGACGACCCCTATAATCGACACGAATGAAGCGGGTGGAAACTGACGATCAAAGGAGCGTTCAGGCAGGTTGGACGAAACTGTCCATTACCCGTTTGCGTCCCGCGGTTTCAAAGTCGATTTCCAGCTTGTTGCCTTCGATCTCCGCCACGATGCCATAGCCGAATTTCTGGTGGAAGATGCGCAGGCCGACGCTCATGTCGTCGCGTCCCTTGTTGCCCAGAGAGACGGCGGAGGCGCGGGCCTCTACGATCCGGACAGGCTCCCGCGTGAACTGGCCACCTTGCTGCGCGCGCTGCCAGCCTGGGCCACGCCCTGTGCCGCGCTGGACATTGGCGAAGGGATCGGCGCGCTCTGACCAGTTGGCGCGCCAGAGCGAAGCACCCCCGGACATGCTGCTTTCTTCCTCGACATGTTCGGGTGGCAATTCCCCAACGAATCTCGACGGGATGGAACTGGTCCATTGGCCATAAATCCGGCGGTTGGCGGCATGAAGAATGACGCACAGCCGGCGCGCGCGCGTGATTGCGACATAGGCAAGGCGGCGTTCTTCCTCCAGGCTGTTGAGGCCGCCTTCGTCAAGGGCGCGCTGGGACGGGAAAATACCCTCTTCCCAACCGGCGAGAAAAACAGTGTCGAATTCCAGTCCCTTTGCCGCGTGGATGGTCATGATCGTGACCTTGCGCTCCTCGGCCTGGGCATCATTGTCCATGACCAGCGACACATGTTCGAGGAATGCGCCGAGCGTCTCATATTCCTCCATGGCGCGGGTCAGTTCGTTGAGATTTTCCAGCCGACCCGCGCTTTCGGCGGTGCGCTCGGCCTGAAGCATCGCGGTATAGCCGCTTTCGTCCAGTATCTGACGCGCCAGTTCGGCATGGGGCAGTTGAGCCGCGCGATCGCGCCAGCGGGCAAGGTCGCCGATGAACGCGCCAAGGCTGCGGCGCGCCTGCGGGGTCATTTCGTCGGTGTCGAGGATGCGGGCGGCCGCGAGCGCCAGCGGAATGCCCTCGGCGCGTGCAAGACGGTGGAGCTTTTCAACGGCCTTGTCGCCCAACCCTCTTTTCGGGACGTTGACGATCCGCTCGAAAGCGAGGTCGTCCGCCGGTTGGTTGACAAGGCGAAGATAGGCGAGGGCGTCACGTATCTCCGCGCGCTCGTAGAAACGGAATCCTCCCACGATCCGGTAAGGTAGCCCGATCTGGATGAAGCGGTCTTCAAATTCGCGAGTCTGATGTTGTGCCCGGACGAGGATAGCGACCTCTTCCAGAGATTGCCCGGATCGCTGAATGGACTCTATTTCGTCGCCGACCCGGCGTGCCTCTTCCGGCCCGTCCCATACGCCGATGATGCGCACCTTTTCGCCAACGTCGATATCGGTCCAGAGCGTCTTGCCCAGGCGGTTGCCATTTTCGGCGATGACCCCCGAAGCCGCGCCCAGGATGTGCGGAGTCGACCGGTAATTCTGTTCCAGACGGACGATCTTCGCGCCTGGGAAATCCTTTTCGAAGCGCAGGATATTCGCGACTTCGGCGCCGCGCCAGGAGTAGATGGATTGATCGTCATCGCCCACGCAGCAGATATTCTTGCGCTGCTGGGCGAGCAGGCGGAGCCAGAGATATTGGCTGCTGTTGGTATCCTGATATTCGTCCACCATGACGTAGCGAAAGCGCTGCTGGTAGCTTTCCAGCACATCGCGATGACGCTTCAATATGGTCAGGACATGGAGCAGAAGGTCGCCGAAGTCGCACGCATTTACGTCGCGAAGCCGCGCCTGATAGGCGGCATATAATTTCTGGCCGCGTCCGTTGGCATAGGCTTCGCTTTCTCCCGCACCGACCTCCTCAGGCGTCAGCCCTTTATTCTTCCACTGGTCGATCAGGCCGCCGAGCTGGCGTGCGGGCCAGCGCTTTTCGTCAATCCCTTCCGCCTGGATCAACTGCTTCATCAACCGAAGCTGATCGTCGGTATCGAGGATGGTGAAATTGGATTGCAGGCCAACCAGTTCGGCATGACGGCGTAGCATCTTGGCCGCGATGGCGTGAAAGGTTCCGAGCCAAGGCATGCCCTCGACCGCTGGTCCGATCATCCGGCCAACGCGCTCGCGCATCTCGCGCGCGGCCTTGTTGGTGAATGTGACGGCCAGAATTTCGGAAGGGTAGGCGCGGCGGGTGGCAATAAGATGAGCGAGGCGCGCTGTCAGGGCAGCCGTTTTGCCAGTGCCTGCGCCGGCAAGCACCAGGACTGGGCCTTCGGTCGTCAGCACCGCCTCCCTCTGCGGGGCGTTGAGACCCTTGAGATAGTCAGGATCGTTCGGCGAAGGAGCGGGCAGGGTCATGGTCAACAACTAGGGAGCAAGGCAGGAGGGGGCAAGAGCGACGCCCTTGAAGTGCAGGCCCTTCTATGAGAACAAAAGGCGAATCATGCAAGGAGAAAGGCCATGGCGACTGGGCGGTGCCAATGTGGAGCCATCCATTATGAGGTGCGGGGCGAACCGGTATACAGCGCGCTCTGCCACTGTTCGGATTGCCGCCGAAGCGCTGGCGCGCCAATGGTGGGATGGGTGCTTTTCCCCGAGGATGACGTCAAGGTAATCGGTGAGCCGAAGGCGTATCGATCCTCGCAGGATGCTACCCGGCATTTCTGCGCGACCTGTGGCACAGGGCTGTTTTATCGCAATGCGATCAGCTTTCCCGGAATGGTCGATATTCAAACGGCTACCCTGGACGATCAGTCGGCATTTCCCCCAGCCATCCACATCCAGTGGGCAGAGGCGGCGCCGTGGATGGGGAGAATGCACGAACTGCCCCGGTCCGATCGATATCCGGATCAGTAAGGGCATGCGGCCGTCACTTGGTGGCGCGTAGGCAACGGTTCGTCGCCGGTATCGGAACGCCTGTGTTACGGGCCCGGTTCTTGCCAAGCCAAGAGGCAGAACGGGGTGAAGAACAGGAAAGGATAACCCGATGAAATCGATCATGCTTGCAGGTGCGGCCATGCTGGCCTTCGGTACAGGCGCTACTGGCATTGCGATCGCTCAGGGTGTGCCGAACAGTATGGCCCAGCCCCCCGAAGCCGGCTCCATGCCGCCTGCAGATCCGGCTGTTCCAGCGACCCCGGCTACGCCTGCGACGCCCGGTATGCCGGGTGAAGCGGCGACGCCCGCTACCCCTGCGACGCCGGCGGATCCCAATGCCGGTCAACCGACGGGCGCTGTGCCGGACGACACGGGCATGGTTCCTGCTCCGGCGGGCGCCCCCACTGACCCGGCAGCGCCTGTGGGCAGTTCTTCCAATCCTGTAACCGTTGGCGGGAATATGACCCCGCCCCCAGCGGCGACGAAGGATTATCCGTTATGCAGCCGGACTGTGCAGGATAGCTGCATCAATCCGGGCGAAGCGCGACGCGCCAAGAGGGGCCGCTAACAACCGTCGCTGATTAAAGTGGTGGGGCCGGGCAAGGCGGCGATCAGAGCTGCGAGCCCGGCCTTGTCGCGTGCAGCGTCGGCGAGACTATGTTGATCGAGGACGGCAAGGAAGGCGTTGGTCGCCGCCTTCAATATGCCCGAGAGACCGCAGGCGGGACGAAGGGCGCAGCTGCCACAGTCGGCCAAATTCATGTCTGTTTCTGTGTGCCGGATCACTGCGCCGAGCATGATTTCTGCAGGCGAGCGAGCGAGGCTGAAGCCGCCGCCGCGTCCGCGCTGGGTGATGATGAAATCGCCTTGGCCGAGATGGTGGACGACCTTCATCAAATGGTTGCGGGATAGCGCATAGGCGTCGGCTATGTCGGCGATAGTCGCGCGGCCCGTGGGGGAGACCGCGAGGTGGATGAGGACGCGAAGGGCGTAGTCGGTGTGGCGGGTCAATTGCATGGATGAATGCGTTAGAAGAACGGGTTTGTGAAATAAAACATGTATCCTGTTTACATGTTAAAAGATGCAACGTAAATGCACCTTTATCGAGTCTCAAAAGGGGTGCATTCCATGAGCCAGCTTACCGCGGAAACCATAGCGATCGTCAAAGCCACAGCGCCTGCCCTGCGCAGCCATGGGGTAGAGATCACCACGGCCATGTACGCCCGGCTGTTCCAGGATGCTTCGATCAAGGACATGTTCGACCAAGCCGCGCAGGAAAGCGGCGAGCAGCCCAAGCGGCTGGCGGCGGCGATCCTTGGCTATGCGGAGAATATCGACAAGTTGCAGGCGCTGGAGGGCGCAGTCGCCCGCATGGTGCAGCGTCATGTCGAAACCGGGGTGAAGCCGGAGCATTATCCCAAGGTCGCTGCGGCACTCCTGCCCGCCATCCGCGATGTGCTGGGCGAGGAAGTGGCCACCGACGCTGTGCTTGATGCCTGGGGCAAGGCCTACTGGTTCCTGGCGGAGATACTGATCGGCAAGGAAGCGCAGGCCTATGAGGACGCCGAAGCGGCTTGAATTGTGAGCGGGGGCTAGCTCGCCCCCGGCCTTCCAAGCAAGTCGCGCGCCTCGTTTGACCGCGTGCGGGAGGGGCGTTTCAAGGTTCGGCCCGGAGCAACGTCAACCGCGCCTTCCCGACATCACGGATGGTTTCGACAACGAAGCCCTTGACGTCCACATCTTCGCGGCGGTCGGTTTCGATGCTGATCCACGTTGCGGGACCGGTCCAGCCCAGACGGCCGAGCTTGTCGAGGGCCACCGCGCCCGCGCCGCTATTATAGGGCGGATCCATCAGGATGAGGTCGAGCGGCTTTGCCGCAGGGCCGAGCGAGAGCACGCTGCTCTGGCGGATGTCGGGGCGCAACCCCAGTTTTTCACCATTGGCGCGGATAGCGTCCAGTGCGGCCCGGTCCTGCTCGACGAAGAGGCAAGTGGCCGCGCCGCGCGACAGGGCTTCGAAACCCAACGCGCCCGACCCGGCGAAAAAGTCGCCGACGGCCAGCCCTTCGAATGAACCCACCCGGCTGAGCAGCATCGAAAAGAGCGTTTCGCGGGTGCGGTCGGCGGTGGGGCGGGTTGCGTCGCCCTTGGGGGCCACCAGCGGGCGGCCACGCCATTGGCCTGCGATTATTCTCATGGCTTCGTCCGGCTTTGTGCGTTGTTGGATTTCACGGATAAGGGCAAGCGGATTAAAACCTTAGGACTTGAGCGGTTTCAGCGTCTTGCGAAACAGGATCAGGTCATGCTGGCGCACTTCTTCGACCGCGCCGGACGCAAGCTCGCCCAGATGGAAGGGACCGTAGCTGGTGCGTATCAGGCGGCTTACCTGAAGCCCCAAATGTTCCAGCACGCGGCGCACTTCGCGGTTCTTGCCTTCGGTCAGGGTCATTTCGATCCACTGGTTGCGGCCCGTCCGCCGTTCCAGATTCGCCTCGATCTGGCCGTAGCGAATGCCATCAATCTCTATGCCGTCGAACAGGTCTTCAAGCTGAGCCTGGCTGATTTCGCCAAAAGCGCGGGCGCGGTATGTGCGCGGAACGCCGGTGGCCGGCAGTTCCATCTGACGCTTGAATTCGCCGTCGGTGGTCATGAGCAGAAGGCCCTCGGTCGTCATGTCGAGCCGACCGATGGGCATGAGGCGGGGCAGGTCGGCGGGCAGCCGGTCGTAGATGGTCGGGCGGCCACGCGGGTCACGCTCCGCCGTGAGATAGCCGGAAGGCTTGTGAAAAAGGAACAGGCGCGTGGGCGCGGGCTGGGCGACGGGGTTGCCATCCACGGCGATGCCATTGAGCGAGGTCAGCAGCGTGGCAGGCGTCGTCACTGCTTCCCCGTCCAGCGTGATCCGGCCATCCTCGATCATCCGTTCGATCTCACGACGGGATGCAACCCCCGCGCGGGCCAGCAGCTTGGCGATGCGCTGCGGTTCATTCTTGCCGCTGGCGACGGCGGCGGCGCGGGCGGGATGAGGATTGGCGGGAGTGGCCGGGGCCGCCTTTGCCTTCCGAAATGGCGGGCGCGCGGGGCGGGAGCCGGTCGCGGCCCTGCCTTCGCCAGGGCGCCGGGGACCGCCGGGTCCTGCGCGGCGAGGCGGTCCAGATTTTTTCGGCGGCTCCACGCGGCGGTTCCTTTTAACGAAGCGAGGCCATTCCCATATCAGGAAAGCCGTGAAAATGACGAATAGTGCCGTCCCGTCGCTCATGCGAGGGGGAAGGCCGCAACTCCCAGCAGGCGCTGCGCGTTTAATCGGCTGCATGGCGTAAATGGGGCGTATCGGCAAATGTTTTTCGGGCTGGTAAAAGGGGACGCAAAGTCAGGGCAGGAAGCCGCGGCGATCCGCAGCGTGCTGGTGGTCGAGGACGAACCGCTGGTCGCTTTCGACAATGAACATGTGCTGGAACAGGCCGGTTATCGCGTCGCCGCGACGGTCGAGGATTATGACCATGCGGTGCGCGTGATCGACGAGGATGATGTCGATCTGGTGATCGCCGACATCACCTTGCATGGCGACAAGACGGGCATCGATGTGGCCCGCTTTGCCCATGGCAAGGGGCTGGCGGTGTTGTTCGTGACGGGCGCGTGCCCGATCGACGCGCATGAGATGGCGGTCGGATGCCTGGCGAAGCCCTATCTGCCGCGCGATCTGCTTGGGTCTATTGCCGTGATTGAAGCGGTGATGCGCGGGGATGAACCGGGGCGCGTGCCGCAGGGGTTGCGGCTGTTCGCCTGACCCCGCCGGGGCTATCTACCTATCCCCCGGACACAAAGACGTAATCCCTTTGCGCCCGCTCGTTCCGTTGCGGCTTCGCAAGGAAAGTGACAGATTGGCTTTGCGCAGGCGATGGCCATGGCGCACGTGCGCGCCGACAATATGGGCCGCCGTTTGCGAGGCTCCTGGCGGACTGCTTCCCCGCTGGGGGGCCATCGTATCGAGATGCTTTGGAGGTTTCAGGCTGAAAGGCGGACCACATGCGCAGCACCCTTTTTCTGACTGGTGGATTGTTGTTTCTCGCGGGATGCGGGAGTGGTGACGAGCCCCGTGCGGGCGAAACCGCCGCAGGTGACGTAGAGACGGTGGAAGCCGAGGCGCAATCGGCATCCGCGATCGACAAGAGCGACATTGATTGTGACAAGTTCAAGCCGCAGTCGGCAGAGCGAGGACAGGCGGTCGATGATATTGTGGGCCTGCGCCACGGTATGACGGAAGAGCAGGTCCGTGGCGTCCTGCTGTGCAAGAACGCCAATTATGCGATCAACGCCGGAAAGAACAGTGCGTCCCTGCCGTCCGGCGGGCAGATGTCGCAGGTCAATCTGAATGCGGATACCGGGCTGGACAAGGTCAATGTCTGGCTGGTGGGTCCCAGTGGCGCGGAACGGGTCGTGCATATTGACCGGACGCTTGAATATCCGGCCGGCAAGGAAGTCCCCATCGCCAGCGTCGCGCAGGAAGTCGCCCGCAAATACGGGAGTTTCGATGACGCAGGCTACAGCAATCAAGGCGCGGGGTGGATCGTGCGGTCGCGCGATGGCGAGCGCATGACCAACAGTAATACAAGTTATGCCGAATGCCGCAGCCACACTTTGCGCACCGACAAGGCGCTGCCGTGCGTGCATGCGATTTCCTATGAAATTTCACCGACTGCGCAAAATCCGGCGCTGGCATCGCGATTCCGCGTGGCCATCACGCATTTCGCGATGATCACGCAAATGGCCAACGCCACAAAGGAGCATCTGGCCAAGACCGTGGAACGGGCCGAGGAAAGCGTGCGGGAAGAGGGGCTGGAGCTTTAGCGTTCCGCAGGGGCGCGTTGAACCAAGAGCGAGCGGATCGCTTCATCCCGTTTTTTTCAAGGGATTATTGGGGAAAGCGCGGGTTGTTTCCCGCGCATATGCTCATATGGTGGGCCCACGGATCACATCGGGGGCCAAGCATAAATGACCGACATCGCCATGGGCGCCAGAAGCTGGGCCGATGCCGTGAAGCCCTATGTGGAGAAGGCGCCGCTGGCCGCGCTGTTCCTGGGGATTTCGTCCGGTTTTCCCTTTGCGATGATCGGCGCGAACCTGGCGTCACGCCTGGCGCAGGACGGCATCGACAAGAAGAGCGTGACGGCGTTCAGCCTGGTGCTCCTCGCCTATAATCTCAAATGGCTGTGGGCGTGGGTGGTGGAGGGCGTGAAGTTGCCGCTGCTGCATCGCTTGGGGCAGCGCGTGTCGTGGATGCTGCTGGCCGGGGTGCTGGTGATGGCGGCGGTGGTCAATCTGGCGGTGGTCGATCCTGCGTCGGACCTGATGGCGATGGTGCGGGCCGCGATTCTGCTGGGGATTGCGGGGGCGACATTCGATATCATCATAGACGGCTATCGCATTGAAATCCTTAGGCCAGACCAGCTGGGCATTGGTGCGGGCATGTCGCAATATGGATGGCGAATCGGGGCTGCGGCGGCAGGCGCGGTGGGGCTGGTGGTCGCGCAATATTGGGATTGGACGGCGGCCTACATCATATGTTCGCTGTTCGCCCTGCCTGCAATGCTGGCCGCTTTGATCGTTGGCGAGCCGGAGCGGCACCGCGAGATTGCTTCGCGCAAGAGCGGCGGCGAGTTGAAGCAGGCGATCATCGGGCCGTTCCTGGACTTCTTCAAGCGCAAGGGCGCGCTGCTCGTACTGCTGTTCATCATCGTGCACAAGATTGGCGACACGCTGGCGAACCTTACATTCCGGCTGCTGTTCAATGACCTTGGCTACACCAATGAAGAGATTGCGATCTATGATGTGGGCATTGGTTTCTGGGCGTTGCTGGCCGGGATATTCGTCGGCGGCGTGCTGTATGCGCGGCTGGGGCTGAAGCGGTCTGTGCTGATCAGCCTGGTGTTGATGGCGGTGTCCAATTTCAGCTTCGCCGCGCTGGCGGCGGCGGGAAAGAGCAACATGGGCATGGCGGGCGCGATCGGCTTTGAAAATTTCGCGAGCGGGATCGGGGGCGTGGCGGTGGTCGCCTATTTCTCCGCGCTGTGCGACCTGCGCTTTACCGCCGCGCAATATGCGATGATATCGGCGGCGGCTAGCATCGTGGGCCGGTTCCTGACCGGGACCACCGCCGGGGCGATGATCGAACGGTTCGGCTATGTCGATTTCTACCTGCTGACAACGGTCCTGGCGCTGCCGGGCATCATCCTGTTCTGGTTGATGATGCGCAGCGGGCTGGTGGATTCGAGCGTCGGCAGCGCGGCGACGGAAGAGGGCGATCAGGCTCCGGCATAAAGGTCGAGCGGGCGACCCAGGTCCGCATGGGCCTGCGAGACGGCTTGCAGACAGGTGAGTGCGCCGAGCACGTCGTCGGAGCCGAGCAGCGTGGCGAGCTGGTCATAGGCGGATGGCGGATCCTGTAGCGCGTCGCCGATGGCCTGCATGAGCATTGCTTCGTCGGCGGTCATACGGGCGCAGCAGCAGGGTGCGACCAATATCCGGCGCGTGGCGCAGCGGGCAAGCTCCAGCATCATGGCGCGCATGAGGATCAGCGGGCGGCGATAGCTGCGGCCGAATGCGCCCAGCATGGCGTTGGCGGCGTGGGCGTCGTCCACACCGGCGCTTGCCATGCGGCGCAACACATAAAGGAAGAGCCGGTTGCCGTAGCCGCCGGGAAGCGGGCGGGGCAGTTCGAGGGGGCTGGTCTCTCCGTAGGCCATGGGCGTGCACCTTCTTTTCCGTTGCGTGACGGAAGGCAGGTTACGCTATTGCGAGTCAATCGCAAGTGGATTCAGTCGGGATATTGCTCGTTCAGCCGCAAAATTTCGCCCGCCAGATAGAGCGACCCCGCGATCAGGATGAGCGGCGGGTCAGGTTGAGGGGCGGCGGCGATGGCGGCGATGGCCTGCGCGGGATCATCATGCGCTGCGCAGTCGATGCCCCAGCGACTTGCGATGGCGGCGAAGCGGTCGGCGGGATGATGGTCGTGGCCGGGCACGGGCAGCGCGTGGATGTGGGCGACGCATCCGGCGAAGGGCGCGAGATAGGCGTCGACATCCTTGTTCGCGAGCATGCCGATGATGAGGTGCAGCTTTCGCCCCGCAAGGCGTTCATTGGTGAAGAAGGCGCTGATGGCTTCCCCGGCGCCGGCATTATGACCGCCGTCGAGCCAGGCTTCGCTGTCGTCCGGCAGGGGGGCGAGCAGCGGGCCGTGGTCGAGCCGCTGGAGACGGGCGGGCCAGTGCGCCCAGAGCGGCGCGGCCTTCAGCGCGGCTTCGCTGACCGGCACGGCGCTCTGGTGGCGCAGCATGGCGAAGGCAAGGGCGGCGTTGTGCACCTGATGCGCGCCGTGCAAGCGGGGCAGCGGGGTTTCGATGCGACCCTGAGCATCGCGATAATGAAGGCGATCGCGATAGCTGGCGGCGTCCCAGCTTTCGCCCATCGGCAACCAGACAGTGCGTGCGCGGGCGGCGGCGTCGCTCATGACGCTGGCGAGCGAGGTCGGGTAGCGTTGCGTCACCAGAGGTGCGCCGGGCTTGGCGATACCGGCCTTTTCCGTGGCGATGGCGCGCAGGCTGTTGCCGAGGAATGCCTGATGATCGATCCCCAACTGCGCGATGCCGCAGACGACCGGATCGTCGATGATGTTGGTGGCGTCGAGGCGACCGCCCAGACCCACTTCGATGATGCAGGCGTCGGCCGGGTGCTCGGCGAAGGCGAGGAATGCGGCGGCGGTCGTGACTTCGAAGAAGCTGGCGCCGACACCTTCCGCCACATCGAGGACGCGGCACAGATAGCCCGCAAGCGCCTCGTCCCCGATCAACTGGCCGCTGATGCGGATGCGTTCATTGAAGCGCACGAGGTGGGGTGAGGTGAATACATGGACGCTTTTTCCATCGGCTTCGAGCGCGGCGCGCAGGAAGGCGCAGGTCGATCCCTTTCCATTGGTGCCCGCGACATGAAAGACCGGCGGCAGGGCGCGATGGGGGTCGCGCAGGCGATCCAGCAGGCGGGTGATGCGGTCGAGGCCCAATATGTCAGCGCCGGGCGACAGGATCGCCAGACGGTCCAGCTGGGCCTGAACCCCAGGATCATCGGAGACGGCGTGGTCGGGCATGGCCCTGTCCTTCGCGCTGGGGCGTCAGGCCGCCACGCGTGGGGTCAGATAGCCGATCACCCGCGCCAGCGTGTCGCGCAGTTCGCTGCGGTGGACAACCATGTCGAGCATGCCATGTTCCAGCAGATATTCGGCCCGCTGGAACCCATCGGGCAGCTTTTCGCGGATCGTGCTTTCAATAACGCGCTGGCCCGCAAAGCCGATCAGGGCGTTGGGTTCCGCGATCTGGATGTCGCCCAACATCGCATAGCTAGCCGTGACGCCGCCGGTGGTCGGATCGGTCAGGACGACGATATAGGGCAGGCCAGCAGCGTGCAGTTTCTGGATCGCGACGGTGGACCGGGGCATCTGCATCAACGACAGGATGCCTTCCTGCATCCGCGCGCCGCCCGCTGCGGTGAAGATGACATAGGGGCATTTATGGCCAATGGCTTCGTTGACGCCCTGAATGAAGGCCGCGCCGACGCCCATGCCCATGGAGCCGCCCATGAAAGCGAAATTCTGAACGCCCATGACCAGCGGCACATCGTCGATAGCGCCGCGCGCGTTGATCAGCGCGTCCTGATCGCCCGTCTGCGCGCGGGCGGCCCTTATGCGGTCCGGGTAACGCTTGGAATCGCGGAATTTGAGCGGGTCTTCCTGAACCGGCGGCGTCGGCAGCAGGATGAAGCCGGGGTCGAGAATATGCTCGAAGCGTTCGGACGGCCCGATGCGGCCATGATGGTCGCAGCGCGGGCAGACGGACAGATTGTCCTCCCACTCCTTGATGAAAATCATCTCGGTGCAGGACGGGCATTTGTGCCACAGCGTCTCGGCGGTCGTTTCCTTCTTTGCCAGGAAAGGGACGGCCTTGCGGACGCGGTTGATCCAGCTCATGCTGCGGTCTCCCGAAAATGGGGGCTGTTGGCGTTGAGCGCGCCGCGCAGAGTCGCGACGAACTCCTGAACGAAGGGGGCGGCGGCATCGCCATGCGAACCGACGATATCGACGATGGCGGAACCGACAACCACGCCATCGGCGACGCGGCCGATGGCGGCGGCCTGTTCAGCCGAACGGACGCCGAAACCGACCGCGATCGGCAGGTCAGTGGCGCTGCGGAGCTTTTCAACGGCGAGTTCGACAGACGCCTGTGCGGCCTGCTGCTTTCCGGTGATGCCCGCCACGGCGACATGATAAAGGAAGCCGCTGGCGCCATCGAGAACGGCGGGCAGGCGGGCGGCGTCGGTCGTCGGCGTCGCGAGACGGATGAGGTGGATGCCAGCGGCACGGAGCGCCGGGCCAAGTTCGGCGTCTTCCTCTGGGGGCACATCGACGCAGATGACGCCATCGACGCCCGCATCACGGCACTGCGCGGCGAACCATTCCGATCCGCGGATCAGCATGGGATTGGCATAGCCCATGAGGATCAGGGGAATGCGCGGATGGCGCGCGCGGAAAGTCGTCGCGAGATGAAAAATGTCTTTCGTCCGCGTGCCCGAGCCGAGACTGCGCAGGTTCGCCAGTTCGATGGCCGGGCCGTCCGCCATCGGATCGGTGAAGGGCATGCCCAGTTCGATGATGTCCGCGCCACCAGCCACGAGCGCGTCCAGAATGGCCGGGGTAGCGGCGACGGATGGATCGCCCGCGGTTACGAAGGTGATGAGGGCGGCGCGACCCGCGTCCTTGCAGGTTTCAAAGCGCGTAGCGAGGCGATCAGAAGTCATATTTCGACACCAAGGGCCTGGGCGACGGTGAAGATGTCCTTGTCGCCACGGCCGGAGAGATTGACGATAAGGATCTGATCCGCGTCCAGCGTGGGCGCGATCTTTTCGGCGCTCGCAATGGCATGGGCGGATTCAAGCGCGGGGATGATGCCTTCCAGCGCGGAAAGCTTCTGGAAGCTGGCAAGCGCCTCGTCATCGGTGATGGGCATATATTCGACGCGGCCGATTTCGTGCAGCCAGCTATGTTCAGGGCCAATGCCGGGATAGTCGAGACCCGCCGAAATGCTGTGCGCTTCGGTGATCTGGCCGTCCTCATCCTGAAGCAGATAGGTGCGATTGCCATGCAGGATGCCCGACGCGCCGCCAGCCAGCGAGGCCGCATGCTTGCCCTGAAGCCCCTCACCGGCCGCTTCGACGCCGATCATCTTGACTTCCGTATCGTCGAGAAAGGGGTGGAACAGGCCGATGGCGTTCGATCCGCCGCCGACGGGAGCGATCAGCATGTCGGGCAGGCGGCCTTCGATTTCCAATATCTGCTCGCGGGCTTCGCGGCCGATCACCGACTGAAAATCGCGGACCAGTTCCGGGTAGGGGTGCGGGCCTGCCGCCGTGCCGATGATGTAAAATGTGTCGTGGACGTTCGACACCCAGTGGCGCAGGGCGTCGTTCATCGCGTCTTTCAGCGTCTGAGAGCCGGACACGACCGGGATCACTTCTGCGCCGAGCAGCTTCATGCGAAAGACGTTGGGCTTTTGCCGCTCCACATCCTTTGCGCCCATGAAGATCTTGCATTCCAGGCCGAACAGGGCGGCGACGGTGGCAGTGGCGACGCCGTGCTGGCCCGCACCGGTTTCGGCGATGACCTTTTTCTTGCCCATGCGGCGGGCGAGCAGGGCCTGGCCGATGCAGTTATTGATCTTGTGCGCGCCGGTGTGGTTCAATTCCTCGCGCTTCAGGTAGATTTTCGCGCCCTTTCCTTCCGGTGCGTCGGCGCGCAGGGATTCGGTCAGGCGACCTGCATAATAAAGCGGGTTGGGACGGCCGACATAGTTGCGCAGCAGTTCGGTGAACTCTGCGTCAAATTCGGGGTCCTGCCTGGCTTCCCTGTAAACCTTTTCCAGCTCAAGAATGAGCGGCATCAGCGTTTCGGCGACGTAGCGGCCGCCGAATGAACCGAAATGGCCGGACGCATCGGGCTGTGAGCGGAGGGAGTTTTTGATGGTCATGATTGTTGTGCCGCTTTGCAGAAGGCCATGATCTTGTCCACACTCTTGATGCCCGGCGCGCTTTCCACGCCGGAAGAAACGTCGATCATCGGGGCGCCGGTAATGCGAATTGCCTCGGCGACATTGTCGATACCAAGGCCCCCGGACAGGCCCCAGGGCAAGGATATGGGGACGCCCCGCAGCAGCGTCCAGTCGAAACGCAGGCCCATGCCGCCCGGCAGCGCCGCGCCTTCGGGAGTTTTCGCATCAAAGAGCAGGCGGTCGGCTGCGCCGTTATACGCGTTGGCGGCATCAAGGTCGGCGCGGGTCTTGACGGCGATTGCCTTCCAGACCGGAAGGTTGAAGCGCGCGCGGATGGCGGCGGCGCGCTGGGGGCTTTCCTTGCCGTGAAGTTGCAGGGCGGTGAGTGCGCCTGTGCCGACCAGTTCGGCAAGGATGTCGTCGGTCGGATCAACGACCACGGCGACCCGGTCGATATGGGCGGGAACCTGTGCCGTCAGGGCCCGCAACTGGTCCGCTTCGACATGACGGGGGCTTTTGGCGAAGTGGACGAAGCCCAAATGGGTGGCGTCCGCTCGCATCGCTGCGCCGACGGTGTCGGGGGTCGAAAGACCGCAAATCTTGATGGCGAGTCGGGACATGATGGCGCTTTAGGCGGTCGGGGCGGTCAGGTCCATGTCGTGCAGGGCGAGCCATTGGTCGGCATGGTCGATGCAGGCCTTTCCAAGGAAGCCGTCGACCCGGTCCATGATCTGCGCGTCAGTGAGTTGCGCGGGGTCGAGCGGGGCGTGCCAGTAGACGCGGAAGTGGGGGCCGCCTGTGCGGATCATGTAGAAAGGCAGGAATTTCGCGCCGACTTTTCGGCCCAGCCTCAAGGCGACCGAAAGGTTGCCCGATGGCGGCAGATCGCGGCCGAAGCGGGGGAAGCAAACCTGCCGGTCGCGCCGTTCGTCCAGCAATATGTAGAGGGTAGCGCGATCCTTTGTGGTGAGATGCTTGAGGATGCCGCGCGCGGCGCCTTCGCCGGTGATCGCTTCGCCCATGTAACTGGATCGGGCGCGTTTGAGCATGGCGGCCTGCGCGGCATTTTCCGGCGGGTCGTAGACGCCCAGGCCGGGACGGTCCGTCGACGCCTTGATATGAGCGGCCAGCAAGTCCCAGTTGCCGAGGTGAACGGCCAGCGCGATCATGGGGCCGGGGCCGTCGAGCACCTGCTGATAGCCGGCGGCATCATCCACCGTGATGTGGTTATTTTCGATCAGCCGGTCGATGTTGGTCAGTTCGGCCATGGTGCGGCCAAGGTTGATCCAGCGACGGGTGAGCATGGCCTCTTGCGCCGCTTCAGGAAGGTCGGGGCGCAGGATGGCGAGGTTGGTGCGGGCGCGCTGGTCGCGCAGCTTCATCTGCCGCCGGGCCACATGCGCCGACAGCCAGCCGCCTAGCCAGGACGCGACCGACGCGGGGAGGATGCGGAGGAGGGTGAAGAGAAAGGGGTTGGAGAGCATCGCGCCTGCCGTCATACAGCAGCGGTCGGGGTGGTAAAGGGCTTGGATTACGCATGAATTGGGCCTTGGGGCTGTGGGTGCTGTTGCAGGGGCTGAGCCTTGCGGGCGTGCTGAATTATTGGCGGCATCTGCCTGTGGACCGGCAGGAGGAAGCGCCCGAGGGCGTCGTGCTGCTGCTGTCAGTGCGGGATGATTGGGACGGCGGGGCGGAACTGATCGCGCGGCTGAAGGCGCAGACGGTGCGGTTTCGGCTGGTGATCGCGACTTCGGGGGCTTGTCCGGCGGCGGAAGCTCTGGCTGCGCGAGAAGGCGACTGGGTGCAGATCGTTCATGCCGGGGTGGCGAGCGATGAGGGGCAGAAGGTTCATAAGCTGCGCGCGGCTTTGCGCGCCTTGCGTGAGGGGGACCGCTATCTGGTTTTCGTGGATGCGGACATTGCGCCTCCGCCCCGGATGGTGGGGCGACTGCTCTTTCCTCTGGTGCGGGGTAAGGCGGATATTGTGACGGGATACCGGCTGTTGTTGCCGGAACGGAGCGTGGTGGCGGCGCTGGTGGGCGCGGTGGAGATGCAGTTGGCGACGCTCCCGCGTGCCGCGAGCGCAACCATGCCGTGGGGCGGGGCGATGGCGTTGACGCGGAGGCAAGCGGAGAGGCTGGACTTGGATGCGGCTCTGGCGGGGCAGTTGTCGGATGACATGGCGATCGGGCTGGCCGGGTGGCGCGCGAAGCTGCGATTGCGGCCGGTGCGGGATTTGCTGGTCGCTTCGCCGCTGGAGGGGCGCGGGGCTGTTGGCTTTGGAGTGCGGCAGTATCGGCATATTTTCACCAATAGCTGGCGCATGTGGCTGGCGGCCGCTGCGGTGGTGAGTTGCCATGCCTTTGGCTGGATATGGGCGCTTGGCTGGGGCGGCTGGGGCGCGGTGGCCGTGGGCTATGCGGCGGCGGCTGGACGGGCGCTGGTGCGGCGGCGGATCATCGCGAGCGTCGTGGAGCCGGGACAGGCGCGGGCGGCGCGGCGGTCGCTCTGGTGGGATGTGCTGGCGCCCTTTGCGGTGTGCTGGGCGCATATGGCGATGCAGCTGGCGGCGGCTGGTTCGCGGCGGATCAGCTGGGGTGGGTTTGATTATTGGGTGAGGGGCGGGAAGGTCGCGCGGATGGTCAAGCGTTGAGGCTGCGTCGTGCCGACCCGCCCCGCTTCCCGATTACGGGGTGGGCGGCATAGAGGCGGCCATCGAGCGCGACGCTCCCGGCGAACCGGCAAGAAGCATCTGGGTCAAGCTGACGCCCAGCGGGCTATAGGCGACGAGGTCAGCAACCACCTGCGTCGCAAGGATTGCTCCCACACCCCAGAACCATGCGGGATGGATGCGCCCGTGCCGACGCTTGTCCGCAATCATGCCGATCACCGGGAACAGTAGAGTGACGACCGTCATGATGCGCCAGGCGTGCGGCATCAGGAGCGGCATGGGAAGAAGGCGGCCAAGGCCTGGGCCAGTCAATATGCTCATGGCCGTCAGCATCAACCGCCGGTGCCAGCCGGAATAGCGGCGCTGGCGAAGCGCCGCAAAGACCAAGGCGCAGAAGAGGACGAGCATCAAAGCGTTGCTGAACAGAAATTCGTTCTGATCGAAAAAGAAGGGACCGCCTGAACGTCGAAGCGACGTAATCATGATGGCAAAGCCCATGACCAGCATCAATGGCGCCCAGCAGTATGCGATCTTGCCCAAGCGGACGTGCAGCTTCACATTGTTGGTCGCGATCAGCCAGTTTTGCGCAACATAGAGCACGACCCAGCCGAAGAATATGAGGGCGTGAATGTGATAGACAGGCGGCACGGCAAAGGTGGACCTGCCCATGGCGAGGTTTACCGAGAAACCGGCGACGATGATGGCGGCCATGATGATCGCCATGATTTTGAAGAAGTTACGTTCTGATTGTTGAACGCCAAGGTCCGGCGTGATGTGATTGCTGAGCGTCGCCATTTGAGCACCTCCCCCACAGAGACTCAAGTTGATGGCAACTATATTATCCGCAAGTGCATAGCTGCTACAAGCATGGCTCGCATTTTCATCAACCTCGGGCGTTCCAGGGACGATTACTTTGAGTGCGTTGACTAAAAACCCGCCGGAAACAGATGCTTGCCCTGCTCATCCAGCCGCAGCACCACTTTCCCAGCAATCGCACTTAAAGGCAGATCGCCATAAAGGTGCGGGAACAGCGCGCCGCCGCGTGACTCTTCCCATTTCACCGCTTCACCAAATGGCGCCAGGTCGACCATCACCATCACCAGATTGTCCTGGCCCGCGAAATGTTTGGCGGCGGTTTCGGCGGCCTGGTCGCGGGTGGACATGTGGATGTAGCCGTCGGCCAGATCGACGGGCGCGCCCTTGAACGCGCCGTCGGTCTTTAGCTGGTCATACTGATCCTTCGTCAGGATCTTGTAGGCGAAGAGGTCGCTCACTCTTCGGTGAGGTCCGGGTCGGCTTCAGGGCCGACTTCGGGCAAGACTTCCATGCCAGCCGGGGTGCTGATTTCGGTTTCCTCGTCGCTTTCCTCGATCTTCGCGGCGCTGACGACATGTTCGTCGTCGGACACATTGAACAGGCGCACGCCCGCCGAGTTGCGGCCGATGACACGCAGGGTGTCGAGGCCCATGCGGATCAGCTTCGCCTGATCTGTGACCAGCATCAGATGATCGCCGTGACGCGCCGGGAAGCTGGCCACCACCGGGCCGTTTCGGCCGATATTATCGATATTCGTGATGCCCTGACCGCCACGGCCGGTGCGGCGATAGTCATAGGCGGACGACAGCTTGCCATAGCCGTTGGAGCAGACGGTGAGGATGAATTGCTCCTTCGCCTGCAGCTCGGCGAAGCGCTCCTCGCTCATTTGCGGCGAGCCTTCCTTTTCCGGCTTCCATGGAGCGAAACGGAGATAGTCTTCGCGCTCCTCCTGCGTCGTGCCGGCGCGGTGGAGGATGGAGAGCGAGATGACTTCATCATCGCCCTTGAGCGTCATGCCGCGCACGCCGGTCGAAGTACGGCTCTGGAACTCGCGCACATCGGTCGCCTGGAAACGGATCGCCTTGCCCTGACGGGTGGCGAGCAGGACGTCGTCGTCTTCGGTCAGCAGCGCGACACCGATCAGGCGATCTTCGCTGTCATCGTCGAAACGCATCGCGATCTTGCCGTTGCTGGGCACGTTGGCGAAGGCGTCCATGCTGTTGCGGCGGACGGTGCCGTTCGCGGTCGCGAACATGACGTGCAGGTCCTTCCAGCTGTCCTCATCCTCGGGCAGAGGCAGGACGGTCTGGATCGTTTCGCCGGGGCCGAGCGGCAGCAGGTTGACCATCGGACGCCCGCGCGTGGCCGGCCCGCCTTCGGGCAGGCGCCAGACCTTCATGCGGTAAACCTTGCCCGCGGTCGAGAAGAAGAGGACTGGCGTGTGCGTGGAGGTCACGAACAGTTCGGTGATCGCGTCCTCATCCTTCGTCGCCATGCCCGAACGGCCCTTGCCGCCGCGCGCCTGGGCACGGAAACTTTCGAGCGGCGTGCGCTTGATATAGCCCTGCACGGTGACGGTGACGACCATCTCCTCCCGCTCGATCAGGTCTTCATCGTCGATGCCATCCGCGGCGGCGGTGATTTCCGAAATGCGTGGGGTGGCGAAGTCGCGCTCGATCGCCTCGAACTCCTCGCGCATGACGGCGTAGAGTTTCTGGCGATCGCCGAGGATAGCGAGATATTCGGCGATGGCTGCGGCCAGTTCGGCCAGTTCCTTGCCGATTTCGTCGCGGCCGAGCGCGGTCAGGCGATGCAGGCGCAGGTCGAGGATGGCGCGGACCTGCGTGTCGCTGAGGCGATAGGTATCGCCGCTGGCTTCCGTTTCGATCGCTTCGACCAGGCGCAGATAGGATGCGATTTCGGCAACCGGCCAGTCACGGGCAAGCAGGGTTTCGCGCGCTTCGGCCGGGCTGGACGACCCCCGAATGATGCGGACGACTTCATCGAGATTGGTGACCGCGATGACAAGGCCTAGCAAGATATGCGCGCGGTCGCGGGCCTTGTTCAGCTCGTACTTGGTGCGGCGGGTGATGACCTCTTCGCGGAACTGGACGAACGCCTGGATGATGTCGCGGATGTTGAGCAGTTCCGGGCGGCCGCCGCGAATGGCGAGCATGTTGGCCGGGAAGCTCGACTGAGCGGGGGTGTTGCGCCAGAGCTGGTTCAGGACGACTTCCGGCGTGGCGTCACGCTTCAGGTCCATGACGATGCGTACGCCTTCGCGGTTCGATTCGTCGCGAATGTCGCTGATGCCTTCGATCCGCTTGTCCTTGGCGGCTTCGGCGATCTTTTCAACCAGGCCGTTCTTGCCGACCTGATAGGGGATGGCGGTCAGGACGATCGACTGGCGGTCGCCGCGTCCTTCCTCGACCACATGGCGTGAGCGCATCATGATCGAACCGCGCCCTGTGTGATAGGCGCTGCGCGCGCCCGATTGGCCGAGGATCAGCGGAGCGGTCGGGAAGTCGGGGCCGGGAACGATCTGGATGAGTTCGTCGATGGTGATGGCGGGATTTTCGATATAGGCGAGGCAGGCGCGGATCACTTCGCCAAGATTGTGCGGCGGAATGTTGGTGGCCATGCCGACCGCGATGCCGCCAGCGCCGTTGACCAGCAGGTTGGGAAAGCGCGCAGGCAGAACCTGAGGTTCGCTTTCCGACGCATCATAGTTGGGCTGGAAGTCGACCGTATCCTTGTCGAGATCGTCCAGCAGGGCGGTCGTGACCTTGGCAAGGCGCGCTTCGGTATACCGCATGGCGGCCGGCGGATCGGGGTCCATCGACCCGAAGTTGCCCTGACCGTCTATCAACGGCACGCGCATCGACCAGTCCTGCGTCATGCGCGCCAACGCGTCATAGATCGCGCTGTCGCCATGCGGGTGATATTTACCGATCACGTCACCGACGATGCGCGCCGATTTGCGATAGGGCTTGTTATGCTGAAAGCCCGATTCATGGGCGGAAAAGAGAATGCGGCGGTGTACGGGCTTCAACCCGTCGCGGACGTCAGGCAGCGCGCGCGACACGATCACCGACATGGCATAATCGAGATAGCTCGCCTTCATCTCATCGACGATGGAGATGGGGCTGATGTCCGAAGGGTCGGCGAGGGCAGTCTCGTCGGTCAATGCGATTCTCTTTTAGGTGGATGGGTTTCGTTGCTCATCCACTAGCGGAGCGAAACAATTCTGTCACCCCTCGCGCGCGCGCGCTCGCGGCGTATCAAGCTGTAAGAAGGGGCTGACAGGCGCGAAAGTGGTGCATATACGATGTTCAAACGTCATTCACGCGCCGCCCCCTATTCGGCGCTTAATCAAGGGCGCCTTTCCCCCGGGCGCGCAGAGGAGAAGATGATCATGCGTTTTGTTACCCCCATGGCGCTCGTGCTGGCTCTTGCGTTGACAGGCGGCGCCGTTTCCGCGCCCGCAACGGCCGCAAAGAAGGAAGACAAGAAGGGCGGCGCGCCAAAGCTGAATGTGTCGCCCGACGTCATCAAGGCGTTGCAGACGGCGCAGGAGGCGGCACAGAAGAATGACTTCGCCGCTGCCAAGGCGGCGCTGGCCGACGCTGACAGCAAGGCGCAGTCGAATGACGACAAATATCAGATTGGCGCGGTCAAGCTGAACACATCGATTTCCGCGAAGGACAGCGCGATGCAGGGCGAGGCGCTGACCCAGATGCTCGACAGCGGCCTTACGCCGCCCGAACAGGTTGGCCAGTTCAACGCGGTCGCCGCCGACCAGGCGTTGCAGGCGAAGAATTACGACCTGGCCATTCGCCGCGCCCAAGCTGCGGCGCAGGCAAATTACAAGGCCGATGCGGTCAACGTGACGCTGGCGCAGGCCTATTTCGGGAAGGCGGGGACGGCCAATGCGGCGGCGGAGCCTGCGCGCGGTCTTAATCAACAGGGTCTTACGGCGCTGAAGGCTGCGATCGACGCGACGAAGGCGGCGGGCGGCCAGGTTCCGGCGCAATGGTATCAGATCGGCGTCGGCCGGGCGGCTGCCTCGCGCCTGCCCGAAGTCACCGAATGGGCTACGAACGCTTATCAAGCCCAGCCGAGCGGCGAAAATCTGCGTACGCTGATCCGCCTGTTCCAGCAGTCGAACCCCAATATCACCAACCGCGAAAATCTGGATGTGCTGCGCCTGATGGCGGCATCTGGCGGTCTGGTCGTGGCGGGCGACTTCCTGGAATATGGCGAGATGGCGTCGAAGACCGGCATCTATGGCGAAGTGAAGTCGGCGGTCGATCAGGGCCGGGCCAAGGGCGTGCTGAAGGGTAACGCTGGCGCTGACCTATACCAGACCGCTGCGCCCAAGATCGCGGGCGACAAGGCTTCGCTGGCTTCGGCGGAAGCTGACGCGCGCAAGGCTGCGAACGGCAAGATCGCGGCGGCGACCGGCGATGCCTATCTGGGCTATGGCGACTATGCCAAGGCGGCGGCGATGTTCGACCTGGCCAAGCAAAAGGGCGGCGTCGATGCGGACGAGGTGAACACCCGTCTGGGCATTGCAAAGGCGCTGGGCGGCGATGTCGCATCCGCCAAGGCGGCGCTTCAGTCGGTGCAGGCCGGGACGCGCAAGAAAATCGCCGATCTCTGGCTGACCTATCTCGCCACGAAGGCCTGATCCTCTACAAGGGGCGCGCCAGTCAGAGAGGCTGGCGCGCCTTATTCCATGCCATGAAATAACAGGGGCCGGCGTGATGCGTCGGCACACCATCAAAGGGGGACGGCCGACATGGTCAGGCTGCGACATTCCATGCTGAAATCAGGGCTATTCGCCATCGCTGCCGTTGTGGCGGCTTCAGGGCCAGCCATGGCGAAAAAGTCGGTGGCGAGCGGCCCTGTCATCGTCATGTCGGAAACATTCCGGACAGCGGCGCAGGCGGCCGACAACGCGATCAAGGCAGGCGATGCCAACACCGCTCAGGCCCATATAAGCGGGCTGATGCCGGTCAGCGATTTCGAAGCCTATGCCGCGGCGGCGCTGCGGTTCGAGCTGGCCGTGTTGAAGCAAAATTTCCAGGCGCAGCGCGTCGCGCTGACCGACATGTTCAAGACCGCGTCGGTGCCCAAAAAGGATGCGCCCCGGCTGCGCTATGTCGCCGGTTACCTGTCCTATGTCGTGGGCAATTATGACGACGCGCTGGCCCAGCTCGATTACGCCAAGACGCTTGGCTATGACGCTACCGACGCGACGATGCTACGGGCGGACATCTATCTGCGCAAGAACAAGGCGCGCGAGGCGCGGCCGTTCGTGCAGGATGCGCTGGCCCGACAGCGGGCTTCGGGGCAGCCGGTTCCGGCGGCCTGGTATGACCGGGCTATCTCCATGGCATATGGGGCCGGCGACTGGGCCGAAGTCGGCGCACTCTATCGCGAACGGCTTGGCCGCTATGGTTCCGCGGGAGAATGGCGGTCGGCGCTTGCCAATTACCTGAGCGCGCCCGGTATGGATACGCAAGTGCAGCTTGATCTCTACCGCCTGCAGGCGGCGAACGGCGCCATGGCCAGCGAGCGCGACTATCAGGCCTATGCGCAGCTCGCCGAAAAGGCGGGCAATCATGCCGAAGCGAAGGCGATCATTGAGGCAGGACGGTCGGCAGGCAAGCTGACAGCGACCCAGGCGGCGACCGCCAGCCTGATGAAAAGCGTGACGCCCAAGGCAGCGAAGGAAATCGCCGCGATCCCGGCAGCCGCGAAAAAGGCTGCGGCCGCAAAGGACGGTTCCGCCGCGCTGTCGGTGGCTGACGGCTATTTTTCGCTCAGCCAGTTTCCGCAGGCGGCCGAACATTATCGGTTGGCACTGAGCAAGGGCGGCGTAGACCAGGGCAAGGCCAATACGCGCCTGGGCATCGCCCTCGCACGGTCAGGCGATCTGACCGGCGCGAAGACGGCGCTGGCGCAGGTCACGGGCAACTGGGCGAATGTCGCGGGCTTCTGGAGCGTGTGGGTCGACCAGCAGAGCCGCAAGACGGCGTTTCAGCCGGTCGGCGTCTCCCCGGCGAGCTGACGCGATTTCGGGGAAGGTCGGCTGGCTGCGGTGACGATCCGTGGCGAGCCGACACCCTGTTTTACATCGCGAACGAAACGCTGGCGGCAATCTCCCGCCCTTTGTCAGAGGGGGAGCGGAACGCCCGGCAGATTCTTCGACATGCGGATGGTGAGGGACGTCTTGACGCTGGCCACATTGGGAGCGGGCGTCAGCTTCGATGTCAGGAACTGCTGAAAGCTCTGCAGATCCTTGGCGACGACCTTGAGAATGAAATCGATTTCGCCGTTAAGCATATAGCATTCGCGCACTTCCGGCAGGGTGGCGACATGGTCCTCAAACGCCTTCAGGTCGGCTTCGGCCTGGCTCTTGAGGCTGACCATCGCGAACACCGTGATGGTGTAACCCAGCATGGCGGGGTTCACCACGGCGTGATAGGAGGTGATGGCCCCGTTTTCCTCCAGCGCGCGCACGCGACGAAGGCAGGGTGGCGCGGTCAATCCGACCTTTCGCGCAAGCTCCACATTGGTCATTCGACCATCCTGTTGCAGCTCGCCCAGAATGTGCAGATCGATATCGTCGATATTGGGGCCAGCCATTATCCCGATTATTTCCTTTCTCATTTCTTGCCCGTCACCATAATAATATTTCAGGGCAATGCAATTGTCCCACTATGCGACGGTCCCAAATGAACAGGCCGTGCCCCTTCCACTTTGCCCCGCGAAGGCTTATCCCGGACCGGTAATTTCCTTCCGCGATCAAGTGCCGCATGTCGCCGGAAGTCCTCAAGGGGATAAGGGTGCGCTTCAACGATCTGATGCAGACGGTTCTTGCCGCAGAGAACAGGAGTGGGCTGGGCGCAGTCACGCTGTGGCGGCAATGCGTCGATCTGCTGGCGCAGAATGATCGCGCCGATCGGGGGACATTGCCCGATGAAGAGCGGCTGGCGTTGCTGGACCGGCTTTCCGCCTTGCAGTCCCAGCTGTCCGAAACGCAACGGATCGCAACTGTGGTTGAACTGGGCGGCCGCCTGCGTTCCCCTGCACTGGTTGAATTTTTCGCCAACGACCGGCCGGCGATAGCCGCCGCCGCCATGTCGCGCGCGCGGTTGCCCGATGACGTCTGGGTGGAGTTGCTCCCACGGCTGAACCCAACGGCGCGCGGCATATTGCGCGGGCGCCGGGATCTGGGACCGGGAACGCAGCAGGCGCTGGGGGCATTTGGTCTGACCGACCTGGTGCTGACAAGCGATCGTGATGACATGCCCGGCGCAGATGCCGGGGACATGCTGCTGACCGCCGAAATGATGGAGCCGGTGGAGCAGCCCGCACCGCCCACGCAAGCCGACGACGCCATGGTCGAGGATGCGCCCGAATTTCCCCCGGCCGACGTGGCGGCAGGCGATGATCAGATCCGCAATCTTGTGGACCGCATCGCCCGTTTCACCAGCACGCGTCGGGCGCCCGATGTGGCGGCGCCTCGTACCGATCCTGCGGAAGCGGCGGTCGTTCGGTCGTTCGCATTCGAAACCGATGCAACGGGCATGGTGATCTGGATCGACCAGGGGCCGCGCGCGGCGTTGATCGGCCTGTCATTGGGCGAAGTGGCGGTTGCCGGGGCGAGCGGGCCGGATGGCAGCGTTGCAGGGGCCTTCATGCGGCGCAGCGGTTTCCAGAATGGACGCTATACCATCGTCGGTGGCGCGATGGCCGGCGAGTGGCGGCTGTCTGCGACCCCGTTCTTCGATCCGCGCTCAGGCCGTTTTCAGGGCTATCGTGGACAGGCGCGGCGGCCCTATCTGCATGAAGTCGCAGCGCCGCCCCAGGCCGAGCCTGTGTCGGTGGCTGGCCTGTCGGCGGATTCGCTGCGGCAGCTGGTGCATGAACTGCGCACGCCCCTCAACGCGATACTGGGCTTTGCCGACATCATCGAGCAGGAGCTGTTCGGACCTAGCGGACCGGAATATCGGGAGATGGCGGGCAAGATCGCGCTGGACGCCCGGCATCTGCTGGCCGCCTTCGACGATCTGGATCTCGCCGCGCGCGTTTCGCGTGGAGAGGGAGCGGAAACGCCCAGCGCCGTCGATCCCGCGCTGCTGATCGCGCAGGTGTCGGCCCGTTTTCGCGAGCAGCGCGAAGGCGACGGCGCGCAGATCGACATCAACATGGCCCGCGCCCTGCCGATGGTGCGGATCGACCCCGTTCAGGGCGAACGGATGGTGCAGCACCTGATGCGCACGGTCATATCCATCGGCGCGCCGGGAGAGGCGCTGAGCGGGGCGTGCTGGTTCCAGCCTGATGGCGGACATGGCTGCGTCATGCTGGCGGTCGATCGTCCGGCAAGCCTGGAGGGGATGGACGAGGAACAGTTGCTGGACCCTGGCTATACAGCGGACGGCGACTGGGCGGACGGCCCGCTGCTGGGGCTGGGCTTTTCGCTGCGGCTGATCCGTAGCCTGGCGGCGGGTTGCGGCGGCGGTCTGCAGATAGAGCCGGATCGCTTCCTGCTATCCATGCCAGCCATGACCGTGGCGGAGGATGCGGCGGGCAGCTTCTGAGCCAAGCGAAACTCTATCGCAACGATTGAGCGATAGGGATGGCGCATGAACGCCCCTGTCCATGATGGCTGCCTGCTCCGCGCGCCGACGCTGGAAGACGCGATAACGCTGGCTCCCGATTTCGGGACGCGTTTCATGCTGTTTGTCGATACCGAAGAAGAATTCGACTGGGACGCGCCCTTCAGCCGGGCCGCCACCAGCGTTACGGCCTTGGCCGGGATGGCGCGCGGTCAGGGCTATTTCGCGGCGGCAGGCATCAAGCCTATCTATGTGACGGATTATCCCGTGGTCGACAGCGACGCGGCTGCCGCGATGATGGGACAGTGGCTGGCCGATGAGGCGGCTGACGTCGGGGCGCATCTGCATCCATGGGTTAACCCTCCGCATGTGGAGGAAGTGACGGCCGCCAACAGCTATGCCGGGGCGCTCCCTGAAACATTGGAAAGAGCGAAGCTGGAGGCGCTGTGCGAGCGGATTGCGGGCCGTTTCGGGCGGCGACCGATGGTCTATCGCGCGGGGCGCTATGGGGTAGGATCCAATAGCGCGCGGCTGCTGGAGGAAGCGGGCTTTCGCCTGGACAGTTCGGTGCGTAGCCGCTTCGATTATAGCGGGCAGCATGGCCCGGACTTTCAGGGAATGCCGCTAAACCCCTATTGGGCCGGACCCGGCAGGCAACTGGTGGAGTTGCCGCTTTCCACGGCGTTTGTCGGCATGTTGCGTGGCGGCGGCGAGCGGCTTTATCGCGCGGCGCAGGGAATGGGACCGCTGGCGGGGGCCATGGCGAGGGCGGGGATGTTGAACCGTGTTCCGCTGACCCCTGAGGGCGTTCCGGTAGGGGATGCGATCCGGGCGATCGACGCGCTGATCGACGAAGGCGCGCGCGTTCTGAACTTCAGTTTCCATTCGCCGACGCTGGAGCCTGGCCACACGCCCTATGTGCGGGATGAAGCGGATCGGGTGGCCTTTTACCGCTGGTGGGACAAGGTGTTGAACCATCTCGACCGCCGCAGGGTGCGACCTGCAACGCTGGATCAGCTGCTTCAGGCGGTGCCGGAGCGGAGACAGGCTTGCAAAGCAGCTTGAGGCTGCTTATCCGGGCGTCAGGTGGGGCCTGTAGCTCAACGGTTAGAGCTGGCCGCTCATAACGGCTAGGTTGCGGGTTCGAGTCCTGCCGGGCCCACCATTTCCCCAACATATGCGTCTGACCACGTGCGAAACGGGTTCGTCAACGTCGCGTTACCCGAATTTGCGTCATTGTTGCGGATGTGTTCAACAATCGGCAGTTGCAAATTGTGCAACGCAAAATTTTTGCTTGCGACTCGGACGAATCAGTGACAGCTTCATGAACGTCGAAGCAGGGGCGCTTCGAAACATTTGCTGGATCCGCCGCTGAAGGCAGGAGCCAGCTTCGGTCCCTAAGGATCGAAATCGGCAATGACGCCGCCCGGACAGGTCTGAACAGACCTTCGTCCTGGCGGCTTTTTTTATTTGTTTTTCAACGCGGTCGCAAATGCGCGCCGCGAACCGTGAACTTCATCTTTCACACGCCGGACAGTGGTTCGGCGAATGGCTGGCTGCGTGCCTTTTGCAGCGCTGACGATCTGACACGAAAGGAAATTGGGGAATGGCAGAGGGGGACAATCCACAAGGCGTGAGCCGCCGGAGCGCGCTCAAGACCAGCGGCACCGCGGCGCTTATTGCTGCAGCGCATCAGGCATTGCCTTCTGGGGCATTGGCCGCCGGAGCCGGGCCTGAGGTCACTGGAGCGAAGCTGGGTTTCATCGCGCTGACCGATGCCGCGCCGCTGATCATTGCCAAGGAACTGGGCTTTTTCGCCAAATATGGCATGCCCGATGTTCAGGTCTTCAAACAGGCCAGTTGGGGAGCTACGCGTGACAATCTGGTGCTGGGTACGGCCGGTGGCGGCATCGATGGCGCGCATATATTGACGCCCATGCCCTACATGCTGACGCTGGGCACGATCGGCAAGGCGACGCCGATGAGCATCCTGGCCCGGTTGAACGTCAACGGGCAGGGGATATCCGTTTCCAAGGACTATCTGGGCGCGAAAGCCGATATCAACGCGGGGAAGATGAAGGGCGTGATCGCCCAGCGCAGGGGCGCGGGCAAGAAGATCACCATGGCCATGACCTTCCCCGGCGGCACCCATGACCTGTGGATCCGCTACTGGCTGGCGGCAGGCGGCATCGATCCCGACAAGGATGTCGAACTGATCACGATCCCCCCGCGCAGATGGTGGCGAACATGAAGGCGGACGCCATGGACGCCTTTTGCGTCGGCGAACCGTGGAATGACCAGCTAGTCGCGCAGGGGTTGGGATACTCGGCGGTTTCGACCGGTCAGATGTGGATGAACCACCCCGAAAAAAGCTTCGCCATGCGGTCCGACTGGGTGGCCAAGAACCCGCGCGCTGCCGTGGCGATCACCGCCGCCGTCATCGAGGCGCAGCGCTGGGCCGACAATCCGGCCAACAATGCGCGGCTGGCGAGCACCATCGCAGGACGCGATTATCTGAAATGCCCGGTCACCGACATTGCCGATCGTCTTATGGGCAATTTCAATATGGGCGACGGGCGGAAATTCCCCAACGCCGCCTTCAAGATGAAGTTCTTCAACGGCTACGCATCCTTCCCCTACAAGAGCCATGACCTGTGGTTCCTGACGGAGGACCAGCGCTGGGGCAAGCTGCCCATGTCGCTCGACACCAAAGCGGTGATCGCGAAGGTCAATCGATCTGACATCTGGCGCAAGGCGGCGGCGGCGATGGGCGGCAAGGGGCCAGCGAGCGACAGCCGCGGCGTCGAGAAGTTCTTCGACGGCAAGACGTTCGATCCAGCCAACCCCAAGGCCTATCTGGCCAGCCTGGCAATCAAGCGCGTTTGATGAGGAAGGGTAGAGCCATGTCTTCGCCATCGCCAAGCAGCAGAAAAGGGCCGCCGCCGGTATCTTCCGCCGGCAGTTCCAACGAACTGGGAGTGATCTTGCCTTATCCCGAACAAGCCATTGCACGGCGGAGTTTCGAACCGTTCAGCGCGCCGGTTCATCCGCTGGTCCGCAAGGCGCGTGAAGTGGCGGCGTCCACCCTGCCCACCATGGTCCTGGTCGGCGCGCTGCTGCTGTTCTGGCAGCTGTTGTGCGCGTCGCCGGATGCGAATTTCCCCAGCCCCGTGAAAGTGTGGGAGGAAAGCCATGACGTCATCATGCATCCTTTCAAGGGCGTGGAGATGGGACTTACCCACTTCAGCATACAGGATGGCGGGGATGTCGGCATCGCGGGTCATGTGCTGACCAGCCTTAGCCGGGTTCTCATCGGCTACAGCATTGCCTCCGTCTTCGGCGTCGCACTGGGCATCCTGATCGGGCAGAGCGTTCTGGCCTTCCGAGCGCTCGATCCCTTGTTCCAGGTGCTGCGGACTGTGCCGCCGCTGGCATGGCTGCCGATCAGCCTGGCGATTTTCCAGCAGGCGCAGCCTTCCGCGATATTCCTGATCTTCATCACCGCAATCTGGCCGGTGATCCTGAACACTGCCGCAGGGGTGCAGACCATTCCGCCGGCCTATCGCAATGTGGCCAAGGTGCTGGCGCTCAACCCGATCGAATATTTCGTGAGGATCATGTTGCCCGCGACCGTGCCGCACATGTTCACCGGCCTGCGGATCGGCGTGGGCATGAGCTGGCTGGCGATCGTGGCGGCCGAGATGGTGCAGGGCGGCACCGGCGTCGGCTTCTTCATCTGGGACAGCTACAACAGTTCGCTGCTTACCGACACGATCGTCGCGCTGGTCTGGATCGGCATGGTCGGCTTCACGCTGGACCGCATCGTCGCCTTTGCTGGCCGCATCATCGGCCGCGAAGGCTGACAGGGGAGACAGGCTCATGAAACAACGTAGCTATCTCGCGCTCGAAGGGATCACCGTCGAGTTTCCGACCAAGGCAGGCCGCTTCTGCGCCCTGGACAGCATCGACCTGGAAGTGGGGAAGGGAGAGTTCGTTGCGCTGATCGGTCATTCTGGCTGCGGCAAATCGACTTTGCTGAATGCAGTCGCCGGCTTGGTCAAGCCGACGCGGGGCGCCATCTTTCTGAACGGAGAGCTGGTGGATGCGCCGGGGCCGGACCGTGCCGTGGTGTTCCAGGACCATTCGTTGCTGCCCTGGCTGACGGTCGAGGAAAATGTGCGTCTGGCCGTCGACAAGACGGCGGGCGGCAAGAACAAGGCGGAGCGCAAGGATTGGGTGATGCACAACCTGGAGCTGGTGCAGATGACCCATGCAGCGGCCAAGCGGCCTGGTGAATTGTCCGGCGGCATGAAGCAGCGCGCCGGCATCGCCCGCGCCATCGCGATGAACCCGCGCGTGCTGCTGATGGATGAACCGTTCGGCGCACTCGACGCACTGACGCGTGCGGCGTTGCAGGATGTCGTCATGGATCTGCAGGCGCGGCTCAACAACACAGTGCTGATGATTACCCATGACGTGGATGAGGCCGTGCTGCTGGCGGACCGCGTCGTCATGATGACCAACGGCCCTGCCGCACGGATCGGTGAGGACCGCCCGGTAGCGCTGGCGCGGCCGCGCAACCGGATCGAGGCGATCGACATGCCCGAATATGCAGAGGCGCGATCGGCCGTCATCCACTTCCTGCACGAGCGCTACCGCAACCCGGCGACGCTTGCTGCGTGATGGGCAAGCCGCCCGACGAGGCGGCTGCAACAATATCGGGGTTGAGAGAGGATGCCCTGAAAGGCTGCAAAAGCCATCGGGTGCACAAGAGGGGGAATTTATGCGTGGATTGAAAATGTTGCTGTCGGCGTCAGCCGTGGCGACGACTGCAACGCCAGCCTTGGCGCAGGATATTATGTTCAAGCCGATCATCGAAGCGCGGCTGCGGTACGAGACGGTGGATCAGGACGGTCCATTGCCGCTGACCAGCAGCCGGGATGCCGACGCGGTCACGATGCGGATGCGTGCGGGCGGGGAATTGTCGAGCGGTCCCTTTTCCTTTCTGGCCGAAGCCGAAGGGACGCTGGCCATCGACGAGAGTTATAATAGTGGCGTCAACGGGAAGGCGCTCTATCCGATCGTACCCGACCCTGAAACTGTAGAAGTGAACCGGGTCCAGCTGCAATACAAGACCAAGCCGTTGATCGTCACCGTGGGGCGCCAGCGGATCAACCTGGATGACCAGCGTTTCGTCGGATCGGTCGCCTGGCGGCAGAATGAGCAGACGTTCGATGCGGTGCGCGCCGAATATATGGGCGTAAAAAACCTGAAGGTCGACCTGACCTATGCCATTTCGGCCCGGACGATCTGGGGCATTGATGGCGGCAAGTTCGGGGCGGCGAACCGGCCTACTCATATCGACGGCGACAACATCTTTGCCAACATATCCTACAAGAGCAAATTGGGCACATTGACGGGCTTTGCCTATCTGGTCGATCAGGATGAGCCGGTTGCGGCGCTGCTTCGCAACAGCAGCCAGACCTATGGCTTCCGTTTCGCCGGGGCCGCACCGCTGGCCAAGAAAGTGAAGCTGAGCTACCTCGCCAGCTACGCCCGGCAGAGCGATTATGCGAAGAACCCGGTCGATTATAAGGCCGATTTCGTCACGGCCGAGCTGGGCCTGGAGGTCGCGTCTTTCAAGCTGACGGGCGGTTATGAGCTGTTGGGTTCCGATGGCGACGCTACGGGGATCGCGGGTGGCTTTGCGTTCCAGACGCCCTTCGCAACGCTCCACAAGTTCAACGGCTGGGCTGACAAGTTCCTGACCACGCCGGGGACCGGCATCCAGAATTATTATGGCGGCATCGCCTATACCGTGCCCAAGCTGGGGAAGATGGGGCCGCTGGTCGCGTCCTTCATTTACCACCGCTTCAGCAGCGACCGCCTGTCGATCCACTATGGCGACGAATATAACGCCCAGGTGACGTTGAAGATCGACAAGCATTTGAGCGCGCTGGTCAAATATGCCGACTATGATCGCAAGGGCATTGCGAGCTTCGCAGGCGATGCCGACACCAGGAAGTTCTGGGCGCAGATTGACTACGCCCTCTGATCTTCCGTTGAAATGACAGCCGCCGCTGCGGGCCATCGTGCTTCGCGGCGGCGTTTTTCTATTGCGGCGGAAACGTCCGTCCAGACTGTTTCCGTTCTCACGACATGGGGCGAGGGGGGATATGGCGGCGGGCAAGAGGCATCGTGCCCCTCCCGATGAGCAATGCCGTTCCGGTGATCGCTATTCTGGTCGCTGTCCGATGATGGCCGATTGACGGGACGCCTCCTTCACCGCTAAGGCCCCCACAAGTCGGGGAGTAGCGCAGCCTGGTAGCGCATCTGCTTTGGGAGCAGAGGGTCGCAGGTTCGAATCCTGTCTCCCCGACCATTTTCTTGAAATCCAATTTTTTCAACGTAGTAACGGAAATCTGGCGCATTTGTGGGGCAGATTTGAGGGGCAATTTTGCAGAGCTGCATAAGTAATGAGGAGCGAAAGGCTCCCGAGCGGCGCTAACTACCGGCTTACCGCGCCATCCAAGGCACTCGCCAAGGGTGAGTTTCGCCCTGATAATGCTCCGGAAACATCTGCCGGTTTTCCACCAGCACGTCCCAAACGTCATCTTCAATAGCCATGGGCACATGCTCCTGATCGAAGACCTGTCCGGGACGCGCCGCCCTGATAACAATGCCTCGGGCTATGAGCGTGGCTGCGTATCCTCCGTCTAGCGCGCAGTCGAAGCTCTTCTGATTATGTTCAAGCAAGAAACCGATAATGCGCCGTTCGTCTTCGTTCATGAACGGTATGTAGGCTGCTACGGATTTTCGCCGTGCGCGGTTGTGCTGCCAACGTCGCTAATGAGCCGAAATATCAATTAGCTTCCATGTGTCACGTACGACAAAGGCCATCCAGAGGACGCCCGCAAACACGCCCACGAACGTCGTCAGTAATATCATCCACGCTTCAAGCGGTGGGAGAACTCCGCTCTTCCACAAATACAGGAAGATGAAGCAAGCAGCAGCCAGCGCAAATGCCTGCGCTGCGGTTGCCTTCAGAATATCGGGGAGTTTGAGCGTCTCAAACAGCGACATTGCGGCCAGTCCTTTGGAATCATTCGTTTCAGGACCGCAACATGGCCATGATTTTCTGATCATGCGAAGCGCCAGGAAGAAAAAGCAGGGGAACGCCCGAGAATGGCCTGACCCATTCCGCTGTCGCCGCTCAGCCCGCTTCAGCACCTTTTGCTCTGCACCTGAGACAGCAATAATGCCGTCCATCCTTCTTAATCCGGTCGACCCAGAAGGACTGCAAAGGCTTCACCTGCTGGCACCCATGGCACCATTTGAACCTCTGAAATTCTTTGGGGGCATCGCCATCACCAGCGAACCGCCAATACCCAGCACGCATAGAAAAAGGGCGGACCGTTAGACGGCCCGCCCTTTCGAAAATCTCGCTGACGCGAAGATTATTCGGCGTTCGCGGCGTTGTCGGCAGCGTTCGCAGCGTTGTCAGCAGCGTTAGCGGCATTCGCGGCGTTGTCAGCAGCGTTAGCGGCGTCTTCAACAACGTTCTCGACAACAGCGTTCGAAGCGTTCGCGGTCTCGTTGGCCGGCTTCTCACCGCAAGCGGCGAGGGCCATCAGGCCGGCCGAAGCGAAAACAACAGCGATCTTCTTCATTGTGTACGGCTCCCATAGCATATTGCCGCGTCAGACATGTTCGTAACAGGCCCCACGCGAGCGACCCGCATTAACGTGTGCGCTGCACAAATCAATGCTTTTCTGCGTCGGTGAAGCGACAGAATCACGCGACAGATGGTTGTCTACTATAAAAGTTCACTTAACATCCAGCTTTTCCGGCGCATTCGCGATTTCATAAAGTGCAACTGCCCAGGCGCTCACATTCTGCTGCAAATGCTCCCGGTCCACTTTGTCCAGCGTGTCATCGGGGGTGTGGTGAATATCGAAGTAGCGCGTGCCATCCTGTTGCAGGTCGATGACGGGAACGCCCGCCTTGACCAAGGGCTGAATGTCCGCGCCGCCACCGGCCAGCGCGCTGCTTCGGCCGATGCCTAGCGGAGCCAGTCCGGCGGAGATGCGGCTGGCAAGCCCTTCATGCCCCGCAGGCAATTTATAGTCCACGCGCCAGACGCGGTCGGCCCCAAAGTCGGACTCCATGACCATTGCGTGCGGCTCCGCCCCGTGCGCCGCGAAATAGGCCCGGCCGCCGTCGCCGCCAACTTCCTCCGCACCGGCCATCAATATGCGGATCGTGCGGCGGAGCGGACCGGCCTTGGCCGCATGAAGCGCCGCCGCGGTCACGATGGCGCATCCCGACGCGTCATCAATTGCTCCCGTACCCTGATCCCAACTGTCGAGGTGACAGGCCGCCAGCACAACGCCCGCCGCCGGATCGGCGCCGGGGATTTCGGCTATCACATTGCCGGACGGCTGGTCCTTCAGCATCTTGGAGGTGAGCGTGAGGTGAAGGCGAACAGGCCGCCCGCGCGACATGATCCGCACCAACTGATCCGCATCGGGAATGCTGAGAGCGGCGGCGGGAATGGGCTTTGCGCCTTCGGCCCACATTTGAACGCCGCTGTGAGGCTGGCGATGATGGTCCGTTCCGATCGATCGGATCAATATGGCGGCCGCGCCCTTTCTGGATGCGATGCTTGGTCCCTGCCGACGCGTGGCGCCGAAATAGCCATAGGAACTGCCGTCCTGAGTCGCGGTCATGGCGTGGCTGACAAAGGCGATCTTGCCTTTCAGGCTGCCGGCCGGTGCGGCTTCAAGATCGGCGAGCGTGGGAAAATAGACGACTTCGCCCTCAATCCCCTTCGCTGGCGTTGAGCCGCTGTTGCCGAGGGCAGCGAGAACTAACTGCTGTGGAAAGGGCGACAGGATATGCGCCTCATCCCGCCCGCGCAGCCATACGGGCATGGTAAAGGGCTGCGCGCGCACATTGGCGAAGCGAAGGCTTTTCAGCTTTGCGACCGCCCAGTCGCGCGCTCGCGCCTCTTGCGGGGTGCCAGCGGGACGCGGACCCACCTCTGTCGTCAGCCCTTCGACAAAGTCCCATGCGACGTTGTCCTGCAGGGCAGTGGTCCGAATCGCGGCAGCGGGAGAGGGGGCGGCGGCCAGGGGGAGGGGAAGGATGAAGCCGCCGAGAAGCAACGCGGCAATGGTGCCCGATCGGATTTTCTGCATGGATGAAGGCTTAGCCAGCCATCACCCATTTGCCAATGGCGTCGGGCTCCGCTAACTCCCGCGGGATTTTTCACGTTCAGTCTTTCGGAGCAGCTTCAAGCCATGTCCGCCTCCTCGCAATACGCCTTCGTCATGAAGAACATGACCAAGAGCTTCCCTGGCGCCGCAAAGCCGGTGCTCAACGGCATCAACCTGCAATTTTATCGCGGCGCCAAGATCGGCATCGTCGGCCCGAACGGTGCGGGTAAATCGACGCTGATCAAGATCATGGCCGGGATCGACACGGATTTCAGCGGCGAGGCGTGGCCGGGCGAAAATATCAGCGTCGGTTATCTGGCGCAGGAGCCGCAGCTCGACCCGACCAAGAACGTCCTTGAAAATGTGAAGGATGGCGCGCGGGAAACCGCAGACAAGCTGGATCGCTTCAACGAGATCAGCAACATCATGGCCGATCCGCCGGAAGACGCCGATTTCGACGCGCTGATGGAAGAAATGGGCACGTTGCAGGAGCAGATCGACGCGGTCGATGGCTGGACGCTCGACAATCAGCTGGAAATCGCGATGGAAGCGTTGCGCTGCCCGCCTTCGGACTGGTCGGTGGACAGCCTGTCGGGTGGCGAAAAGCGCCGGATCGCGCTGACCCGCCTGCTGATCCAGAAGCCGGATATCCTGCTGCTCGACGAACCGACCAACCATCTGGATGCCGAAAGCGTCGAATGGCTGGAAAATCACCTTAAGGAATATGCCGGTGCGGTGCTGATGATCACCCATGACCGCTACTTCCTGGACAATGTCGTCGGTTGGATCCTGGAACTCGATCGCGGAAAATATTTCCCCTATGAGGGCAATTATTCCACTTACCTCGAAAAGAAGGCCCAGCGTCTGGACCAGGAGTCTCGCGAAGAATCCGGCCGTCAGAAGGCGATCAAGGACGAGCTGGAATGGATCAGGCAAGGCCCCAAGGGCCGCCAGACCAAGTCCAAGGCGCGTATCTCAAAGTTCGAGCAACTGGTGGCGAGCCAGGAAAACCGCACGCCCGGCAAGGCGCAGATCGTCATCCAGGTGCCCGAGCGCCTGGGCGGCAAGGTGATCGAAGCGAAGAACATCACCAAATCCTACGGTGACAAGCTGTTGTTCGAAAACCTGTCCTTCATGCTGCCGCCGGGTGGCATCGTGGGCGTGATCGGACCGAACGGCGCGGGTAAATCGACGCTGTTCAAGATCATCACCGGCCAGGAAACGCCGGATTCAGGTGAGATCGACATCGGATCGACCGTGCGTCTGGGTTATGTCGATCAAAGCCGCGATCACCTCGACCCATCGAAGAATGTCTGGGAAGAAGTGTCCGATGGCCTCGACTATGTGAAGGTCAATGGCCACGATATGTCGACCCGCGCCTATGTTGGCGCGTTCAACTTCAAGGGGCAGGACCAGCAGAAGAATGTCGGAAAGCTGTCCGGCGGTGAACGCAACCGCGTACACATCGCCAAGATGCTGAAGAAGGGCGGCAATGTGCTGCTGCTCGACGAACCGACCAACGACCTTGACGTTGAAACGCTGGCGGCGCTGGAAGAAGCGATCGAAAATTTCGCGGGCTGCGCCGTGGTCATCAGCCATGACCGTTTCTTCCTCGACCGGCTGGCCACTCACATTCTCGCTTTCGAAGGCGACAGCCATGTCGAGTGGTTCGAGGGTAATTTCGGGATGTATGAGGAGGACAAACGCCGCCGCCTGGGTGATGCGGCGGATCGTCCGACGCGCCTGGCTTACAAGAAGCTCACGCGCTGATCTTTTCTGTTTCCTGAACGGCAGGTTGCAAATATTGCAATCCAGGGTCAGCATTTCGCACTTGCGAGATTTTATGTTGCACTGCACATAGGGAGTGCCTTTCAGGCATCCTCTCCTAAAACTTTCAGGCCGGCCCCTATGGGTCGGCCATTTTTTTGCGCCCTTTGGATTATGCCGGGTTTACTCGCTCCCGCACGCGCTGAAGCAAATGTCCAACCGCCAATCGGCGGGAAATCAGCCCGTCATCCGTTTTTGAAAGGATGTCATGCGTTCAAGTTCGGCAGGGCGAATGTCGATCGCCGAGACGCGGGCCGCAGGTGGTCCCTGCCGGGCCAGGGCTATGAATTGCTCGACCGCTTCCTCGTCACCCTCGACAACCGCTTCCACGCTGCCGTCCACGCGGTTGCGTACCCAGCCGGTCAGGCCCAAGGCGCTTGCCGTCTGGACCGTCCAGTTGCGATAGAACACGCCCTGCACGCGGCCCGTTATCATCAGATGCCGGGCGATCAACGCCATTAGTGCACCCGTTTGATCCAGGTCTGGCCGTCGCGCACCTCAACCTTGAAATTCTTGATGGAGTTGATGAGGTCGGACAACCGCTTGAACCCATAATTGCGCGTGTCGAAACTGGAGCGATTGCCCGCGAGCTGACCAACTTCGCTCAATCGGGCATAGCCCTGCTCATCGCGCTTTACCGCATTATAGGCGTCGATCAGCAGCTTGAGTAATTCCGGTGAGACTTCCGTGCCATCGCCATTTTCCCCGGTCTCCGAATAGATCACCGGCTCTGGCTGCTGTTCACGGATCAGCGCGCCGACGTCGATGAAGCGTGTGCAAGCGCTGCGGAAGGCGTCAGTGGTCTTGTCCGATCCGAAGCCATAGACGGGAATGCCCTGCTGCCGGATGCGCGTGACGAGCGGCGTGAAGTCGCTGTCGCTGGACATGAGGCCAAAGCCAGTGACGCGTCCGCCCGCCATCAGGTCCATGGCGTCGATCGTCATTTTCATGTCGGTCGCATTCTTCCCTTTTGTAAGGTCGAATTGCTGCTGTGTTTCGATCGCCTGGGTGACGGCCTGCCGCGCCCATCCCTTGAGCGCGGGCTTGCTCCAATTGCCGTAGGCCCGACGGATATTGACGGTGCCAAGTTCGGCAAGGACCGTCAGCACCGGGTCGAAATGATCCGAGGAAGCATTGTCGGCGTCGATCAACAGGGCGACATTGCCGCCGCTGGGGATCGGCGAGGACATCAGGCGGCTTCCTGCGTGGCCGGATGGAATTGCCCGCTCGCCTCGTCCAGCAGATGAAGCTGGCCATCCGCGATCGCGAAGAAAGCGCCGACGAGCTTCAGTTCGCCGCTCCGCTCCTTGGAGCGAACGCAGGGGAAGGTGCGCAGATTGGCGAGGCTGACCTTCACACCTTCCTGTTCCATGGCGCGGTGGGCGTCGCGTCCCAGATCGTCGCCGAAGCGGCTGATCACGGTTTCACGCGCGCCGTCGAGCATGTCGATCCAGTTGTGAATGAAGCCGCCTTCGCCCGGAGGCGCGTCCTTCAGCTCATGGCTGAGCGCTGCCTTGCAGCCGCCGCATTTGCCGTGGCCCATCACGACGATCTCGCCGACTTTCAGCACCTGCACGGCGAATTCCAGCGCGGCCGATACACCATGATGGCCCGGACTGGTTTCGAATGGCGGCACCAGCGCCGCGACATTGCGGACGACGAAAATCTCGCCCGGACTGCTGTCGAATATCTGCGCGGGATCAACGCGGCTGTCGGAACAGGCGATGACCATGACGCGTGGGTTCTGGCCCTCGCTCAATTCGCCCCATCTTTCGCGCTGCTGGGTCCATCCGGTGGTGCGGAAGCGGCGATAGCCTTCGAGCATGTCGGAAAAGTCGGTCATGCGCCAAGTCTGTGCCGAACAATCTGGGGGCTGGCAAGAGCGTGCTTGCCTCGCTATTTGGGGCAAATGACCGATAGTGCACCGATCCCCGTTCAGAGCCAGCCGCAGCGGACTCGCAAGCCCGACTGGATCCGCGTCAAAGCGCCGACCAGTCCCGGCTATCATGAGACGCGCAAGTTGATGCGCGAAAAGGGGTTGGCCACGGTCTGCGAAGAAGCGGCCTGTCCCAATATCGGGGAATGCTGGACCAAGAAGCACGCGACGGTCATGATCCTGGGCGACGTTTGCACGCGCGCCTGCGCCTTCTGCAACGTCAAGACCGGCATGCCGCGCAAGGTCGATCCCAATGAGCCGCAAAATCTGGCGGATGCCTGCGCGGAGATGGGGCTGGAGCATATCGTCATCACCTCTGTCGACCGGGACGACCTGCCCGACGGGGGCGCATCACAATTTGTGAAGGTGATAGAGGCGCTGCGCCGCACGACCCCTGACACGACGATCGAGATACTGACCCCCGATTTCCGCAACAAGCATAGCCAAGCGGTCGAGGCCATCGTGGCGGCGCGGCCGGACGTCTATAATCATAATCTGGAGACGGTGCCCCGGCTGTACCCGACCATCCGGCCCGGCGCGCGCTATTATGCTTCGCTGCGCCTGCTGGAATCGGTCAAGAAGCTCGATCCGTCGATCTTCACCAAGTCGGGCATCATGCTGGGCCTTGGAGAAGAGCGGCTGGAGGTCCATCAGGTCATGGACGATATGCGGTCAGCCGACATCGATTTCCTGACGATGGGCCAATATCTGCAGCCTACCCCCAAACATGCCAAGGTCATGGAGTTCGTGACGCCTGCGGCGTTCAACGCCTATGCGGCGATTGCGCGGGCCAAGGGCTTCCTGCAGGTCGCGTCCAGCCCGCTGACCCGGTCCAGCTATCATGCTGGCAAGGATTTCGCGGAAATGCGTGCGGCGCGCGAGGCGCAACTGGCAAAGGCAGCGCGCTGAAGCATGCCCAAGCATCACGAAACAAGGCCGCTTCCCTATACGCCGGACCAGATGTTCAATCTGGTGTCCAACGTGGCCGCCTATCCTGAATTTCTGCCCTGGGTCAGTGCGATCCGGGTCCGATCGGACAGCGACTCCGAAATGGTTGCGGACATGATCGTCGGGTTCAAGGGGATCAAGGAGAGCTTCACCAGCCGGGTGCATAAGCATCACCCCGATTTCGTCCGGGTCGATTATCTGGAAGGACCACTGAAACATCTGCACAATGAGTGGCGCTTTCGCGACGATGGGCAGGGCGGCGTGCTGGTCGATTTCGAGGTGGAGTTCGAATTCAGGAACCGGCTGTTCGAAATGCTGGCCGGGCAGGTGTTCGACAAGGCGCTGCGCAAGATGATCGGCGCGTTCGAGACGCGGGCGGACGAGCTTTACGGCGAGTCGGGCAAAAACAGCTCCAGCGCGCAGAGCGCTGCCTGAAGGCGAACGCCGCCGCGACCGCTATCCTCGAAATGGCGCATATCGGCGACGATCTTGTCAGGGTTGCCGCCGCGTTCGGCGCGGGCGAACACAACGGTCCCGACCGGCTTCTGCTCTGAACCGCCACCGGGGCCGGCAATACCCGTTATGGCTACCGCGACATTGGCGTGGCTTTTGGTGAGCGCGCCCTGCGCCATCGCCCAGGCGGTTGCGATCGATACGGCGCCAAAGGTCTCCAGTACATCCTGAGAAACCTTCAGCAATTCGCTCTTCATATCATTGGAATAGGTTACGAATCCTGCCTCGAACACCTCGGAGGACCCCGCGATCTCGGTCAGGGCCGCGGATACGAGGCCGCCGGTGCAGCTTTCCGCCACGGCAATGGTGCGGCCAGCGCGGCGGTTGGCGATGATGACCCGTTCGGCGAGTTCGACCAGGGGGCGGGGGAGAATGCTGTCGGGCATGGCCTAGAATAGCGCGGGGAGGGAGATGGTTGCAACCGCCTGTGCCGCAATGCCTTCTCGACGGCCCGCGAAGCCTAGCCCTTCGGTAGTCGTCGCCTTCACGCTGACCCGGTCCAGAGGGATGGCGAGGATTTCGCCGATCCTTGTCCGCATCCGTTCGCGATGCGGGCCGATCTTGGGCGCTTCGCAGATGATGGTGAGATCGACATGGTCGATGCGGCCGCCGCGATCCGCTACGCGCGCGCCGGCATATTCAAGGAAGCGCGAGGAAGCGGCGCCGCGCCACTGCGGATCCGACGGCGGGAAATGGCTGCCAATATCGCCTTCCGTCAGTGCGCCCAGCAGCGCATCGACGATGGCGTGGATGGCAACGTCCGCGTCGCTGTGGCCAGCGAGGCCGCGATCATGCTCGATCTGCACGCCGCCAAGCCATAGTTGCTCGCCCTCTGCCAGGCGATGGACGTCATAGCCCATACCAATGCGGGTCGTCCGCTGACCCGCGAGCCATGTTTCGGCGCGGTCGAAATCCTGCGGATAGGTCAATTTCTCCAACCTTTCATCTCCCGGCACAAGAATGACGTCATGCCTCCCCGCGCGCAGCATCTGGGCATCATCGGTCGCCTCTTGCGCATCATCCCAATCACGATGGGCTGCCAGAATGGTGTCGAAGTGAAAGGCCTGGGGTGTTTGCACCCTGAAAAGGCCGGATCGATCCACGACGTTTCCGGCGCGGTCACCGACGCCGCGAACCAACGTATCAGCCACGGGAAGCACGGGGATGGCGCCCGCCGCCGTGTCGAGCGCCGCGAGCAGCCTGTCTACCACGTCGGCCGGAAGAAAGGGGCGCGCAGCATCGTGGATCAGCACCAAATCGGCGCCTCCCGCAGCCGCGATCGCTTCAAGGCCAGCGCGAACCGACCCCCGGCGGCTATCGGCACCTTGCGCGATCGCCGCAACCTTTTGCGGGGAAATCAGGGCGGACACGGTGTCTTCCTGGCCAGTGCCGACGACGAGCATAAGCGCTTCGATCCGGGGATGACGCGCCAGCGCATCGACGGCATGGGCAATCACTGCTTTGCCAGCGATGCTGCGGAACTGCTTGGGCGAGCCCCCACCCGCGCGGCTGCCTTGCCCCGCGGCAACAACCAGTGCGACGACCCTGTGCTTGTTCGCTGTCATGGCGCGCGTGTAGACGAGGGCGATGCGCTTCGCCAGAGCCGCTTGCTTGCCGCGCGGCTGCTTTTCGGCTAAGGGCTGCCTGTTTTTTAGGCAAAGCTGGTGATGCGTATTCTTTCCCCCATCTCTGTCGGTCCGGTGACGATCGACATGCCCGTGATCCTGGCGCCGATGACCGGCGTCACCGACATGCCGTTCCGTACCTTGGTCCGCCGATACGGATCGGGCCTGAACGTGACCGAGATGATCGCCACCGCCGCGATGATCCGCGAAACGCGGCAGTCGTTGCAGAAGGCGGCCTGGCATCCCGTTGAAGAGCCTGTTTCGATGCAACTCGCCGGATGTTCGCCGCGCGAGATGGCGGAAGCCGCCAAGCTCAACGCCGATCGTGGCGCCGCCATCATCGACATCAACATGGGCTGTCCGGTGAAGAAAGTCGTGAACGGCGACGCGGGTAGCGCACTGATGCGCGATCTGCCGCTGGCGGCCGCGTTGATCGAGGCGACGGTCAAGGCGGTCGATGTGCCAGTGACCGTAAAGATGCGGATGGGCTGGGACCATTCAAGCCTGAACGCGCCCGAACTGGCCCGGATCGCGCAGGATCTTGGCGCGAAGATGATCACCGTCCATGGCCGTACCCGTTGCCAGATGTACAAGGGCAGCGCCGACTGGGGCTTTGTACGAAGCGTGAAGGAGGCAGTGTCGCTGCCGGTGATCGTCAATGGCGACATCTGCTCGATCGAGGATGCTGAGACGGCTCTGGAGCAAAGCGGAGCCGACGGCGTCATGATCGGGCGGGGCGCCTATGGCCGCCCCTGGTTGATCGGGCAGGTGATGCACTGGTTCCGCACGGGGCAGCGGCTTGCCGACCCCTCGATTGAGGAACAATATACCCTGATTACAGATCATTACGGCGCAATGCTGGATCATTATGACGGCGTGACGGGGGTCAATATGGCTCGCAAGCATATCGGCTGGTACACCAAGGGCCTTCCCGGATCGGCGGAGTTTCGCAACGCCGTGAATCAGGAGCCGGAAGGCGCCGTGGTGCTCGATATGCTCGCCCGCTACTATGAGCCCCTGATCGCACAGCAAGAGGCGATTGAACCGCGCAAGGCCGCATGACCGTGGCGCTGACAACCGTCCCGCCGCTTCGTACGCAGCAGGACGGCCCTTCGCTTGCGGAACTGATGACCGCATTGCCGGTGGCGACGTTGGTTGTTGCGCCGGACAACCGCATCGCCGAAGCCAACGTCCGGGCGGAAACATTGCTCAACATGGCCCGCTCGGCCATTGTTGGCAGCGATGTGGCGCGCACGATCCGCATGGCCGAAATGGGCGCGCGTTTCGATATCTGGCACAGCAACAAGCCGATAGCGGCCTATGACGTCAAGGTGCATGCTGGCCGGACGGCGGAAATGGAAGTGGACCTGATGATCGCGCCGATCATCGATCATGAAGGATGGCGCATAGTGTCGCTCCATACGCAAAGCCAGGCGCGGAAGATCGGCCATCGCGGCACTGCGGGCGGCGCCCGGTCAGCAATGGGTGCGGCCGCAATCCTGGCCCATGAGATAAAGAACCCGTTGTCCGGCATTCGGGGCGCAGCGCAGCTGCTGGAATCCGGCAATGGCGGCCGGGATACGGCATTGACCCAGTTGATCTGCAATGAGGTGGACCGGATTGCAGCTCTTATCGACAGGATGCAGGATTTCACGACCGATCGGACGTTGGAGTGCCATCCGGGCAATATCTATCCGCTGATCGATCGAGCAGCCAATATCGCGGCGGCAGGCTTCGCAAGTAACATAAAAATTATAAGGCGGTATGACCCTTCCTTGCCGTTCGCCGTCATTAATGACGACGCGCTCGTGCAGGTGATGATCAACCTGCTGAAAAATGCGGCCGAGGCGCTGGAGAAAAGCGACGAGCCGCGTATCCGGGTCGAGACCGCTTTCCGCCATGGCGTGTCGGTCGTGGTCGGAAAGGGGAAGGGCAGCGCGGTACTCCCCATAGAGATATTGGTGATCGACAACGGACCTGGCGTCCCGGAACATATACTCGACCACCTGTTCAACCCCTTCATCACGGGAAGGCGGGACGGGCAGGGGCTGGGGCTTGCGCTTGTCGATAAGCTGGTTCGCGACATGAATGGCTTTGTTCAATATTCGCGTGATCAGGAAGCGGGTGAATCCACTTTCCGCATCCTCCTGCCAATGGGGATGCCGTGATGACGGTCACGGGGTCCATTCTTGTCGTCGATGACGATCCGGCCATCTGCCTGGTGGTGGGCGAGGCGCTAAGGCGGCTTGGCCATAAGGTGAAGACCGCGTCATCCATCCGCGAGCGCAGCCTGCTGATCGACAGCGTCGATCCTGACGTACTGATCACTGACGTCATGCTGCCCGATGGCGACGGTTTGGACGGCGTGGCAGGGATTTTGGAGCGGAAGCCGGGGTTGAGCGTCATCGTCCTGTCGGCGCAGAACACGTTGAATACAGCCATCCGTGCAACGGAAAAGGGCGCGTTCGAATATCTACCCAAACCCTTTGACCTGAACGAACTTGCCCGGGCCGTCAGCGATGCGCTGGGCGCTGGCAACGCCGGGGAGGGCGATCAAGAGGACGGCGGGTTGCCACATGACGGCCTGCCCCTGGTCGGGCGCTCCCCTGCGATGCAGGAGGTGTATCGGACGATCGCGCGCGTACTTTCGAACGACCTTTCGATCCTTGTTCTGGGCGAATCGGGCACCGGCAAGGAGTTGGTGGCCGAAGCGATCCACAGCCTTGGGCAGCGCCGGACAAAACCCTTCGTCGCCATCAACATGGCGGCTATTCCGCGCGAACTGATTGAAGCAGAACTGTTTGGTTATGAAAAGGGCGCCTTCACCGGCGCCACTGTGCGGACGGCCGGAAAGTTCGAGCAGGCGCAAGGGGGCACGCTTTTCCTCGACGAGATCGGGGACATGCCGATGGAGGCGCAGACGCGGCTGCTGCGCGTGCTGCAGTCGGGCGAAGTGACGACCGTGGGCGGATCGAAGCCGGTACGGGTCAATGTTCGCATCATCGCGGCGACGAACAAGGATCTGCCGACCTTGATCGAGGAAAACCGGTTCCGCCAGGATCTTTATTATCGATTGAATGTCGTGCCCATTTCACTTCCGGCGCTGAGAGAGCGGCGCGAGGATGTCATTTTGCTGGCGAGGCATTTCCTCGACCGGGCGGCGCAGGACGGGCTGCCCCGCAAGACGCTGTCCGACGACGCTGCGCAGCTGTTGATGGCCTATCACTGGCCGGGCAATGTCCGCGAACTGCAAAACCTGATGCAGCGGCTTGCAGTGCTCAGTCGCGAAAATGTGATTGCCGCGGACATGCTTCGCAACAGCCTGCCTCTGGATATGGTGCCGCCAGACTATGCAGCGCCGGCGGACCAGTTGGGCCAGGCTGTGCGGGAATGGGCGAGGCGGCAGTTGGGAATCGGCCTTGGGCAGCTGAACCGGAGCCTGCACGACGATCTGCTGGCGGTGGTTGAACCAATCCTGCTGCAGGAGACGCTCGCGAGCGTCGATGGCAATCAGATTCGCGCAGCGGGCCTGCTGGGCATCAATCGCAATACGCTGCGGAAAAAACTGAACGACTATGGGCTTGATCCCCTTCAAATGCGGGTAGCGGAATGAATGCGGGACGAGGCGACATGGGCGTCCGGCAAAGGGAATGGCAAGCCAAATAACTGTGTTGGATCAAGCACGGGGTTGTTGTAAGAAAGCAACTATGGAAGGTGCAGTGACTCTCTCCACGCGAGGCCGGGCATGGAAGAGATATTTTCCGCCTTTCCTTAGGCGTCGCCTCGCCCCGCTGGTCGAAACCGTCACCCTTCTGCTTTTCGTTTGCACAGCGGGCCTCACCTATTTCCTGCTGTCAGGACAGGGGCAGTCCTACACCCTGTTGACGCCGCCCATCGTCGCCCTGCTACTGGTCGGCAATCTCGTCCCCGCTATCGCACTGCTCGTGCTGCTGGGACGGCGGGTCGCAAAACGGCGCGCGGCACAATCGGCGATCGGCAGCGATGGGCAGCTTCATGTCAGGCTGGTCGCCATCTTCTCAATTGTCGCCAGCGTGCCGATGCTTCTGGTGGTCATCTTCGCGTCGCTGCTGTTTCAATATGGCGTGCAGTTCTGGTTTTCCGACAGCGCGCGGGGGATGCTGCAAAATGCGAGCGACCTGGCGCGCGGTTATTATGAGCAGAATTTGCGAGAGGTCGGGGACGAAACCGTCACGATGGCCAGCGATCTGCGGGACTATCTGTCCCAGTCGAAAGTATCCAGTCCGCGCTTTGCAGAAGGCTATATCTATCAGGTCGTGACGCGAAAGCTGAACCGGTCGGCGATCATCGAAGTCGGCCAGGACGGAGTCGCTCGTACCGCCGCCACAGTCGATCCTGACAGCAGGCCAGCTTCCGAGATGCTGTCAGCAGAATCGATCAAGCGTCTGGAAACGGGAGAAAATGTCGTCGTTGCAGCCAAGCCTAACCAGATCGAAGCCGTGACGCTGCTCTATCCCGGCGCGAAAATATATCTGTATGCGACGCGCGACTCCGGCTCGACGGCTTTCAGCAATGTCGAGCGAGCGCAGAAGGTGCTGGCCGACTACGACATATTCGCGGCGCAGTCCCGGGCGTTGCAGTTGCGGTTCAATATGGCGCTGTTCGTCGGCTCGTTGCTGCTCGTCGGCATTGCGGTCTATATCGCTTTGGCGGTTGCCGACTGGATGGTCCGACCGGTCAATGAACTGGTGACGGCGGCGCGGAGGATCACCGCGGGCGACCTGTCAGCGCGCGTCACCAATCCGCAGGCCCGCGACGAGATCGGCACGCTGGCTTCGGCTTTCAACCGGATGACCCAGCGGCTGGAGGCGCAGACCGGCGCGCTGGTGGCGGCAAACAGCCAGTTGGACGAACGTCGCGCTTTCATCGAGGCGATCCTGTCAGGCGTTTCGGCAGGGGTGCTGTCTGTCGATCGGGAGGGCATCATTCTCCTGTTGAACAGTTCCGCCGCCGCCATTCTGGTCAGGGAGGGGGATGACCCGGTCGGACGGCCGCTGACGGCTGTTTCGCCTGAGCTTGCAGCACTCATCGCATCGGAAGAGGGGGCCGGCATCGTCCAGACGCGCGCCAATGGCGAAGTTCGGACGCTGGCAGTCAAGGTTTCGGAAGACGCGTCGCGGCACATCCTGACCTTTGACGATATCACACAGCAATTGTCCGATCAGCGCCGGGCGGCATGGTCAGACGTCGCACGCCGCATCGCGCATGAGATCAAGAACCCGCTGACCCCCATCCAGCTAGCCGCCGAACGCTTGCAGCGGCGCTATGCCCAGGAGATCACTAGCGACAAGGCCACCTTCACGCGGCTCACCGGGACGATTATCCGTCAGGTCGGGGATTTGCGGCGCATAGTGGACGAATTTTCGTCCTTCGCGCGCATGCCCAAGCCGGTATTCCGCCGCGAGGCGGTCGCCGACATCGCTCGCCACGCGCTGTTCCTGCATGAGGTTGCGCATTCCGACATCCGCTTTGAATTTCGCGATGAAGCCCCCGATATGGAACTGGTATGTGACCGGCGGCAACTGGGGCAGGCGCTGACCAATATCGTCAAGAATGCGGTGGAGGCGATCGAGCCGAAGCCTGAACCTGCCGATGGTCGGGCGCGCGGGCATGTCAGCATGACGCTGGGGCAGGACGATGGCAATCTGCTCATCGAAGTCCGGGACGACGGCATCGGCCTGCCGCCGGAACGGGAGCGGGTGCTTGAACCTTATATGACGACGCGCAGCAAGGGGACCGGCCTGGGGCTCGCCATCGTCAAGAAGATCGTTGAAGAGCATATGGGCGAAATTCGCCTGGACGATGCGGACGGCGGGGGACCAGGGTGACGTTGCGTTTCCCTGTGGCCGCGCTGGAAAAATTGGAAGAGGGGCAGGTTCTCGCCTTGCCCAAGGGAAAAGTGACAGCCAATGGCGCTTGATATTCTGGTAGTCGATGACGAAGAGGACATTCGCGACCTGGTCGCGGGCGTGCTTGAGGATGAAGGCTTTTCCACCCGCACGGCGGCCAACAGCGACAGTGCGATCGAAGCGTTGGACGCCCGGCGACCGTCGCTGGTCCTGCTGGACGTGTGGTTGCAGGGATCTAGGCTCGATGGGCTGGAACTGCTCGACGAGATCAAGCGGCGCGACGCCACCATTCCGGTGCTGATGATTTCGGGCCATGGCAATATCGACACGGCCGTAGCTGCAATTCGCAAGGGCGCGGCGGACTTTATCGAAAAGCCGTTCGAGGCGGACCGCCTGTTGCACCTCGTTTCTCGTGCGACCGAGACGGAAAGGCTGCGGCGCGAAAACCAGGTGTTGCGCGCCCGTTTTGGCCAAGATGACGAACTTACCGGAACGTCGACCGCCATCAATGCCGTCCGGGCGACGATCAAGAAGGTGGCAGGAACGGGAAGCAGGGTTCTGATTTCTGGCCCTGCCGGCGTGGGCAAGGAAATAGCAGCGCGAATGCTCCATAGCTGGAGCGGCAGGGCCGATGCCCCCTTCATCATAGTCGCCGCCGCGCGCATGGACCCCGACCGCGTCGAAGAGGAGTTGTTTGGCGTGGAGGACCCCAGCGGACTCGTCCGCCCCGGCTATCTTGAGCAGGCGCACGGCGGCACGCTGTACCTGGACGAAATAGCCGACATGCCGCTGACCACGCAGGGCAAGATATTGCGCGTCCTGACAGACCAGAGCTTTACGCGCGTTAGCGGACAACGGCAGGTCAAGGTGGATGTGCGCGTAATCTCCTCCACCGCGCGCGACCTGAGCGTTGAGATCGAAGAACGCCGGTTCCGCGAGGACCTGTTCTATCGTCTCAATGTCGTGCCGCTCATAATCCCGCCACTGTCGGAACGGCGCGATGACATTCCGCCGCTGGTCGAACATTATCTGGCGCGTTTTGCCGCCGACCGCCGCGTGCCATCGCCCGAAATCGCAAGTGACGCCATGGCTGCCCTTCAGGCCAATGAGTGGCCCGGCAATGTTCGTCAGTTGCGCAACGTCATCGAACGGACGATGATTCTGGCGCCCGGCGAGCGGATCGGACGGATCGAACTGGACATGCTGCCCAGCGAACTGACCAGCAACGGTTCCGGCGAGGGAATGGGTCAGTCCGCCATCATGGGCGCCCCGCTGCGCGAGGCGAGGGAGAGTTTCGAACGCGAATATCTGCGCATCCAGATCAGGCGCTTTTCAGGGAATATTTCGCGGACGGCGACCTTCATCGGGATGGAGCGGTCAGCGCTACATCGCAAGCTCAAGCTGCTGGGCATTACCGACGGAAAGGATAGCTGACCAAGTTGGTGAAGCAATACCGCATCTGGGGAATGGACGGCCCTTCGCAATTGCGGTAACTTCTCTATCGCTTCCGGCAGGCGGGAGCAGGCAAGACACCCTGCCCAGGGGTGCGAGAGCGGGTAACGTCCCGCCAATAAGGCGAAGACCATGGCAGAAAAACTCAATAATCTTCAGGACATATTCCTGAACAATCTGCGCAAGAGCAAAACTCCGGTGACCATGTTCCTGGTCAAGGGCGTGAAGCTGCAGGGCATCATCACCTGGTTTGACAACTTCTCCGTCCTGTTGCGGCGCGATGGTCAGTCGCAGCTGGTATACAAGCATGCCATCTCTACCGTCATGCCCGCGCAGTCCATGGACCTGACCGATCTGCGTAAGGCGAGCGACGGCAACGGGAAACCGAAGTTGCTGCAGGAGATTTTCCTGAGCGCCGTTCGCAAGTCGGGCAGCCCCGTGACGATGTTCCTGGTGAACGGCGTGATGCTGCAAGGGGAGATCGCTGCGTTCGACCTGTTCTGCATGCTGCTGGAACGCGACGGCATGGTTCAGCTCGTCTACAAGCACGCTATCTCGACGGTTCAGCCCCTCCACGCGCTCGACCTGAGCGGCGAAGGCGAGGGCGAGGATTGACCCGTTCCTGCTCGTTCGGCTTGCCTTCTGATGAAGCGGGCCGGCGTCTGATGCGTTAAGCGCTCATGGCGGTATTCAATCGCGATTCTGATGATGAGGTATCGCGCGGCGCGCGCGCCGTCGTCGTGCGCGCCGAAACGCATGGTATGGAGCGCCGCGACAGCGACGCCCGACTTGAAGAGGCCAAGGGCCTTGCGCTGGCGATCGGCATCGATGTGCGCGCGGCGCAAGCATTCCGCGTACGTGATCGCAAGCCCGCGACGCTGTTCGGCAGCGGTCAGGTTGACCAGATCGCCACCCTGGCGCGGGCCGAGCAAGCGGAATTGGTCATTGTCGACAATGCCCTCAGTCCTGTTCAGCAGAGCAATCTGGAAAAGGCGACCGAAGCCAAGGTGATCGACCGGACGGGCCTCATCCTGGAAATTTTCGGCGAGCGTGCAGCCACCAATGAGGGACGGCTTCAGGTCGAATTGGCCCATCTGGATTATCAGGCAGGGCGGCTGGTCCGCAGTTGGACCCACCTGGAACGGCAGCGGGGCGGTTTTGGCTTTCTGGGCGGGCCGGGCGAGACCCAGATCGAAGCGGACCGTCGCATGATCCGCGACCGGATGGCGAAGATTCGTCGCGAGCTGGATCAGGTCACGCGCACGCGGAGCCTGCATCGGGCGCGGCGGCAACGCGCGCCTTGGCCGGTGATCGCATTGGTGGGCTACACCAACGCCGGCAAATCAACCCTCTTTAACCGGATGACGGGCGCGCATGTGATGGCGGAGGATCTGCTGTTCGCCACGCTCGATCCGACGATGCGGCAGATCGCGCTGCCTGGATTGGACAAGGCGATCCTTTCCGACACCGTGGGGTTTGTGTCCGACCTGCCGACTCAGCTGATCGCCGCATTCCGGGCGACATTGGAGGAAGTGCTGTCCGCCGACCTCATTATCCATGTTCGCGACATCGCACATCCCGACAGCGATGCGCAGAGGGATGATGTGATCGACGTATTGAGCGAACTTGGCCTGGCAGGTGAGGGCGCACTCGAAGGCGGGGAAGATGCCGTCGAACCTCCGCCGATTATCGAGGCGTGGAACAAGCTCGATCTGCTGGATGATGATGCGGCTGCCCTGGTGAGGGAAATGGCTGCCCGACGCGATGACGTCGTGATTCTCTCGGCCCTCACCGGCGAAGGGGTGGACGACCTGCAGCGCAAGATCAGCAGCCGGTTGACCGCCGGAGCGCAGGTGCATCAACTTCATGTGTCGCTGTCGGATGGAGCGGCTCTTGCATGGCTGCATGAACATGGCGAGGTGATCGGGAGCCACGCCGCAGAGGGCGATATGGTCGTCGATGTTCGGCTGTCGGAGTCAGCGCTGGCCCGGTTCCGGAAACGAGCCGATGATTAGCTGACCGGACGTTGCTGGAGGAGGCGGTGCTTGGCGCGCTGCCAAAGCTGTTCTTTCTCATCCAGCGACAGAGCATTAAACTTTTCCCCGGCGATATCCTCCATGATGCGAAAGCGCGCTTCGAACTTGGCATTGGCCGAACGCAGGGCGGTTTCCGCATCGACCTTCAGGTGGCGGGCCAGATTGACGACGGCAAACAGCAGGTCGCCGATTTCTTCATGATGGTCTTCCGGAGACGCGGCGTCGTGGACCTCCTGCAAATCTTCCTCGATCTTCGCGATCACACCCCGTGTGTCGGGCCAATCGAAGCCTGTCCGGGCCGCGCGCTTCTGGATTTTTTCAGCACGGAGCAGGGCGGGTAGAGCCTTTGCGACGCCTGCAAGGGCGCTGCCGTCGGTGTCGCGTTCGGCGCGTTCAGCCGCCTTGATCGATTCCCATTGCGCGTGCCCATGCTCGCGAGAAATGCCGTCGCCGAAAATGTGCGGGTGGCGGCGGATCATCTTTTCGGTGACGCCGTCGATGACGTCCTGAATCGTGAACTGGCCCGCTTGTTCGGCCATCCGGCTATGGAAGGCGACCTGGAGCAACAGATCGCCCAACTCATCCTTGAGCGCTGGCATATCGTTACGCTCTATCGCGTCGGCGACTTCATAGGCTTCTTCTATCGTATAGGGTGCGATGCTGGCGAAGTCCTGTCGGATATCCCAAGGGCATCCGGTATCCGGGTCGCGCAAACGGGCCATGACGTTAACCAGCGGCATGATGTCGGCGGGGTTTGCCTTGGCATTGGAGGTCATGGGCGTCCTGATCTATGTGTTCCTGCCGGTTAGAGAAGTCACAATTTCCGCAAATTAGAGATGTCACCGATTGAGGCCAGCAGGGGCTGCGTGGAGCCCTCGGGATAGCGCAGCGCAGACCCTGCTGATGGCGTGACATTTGGGGGAGGGGCATGGACCCGCTGCGCAGGCAGCGGGCTCGGTCAGCGCCGGTCAACCAGGTCAGCGCGCCTTCACAAATTCCAGTGTGCCGCGCGCCCGTAACTCCGCCTGGCTGAGCCGGGGACCGCGTTTGAGCTTAGTCCCGCCCAACCGGCGCCCATCGATCTTCACAGTTGCCTCCGGTTCGGGGAACAGGTGCGTGGGCTGGTCGCGGCGGGTAGGGGCATTATTGTTGCGCTGCCGATGATGCGGGGCGATCGCCTGGATCTGCTTCGCCAGCAGCAAGGCCGCGTCGAGATGGCGGTTGTCCACGATCGCGGGCTGCTTCACCTGACGCATCTTGTCGAACTGGCGATAGGGCAACACATGGCCCTCATGCTGGATCTCCAGCCGGCCATCGGGATATTCGCACACCAGCACCCGCTTGCGCACCAGCTCCCTCGCGATTTCGGTCGGTTCCAGGATGAACATCGTCTTGTTGTAATGGAGCGTTAGCGCCGCCGTGACTGTCCGCTGTTCGCGCCACACCATGATCGCGTGCAGATCGTCATGCGGGGCAAGCGGACGGTGGAGATCACGACTGTCGAAAGCAGGACGAGCGAAGCGCGCATTGTGGCGAACCATATAGCTCGGCAGAAAAGCGTTCGCTTCTCCAATCGACGATATGCCCTCCAGCCGCATCGCCTTGACCAGCCGGTCCTGCAGCGTGCCATTGGCCCGCTCAACCCGGCCTTTGGCCTGCGGCGAGTTGGCGCAGATGATCTCGATGTTCAGCGCATCAAGCGCGCGGCCGAAATGCGTCATGCCATCGCCGCGCGCCGCGCTGGCGCGGGAATTGCGGAACACGCTGTGCTGGTCGGAGTAGAAAGCCACCGGCTTGCCGTGCCGCTCGATATAGGCGCGCGTTGCTTCCATGTAGGAAAAGGTACTCTCGCTCTCGACCATCTGGAGATGCATCAACTCACTGGTCGCATCGTCGATATAGACGAGCAGGGTGCATTGCGGGCCGCGATCCTCGAACCACCAATGCTTCGAACCGTCGATCTGGACCAGTTCGCCGCGGCAATCCCGCCGGTAACGCGGCTGATATGGGCGCGGGCGACGCGCTGCTCGATCCTTCCACAACCCCGCCTCGATCATCAGCTTGCGCAGCGTCTCACGGGAAATATGCACATCATGGCGCTCCGCCAGATACTCGGCGGCCAGCGTCGGCCCGAAATCATGATAATGCTCCCGGACCAACGCAATCGCATGGTTGCGAAAGCTATCGCCAAGCCAACGGTTGCTACGGCGCCCGCGACGACGCGAAACCAGGCCTGGCGCACCGTCTGCACGCATGCGTATCAGCAACCGATAAACCTGCCGCCGGGACAATCCGAGCAGCGTCGCTGCATCCTCGGCTCGCAACTCGCGACGTTCAACCCGTAGTAGCGTATCGAAGCGTGTAAGCTCGCCATGGCTCATGGATACCACCGTCATCCGCGCACTCCCTGCATCCAGGGAGCACCATGCCACCAGTGACATCTCTAATTTGCAGGGGGTGACATTTCTAAATGGTGCTTACACTATGAAAGATTGATAATAGGGATTATGTTAATAGCAGTACCACAACTGTCCATGTCCAGTGTGTCCACGGTGAGGGCGGAAAGCTTGCGGTCCGGGGCATGTTTCAACAATATCTGCCACCATGTCCACTGCGTCTTCACCGTCGCCTTGGCAGGCCGCGCGCATCGAGTTGCCCGATGGCCGTCGATCGTGGACGGTGCTGGATGACCGCGGCGATATCGTCGAGTGCTGTCGTCGCTGGATCGTTCATCTTGAGCAGACTCACGCGTCGCCCAACACCGTTCGGGCCTACGTCCGCCATGTCGTCGAGTTCGCGAATTTCCTGAGCGCGAACGACGCCGGGCTCCACCAGGCTACGGTGCCGCTTTATGATAGCTTTCTGGGTTGGCGGCTCGCCACGCGCAAAGACGCCTTGCCGAGTCCCCGGTTGGTCTTGCTGGGAAAGCAGGCAACGAGGGTCCTGGCTCCTGCGACGCGGAACCAGATCCAGCTTGCGATCAAATCATTCTACCGCTTCTTCAATGGTACCGACGACTTTACGATCGATACGGCCGAGGTTGCCAAGGCTTACGACGGTCATCGCATCTACAAGCCTTTCCTGGAGCACATCAGCCAGCGCCGCACGACGCGACGCAAGGACCGTTACCTGTCCGGCGATACCGGGCGCATCCAGCAGAAGGTACTCAAGAAACGGCTGACACCGATCGAGGTGCTGAGGCTGATCGAGGGCTGCAACCTGGCTCGTGACGCGTTCCTGATCGTGCTGCTTTACAATACGGGCCTGCGGATCGGCGAAGCGTTGGGCCTGCACCATATTGATATCGATCTGCTGGAAAAGGTCATCTGGGTCATTCCACGCGAGGACAACAGCAATGGCGCCCGCGCGAAATCCGGTCGGACACGCGGTGTGCCGGTACATGACTATGTGCTCAACATGTACGTCGATTATCTGACCAGCGACGAATATCTGCCCGCCTTTGAGTCGGGCAGCGAATATGTCTTCGCCAATGTCAGGGCCGGCGAGATCGGACATCCCATGAGCCTGTCCTACGCCCAGAAGCTCAAGGGCTTGCTGAAGCAACGCACGCATATCGACTTCAGCTGGCACATGTTCCGCCACAGCCATGCCTCCGAAGCGATCGCGGCGGGATACAGTCTGATCGAGGTCGCTGATCGCCTGGGGCATGCAAGTCCGCAGACGACAGCGGCCTTCTACCAGCACCTGTTCGCTTCGGAAATCCGCGGGCTTTATCTCAACGGCCCAGAGCAAGTGCATGAAAGGCTTGAGAAACTCCGTGAGGCCGAGCTGCTGGGAAAGGATCTGCGATGGTCATGAAGCCGTTGGCGGTGGTGGGCGGAACGCCGCACGAAACCGAGCGCTACCACAACTGGCTCGGCGCCAGGCTCGCAGAAACATCCCCCCTTCTCGTCGCCAATCCCGTCTGGTCCAAAAGCCTGATGACCGAAGTGTTCGGCCATCCCTGGCTCAGCCTGACATATGCTCGCTTGTCGCTCGACAGCCAGGTTCCGGTGCTGACCAATGAGATCAAAACTTATCTGGTGGCCTCGGTGCTCGATGATCGCAAGGCCGATGCCCATTGGTTCCAGCGTCGGATCCCGGTGATCCAATATCTGGTTGAGGAAGGCGCCAGCCTGCTTCAGCGCTTTGACGCGGCTTGTCTTGCTGATATCGCTCATCCAGACTTCGCCCCCGCAGCTGACGGAGCCGGATCTCGATGCCATAACGAGGAAGTCCTGGCCCTTTATGCCGCGTGGTATGGCGAGCGGCATCAGCGCCGTAGGCAGAGCCAGACACGCCATTGGATCCGCGACGGAGAAATCGTAACCAGCCACTATCGGGCACCGGAAGTGCAACTGTTCGGCGAGATCCATCGTTTTGCGGTCGTAAACCGCGCGCAAATGGCAGCCCTGACCGAACGCGACATCATCCTGCTCAACGATCTGTACAGCGAGGAAGACACGCGCTTCCGTGATCGGCAGCGCCGCAGCGACAGCTATATGAACTTCCTGTGCTTCGAGCCGTGGTTGCGGCCGTTGATGCGAGCGTTCCTGCTGGACAAGGTCGCGCATGGCGAACTCGCCCCGGGCACTGTCGTAAAAATGCTGTCGCGATTACGGCTGTTCGCTCGGTTCCTGCGTGACGCCGGCATCGCTGATGCCAGGCAAATCAATGACCTGACGATGGAGCGCTACCTGGCATGGGGCAATGCCCACGATGCCAAGGGCAAGAACTGGTACACCGACATCGTCCAACTCATGCGCGCAGCGCCGGTTCTGCTGCCTGGGCAATGGCCGCGGATCGCGCTCGACAAGCGGGCTGCACGGCGGATCCATTACAAGCAGGCTCCGGACGATCCTCGTAACCGGCTCTATGCTTCACGCGAAGGCGCCAATCGGGCGGCGCCCCCGGAAGCCTTGGCGGCGATGATGACGAAGTTGGACGAACTGCCGGTACCGATCCCCGCCATCTTCACGATCGGGTTGACGACCGGCGCTCGCGCAGAAGATCTGCACGCCCTGCTCTTCGACTGCTTGCAACCCGATCCGCATGATGGCCGGTTCATGATCTTCACCTTCTGGCAGAACAAGGTCAGCCGCTGGAATAGCAAGCCCTTGCTGGTGACCGATCCCGCGCATCAAACGATGATCAAGCTGATCCAAGCCCAGCGGGATCATGTCAGGCAGCGCTATGGCAGTGCCACGAAATATCTGTTCCCCGTCTTCTACGGCAAGCGGGAAACGTTCCTTGGTTATCACTGGACGTTGCAGGAGCTCAAAAAGCTATGCCTCACCCACCACATCGTCGATGGCGAAGGCAGGCCGTTCGACTTCTCCTGGCATCCGCTGCGCCACCATCGGGGGACGCAAATGGCGGCCGAGGGCCATGATATCCTGAGCATCATGTTCGAACTGGGCCATGCTTCGCCCGACATGGCATCAATGTATGTCAACAAGCGCCTGGATCTTAAGAAGAACGCCCTGCTGCGCAAGGGCAGCGGCCAGTTCTTTACGATCGAAGGCAAGGTTGATGAAACAGTCGGTGAACTGCTGCTGCGCAAGGAAACCACGATGGCGACAAGGGTCTCTGGTGGCGCATGCACCCTACCCGGCCAGCTCGGCGAATGGTGCGAGCATGCCCATGCCTGTCTGACATGCCGGTTCTTCCGAGCCGACGGTGATGATATCGACCACTTCCGCTGCGAACGAGCCGGGCTCTACGTCGCTATCGAGGGCCTCGAACAGGAAGCCCGCAATTACGAGGAAAATGGCCAGGCCCGCATGGCCGACATCACCCGCAAGCGACTCCAACGCAACAAGGACGTGGTCCACAACACCGATACCATCATCCGTTCCATTGAGGAGGGCGGCCTCTATAAGGGCGCAAAGCAGCGCTACAAACCTGCCGCTGCTCGGGAGGAAGCGTTGCCATGATCACAGGACCTGATCGACGGATCGTGACCCTCGACAATGCCAGAAACCGGCGTAGCGCGGAAAAGCGCGCCGCCGTCGAGGATGCGATCCTGCGCTTGCGCGACAGCAAGCAGGCGGTGACGTTCGTCTCAGTGGCCCGGGAGGCCAAGGTCAGCCGGCAATATCTTTACAACAACTTCTGCGATGAAATCGGTGAGGAACGCACGGAAACCCGGTCGGAAACCGAGGTCATCAATGGCAAGAAGGTGCCCTTGCGCACGCCCGAGGAATATCGCCACATCGAAGCTGCCCTGCGCAACAAGATCGAGCGTCTGGAATCTGATCTGAGGGACACTCGTGCCGAAAAGGCCAAGGCTGACCGGACCGCCGAACGCGAGCGCGGCAAAGCCGAATACTGGCGCCAGCTCTACACCGCCGCCCTTGCGAGGGTCTCGCCGGGACAAGCCCCGGCGTCCCTACCCTCGGCGGACGACTGAAACGCTGAGCATGGATCGGGTTACGATCAGGGGAGTCGGAAGTGCGCCGCCTTCGGCGTCTTGCACTTCCAACTCCCCTGATCGTCCAAATTATGAGCGAAACACAATGGACAGGCGTTTTGCCATAACACCCTGAAAATAAACCTAAAGACACCTCTTGGTGTGGATATATGTTAAATCCAATATCCCACCATGGGCTCGTCAGTCCTCTCGGATAAGGCTGTGCTGTCGGGTGTCCCGCATACGGATGTAGACGATCAGCGAGATCCCGATCATCACCGTGACATAGACATAGAAGGCTTCCTCAATCCCGATCTGCTTGAAATACAGCGCGACAAACTCCGCCGTGCCGCCGAACAGCGTGTTAGCCAGCGCATATGGCAGCGCCACGCCAAGAGCACGGATATGGGCCGGAAAAAGCTCTGCTTTGACCACCGCGTTGATCGATGTGTAGCCAGTAACGATGATGAGTCCTGCCATGACCAAAAGCCCGGCGACCACCGGGTCGCGCGTCTCAGCCAGCGTAGCGAAGATCGGATAAGTGAACAGCAAACCGAATACGCCAAAGGCGATCATCAGCGGCTTGCGACCGATGCGATCGGACAATGCCCCTGCGATGGGTTGCAACATCATGAAAACAAATAATGTTATACCATTGATTTGCGACGCAGATTCGCGGCTGAGTCCGCTCGTGTTCACCAGGAATTTCTGCATGTAGATCGAATAGGCATAGAAGGCGATCGTCCCGCCTGCGGTGAGGAGCATCACCGTCAGCGTTTCCTTGGGATGCTTGGTTATGAGTTCGATAAAACCGGAACGCGGCGCCCCTTCCGCCCTCGCCACTTTGAAGCTCTGCGTTTCGCTCAGGCCTCGACGCAGCCAAAAGACGACAACCGCCAGACCTCCACCGATCAGGAACGGTATGCGCCAACCCCAATCGTCCAATTGCTGATCGCTAAGCACGGCCTGGAGAACAAGCAGCACACAGATTGCCGCAAGCTGACCTGAAATCAACGTAACATACTGAAAGCTTGAATAAAATCCGCGCCTATCGCGACCGGCCATTTCCGACAGATAGGTTGCGCTGGCGCCATATTCGCCACCAATCGACAGGCCCTGGATAAGACGCGCGATGACAAGAAGTATCGGCGCACCAACCCCGATGACTTCATAGCCCGGCGTCACCGCGATGAGCAGCGAGCCGGCGCACATCAGCGCGACCGACAGCGTAAGGCCGCTCTTTCGCCCGTGCCGATCCGCGTAGACACCCATCGCCCAAGCGCCGATCGGCCGCATCAGAAAACCAACCGCAAAGATGCCCGCGGCGCTTAGAAGCTGCGCCGTGCGATCCTCACTGGGGAAGAAATGCGGGGCGAAGTAGAGGGTGAAGGCGGCATAGGCATACCAGTCATACCATTCCACCAGATTGCCGGTCGATCCGCCAACGATCGCCTTCAGCCGTTCCCGCTGCGTGGGCGGGCGATGGGGCAACGGAGCCGTCATGGTGTCAGCACCATTTCGCCGTCCTGCACGCCCCAGCTTTTCAAGCGCGACAGCAAATTCATGCCAATGACATTGACCTCTCCGAACGCGGGCGAGATGACGATGGGCAAGTCGCTGGACCGTATCGGGCCGATGGACAGCGTGGAAATGGATGATCGTTTGGCGTCGATCTTTCCATTGGCGGTGAGCATCGGCACGCCCGGCGCGGCCAGGTCGAAATTAAGACCGGCGGCGCGTGCGGATGTGACCGACAGGGCGGTGATGCTGGCGCCGCTATCGATAAGAAAGCGCGTGGACGTTCCGTTCACGCTGCCTTCCACCCAAAAATGGCCATCGGGCGCCATCGCGATGCGCAGGGCCTGCCCCTCCGCCCTTACCGGCGGCAAGGGTGCGTCAGTGCTGACGTTGGCGGAGAGGTCTCCCTTCATATCGTCTATTCTGCTGGAAAAGAGACCTGCCCCTTCCCCCATCTTGAAAAGAGCAAGCAGGAGCGCGAAGATAACGACCCAAAGCAGCGCCATGCGGATCATGCCATGCCGGGGTCCGCGACGGGCAACAAGGGCAGACCCAACGAGCACGAGCGCCAGCACATACCAAAGGCTGGACATCGCCTGGTCGCCGTTCATGCCGTCAGTCCCCTTCCCCGCTCAGTTCGATCACCATACCGTCATAACCCGGTTCGACGCCATCGGGCAGGCTATCGCGTAATGTTGCATAGTCCATGCTCTGATCCATGTGGGTCAGGATGGAGCGGCGGGGCCGGACGGCAGCGATGCCGTCGAGCGTGAGGGCCAGATGAGGATGAGTGGGATGCGGCTTTTCCCTCAGGGCATCGACAACCCAGATGTCCAAGTCGTCATATAATGCGACCATCTCCGGCGTTAATGCATGAAAATCAGTAGCATATCCGATGGAATTGCCGCCGTGCGTAAAACGGAATCCAGTGGAGAATATCTCGCCATGAGGCTGGTCGGTGCAGGCGATGTCTATATCGCCAATGCGCAGGCCATCGGGCAGCACATGCGGTTCGATCGTCGGGCGATAGCCCTGCCGCCCTTCAAAGGCATAAGCGAAACGCTCGTTCAGCAATTTCAACGTCTGGCGGCGAGCATAGCCTGGCACGGGCGTACGGCGGTGATGGAAAAGCTGGCGCACATCATCAATGCCATGGCTGTGATCGGCATGATCATGGGTCCATAAAATCGCATCGATATGGATAACGTCCGCTGCCAGCAGCTGAGCACGCATGTCCGGCGATGTGTCGACCAGAACGCGCGTCGTCGGGCTTTCGACCAGGATCGAGACCCGGGTGCGCCGGTTTTTTGGCTCGCCAGGATCGCATGCTCCCCAGTCATTGCCGATCCGGGGCACGCCCGACGAAGTGCCGCAGCCCAGGATGGTGAGCTTGAGGCTCATGCGCCTTGCGGGATCCCGATCTTGCTGAACAGCGTCCGAAAATTGGTGGAGGTCGCATCGGCCAGTTCATCCACGCTCTGTCCCCGAAGGGCGGCAAGGAACCTGGCGGTATCGGCGACGAATGCTGGTTCACAAGGCTTACCGCGATGGGGCACAGGGGCGAGAAAGGGCGAGTCCGTTTCGATAAGCAGTCGGTCGAGCGGTAAGCGGGCGGCGGTTTGCTGGAGGTCCTTCGCGTTCTTGAAGGTCACTATGCCGGAAATGCTGATGTAAAAGCCAAGGCCCAGCGCCGCGTCGGCGAAAGAGTCGCTCGCCGTAAAGCAGTGAATGACGCCGGGATAGGCCCCCTTTTCCATTTCATCGCGCAGGATTTCGAGCGTGTCCTCTTCAGCGTCGCGGGTATGGACGATCAACGGCAGGCCGGTTTCGCGAGATGCGGCGATATGGGCGCGAAAGCTGTTCTGCTGGCGCTGGCGATCGCTATGATCATAATAATAATCCAGCCCGGTTTCGCCGATCCCGATCACGCGCGGGTGGGCCGCGCGTTCCACCAGTTTGGCGGTATCAACATGCGGATGCTCGTCGGCTTCGTGCGGGTGGATGCCAACCGTCGCCCATACATCCGGTTCGCGCTCTGCGGTCGAAAGAACGGCGTCCCATTCGCTTTCGCGGGTGGCGATGTTGAGCATAACATCGACGCCAGCTTTCCGCGCGCGCTCAAGCGCATTCTCCTGATCTTCGATCAAGCCTTTGTAATTCAAGTGACAATGGCTGTCGATCAACATGGCGTCACGCGTCTGCTTCAGTCAATTCGAGACGGGGGAAAAGGGGCTTGGGCGGGCTGAGCACAAAGCCGGTGGCGCACAGTTGGGTATAGAAATCGGAACCAATTGCGCCGTAAATCCGCCTTTCCCCGCCTATCCCCATCTGGTCCAGCAGCGACTTTGCGCTGACCGGGATGACAGGCTGGATGATGATGGCAAGACCGGCAATGGCTTCGTACAGGGTCGCCAGCACGGCTTCCATGCGGACGGGGTCGGTCTTGCGGAGCGCCCAGGGCGCCTGCGCATCAATGTAGGCGTTGCAGGCAAAGACAGCCCGCATCCATGCCTCTATCGCGACCGATGGCGCCAGATCCGACATCGCTGCCTGAAAGCTGCTGGCGGCGTCCGCGATGGTCGTGAGCAGGTCACTATCGACATCCTGAGGCGCAGGCTGCGGCAGGCGCCCTTCGAGGTTCTTCGCGATGAAGCTCAGCGTCCGTTGCGCAAGGTTGCCAAAGCTGTTTGCCAGATCGCTGTTGGAGCGCGCCACGATGGCTTCGGCGCTATAGCTGCCGTCATTGCCGAACGTGACTTCCGACAGCAGGAAATAACGCAGTTGGTCGACGCCGAACCGATCGGCCAGCTCCATGGGGTCAGCGACGTTGCCGACCGACTTCGACATCTTCTCACCACGATTGAGCAAGAAGCCGTGGCCGAAGACCTGCTTGGGCAGCGGCAGTTTTGCACTCATCAGGAACGCTGGCCAGTAAACAGCATGAAAACGCACGATATCCTTGCCGATAATGTGCGTGATATCGCCACCTTCCGACCAGTAACGAGCCATGCGATCAGCATCGTCGGGATATCCGCAGCCGGTCAGGTAATTGGTGAGCGCATCGACCCACACATACATGACATGACCGTCATTGCCCGGCACCTTCACGCCCCAGTCGAAACTGGTGCGCGAAACGCTGAGGTCCGACAGGCCACCTTCCACAAAGCGCATGATCTCGTTGCGGCGGCTGTCGGGCTGGATGAAATCAGGCTGGCTATCATACAGGTCGAGCAGCTTCTGCTGATAGGCGGAGAGGCGGAAGAACCAGCTTTCCTCAACTGTCCATTCGACCGGGGTGCCCTGTGGCGACAGCTTTTCGCCGCCATCTCCTTCGACCAGTTCCTTTTCATCGTAGAAGGCTTCGTCGCGGATCGAGTACCAGCCTTCATAGCGCCCCAGATAAAGGTCGCCATTCGCCTCCATCGCCTGCCATATGGCCTGAGACGCGCGGTGGTGATCAGGCTCGCTGGTGCGGATAAAGCGATCATAGCTGATATTCAGCCTGTCGTTCATGTCCTTGAAATATCCTGACATTTCATCAGCCAGCGCATGCGGTTCGATGCCCCGGTTGCGGGCTGTCTGGGCCATTTTCAGGCCATGCTCATCCGTGCCGGTCTGGAAGAACACATCGCGACCCATCATCCGCTGGAATCGCGCGATCGCATCGGTGGCGATCACCTCATAGGCATGGCCGATATGCGGGCGACCGTTAGGATAGCTGATGGCGGTGGTGATCGTGAAAGGCTGCGACATGGGCCTTCCCTAGCGGCAGTTGCGGCTCTCGCAAAGCCCGCTTTTCAGCGCGGATCAGGGGCGAGCGCGGCGACATGGCCGGCAAGTTCGAACGCGACGGCGGCGGGATCGAGCGAAAGAATGATCGCGCCGCCTGCCAGTTGGCGGGCTGCTTCCCACCGTTCAAGCGCAGTGCCAAGCGCGGGGCCGCTGCGTTGGCGGGCGGCATCGGCGATAAAGGCCGGCACGCGTTCCAGAAAGGCCTCGTAGCGCGGGCGGGCCGCCTTGCCAGACAGCGCCTTGGCCAGGATCAGGCGGTGACGATTGCCGGGATCGCCTTCCGTAGCGATGGCGCGGAGCATGCGGTCGATGTCGGTTATGTCCAGGCCAGCATAACGCAGCGCCTTGCCCGGTGCGCCCTCGCCCAAAGCGGCCAGCGCATCGATTTCATCGGGCGGCAGGTCTGGCTGATCCCGACGCAGGACGGCGCGCATCGCCTCCTCGCCCAGCGGATCGAAGCGAAGAGTGCGGCAGCGGGAGCGGATAGTCGGCAACAGGCGACCGGGAGCATGGCTGACGAGCAGGAAGAGCATGTCCGTCGGCGGCTCCTCCAGAGTCTTGAGCAGTGCGTTAGCCGCGCCGCGTTCAAGATCGTCTGCGCTATCGATCATGACGATCCGGCGTGATGAGAGCGACGGGGCGGACTGGATCAACCGCTGAAGACCGCGCACCTGATCCACCGAAATGTTGCGCGCGGTGCCGCTTTCCTTTTCCAGGCAGTAAAGCTCCGCATAGTCTGGATGGGCATCCGCTTCCACCAACTTGCGGATCGGGTGATCCGTGGGGACCGCAAGACCCGCCCCTTCGGGCGCGGGACCGGCGGCTTCGGCGAGCAGGCGCATGGCCAGGGCGCGGGCAAAACTGGCTTTACCGATTCCGCGAGGGCCAGCCAGTATCCAGCCATGATGCATGCGACCGCTGCGCGCGGCGGCAAGCAGCATGTCGGCTTGTGCGTCGTGGCCGAGAATGACGGTCATGGAATAAGGTCGCTTAGCGCATCCATGAGCCGCAAGGTCACGGCTTCAGGATGGCCCGATGCGTCGATGGTGCGTATGCGGCCGGGCTCCTGCGCGGCGAACTTGGTGAAGGCGCTTGCTACGCGCGCGTGAAAAGATGCGTCGCGACCGCCGATGCGATCGGTTGCATCGCCGTCCCTGGACCGTGCGCGTTGCTGTGCTTCGGCTTTCGGCAGGGCGAGAAAAAATGTGCGGTCAGGCAGAAAGTCTCCGCTGCCAATGCGGTGGAGCTCCAATATATCGGCGTCGTTGAGATCGCCCATGCCCTGATAGGCGCGGCTGCTGTCCAGAAAACGGTCAGACAGAACCCACGCGCCTCGTTCCAACGCCGGGCGGATCGTCTTTTCGATATGGTCCGCACGGGCAGCGGCGAAAAGCAGGGCTTCGGCGCGAGCACTCCAGCGATCGGCTTCGCCCGTAAGGAGCAGCGCGCGGATCGCCTCTGCACCGGCGCTGCCGCCGGGCTCACGGGTTTCCACAACGTCAATCCCATGGTCACGCAGAGCAGAGGCTAGCGCGCGCAATTGGGTCGATTTGCCCGCGCCCTCGCCGCCTTCCAAGCTGATGAAACGGCCCCGCGTCACCCGAAGAAGGACTTCAGGCCGTTCCAGAGCCGCCCGAATATGCCAGCCTCGGACACTTCCTCGCCAGCGACCAGCGGCAGGACCTGCGGCGGCGTATCAGGGGTGGAAACGATAAGCTCGGCGATCTTCTGTCCCTTGGCGATGGGCGCTTTGATCGGGCCGGTATAAGCGACCTTGACGGAAATATTGCCGGAAGCGGTGCGGGGCAGCGTCACGGCCATGTCCCGCGGCGCGACCAGCGGCACGCTGGTAGCGCTACCGAGTTGGACCTCCGCGGTTTCGACGGTCTGGCCCTTCTTGAAAAGCGGCTGGGCTTTCCATGCCTTGAAGCCCCAATCCATGAAGCGCACCGATTCGGCTATGCGGCCGTTGAAACTGGTCAGGCCAGCCACGACCATGACCAGCCGCCGGCCATCCTGTTCGGCAGAACCCGTGAAGCCATAGCCTGCTTCCTGGGTATGACCGGTCTTGAGCCCGTCGGCGCCCGCGATCTTGCCCAGGATAGGATTGCGGTTGCCCTGCGCAATGTCAGCTCCGCCCATCGTCTTTCCCCAGGTGAAGGCGCGCGTGGAGTAGAAGCGTTTGTAGAGATCCGGCGTTTCTTCAATCGTCGCCTCCGCCAGAAGGGCCAGATCTTCTGCGGTGACATAGGTAACGCCTTCATCCGGCCACCCGTTGCTGGTGCCGAAATGGCTGTTTTTCAGGCCGAGCCGTTTGGCTTCGTCGTTCATCAGCGCGACGAACGCCTGCTCCGTTCCGGCGATGCCCTCGGCCAACACGACGCAAGCATCATTGCCGGACAGCGTGACGATGCCGTGCAGCAGATTCTCCACCGAAACCTGCTCACCGGCCGACAGGAACATCGTCGATCCCGCGGCAGGGCCGTGCCACTGCTTCCATGTTTCGGGACGCACGGTGAATTTCGTGTCGAGCTTCAACTCGCCCTGCTGGATCAGCCGAAAGGCGACATGGGCCGTCATCATCTTCGCCATCGACGCAGGGGGAATGCGCGTTTCGCCGCCCTTGTCGTATAGCACCGCGCCTGAGGAAAGGTCCTTCATATATGCGATGGGCGCCTCGCTCGTATAAGGCGGAGCGGCGGCCGTGAGCGGCTGCGCCAGCAATCCGACAAAGAGGATGGCGGCTACGGACTTTTTCATGAGGACTGCCTTCGCACTGATGGATTCGGGATGAGAGAATGCCCTGTTCCTGTCATTAGCCATGACAGACACATTCTCAAGAGGTCTGGCACAGGAGGAAGCCTCCTGGCGCCACTATTGCCTGACCGCGTCGGCTAGCAGTCCCACCGACAGCGCATAGAAATTCGAGCAGTTATAATCGAGGATCGCTCGATAATTGCTGGTGAGCAGATAGGCCGTCTTGCCAGGGCCATCGGGTTCCAGCAGCGTGGCCATCACGCTGTCCGCAGGCCAGCCTCCGCCGGTCGGCACGATCCCACGGCTACGCCATTCGGCCATGGTCAGCCAGCGGCTGTGACGGTTGAAAACGCGCGGGCACCGAGCGGGCGCGGTCCGTGCAGTTACGCTGCCACGGTCGAAGCCCGCTGGCACAGACACGGCGACCCCCCATGGCTGGCCGCGCCGCCAACCGGCATTCACGAAATAATTGGCGATGGAAGCCAGCGCGTCGGCTTCGCTGTTCCAGATATCGACGCGCCCGTCGCCGTCGCCGTCCTTGCCCAGGCGCAGATAGACGCTGGGGAGAAACTGCGGGTAGCCGGTCGCCCCTGCCCAACTGCCCACGAGCCGGCTACGCGGCACGCCATTGTCGAGCATCTTGAGCGTGGCGAGCAGTTCAGGTTCGAACAGGCTCCGGCGGCGGCCTTCATAGGATAGCGTCGCCAAAGATCGGATGAGGTCGAAATCGCCGGTATAGGATCCATAGTTGGTTTCATGGCCATAGATCGCGACCATGATCTCTTCAGGAACGCCTGTCTCCGCCTCGATCCGGGACAGACGGGCGCGGTTGGCAAGATAGGCTGTCCTCCCCCGGCTGATGCGGGCGGCATCGACATGCTTGAGTCTGTAGGGTTCAAAATTGGGAATGGGAGAATAAGCCCCTCCCCCCGGCTGGCTCTGGTCAAGCTGAATGACGCGGGGGTTGGGCGTGAGCGTCGGAAATACGGAATCCAGGGTCGCCGACCGAATCCCCATGGCGCTGGCCTTCGGACGCAGGGTCTCCAAATAGCTGCGGAACCCGGCGTCCTGTGCCATGTCCTGCGCCATGCCAGGCCCCGCCATCAGGCTTCCCACCGAAACCACGGCGAAACGCAGCAGAAGCGAATGAATGGTTGAACGCATTAGAGAATCTCCCTTGCCCCTTTGTGGCACAGCGACATGGGGCGGCGAAATCCCCTCGTGGCCAACATTCTGCAAGAACGCGCTGAAATGCCATTTCGGTCATTTTACGCTTGGCTTACCCGGATGCTTCGCTAGGAAGCATCGCACGGACAGGTGGCCGAGTGGTTTAAGGCAGCGGTCTTGAAAACCGCCGTGGGTTTGCGCTCACCGTGGGTTCGAATCCCACCCTGTCCGCCACACCATATCGCGCGCTGCATCCACCTTAACTTGATGCGCATTAAGGATGCTTGTTTACCGTCATGCTATGAAGCAGTCTCTCAAGCGGAGGTTGCGATGTCAGGCGATATGGACGCACCTTATTTTTTCCGGCGTGCGCGGGAGGAAGCCGCCAAGGCAAACAATGCCTTGGCCCGACATGCGCCTGCTCAAGAAGTTGCCGCTCATCAGGAACTTGCATTGCGCTATAAGGTGAGGGCGTTGGCGGCCGCATCCTCACCTGACCAAGTTCTGCACGACGCCATGGAAAATTTTGAAATGCCCGGCGACGCCGGCACTGAAAAACGGACGCATTGAACCGCGACCGCCAGTGAAAGAGCGCCCCCGGGCAAGGGATGCCGGGGGCGCGATCTGTATGCTGTCGGGCATCCAAATCGGCTCGCCGTCTAGCAAAATAAGTCGATGCGGGCAATCCAGAGATTGGCATATCTTCCCGGTGACGTAGCGTCATTTCGGGGCAATTAATCGGTCGCCGGCTAAAGCCGATGGGTGAGACAAAAAGGCCAATTGCATTGGGCAACCTTTTCTTCACATGACAGCACGCGCCGCGAAGGCCGGATAAGGAACAAGGGAAACAGCACATGGTTGAGCCCGTCAGCAACTGGCCGCGCCGTTCCGCGATTGAAACCGGCGCGTTGGGGCGATGCCCGAGATGTGGCGACGGTCATATATTCCGCGGATTCCTGACGGTGCGCGATCATTGCGAGGTGTGTGGGCTGGATTATTCCTTCGCCGACCCCGCAGACGGACCAGCGGTATTCGTGCAATTATTCGCATGTGTCCCCGGCGTCATCTTCATCGTGATGCTGGAAATAATGGCCCGGCCGCCGCTTTGGGTGCATATCGCCGTTGGCATTCCCGTGCTGATCCTCACCACGATACTTCCCCTGCGACCGATCAAGGGATGGCTGGTTGCGGCGCAATATGTGACGAAGGCGCAGGAAGCGGGCACCGCTGACCTTTGGGCAAAGCTCCATAAAGATCGTGAAGACAAACGCGCCGAGTGAACCATTATCCAGCTCAGGCAGCGCCTTGAACAAAGCGAAGGCCGGAGCATGCATGTGATCTTGCGGCGCAGCGGAGATTGCTCTCTCCGCCTGTCAGGACAGGCGATCGATCGCCTGTCCCGCCTATTCTGCTTCTGATAGATTTGCGAGACGCGCAGGTTACCGGCGCTCTCGCATGTCAGACTGATTCAGATCGATCAAATCACCCCGGATCAGGCCAGCGCGCCGTGGCAATGCTTGTATTTCTGACCTGACCCGCAGGGACATGGGGCATTACGGCTGATGTCGAGATTGGCGAACTCGCCGGTCTGCGCATTCCCGACAGGCGGACGCGGAAGGGTCGTCGTGATGCTGCCCAACTGGCCAGCGTCGATGTCGCCACTGTTATCCTCACCCGAGAAGGGATCGATATGGGTGGTGATGAAGTCCGGCAGCACTGGCAGATCAAACTCTGGCAGGGGTTCTTCCATGCGGAACTGAACGCGCGCGATCGAGCCAGTCACGTCCTCGCGGATATTGCCGAGCATGCGTTCGAACAGGGCGAACGCTTCCTGCTTATATTCGTTGATCGGCGTCTTTTGAGCATAAGCGCGCAGATGGACGACCTGACGGAGCGCGTCGAGGGTGGAAAGATGCTCCTTCCAGTGATGATCCAGGCTTTGGAGCAGGATCGACTTTTCGATCATGTGCCAGTTTTCGGGATCGATCTCCTTTACCTTCTCGGCAACGGCCTCGTCGGCAAGAGCGTTCAGGCGCTCTTCGATCATTTCGGGATCCACAGCGTCTTCCGACAGCCAGGCATCGAAATCCGGCTCCAGCCCTAGAATTTCGGCAGCACGATCCTTGAGCCGATCGATATCCCATTGTTCAGGATATGTGCCGGGCGGGCAGGATGCGCCGACCAGGTCGTTGACGGTTTCGCGGCGCATGTCAGTCACGACATCATCGACTGTGTCGGCATCCATGATGTCGCTGCGCTGTTCGTAAATGACCTTCCGCTGGTCGTTCATGACGTCATCATATTCGACGACCTGCTTGCGGATGTCGTAGTTGCGCGCCTCGACCTTCCGCTGGGCGGTCTCGATCGCCTTGCTCAGCCATTTGGACGGAGGCAGCGCCTCGCCATCCTCCAGGTTCGAGCGGATCATCTTCGCGAACATCGTGTCCGGGCCAAAGATGCGCATCAGGTCATCGTCGAGGCTGAGGTAGAAGCGCGACAGGCCAGGATCGCCCTGACGCCCTGAACGCCCGCGCAGCTGATTGTCGATGCGACGGCTTTCATGGCGCTCGGTGGCCAGCACGAACAGGCCGCCAGCCGCGAGCACTTCTGCCTTCTCCGCTTCGATCTCGGCCTCGATGCGGGCGATGGCGGCTTCGCGCTCCGGCCCTTCGGGCATGTCGCGCAGTTCGTCCTCTACGCGCATCTCCAGGTTGCCGCCCAATTTGATATCGGTGCCGCGACCGGCCATGTTGGTGGCGATCGTCACCGCGCCCTTGCGGCCCGCCTGCGCCACGATATGCGCTTCGCTTTCGTGGAAGCGAGCGTTGAGGACGGCGTGCTTCACCCCTTCCTGATTCAGGAATTCGGAGAGCATTTCCGACTTTTCGATCGATACCGTGCCGACCAGGACCGGCTGGCCCTTTTCCTGATGTTCCCGGATCGTGCGGGCGATGCCGCGGAACTTGTCTTCCAGATTCTTGTAGAAGCTGTCTTCCTCATCGACACGCTGCACCGGACGGTTGGTCGGGATGGTGACGACGTTCATCTTGTAGATTTCGTAGAATTCCGTCGCTTCGGTCGCCGCCGTGCCGGTCATGCCGCCCAGCTTGGGATACATGCGGAAGAAATTCTGGAAAGTGATCGATGCCAGCGTCTGGTTTTCCGGCTCGATCTGGACCGCTTCCTTGGCCTCGACCGCCTGATGCAGGCCGTCCGACCAGCGTCGTCCTTCCATCATTCGGCCAGTAAACTCGTCGATGATGATGATCTTGCCGTCCTTGACGATATAATCAATGTCGCGGCGGAACATGACGTTCGCGCGCAGCGCCTGATTGACGTGATGAACGACAGCGGTGTTCTCAAAATCATAGAGGTTCGCGCCTTCGAGCAGGCCCGCATCCTCCAGCATGCGCTCGATCTTTTCGGTGCCATCCTCGGTCAGGGTGACGGTGCGCTGCTTTTCGTCCTTCTCATAGTCGGCGTCGTCAAGCCGCTTCACGATGGCATCGACAGCGACATATAGTTCCGACTTATCGTCGGTCGGCCCGGAAATAATCAGCGGGGTACGCGCTTCGTCGATCAGGATCGAGTCCACCTCATCCACGATCGCGAAATTGAAGGGCCGCTGCACCATGGATGCGCGGTCATATTTCATGTTGTCGCGCAGATAGTCGAACCCGAGTTCGTTGTTCGTCGCGTAGGTGATGTCGGCGTTATAGGCCTCCCGGCGCTGATCTTCCGACAGATTGGGTACGATAACGCCGGTGGTGAGGCCCAGGAAGCGATAAACCTGTCCCATCCAGTCGCAGTCACGGCTGGCGAGATAGTCGTTCACGGTAACAACGTGGACGCCCTTCCCCTCCAGCGCGTTCAGGTAAGTGGCGAGCGTGGCGACAAGCGTCTTGCCCTCGCCTGTGCGCATTTCCGCAATCTCGCCGCGATGAAGGACAATGCCGCCGACCATCTGCACATCATAATGGCGCTGGCCCAGTGTCCGCTTGGCGGCCTCGCGAACGGTGGCGAAGGCTTCAGGAAGCAGGTCGTCCAAGGTTTCGCCCTGCGCCAGACGCTCGCGAAAACGGACGGTCTGAGCCGACAGATCCTCATCGCTCATGGCGGAAATAGCGGGTTCGAAGGAGGCGATGCGCTCGACGATCTTGCCCAGCGACTTGACGTAGCGGTCGTTGGACGATCCGAAGACTGACTTGGCGAGTGCGCCGAACATGCAAGTTCCTGACAAAAGGGGGGCGCGAGACTTTTCAGGTCAAGCGCACGGATATGCGCGGCGATTTAGGGTTTGGGCGTGGGATAGTCAATTGAGAGCAGTTGACGCCTTTGCATAACCGGAGTGATTGACGGACAGTCATTATGCGCTAATCCGCCGTCATGACACAGCGCTCTCCCCTCGCCCCCGCCGCTTTTCCTGACCTTCCCGCGATCGCCGGTGTGACTACGCGCGTGGCGCGGGCGCGGTACAAAAATTGGGATCGTTGCGACCTGACCTATGTGGAACTGACGGAAGGCACGGCGGTCGCGGGCGTAACGACGCAGAGCAAGTGCCCCTCGCCCGAGGTCGAATGGTGTCGCGACGCAATTCCACTGGGCTCCGCGCGGGCATTGGTGGTGAATGCGGGCAATGCCAACGCCTTTACCGGCCATCGCGGGCGCGCCGCAGTGGAAGCGATCGCTGCGAAGGTCGCCAATCATGTAGGTTGCCTGCCATCGGACGTTTTCATTTCCTCAACCGGCGTGATCGGCGTGCCGCTGCCTGTCGACAAGGCCGAGGCGGGACTGGAGGCGGCCTTTTCCGCAGAAGCCTGTGGCTGGGAAGAAGCAGCAAACACAATTGGGACGACGGATACCTATGCAAAGGGCGCGCGGACAAGCGCGATGATCGGCAATACGCGAGTAGAATTGGTAGGAATAATCAAAGGGTCGGGCATGATCGCGCCGGACATGGCGACGATGCTCGGCTATATCTTCACCGATGCGGCCGTTGAGCCCAAGCTGTTGCAGCAGATGCTCTCGACATCGAACCGGCGGACTTTCTCCTGCATCACGGTAGACAGCGACACTTCGACCAGCGACACGGTGCTGGCCTTCGCTACGGGCAAGGCAGGCAATGCGCGGCTAACGTCAATGGACGATGCGGGCGCGGACGCATTCCATGCTGCGCTTACCGACCTATGCCTGCAACTGGCGCACCTGGTGGTGCGCGACGGCGAAGGCGCGTCGAAGTTCATCGAGATTTGCGTGAACGGGGCGGAAAGCGACGCAAGCGCGCATCGTATTGCGCTGTCCATCGCCAATTCGCCGTTGGTCAAAACGGCCATCGCCGGCGAGGACGCCAATTGGGGGCGCGTGGTGATGGCGGTGGGCAAGGCGGGTGAACCTGCGGACCGCGACAAGCTGTCCATCCGTTTCGGCGCGACGCAGGTAGCGGCGGGCGGCCTGGCGGTCGAAGGTTATGACGAGGCGCCGGTCGTCGCGCATCTCAAAGGTCAGGATATCCAGATCGGCGTCGATCTGGGACTTGGCGAAGGCCGGGCGACGGTGTGGACCTGTGATCTGACGCACGGATATATCTCCATCAACGCGGATTATCGCAGCTGATGCCTATCGAGCTGCATGATCCTGTCGTTGCACTGATGCGCGACGTTGCGCGCGAAGTCATCATGCCGCGCTACCAGCATCTGCGCGCGGATGAGATCAGTGAGAAGGCGGCGGACGACCTTGTCACGATCGCGGACAAGGAAAGCGAGGTCCGGCTTGCGGAAGGGCTGATGAACATCCTGCCCGAAGCGGGTGTCATAGGCGAGGAAGCCTGCGCAGCCGATACCGCGATCCTGGAGCGCGCAGGCAAGGGGCTGAACTGGATCATCGACCCGATCGACGGTACGGGCAACTTCGCGGCTGGACGGCCGCCCTTCGGCATCATGATCGCGTTGGCCGATGAGGGTGTCACGCTGGCCGGATGGATACTGGATCCACTGACGGGGCGACTGTGCCACGCCATCCTGGGCGCGGGCAGTCATATCGATGGCGAACGGATACAGGCGCGCGAGAGCGACGACGCTCTCCCGGTGGCGGCGCTGGCCGTTTACTTCATGACGCCTGAAGAGCGCGCCGACATTCAGCGGCGGGCCGAGGGCAATTTCTCGCTGGTGGACATCCCGCGATGTGCGGCGGAGCAATATCCGCGGCTGGTGCTTGGGCAGAACGATGTGTCGGTCTTTGCCCGAACCCTGCCATGGGATCATGCGGCGGGGACGCTGTTCCTCAACGAAGCGGGAGGATGCTGCCAACGGCTTGATGGATCGCCCTATATGGTAGGGGATCTGCGCAGAGGATTGCTTGGCGCATCATCGCCACGATTGTGGAATGCGGCGGCGGACACATTATTCCGCTGACCGGAAGATCGCTGTCCTCCTGCCCGACTGACACAATCCGGCGCAAGTGACGGAGCCGCGACCCGCGCGGCCCCGTATCGACTTAAAGGACGCTTTCGATCCAGCCCTTGAGCGCACTCTTGGGGGCCGCGCCGACCTTGGTGGCCGCCGCTTCGCCATTTTTGAAAAGGATCATCGTCGGAATGCCGCGCACGCCATATTTACCCGGCGCCTCGGGATTTTCGTCAATGTTGATCTTGGCAATCGTGACCTTGTCGGCCAGTTCTTCGGAAATCTCTTCCAAGGCGGGGCCGATCATCTTGCACGGACCACACCATTCGGCCCAGAAATCGACGAGCACGGGCTTGTCGGCGTCAATTACGTCCGCCTGAAAGCTGAGGTCGGTGACTGCCTTGGTAGCCATATCAATATTCTCCTTCAATTGGCGGATATCTAGGATGGTGACGCATCCGTCTCAACGGGTGAGGGCGGCAAATTCTCCTGCGCGGGGTAGAAGCCCGGCTTGTGCGCCGCAAGAAGATCGTCTGGAAGCGCGATCAGCCGGGGCGCACTGGTATAAAGCAGCCCTGCCTCCACCCGGCGTCCGGGGAAAATGACCTGGAGCGCGGCCGTGTAGGCAGCCATCTGCCGTATGTGGGCGACGGGCACGTCATCGACCGTAAGCGGCGCAATGCGCCCTGTCTTGAAGTCGATCACCTGCACATGGTCCGGGGAAACGCATAACCGGTCCACCGTTCCTGCCACCACCACTTCGCCAACTACAGCTGCGACGGGGGCTTCAGCCAAAGCCCCTGGCGCGAACAGAGGTGCAAAATCGCTGTCCTCTATCACACGCAGCGCCTGTGCGATGACGTCATGGCGTACCAATGCATCCGCTGCGCCCTGCTGTTCAAGCCAGCGATCCGCGCGTTCCCGCCGCTGGTCTGGCGGCACATCCGGCAGCCGTTCGAACAGGGTGTGGAGCCAGCGTCCTCGCTCGCTCGCCGCACGCATAGCGGGCGTAGGCGGCGGATAGGGAACATTGTCCTCCACCGGCGCCGATGGTGCGAGAGGCTTGGGCGGCCGTGCTTCCTCCGGTGCGGGCTGGCGTAGCCATGCCGGTTCGGAAAAGTCCGCTTTTTCACCAGCAGTGACGGTCTCGGGCGGTCGCGCAGTCAATTCTTCGCTGCCACGCCAGCATCGCCGTGCGCCCCAGAGCGGGTCATCCTCCCACTCCGCGCCCAGCGCTATGAGCGCATTCTCGACCGCGCTGAACCAGCTTTCGGGCTGTGGCATGCCCCTGGCGCGGGGACCGAGCGAGCCGGTGACGATCAGCCTTTCTTCAGCGCGGGTCAGCGCGACGTAGAGCAACCGCCAATGCTCCTCCCGCTCCGCAGCGCGGGCGTCCTCCAGAACCCGACCGATCGGGCCAAGCCGCTCGGTCTTGCGCGGCGCCGGGATCGGCAGGCCATTCCATTCGAGCGAGTCGGCACGGGTCCCGGCGTCGGGATCGAGACAGGCGTCGGCCAGGATGACGACCGGCGCCTGCAAACCCTTTGCGCCATGAACCGTCAGCAGCCGAAGCGAATCGCCCTGGGCCGCAGCGTCGCGGACGATTTCCACCTCACCCCGGTCGAACCAATCGACGAAGCGTTGCAAGGATGGATGATCGTCCGTTTCGAATGCAAGCGCGGCGTTCAGCAGCTCCTCGATCGGGTCCGCGGCCTCTATGCCGAGCCGCTCGATCAAATGACGGCGGCCTTCCATAGGCCCAGACAGAATCGCTTCGAGATAACGATAAGGCGTCGTCAGGTCCGCGCGGCCCAGCAATGTCCGCAGCGGGGCGAGCCGTCCGTCGTCCAGCGTGCGGGTGAGATGTTGCCACAGCCCCGTGCGGCGACCCATGGCGCGCATCATCAGATCCTCCTGTGTCCATCCGATCAATGGCGAAACCAGCAGCGACGCGAGGTTCAAATCATCTTCCGGCTGTACCGCGAAGCGCAGGGCGGCCAGCAGGTCGCGCACGGCAAGGGGCGCATTCAGGCGGAGACGGTCGATCCCTGCCACGGCCACCCGCTCTTCATAGAGACGCGCGACGATCAGCCGTGCGAGTTCGCTGCGGCGGCGCACCAGGATCATGATGTCACCGGCGGTGATCGGACGACCCCGGCTTTCGAGCATCATGCCATCGTCGATCCACCGGCGGATCTGGCGAGCGATATTCTGCGCGAGGAGCCGCTCCTGATCCGCGGCCCAATCCTCCTCCCCTTCCGTGTCGTCCGACAGGCCGGCGATGGCGGGCTTCCACAGCAGAACTTCGCCGGGAAAACGATTGGCGCTGATATGCCGAACCGCACCTTGAGGAAGGCCCAGCCGCTCGGCGTTCAGGGTCGCGATAGTATGATCGACCACATCGAGGACGGCAGGGGTTGAGCGAAAGCTGCGTTCCAGCGAAAGGTCGTGAAAAGGATGGTCTGCATCCTGTGCGTGGCGCTGGAACAGGATCTGCGCAGCGGCGAAAGCCTGCGGACTGGTGCCTTGAAAGCCGAAGATGGCCTGCTTGAAATCACCGACGGTGAAGATTGTGCGGACACGATCGCCCTTTGCGCCCTCGCCCGCGAAAAATTCGGCGGCTAGCGACCCTACGATCTGCCACTGACTGACATTGGTGTCCTGCGCTTCATCGACCATGATGTGATCGATCCGCTGATCGAGCTTGTAGCGAATCCAGTCGGCAATGCCGGGCTGCGACAGAAGCTCTGCGGTACGGGCGATAAGGTCGTTGAAGTCCACCGCGCCAGCACGTTGTTTCGCTTCACCATATGCACGTGCATAAGCGCGGCCTGCGTGAAGCGCCTGGGCGAGGAAATCGGCGTAGGCGGCAAGCGCCTTGACGCCCAACAGCTCGGCGCAGTGGGCATGGAGCCGCGCGCTTGCTTCGCCATAGCCATCGACCGGAGGAACCCAGCCCTTGGCGGAGATGATGTCGCCGTCCGCCTTCTTCGCCCATGCGGCGTGCAAATCCTCCAATGTTTCCGCCCGCCCGGCGGCATCGAGCGAGCGCCACCGGGCGATGCGGTCGCAGCGTTCCAGTGCGCGGCCAGTGCCCCAATCCGCATTGGCCTGCGCGATCCAGGCCAGCGTCCGCATGTCGAATTGGACATCATCGCACTGGCTGGCGATATGGGCGCTGATGTCGCCTTCGGGCAGGCCAAGTTCGCGGTAGAGCCAGATGGCGATGTCGTCTGGCAGTTGTTCAAGCGCCGGGAGGTGCGATGCGCAGCGCAACAGGAATTGCTCCGCTCCGCCTTCGCCCAAACGCAGGCTGATCGCTTGAAGCGTCTCCATCAGGCGGTCGTCGCCCTGTTCCTGCGCCCGCACGACCAGGTCCGCGAGCGTCTGGCGAGCCAGCGTCGCCTGCTCGCGCTGGTCGAGAGGGCGAAAGCCGGGCGGCAGGTCGGCTTCCAGCGGGAAAGCGGTCAACAGTTGCTGGCAGAAGCCATGGATGGTCTGGATACGCAGCCCGCCACCCGTGGATTCCAGCACTTCGGCAAAGAGACGGCGAGCGCGATCGCGCGCTTCAGGCCCGGACTCCTCGTGAAGCGCCTCCAGGTCGTTGAAGAGTTCGGCCTCCTCCATCTGAACCCAGGCGGCGAGACGATCGTGGATGCGGTCGGCCATTTCCGCCGCCCCGGCCTTGGTGAAGGTGAGGCAGAGGATATTTTCCGGTCTCACGCCCTGAAGCAGCAGGCGAAACACGCGAGCAGTCAGCACATGGGTCTTGCCCGTCCCGGCCGACGCCGAAAGCCACACATGGGCGTCGGGCGCGGCGGCAAGCGCCTGCGCGCCTGCAAGCGGCTGAAGGGCGCTGGATTTCCTAGCCATCGTCGCGCCCATACCATTCTTCCAACCGCATGAGCTGGTCATAATCGCCATAGCTGGCGACTTCGGGGTTCACTTGCGCGTCAAATGGCGCCTGACCGGTCAGATAGGCGCCTGCCACTTCCTCGAACCGGGCGTGAACGAACGAGGTGAAGTCCGCCGTGACGATCTTGTCGCGCTTGCCCAGCGGATCGACGGGGGTGTCACGATAGCCGAAGGCATCATTCTTTTTGGCGAGCGACCAATATTCGAAACATCCAGCGGTTCGCTCTCCTTCGACCGCCGGGAATCCGCCCTGTTCGGCGATCAGGCCAAGCAGTCCCAATTGCAGGGAATAGCCTGCCCGCACCTGCTTCGCGCTGGGCGGCTTGCCGGTTTTATAATCGACGATGGCGAGCGAACCGTCCGGCATACGGTCTATCCGGTCGGCCTTGCCGGTCAGGGTGACGCCCGCGATATCGGCCCTGCCGTCACTTTCCACCGCCAATATCGTGCGGCCCGCTGCCTGATCGGCTGCGACCTCCGCAGCGATCCAGCGGATCGCTTCGATCAGGCGGGGCTGCCACAAAGCCTTGAGCAGCGGGTGGACATCCGGCCGATCGAACATGGCGCGGGCGCGGGCTTCCAGGTCGGCAGGATCGCGTCCCGCCTCCGCCCAACGCTGGAGGATTTCATGCACAGCCGTCCCACGCCATGCCGGGCCCGCATCGGCGTCGATAGGATCAAGCCGGTTCAGCCTCAGGATGCGCTTGGCGTAGAAAGCATAAGGGTCAGCCTTCAAACGATCGACATCCGTAACCGGGATCAGCTTTGGCCGGACCGAGGCGGGCGGCGCTGGCGCGGGACGCCGGCTGGGTTTGTGAACGGCCGGGCGGTCCAGTGCATGTGCAAGAGCGGCATAGCGATCAGCGCTTTTCCATTGTGGCCCAGCCATGGCCTTCAACCGCAGCCAGAAGCGGGATGCGACAGCAGGACCGCTGGCCCCTCTCTTTGCCCGCGTGATAAGAACGTGCGGCGCGCCCAGAGCGCTCCCAAAGTCATGGGCCGCACGACCGATGCGGCTTTCCAATCCGGGTAGGCCAAGCTCACGCCGTATACGCGGAGCCAGCCACGGGTCGGGCGACGGCAGGCCGGGCCATGTGCCCTCGTTAAGGCCGCCCAGAATCATGACGTCAGCCTGCACCAATTGCGCCTCGATCAGGCCCAATATGGCGATGCGCGGATGCCCGCCTTGCGCCGGCCTTACGGACAGGCCCCCCAACATGTGGTCGAGAAGTACCGGGAGCGCGCGAATGTCGGCCTGCTGCGGCCCTTCGGCAGCGGCTTGCTCCATTTCCGCAAACAGATCCGCCGCCGCCCGGCCCTGCACGCCGGCCCAGACCGCATCGCCGGTCAATGCCCCGGCCACATCCCGGATTGTTGCCAGCTGCACGATAAAATTCGGCGCTGACGTCAATATCTGCTCCAGCGGAAGGAGCAGTGTGCGTGCGGTCTGCCACCATTGCAGCACTGAGGCGCGCAGGGTGCGCTGGCGATCCTCCCCGTCCCGCGCGGCCAAGAGCATATCGATGCCCTGAAGGCCTGCCGGAGGACGCGGGCCGCGCAGCAACAGGTCCAGCCCACGCACGCCCTCCAGCCAGGGCAGACGCTCCTCACCGCGCATGACCAGCGGATGCTTCAGCAGCGTCAGCAGCGCGACCGGCGCAAAGCGTTCCGCAACTGCTTCGGCAAGCGCGATCAGCAAGGTGCCGGGCGGCAGGCGAGATAGGGGCAGGCCCGCGGAGTCATCGGCGGCTATTCCCCATCGAGCGAGATGAGCAGAAACGCGGGTAGCCAGTTGACGGTCCGGCGTTACCAGCGCAGCGGTGCGCCCCGGCGTCTCGATAGCTTCGCGCAGGGCAATCGCGATCGCCTGCGCTTCTTCGCCGGGTGTGGCCACCTCCAACGCTTCCACACCGCCCAGCGAGCGGTCGGCGGTCTTGAGGTCGCGCCATCGGCTCGTGAGGCGCGGAGGCAGCATCGCATTGGAAATATTGCGGCTACGGACGGCGCGGGCGTCATGCTCGCTGCCCCAGCGCCAGAGCGCGACATCGTCACGCGTCGCGCTCATTCGATCGAGCAGGCGTTTCAAGGCATATTGCGGGTGGGTTTCATGGCCCGCCGGCGCACGGCCAGAGATCGGATCTGCGGGGAATGGACCAATGGCATCCCATGCATCCTCGTCCATCTCCTGATCGAGCCCGGCGAACACGACGCTCCCGCGCGGCAATGTGGCGATGCGTCGCAGCAGGCTGGCAACCGCAGGCGCGGTTGTGGCCACGCCAGCGGCGATGACAAAGCCGGGCGGCGGCTCGACACCCCAGCGCGCCGCCAGCCGATCGAACAGGCGGTTGCGGCGATCGGCAAGGTCGATAAGGCCAAGGCGGGCCAGTTCCTCTGGCCAGCGGCGAATGAGGATGGAAAAGAGGTCGAGTGACCTTTGCCAATGGCCAGAAAGCTCGTCGGAAAGCGAAAGATCGGCAAGTGCGGTAACCGGCACCCTCTCAACCTGCATCTGGTCAAGCACCGCCCCTAGCGCCTGACCAAGTTTGATTGCCTGAGCCGCGTCGATAGGGTGACCGGACTCTTGTTGAACCATGCGCGCCAGGATCATCTGCCGCCGCATCGGGGTGATCGCAGGCGGGATCGCGTCCCCCTCCCCCAACGGATCGAGCGCGCCGCCAGCCTGTTCGCCAAGGTCAGGATCCCCGATTGCCACCAGCCTGGGGAGCAATAGTCCACCGCCAGACCGGCGGACGAAGGCGTCGCTAACGGCGCGAATGGCGCGGTTGGTCGGCAACAGGATAATCCCGTGCGCGAGCGCCATGGCGTCACCACCATGCTGGGCGATGATCCCGGCGGCCAGCGCATCAGAGAAGGCGCGATGCGCGGGAATGTTGAACAAGGCTGGCCGGGTGCGATCACCCATGAGCGAGCATCGACTCCACGATGGGAATGGCGCGCGGCGTGCCAACATCGAACCAGAGACCCTGATGCGATACGCCGTAGAGGCGGCCCGCCTCTATGGCCCGGTTCCAGAAAATGTTGGTCGAAAACACGTCAGATGGCGGATCGACCAGCAGGCTGGGCGAGAGGATCTGAACGCCTGTAAAGACGAACGGCGCGACGTGCGCGGGCTTTCGGCGGCTAAGCCGTCCCGAAGCGTCCATGTGAAAATCACCGGGGCCGGTGTGGCAATGCGCCCTGGCGAGCGGCACGAGCAGCAACAGCGCATCCATTCTGTCGGGATTCCAAAGACGCTGCATCATGCCCAACGTCTCCTGCGGCCCGTCAATCCACAGATTGTCGCTGTTAGCGCAGAAGAATGGCTTGTCGCCCAGCAGTTCACGGGCATGTATCAGCCCACCGCCGGTTTCCAGCAGCTTGGCTCGCTCGTCGGATATCAGCACCTGCATACCGTCGCGCTGGGCGTGCAGGTGCGCTTCCACCGTGTCGGCGAGATAATGGACGTTCACCACTACCTTCTGGATGCCCCCGGCGGCCAGCCGGGCGAGCGCATGGTCCATCAAGGGCTTGCCCGCGACCTTGACCAGCGGCTTTGGCCGGGTGGCCGTCAGCGGACGCATCCGCTTGCCCAGGCCCGCCGCCATCAACATTGCCGTGTCGATCATGCCGGAGCCTGATCCTCAAGGGCTGCATGGCGCATCTCCGCCTGGATATTGGCGTCGAACCAGTCAGCTACCGGTGCAAGGGCAGGATGCGCCAGATCGCGCTCCAACAGTCCCCACATGCGGGGCAGGAACGACAGGTAACGAGGCTTTCCGTCCCTCTTCCAAAGGCGAGTGAAGATCCCGATGATCTTCGCATTGCGTTGCGCGCCCAGCACCGCATAGGCAGCATCGAAGTCGGCGGGTGCATTGGCCAGCGTGCGATAATGGTCGAGCATTGCAGCTTCAACGGCGGGTGAGACATCGCGCCGTGCGTCCTGAAGCAATGATACGAGATCATAGGCGGGATGGCCTGCCAATGCGTCCTGAAAATCAAGCAGGCCCAGCCCCCGCGCCTCGGGCCGGTCGATCAGCATGATATTTTCAGCGTGGTAATCGCGTAGCACAGTGACAACGGGACTGGCGGACTGCTCGACGATCGGCAGCACCGCGTCCCAGGCGCGAACATGAGCGTCCACATCCACGGCCAGGCCGATAGCCGGGCAATACCATTCGGTGAGCAGGCCAGCCTCTCGCTGATAGACCTCCCGGTCGTAGGGCGGCACATCAGCGGCAGGCAGGCGATGGAGATCGGCGAGCAACGCGACAGCGCGCGTGTAAACCTCAACCTCGTCGGCGGGGTTTTCGTCGAGATGTTCCTTGAGCCGCAGATCACCGAAATCCTCGATCAGCACCAGACCCTGATCGAGATCACGGGCCAGGATGGCTGGCGCTGCAAATCCGTGTCCGACCAGATGTTCGGCCACGGCGATGAAGGGACGCGGGTCCTCATGCGGTGGCGGCGCGTCCATAAGCACTGCGCGGCGGTGGCCATCGACAACGCGGAAATAACGACGGAAAGAGGCGTCACCCGCGAGCGGAACAACCGCGGCACTGCCCCATCCAGCTTGCGCAAGGAAAGCGGGAGCAGCGGCGGGCGGGATCATATCTGCGACCATCGATCCGTCCAAGCGTCCGGCACGCGCGCTGTCAAGCGGCGTGCGCCATCGGGTTCAATGTCGATGCGGAGCCGCAGCGCATCCGGCCAGGCATCCGGTCCCATGCGCTCGGGCCATTCGACGATCAGCAGGCTATCCATGAGGTAATAGTCGAGCCCCAGTTCCTCCGCCTCGTCCACGCGATCCAGCCGGTAGAGATCGACATGGGCGACCGGCAGCTTGACCTCCGGAACATCATAGGGTTGTACGATGGCGAAACTGGGACTTGGCGCTTCGCCTTTCAGGCCCAACCCCTCCAATATACCGCGCGCCAAAGTCGTCTTGCCCGCACCCAGCCCGCCTTCGAGCGCGATCACGTCTCCGATGCGCGCCATTTCCGCAAAGCGACGGCCAAACGCCAGCATGGCCGCTTCATCCGCCAAAACCAGTGCAGGTTCAGCCACGGGGAAGCTCGATCACCGCCATCGTGCCCTGCCCCGGTTCGGATACGAGTTGCAGGCTTCCGCCATGCGCTTCGGCGAGCTGCTTTGCGAGTGGCAGGCCAATGCCAGCCTTCTCGCCGCTGCGCGCCTGCTCCGCCCGCGCGGCTGCGTCGAAAATCGTCGCTTGGCGCGGAACGCTGATGCCGGGTCCGTTGTCCGACACGACCAGTCGAGCGCTTTCGCCGCTGCCGTCCCCATGTAGCAGCACGCGCGCGCCCCGCCCGCTGTAGCAAACCGCATTTTCCAGTAGATGATCCAACGCCTGGCCAATCCTGCGCCTGTCGCCTTCAACCTGACCGAGCGTGTCATGCAGCGATAGAGCAAGATCGATCCCCTTGGCCTCTGCGTCGCCCTTGATACGTGCGACGCTGTCCTTCGCCAGCTGGGCAAGATCAACGGGTGCGCGGTCGATCGGCAGGGTTCCTGCTTCGCCCTGGGTCAGGTCCAGCACATTGTCGATCAGCATGGAAAGGCGACTGGTGCTTTGCAGGATGCCATCGACATATTCCTTTGCCGACTCGCTCATCTCGCCCGCATAGCCCGCGCTCATCATTTCGGCGAAGCCGGCGATGGTGGTGAGCGGGGTCCGCAGCTCATAGCTCATATTGGTCACGAAGGCTGTCTTGACCCGATCAGCCTGCTCCAGCGCTTCGTTGCGGTCGCGCAGCACCTGCTCCACACGGCGGCTGTCGGTGACGTCCAGCATGGTGAAAAGGGCATTGCCGTCAGGAAGTGGAATGGCGGCAAATTCAAAGATACGACCGTCAGCGAACCCAACATGGCCCACGCGCTGCTTGCGCTCCACCGTGGCTGCACGGACCAGTTCCCGGACAAGATTGGCTTGTTGCGGCTTGGCAAGGCGCGACTGAACAGCGCGCAGCAATTCGTCGATGCGCGGATGCTGGGCCAGCAGATCTTCGGAAATATCCCAGATCGTGCGGAAACGGCTGTTCCACAGGGACAGGCGGCCATCGGATGAAAAGACGCCGATCGATTCGAACAGATTGTCGAAAGTCGCGGTACGGACGCGCAGCAAAGTGTCGCGCGCGCTGGAAAGCTGAACCTGTTCGGTTCGATCCTCGAATATGAGGAGCAGGCCGCCGTCGGGCAGCGGCTGGGCATAGACGCGCAAATGGGTGCCGTCAGCGAGAAGCCAGTTCTCCTCGCGCGGATCAGGCGAAAGAAACCAGTCGCGCCGTTCTGCTCGCCACGCGGGGAAATCCCGGTGCTCGGGCAATCGGCGCGCCTCGCGCATGCGGTCGAGTACCCGCTCGAAGACCGGTTGATCCGCCAGATGGTCCTGATCGAGACCAAACAGGCTCATGAACGGCTGATTCCAGAAACTCAGCGCCCGATCGGGTCCGAAGCGCGCCACGCCAGCGGACAGGCGATCGAGCAGGTCGCGCTGCGCCGCCTCCAGACGGCGATGCTCCACGCGCGCCTGTTCCAGTTCATTCTGGTCCATTGCAAAGCCAGCAACGCCCGCGTCGCCAAGAGGCACATCGACGACGCGCATCGTGCGCCTTTCGCCATCGATCGTGGCTGGCACAATGCGCTCCACCGCACAGCTTTCCGAGAGCGCCTGTTTCGCGGCCGCTTCCGGGGTAAGGCCACTTACGGTCTCAACCAGTTCCGTCCCCTGCGCGATGACTTCAGCCGCGCTATGGCCATCGACCGCGCGGACATAAGCGGCGTTGACCAAGCTAAGCCGCATGTCCGGCGTGCGATGCCACATCGGAAAGGGAGCGGCTTCAACAAGCCCCGCCAACGCCTCCAGTGCGTCGCGCAATTGCTCGACCCTGCTCTTCAATGCCTGGATTTCCGACTGGCTGTCGGTCGCGTCGAAGATCCAGAGGACGACACTGCCGCTTTCCGCCAGCGCCGGGCCTGCTGGTGCACCCCGCACCAGAAGCAGGCGCGTTGAGCCTTCGCCGCGCACGGGCAAAGCAAAGCTGCGCCCCGCCCGTTGCGCCGCCGCGATTTCCTGCGCGAGAACGGCTGCATCCTGCGGCTCCAGCCCCCCGTCAGCCGCCGTCAGGTCGGAAACGAAAGCAGGGACCCGGTCTTTGCCTAACCACTTCGCCAAGCGGTCGACGGCTTCGATCCGGCCGTCGGCATGTATGATGATGGGCGCTGCGGGCGCGGACCCGAGCAGGCTGGACAGGCGATCGAACTTGCCCTGCGCCTGCATCCCTTCGCGCCGCATGCGCCGGCCGGTGGACAAGGCCCAGACGGCGGCTGCAAGCCATCCGGCGAGCACGATCCCCAATATGACGGCTGCGAACGGGGTCAATGACGTCATTGCGCCTGCTTACCCCCCATCACGACCTGCCAGCCCCCTTTGCATGATTATCAGGGGACTAACCCAAGTCGCTGGCAGCGTGAAGCGCTTCGTGGAGAGCGCCAGCAAAAAAGGGGAGACTTTCGCCTCCCCTTTCCGGTTCGCTTAGTAGCGGTAGTGGTCCGGCTTGAACGGCCCTTCCTGCGTCACGCCGATATAGGCGGCCTGCTTGGGGGTCAGCTTGGACAGCTTCACGCCCAGTTTTTCCAGGTGAAGCGCAGCGACCTTTTCATCCAGATGCTTGGGAAGGACATAGACGTCGTTCTTATACTCATCCGACTTGGTCCACAGTTCGATCTGCGCCAGCACCTGATTGGTGAAGCTGGACGACATGACGAAGCTGGGGTGACCGGTGGCGCAACCCAGATTGACCAGACGGCCCTTCGCCAGGACGATGATCTTCTTGCCATCGGCGAATTCGACCTCATCGACCTGCGGCTTGATCTCCGTCCACTTCATATTGTTGAGACCGGCGATCTGGATCTCGCTGTCGAAGTGGCCGATATTGCAGACGATCGCCATGTTCTTCATCGCGCGCATGTGATCGACGGTGATGACGTCTTCATTGCCGGTCGCGGTGACGAAGATATCGGCGCGGGTAGCCGCTTCCTCCATCGTCACGACTTCATAGCCTTCCATCGCCGCCTGGAGCGCGCAGATGGGATCGACTTCGGTCACCAGAACGCGTGCGCCGCCGTTGCGGAGCGATGCGGCCGAACCCTTGCCAACGTCGCCGAAGCCCGCAACGCATGCGACCTTGCCAGCCAGCATCACGTCGGTTGCGCGACGGATAGCATCGACCAGCGATTCCTTGCAGCCGTAGAGATTATCGAACTTCGACTTTGTCACGCTGTCGTTGACGTTGATCGCCGGGAAGGGAAGCTTGCCCTTCTTCGCCAGTTCATACAGGCGGTGAACGCCGGTCGTGGTTTCTTCCGACACACCCTTGATCGCGGCTACGGTCTTGGTCAGGTAGCCCGGACGTTCGACCAGGAAACGCTTGAGCGTCGCGACGAAGATTTCTTCTTCCTCGTTACCGGGCGTGAACAGTTCTTCCCCTGCCTCAACCCGTGCGCCCCACAGCGCGAACATGGTGGCGTCGCCGCCATCGTCCAGGATCATGTTGCAGGTCGTATCACCCCAATCGAAGATACGGATGACATAATCCCAATATTCCTCCAGCGTCTCGCCCTTGACGGCGAAGACGGGGATGCCCCGCGCAGCGATGGCGGCTGCGGCATGGTCCTGCGTCGAGAAGATGTTGCACGAGGCCCAGCGGATTTCCGCGCCCAGTTCCGCCAGCGTTTCGATCAACACGGCGGTCTGGATCGTCATGTGCAGCGATCCGGTGATGCGCGCGCCTTTCAGCGGCTTGGTAGCGCCAAATTCCTGGCGCAGCGCCATGAGGCCGGGCATTTCGGTTTCGGCGATCTCGATTTCCTTGCGGCCGAAAGCGGCAAGGCTGATGTCGGCGATCACATAATCCTGCGCCTGAGCGGCGGGTGCGGTGGCCACGAGCGGGTCTCCATTGGTCTAGAATGTGCCGGAGCCGCTCGACGAACGAGACGGCGGCGATGGGCTGCGCTTTACCAATCGCGGCCCATGATGGCAACTCAATATAAAGTTTTCTTTATGTCGATGCTGCGCCCCGCCTGGCAACCCGACGGCGATCAATCCGGGAAATCCAGCGGCACTATCAGGCCGAGCCGGCGCCACTTACCAGATGAGAGGCATCGACTCCGGCTGCTGCATAGGCGGCAGCCCATTTTTTCCCGGCCGGAACGTCGAACAGCAGGTCCGCAGTGCATTGCGCCGGGAACCAGCTTTCTCCCGTCATTTCGCGGTCCAGTTGGCCCGCGCCCCAGCCCGCATAGCCGAGTGCAACAATGTAGCGGCTGGGGCCGGCGCCCTCCGCGATCGCCTTCAATATCTCGAGAGATCCGGACAGGCCCCAATCGGGTCCGACTTCCACTATGTCCTGCCCCTTCCAATCAAGCGAATGGAGCACAAAGCCGCGGCGCGGTTCGACAGGCCCGCCTCGCAACACCGGCACATCGGGTACATTGCGCGCGTCGATGTCGAAACTGTCGAGCAGATCGTGCAGCCCCACCCCGTCGATCTCATCGCTCACGGCGATTCCCAAGGCGCCATTTTCGTCGTGGACGCATATCGCCACCACGGAATGGTCGAAACGCATGTCCTCCATGCCCGGCAAGGCAAGCAGGAACTGACCGGCATAAGAGCGTGACTGGTTCATGGGTCGAATATACGCTGCTTTGCGCCTTTGCCAATGGCGGGCTGTCGTCCGCAGGAGGCAGTGCGGCACATTCGCAGGCCTTGACAGAGAGAGAGGCAGGGCCGACCTCACCCGCTCAACGGCAGGAGACAGCATATGACCATCGCCAAGGGGGATCGCATCCCTTCCGCCACCTTCACCAGGATGACCGATAATGGGCCCGAGCAGGTGTCTTCCGAAGAGTTTTTCGCAGGCCGGACCGTCGCCCTCTTTTCCGTACCGGGCGCATTCACCCCGACTTGCTCCGCCAAGCATTTGCCGGGTTTCGTCGAGAAAGCAGAAGCGCTGAAGGAAAAGGGCGTCGATGAAATCGCCTGCACCGCCGTCAACGACGCGTTCGTCATGGGCGCTTGGGGCAAGTCGGCGGGCGCGGATGACAAGGTCACCATGCTGGCGGACGGCAATGGCGATTTCGCCAAGGCGGTCGGCCTGACCATGGATGGGAGCAAGTTCGGCATGGGGACGCGGGGGCAGCGCTTCTCCATGATCGTCAAGGACGGCACGATTGCCGAACTGAACGTCGAGGAACCGGGCAGCTTCAGCGTATCATCCGCAGACCATCTTTTGAGCCAGCTCTGACCGGCAGGGCCGCGCGGCGTCATCAGCGCCGCGCAGCGTTCGCTTCCTTCCGTCACATATCTGCGGTAGCAAGGGTCGATGACCAAAAGCATCGGCAGCGCGGCGGTCGCGCAACTTGAGCGGATTTATCAGACCTCTATTGGAAATCTCCGCGAGGCCATGCAGGCTTACGGCCGCGATGGAAGCGTGCCTCCACCGGAGGCCAGATCCGACCGCCGATATTGCTATCCAGAACTCCGCATCATCCACCATGCGGAAACCGACGCGCCGCCACCCGGCAGATCCTTTGCCCGTCTTTCAAAGCCCGGTCTTTATGTCACCACGGTAACGCGGCCGGACATGTTTGCGGACTATCTGGCTGAGCAGATCGACCTGCTCGTCCGGGATTATGGCGTGGAGGTGGAAACGGGGATCAGCGATCAGCAAATCCCCTTCCCTTATGTGTTGGACGGCCTGGACATAAGCGCGCTGGACGGCATACCCCCGACCGAACTCGCACGGCACTTCCCCGCGACCGAACTGGCGCAGATCGGTGACGAAATCGCCGATGGCCTCTTCATGCCCAATGCCGCAGGGCAAAGACCTCTTGCCCTTTTTGACGGGCTTCGCACCGATTTCTCGCTTGCCCGGCTGAAACATTATACGGGCACCCCGGCGGAGCATGTGCAGCGCTATATCCTCTTCACCAACTATCATCGCTATGTCGATGAATTCGTTGATTGGGCGTGCGCGGAACTGCAGCGTGAAGCTACACCTTACACCGCGCTGTCGGGTGCGGGCGGCCTCTATGTAACGCGCGAAACGGCCGATCCCGCGCGGATGATCGCGGATAGCGCCTGGCGCCGTCACCAGATGCCTGCCTATCATCTGATCGCGCCCAATCGGAGCGGGATAACGCTCGTCAACATCGGCGTTGGCCCCGCAAATGCCAAGACGATTTGCGACCATCTTGCCGTGGTGCGCCCCGAAGCGTGGCTGATGATCGGCCATTGCGGGGGCCTTCGCCCCAGCCAGCGGATCGGCGATTATGTGCTGGCCCACGCCTATCTCCGCGATGACAAGGTGCTGGACGATATGCTGCCGCCCGAAATTCCGGTGCCGGCCATTGCAGAGGTGCAGGTGGCGCTCGCCAAGGCCGCCGAAGCGGTGCTGGGGGGCAATGACAGGGAAGATTTCAAGCGGCGGCTGCGCACGGGTACGGTGGTGACCACCGACGATCGCAACTGGGAACTGCGCTATTCCAGTTCCGCCCTGCGTTTCAGCCTGTCCCGTGCTGTCGGCATCGACATGGAGTCAGCAACCATCGCGGCGCAAGGCTACAGGTTTCGTGTGCCGTATGGAACGCTACTTTGCGTTTCGGACAAGCCGATCCACGGAGAACTAAAGCTGCCGGGGCAGGCAAATCGCTTCTATGAAGAAGCGATTGCCGGGCATCTGCGCGTGGGATTGATGACTTGTGAACTGCTGCGGAAGGAAGGCCCGCAGTTGCATAGCCGCAAGTTGCGGGCTTTCAACGAGCCGCCCTTCCGCTGACTATTCAGTCCTTCAGAAACCTCACAATCGCCTCGCCCAATTCCTTACGGGTGACCGCGTTCATGTGATTTCCGGGTATCTCCACATAGCGCCCGTTTGGCAATGTGTCGGCCAACTCCTGCGCTATCCCATTATCCTGATCGTCAGCGCCGCAGATGACCTCCGTGGGCTGCGCGAATTTTGCGATCGTCTCGGCTGGGGTGTCCACGAAGGTATTCAGAATGTGCAGCATCGCGACAGGATCACCCTTGGTGGTCTTGAGAAAGGCTTCGGTCATCCATTCCGACGTTCCACGTTCGAAGGTGCCCAGGTTGGTGAGGACATTCTTGTAATAGCCGCCCTTGTCCAGCGTCTTTACCAGTCCCCTCAATCCCATGCCTGCCAGCACGACGCGGCGTGGCGTCGCCCCTCGCGCGAGCATCCGCACGGTAGTGCGAGCGCCCAGCGAATATCCGCCCAGATCATAATCCGTCAGGCCGAGTTGATCGATCAGCGCCAGATTGTCGTCGGTCAGGGCATCCGGTGGATAGGCGGCGACGTCATGCGGTTTGCCGCTCTCTCCATGACCGCGCAGGTCCGGCATGATCAGCCGGAACCCCGCCTCCACCAGGCGGGCGGCATGGCCGTAGCGCACCCAGTTGGTCCAGGCATTGGAAAAATAGCCATGAATGAGGACCAGATCGCGCCCCTGCCCCGCCACGTGCACGGCGATCGGCAGGCCGCCCAGGCCCTTGATCTCCAGCTTTTCCATTGCAAGGTCGGTCATCGTTACTCCGTGGGCGTGTCGGCGACGTCCGATATGGCCTCCACCACAGCTTGTCGAGAGCCGCGCAAGCAAAGAAATAGCAGCGCTATCAAGGCACCCGCCTGCGCAGCGGCCAGGTCCTTCTGGGGATCCCATACATCGCCCTGCTGTCCATTATACCAGTCGGCCGTCTCCCCTTTCGCTATAAGTGTCAGCAGCCATTCGAACACTTCGTACAGTGCGCCGACGAAGCCGATCACGACAAAGCCGAACAGCATGGCCCAGCGAAACGACATGCCGCCCATGCGCTGGGCGATCTGTGCAAGCGGAAACATCAAGAGCAGGCCAAAGGCAAAATGGACCATGCGATCATAACCGTTGCGCGCCCACCCAAATACACCAGAAAGATCGTGACCGGTAAGCGCGCGCGCCCAGTCATCATATGGGACATATGAATAGATGTAGCGGCCGCCCAGCGTGTGCAACAGCAGGAAGGCGACGATACAGGCGACCGCACCGCTGGTCAGCGGCCAGCGGCGAAGCATCCAGGGCGCAGCAAGCGCCAGGGCCAGCGTCGGCCCATGCTGAAGCGGCGCGAGTTCTGGATAGGGTTGGTCGATCTGCGCGGCGGTAATGGCGGCGATCAGCAACAGGATCATCCGGCGCTGCGCTATCGGAAGGCTTTTCCAGACAGCAGCAGCGCCAGCGATCATATGAAAGGCTCAGCCCTTCTTGAGGTGACGGCGGCCGAGCAGTTCAGCGATCTGCACGGCATTCAGCGCAGCACCCTTGCGAAGGTTATCGCTGACGCACCAGAGCGAGAGGCCATTATCGACCGTCGAGTCCTCACGAACGCGGCTGATGAAAGTAGCGTAGTCGCCGACGCATTCGACGGGGGTGACATAGCCGCCATCCTCGCGCTTATCGACCAGCATAACGCCCGGCGCTTCGCGCAGAATGTCCTGAGCCTCCTTCGCCGAAATCTCGTTCTCGAACTCGATGTTCAGCGCTTCGGAATGACCGACAAACACGGGCACGCGAACGCAGGTCGCCGTGACCTTCACCTTGGGATCGAGGATCTTCTTGGTTTCCGCGACCATCTTCCACTCTTCCTTGGTCGAACCATCGTCCAGAAATACGTCGATGTGCGGGATCACGTTAAAAGCGATCTGCTTGGTGAACTTCTTGGGTTCGGCCGGATCGCCGACAAAGATGTTGCGTGACTGCTCGAACAGTTCGTCCATGCCAGCCTTGCCCGCGCCGGACACGGACTGGTAGGTGGCGACGACCACGCGCTTGATCTTCGCGGCATCGTGCAGCGGCTTCAACGCCACCACCATCTGCGCGGTCGAGCAGTTGGGGTTCGCGATGATGTTCTTCTTTTTATAGCCGTCGATCGCGTCCGGGTTCACTTCGGGCACGATCAGGGGCACATCGGGGTCCATGCGGTAAAGCGACGAATTGTCGATCACCACGCAGCCGGCCGCAGCCGCCTTGGGCGCATATTCAGCCGTCGGACCAGAGCCGGCAGCGAACAGCGCGATGTCCCATCCAGTGAAATCGAAATGCTCGATATTCTGGCATTTGATGGTCTTGCCAGTGTCGCCGAAATCGACGGACAGACCCTGCGACCGGGGCGATGCAACCGCCGCGATCTCGTCAATAGGAAACTCGCGCTCGGCGAGAATGGTCAACATTTCGCGGCCCACATTGCCCGTGGCACCGACGACGACGACCTTGTAACCCATGACTAAAGACTCCACTCCATGCGAAATTGCGGAGTGGGCGCCATAACGCCGTCGCGCAAATTGTCCAGCAGGAAGCGGTTTGCCCGCGGAAAGCGCGCCTTTGCTATCTGGCAGGCGATTGGGGCGCCGTCCCATGCCTGGCGAGAAAATCTTCGATCGTGCGCCACAGGTGAACGCTGATCCCCGGCCCGCCTACCCGATGGGTCTGCCCCGGATAGACCATCATTTCGAATGGGACGGCCGCCGCCTGCATCCTTGCCATCAACGTCGTGCTATTGTCGAACACGACATTGTCGTCCGACATTCCGTGAATAAGCAACAGCGGGTCTCGTATCTTCACCGCTTCATCAACGGCCCCGGATGCCGGGTAGGCGCTTGGCTGGTCCTGTGGCTTACCCAGATAGCGTTCGGTATAATGCGTGTCGTACAGTTCCCACCGCGTCACCGGTGCGCCGGCGATTGCGGCGGAAAAGACGCCGGGCGCCTTCTCCAGCATCTTCACCGACATATAACCGCCATAGGACCAGCCGTAGGTCGCGATCCTCTGCGGATCGACGAATGCCTGGGCCTTTAACCATTCGACGCCCTGCAATTGATCATCCACCTCTACGGTGCCCATCGCGCGATAGAGATGATCCTCGAACGCTTTGCCCCGATCGGGCGTACCGCGATTATCGACGGCAAAGACGATCCAGCCCTGCTGGACCAGATATTGATATAACGGCGAATTCCACTGGTTTGTCACGACCCGCCCGCCGCCGGGGCCCCCATAGTGAAGCATGAATACCGGGTAACGCTTACCCGGTTCAAGTGGTGGCGTAAGGATGCGGGTATGCAGGGTGGTTCCATCCGCGGCCTTGATCGTGCCGAACGTCGTTTTCACATGAGAGGCACGATAAGGCGCGTAGGGATGGTCGCCAGCCAGCACATTTTCAGACAGCCATTGCAACCGCTGACCTTGATGGTCAGCAAGATAGACCTGCTTTGGCTGATCCACATTGCTGCGGGATATGACGAGGCGCGTCGCCGCGCCATCCATCACCGCATCATTCCACCAGCCATCGCTGGTCAGCTGGCGAAGCGCGCCCTTGGCGGACAGCGGCGCTGCATAAAGTTGCTGCTCCAGCGGCGTCTCGCGGTTGCCGGTGAAGTAGACGATGCCCTGCTTCTCATCGACAGCAACCACGTCGCGCACTTCCCAGGGCCCGCTCGTCAGAGCGGTCCATTTACCGCCACGCACATGATAGAGATGGCCGTGACCGCTGCGCTCCGACCACCACAGGAAGCTGCCATCGCCAAGCGGCGTGAAATTGTTGCTCAGATTGACCCAGCTTTTGGCCTTTTCGGTCAGGACAATCTTCGCTTTGCCGGTCGTGGGATCGACTGCGAGCAAATCCAGCGTCTTCTGATCCCGGCTCTGGCGTTGAACATAGAGAACCGCGCTGTCCTTCGACCAGTTGACCCGCGCCAGGTAGATATCTCGTTCCGGCCCCAGATCGACCTTCACCTGACCCGATCCGTCAGGCTTCATCACGTAAAGCTCAACGAGGGCATTGGGCGTGCCGGCGGCGGGATAACGCTGCTGATAGACTTTCGTGCCTTCGCCGCCGATCGCCGTTCGGGTTACGATACCAACGGGTTCCTCGTCGATCTTCGCCACCGCGATCAGCCGGTCGTCAGGCGACCACCAATAACCGGTGCGCCGATCCATTTCCTCCTGCGCGACGAATTCGGCAACGCCCCAGCTGACCGTTTCGCTGGCGCCCTGCGTCACTTGCCGCTCTTCGCCGCCGATCGGCTGAACGAACAGGTTGCCGCCACGCACGAAGGAAACGAAACCGCCCCTGGGGCTGACGCCTCCATTCAATTCCCCATCGGGCGTATTCGTCAGGCGAGTGACGCCGCCATCCAGCGCCGCGAGGTACAGATCCCCGTCTATAGGCACCAGAATGTTTTTGCCATCGGGCGCCCAATCATAGCTGACGATGCCCGTATTCCCGGCAACCGAGCGGTCCCGCTCTCGCTGCATCTTCTCCGTTTCGGAAAGCTCCGCTCCGCTGCCGGTCTTTTTGGAATCGACCAGCATTCGTTCGGCTCCGGTCGAACTGTCGATCGCCCAGAGGTCCAGGCGCTCCTTTTCATCCACGCGCGGCTTGAGCAGGGTAACCAGCTTGCCGTCAGGCGAGAGCTTGAGCGCGCGCGGCTGAGGACCGGACAGGTCTGGACTGGCGAAGACCCGCTCAAGCGTCAGTTTCTGCTGCGCGGCTGCCGGATCGGCGGCGCTCGCCAGCAGCGCGCCGATAGCCGCGCTGCCCTTAAGGAATGAGGACATTCTTATCCTTTCGTCTCGACCGCTCAAGAGCCAGATCGAGCGACAGAATTAACGCCACGCAGACAAAGAGATCAATGTAGGGAAATAATATTTCCGGCCACAGCCTTGGAGGCCATGGTGGGCGCGACAGGGATTGAACCTGTGACCCCACCCGTGTGAAGGGTGTGCTCTACCGCTGAGCTACGCGCCCCCTGAAAGGAGGATGCGGCCATTGGCACCCGACACGGTTGCTGTCAAGAAGCCGCGAAATGGAAATTGCAAAATGGGCTTATTGCCTTTTTACGTGGCCGCGATAGGGAACAGGTCCAACCGGGAGTTAGCGTCGATGCGTCCAACCATTGCCCTTATGATTACTGGCTTGCTTCTCACCACATTGGCCGCGTGCAACACCGTGAAGGGCGTTGGCCGAGATATTGAATCGGTTGGCCGGGCCGGCGAGAGGGCGATGTAAGCTCGCCAGTCTGTGAACTGATCGGGTTATTGCAGCACGCGGTTGACCATTGCAGCGTCTTTTTCCAAGCGGACGCCATCGCAATCCGGCTCACCGCAGTTGCACGCGGCGATCGTGTAACGCACGCCGCACATGACGAGTACGTCATGGTCGAAGGAATAGTTGGAAATGCCTGCGCGCTCGACCTTTTCTCGAGCTCTGGCCTTCAGGGACATCGGCATTTTCTCCCATATACAGACGCTCATGATCCGTGCTGCTGTGCACAAAGTCAATTAACCGGCATTGGTTCCTGAACGGATTGTCATAATTCCGTCTAGAAAATGACACGATCCAGCGCCCTTCACCACTATGCTTGCGCGGTAGCCCATTCGCTCCCATATGCCGACCCATGAACGACCAACGCTCCAGCACCATGCCCACCTGGCACGGGACAACCATCATGTCGGTACGAAAGAACGGTAAGGTGATCGTCGCTGGCGATGGCCAGGTTTCCATGGGCCAGACGGTGATGAAGCCCAATGCCCGCAAGGTTCGGCGGCTTCACGACGGCTCGGTTATCGGCGGTTTTGCGGGCGCAACGGCCGACGCGTTCACGCTGTTTGAACGTCTTGAGGCGAAGCTTGAGCGCCACAACGGCCAACTCATGCGGGCGGCCGTTGAACTGGCCAAGGATTGGCGTACCGACAAATATCTGCGGAACCTGGAAGCGATGATGATCGTCGCGGACAAGGATGTCACCTTGATCCTGACCGGCAATGGCGACGTACTTGAGCCGGTGGGCGGGGTGGCGGCAATCGGCTCTGGCGGCAATTTCGCTCTCGCCGCCGCACGCGCCCTGGTGGAGTATGAGGAAGACGCCGAAACGCTGGCTCGCAAGGCCATGGCTGTCGCGGCTGACATTTGCGTCTACACCAACGACCAACTCACCATTGAAGAGCTGAAAAGCGTTTCCTGATCGGGGAAGGCTCGCACTCCTCCTCCGACAAGCCCATGCCCCACCCCTCCGTCGAGAAGGATGGGAAAAGGACAGAGATGAACGACAACCTGACACCCAAAGCCATTGTATCCGCGCTGGACGCGCACATCATCGGGCAGGCGGACGCGAAGCGCGCCGTCGCTGTCGCCCTGCGCAACCGCTGGCGCCGTCAGCGCCTGTCGCCCGATTTGCGCGATGAGGTGACCCCGAAGAATATTCTGATGATCGGGCCCACAGGCTGCGGCAAGACCGAAATCAGCCGCCGCCTTGCGAAGCTCGCCGACGCCCCCTTCGTAAAGGTGGAAGCGACCAAGTTCACTGAAGTCGGCTATGTCGGGCGCGACGTTGAGCAGATCGTCCGCGATCTGGTCGAGGAAGCCGTGCGACTGGAGAAGGACCGCCGCCGGGAAGCCGTGCGCGAGGCCGCGTCGGAAGCCGCGATGGCGCGCCTGCTCGACGCGCTCACCGGTAAGGAAGCGAGCGAGGCCACCCGCCTCTCCTTCCGCCAGCGGATCGAAAACGACCAGATGAACGATGTCGAGGTTGAGGTAGAGGTGGCAGACAGCCCTTCGATGCCGATGGAGATCCCCGGCATGGGCGGGCAAGTGGGCATGATCAATCTGTCCGACATGATGTCGAAGGCGTTTGGCCAGACCCAGAAGAAGCGCCGCAAGCTGCGTGTCGCGGAAGCCTGGGACAAGCTGGTCGAAGAAGAGCAGGACAAGCGGCTGGACCAGGACGATGTCGCACGCGTGGCCATCACCAGCGCCGAGCAGAATGGCATAGTTTTCCTGGACGAGATCGACAAGATCGCAGTCAGCGACGTGCGGGGCGGCTCCGTCAGCCGAGAAGGCGTGCAGCGCGACCTTCTGCCATTGATCGAAGGGACTACCGTTTCGACAAAATATGGCCCGCTCAAAACCGACCATATCCTGTTCATCGCGTCCGGCGCATTTCATGTCGCCAAGCCTAGCGACCTGCTGCCGGAACTTCAGGGCCGGCTTCCCATCCGCGTTGAGCTGAAGGCGCTGACGGAGGATGATTTCGTCTCCATCCTATCGGACACCAAGGCCAGTCTTGTTGCGCAATATCGCGCGCTGCTGGCGACCGAAGGGGTTACGATCGACCTGACGCCCGATGGCATCCGCGCCGTGGCCAAGATTGCGGCGGAAGTGAATGGCGAGATCGAGAATATCGGGGCCCGCCGCCTTCAGACGGTCATGGAAAAGCTGCTGGAGGATGTGAGCTTCGATGCCGAGGACCGCAAAGGCGAAACGCTCGTGATCGACGCCGCCTATGTTGAAAAGCAGCTGAGCGAAGTCGCGCGGAATACCGATCTCAGCAAATATGTGCTCTGACCAACGCGCATAGTGTCGAGCGAAGTCGGGAAGCGTCTGCGCCGCCAATCTCGACTACGCTCGATACGAACAGGCTGGCAGTTTAGTAGCTACGCCCAACCAGCACCCGCTCGACAGCCTTGTCGCCGGTAAAGATGCAGTTGCCATCCGCCGCGTCGGCATCCAGCGGCACGTTGCGAAGCGTCAGCTTCTCGCCCTTGAGCCATTCAATCACCTTGTCAAGCGCGGGACCGGTTGGTTTTGCCCACTGTATCAGTGCCCAGCCCGGCTTTCTGCTTGCGCCGAAATATGCTTTCAACGCATCGAGCGAGGTGATCGACTTGTCGATATTGCCGAGCAGGCGCGCCTGCGCATCGTTGAACAACCCCTGCTGGATTTCCGCCAATATGCCCGTCGCAGCGTCCAGGAAATCTCCCTTCGCGATGATCTGGCTGTCGAGCTTTCCATCTTCCCGATAAAGCCGGTCGCGGCGCAGGACGGACACATTGCCTCCCGCAACATCGCGGCCGCCAACCTCGACAACGATTGGTGCGCCCTTCTTCACCCAGCCCCAGCGCTTGTTCGCTGCCTTGGCGGGCCGCTTGTCCAGCATCGCGCGAACCGGCTCGCGAAACGCATCCTGCTTGTTCAACTGGGCGACGATCTCGCCGCAATAATCCAGGATCGCCGCATCCTCATCATTGTCGCGCAGCATCGGCACGACGACGACCTGATAAGGCGCAAGCCGCGGCGGCACCCGCAGGCCGTCGTCGTCGCCATGCACCATGATCAGCCCACCGATCATCCGCGTGGACATGCCCCAGCTTGTCGTCTGGGCCAGTTCCTGTTGACCCTCGGCATTCTGGAACTTGATGCTTTGCGCCTGACTGAACGTCGTTCCCAGGAAATGCGAGGTTCCGGCCTGAAGCGCCTTGCCGTCCTGCATCATCGCTTCGATCGAATAAGTCGCGACGGCGCCCGGGAATCGCTCATTCTCCGGCTTCTCGCCCGCCACCACCGGCAGCGCGACGCATTCCTCGGCGAAACTGCGATAGACCTCGAGCATCTTCATCGTCTCTTCCATCGCCTCTTCAACGGTGGCGTGAGCCGTATGCCCTTCCTGCCATAGAAATTCAGCGGTGCGCAGGAACATGCGCGTCCGCATTTCCCAGCGAACGACATTGGCCCACTGGTTGATCAGCACGGGCAGGTCGCGCCAGCTCTGCACCCAACGCGAAAATGCTGCACCGATCACCGTTTCGGACGTCGGGCGAACCACAAGAGGCTCTTCCAGCTTTGCGTCTGGATCAGGGACCAGCTTGCCGTCCTTCTGGATCAGGCGATGGTGCGTGACGACCGCCATTTCCTTGGCGAAGCCATCGACATGCTCAGCTTCCTTCTCGAAGTAGGAAAGCGGAATGAAGAGCGGGAAATAGCAGTTCTCGTGGCCGGTCGCCTTGATGCGCTCGTCCAGCAGCTTCTGGATGCGTTCCCAGATGCCATAGCCCCAGGGCCGGATGACCATGCTGCCGCGCACGCCGCTTTCCTCGGCCATGTCTGCTTCGGAAACGACGGCCTGATACCAGGCGGCAAAATCCTGTTCACGGGTAACGGAAAGGGCGTGCTTCACGGGGTCAGGCCTTGCTCATCTATCTGAAGGAACGCGCGCCATAGGCCAAGCGCGCGGCCCCGTCGACCCTGAACGCGATGCCTCAGCTCAGCTTGTCGATCTTGGCGTTCAGCGCGGCCAGTTGCGCTTTCAAATCGGCAATCTCGTCGTCCTTGTCGTCGCCGGATGCTGCGGCCGCTGCCGGTTGGGTCGGCGATACGCCCGGCATTCCGGGCATTCCCGGCATCCCTGGCACTCCGCCAAAGGCGCTGGCTGCCGCTTCGAACATCTGCATGTTGCGCTTGGCGATCTCGGCCAGCGGCCCGCCCCCGAAGGCGCCTTTCATGGCTTCCTGAAACTGCATCTGGTTTTTGTGGAACGCTTCCATCGACGCTTCCAGATATTGCGGAACCATGGATTGCATGGAATCGCCATACATCGCGATCAGTTGACGCAGGAAGTTTACCGGCAGCATATTCTTGCCCCGCTGTTCTTCTTCCATGATGATCTGCGTCAGGACATTATGGGTAATGTCCTCTCCGGTCTTGGCGTCGACGACCACGAAATCGCGTCCCTCGCGGGTCATTTGCGACAGCAGATCAAGCGTGATGTAACTCGACGTTTCCGTGTTATAGAGACGCCTGTTCGCATATTTCTTGATAGTGACCGTCTGCGATTCATTGGCGGTCTTGGTTTTGGCCATGAAATCCTCTCCCACACCTGCACATTCCGCATTAGCACAAAGGGTTGCCGCACCGCAACATGGGCCGCGGCCTTTGCCCCTGTTTCTCAGCATTTTGTGGCGTGAAACAGAAGGCAGTCCTGAACTTCGGCGGCTAGCCTTCCAAGGTTTACGCAAATATCAGAACGCAGTGCGTCCAGCACCTCCGCCAAGTCCGGCGGTTTTTGCAACCGCAGGCAGCGCAAAATTGCTGCGCTACGGCACTGAAAACGGGCGCGCGCCGGTGGTTTTCATCCCTTCACTCATTAACCCGCCGCAGGTTCTCGATCTGTCCGAGGGGCGATCCATGCTGCGTCACATGGCCGCAGCAGGACATGATGCATATCTGGTTGATTGGGGGCACCCTTCGGCGAAAGACGCGAGCCTGGGCCTCAACCATCATGTCACGCAGCGGCTCCTGCCGATGCTGGGGTCGCTTCCCCGGCCGCCAATACTGGTGGGCTATTGCCTGGGTGGCAGCCTCGCCCTTGGCGCAGCGGCTGTGGCCAGAGTTGCGGCCGTGGCCACCCTCGCCGCGCCCTGGCAGTTTGACGGTTTTCCCGATGATGACCGCGAGCTTATCGCTTCACTCTGGCACGGCGCGAAGGCGACCAGCGAACGACTGGGCTATGTGCCCATGGAGGTATTGCAATCCGGCTTCTGGGCGATGGACCCCGCCCGGACGATCCGCAAATATGCAGCCTTTGCGGAAATGGAGCCGGGTTCGCAGGCCGAACGCGCGTTTCTGGCGGTCGAGGACTGGGCCAATGGCGGCCCGCCCCTAACCTTTGCGGCCGGCAGGGAATTGTTTGAAACCTTCTACGGCGCCAATGTCACCGGGCGTTCCGAATGGCGTATAGATGGGACAAAGATCGATCTGGCGGCGCTGCGCTGCCCGACATTTTCGGTGCGATCCGCAACGGACCGGATCGTTCCGGCAAATGCCGCGCCCGACCTCTCGGACGGCTTCACCTTGCAACTCGGCCATGTCGGAATGATCGTGGGCAGCCGCGCTGCGGAATTGGTCTGGACGCCCCTGTCTCTTTGGCTTTCAACCCACGGGGGATGATGATATTGGGCCCGCCAACTGCCCATTGATCAAGGACCAGTATATTGTCAGACATCGTCATCACCGCTGCCAAGCGCACTGCTGTCGGTAGCTTCATGGGTGCATTCGGGTCCACCCCGGCGCACGAACTCGGCCGCGCCGCCATCGTGGCGGCATTGACTCAAGCCGGTGTCGCGCCGGACGAAGTCGATGAAGTTATACTCGGCCAGATTCTGACAGCGGCACAGGGGCAGAATCCTGCCCGTCAGGCAGCTGTCAACGCTGGCATCCCCGTGGAGCGTACGGCAATTGGCCTCAACCAGTTGTGCGGATCGGGGCTGCGCGCCGTCGCTCTTGCCGCTCAGGCGATCCGGGCCGGCGATGCGCGCATCATGGTAGCGGGCGGACAGGAGAATATGTCGCTCGCTCCGCATGCCCAATATCTGCGCGGCGGCGCGAAGATGGGGCCGATCTCGCTGATCGACACGATGACGCATGACGGGCTGACCGACGCATTCAATAATTATCACATGGGCGTGACTGCGGAGAACCTAGCGGAAAAATATCAGATCAGCCGCGATGCGCAGGACCAGTTCGCCGTCGCCAGCCAGAACAAGGCCGAAGCCGCGCGCGCAGCCGGCCGCTTCAATGATGAGATCGTGGCCATGACGATCAAAGGTCGCAAGGGCGACACCATCGTCGATGCCGACGAATATATCCGCGCAGGCGCGACACTCGAAGCGATGCAGAACCTGCGTCCGGCATTCAAGAAGGATGGGACGGTTACCGCCGGAAACGCCAGCGGCATCAACGATGGCGCGGCCGCATTGGTCATCATGACCGCCGCGGACGCCGCACAGCGCAACGCGCCGATCCTTGGACGTATCGCCAGCTTTGCTACCTGCGGCGTAGATCCGGCCATCATGGGCATCGGCCCCGCGCCCGCTACCCGCAATGCTCTGGCCAAGGCTGGCTGGTCCCTCGCGGACATCGACCTTATCGAAGCCAATGAAGCATTCGCCGCGCAGGCGCTGGCCGTGGGGCAGGAATTGGGCTGGGATCCTGAAAAGGTCAATGTGAACGGCGGAGCCATCGCAATCGGCCATCCGGTCGGCGCGTCGGGCGCGCGCGTGCTCACCACGCTGCTCTATGAAATGCAGAAGCGGGACGCGAAGAAGGGTCTTGCCACTCTGTGCGTCGGTGGCGGCATGGGCGTCGCCATGTGCATCGAGCGCTGATCTACGCTCAGGTCAAGAAAGGGGCCGCCGGTGCGTACGCACGGCGGCCTTTTTCATATCCTCAATCCCAAAGACGATCGAAGCGCGCGCCAAGGCCCGTCAACAGCTCATATTGCGACAGGCCAGAAAGTGCAGCGGCGTCTGGCAGCGCATAATCAATATCCAGCCAGTCTCCTTCAGCAAGCGAAGGAAAGGCCGTCACATCCACAGCGATCAGATCCATCGACACGCGCCCGACGACCGGCAGGGCAACATCCCCCGCCTTCACCATTCCCCGGTTCGAAAATCCCCGCAAATAGCCGTCAGCATAGCCGATATTCAAAACTGCGATCTCCATGTCGCGCTCAGCAACATAGATAGCGTTATAGCCGACACTGTCGCCCGCAGGCACATGCCGCCGTTGCAAAATCTGAGCCTGTGGAAAGACCACCTGCGCTATGCCCGCCTGTGCCTCCGCCCGAGGAACCCCGCCGTAAAGCGCCAGCCCCGGTCGGGTGAGGTCGAACGCGTAGGCCTGTCCAAGGCAAATGCCTGCGCTGTTCGCCAGGCTGTATCGCGGTGCGCTGACGCTGGCCTTCAACGCCCCAAAGCGGTCCAGTTGGATCCGGCTAAGACCGGTATCCTCGTCTGCTGACGCCAGATGACTGAGCAGCGCATCGACATGCAAACCTTCGATTTCAGCCGCGACGTCACCGCGCCAATCAAGTCCCAGCCGGTTCATCCCGGTGTCCACCATCACATCACAGACGCCACCACCCGCAGCCTTCCAACGTGCGATCTGGCTGGACGTGGACAGGACCGGCCGCGCTTTCGATGTTAACGCGACCTCCATGTCCTCGCTCCGCACGCCATGCAGCACCGCGAGCGAAACGCCATCTTCCAACAGGGGTTCGAGCAGCGCCGCTTCGGCCCAGTTGGACACGAAAAAATCGCGGCATCCGGCATTCATCAGACGTCCCATGACCTCAATCGCACCAGCGCCGTAGCCATCGGCCTTGATCGCGGCGCCACATGCGGCCGCGCCGCTGCTTCTTTGAAGCCAGCGCCAGTTATTCACAAGTGCGCCGCCATCAAGACGCAGGCGCAGGGGAGCGGTAAATGCGGTCATCGGCCTCGCGATAGCGGCATACGCCGCAAGCGTCGAGGCCGTCACGCTTCCAGCTTTGCGTCGCGCGTTTCCAGCAGCGCCACCAGACAGGTCACCAATGCTACCGCCACCACAACGATCGTGTACCACAGCCCCGCATAAGGATCGCCGGTCCGCGCGACAATATACTGGCTGACGAGCGGCAGGAAACCGCCGAAATAGCCCGTACCGATATGATAGGGGATCGAAAGCGAACTATAGCGGATGCGTGCCGGGAAATATTCCGACAGCAGCGCCGCCACCGGACCATAGGTTGCGCCCGACAAAGTCCAGAGCAGCAGCAATGCGAGGAATATCAGCATGGCGCGCGGCCAGTCGGGTTTCACCACGCCAAAATCATATCCCCGCGCAATAAGGGCTTTGTCCAGTCCTTCATCACTTAGGTCCTGGACTGTCGTGCCGCCGATGGTCACCGCTGTCCGTTCAGCCCCGGCCTTCTCATAGGGAATGCCACGCTTCGAAAAATGATCGAGTAATTTCCCGCAGGCGCTAGGCTGGACCTTGGCGAACGGATCAAAGCTGCAATCGGGGCCGGTTACGACGACGGGCGCACGGTCCGCCGCCCGATAAAGCGCGGGGTTCGCGACGCTGCCCATGAATTGATAAAGCGGCATGAGCAGCAGCAAGACGAGCACATAGCCGATGATGATCGGCTTCCTGCGGCCCACTCGATCGGACAGCCAGCCAAAGAAGACAAATGCCCCCATCCCCGCGAAGGCGCTTCCACCAACCAGCAGTTGAGCAATGCCGGGCGAAACGTGCAGGCCGCTCTGCAGAAAATAGAGGGCCTGGAACATGACCGTATAGGCGATGACGGTGAAACCCGCCGCGATCCCGATCATCGCGACCAGCATTCGCCGCCTGTTTCCGGGATAGGTGAACGCTTCCTTCAGCGGATTTCGCGACCGCTCGCCCGCATTTTTCATCGCTGTGAACACCGGGCTTTCGCGCAACATGAGCCGCATCCACAGCGAAATTGCGAGCAATGCGAGCGAGAAGATGAATGGCAGACGCCAGCCCCAATCGTCCCACACCGCCTTGCCGACGACCCATTGCGTGCCGACAACGACGACCAGCGACAGAATGAAGCCGCCGATCACGCCAGCCTGGATGAAACTGGTGTAAAACCCGCGCTTTCCCGGCGGCGCATGTTCGGCCACGTAAATGGCCGCCCCGCCATATTCACCACCCAGCGCGAGCCCCTGCGCGATCCGCAGTAAAATGAGGATGACGGGCGCGGCCAGCCCGATGCTCGCCGCAGACGGCGTAAGGCCCACACCCGCAGTCGCGCCGCCCATCAGGACGATAGTCGCGAGAAACGTATATTTGCGCCCCCATCGGTCTCCCAAAAAACCAAAAAGCGCAGCGCCCAACGGTCGGAACCCGAAGCCGATGGCGAAGCCTGCCAGCGAATAGAGCAGTTCGACCGTCGGATTGTCGGTAGGAAAGAATGTCCGCCCAATGATCGGCGCGAGGACGCCGTAGATGTAAAAATCATACCATTCGAACACGGTGCCGAGCGCAGATGCCGTAATGACCAGGCGGTCGCGTTTTACATCTATCACATGGCCGCCGCTGGCCGCCGTCCCGCTCATTGCGCCCCCCTTTCGAACTGCCGTCAGGCGATCTTTAGAGAAGCAGGAGGCGGGAGCAAGCATTGCTACCGTGAATATCTCGAGTGCTACATACTGTCGGCGATCAGTCGGGCGCCCAGCTGGTCAGCAACATAGCAGAGGCACAGCAACGGTGCCTGCAGCTTGCGCGAGCGACAATGTGCCTGGTGCTAGAGACGGGATCATGGCAAATCATGATCCCGTCATCATGCGGGTGTCAGGCGAAGCGAAAGCTGCTGGCGTATCTCAAGCCGCTGCTTCGCCCACGCCGTCATTCCATTTCCAGAATAATCGCATCGACCGGCAGGCTTTCGCCCTGGGCCGCAGACACGTTTTTCACAACGCCGGCCTTTTGCGCGCGCAGGATGTTTTCCATCTTCATCGCCTCGATTACGGCGAGAGGCTGGCCCGCTTCAACCTTGTCGCCTGCCTCGACATGCAACGCCACCAGCAAGCCGGGCATCGGGCAGATCAGGAAGCGCGACAGATCGGGCGGGATCTTTTCGATCATATGCTTGGCATGCGGCGCGGCATGAGCAGGCAGGATGCGCAGCTTGTGGCTGGCGCCATGCGCGGTCAGGACAAATCCCGAACGGACGGGCGTGATCTTCACCGCCAGTTCCTCTTCGCCAAACTCCGCCTCGATCAGACGATCTCCGGGCGTATATTCCAGCGCCATGTCGATCGGATCGCCATCGACCGTGACGTCATCCCCGTTGATGATAACGTCATGCACTGTGTCGCCAATCTTAACCTGCCAACCGGTAGGCGCTTTCAGCCTCTTGCCAAGCTGTCCGTCGATGCGACGCGCACGGTCGGCCTGCGCCATTGCGGCGAAGGCCCCGACCGCCGACAGGCGCTTCAGCAAAGTCTCTGACGCCGGAGCACCGGTGAAACCATCGGGATATTCCTCGGCGATGAAGCCGGTGGTGATGTTGCCCGAACGGAACCGCTCATGCTGCATCAGTGCGGACACGAAATCGATATTGTGGCCCGGGCCTTCGATCTCGAACTTGTCGAGCGCCTCGATCTGCTTGTCGATCGCTTCGAGACGGGTCGGGGCCCAGGTGATCAGCTTGGCGATCATCGGGTCATAGAACATGCTGACCTCGCCGCCCTCGGTCACGCCGTCATCGACGCGGATCTTCGCGCCAGTCGCATCCGTACCCTCTTCGGGCGGGTTGTAGCGGATCAAGCGGCCCGTCGATGGCAGAAACCCCCGATAGGGGTCTTCGGCATAGACCCGGTTCTCGACCGACCAGCCATTGATCTTCACATCTTCCTGGCGGAAGCCCAGTTCCTCGCCATTCGCAACGCGGATCATCTGTTCGACCAGATCGAGGCCCGTGATTTCTTCCGTGACCGGATGCTCCACCTGCAAACGCGTGTTCATTTCCAGGAAGTAGAAGCCGTCGCCGGTCTTGTCCGCGCCCGACACGATCAGTTCGACGGTGCCGGCGCTGAAATAACCGACCGCGCGCGCCAGGGCGACGCATTGCTCGCCCATCTTCTTGCGCATTTCAGGGGAAACGAAGGGTGAAGGCGCTTCCTCGACCACCTTCTGGTGGCGGCGCTGGATCGAACATTCCCGCTCGTTCAGATAGACGATGTTGCCATGCTGGTCGCCCAGGATCTGGATTTCGATGTGGCGCGGGCTTTCGATGAACTTCTCGATAAACACGCGGTCATCGCCGAAGCTGTTCAGGCCCTCACGCTTGGTCGCCTCGAAGCCTTCGCGTACGTCCTGCTCGGAATAGGCGAGGCGCATGCCCTTGCCGCCACCGCCGGCCGAAGCCTTCATCATCACCGGATAGCCGATCTCGTTGGAGATGCGGACAGCATGTTCGGTGTCCTCGATCACGCCGACATAGCCGGGCACGACATTAACGCCCGCTTCCTTGGCCAGCTTCTTGGATTCAATCTTGTCGCCCATCGCGGCGATGGCGTTGGCCGGGGGGCCGACGAAGATGATGCCCTCGGCGTCCAGCGCCTTGCGGAAGCTCTCGCGCTCGGAAAGGAAGCCGTAGCCCGGATGCACGGCATCGGCGCCCGTGTCCTTGCACGCCTGGATGATCTTGTCGGCGATCAGATAGGACTGCGCTGCAGGGGACGGGCCGATATGGACGGCTTCATCAGCCATCAGAACATGCGGCGCGCGCGCGTCAGCATCGGAATAGACCGCCACGGTCTTGATACCCATCTTCTTGGCCGTGCGCATGACACGACACGCAATTTCGCCACGGTTCGCGATCAGGATCTTGGTGATTGCCATTATCTGTCCTTGCCCCAGTCCTTATTCAGTTCCTCTCACCCCGTTCGGGCTGAGTTTGTCGAAGCCCCGTCCTTCCTTCGAAGAATTGCAGCCCTTAGACAAACTCAGGGCGAACGGAGGTTGTGGTTCGGTCCAATCGCCGTGCATGAAAGCGCCCGGTGCGAATAAACCCCAGAAGATCTAGGCCAGAACGACAGCGGTCACCGCCATCGTTCGGCCGAATTTCATTCAGCTGCCTCCAGATGCCCGTGCGGCTGGGCCTGCATTGCGGTCATACCCAGCTTCGCCAGCAGTGCGGCGTCCTTATCGTCCCCGGCATTCGCGGCCGTCAGCAGCTTGTCGCCGGTGAAGATGCTGTTCGCGCCCGCCATGAAGCAGAGCGCCTGGCACGCCTCGCTCATGCTTTCGCGACCCGCCGAGAGGCGCACCATCGACTGCGGCATGACGATCCGCGCCACCGCGACGGTGCGGACAAACTCCACCTCGTCGATCTTGGCGAGTGGCGTGTCCTTGAGCATGTCGCCCAGCACGGTCCCGGCCACAGGTACAAGTGCATTGATCGGCACGCTTTCGGGATGCGGCATGGTGGCGAGCGCGTGCAGGAAACCGATGCGATCCGAGCGCGTCTCACCCATGCCCACGATCCCGCCGCAACACACGTTGATGCCGGCGTCACGGACATTTTCCAGCGTTTCGATCCGGTCCTCGAAGGTCCGGGTGGTGATGACGTTGGCGTAATTTTCCGGCGAGGTGTCGATATTGTGATTGTAATAATCGAGCCCGGCATCCGCCAACTGCTTGGCCTGATCGGACGAGAGCATCCCCAGCGTCATGCAGGTTTCCATGCCCATCTGGCGCACGCCCTTCACCATTTCGATGAGCTTGGGCATGTCCCTTTCCTTGGGATTGCGCCACGCAGCACCCATGCAGAACCGGCCGGACCCATGATCCTTCGCCTGCGCCGCCGCCTGAAGCACGGCCTGAACGTCCATCAGCTTGGTGGCTTTCAGGCCGCTTTCCGCCTCAGTGGATTGACTGCAATAGCCGCAATCCTCTGGACAGCCGCCGGTCTTGATCGACAGCAGCGTCGAAAGCTGTACCTCATTGCGCGGGAAATTCGCACGATGGATCGACTGCGCCTCGAACATCAGGTCGTTGAAGGGCAGGTCGAACAGCGCGGCGATCTCGTCGCGGGTCCAGTCGGTGCGGGGAGTGATCTGGTTCAAGCGGCTTCCTCCAGCCCCGCCGGGGGCATGTTGTGGCCGAGGAGGCGCAGCACATCGGCGGCGCACTCCACGACATTGGAGCCCGGTCCATAAATGCCCTGCACGCCCGCGTCACGAAGGAAGTCATAATCCTGCGGGGGAATGACCCCGCCGGCGATCACCTTGATGTCGCTGCGCCCCTTCTCCCGAAGCTGCTTGATAAGTTCGGGGATGAGCGTCTTGTGCCCCGCCGCAAGGCTGGACGCGCCGACGACGTCAACGCCGCTATCAAGCGCCAGCACCACCGTTTCCTCCGGTGTTTGGAACAACGGCCCCGACACGACGTCGAAACCCATGTCGCCAAAAGCGGATGCAATAACATTGGCGCCCCGGTCGTGGCCGTCCTGTCCCATCTTGGCGATGAGCAATTTCGGCTTGCGGCCGAGGCGCCGCTCGACGGCCTGCACACCGTCAAGAACCTGTTTCCAGCGGCTATCCTGCGCATAAGGCTCCGCATAGACGCCCTTCACCGGCGTCGGCACGGTGCCATAGCGATCGAAGCTGGCCTCCATCGCAGAGGAGATTTCGCCCAGCGTCGCCCGCGCCCGCGCGGCTTCGACGGCATGGGCGAGCAGATTATTCTCGATAGACTGCGGACCGGCAGCGGCCTTGCGCAGCGCTTCCAGCGCGGCCTCGCAGGCTTCCTCGTCCCGCTCCGCCTTGACCCGGTTGATACGGGTGATCTGCGCTTCACGAACCTTGCTGTTATCGACTTCCAGCGTTTCCAGCAGGTCTTCGTTGGCGAGCCGGTATTTGTTGACGCCGACGATGACGTCATCGCCCCTATCGACGCGCGCCTGACGAGCAGCCGCCGCCGTCTCGATCATCGCCTTGGGCCATCCCGCCGCCACAGCCTTGGCCATGCCGCCTTCAGACTCGACCCGGTCGATGATTTCCTGCGCGGCATCGACCAGCTGCTGGGTCAGCGCCTCGACATAGTAAGAGCCGCCGAGCGGATCGACCACCTTGGTCATCCCGGTCTCTTCCTGGATGACGATCTGCGTGTTACGCGCGATGCGAGCAGAAAAGTCGGTCGGAAGGGCAATTGCCTCGTCCAGCGCGTTGGTGTGCAGCGACTGCGTGCCGCCCAGCATCGCGGCCATCGCCTCGATCGTCGTGCGCATGACATTGTTGTACGGATCCTGCTCCGTCAGCGACACGCCCGAAGTCTGACAGTGCGTCCGCAACATCTTGGACCGCTCGTCCTGCGCACCCAGCTTCGTCATGGCCCGATGCCACAGCACGCGGGCCGCGCGCAGCTTTGCAATTTCCATGAAGAAATTCATGCCGATCGCGAAAAAGAAGCTCAGACGCCCGGCGAACTTGTCGATGTCGAGGCCCGAGGCCACGCCGTACTTCACATACTCCATGCCATCGGCAATGGTGAAAGCCAGTTCCTGCACCTGCGTCGCGCCGGCTTCCTGCATATGATAGCCGGAAATGGAGATGCTGTTGAACTTGGGCATCTCGCGGCTGGTATAGCCGAAAATGTCGGAGATGATCCGCATGCTCGGTTCAGGCGGGTAGATATAGGTGTTACGGACCATGAACTCCTTCAGGATGTCGTTCTGAATGGTCCCATCGAGCAGCTTGCGATCAACCCCCTGCTCTTCGCCCGCAACGATGAAGAAGGCGAGGATGGGGATGACCGCGCCGTTCATGGTCATGGAAACCGACATCTGATCGAGCGGAATACCGTCGAACAGGATCTTCATGTCCTCGATCGTGTCGATCGCCACGCCTGCCTTGCCGACGTCGCCGACCACGCGCGGATGATCGCTGTCATAGCCGCGATGGGTGGCAAGGTCGAAAGCAACGCTCAGCCCCTTCTGCCCCGCAGCCAGGTTGCGGCGATAGAAGGCGTTCGACTCTTCGGCGGTGGAGAAACCTGCATATTGCCGGATGGTCCAGGGGCGGCCCGCATACATGGACGCCCTAACGCCGCGCGTAAAAGGTGCGAAGCCGGGCAGGCCGGGATCGACGGTCACATCCTCGGCCGTATATAGCGGCTTGACGGTAATCCCCTCCGGGGTTTCCCAGTTGAGATCCTTGCCCTTCACTTCCTTGGCGGCGGCGGCGGCCCACTGATCCAGCGTCGGCTTCTCGGTCATATCAATGTGCGCCCTCTTTCGGCGTTTCCATGATTTCGGTGAGCACCCCATTCATGTCCTTAGGGTGCACGAAGAAGATCAACGTGCCATGCGCCCCGATGCGCGGTTCGCCGAGCACCTTCTTGCCCAAGCCTTCAAACCACGCCTTGGCCACATGAATGTCGGGCACTTCATAGCACATATGATGCTGTCCGCCCGCCGGGTTCTTGGCGATGAAGCCATGGATCGGGCTGTTCTCGCCCAAAGGCTCGATCAGTTCGATCTGCGTGCCCGCAGTGCCATTTTCACCGGGAGTATCGACGAAACACACTTTCACGCCCTGCGCAGGCAGGTCGAAAGGCTGATGCGTGATCGTCGCGCCCATCACGTCGCGATAATAGGCGATGCTGGATTCCAGCGAAGGCGTCGCGACGCCAATATGGTTGAGACGGCCGAGTTTCATGGCTGCCTTCTCCTCAAAGGGGAATGTTGTCGTGCTTCTTCCACGGATTTTCCAGCGCCTTGTTGCGCAGCTTGCGCAGGCCCAGGGCAATCCGCTTGCGGGTCGAATGCGGCTGGATCACTTCGTCGATGAAGCCCTTGCTCGCTGCGACGAACGGGTTGGCGAAGCGGTCCTCATATTCCTTCGTGCGATCCGCGATCTCTTCGGATGTCTTGCCGCGGAAGATGATCTCGACCGCGCCCTTGGCTCCCATCACCGCGATCTCGGCAGTCGGCCATGCATAGTTGAGGTCGCCGCGCAGATGCTTGGAGGACATAACGTCGTAGGCGCCGCCATAGGCCTTGCGCGTGATGACGGTGATCTTCGGAACGGTCGCTTCGGCGTAAGCGAAGAGCAGCTTGGCGCCATGCTTGATGATGCCCGAATGCTCCTGCGCGGTGCCCGGCAGGAAGCCCGGCACATCGACGAAGGTGACGATAGGAATTTCGAAAGCGTCGCAAAAGCGAACGAAGCGCCCGGCTTTCTTTGAGGAATTGATGTCCAGCACGCCCGCCAGCACCATAGGCTGGTTGGCGATGATGCCGACCGTCTTACCCTCGATCCGGCCGAAGCCGCAGATGATGTTGCCCGCGTGCGCCGGCTGCACCTCGAAAAAGTCGCCTTCGTCGATCACCTTTCGGATCAATTCATGCATGTCGTAAGGCTGGTTGGCATTGGCTGGGACCAACGTATCCAGGCTCTCTTCAATCCTGTCCCAGGCGTCCGCGCTCGGCCGCTCAGGCACCAGCTCCTTGTTCGACGCAGGCAGGAAATCAACGAAGTCACGAACCGCCAGCAGCGCCTCAATGTCATTTTCGAACGCCAGATCGGCAACGCCAGACTTGGTGGTGTGCGTAATCGCCCCGCCAAGTTCTTCCTGCGTGACGATCTCGTTCGTAACGGTCTTCACAACGTCCGGCCCGGTCACGAACATGAAGCTTGAATCCTTCACCATGAAGATGAAGTCAGTCATCGCTGGCGAGTAGACCGCGCCGCCAGCGCACGGACCCATGATCACGCTGATCTGCGGCACCACGCCCGACGCCAGCACGTTGCGCTGGAAGATTTCGGCATAGCCTGCGAGCGAGGCAACGCCTTCCTGAATGCGGGCGCCCCCCGAATCGTTGAGGCCGATCACGGGCGCGCCGACCTTCATCGCCATGTCCATGATCTTGCAGATCTTCATCGCGTGCCGTTCCGACACCGCGCCGCCATAGACGGTGAAGTCCTGGCTGAAAACGAAGACCAGGCGACCGTTGATCGTGCCCGATCCAGTGACCACGCCGTCGCCCGGAATATGCTGTTCGTCCATGCCGAAATCGACGCAGTTATGCTCGACATACATATCGACTTCTTCAAAGCTGTCCTCATCGAGCAGCACTTCAAGCCGCTCACGCGCCGTCAGCTTGCCTTTGGCATGCTGCGCGTCGATGCGGCGCTGGCCACCGCCCAGGCGCGCGGCTTCGCGCTTGGCTTCCAGCTGTTCGATAATGGCGAGCTTCGACATATTAAAATCTCTCCGGGAACGACACGGATGGCTACATCTGCCCCTTCCCCTTCTTTCGTTCTTTTCGCAAATGCAAATTTGCCAATTTGCAAATCACCATTTCGCAAATTATGGGCGGAACATGGCACGAGGCAATCGCATTTTCGCAGGTCAGCGGCTCCGGCAACTCCGCCTGGACCACCGGATGGACCAGGCTACGATGGCGCAGGCGCTTGGCATTTCCGTCTCCTATCTGAGCCAGCTTGAGAATGACGACCGCCCGCTGACCGCCAAGGTGAAGGCTGCCTTGGCCAGCGCCTTTCCAACCGACTGGGCAAGTTTCGACAGCCGGGAAGAGGAGCAGCTCCTCGGCGCCTTTACCTTCGCGCTTGCCCACCCGGAACTGCCCGGCGCGCCGATGGAGCCGGAGCGGATTGAAAAGCTGCACCTGCAATTCCCAGAATTTGCGGCCCGCTATATCGACCTTTACAACGCCCATATGCGCGCGAACGAGCGCATCAACATGATCGAGGAAGCGATCGCCAACGACCATGAAGTGCAGGCCCGCCTCCCGTGGGAAGCGGCGCGCGACTGGTTTCATGAGGCGGGCAACTATGTCCACGCGCTCGATTGCCTGGCCGAGGACATGGCGAAGAGCTTTACCGCCGGACAGGCGCTGGATGAAGGCATGCTGGTCGAGGCGCTGGCGCGGCGGCATGGCATCGAAACGCTGATCGCCGATACGCCGGACTCCGCCCTGCGCTCTTATTCATCAAGCGACCGTAGAGTGTTCATTAACGCCGCGCTTCCGACGGAGAGCCGCAAATTCATGTTGTCCCACCAGCTGATGATGCTGGAAGGGCAGGCCGTCATCGCCGATGTCGTCAACCGCGCCGCCCTGCCGGTAGAGGGGGCGGATCGCCTTCTGACTGTCGGGCTTGGTAATTATGCCGCAGGCGCGCTGTTGATGCCGTACGCCGAATTTCGCGACGCCGCCCGCGCGGTGCGGCATGACATCGACCGTCTCGCGCGCCGTTTCGGGGTCAGCTTCGAACAGGCCTGCCATCGCCTGTCCACTCTTCAACGGCCAGGGCTGCGCGGCATTCCCTTTTTCTTCTGCCGCGTCGACATGGCGGGCAACATCACCAAACGGCACAGCGCCACGCGTCTGCAATTTGCGCGCTTCGGCGGCGCATGCCCCTTGTGGAACGTGCATGAGGCAGTAGCCATTCCGGACCGGATCAACGTCCAGCTCGGGGAGACGCCCGACGGCGTACGCTATGTCTCCATGGCAAAGGGACTGGTAAAGCCCTCTGGCAGCTATTCACGCACTCCGCGCCGTTATGCTGTCGTACTGGGTTGCGAAGTCGCCCACGCCGCGAACTTCGTCTATGCCGACGGATTGCAACTGGAAATGGAAGGTGCGGCCACCCCGATCGGCATCACCTGCCGCCTCTGTTCACGGCAGGGATGCGATCAGCGTGCCTTTCCGCCCGCCGACCGCCCCATCCGCGTCGATCCGGATAATCGGCAGATTGTCCCCTACTGGATAGGATGAACCGCAGACGGCCAGTCCCAGTTTGCGGAAACTGGCCCTGTTGCTCGTTTGAGCGAGGGCTTAGGCTGAATAGATGGATAACGGCATTTTTCTCGACACGGGCATTTCCGCAGACCTTTCGCGCGGCGGATTTGCGCGCGTCGGCGGAAATGAGATGCGCGATATTGTCGGCGTCGACGGCGCGGCGTGGGCTCTTTTTTCGGACAGTTGGAATGATCTCGGCCCCGACCTCTATATGGCGGATGGGGGACGCTATCGGCGGCGGCGACATGCCGCCTTCCGCTGCGAGCAGGGCCATTTCGCGCGCAAACCGCACCAGCCCCATTATCAGAGCCGCGACTATAATCCCCTGAACGGAGACGTGCAGCGCTGGTTCGATGCCGTGCATCAGCAGGTGGTCGATAACCCTGTGATGCGGGCGATCTTTACCTTTTGCGCACAAATCTTTGACGCAGACGGCGCTCAGCCGTGGCATGTCGAGATGCACCAGTTCCGCATCGAAACGCAGCAGGACCATGTGGGTCGCCCCACCCCGGAGGGCCTGCACCGCGACGGCGTGGACTGGGTGTTCGTAATGCTGGTCGAGCGCCGCAACGTACGCGAGGGCGTGACCCGCATCGGGTCGCCCGATGGCGAACCGCTGGGCGAATTCACCCTTGCCCGGCCGGGCGATGCGGTGCTGATTGACGACCACCGGATTCTGCACGGCGTCACCGAAATCCACGCCGTCGATCCAGACCATCCTGCCTGGCGCGATGCGCTGGTGGTCACCTTTGCCAAGGGTGGATAGCGGGCAACCCGGCCCGCCCACGCTTATTTCAGCAAGACCAGCTCTTCCGCCATGCTCGGATGGAGGGCGACCGTATCGTCGAACTGCTGCTTGGTAAGCCCGGCCTTCACCGCGATCGCCGCCGCCTGCAAAATCTCCGGTGCGTCAGGCCCGATCATGTGCAGCCCCACCACGCGATTGGTCGTCGCATCCACCACCATCTTGTAGAGCGCCCGCTCATCGCGTCCGGCCAGCACATTCTTCATCGGCCGGAAGTCGGACGTATAGACCTTGACCGTGCCCAGCGTGTTTTTCGCCTGCGCCTCGGTCAGGCCCACCCCGGCGAGCGGCGGATGGCTGAACACCGCGGAAGGCACGCAGTCATAATCCACCGTCCGTGGGTTGCCGCCAAATATCGTGTCGGCAAAGGCATGCCCTTCACGAATTGCAACGGGCGTCAGTTGCAACCGGTTGGTGACATCGCCCACCGCATAGATGCTCTCGCAGCTGGTCCGGCTATAGTCATCAACCTTGATGGCGCCCTGTTCGTCCAGTTCCACGCCCGCGCTCTCCAGGCCAAGCCCTTCGACATGCGGCCGGCGACCTGTCGCGAACATGACCGTGTCGCAAGGGATCGGATCGCCATCGGCAAAATGCACGCACAGCGTCCCGTCCTCATTCTTTTCGATGCGGTCCATCTTCGCATTGAAGCGGAAGACGATGCCCTTCATCGTAGATATCTGCATCAGCCGATCGCGGATCTGCTCATCATAACCGCGCAGCAGCGTGCCCGATCGGTTGACGATCGTCACATGGCTGCCGAACTCGTTGAAGATACCCGCAAATTCATTGGCGATATAGCCTCCGCCCACGATGACGATCCGCCTGGGCCGGTCCTCCAGATGAAAGGCTTCATTCGACGTGATGCCATGCTCCGCGCCCTCGATTTCGGGGATGACGGGCCAGGCGCCGGTCGCAATCAGGATATATTTCGCGCTGACCTCTCGCCCGCTCGCCAGCCTCACTTTGTGCGGACCGATAACGGTCGCGCGTTCGGGGATCAGGTCAACCTTATGACTGGACAGCGTATTTCGGTAGAGCCCCTCCAGCCGGTCCACATCCGCCAGCACATTGTCGCGCAGCACCTTCCATTCGAAATCGCAATCCGGGACGTTCCAGCCGAACCGCCGAGCATCCTTCAGATCCTCGGCAAAATGCGCGCCGTAGATCAGCAGTTTCTTTGGCACACACCCGCGAATGACGCAGGTGCCGCCAACCCGATATTCTTCGGCTACGGCGACTCTCGCACCATGCGCCGCGGCGACGCGCGATGCACGAACGCCGCCGGAACCTGCGCCGATGACGAAAAGGTCGAAATCATAATCGCTCATGCTGCCTCCGCTGGGATGAGCCGGGATATGGCCTCAGACCGACGGAGTTACAAACGGGAAAACGATCGTGCACCAAGTTCACGCAAAGGCCGACCCAGTCCGCGCCAATGATGCTCAGACAGCGCCCAGCGCCAACTCGATCAACGCCATGGTCGAAGGATCAAAGCCTTTCGCTCCCTCGGTCTCGATCGATTTCGCGATCTCCTTGCCCAACTCCACCCCGAACTGGTCGAAAGGATTGATCCCCATCAACACGGCATTGGCAAAGGTCCGATGTTCGTAAAAGGCGATCAGCGCCCCCAGGGCGTCCGGCGTCACATCATCCAGCAGGATCGTCGTGGAAGGCCGGTTGCCGGGATAGGCGCGAGCAGGATCGGCATCATTGTCCTTCCCTTGCATCAACGCCGCGCCCTGCGCGAAGCAGTTTACCAGCAACGCCCGGTGATGTGCGGGGTCGAGGGCGTGCCCCGGTTCGATTGAAGCAACGAACTCGACGGGCGCCAGAACCGTGCCCTGGTGCAGCAACTGGAACACCGCGTGCTGCGCGTCCGTCCCTACCCCACCCCAGGTGATCGGCGCGGTCGGCCCATCGACCGGCCTTCCATCGCGCGTCACGCTCTTGCCGTTGCTCTCCATCTCCAGCTGTTGGAGATAGGATGGGAGCAGCCTCAACCGCTCATCATAGGCGAACAGCGCGCGAGTCTGGCAACCCAGCACCCGCGCATAATATTGATCGACGAAGGCCGCGATCAGCGGCGCGTTCTGTGCAGGCGCAGACAGACGGAAGTGCCGGTCCATTGCCGCCGCGCCCTCCAGCAGGCTCTCGAACGCGTCCCATCCCAGCGCGAGCGCTGCCGGAAAACCGATCGACGACCAGAGCGAATAGCGGCCGCCCACGCTTTCGGCGAAGGGCAGGATGCGCGTCTCATCCACGCCCCATTCGATCGCCTTTTCAGGGCTGGCCGTCAGTGCGATGACTTTGCCATAGGGATCTTCGACACCCGCCTCGACCAGCCAGTTGATGGCGCTAGCCGCGTTCAGCATCGTTTCAGTTGTCGTAAACGTCTTGGACGCAACGGCGACCAGGGTTGCTTCGGGATCGAAGCGCGCCATAGCCCGTTCCAGGGCAGTGCCATCGACATTGGACACGATCGCAACGTCATAGCGCCCGCCATCGTCTCCCAGCGCATCGATGATCAGGTTCGGGCCAAGCGCTGAACCACCGATGCCGATATGCAATATGTGCCGGATCGGCCCCAGCGCCTCTCCCTCGATCGCATCGATCAGCGCACGCATCCGCGCGTGCAGCATCTTGGCGCGCGACACGCTTTCCGCATTGCCTTGCCCACGTTCGGCGGGATGCTCGGCAGCGCGGCCTTCACTGCTGTTGATTGGCTCGCCCGCGAAGAACGCATCGCGCCACCTCGCGAAGTCCATCTCTTCCGCCAGTTTCAGAAACCCGTCCAGCATCGCGCTCGTCAGATGCGTCTTGGACCAGTCGAAACGCAGCGGTCCCTGGGTCAGCGTAAACTTGCTCAGCCGGCTCGGGTCGGCCGCAAAGGCAGACTTCAATTCGATCTGTGGGATGGCGGCGATCGCCTCCAGTGCAGGGCTGGACATGAAAAGGTAGATCCTCTTTTTCCGTTAATGGATATCGGCGCTGCACTTGCCGATTCTTCCCTCTCTTACTCAAGCGTAACGGCCAATGCACCGTTGCACGCGCTTGACGGCAGGTTTCCAACACAGCAAAAGCCGCAGCGGCCTGTTTTCAAGGCAAATCGAAGGACTGACGAGCAGGCATGAGCGCAAAATCCGAAACGCGGGACTTCATCTGGTTTCTCGCAAAGCTGGCGGTGTTCGTCTTCATTTTGCGAAGCTTCATCGTGTCCCCGTTCAATATTCCGTCTGAATCGATGCAGCCCCGCCTGCTGATCGGGGACTATCTGCTGGTTGCGAAATGGCCCTATGGCTATTCGCGCTATTCGCTGCCCTTCAACCTGCCGCTCATTCCGGGGCGTATCCTGGCATCCACGCCGCAACGCGGGGACGTCGTGGTGTTCAAAGCGCCGCCAAGCCAGAAGAATGACTATATCAAACGGGTCATCGGGCTGCCGGGCGACATGATCTCCGTTCGTGGCGGCGCCGTGTACCTGAACGGCCAGGCAATCCCCAGGCAAAAGGTCGCCGATCTGGTCATCCCGGTCATGCCCAACATGCTGGGCGCCGCCGCGAAGGAGGGCAGCCCCTCCCCCTGCTACCGCACGGAATTTGAGGAAGATGCGCCCGGCGGTGGCCGTCAGTGCCGCTATCCGCAATATCGCGAAACCCTGCCTGGCGGCAAAAGCTACAATGTGCTCGACCTCGTGCCCGACGGCGCAGCCGACGACCGCGACACGATGCTGGTGCCCGAAGGCCATCTTTTCATGATGGGCGACAATCGGGACCGCAGCGCCGACAGCCGCTTCCCTGCGGTCGAAGGCGGGGGCATAGGCCTCGTGCCGGAAGAGAATCTGGTGGGCAAGGCCATGATCTCGGTATTTTCGACCGATGGCAGCGCAAACTGGTTGCTGCCCTGGACATGGTTCACAGCCGCGCGCTGGAACCGCATCGGGGAAGGTTTTTGACGAAGCCCGACACATCTGGCTGGCTCGCCAGATTGATCGGGCGAGCGCCTAAGGATTCTGCGCCCTTCCATCAGGCGCTGACCCATGGCAGCGCAAATGCCGCCAATTATGAACGGCTCGAATTTCTGGGTGACCGTGTCCTGGGGCTGATCATGGCGGAGTGGGTCTATGAACGCTTCGCCGGAGAACCGGAGGGCAAGCTTTCCCGCCGTTTCAATGCGCTGGTTTCGGGCGAGACCTGCGCCGAAATAGCGCGCTCGGCGGGCGTTCCTACACATGTCATCCTTGGCAAGCAGGCCCGCGACGATGGCGCGACCGACAGCGATAATGTGCTGGGCGACGTCATGGAGGCGTTGATCGGCGCACTTTATCTGGAAGCCGGGCTGGACGAGGCACGCGCCCTCGTCCGCCGACTTTGGGACAGCCGCGTCGACACGCAGGAAAGCGCCCCCAAGCATCCCAAATCGACCCTCCAGGAATGGGCGGCGGCCAACCGCCGCAAGCCTCCCGAATATGTGCTGACGGATCGTTCCGGCCCCCACCACGCATTACGCTTTACGGTGACGGTATCAATCAAGGGCGCCGGGGAAGCGAGTGCATCGGGCGGGTCGAAGCAGGAAGCTGAAACGGCGGCGGCCAAGGCGCTGCTGGACAAACTGGACAGCTGAGCCTGTCCCACCGACCCATTTTGCATTAAGAAGAAAATCCCTGCGAAAAAGGCGGGGCTGAACGGAGTTTTGTTTGACGATTGATCCTGAATCCCAACGCTGTGGCGTCGTCGCCATCGTCGGCGCGCCCAATGCGGGCAAATCGACTCTGGTAAATGCGCTTGTCGGCCAAAAGGTAGCCATCACCAGCCCCAAGGCGCAGACCACTCGCACCCGGGTCATGGGCGTGGCGATTGAAGGCGACACGCAGATGGTGCTGGTCGACACCCCCGGCATCTTCGCGCCGAAGCGGAGGCTGGACCGCGCCATGGTGCAGGCCGCGTGGGGCGGCGCGCAGGGCGCGGACCTGATCGCGCTGATCGTCGATGGCAAGGCTGGTCTGGGATCGAAGATGGAGCCGATAATCTCCGCTCTGGCATCCCGGCCGGAGAAGAAATGGCTGATCCTCAACAAGGTCGATATCGCCATAAAGGAAAAGCTGCTCGTCCACACCGAGCGGCTTTATGAGCGGCTGGACATTGCCGAGACATTTTTCGTCAGCGCCGCGACCGGCGATGGCCTGCCCGAACTCAAGACCGCCTTCGCCAACGCGATGCCTGAAGGACCGTGGCATTTCCCCGAGGATCAGGTTTCCGATGCCACCGACCGGATGCTGGCGGCAGAAATCACGCGCGAACAACTCTATCATCAGCTACACGCCGAACTGCCCTACGCCACCGCCGTCGATACCGAACAATATAAGGAACGCGAGGACGGGTCGGTGGAAATCCACCAGCAGATCCTCGTCGGCCGCCCCACCCAGCGTGCGATCGTGCTGGGCAAGGGCGGGCAACGGCTCAAGGAAATCGGGTCAAAGGCCCGCGCCGAACTGGCGAGCCTGCTCGGCGTAAAGGTTCACCTCTACCTCCACGTCAAGGTGAAGGAAGATTGGGAGGACGATCGGTTCATCTACCGCGATATCGGCCTGGACTGGGTGGAGTAGCCTCGGCCCACCAAATCGAGCCGACCCACTCCCGTTCGGGCTGAGCCTGTCCAAGCCCTTCGCTTCTTGTTGAACAAGAGGCTTCGACGTCGCTCAGCCGGAACGGGTTTCGCGCTACTCCGCCGCCGCTTTCTTCTTCGCCGGAGCCTTCTTGGCCGCAGGTTTCTTTGCCGCAGCCTTTTTAGCCGGCGCCTTCTTTTTTCCCTTCTTCGCCGGAGCCGCCGCAGCCCGCGCGTCGATCAGCTGCGCGGCTTCCTCCAGCGTCAACGCGTCCTGCTCGATCGTCTTGGGCAGTGTCGCATTAGTCGTCCCGTCAGTGACATATGGGCCATAGCGCCCTTCCATCAGCTTGATCTCAGCTTCGGTCCGAGGATGCTTGCCCAGCACCTTCAAAGGTTCACGGGATGCGCCGCGCCCGCCCTTGTTCGCCGCCTCGGCCAGCTTCACAACGGCACTGTTCATGCCCACCTCGAAAATCTCCGCGGTGGAAGACAGCCGACCATATTTGCCATCATGCAGCAGATAGGGCCCGAAACGCCCGATATTCGCAACGATCGGCTTGCCGGTTTCCGGATGAAGCCCGACCTCTCGTGGCAGGCTCAGCAGCTTCACCGCCCAGTCCAGCGTCAATTCGCCGTCCGGCAGGTCTTTGGGAATGGAACCGCGCTTTGCTTCCTTGCCCTCGCCCATCTCTATGTAGGGGCCGAAGCGACCCGATTTTTTCGTGATGTCCAGCCCGGTTTCGGGATGCTTGCCCAACACTTCGGGTCCTGTATCCTCGCCATCCTTGCCGCCAGGCTGGCCGAACTTCCGGGTAAATTTACACTCGGGATAATTGGAGCAGGCGATAAACGCACCGAACCGGCCACCTCGCAGCGACAACTGCCCGTCACCGCACAGGGGGCAGGCACGCGGATTGCTGCCGTCCGCCTTGGGCGGGAAAAGCATCGGTTCCAGGAACTTGTCCAATTCGGCGGTGATGTCCGAAGGCTTCTGCTCCATGACTTCGGCCGTCTTGGGCTTGAAATCGCGCCAAAAGGCTTCCAGCACCGCCTGCCACTGGGCGCGGCCCCCGGAAATCTCGTCCAGTTCGTCTTCCAGTCCTGCGGTGAAGTCGTAAGATACATAGCGCTCGAAGAACCGCTCCAGGAAAGCCGTCACCAGCCGCCCGCTCTCCTCAGCGAAAAACCGGTTCTTCTCGATCCGCACATAATCGCGGTCTTTCAGCACCTGCAGCGTGGAGGCGTAGGTGGACGGGCGTCCGATCCCCAATTCCTCCAGCTTCTTCACCAGGCTGGCTTCCGAATAGCGCGGCGGCGGCTGGGTGAAATGCTGCTCCGCCATCACCTTCTTTTTCGCCGGAGCGTCGCCCGCGTTCAGACGCGGCAGCAGTTTGCTGTCATCATCCTCCGCATCGTCGCGCCCCTCCTCATAGAGCGCCAGGAAGCCCGGAAAGATCACCACCTGCCCCGTGGCCCGCAATGCATGCTGCCCTGTGCCATCGACCATATCTACGGTCGTCCGTTCCAACCGCGCCGAAGCCATCTGGCTCGCCAGCGCACGCTTGAAAATCAGGTCGTAAAGACGCGCATGATCGCCGCTGCCCACCTTGTCCCGCGAAAATTCAGTGGGACGGATGGCTTCATGCGCTTCCTGCGCATTCTTGGCCTTGGTTTGATACTGGCGCGGCTTTTCGGGCAGATAGCCGCCATCATAGCGCTCCGCGATCGCCTTTCGCGCGGCGGAGATGGCGCTGCCATCCATCTGCACGCCGTCGGTACGCATGTAGGTGATCGCGCCGTCCTCATAGAGCTGTTGCGCGACCCGCATGGTGTGGCTGGCCGAGAATCCCAGCTTGCGCGCAGCCTCCTGCTGAAGCGTCGATGTCGTGAATGGCGGCGGAGGATTGCGCGAAACCGGCTTGGTTTCCACCTTCTCGACGGTGAAGCGTCCGGCTTCCACGTCCGCCTTCGCGGCCATGGCGTCGCCTTCCTTGCCGATGGTCAGGCGCTCGATCTTCTCGCCCTTCCAACGGACAAGACGCGCGGTAAAGCTTTGGCCGCCCTGCTCCATCTCCGCCGCAACCGACCAATATTCCTGGGCCACGAAACTTTCGATCTCGCGCTCGCGCTCCACCACCAGGCGCAGCGCCACCGATTGCACGCGCCCTGCCGATTTCGCGCCCGGAAGCTTGCGCCACAGCACCGGCGACAGGGTGAAGCCCACCAGATAGTCGAGTGCCCGGCGCGCCCGATAGGCGTCGATCAGATCTTCATCCAGCGAACGCGGCTTGGCCATGGCCTCCAGCACCGCCGCCTTGGTGATCGCATTGAACGTCACGCGATCGACTGTCGCCGGCAGCGCCTTCTTCGCACGCAGCACTTCCTGCACATGCCAGCTGATCGCCTCGCCCTCGCGGTCAGGGTCAGTCGCCAGGATCAGACGCGTCGCCTTCTTGGCCTCATCCGCAATGGCCTTGAGCTGCTTGCCCTTGTCGCCATAATTCTCCCACTGCATGGCAAAGCCATCGTCGGGGTCCACCGAACCGTCCTTCGCGGGCAGGTCGCGGATGTGACCATAGCTGGCGAGAACGTGGAAATCCCCGCCCAGATATTTCTCGATGGTCTTCGCCTTGGCCGGCGATTCAACGATGACAAGCTGCATTCATGCCCCGGTTATTTGAGTGCTCTCACGTACACGCGCGAGTCTGGAAGGCGTTTGCGGTCCCCGTCAAGGCCATCAGGACAAACTCACCCGGCCGCCCGCATGGCGTTCCAGGCGGCCTGCCAGCTCCAGCTCCAGCAGCACCGTCTGCACGATCGCCGGACTCAGCATGGAAAGTCGGATGATTTCATCGACGGGCACAGCGGAATGGCCGAGCAGGCCCGACACGATGTCCCGGTCCGCGCCCGCCACATCCGACGAGACGGGTTCTCCGTCAAAGCCCGAACGCCCTTGCCGGACCATTCGGCCGTCTATCCCGCCGATCGCCTCGACCACGTCCGCGCCATTCTGCACCAGCGTAGCGCCATCGCGGATCAACTGGTTACAGCCCTGCGCCCTGGGGTCCGCAGGCGAGCCGGGCACCGCCATCACCTCACGCCCGGCATCCGCCGCCAGCCGCGCGGTGATCAGCGACCCCGACCGTGGCGCTGCCTCCACCACGACCGTACCAGCGGCCAGCCCCGCGATGATCCTGTTCCGCGCAGGGAAATGGCGGGCCAGGGGCTGCGTCCCCGGAGGATGTTCGGTGACCAACAGCCCTTCTGCTGCAATCTGTTCCTGCAACACCTCATTCTCCGGCGGAAAAACGATATCGATGCCGCAAGCAATGACAGCGATGGTTCCGGTCGCGACCGATCCCTGATGCGCCGCCGTATCGATGCCGCGCGCCAGACCGGATACGACGACCGCGCCTTGCTGACCAAGCTCCTGCGAAAGCGTGCGGGCGAAGCGACAGGCCGCAGCCGACGCGTTTCGCGCGCCCACCAGGGCGACGCACTGCCGCGCCGCCAGGCCCGCGTCTCCACGCACGATCAGCGCGGGGGGAGCCGCCTCCATCTGGTCCAGCAAAAATGGATAGTCCTTGTCGCCCATCAGCAGATAGCGCGCACCAAGTGATCGGCTCCGCGCGATCTCCTTCTCAACCACGCCTGCATCCGCAACACTCGCCTTGCCGCCGCCTCGCGCGGCGAGTTCCGGCACCGCCCGCAACGCCTCGCCCGCCTTGCCGAAACGCGCGATCAGATGCCGGAAAGTGACCGGCCCGATACGGGGCGAACGGATCAGACGGAGGCGATCGAATCGCTCCTGTTCGCTCACCCTTTGGCCGCCCCGATCTTGGGCTCCTCGCCCTTGGCCAGCCTGGCGATGTTCGCCCGGTGCCGCCACAGCAGGATCAGCGCCAGCCCCAATGTCACCGGCGCCAGGTCGATCCGTCCCATGAACAACAGCGCCACCGGCGCGCTGATGCCAGCCGCCATGCCGCCAACAGACGACCATTTCGTACCGAACAGCGCGCCCAGCCAGACCAGGGCAAAGACGATGCCCGCAGGCCAATACAGCGCGCTCACCACGCCCATCATTGTCGCAACGCCCTTGCCCCCTGCAAAACGCAACCAGACCGGATAACAGTGGCCGATAAAGGCCATTGCGCCCGCCATCGGCCCTCCGCCATCGACCAGCGCCGCACCGATCAGCACCGCCGCCGCGCCCTTGAGCAGATCAAGCAGCAGCGTCGCCGCCGCCAGCCCCTTGCGCCCGGTTCGCAACACGTTGGTTGCGCCGATATTCCCCGACCCGATCTTGCGCAGATCCCCCGCCCCGGTGAATCGCGTCAGCAACAGGCCGAAGGGGACGGAACCCAGCAGATAGGATATCAGCAGGACGAAAGCGGGAAGTAGCCAGGCAGGTGTCATGATCTCGCCGAATTGATTGCGCGCGGACAATAGCGTTCCGGCGCTGATGGGCAATGCCAAAGGCGAAATCCGGCTTTGCGAGCGGCTGCCAACTCTTGCCTGTTGCCGTGCGCCTTTCCACGGCTATAGTCTGGGTCAAAATGGTCGCCCCCGCAAATGCCCCAGAATGTGCATGTGAATCAGAATAGCGCCAACGAGCAGAAACGCGCGAGCGAACGCCACCGCAGGCTGCTCAAGGCGCAGATGATTCACCCCCGTCATGGCAAGATCGATATTGTCGTACGTGATGTTTCGGCCCAGGGGATCGGCGGCAAATGCCAGCTTGATCTTGTTGCCGGAGAAGCCGTCACCATCTGCCTGCCCACGCATGATCCGGTTGCAGGCCGGATTGCATGGTGCGCAAAGCGGTCTTTCGGGGTCAAGCTGGACGATGGCGTCGATCCTGCCGAGGTGCGGATTTCGTCGGATTCCGGGGCGGAACCTTATCAAGCGCCTGAACGCGCTCAACCTGCCGGCGACTTCAAACGGCCCGGATTTGGACGGAACAGGGGCCGCTGAACCAGCATGGCCCGACCCGAGGCCCTGTTGACAGCCCTTCCTCCTGCCGCGACATGTGCGCCACAATGAAAGTCGCATCATCCGCACCATTGCTCTTTTTCGATTCCGGGGTCGGCGGCCTCTCCATCCTTGGTCCGTCCCGTGCAGCCCTGCCCAACGCCCCTGTCGTCTACGCTGCCGATAGCGCCGGATTTCCCTATGGCACAAAGAGCGAGGCGGAGATTGCGGCCCGCGTGCCCGCCTTGCTTGGTCGCCTGGTCGAACGGTTCCGGCCGCGGTTGGCGGTAATCGCCTGTAACACAGCCTCGACCATCGCCCTCTCGGCCGTCCGCGCCGCGCTCGACATTCCGGTGGTCGGCACCGTGCCCGCGATCAAGCCCGCTGCCTTGCTGTCCAAAAGCCGGGTGTTTGGCGTCCTTGGCACCGACGCGACCGTGCGGCAGCCCTATGTGGATCGCTTGACGGCAGAGTTCGGGGCCGACTGCACTGTTCTGCGCCATGGCTCCGCTGCGCTCGTCCAACTCGCCGAATCCAAGTTGCGCGGCGAAGCGCTAGACCCGAAAATCGCCCGCGACGCCCTGGCGGGTCTGATCGACCAGTCTGGCGGCGACCGCATGGACACGGTCGTCCTTGCCTGCACGCATTTCCCGCTGGTGGAAGCAGAACTGATGGCCGCCGCTTCCCAGCCGCTCAAATTCGTCCATGGCGGCGATGGAATTGCCCGCCGCATCGCCTACCTCACGCAGGGCCAGAACTGGCCTGCGTCCAGTCCTCCAGGAAAGGCGGTATTCACCCGCCTCGACAACAGCGTGGCGTCGCTCGCCCCGGCGCTTGCCGAGTTCGGCCTTACACAGATGGAAGCGCTGTGAAGAGGTGGGACCTTTAGTCCAGTCCCAATTTCCTCTATCATCATGATAGGTATTTCTCCCTAGCGCTGCGAACGGTTATCGCTGGTAATAGGCGGCCGTAGCAGGTAAATGCCCCGAAATAAGGGGATGCGGGTCACAAGGGATTGGGCGTTCAGTGAACTACAAGCATATCTTCGCGCAGGCGATTGATCGGCTCCATAGCGAAGGCCGGTATCGCGTGTTCATCGATATATTGCGGAACAAGGGCGCTTTTCCGAACGCGCGCTGCTTCCACGGCCATAATGGCCCCAAGCCGATCACCGTCTGGTGCTCCAATGATTATCTCGCCATGGGCCAGCATCCCAAGGTGGTGGCCGCGATGGAGGAAGCGCTCCATGACGTCGGGGCAGGTTCGGGCGGCACCCGCAACATCGGCGGCAACACCCATTATCATGTCGACCTGGAGGCGGAACTGGCCGACCTGCATGGTAAGGAAGCAGCGCTGCTCTTCACATCGGGCTATGTCTCGAACGAAGCGACGCTCTCCACCCTTGCCAAGCTGCTGCCCGGCTGCATCGTCTTTTCCGACGAGCTTAACCACGCCTCCATGATCGCGGGCATCCGCAATTCGGGCTGCGAAAAGCGCGTGTTCCGTCATAATGACGTCGATCACCTTCGCGAACTGCTCGCTGCCGAAGATCCCGAAACGCCCAAGCTGATCGCCTTTGAAAGCGTCTATTCGATGGACGGCGACATCGCCCCCATCGCCGCGATCTGCGATCTCGCCGACGAATTCAACGCGCTCACCTATCTGGACGAGGTCCATGCGGTCGGCATGTATGGCGCGCGTGGCGGCGGCATTTCCGAACGGGACGAAGTCGCCCATCGCCTGACCATTGTCGAAGGCACGCTGGGCAAGGCGTTCGGCGTCATGGGCGGCTATATCGCGGCCGACCAGATGATCGTCGATGTCATCCGCAGCTATGCGCCCGGCTTCATCTTCACCACTTCGCTTTCGCCCGTGCTGGTCGCAGGCGTGCTGGCGAGCGTGCGCCACCTCAAGGGCTCCAGCGAGGAACGCGAGGGCCAGCAGGCCGCCGCCACGACCCTCAAGCGCTTGATGGCCGACGCCGGCCTGCCGGTCATGCCGTCGGTCACGCACATCGTCCCGCTGATGGTCGGCGACCCGGTCAAGGCCAAGCGGATCAGCGACATATTGCTGGCCGAATATGGCGCCTATGTGCAGCCCATCAACTATCCCACCGTGCCGCGCGGCACGGAACGGTTGCGCTTCACCCCCGGCCCGGCACATAGCGAGGATATGATGCGCAACCTGGTTCGGGCGCTGGTGGAAATCTGGGATCGGCTGGAATTGGATATCCGCAAGGCCGCCTGAGATTATCGGGATGGCCACCGCCTCCTGAAAATCAAACCGGGCGGAAATGGGCGAGCCGCCGGTTCGTCTGCGCGGTCGTCGCTCGTTGGATCGCCACCCGAACGCCATGGCCTGCGCGCTTTGCGAGCGGGCCCGCTGCAATGCCCCATCGCACGGCAAAGGCATTAATCGGCGCATCGCCCACAAATTGCGATCTGCATCTTCCCAAAAGTTGACGGAACCAACGCGCCGCAAGCCCCTTCTTCCATCCATGCCTCATTGGATCGAGCCACACCCCACCGGCATCTATATCCGACCCGCCGATGCGTGGATCGATCCGTCCATCCCGCAGGAGCGCGCCCTCGTCACCCATGGCCATGCCGATCATGCACGTGGAGGCCATGGTCATGTCTGGGCGACCAGGGAAACGCTGGCCATCATGGCGTTGCGCTATGGCACCGCGTCGGGAACCGCGGTTCCCTATGGCGACGAAATTCGCATGAAGGACGTCACCATCAGCTACGTCCCCGCAGGCCATGTCCTCGGCTCGGCGCAGATCGTCCTTGAACATGCGGGCGAGCGCGTCGTCGTCACCGGAGACTACAAGCGCCGCCCCGATCCGACCTGCAAGCCATTCGAGCCAGTCCCCTGCGATATCTTCGTGACCGAAGCGACTTTCGGCCTGCCCGTGTTCCGCCACCCCGACACGAGCAGCGAGGTTGATCGCCTGCTCGCCGCACTCCATGCCAATCCCGATCGCTGCGTCCTGGTCGGCGCTTATGCCCTCGGCAAGGCGCAGAGGCTGATCTGCGAAATCCGCGCCCGGGGTCATCATGATCCCATCTATATCCACGGCGCCATGGAGCGCATGTGTGCGCTCTACAGCGACTTCGGCATCGACCTTGGCGAACTGCGCCCCGCCACCGGCATCCAGGCAAAAGACATGCGCGGCCACATCATCGTTTCGCCTCCCTCCGCGCTCAACGACCGCTGGAGCCGCCGCCTGCCCGATCCCATCACCGCCATGGCGTCAGGCTGGATGCGCGTCCGCCAGCGCGCCCGGCAGAAGAATGTCGAACTGCCGCTCGTCATTTCGGATCATGCCGACTGGGACGAATTGACCGACACCATCCGGGAAGTCGCCCCGACAGAAACCTGGATTACACACGGCCGGGAAGAAGCGCTGCTGCACTGGTGCATGACCCACCAGATGCGGGCAAGGGCACTGGCGCTGGTCGGCCGCGAAGACGAGGATGAGGGCTAATGCAGCACAGTGCACTCCACCCTCCCCCGGACCACTACCATTGTCCGTTCGCGCTGATCCCGTCGAAGCCCCCCGCTGAGCCCGTCGAAACGCCTTCGCCGCCCCCTCACCCCGCCCTCAATACGGGCAGGGCGCCCTAATGCGCGCCTTCTCCCAACTCCTCGACGGCCTCGTCTACACCCGCTCGCGCAATGGTAAGCTGGACCTCATCGCCGCCTATATGGCCCAAACCCCAGACCCGGACAGGGGATGGGCGCTGGCTGCCCTGACCGGCAATCTCGACATAAAAGCGGTCAAATCCTCCGTCATCGGGGAAATGACCCGCACCCGCGTCGATCCGGTCCTGTTCGAAATGAGCCGCGACTATGTCGGCGATCTTGCTGAAACCGTCGCCCTCCTCTGGCCCAAGGTCGATGACCAGCCCCCGGAACTGGACGACGGCTCCCTCACCCTCTCGGCAATCATCGACCGCCTCCACGCTACCAGCCGGGCCGCTGCGCCCACCGTCCTCGCCCAGATGATGGACCATCTCGACGCATCGGGCCGCTTCGCCCTGCTAAAGCTCGCCACCGGCGGCCTGCGCGTCGGCATCTCCGCCCGCCTCGCCAAGACCGGCTTCGCGCAAGCCTTCAACCTCAACGTCGACGATGTGGAGGAATGCTGGCACGCCCTCTCCCCTCCCTATACCGCCCTCTTCGACTGGGCCGAAGGCCGCACCGAGCGCCCCGACCCCACAGGCACGCCCTTTTTTCGCCCCTTCATGCTCGCCCACCCGCTGGAGGCCGACAGCGTCGATCTCACCCACTATGCTGCCGAATGGAAGTGGGACGGCATCCGCATCCAGATCGTCGGCACTGGCGCGCAGACCCGCCTCTACAGCCGCGCCGGAGACGACATCACCGGCAGCTTCCCCGAAATTGCGGAAGCCTTCACCGCCCACGCGGTCCTCGACGGCGAACTGCTCGTCAAAGGAGAGTTTCAGGGCGGAGAGGCCGCCAGCTTCAACGCCCTCCAGCAACGTTTGGGCCGCAAGGCGGTGACGGCAAAGATGATGGCCGACTACCCCGCCTTCGTCCGCCTCTACGACATATTGCTCCACGCCGACGAAGACCTCCGCGCGCTCCCATGGGAACAACGCCGCCCCCGCCTCGAAACCATCGTCCCGACGCTGGACCGGGATCGGTTCGACATATCCGCCCTCATCGAAGCCGCCGACTTCGAAGCCCTCGCCGACATCCGCGCAAGCGCCCGCGACGCCGCCATCGAAGGCTTGATGCTCAAGCGCCGCGACAGCCCCTATGTCGCGGGACGCAAGGCGGCGCTCTGGTACAAATGGAAACGCGATCCCCTGACCGCCGACTGCGTCATGATGTACGCCCAGCGCGGCCACGGCAAACGCTCCTCCTTCTATTCAGACTACACCTTCGGCTGCTGGACGGAGGACGGTGAACTGCTCCCCGTCGGCAAAGCCTATAGCGGCTTCACCGACGAGGAACTGAAATGGCTGGACCGCTTCGTACGCACGAACACGGTGAACCGCTTCGGCCCGGTGCGCGAGGTGGAAAAGTCGCTGGTGCTCGAAGTCGCCTTCGACAGCATCCATGAAAGCAAGCGGCATAAGTCCGGGCTGGCGATGCGCTTCCCGAGGATAGCGCGGATACGGCGCGACAAGCCTGCAAGCGAGGCGGATACGGTGGAGGGATTGAGGCGGTTGGTGAGTTAGGTAAAGCCGATCGGATCATCGACAGCCACCCTTCGCTCTACAATCTGTCATCCAACCTGGCTTTATTAGGGATCGACCGCCATCATCAAGGACCTCTCTCACAACAATCTGAGATGTGATAGATTTTTGCGCCGGGTCATGTCGAACAGTGATTTTACTACCCACAAGATCATATATCCGAGACTGAAAGCACGGTTGACGGTTACCGTTTCTTCTCTTTGTTGTTGCCTGCACAAAAGGGCAATACATCCTATAGGATCGTCCCGAAGTGTTGAGATACAGAAACGGAACACCTTTTCTTAGGATTCCTTTACTGATTACCGTCCCTTGCAGCTTTTCCGGCGTCGGCTCTGGGCGGATCAGCGATATGCAACTTACAATCATCAAGAAGACAACTAGGCTAATCAGCCGGACTAAACCCCAAGCTCGGTTCAGCAGGAGTTTGCTCCAGAAAACTGTAGCCCACTGTCGAAAGACATGCCCCATTTACATCTTTCCCGGATACGGTCGAAACCAGCATGCTTGGCTCTTGCCGATTTTCCATGAAACTCCAAGAGCCCAGCATATCCACATGCGAGATTGCAGCATGTGTATTGGAGGAGACCCCCATGCCCTACACCGGAAGCTGCCACTGCGGTGCAGTTACCTTCACCGTAGCCGACGCGCCCACTGAAGCCATGTCCTGCAACTGCAATGTCTGCGGCACGCAATCTTTCGCGGAAGGCGATTCTCCCGACGGGCCGGTCCTCGCGTTCAACCTGCGCTGCGTGCCGGAAATCGACATAGACGCGCTCAAGATCAACAAGGTCGATGGCGCGAGTTTTTAACGTCCGAATCTCCCCACCTCCGTTCGTTTCAAGCGAAGTCGAGAAACCATGGAACTCCGCTTTCCGTTTCTCGACTACGCTCGAAACGAACGGCTGTAGCGCGTTGGCTCACCTCTGACTTTGCGCTGTAACGCCAACTCCCTATATGGGCGCTTTCGCGCGTCCGGCGCGGCCTGGAAATGGAGCAGTGGAATTGAGCAAGGTTCTGGTCATCGGCGCGGGCGGCGTCGGGTCTGTCGCGGTTCACAAGATGGCGATGAACCCTGATATTTTCAGCCACATCACGCTGGCCAGCCGCCGCATCATCAGCTGTGAAAAGGTCGCCGAATCGGTCAAGGCTCGCACCGGCGTCACCATCGATGTCGCCCAGGTCGATGCCGATAACGTCGAAGAAACCATCGCCCTCATCGAGAAGGTCCAGCCCAAGCTGGTCGTAAACCTCGCGCTCCCCTATCAAGACCTCGCGATCATGGACGCGTGCCTCGCGACCAAGACCGATTATCTCGACACCGCCAATTACGAACCGCGCGACACCGCCAAGTTCGAATATGGCTGGCAATGGGCTTATCAGGACCGCTTCAAGGAAGCGGGCATCATGGCGCTGCTCGGATCGGGCTTCGACCCCGGCGTCACCAGCGTTTTTGCGTCCTACATCAAGAAGCATCTGCTCGACCGGATCGACACGCTCGACATTCTCGACTGCAATGGCGGCGACCATGGCCAGCATTTCGCCACCAACTTCAACCCGGAAATCAACATCCGCGAAGTCACCGCCCCATCGCGCCATTGGGAAGGCGGCAAGTGGGTGGAAGGCCCCGCGCTCAAGCACAAGCAGGTGTTCGACTTTGATCAGGTCGGCGAAAAGAACATGTACCTCATGTATCATGAGGAACTGGAATCGCTCGCCAAACACTATCCGGAAATCAAACGCATCCGCTTCTGGATGACCTTCGGCGATGCTTATCTCAAGCATCTGGAAGTGCTGCAGAATGTCGGCATGACCCGCATCGACCCGGTCATCTACAACGGCCAGGAGATCATCCCGCTTCAGTTCCTCAAAGCCGTCCTCCCCGAACCGTCCAGCCTCGGCTCCACGACCAAGGGCAAGACCAATATCGGCGACATCGCCACCGGCCAGAAGGACGGCCAGCAGAAGACCGTCTATGTCTACAATGTCTGCGATCATGAAGACGCCTATGCCGAAACCGGCAATCAGGCGGTCAGCTACACCACCGGCGTCCCCGCCATGATCGGTGCAGCATTGATGCTTACGGGCGCATGGAAGGGTGAGGGCGTGTTCAACATCGAACAGTTCGATCCCGATCCCTTCATGGACATGCTGAACAAGCACGGCCTGCCCTGGCAAGTGAAGGAACTGGATAAGCCGCTGGATTTCTAAAGTTAGGGAACGTCATCCCAGCGAAAGCTGGGATCTCGCGCCTCTACGCCGTGCACTCCCGCCTGGGACTCCAGCTGTCGCTGGCATGACGGAGAATTATCGATGGAAACCAAAGCCGGCGATCCCGCCGCCTTCGCGCATTTCGACCTCCACCGCGTACCCTCGCCCGCCTTCGTGGTGGACGAGGCGGCAATCCGTCGCAACCTGTCGATCCTGCGCGACATAGGAGACCGCGCGGGCATCAAGGTGCTGGGCGCTCTCAAGGCCTTTTCCATGTGGTCGCTCGGCCCCGTCGTCGCGGAATATCTCGACGGCGTCTGCGCCTCAGGCATCTATGAAGCGCGCCTTGGCCGCGAAGAATATGGAGGCGAAGTCGCAACCTACTGCGCGGCGTACAAACCAGACGACCTGGCCGAAATCCTCAAAATTTCAGACCATGTCATCTTCAACAGCCCCGGCCAGATCGCGCGCATGCAGCCCGTCATTGACGAAGCGCGCATGAACGGTGTGAACTTCGACATCGGCCTGCGCATCAATCCCCTCCACGCGGAGGGTGAGGTGCCGAAATATGACCCCTCACAGCCGCACAGCCGCCTCGGTTTCCCCATCGATCAATTGCGTGCCGAGCATCTCGATGGCGTCGATGGTCTCCATGTCCATAATCTCTGCGAACAGGATTTCCTACCGCTGCAACGCACCTGGGCCGCGATAGAATCGCGGGTGATGCCGCATGTCGGCGGCCTCAAATGGCTCAACTTCGGCGGTGGCCATCATGTCACGCGCGCCGACTATCAGGTCGACGATCTGATCGCCTTCCTGCACCGCATCAAGGCGCAAACCGGCCTTGAACTCTATATCGAACCCGGCGAAGCCATGGCGCTCGACGCGGGCATCCTGGTCGGCGAAATCCTTGACGTCATCGACAACGGCATGCCGGTCGCCATCACCGACATTTCCGCCACATGCCACATGCCCGACGTCATAGAGGCGCCATACCGCCCGGCGATGTTGCATGAGGAAGCTGACGGGCAACCGACGCGACTCGGCGGCCCGTCATGCCTCGCGGGCGACATCATCGGTGACTATCGAGTCCCCGGCGGCGCGACTCCGGGACGGCGTATCGCCTTCCTCGATCAGGCCCATTATTCGATGGTAAAGACCAACACATTCAACGGCGTGCCGCTGCCTGCCATTTGGCTATGGAATTCGAAAACCGACGAACTCAAGGAAATCCGCCGTTTTTCCTACGAGGATTTCAGGTCCCGTCTTTCCTGACGCACGTTTCATAGCCGGACGCGCAACAAAATTTACGCTTGCGCTTTACAGGGGGGACCCCTCAGCATATATCGCCCTTCCGCTGCCCCATGGGACTTCCACCGCAAGGCAGCTTGATTGCCATGAACTACACTGGAGGTCCCTTGAATTGCACAAGCACCATAGCGCGCTGGGGGTAGCGACCGCCCTCACACCGGCAGCACCGGTAACGCTGATCCGCCCGCAGGCTGCGGCCCGCGCCGCCCGATTCTTCACTGAGAAGTTTCCGGGGCGCTCGCTCTACGCTGTAAAGGCTAACCCGTCTCCGGATCTGCTCCGGACGCTTTGGGCAAGCGGAATCACGCATTATGACGTAGCTTCTATCGCTGAGGTACGCCTTGTTGCCCAAACGCTGCCGGAAGCGAAATTGTGCTTCATGCATCCGGTCAAGGCCGAGGAAGCGATTGTCGAGGCCTATCATGTGCATGGCGTGCGCACCTTCTCGCTCGATACCCTGGACGAGCTGGCGAAAATCATGCGCGCCACGAACGATGCGGCGGACCTTGAGCTGTGCGTTCGCCTGCGTGTCTCGTCCGAACATTCGGAACTCAGCCTGGCGTCCAAGTTCGGCGTCGAACTGGGCGAGACTCGCGAATTGCTGATGGCCACGCGTCAGGCGGCTGACGCGCTTGGCATATGCTTCCACGTCGGCAGCCAGGCCATGAGCCCGCAAGCCTATAGCGACGCCATCGAACGCGTTCGCGCAGCCATCGTCGATGCGGCCGTCACGGTCGATATCATTGATGTCGGCGGCGGCTTTCCGTCCGTCTATCCGGGCATGGAGCCACCCGCGCTGGAAGCCTATTTCGACGCCATCTATCGCGGTTTCGAAAGCCTGCCGATCAGCTATTCGGCGGAACTATGGTGTGAGCCCGGCCGCGCTCTGTCTGCGGAATACAGTTCCATCATCGTCCGGGTTGAGCGCCGTCGCGGCACTGAACTTTACATCAATGACGGCGCCTATGGCGCGCTGTTCGACGCTGCGCATATCGGCTGGCGCTTTCCAGTCGCCCTGCTGCGGGATGATGAAAGCGAAGCGGAACTGACCGGCTTCGCCTTCTACGGGCCGACATGCGATGACATGGACCATATGGTCGGTCCCTTCATGCTGCCCGACGATGTCGTCGCGGGCGACTATATCGAAATCGGCATGCTGGGTGCCTATGGCGCGGCGATGCGCACCGGCTTCAACGGCTTCACATCGGAAGCAATCATCGAAGTCGAGGACGAGCCAATGGCCAGCCTTTATGCCGATCCAATGCCCGCGCGCCGTCGCGCGACTGTCATCAAGCTGCGCTAAAAAAGCGTAAGCTTCCCTTTGGAGAGGGTGCCTGTCCCTCGCCGCAAAAAAGCGGCGGGGGACAAATTTTATGGACGACGGAATATGGCGGCCAGTTCCACATGCGTTGACCAGCGGAATTGCCCGACCGGCTTCACGCTTTCCAACATATAGCCGCCAGCGACCAGATGGGCCGCATCCCGCGCAAAGCTCGCCGGGTTGCAAGACACATAGGCGATCACGGGCACCGGCGATGCCGCCAACTGCATAACCTGTTCGCGGGCGCCCGCCCGGGGCGGGTCGATCACCACCGCGGCAAAGCGGTTCAGCTCTTCTGGCGTCAGTGGCCGGCGAAACAGGTCCCGATGATCCACCGCCATTCGCCGTTGCGCCCGGTTCGCAGCCAGCTTGAGGGACAGGGCCAGATCGCGAGCCGCTTCGGCCGCGTAGACAGGCCGCCCTTCCCCAATCGCCAGCGCAAAGGTGCCAAGCCCACAAAAGAGATCGGCCACAGGTCCCTGTAACGGCAGGGCCTGACGGACAAACTCCACCAGGGCTGCCTCGCCATCCGGCGTCGCCTGAAGGAAGGCGAAGGGCGGAAAACCGACTGCAATGCCGCCAAAACTGGCCGTCACAGGTTCAGGCTCCCAGCGCAGTTGCTGGCCGTCACCCTCATCGATCGTCAGCCGCGCCAACTTCCCGGCAGCCGCGAAATCCCGCAGGGCTTCGTCCGCCGCCAGCCCGTCCACGCGGACACCTTCCAGCAGAAGGTCGATCCCCTGGTCGGTCACCGACATGCGTACATGCGCCGCACGCTTGTCCGGCAGGATCAGCGGCAGCATCGCGCGGAGCGGCGCCAGCAAGGCGAAAATGCGTGGATCCAGTATCTCACACATAGCCAGGTCGATCAGCTTGTGGCTGCCCGCCTCCGCGAATCCGATGATGACACGCCGCCCCTCTCGCGCGGCCCTCAGCGACGCCCGCCTTCTGGTTCGCGGCGGTGAGATGTGAGCTGCCAATACTGTCCCTGCCGTTACGCCCTGCCCCGCAAGAGGGCCGGTAACACGCGAGGTGAAGAACGTTGACAAGCTCTCCTCGTCAACATGCTGAAGTTCGCAACCACCACAAGCCGGGAAGTGAATGCAGGGCGGCTCGACATGATGGGGGCCAAATAGAAGGTCGCCGTTCGCCGTCAGCCGATCCCCCGGCGCGGCAAGCGGAACATGCCGGCCATCGGCGGTCACGCCATCGCCCTTCGCGGCAATGCGTACGACGAAATCAGTGTCGCCATGAGTCACAGGCGAGAGCCGATAGCTGCTGGCAACTGCGCAATCAAATCACCCGCGACGAAGGCTGCCCCGGCCCGCCTAGCCGCTTCACCGTGCAGCCAGACCGCCTCGCATGCCGCGCGGAACGGATCACCAGTCACCGCCAATCTCCCCGCGGCCAAACCCGCCAGCACATCACCGGTCCCGGCGGTGGACAACCAGGGCGACGCACCGGTCGCTACGGCGACCCGCCCGTCCGGCGCCGCTATCACGCTATCGGCGCCCTTGAGCACGACCACGGCCGATACGCGCTGGGCCGCCCCAACCGCGCGGTTGATCTTGCTTCCCTGCAGATCGCCGAAAAGCGCTGCAAATTCCCCTTCATGCGGGGTCAGAATGGAACCGTGCGGTATTCCTTCTGCTCCCGCACCTCCCAACAACGTCAAGGCGTCGGCATCTAGGACAAGCGGATGCCCGCAAGGAAGCACCGCAGCCAGACGGTCGCGTGCATCACCGCCACGGCCCAGTCCCGGCCCAACGACCACCGCGGCCAGCCTGCGGTCAGCGAGATAGGCCTTTACCTCGTCAACCCCGCGGGCCTGCCTAGTGATGACAGCGTCCAGCGCCGCCGCACCATCCAGGCTGGTCAGGTGACGTACCATGCCTGCACCCGAACGAGCAGCAGCATGCGCAGCAAGCCGCCCGGCCCCTGCCATCTCGCCGCCGACGACGGCGACCAATCCCCGGCTATATTTGTGATCCGACGCAAGCGGCCTGACCAAGTGGGGCGGAGACAAATGATGGATCGTGTCCGAGGTAGCGATGCCGATATCAGCGCAAACCAACCGTCGATATAAACCAGCAGCAGGATGCAGCACATGAGCCGGCTTCAATGCGCCCAGAGCGATGCAAATGCCAAAGTCTGGCACCGCCGACAGCAATGCCCCGCTGTCCGTATCCACTCCGCTCGGCAAATCGACCGCGTAGCTGAAGGCTGCCCGCCCGGTGAGATCGCAGAGCCGTTCCGCAACAACCGCGTCAAGTCCTCGGGAAAGGCCGGTGCCAAACAGCGCATCGATGATCTGCGTTGCCGGGCCAGCCTGGTCGAATGGCTCGACCGGACCATTCCATGCAGCACGCGCCTTTCGCGCTGACTCCGTCCGGCTCTCGCCCAAGGCTGCCACGCGCACCGGCACGCCGCGCGATCGCAGCTGCCGGGCGATCACGAACCCATCCCCACCATTATTGCCGGGACCGCAGAGGACCAGAGCGTCGCGCTTGGCTCCGGCACGCCAGATGATCTCGGCCGCCGCTACACCTGCCCGTTCCATCAACTCATATTCCGGAATGCCACTGGCAAACACTGCCTGCTCGGCCTCCCGCATCTGGGCGGCAGTCAGGATGGGCGTTCCGGTCAAGGTTTCAACGCCCGGCAATCGTTGCGGGCAGCCGATAACGATCCTCGCCAGCGCTGACTTCGATCTGCCCCTGTTCCAGGATAGCGATGCTTGCAGGCTCAGCGCCGTCAGCCGACGCCAGCCCGCGCCCATCCTTCAGGATTGTGAAGCGCCGAAACCCGCCATCGGCGTGACGCAAGGTCAGGATCGTGCCCGCCTGCTCGACCAGGCAAGTCCGCGCCCACCCCGATCGGGATCCAATAGCGCAATCCGCAACCGCCGCACGGCCAGATCCCGTATCGGCGGCCTGCATCGATCCATTGTCATCGCAACCCGCCAGGGCAAGGCACAGCAGCCCCACCCCGGCGATCTTGTCAGATGTCCGCATAAACATGGGTTTCGGCCTTTGCTCCGGGATGCGTAACCGCCCCCTTGTAGGCCGGACCCACATTCTGTGCATAGCGCCACAGCGCGCCAGCCTGATAATCATTCTGGCGCGGCTGCCAGTTCTTCCGACGCTCAGCCAGAACGGCATCGGCCACTTTCAGGTCAATCGTACCCGCTTCGGCATCGATGGAGATGACATCGCCATCCTCGACCAGCGCGATCGGGCCACCGTCAGCGGCTTCAGGCCCCACATGGCCTATGCAGAAGCCGCGCGTCGCACCCGAGAAGCGACCATCGGTGATCAGCGCGACCTTCTCACCCATCCCCTGGCCATAGAGCGCAGCGGTAGTGGAAAGCATCTCGCGCATGCCCGGACCGCCCTTGGGGCCCTCATAGCGAATGACGATCACGCAGCCTTCGGCAATATCGCGTGCCTCGACCGCTGCAAAGGCGTCCTCTTCACAATCAAAGACCCGTGCGGGACCCTCGAACTGCAAGCGGTGCATGCCCGCAACCTTCACAATAGCGCCGTTGGGAGCCAATGTTCCTTTCAGGCCCACAACGCCACCGGTCGGGGTTATCGGCGACTTGACGTCATAGATAACCTTCTGGTCGGGGTTCCAGGTCACTTCCTCGATATTCTCGGCGATCGTCTTGCCGGTCACGGTCAGGCAGTCGCCATGCAGCAGACCGTTGTCGAACAGCGTCTTCATCAGCATGTAGATGCCACCGGCGTCGTACATGTCCTTGGCGACATATTTGCCGCCCGGCTTCAGATCAGCGATGTAAGGCGTCGATTTGAAGATTTCGGCCACATCGAACAGGTCGAAGTCGATGCCGCACTCGTTCGCCATGGCAGGCAGGTGTAGCGCGCCATTGGTAGAACCGCCGGTTGCAGCAACGATGCGCGCAGCGTTCTCGAACGCCTCACGCGTACAGATGTCGCGCGGGCGGATATTCTTCGCCAGCAATTCCATGACCTGACGCCCTGCCGCGACCGCGACGTCCTCGCGGCTCTTGTAAGGCGCGGGCGCCATGTTGCTATTGGGCAGCGACAAGCCGATCGCCTCGCCGACGCAGGCCATGGTGTTGGCGGTATATTGCCCGCCGCACGCACCATGACCCGGACACGCCACCTTTTCCAGCGCGATCACATCCTTCAGCGGGCAGGCCCCGGCAGCATATTTGCCGACCACCTCAAACACATCGACGACCGTGACGTCGCGGTCCTCGAACCGCCCCGGCAGGATCGACCCGCCATAGACGAAGATCGACGGGACATTGAGACGCAGCATCGCCATCATCATGCCCGGCAGCGACTTGTCGCACCCGGCAAAGGTCACCAGCGCGTCATAGCAATGGCCGCGCACCGACAACTCGACGGAGTCCGCGATAACCTCACGGCTCGCGAGCGAGCTTTTCATGCCCTGATGCCCCATCGCGATGCCATCAGTCACGGTGATCGTGTTGAAGCGGCGCGGCATGCCGCCAGCTTCATTCACGCCCTGCCGGCACCAGTCCGCCTGCAGGTCGAGCGTGGTGTTGCAGGGGGCGCTGTCATTACCTGCCGAAGCAATACCTACGAAGGGCCGGGCAATCTCTTCCTCGGTCAGGCCCATCGCGTAGTAATAGCTGCGATGCGGGGCCCGCTCAGGACCAACCGAGACATGACGGCTCGGCAGTTTCGACTTGTCGAACGTGTGAGACATAAAACCTACCCTTCTTGCGCGCGCCTCCTTTCCAAAAAGAGGCGAGTCACGCAAGGCTATTGCGGCATTGTAGCACGATGGGACCGATTATACTGGCGAAGCGGCGCTGCCCCTCTACGTCTCCAACCAGGTCCTGCCGCATTTCGATGCCCAGATATGGAATGCCGTTCGCTTCGGCATGGCGGTTCATCGTCGCATTCAGCAGCTTGCCCGAATAGGGGAGCTGATCCCCGACCAGCAGGCCCGCTTCCGTCAGCAGCGGAATAGCGATCCGCGCCGCGCGATCATCCTCATTATAAAGGACGCCGATGTCCCAGGGCCGCCGGGCATGGGGATCGCTCGCCAAGCTGGGCGTAAAGCTATGCACGGACAGGATGAATGGTGATGCCATGCCGTCCAGCAACCGGACGATCTGATGATGATAGGGGTGATGGAAACGCATCAACCGCTGGGCCAGATCTGCCTCGCGATTGCCCGGGATCACATGGCCGTCGCTCATGACCGGCAACAGGCCGGGTGCTTCTTCTTCGCGGTTGAGGTCGATCACCAGCCGCGACACGCCGCCCAATATCGCCGTGCATCCCAACTGCTCCGCCAGCAGGCGGCTGACTTCCGCGACCCCGATATCGACCGCGATGTGATCGGTCAGCAATGCCTCGTCTATCCCCAGATCGATATCATCGGGGACATGAGCCGAAGCATGGTCCGCGACGATCAACAGTTGGGCCGCGCCGCCGTCGATCAGTGTGAAAGCCTCGCTCACGCTCACCTTATCTCCGTTTCCATGATCCACCAGTCGCCGCCTTGCGACAGCAGGGCCTTGGCCACCGCGCTTCTGTCAACGGCATCATCGAACAGAGCGAAGCAAGTCGCGCCAGACCCCGACATCCGCGCCAATCGCACGCCCCTTTGGTCTTTCAGAAAGCCCAACACTTGGGCGATGATCGGCGCCACCTCCATTGCCGAGGCTTCCAGGTCATTGCGTCCCCCGGTTATGACATCGTCCAGGCCCTGGACATCCAGTGGGCCGCGATCCTGCCGATCCCAACCTTTAAAAACCCGTGCCGTCGACAGCGGAACGCCCGGATTGACCAGCAGCATCGGCATCCCCACCAAAGCCTTCACATCCCGCTGTTCAAGTATTTCGCCCCGCCCTCGCACCATCTGCGTAACGCTGCTTATGCAAGCGGGAACGTCCGAACCAAGCGCCAGCCCGAGCTGTTCCAACTCTGCGGCAGGCAGCCGCGCGTCCCACAGCCTGTTGAGCAGCCGCAACGCAGCCGCAGCATCCGCCGATCCGCCGCCGATACCCGAAGCGATAGGCAGGTTCTTCGTCAATGTGATGACAGCGCCTCGCTCTTCCCCTGTATGCTGCTGCAAAAGGCGGGCCGCCATCGTCACCAGATTATCGGCCCCCGCATCCAGCGCCGCCCCGAACGGTCCGTCCACTTGCAGGCGGACTTCTCCATCGTCGGTCAGCTCTGCCGCCAGCAGATCTCCATCGCGCGCGAACGCGAACAGGCTTTCAAGAGCATGATAGCCGTCGGCGCGCCTCTCCCGCACGTGGAGGGCCAGGTTCACCTTGGCATAGGCCGTCTCCACCAGCGTCCTCGCATCAGGGAGCGGCATATTCAGGTTTCATCCCTTCTTTTACCTTCCCGTTCAAACGGACCGCGGCTTCACCCTCGGCAAAGACCGACGCGGCACGCCAGGCGTAGCGCGCCTCATAACGACGACCCGCCGCCCACAACGCGTCGCCCAGATGCTCGTTGATCGTCGCATCTGTCGGCGCGCCTTGGGCGGCCCGCTCCAGCACCGGCACAGCGGATTCCACATCGCCCGTCACAAACTGTGCCCAACCCAGCGAGTCCGTGATCGAGGCATCTTCGGGTTTCAGGCTGTTGGCCTTCTTCAGCAGTTCCAGCGCGGCGGCGACATTCTGTCGCCGTTCCACCTGAGCATAACCGAGATAGTTGAGCACCACCGGCTCCTCCGGCGCGCGTTTGGCTGCCCGCTCAAGCACCACGCGCGCTTCATCCCAACGTCCCGCCTGCTCAAGGGCGCTGCCCTGAAACAGCAGCAGGGTCCAAGGGACCACATCAGCCGGGTAGCGCTGCTCCGCGCTTCGAAAAGCCTCCGCCGCGCCGTTGAAATCCTTGGCCTGCGCCTGCAACTGGCCCAAGCGGACAAGCCTGTCGGTGTCCGCCCCTTCTGCACTGGCCAGCGCACGGGCGAGCGTGAGCGCTCCATCCATGTCGCCTGACGCCGCCAGGGCATCGACGAGAGCCGCCCGCCCCAGCGACCCGAACCAGCCATCGGAAGCGACTTTGCGCGCTTCTGTCGCAGCATGATCGGCATAGCCTGCCTCCGTCAGCAATTGCGCCAAAGCCAGCGCGTTATCAGCCCTTCCGGGATTGGCGAAGCTCGCGATCCGCGCCAGCCTGATCCCCAGCATGCGCGTGCTCTCATCAGAGGATATATCCGCCGCCAACCGTGCCAGCAGCCGCCCAAAGCCCTGGGCAGGCGTCAACGCCCTGCTCGCCGCCCCGCCTTTCCGGCCGCGCGCTACATCGGCACGGGCGCGCGCATAGGCGGCCTGACCCTGGGGAAGCAGCGCCAGGGCCTGCGCCTTGGCGCCGCGCCCTGCCAGCTGAGCGGCGAAGGTGAGCCGGAGTTCCGCCAGGTCCACAGTCCGCAGCGCGAGCGCGCGGTTGATCGCCGGTTCAGCCTCCGCCATCTCACCCCGGCCCAACGCCTGAAGCGCGACATGCTCGTCGATATAGCGCCGCGCGAGGGAGGCATAGCGATCCCCTGGATCTATTTCCGGCGGCGCAACCTTGCCCTCGCCCACCGCTATCCAGCTACGGACGATCCGGGCGAGGAAGCCGAAATTCCCTTCGCCCGCCATGCGGTCTGCGGCCTGCCGCGCCTCGTCCCAATCCCTGCGCGCCATCGCATCGCAAAGGAACAGCAGCGTCCCGTCGCGAGGAAGCACGCCACTGCTGTCGAGCAGCTTTGCCGATCGCATAGCCAGCGCCATGTCGCCGCTGATGATACCCTGGAGGTAGGCGCGACGCGCCACCTCAATGCGCGCCGGGTCGCTGGCGAGCGCATCACGATAATTGCGCAGCGCTTTCACCGGCGCGCCGTCGCTGTCGGCCAGCCTTCCTCGCGCATAGGCATGTAGTGCGCTCGTCCGATCGACCGACGCGGCGGCGGGAAATGCCGCCAGCGTCGGTAGCATCATGGCCAGCAGCAGGCGCCTACATATTGGGATAGTTGGGGCCTCCACCGCCTTCGGGCACGACCCAGTTGATGTTCTGCGTCGGATCCTTGATGTCGCACGTCTTGCAGTGGACGCAATTTTGCGCATTGATCTGGAAGCGCGGATTGCCCTCGTCTTGCCCGACCACTTCATAAACACCTGCCGGACAATAGCGCTGCGCAGGTTCGTCATAAAGGGGCAGGTTGTAGCTGATGGGGATCGACGGATCCTTCAGCTGAAGGTGAACCGGCTGATCCTCCTCATGGTTGGTGTTCGACAGAAACACCGACGACAGCCTGTCGAAGCTGATGACGCCATCCGGCTTGGGATAGTCGATCTTGTGCGCGACGTCCTTGCGCCACAGCTTTTCGTTATCCGGCTTGTGCTTCATCGTGAAGGGAAGCCCGATCTTCAGCGTGCGCATCCACATGTCGATGCCCGCCAACAAGGTGCCGATCGTGTTGCCGAACTTGGCCAGCAGCGGCTCGGCGTTCTTGACCAGCTTCAGTTCGTCGGCAACCCAGCTGGAACGAAGGCGGGCTTCGTAATCATCCAGCACATCGCGGGCACGTTCGTTCTGGATCGCTTCAAAAGCTGCCTCGGCGGCCAGCATGCCCGACTTCATGGCGGTATGCGTGCCCTTGATACGCGGCACGTTGACGAACCCGGCGGAACAACCGATCAGCGCGCCGCCCGGGAACACCAGCTTGGGCACCGACTGCCAGCCCCCTTCATTGATCGCCCGCGCGCCATAGGAAACGCGGCGACCACCCTCCAGATATTCGCGGATTGCGGGATGCTGTTTCCAGCGCTGGAATTCCTCGAACGGATAGAGATGCGGGTTACGGTAGCCAAGGCCCACGACAAAGCCCAACGCCACCTGACCATTGGCCTGATGATAGAGGAAACCGCCGCCATAGGCATCCGACAGCGGCCAGCCCTGGGTGTGGATGACCAGCCCCGGCTTGTGCTTGGCGGGATCGATATCCCACAATTCCTTCATGCCAAGGCCGTAGACCTGCGGTTCGCAATCGCGGTCCAGCTCGAACTGGCGCTTCAAAATCTTGGTCAGGTGGCCGCGGGCGCCTTCGGCGAAGAAGGTATATTTCGCGTGCAGCTCAAGGCCCGGCTGATAGTCGCCCTTGCGATTGCCTTCACGGTCAATGCCCATGTCGCCGGTCGCGACGCCCTTCACCGACCCGTCATCATGGTATAGGATTTCCGCGGCGGCGAAGCCCGGAAAGATTTCAACGCCCAGCCCTTCAGCCTGCTCGGCGAGCCAGCGGCAAAGGTTGCCCAGCGATCCGGTATAGGTGCCCTTGTTGTGCATCCAGCGCGGCGTCGCAATATGCGGCACAGGCAACTTGCCCCGCTTGGTCAGCATCCAGTGCTGATTATCGCGCACCGGCACATCGGCCAGCGAACAGCCCATGTCGCGCCAATCGGGCAGCAACTCATCGAGCGCCTTGGGATCGATCACCGCGCCCGACAGGATATGGGCGCCGATTTCCGAACCCTTTTCCAGCACGCACACGGCCAGTTCCTGACCCGTGTCATTGGCCAGCTGCTTCAACCTGATCGCCGCGGACAGCCCCGCCGGTCCCCCGCCGACGATGACGATGTCATAGGGCATCGATTCCCGTTCGCTCATAATCCCTCCATCGTGGCGCACCGGCCGGCTTCCCACAGCTGTCCGGTGGCCGCATTACTCAAACGATTTACCACTCGTTGCCGATGAAGATTCTTGACCTCGGCGTCAACCTCTGGCCCTAGAAGATCGATGCGGGGAATAATGCAGGAAGACATGGCGGCCGCCGCCAGCGCCTATCTGGCCTGGTGGGATATGGCGGGCGTCGATTGCGCAACCGGCGAGCAGCCGGTTAACTGGCTGCGGTCGGCTGTCGCCAGCGCTCCGCCTCCGGCATTGCCTCCCGCCCCATCGGCAAAGCCAGCCACGCTCGACGCGTTCAAGGCCTGGCTCGCCGATGATCCGGCGCAACCCGAACGCCGCTGGCCCGGCGCGCCTATCCTGCCGCAAGGGGAAGCCAAATCCCGGCTGATGGTCATCACCGACATGCCGGACCCAGCGGATATGGAAGCGGGTTCATTGCTGGCCGACCGCGCAGGGCGGCTGTTCGACGCCATGCTTTCCGCCATCGGGCTTTCGCGCGGCAATATCTACATGGCGTCGCTCTTTTCCTCCCGGCCACCCGGCGGCATGGTGGAAGCCGCCGATCTCAATACAGCGGCCGATCGCATGCGTACCCACATATCGCTGGCCATGCCCGACAGGCTGTTGATCATGGGCGACCGAACGATCCGCGCCTTCCTTCCTGTACAAGACAGCGCCGGGATGGATAGTTTACACTTTTTTAACTATGATGGCGGCATTGTGCCTGCCCTTGCCACTTTCCATCCACGGCTGCTGCTGGGGCAACCGGCAGCGAAGGCGGAAAGCTGGCGGACATTGCAACGCCTGGTCGAGGAAATGCATAAGTGATTTGCGCCGTTATCCGATCGTCCTGCCTGGCCGTGGCAGCCATCAGCGCGGCTGCCGCGACGCCCGCGCAAGCGGACAGCGTCGCCTCGGTCCCAGCGACTTTCGCGACCGGAGCGCAGTCGCCCTTGCAGGTCAACGACGGCGACAAGGCGCGATACAATGCCATCTTCGCGGCCCTTTCCGATCAGAAATGGTCAGAAGCCAAGGCGATGATCCTGTCGCTGGATGGGCAAGATCCAGTCCGGCCAGTCGCACTTTCAGAACTTTATCTGGCGAAAGATTCGCCGCGCGTCGAATTGTTCGACCTGCTCGACCTCATCAACAAATCGTCCTGGTTGCCCAGCGCCGACCAGCTGTCCCGGCTGGCGCAAAAGCGCGGCGCGACGATTTTACCTGCCCTGCCCCAGGTGCAGAAGATGGTATGGCTCGGCTCTGCTCCCCGGCGGGAATATGTTCCTACCACCAGGACCGACCCGCTCGCTCAGGCGCTGGTCGGACAGATAAGCGGCTTCATCAAGAATGATGACCCGGCGGGCGCCGAATCGCTGCTGGCGACGGGAGAAATAGGCCTCACGCCAGAAGGCCTGACCGAAGTGCGCCAGCGCGTCGCATGGGCCTATTATATCGAAAGCGACGATGCCAACGCACGCCGCATGGCTGCCAGGGCGCTGGAGACGCGCGCGGGCGGCGACTGGGCGGCGCAGGCGCACTGGACCAATGGCCTTGCCTCCTGGCGTCAAAATGATTGCGTCTCGGCCGCGCCCGCTTTCGCCAATGTGGCGGCTCTGGCCGGTAATGCCGACATGCGCGCTGCGGGGGCTTATTGGGCCGCCCGCGCCTACATGGTCTGCGGTCAGGCGGAGAAAGTTCAAAATCTGTTGAAGAGCGCCGCGCGTTCGGAAGAAACCTTCTACGGCCTCCTTGCCCGCGAAACGCTTGGCCTGCCCGTAGGCGGCGCAAAGGTCGCGCCCCGTTTCGGCGCAGCCGACTGGCAACAGCTGAAGGACAGTCCCAACGTCCGGGCCGCCATAGCCCTTACCGCCATTGGCCAGACGGCAAAGGCCGATCAACTCGTTCGCTATCAGGCGCGCATCGGCGGAAGCGGTCAGTATGACGCGCTTCTACGGCTCGCGAGTGCGCTAAACCTGCCAGCCACGCAGCTCTGGCTCGCGCATAATGGCCCAGCAGGGAAGCAACCCGACAGCTTCGCCCGTTTTCCCGCGCCTGATTGGCGCCCGGACGGCGGCTGGCGCGTCGATCCCGCGCTGATCTACGCCCATACGCTTCAGGAATCGGGTTTCCGCAGCGACGTCGTCAGCAGCGCGGGCGCACGCGGCCTGATGCAGGTGTTGCCCGGAACCGGCAGCGACATGGGGCTGTCCTCGCCCGCTCAGCTTTTCGTGCCATCGACCAACATGGAATATGGCCAGCGCTATCTTGAAAATCTCCGCAATATGAGCGCGACTGGCGGCCTGCTGCCCAAGGTCATGGCCGCCTATAATGCGGGGCCCGTGCCGGTCGAGCGGTGGAACAACGAAGTGAAGGACAATGGCGACCCGCTGCTGTTCATGGAATCGCTGCCCTATTATGAAACCCGCGCCTATGTGAACATCGTCATGCGCAACTACTGGATGTACCAGATCCAGGCAAAGGGCAGCGCCGACTGTCTTACCGGCATGGCACAAGGCATGTGGCCGACCTTCCCCACTGCAAAGGGTACGCGCATGGTTCGCCTGACCCAGAGGAGCCATTTGACCGCGCCCAGTATTGCGGGCGGCTCCGACTGATGCCGATAGATGAAGACCGGCCATTTCTGCCGGTTCGGATCGCGCTTCTGACAGTTTCCGACACGCGCGGCCCGGCGGAAGACCGGTCGGGCGACATATTGGCGGAACGGATCACGGGCGCGGGTCATATATTGGCGGCGCGCTACATCGAACGGGACGACCGCTCCGCCATTGTGGCGCGCCTGCATGCATGGATCGACGATCCGCAGGTCGACTGCATTATCACCACGGGGGGCACCGGGGTAACTGGTCGGGACGTCACGCCCGAAGCGCTCGCGCAAGTGCAGGACAAGGAAATACCGGGCTTCGGCGAGCTGTTCCGTTGGCTCAGCTATCAGACGATCGGAACCTCAACCATCCAATCCCGCGCAACGGCCTGCGTGGCCCGTGGTACTTATATATTCGCGCTTCCCGGATCGACCGGAGCGGTCAAAGACGCCTGGGACGGCATTCTCGCGAGCCAGCTGGACAGCCGCTTTCGGCCCTGCAATTTCGTCGAGTTGATGCCCCGCCTGATGGAGCGCTGAACCCGCCCCCCTTGCACATATGTTCTCTTTATGTTCTAATTCGGCATGGCTGCGGAAAAAGGACGAGGGGCAACCGAAAATGGCGTAAGCCGCCGGTTCAACCTCGCTGAACATATTACCGATGGGGATTGGCTCGACGCCATGCATCTGGTCGATGGCGCAACGCGCCGCCGCCGGACCGAAGTGACCGTCGAACACCCCCGCACGATCATCACCCGCAACAAATCGCCAGACATTTCCTTCAGCCAATCGATCAACGCTTATCGTGGTTGCGAGCATGGCTGCATCTATTGCTTCGCTCGACCCACGCACGCCTATCATGACCTGTCTCCCGGTCTGGATTTCGAGACCCGCCTGTTTGCGAAGCCGGATGCACCGCATCTGCTGAGGGCGGAACTGTCCAAACCGTCACATAGCGTCTCGCCCATCGCCATGGGAACGAACACCGATCCTTATCAACCCATCGAAAGAGATTGGAAGATAACCAGACAATGCATTGAAATATTGATGGAATGTCGTCACCCCTTGTTCATCACAACAAAGTCTGACCGGATTTTACGAGACCTCGACCTTCTCACCCAAATGGCAGGGGACGGCCTTGTCGCCGTCATGATATCCGTCACCACGCTCGACCCGAAGGTCGCCCGCACGCTTGAACCGCGCGCCGCTCACCCCCTCCGCCGGGTCGAAGCCATCCGGCAACTCGCGACGGCAGGCATACCCGTCGTCGCGAGCGTCTCCCCCATCATCCCCGCGATTACCGATCATGAAATCGAGGCCATAATCGAAACCGTCGCCGCGGCCGGCGCCCGCGACGCCACCTTCATCCCTGTCCGCCTACCCCATGAAGTCGCGCCGCTCTTTCGAGCATGGCTCCAGGAACATTATCCCGATCGATCGAAAAAGGTCATGCGCATCATTCATGAAATCAGGGGTGGCCGCGATAATGATCCAAACTTTGGCACGAGGATGCGAGGCCAAGGAGTATGGGCGGACCTGATCAGAGCCCGTTTTATAAAAGCCCGGAAGCGGGCCGGTTTCTCAGGAGAGCGTCTGGCTCTGCGAACCGACTTGTTCCGACCGCCGCTTGGCCCGCAGCTTCAACTCTTCTGATTATGCGGTAGCCGCGACCAACCTGAATCCAGACCGCCGGGTTCGCGCCCGATAGCCATCTGCCTTGGGTTCCATCCGTTCAAAGCTGTGGATTGCCAGTCCAGGGATCGAAGCGATCGCATCCACTTGATCAGCGCCGATAAGGTAATCATCGCCAAGGAACAGCCGCGCCGCCTTTTCTCCAGCAATCGGAGTTCGCAGGAATACCTCACTCCGACCGCCCTTGGCTTGCGACAGCACCTGTGCGAGCGCCTCGACGCCGACCGGATCCCGAGCATCGATAACCAGTTCCATGCGAGATGCGCTCGCAAGCTGATGAAACTGCTCGACGCCGCGAATGGTCACTCTGGGCGTCTCCTCCCCCGGCATGCGGTCCAGTTCAACCATCAACAGTGCACAATCGCCCTCCCGCGCCATGACCTCGATTGCCTTGCAGGCATCTTCTTCAAAACAGCTCGCCTGAAACTGCCCGCTGTTATCGGAGAAGGTCGCGGCGGCATACCGCGCGCCGCGCCGCGTTTCGCGCCAGCGCACATCCTCGACCATGGCGGCCATGACCGCATTGACGCGTCCGCCCTCTCCAACCGGCTCGGCACAGATCGCCCCATAGCTTTTCGCGCCCCGTGCTTCCGCCAGATGCCGGAAGCGATCGACGGGATGTGCGGAGAAGTAGAATCCGAACGCATCCTTTTCCTGCGCCATACGATCTGCCGTCGACCAGGTCTGGTGCGGTGGAATGCGCACGTCGGCATGAGGGGTTTCCACGTCGCCGAACAATCCGCCCTGGCCGCTTTCCCGCGCATCCGCGGCGCTGGCCGCCACACTCAGGATCGTATCCGCAGCCGCATGAACCCCTGCCCGGTCGGCGTGAATGCCGTCAAATGCACCTGCGGCGGCCAGGCTTTCCAGTTGTCGGCGGTTGAGCAGGCGTGGTTCGATCCGGTCGGCAAAATCGTCGAGCGACTTGAACGGGCCGCCTGCTTCACGCTCTGCGACAAGCTGCTCCATCGCCTTCTCGCCAACGCCTTTAAGGCCGCCAAGGGCATAGCGCACGGCGAAGCCCAAACGAGCGTCCTCTCCATCATACTCGACCGGTTCGACCGAAAAATCGGCAAGGCTGCGGTTGATGTCGGGTGCGAGGCAGGTAAGGCCCATACGCCGCATATCGTCAACAAACACCGTCAGCTTATCCGTCAAATGGATGTCGAACGCCATCGATGCGGCATAAAATTCAGCCGGGTAATGCGCCTTTAGCCACGCAGTCTGGTAGGCGAGCAAGGCATAGGCGGCGGCATGCGACTTGTTAAAGCCATAGCCGGCAAACTTGTCGATCAAATCGAACAGTTCATTTGCCTTGCTCGCCGGAATATCGCTCTTGGCACAGCCATCGACGAACCTTGCGCGTTGCGCGTCCATTTCCGCCTTGATCTTCTTGCCCATCGCGCGGCGGAGAAGGTCTGCATCGCCCAGAGAGTAGCCGGCCAATATCTGCGCGGCCTGCATCACCTGTTCCTGATAGACGAAAATTCCATACGTCTCTTCGAGGATCGGTTTCAGCAATATGTGAGGGTATTCGATGTCTTCCTGACCGTTCTTGCGGCGGCCGAACATCGGAATATTGTCCATCGGACCCGGACGATACAGTGACACGAGCGCGATGATGTCGCCGAAATTGGTCGGGCGAACGGCAGCAAGAGTTTTACGCATGCCTTCCGATTCCAACTGGAACACGCCGACCGTGTCGCCGCGCTGGAGCAGTTCGTAAACCGCCGCATCGTCCCAGCCCAGGCCATTGAGATCGATTTCCACGCCCCGGCCGGCAAGCAACTGCACCGCCTTCTGCAGGACGGACAAGGTTTTGAGACCGAGAAAGTCGAACTTCACCAACCCCGCGCCCTCGACATATTTCATGTCGAACTGCGTCACCGGCATGTCGGAGCGCGGATCCCGATATAGGGGTACAAGCTGCGATAGCGGTCTGTCACCGATCACCACGCCCGCAGCATGGGTCGAGCTGTGACGGGGAAAGCCTTCCAGCTTCATCGCATAGTCTATCAGCCGCTTTACCTGCGCGTCATTGTCATATTCCGCCCGGAATTCAGCGACACCGTTCAATGAGCGCTCAAGGGTCCAGGGATCTGTCGGGTGATTGGGGACCAGCTTGGCGAGACGATCGATCTGCCCATAACTCATCTGCAGGACGCGGCCCGTATCCTTGAGCACCGCGCGCGCCTTCAGCTTTCCGAAAGTGATGATCTGAGCAACATGATCGGCGCCGTATTTTTGCTGCACGTAACGGATAACCTCGCCCCGTCGCGTTTCGCAGAAGTCGATGTCGAAATCGGGCATCGACACGCGTTCTGGATTGAGAAAGCGTTCGAACAGAAGCCCCAGTTGAAGGGGATCAAGATCGGTGATGGTCAACGCCCAGGCGACAACCGAGCCCGCGCCGGAACCACGACCCGGTCCAACGGGGATGTCATGCTCTTTCGCCCATTTGATGAAGTCGGCGACGATCAGGAAATAGCCGGGGAAACCCATCTGTATGATGATGTCGGTCTCGAACTTTAGCCGATCGAAATAAGGCTGACGGGCATCTTCGCTCGTGATTTCCGCCTTGGCCAACCGCGCTTCGAGTCCCTCAACCGCCTGCTGACGCAACATCTTGGCCTCGCCTTCAATATCCCCGGCGAGACTCGGCAGGATCGGTTTGCGCTTTGGCGCGGCGACGGCGCAACGCTGTGCTACGACAAGCGTATTCGCCAGCGCCTCTGGCAGGTCGTCGAACAGGCGCCTCATCTCTGCGGCAGGCTTCATCCATGCGTCGGGAGAGCTGGTCCGGCGGTCTGGCGTTTCAACATAAGCCCCGTCCGCTATGCACAGCATCACATCATGCGCCTCATGAAAATGAGGCTCGGCAAAGCAAGTCGGATTGGTGGCAATCAGTGGCAAATCACGGCTGTAGGCGAGGTCCAGCAGATCGGCTTCTGCCTTACCCTCTATAGGGTCCAGCCTGCGGCAAATCTCCACATAGAGGCGGTCAGGAAAAAACGCCTCGAGCCTCCGGCCATAGTCTAGTGCGGCCTCCGGTTGATCCTCGGCGAACAGGCGTGCGAGCGCCCCCTCCGCACCGGCGGTTAAGGCGATCAGGCCGTCAGTACGCCCCTCCAGCATGTCGAACGTCACATGAGGCACTTCCTCGACAGGGCGATCGAGGTGAGCGCGCGAAACAAGCGCGCAGAGATTGTCATATCCCGCCTCATCCTGGGCATAGAGCGTAAGCCAATCATGGACAGGGGTCGCATTTGCTGGCCGTCCAGGTCGGAGAACGCCGACCATCGCCCCGATAATCGGCTGCACCCCTTCGCTCTTGCAGGCGTCCGAAAAGGCCATCGAACCATACAGGCCGTTGCGGTCGGTGATGGCTGCAGCCGGAAAGCCCAGAGCCCGCGCCTGCTTCGCAATCTTCTTGGGCTCGATCGCGCCTTCCAACATAGTGAAAGAGGAAAAAATGCGGAGAGGAACAAAACCGGCATGAGGCATGACGCAGTGATAGGCCGCACAAGCGATTCGATGCCAGCCCTTCCTTCCGAATGCTGTGGATAACCGCGGGTTAGGGCCGACGCTTTCATCTGGTTTCCGTCAGGACAGCTTTGGCGCTTCCTCCAGAAACCCTTCGTGGAGTCGCACGACCCGATCCATTTTTTCGGCAAGGCGCTCATTGTGGGTCGCCACAAGGGCCGCAGATCCCTCTTCCCGCACCAGCCTCAAAAATTCGGCCAGGACAATATCGGCGGTCCGTTCGTCAAGATTGCCCGTTGGCTCGTCGGCCAGGATGAGTGCGGGCCGGTTGGCCAGCGCCCGCGCCACTGCTACGCGTTGCTGCTCACCGCCGGAAAGTTGGCTAGGCCGGTGATCCAGCCGATGGCCAAGCCCAAGCGAAGTCAGCAGCGATTCCGCCCTCGCACGCGCTGATGGCATGTCCTTGTCCCGGATGACTTGCGGCAGAATGACATTCTCCGCTGCGTTGAAGTCTGCCAGCAGATGATGGAATTGATAGACGAAGCCCAAGGCGTCCCGGCGCAACCGGGTCCGACCATCATTGTCGAGCTTGGCGGCCTCCTCGCCATCAATCTGGATCGATCCATCAAAACCGCCCTCAAGCAGTCCAACCGCTTGAAGCAGGGTGGATTTGCCTGATCCCGACGGGCCGAGAAGAGCCACAATCTCCCCCTCGCCAACCGAAAGATCGACGCCGCGCAGAACCTGGATCGTGACGCCTCCTTGGGTGAAGCTGCGCGTCAGGCCGGTGACCTTGAGAATGTCATTCATAACGCAGCACCTGCACAGGATCGGTATTGGCAGCCTTGAAGGCGGGGTAGAGCGTCGCAAGGAAGCTGAATATCAGCGCCATGAGACAGATAATCGTGATTTCGACGGGGTCCGGCTTGGCTGGCAACTCGGTAAGAAAGCGGATCGACGGATCCCAGAGATTTTGGCCGGTGACGAACTGAATGGCATTCACCACGCTCTGCCGGAAAAAAAGGAAAGTGAAGCCGAGCACCATACCTGCCGCCATGCCGAGCGAGCCGATGGTGACGCCCACTGTCATGAATATCTTGACGAGGCCTACACGGCTTGCCCCCATCGTCCGCAATATCGCAATGTCGCGCGTCTTCGCCCGGACCAGCATGATAAGCGAGGAAAGGATATTGAACACGGCCACCAGAACGATGATCGACAGCACCACGAACATCGCGACGCGTTCGACTGCCAAGGCTTCAAAGAGCGATGCGTTCATCTGCCGCCAGTCGGTTACGACCGCGCGGCCAGCCACTTTCCCTGCCAGCGGTTGCAATATCGCGCCGACCCGGTCCGGATCGACCGTCTCCACCTCGATCATGCCGACGACGTCGCCCAACAGAAGCAAGGTTTGCGCGTCCTCCATCGGCATCACGACGAAGGCCTTGTCATAATCATACACGCCTACCTCGAAGATGGCCGCTACCTGATAGGAAACCTGACGAGGCATCGTGCCGAAGGGCGTAGACCGACCCGCCGGATTGATGATGGTTATGCTGTCGCCCAGCTGGATTCCGAGATTTTCCGCAAGCCGCGAGCCTATTCCGACTTTACTGCCGTTCGCGGTCAGCTCGTCCAGACTGCCGGCAAGCACCTTCGCCTTCAAAGTCGCGTTATTGCGAATATCCTTCACCATCATGCCGCGAACGAGGACGGCTTCAACCCGCCCCTGGAAACTGCCCAAGAGCGGCTGTTCGATCAGCGGCGTTGCACTGGTGACGCCCGGCGTCGCTTGCGCTTCCTTCAGGATGGATCGCCAATCTGGAAGTCGTCCGCCATAGCCCTGCACCACGGCATGGCCATTCAGCCCCACTATCTTGTCGAACAGTTCAGCCCGAAATCCATTCATGACGCTCATCACAATGATGAGCGCCGCGACACCAAGCATCACCGCGGCCAAGCTGATTCCTGCGACGAGAAAGATGAACCCTTCCCCCTTGCCGGGCAGCAGATAGCGCCTGGCGATCATGCGTTCGTAGCGAGATAAGATCATGATGGCGCGGATGGCCTTTTACGTGAGACTAGATCCTGCCCGTCTAGCAGGGTCTTCACCAACGGCAAGCGCTCCGCATTGTTGCACGACAGCCACAGGGCTGAAGGTAAAATCTGCCAGCACGGAAATAGCCCGTGACAGCGGCCTGCTGGAGCCATAGCAAAGACATCGAAGCACAGGTTAATGGCCGTGGTTCAGGGATACTGCATCCCACTTCGAGCTTAGGGGGCTAAGAAGTGGTCGAGGCAGGCCAAAGGGGGAGACGAGCAATCGTCCATCAGTGCCCGGATTGTGGAAACACGGTCCGGGCACTTTTGATTCTGTTATCTTTATCGCTCCAATCACCCACTTGAATCCCAAATCAGTCAAACCATATCCTCGATGCTCGGCCGCCATTTGGGGTCGAGCATCGTATCGCCGGACGCCTTTTGGGTTCGGCTTGTTCATTCTGCTCTGATGGAGATTATGACATGCGTGGTTTTGACCTTACCCCCTATCGCCGCTCGACCGTCGGCTTTGATCGGCTGTTCGACCTGATCGAAAATAATGCACGGTTGCAGCAAGGCGACAATTATCCGCCATTCAATATCGAGCGGCTTTCAGACGACCGCTATCGGGTCACTCTGGCCGTTGCCGGTTTCCGACCGGACGAAATCGATATTACCGCTCAGCAGAACCTGCTCCAGGTCATTGGGCGCAAGGACGATAGCGCCAGTTCCGACCGATCAAAGTTCCTGCACGTTGGCATCGCCAATCGCAGCTTTGAACGTCGTTTCGAACTGGCCGACTTCGTGCGAGTGGAGAAGGCCGACCTGGCAGACGGCCTGCTTACCGTCGATCTTGTTCGCGAGATCCCGGAAGCCATGAAGCCGAAGAAGATCGCGATCAATGGCGGTAAGCTTGTCGAGATCGGAAACGATCGAGACGCTGCATAAACGGCTGATATGAAAATGGGGCGCGGCTTGATGGTCGCGCCCCTATTTGCTGTCAGATTTCGACCTGGCTACCCAGCTCCACTACGCGGTTGGTTGGCAGGCGGAAAAATTCCATCGCGCTTTCCGCGTTACGCAGCATCCAGGCGAAAATCTTTTCCCGCCACAACGGCATCCCTGGATTGGCGGAGGGCAATAAAGTCTGCCGCGCCAGGAAGAAGCTGGTTTCCATCATCTTGAAGGCCTGGCCGCAGCCAGTCACGTTTTTGAGCGCGGCGGGAACGTCAGGCTCCTGCATGAAGCCATATTGCAGGATAAGGCGGAAGAAACCCATCCCCAAGTCCTCCAGCTTACATCGCCCCTCATCCTCCACCACCGGAACGTCCCGGATTTTTACGGTCAACAGAATGACGCGCTCATGCAGCACCTTATTGTGCTTGAGATTGTGGAGCAAAGCGTGCGGCACGCCATTTGAAGTGGAGGTCATGAACACCGCCGTCCCCGGCACGCGAACGGCGCTGTTGGCGGCGGAGGCGACAAAAACGGGTATCGGCATTGCAGCCTCACGCAGCCGATCCTGCACAAGCCGGCGCCCTCGTGACCATGTAGTCAGCAGGGTGAAAATTACGAAGCCAATCAGCAATGGGAACCAGCCACCGTCAGGAACTTTAGTCAAATTGGCGGCTAGATAGGCGCCATCGACGATAAAGAAGACGGCCAGCAAGGGCGCTGAATAATACCAGGGCCATTTCCACAAGCGATAGAGCAACACGGCCAAAAGCAGGTTGTCGATAAACATCGCCCCGGTTACCGCGATGCCGTAAGCAGCGGTAAGGTTGGATGATGTCTGGAACACCAATACCAGCAGGATCACCATCACCATCAGCCCCCAATTTATGAGGGGGATGTAGATCTGACCGGCAGTTGACGCACTGGTATGCGCGATGCGCAGACGGGGCATGAAGCCTAGCTGGATCGCCTGCTGCGTGACTGAAAAGGCGCCCGATATCACGGCTTGGCTAGCGATGATTGCCGCCATGGTCGCTAAACCTATCAGGGGCAACTGCGCCCATTGCGGCGCCAAATTATAAAAAGGGCTGTCAAGCGCTGCGGCGCCCTCACGGAACAATAAAGCTCCCTGACCCATGTAGTTCATCATTAGGGCGGGGAGCACGAAGCAAAGCCAGGACACGCGTATTGGATTACGGCCGAAATGCCCCATGTCAGCATAAAGCGCTTCAGCGCCGGTGACAGCCAGCACGACCGCACCCAAAGCAAGGAAAGCCGGCAGAGGGTCTGTTACGAAGAACATGACCGCCCAATAAGGATTGAAGGCGTAAAGGATACCGGGCGTCTGGGCGATGCTGATAACCCCGAGAGCTGCGATCGTGACAAAATAAGTCAGCATGATCGGTCCAAAGAGGGACGCTACACGGTTCGTCCCCCAGCCCTGTATCCAGAACAGGCCCAGAAGGATAATGACTGCCGCGGGCAAAATGACTGGCGCCAGATTTGGATTATAAACCGCCAGGCCTTCCACAGCGGACAAAACCGATACCGCCGGGGTGATCATCGAGTCGCCATAAAAGAGCGCAGTCGCGAAAACCCCCAACAATATGATCCCGCGAGACCAGCGCTGTGTCTTCGTCTGGCCGTTGATCAACGCAAGGAGCGCAAGACTTCCGCCTTCACCCTTGTTGTCAGCGCGCATGATGATGGTGACGTATTTGACCGTCACGACGAGCATCATCGACCAGAACATCAGGCTGATGACGCCCAGGATATGGTCGGGATCCAAGGCAAGGTGATGATGCCCCGCAAAGGTTTCGCGAAAAGCGTACAGAGGACTGGTGCCAATATCCCCGAATACGATCCCGACCGCGCCGACTACGAGCTTGAGAGTCGCCTTCTGGTTCGCATGACCACCCCCTTGGCCCGCTTCCTCATCGGTATGCGCCGCGCCGCCCGCCACGTGGTCAGTCATGAAGGAAAAGCCGAATGGTCATGATCGTCCGACACTTGAACCAAGGCAATCTGCAGGATTTCCCGCTCGCCCCCCGAAAGGGTCGCGCCCTATCATGCCTGTTTGAGCAGCGCAATTGATCCCACGCGGCCTCACGAAGCCGGCTGCGAACCTGAAGCCAGCATCGCGTCGATACGCGCGATGCTGAGTTCCAGTTCCGCTTTGATATCCGACCCCGCCGGCGCGCGCGCCGCCAAAGGGCCCCAAAGCTCTCTTGCCGCTTGCAACTGCCCTGCCCGCGCCAGTGCCAGACCGTAAAAATAGCTGGGCGCAGGCGCATCCGGATCAATCGACATGGCCCGCCGATAGGCAAAATCGGCGCCCGGCGACACGACGCCGTCGGCATGAGCAACCAGCGCATTGCCAAGGCCAAGCCAGAGGTTGGCATCGTCAGGGGACTGTTTCAGCCCAGCGAGCAGCACATTGGCTGCTTCCTTGGTCTTGCCTTGCCTTCCAAGCCCGTCGGAGAGCAGGAGCCACTGCCCTGCTTTTCCATAGCGCTCCGCCATGCCGCGACGCTGCTCGGCCAGTTGCTCATCAAACTGTCCAGCCTTGCCTGTTCCCGCCACTTTCGGCGCGCCGCCTAAAGCTGGATTTCCCTGCCAAGCATAGCCAGCAAGTCCCAGCAACAGCGCCGCCGCCGTGATTTCCCTGGCCGTGCGAGGAATACGGCCGAGGGCCACCAAACCCGTCATCAGTACAATCGCCAGTCCCCCTGCGATGATCCAGCCAGTCATTGCCGCCTTCTCCGTTTGATCCGACCGCGCAGCAGCAGCAGGCCGAGACCAATCAGCAACAACGGCGCGCCCCATAGAGGCCAAAGGACGGGGTCGGCAGTGGGTTCATAGCTCACCCAATCACCATAACGCTCGATCAACCAAGCCCGTATATGCTCCGGCTGCTCGCCAGCCATGATCCGTTCCCTGATCTGCGATCGCATGTCGCCCGCCATGCTTGCATTGCTGTCCGCGATCGACTGGCTCTGGCAGGTCAGACAACGGATTGTCTCCATCAGTGCTTTCGCCTTGCGCTCGAGCACAGGGTCGCTGATCTGCCGATCTGCATAGGGCGCTGGAGGCAAGGCGGACTGCGCCAATATGGGCGTGCTCAATATCAGAGCGAGGAAGGCGAGCAATGTCCTCATTGAGCGTCTTTCAGGCGCCGGAGGATAACAGGAACGTCATCGGCACGTATGTCGCCAATATGCTGATAGGCGATGCGTCCCTTACCATCGATAATGAATGTTTCCGGGACGCCCGACGAACCGATCGCAATCTGAACGCTGCTGCGCGCATCCAATCCAATGCGGGAATAGGGATTCCCATAACGCTGGAGAAAGCGATCGACATCTACCCTCGCATCGCGGATCGCGATGGCGTCGATTTCCACACCGGCGTCCTTCAACGCCATGAGTTGCGGCGCTTCGGCAGCACAAGGCACACACCAACTGGCGAAGATATTGAGCAGCCGGGGTTGACCCGTTGCCAACTCCTGACTCGCCAAGGGAGGCCGATCGCTTGCCGCTGCAGGCAGGGCGAAGGAAGGCAATGCCTTGCCGACCAGCTTTGACGTGATGACACGATCGTCGGGTTTGAGAAGTCCGCTGGCGAACAACGCGAAGAAGCCGACGAAAAGCCCTAAAGGTAGCCAGATCAGCAACTTCTTCATGCGGCGATCGCCCTTGCCCGCCATTTGAGAAGCCACCCTCTCCGCTCACGCCCCAACAATGCCAGCAAACCACCGAGCGCGATCAGAGCGCCGCCAAACCAAATCAAGGTGACGAATGGTTTCCACCAAACCCGCAACTGCCAGCGCCCGTCGTTGCCCTCCTGGCCCAGCACAACGTAAAGCTGGCCATTCCATCGCGTGAACAGGGCTGCTTCGGTCGTGGTCGTTGGCGGGGACGCGAAGAAACGTGACTGCGGATGCAGGATCACAGGGGAACCTCCGCCACGGCTTACTTCGATGTCAGCCTGTAACGCCGTCCAATTATCTCCTGCTACTGGCGCAATCTGTATCAGACGCAGCTTCCAATCGGCCGCTTCGACGATGTCGCCCGGCCGCACCGCCGCGAGTCTTTCAACGGTGAAGGCCGAATCGCACGCCATGCCCGCCAAGCTGACGGCGCACCCCAGATGGGCAATCACCATTCCCCAGGTGAAAAGCGGAGTACGTCGCAAATTGCGCTTCCACAGCGGGGCCACACTGGCAGCGCCAACAGCCAACGCAATGGTCAGCCCAAGGAAGGGAAGAACGCCTATCCGGCCCCAGGCGATTGTCGCAAGGGTCGCGGCCGCGACCAAAGCGATCACAGCCGGTACAGCCAAGCGAGGGGATACGTCCGCCAACCGGTCCCGGCGCCAGCGGGTGAGCGGCCCCACCGCCATGACTATCATCAGTATAAGGGCGATCGGGCCGGCGATCCTGTCGAAATATGGCGCACCCACCGAAACCTTGTAACCGAACGCCTCTGTCATCAGGGGATAGAGCGTGCCGATCAACACCAGGCCAAGAATAACCGACAACAGAAGATTATTGACCACCAGCATCGTTTCGCGGCTGACAAGCTCAAACGGCGCACCCTCACGGACAGCGCCCACCCGCCAGCCGAACAGTGCAAGCGCGCCGCCGATGTAGAGGCCCAGCAGCACAAGGATGAACGTGCCGCGTTCAGGGTCCACGGCAAACGCGTGAACGCTGGTCAATATACCGGAACGGACGAGGAAAGTACCGACCATCGACATGGAAAAGGCGATGACCGCCAACATGACCGTCCAGGCCCTCAGCGCATCACGAGTGGCAAGCACCGTCACGCTATGCAGCAGCGCAGTTGCAGCGAGCCACGGCATCAGTGAAGCGTTTTCCACTGGATCCCAGAACCACCAGCCGCCCCAGCCCAACTCATAATAAGCCCAATAACTGCCCGCAGTGATCCCGAGGGTCAGGAATATCCACGCCGCCAGGACCCAGGGACGCATCGCCCGCGCGAAAGCAGCGTCGACCTGCCGCGTCAGCAGCGCGCCCACGGCGAACGAGAAGGCGACCGAGAGGCCTACATAGCCCAGATAAAGCGTAGGCGGGTGGAAAGCGAGACCGGGGTCCTGGAGCAGCGGATTGAGCCCCTGCCCGTCCGCCGCCGCTGGATTGACACGGGCGAATGGATTGGAGGCGAACAACAAGAAAGCATAGAAACCCAGACTAATCGCCGCCTGCCCGCCTAGCGTCGCCATGTGCGTGTCGCGCCGCAGCGCTCGTTCGAACAAGGCGACCGCTGCGCCCGCGGCACCCATTACCGCAACCCACAGCAGCATCGAGCCTTCGTGATTGCCCCAGGTTCCGGCAAATTTGTAAAGCCATGGCTTCATGGAATGACTGTTGGTAGCAACCAACACCACCGACATATCCGACCGCATGAAGAGTGTGATCAGCGATATGAACGCGGCTGCGACCAGCAAACCCTGCGCAACCGCTACCGGGCGTACAGCGCCCAGCAGTTCGGACCTCTGCCCCGCGAGCCCGATTCCCACCAGCATCAATTGAAGCAGCGCCAGCGCGGCGGCAAGCCAAAGCGCGGCAAGTCCTGCCTCCGCGATCATGCCATATTCTCCTGGTTATTCCGCGTTTCAGCCAACTGCTTCATTTCACCGCTCGGCCTTCATCTCGCGCGTCTTTTCATCATAGCGCAAGCCTTCCAGTTCGCGGGGCATGTAGCGCTCGTCATGCTTGGCTAATAGATTCGTCGCGACGAAAGTGCCCATGGAATCGAACGCCCCTTCCGCCACCACGCCCGATCCTTCCTTGAACAGGTCTGGCGCAATGCCTTTGAAAACCGCCGGGACGGTCGCTTTTCCGTCAGTCACTTCGAAGTGGATCGTGACGCCATCAGCCGCGCGCGTCAGGCTTCCCCTGACCACCATGCCGCCCAGGCGAATAGCCTTGCCGGCCTCAAAGCCCTTGGCTCGAACGTCTGCGGGTGCGTAGAAATATGCAGCCTCGTCGCGCAACGCGGATGCTGCCAGTAAACCTGCGCCGATCAGCGCAAGAACAGCTACCAGCGCCAGGATCAGTCGTTGGTGCTTCGCCTTCATGACTTGTCCGACAATTTCTGCGCAGCCGTCTCCGCGCGTCGCATGGAACGCCAGCAGCCAAAGCAAAGCGCAGCCGTTCCCAAAAAGGTCAGCGCATAAGCACCGACGACATAGGCCCATTGGTTCATATTGTTATCCTCGCGCGAGCCGCTGCATGCGCGCTTCAACCTTGTTGCGCGCCAGGATCGTTCGCATCCGCATCAGGACGATAGCCGCGAACAGCAAGGAAAATCCCGTCAACGTCAAGCCGAGCGGCCAAAGCAGGGACCCGTCTATGCTGGATCCTCGCAAAGTGATGCTGGGGCCCTGATGCAGACTATTCCACCATACCACCGAACGATTGATGATCGGTATGTTGACCGCACCGACAAGCCCGAAAATAGCCGTGACCGGGCTAACCCCTCCTCGATCCTGGGTCGAGCTTGCATTTCCCAGCGCTACATAACCAAGATAGAGGAAAAAGAGCACCAGCATCGATGTCATCCGTCCATCCCATTCCCACCATGTTCCCCAGGTGGGTCGGCCCCATATCGATCCCGTAACGAGGCAAATGGCCGTAAACAGCGCTCCCGGTATTGCGATCGCGCGCCCGGCAACGGCGGCAAGCGGGTGTCGCCAGACCAATTGCATGAGCGCTGCGATTGCGATGCCCATCCAGCCTCCCATGCCAAGCCATGCCGCCGGCACATGAATGTAGAGAATCCGAACGGTCTCTCCCTGCAGATAATCAGCCGGCGTGACGAACAGGCCACAACCCGCCCCGACCAGAAGCAGAACAAGGCCCGGCCAGAAAAGCCAGGCGGTGAGCGGCCGCGCGATCTTCAAAAAGCGGGCGGGATTGGCGAAGCGATGCATTTGGAAAGGCTCTTTAGCTGCGCCCCGCCCGCAAAGCCAGCGCCGCTTTTCGCGCTAAATCACAGGAAAATCCTGTTGAACGAACATCTCAGCCGGCTTTTTTGTTACAGGCAGGCGACAAATCGTAATCGAAACACTATATGCGCGCAAAGCAGCCCTCTGAGGCGTACAGCATCGGCTATGGACCCGCTCGCACCCATGTTTACAACAAATCCGTTCGACGACGACAAGCTGCGTGAAGAATGCGGCATTTTCGGGGTCATTCAGGCCGAGACCGCTTCGGCGATCGTCGCTCTTGGCCTTCATGCGCTCCAGCACCGTGGACAGGAAGCGGCAGGCATCACCAGCTGGGACGGCCATGATTTCCACACCCATCGCGCAATGGGTCATGTCGCTGGAAATTTCGACCGCGACGAAGTGATTCGCGGGCTTCCCGGTAACTCTGCATGCGGCCATGTCCGCTATTCGACAACCGGTGAAACGTCTCTCCGCAACGTGCAGCCGCTTTATGCCGAACTTAACTCCGGCGGCTTTGCGATTGCGCACAATGGCAATATCTCGAACGCGATGAAGCTTCGCCGTGAGCTTATACGTCGCGGCTCCATATTCCAGTCCACGTCAGACACCGAGGTCATCATTCATCTGGTGGCGACATCGACATATCGGACGCTGCTCGACAAATTCATCGATGCCCTGAAGCAGATCGAAGGCGCCTATTCGCTGATCGTAACAACGCCAGAGGGCATGATCGCATGCCGCGACCCACTGGGCATCCGTCCCTTGGTCATGGGCCAGTTGGGAGAATCCACGATGTTTGCCTCCGAAACGGTGGCTTTCGATGTGGTGGGCGCAGAACATGTGCGTTCGATAGAACCTGGTGAACTGGTCATTGTGACGCATGATGGTCAGATTCGCAGCCATCGGCCTTTTGGCGAAGTTCATCCACGTCCCTGTATTTTCGAACATGTCTATTTCAGCCGCCCTGATTCGATAGTGGATGGCTCCAGCGTTTATTCCGTCCGCAAGGCAATCGGCGCCCAGTTGGCCGTCGAAAACCCGGTCGATGCGGATCTGGTCATTCCCGTACCGGACAGCGGCGTGCCCGCCGCGATCGGTTATGCTCAACAATCTGGTATCCCCTTTGAGCTAGGGATCATCCGGTCTCACTATATCGGCCGTACATTTATCCAGCCCGGCGACAAGGTTCGTCATCTCGGCGTGAAGCTCAAGCATAATGCCAACCGAGCGCTTATTAGTGGGAAGCGCGTCGTCCTGATCGACGATTCGATCGTGCGCGGAACGACCAGCCTCAAGATTGTCCAAATGATGCGCGAGGCCGGCGCCAAGGAAGTGCACATGCGGATCGCAAGCCCGCCTACCAAGCACAGTTGCTTCTACGGCGTGGACACCCCGGAACGCACCAAGTTGCTGGCACATCGCCTTGATGTTGGCGGGATGCAGGATTTCATTCACGCCGACAGCCTGTCCTTCATCTCGATCGACGGCCTTTACAAGGCGCTTGGAGAAGCGAAGCGCGCCGACATCCGACCGCAATATTGCGATGCGTGCTTCACCGGTGACTATCCCACGACGCTCACCGACCAGGATGATGTCGTCGTGCAAAACCAGCTCGAACTGCTGGCTGAACGCGTCGTCTAATTCCCGATTGATCAGGGCTGGCCGCTCGTCCTGAGCGGCCGCCGTCCCTTCTACCGAACGAGCCCTCTTGTTTTGGAAGGGCGAACAGGATCCCTTATGTCCAACCTTCCCCTCTCCGGTAAACTCGCCTTGGTAACCGGCGCCAGCCGAGGCATCGGCGCCGCTACTGCCGAAGCCTTGGGCGCTGCGGGCGCGCATGTCATCCTGACGGCCAGGACCGTGGGCGGTCTGGAGGAAGTCGAAGAACGGGTCCACAGTGCGGGCGGGAGCGCCACCATCGCCCCGCTGGACCTTATCGATGGCGAAAGCATCGGGCGGCTGGCGCAGGCGGTCTCAGGCCGTTGGCAGGCATTGGACGTCCTTGTCCTGAACGCGGCGACGCTCGGCAGCCTGGCGTCGGTGCCCGCGATCGATGCCAAGGAATTTGCCAGACTGCTGACACTGAATATCGCTGCCCCACAGGCACTGATCGCCGCATTCGATTCGATGCTGCGCGCCAGTGCAAGCGCGCGCGTGATCGCGGTAACATCGTCGGTCGCCACCGCCCCTCGGGCATATTGGGGCGCTTACGGCGCATCCAAGGCTGCTTTGGAAACGCTGGTCAGCGCTTATGGGGAGGAAGTGAAAAACATCTCGTCCATCCGCACCCATATAGTGGATCCGGGCGCAACCCGCACGGCAATGCGCGCGCGCGCCTTCCCCGGCGAAGATCCCGCGACGCTCAAGGATCCCAAAGTTGTTGGGCAGGCTATGGTCGATCTCATCCTGTCCGACCGACCCGATGGTTACCACCATAGGGTCGACTAGCCCCTATCTCGGCGGCTTGACCAGCGTCACTTGCGCGACGTTGATCGCGCCGCCCGAAAAGCCTCCCTCACAATACATGAGGTAGTAGCGCCAGAGCGCCACGAAATGCTGATCGAAAATTGATGGCAACAGCCCCCGATCGACGATCTCGTCAAACTGCACACGCCATCGCCGTAGTGTTTCCGCATAGTGCAGACCGAAATAACGGACATCCTGCCATTCCAGCCCCTGTGCGCGCGCCAATGCACGAAAGCGGCTCTCGGAAATCAACATGCCTCCCGGGAAGATATAGGTCTGGATAAAATCAGCCCCGCGAGCATATTTATCGAATATCCTATCGTCTATGAGGATATATTGTATGGCCGCCCGGCCGCCCGGCTTCAGTAGCCTTTCGATCGCGGCGATATACGCGGGCCAATATTTCAGACCCACAGCCTCAACCATCTCGACGCTTGCAATCGCGTCATATTGACCCTGCGCATCGCGATAGTCAGTCAGAAAGATATTCGCGCCGGCCCCAAGCCGCTCGCGCGCATAGGATGCCTGTTCTGCGGAAAGCGTCAGACCGTCATAGCGGATATGGCATCGCTGCATCGCCTGCTCGGCCAGCCCGCCCCAACCACAGCCGATTTCCAGCAGGCTGCTGCCGTCCTTTAGCTCCAACCGGTCCAATATCGCATCGACCTTTCGTTGCTGGGCGCTTTCCAGACTTTCCTTCCCATTAGACGGGTCGCAGAACAGCGCGCTGGAATAGTGCATGTTCTGATCAAGCCACAGGCTGTAGAAGTCATTCCCCAGATCATAATGATAGGCGATGTTGCGGCGCGACCCCCTACGGTCGTTTCGGCGCGCCCAATGGAAAAACCGCCCCAGCCACCGCTCCGGTCCGTTCGGCCTCGCAACATTGCCCAATGTGACCGCGTTCGCTGTGAAGAGCGCGAACAGCGGAACCGGGTCTGGACTGGTCCACTCCCCTGCCGCCCAAGCGCGATACCATCCAGCCGAACCACCGGCGACCAAGCGCAGCAAAGCGCGCCAACGCACCAACTCAACCTCACAGGCTGGACCAGCGGCGCGCCCGCCCAATATTCGAACGGTGCCATCGGGCAGGACAGCCTGGAGGCTACCCTTATCAAGGCCCGCGTCTATTCGATCCAGCAGGCGGTGAAACTGCGGGCCGATCAGCCGGGCAGCCCAACCGGCGGAGCGGGCAACCGCAGATCGCCGCACGGAACGCGCCCGAGGACGTCGGGGATCGATAGCGTTCACGCGCTCACCTCTGACCTCGATCTTTCATTCCGCCATCACCCCCTGCTTTGCTGGTATGCGGCCAACGCCCGCTCACGCGCCTCACGATGGCCAATGCGCTTTGGTGGATAGGCAGAAGGGCGCACATCATACGAGTCCGGGTCGTGGATCACCTTATCATCAAGATGCGCCAGTTCGGGCACCCATTGCCTGATATAGTCAGCGGCCTCGAATTTTGGAGACTGTGTAAGCGGCGCCATGATGCGTGAGAACATATTGGCATCGACACCACTTCCCGCCACCCACTGCCAGTTCACACTGTTATTGGCATAGTCCGCATCGACCAGTGTATCCCAGAACCATTGCGCGCCATGACGCCAATCGATCAGCAGATGCTTGATGAGGAAACTCGCCACGATCATGCGCACGCGGTTATGCATCCAACCGGTCGTCCAAAGCTGTCGCATCCCGGCATCGACGATCGGATAGCCGGTACGCCCCTTCTTCCATGCAATGAAATCCCCCTTCGCCTCACGCAAATCGCGCCACGGCATCTGGTCGAAAACGGATCGCGCATTTTTTGACCCATAAGCGGGCAACGCCCATATCTGGGTATGGGCATAGTCTCGCCAGATCAATTCCTTGAGAAAGGTTGTCGGATCGCCCGGCACTCCGCTAATCCGATGCCACACATAGGCCGGCGAAACTTCGCCGAAATGCAGATGCGGCGATAGTCGCGACGTGCCCTCTGCGGACGGCAGATTACGCGCTAAATCATAATCCCCTGCCTCGTCCAAAAATGATGACACGCGGTCGCGAGCCCCCGCCTCGCCTGGCATCCAATCGTTGGCGAACGCTTCAGCCCAGTTGGGACGGGAGGGAAGCAAATCCCATTCATCCAACGAATCGCTGTGGGGCCATCGAGAAGGCGAATCGATCCGCGACGGCGTCGGCGACGGCTTGGACGGTGGCATGTGAAGCATCGTCGCCCGCATGAATGGCGTATATATTTGATACAGGTCGCCGCCTGATGTGCGGACGCAGCCAGGCGGCAACAAAAGCCCCCCATCGTGAAGCTGAAGGTCAAGCCTCTGACCCACGGCCTTCTCGGCATTGCGCCACCAAGGTTCGTAGTGAGCGAGCGCATGTACCCGCTGACTGCAGGTCTCGCGGGCCAGTTGCTGCAACTCCTCCGCGCAATCGCCGCGTCGCAGGATTAGGCGGGATCCCCTTTCGCGAAGATTTTTGTCCAGTGATTTCAAACTATAGTGCAGCCACCAGCGCTGCGCGGCGCCCATCTTCCACTGGCGCGGGGCGTCATCGTCCAGAATATAGACGGGAATCACCGGCCCTTCACCTAACGCCGCCGCGAGGGCGGCCTGGTCGGACAAGCGAAGGTCCTGACGGAACCAGAGAATTACAGGATCGGCCATATGTCAGCCTTGCCACCGGTTGGTGATTGTTCCAATCCCCTCTCCCAATTCGACGCGAAAACCCGTCCGAACACAGCGGCATGCCCTTTCGCAGATGGACGCAGCTTCTTTCCCCAATTATCATTGCAGCGCACAAATTCGCCAGCCCTGAGGGCTCCGGCGAGAACAATGATCAGGGGACATCATGGCGTCAGTGCCAAATGATTCGGAGCTTGGGTATCGGCCGTGCGTCGGCGTGATGCTCGTCAATATGGATGGGAAGGTCTTTGTCGGCCAACGCATCGACAGTCAGATCGAAGCCTGGCAGATGCCACAGGGCGGTATCGACGACGGCGAGGAAGAGAAGGTTGCGGCCTTACGTGAACTGGGCGAAGAGACTGGCATCGGCCATCATCACGTCGAAATCATCGCAAAGGCGCGGGATGAGCACTTCTACGACCTGCCGCCCGAACTGATCGGGAAGCTTTGGGGCGGAAGATTTCGCGGCCAGCGCCAAGTGTGGTTCCTCGCCCGTTTTCTGGGAAGCGACGACGATATCAATATCGCTACGCATCATCCGGAATTTTCCGAATGGAAATGGATAAGCCCGGAAATGCTGCCTGATGTCATCGTACCATTCAAGCGGAAGCTGTACCGAGACATACTTCAGGAATTCCAGGCGCTGATCTGAATACGGCTCTCGGGGGTAGAGCGCGCGCGTTCCCTCTGGTAAGCTGCGAAGGATGAACGGCCTTTCGTCGTCAGACCTTGCGCTAATGGAATGCGCCGCATCCGCCCCGATGCTGGATCAGGTGCGGAGATGGGCTGCGGTGAACAGCGGATCCCGTAATCTTGCCGGATTGGCGACAGTGGCGGCCATGCTGGCCGACGCTTTCTCGGTGCTTCCTGGGGATGTGCGACTGATAGAGCCCGAAGAAGTTGCCGCCATCAATTCAGAGGGGAAGCCAGAGCTTCTGCCGCATGGGAAGCACCTGCTGCTGTCGGTACGACGCGATGCTCCTGTCCGGCTGCTTCTCACCGGCCATATGGATACGGTCTTCCCATTCGATCATGCCTTTCAAACGGTGCGGTGGATCGACGACGGCACATTGAATGGCCCCGGGGTTGCCGACATGAAAGGGGGTCTTGCGGTCATGCTGGCTGCATTACAGGCCGCTGAGACGTCACCAACTTTCGCACTTGTCGGCTATGATGTAGTTATCAATAGTGACGAAGAATTGGGCAGCGCTTCCTCGGCCCGGCTGATTGCCGAAACTGCGCGCGGCAAGATCGCGGCACTTACCTACGAGCCTGCTCTTCCGGATGGTACATTGGCTGGGGCACGGGCGGGTAGCGGCAATTTCTCCATCGTCGTGACAGGGCGTAGCGCTCATGCGGGGCGCAATCCTGATGACGGCCGGAATGCCCTGGTGGCTGCGGCAGACATCGCCCTGCGATTAAAGGCTGGCGGCGGTCCGGGGCTGGCCTGCAATCCAGCCCGGATAGATGGTGGCGGCCCCAATAACGTCGTGCCCGACAAGGCCATATTACGCGTCAACTTCCGGCCCCAAACGACAAGCGCCGAGGAACTGGCACATCAACTCATCAGGCGATCGGTCGCAGATGTGTCACGACTTCATGATGTCAAGGTGACCGTGCATGGCGGCTTTGGCCGCCCCCCCAAACCCATGGATGCCAACGCCTTGCCTCTTTTCAACCTTGTCAAACAATGCGGCGCGGACTTGGGCCTGCCGATCGAATGGCGCGATACAGGAGGCGTATGCGATGGAAATAACATCGCGGCGTGCGGCGTGCCCGTCGTGGACACGATGGGCGTACGCGGCGGCGCCATTCACAGCGACGGCGAATATCTGATGGTCGAGAGCCTTGCAGAACGGGCCCAGCTTTCTGCGCTCACGATGCTGCGTATCGCTCAGGGCCGATTGTGAGGGAGACCAGGCTTGAATTTCGTGATGCGCACAGCGCGCCCGGATGATCTGCAAAGCCTGTATGAGCTGGCGAAATTGACAGGAGGCGGCTTCACCAATCTTCCGGCAGATCGGCAGGCGCTGGAGCAGAAGCTGGAAAGGACTGAGCGTGCCCTTTCGCGGCAATCGGAGGGCATTGAGGACGAATTGATCCTCCTCGTGCTGGAGAATTGCGAAACCGATCAGGTCCGGGGAACCTGCCAGATATTCAGTAAAGTCGGGCAAAACTGGCCCTTTTATTCCTACCGCCTGGGCGTATTGACCCAGCATAGCCGGGAATTATCGCGCACCTTTCGGGCGGAAATGCTCTCGCTGGTCACGGACCTGGAGGGTTCTACCGAAGTCGGCGGCCTATTCCTGCACCCGCGAGAACGCGCCGAGGGGTTGGGCCTGCTGCTCGCCCGCAGCCGCTATCTCTACATCCGCAACCATCGCGCGCGATTCGGGGATCAGGTGATCGCCGAATTGCGCGGCGTGATCGATGAGGCGGGAGGCTCCCCCTTCTGGGATGGGCTTGCAGGGCGGTTCTTTGGAATGAGTTTCCAGGAGGCCGACGATTTCAATGCCATTCATGGCAACCAATTCATCGCAGACCTGATGCCCAAGACGCCGATCTACACCGCCATGCTGAACGACAGTGCCCGGGCGGTGATCGGACTGCCTCACCCCAACGGGCGAGCGGCGATGCGGATGCTGGAAACCGAAGGGTTCACAAATCCCGGCTACATAGACATTTTTGATGGCGGCCCAACCATGATCGGCCAGATCAACTCGCTACAAACCGTGGCTCATGCGCAGGACGTCACATTGGCGGGCATCCATGAGAGCGGTGGAGAGAAGCAGCTTGTCGCGACTGGGCGGCTGGCAAACTATCGCTGCACTTATGGCTTTGTCCGCACGAAGGAGGCTGGATCGGTATCCCTCGACAGGGCAAGCGCCCAGCGCCTTCAGATGGAACCGGGCCAGCAATTTGCGATGGTGGCGCGGGCATGACCGTTCGCGAGATTAATTTCGACGGGCTGATCGGCCCCAGTCACAATTACGCTGGGCTGAGCCTTGGCAACTTGGCCTCTGCTCGCAACGCGGGGACCGTATCTCATCCACGCGCAGCCGCCCTGCAGGGCATCGAGAAGATGCGCACGAACCTGCAGCTCGGCATTCCCCAAGGCATCTTCCTCCCTCAATGGCGTCCCGATGGCCGCTGGCTAAGCGCTCTTGGGACCAATATCAGCGACGCGGAACCTGCTATCCGCGCGGCGGCAATGTCTGCCTCCTCGATGTGGGCTGCCAATGCCGCGACAGTCTCGCCCGCTGCCGATGCATCAGATGGCCGCACGCATCTGACAGTAGCCAACCTCGTCACCATGCCCCATCGCAGCCACGAATGGCCGCAGACGCTTGCGCAGTTGAAGATAGCCTTTTCCGATCGAGACGCTTTCGTCATTCATCCGCCCGTTCCTGCGCCGTTCGGCGACGAAGGCGCTGCCAACCATATGCGGTTATCTGAAAATCATGCGTGTCGCGGCGTCGAGATATTCGCCTATGGCCAGTCTGGAGGGCCTTTTCCCGCGCGGCAACATCTCGAGGCGAGCAAGGCAATCGCACGGTTGCACTGCCTGGATCCCGCCCGAACGCTATTCGCCATGCAGTCGGAAGAGGCGATCGCCGCTGGAGCCTTTCACAATGATGTCGTCGCGGTCGCCAATGAAAATGTGCTTTTTGCGCATGAGAAGGCTTTTGCAGATAAGGAGCGCCTCTATACGGACCTGCAAGCCTTGCTGCCGTCGATACAGATTATTGAAGTGCCGGACAGGTCCGTGAGCCTAGCCGACGCCATCCGTAGCTATCTTTTCAACGCGCAACTGGTGACGCTGGCCGAAGGTGGCATGGCGCTCATCCTGCCAACCGAAGCAAGAAATATAGCGAGCGTGTGGGACTGGCTGGAACAAATGACTTCCAGCAATGGTCCAATCCGGCGGCTCATTACGGTCGATATACGGCAATCGATGGCAAATGGTGGAGGCCCCGCGTGTCTGCGATTGCGGGTCGTGGCCGACCCCGCGAACATAGACCCTCGGTTTCTGGTGAATGAAGCCAAGCTTGATGACATCGCCGATATTGTAAGCCGCTATTGGCCCGAAGAGATCACGCCTGGTGAACTGGCAGATACCCGTCTGATTGCCCAGATCGAACAATCGTGGTTAACCCTTGTTGACCATTTGCAGCTTTCAGGCGACTTAATTCCCTAGAGCAAATCGCTGCTCGGGTGGGACCAATGGAACGGATCAAACGCCTTTTCACGATCAAGACGAAATTCGAGGCATTTCTGGTCATCTATGCGCTTGCCCTTGGCGCCGCTGAGCGTGGCGTAGTCTATATGCAGCAATATCCCGGGACTGGCGGACAAATTCTGGCGCTGGCCTGCACCGGAGCCGTATTCATGGCAGGCGGCAAAATACTGGACGCGGTGGACCTGCAACGTCATCTGACCGGCTGAGCCTTGGTTCCCAGCAGGACAGCCGATTGACCTGCGCCCAAAGGCCATGCAGGAGCCGCGCAATGGCTGCAATCATGCTTCAGGGAACAGGGTCCGACGTCGGAAAATCGGTGCTGGTTGCCGGCCTGTGTCGTGCGCTGGTTCGTCGCGGATATCGCGTGCGTCCCTTCAAGCCGCAAAATATGTCGAACAATGCAGCCGTCACCATCGACGGCGGCGAGATCGGTCGCGCACAGGCCTTGCAGGCGCTGGCAGCAGGCGCGGAACCGCATAGCGATATGAACCCGGTGTTGTTGAAGCCGCAGGCTGACCGGACTTCACAGCTCGTCGTACATGGGCAGGTCCGCGGTTCGCTGCACGCGGGCAACTTTCGCACGGCACGCAGGCAATTGCTCGACGCCGTTATCGAAAGCTACGGGCGCTTGCGGCAGCAATGCGACATTGTTGTCGTCGAAGGTGCGGGATCTCCAGCTGAAATCAATCTGCGGGCTGGTGACATCGCGAATATGGGCTTCGCACGGGCCGCTGATGTACCAGTGATACTGGTGGGGGACATAGACAGGGGCGGCGTCATTGCCGCGATCGCGGGCACCAAGGCTGTCATCGACCCCGCTGACGCCGCCATGATCCATGGATTTTTGATCAACAAGTTCCGCGGCGACCCGGCCTTGTTCGAAGATGGCTACCGCCAGATCGAACAGTTGTCGGGATGGCGCGGCCTGGGCGTTATCCCCTGGCTGGACGCGACGGCCCGATTGCCGAGTGAAGACGCCGTGGTGCTGGAACGCCGGCCCAGCAGAAGCGGCGAACGCCTGATAATCGCCTGCCCGATTTTGCCTCGCATTTCCAATTTCGACGATCTGGACCCCTTCAAGCTGGAGCCAGCGATAGACCTCGTCATGGTACCACCCGGACGCCCTATACCCGCGGAGGCCAGCCTGATCATATTGCCTGGGTCGAAGGCGACCATAGCTGATCTATGCGCTCTAAGGCGGGAGGGATGGGACATCGACATTTTGGCCCATCATCGTCGCGGAAAGCCTGTTTTCGGTATATGCGGGGGCTATCAGATGCTTGGACGCAGCATCGCCGACCCGGATGGGATCGAGGGTCCGCCGGGAACCATCGAGGGTCTCGGACTCCTAGATGTGGAGACTCGACTCACCCGGGCCAAATCCTTGGAGAGCGTGAGCGGTTCGGCTCATGGGCAAGGCTTTGGCGGATATGAAATGCATGTGGGGATCACCGCAGGCGCGGATTGCGCTCGGCCGTTCGCGGAACTAGCGGACGGTCGCGTTGATGGAGCAGTCAGCGCAGACGGACGGAGTTCAGGGACCTATGTCCACGGACTATTCGCCAGCGCCAAGCTGCGCGCGGCGATGATCGCAACAATCGGAGGGCAGTCCACAGGACAGGATTATAATCTCTCCGTCAATCGTGCACTCGACGAGATCGCGGCGCAGTTGGAACAACATGCCGATATAGACGCAATATTAGCTATCGCTAACAACCACTAAGCATCATGGATCTGGCATTTTCCGCATCCCCGTGCCTACCTCATGGGAATTTTGGAGGATCGAACCAAGAGTGGCGAAACCTTACTCAAGGGAGCGGGAAGGAAAAGGCTGTGCCATCGCAGTGCCCGCCCCGGCACAGGGCATAGCTCAACACCATTGAGCGCCAGATCGCCGGTTGGAATGTCAATCAAAACGCCAACAACTGCGGGACAATTGAAACCGACCTGCGGCAGACCGAAGCCTAAAGTGCGATCCTTCAGGATCGCCTGATAAGCTACTCATTTTCCTGCGAAAGAAAAATGGTGCGCCCGGAACGATTCGAACGTCCGACCCTCAGATTCGTAGTCTGATGCTCTATCCAGCTGAGCTACGGGCGCGTTGTGGAGCGGCAGATAGATGGGGGCGGTTGATTGGGCAAGCCCCTTTTTTACCTTTTTTTCCGAGCCGGGGTAAGCCCACCCGAAACGGCAACCTTTGTATCGGTCTACTCGTTTCCGCATAGGGGGTAAGGAGGCGATGAATGACGTTCACTCTCAACTATATCGCACTGATCCTCATCGCCTTGGTTGCAGGTCTGTTGCTCGGATTGATGACCAGTGGGCGCGGCAAGTACAAAAGATTGTGGCGAGACGAGCAATTGGCTCACCGCCAGACGATCAAGGAGCGCGACACGCTCATCCATACGCCTGTCAGCGGTAGGGTGTCCCCCGTACGGTCGCATGGAGAGGGACATGACGACCTCACACGTATCCGGTCTATTTCCGCCCAGGAGGCCGCCATCCTGAATGAAGCGGGCTATCACAACTACGCGCAGATGAGCGGCATGAGCGATGAGCTGCAGGCTACACTAGAGGGCCGACTTGGACGAACGCCTGGGACGATCGCGCACGAAGAGTGGAAGATACAGGCAAAGCTGCTCGAGAACGGAAAGATTCGCGAGCATGAACGCCGCTATATCGAGAGGTGATCGGCAGCAAATTGCCCGCCTGCCCCTCTTTCAAGGAACAGGCGGGTCGAAAGGTTACTTGCTTGCCAGTGCTGCCTGCGCGGCAGCTAAACGGGCGATAGGAACGCGATAGGGCGAAGCCGACACATAATCGAGACCGGTCCGCTCGCAGAAGGCGATGGACGCCGGGTCGCCACCATGCTCGCCGCAAATGCCCAGCTTGATGCCAGGACGGCTAGCACGACCACGCTCGGTAGCCAGTTCAATGAGTTCGCCCACGCCCTCCACATCGATGCTGACGAACGGATCGCGCGCGAAGATGCCCTTATCCACATATTGGGTCAGGAAACGGCCGGCGTCATCACGGCTGATGCCTATCGTCGTCTGTGTCAGGTCGTTGGTGCCGAAGGAGAAGAATTCGCCAACCTCAGCGATCTCGCCAGCCTTGAGCGCGGCGCGCGGCAGTTCGATCATGGTGCCGACGAGATATTCGACCGATCCGCCTTGTTCTGCGAAGACCTCGCTGGCGACGCGATCGACAATCGCCTTCATCAGCTCCAGCTCCTTCTTCGTCGCGACGAGCGGGATCATGATTTCCGGGATAGGCGCGTCCCCGCTGCGCTGCTTAACGATCAGCGCGGCTTCGAAGATAGCGCGGGCCTGCATTTCGTAGATTTCGGGATAGGTGACGCCAAGTCGGCAACCGCGATGGCCGAGCATCGGGTTGAACTCGTGCAATTCGGCGGCACGGCGCTTGAGTGCATCCACGCCAACGCCCGCAGCCTTGGCCACTTCTTCGAACTCCGCCTCGCCATGGGGCAGGAATTCGTGCAGCGGCGGATCGAGCAGGCGGATGGTGACGGGCAGACCCGCCATGACCATGAAGATCTGCGCGAAATCGTCGCGCTGCTCAGGCAGCAGCTTTTCGAGCGCGGCGCGGCGGCCCTTTTCGCTGTCCGCGAGGATCATCTCGCGGACGGCGGTGATGCGGGCGGCGTCGAAGAACATATGCTCGGTGCGGCACAGGCCCACACCTTCCGCGCCAAAATCGCGCGCGGTCTGGCAATCGAGCGGCGTTTCCGCGTTGGCGCGAACCTTCAGGCGGCGGACCTTGTCGGCCCAGCCCATCAGCACGCCGAAGTCGCCGGCCAGTTCAGGCTGCACGGTGGGCACTTCGCCCGCCATCACCTCGCCGGTCGAACCGTCGATGGTGAGGATGTCGCCTTCCTTGAGCGTGCGGCCGTCGATGCGCAGCGTCTTGGCGGTGTTGTCGATCGACAGGCTGCCCGCGCCGGATACGCAGGGGCGGCCCATGCCGCGCGCAACCACCGCGGCGTGTGACGTCATGCCGCCACGCGCGGTCAGGATGCCCTTGGCCGCATGCATGCCGTGGATGTCTTCTGGCGAGGTTTCGACGCGAACGAGGATGACAGAGTCGCCAAGCTCATTGCGGCGTTCTGCGGTGTCGGCGTCGAAAACAATCGCGCCCGAAGCCGCGCCCGGCGATGCGGGCAGGCCCTTGGTCAACACATCGCGCGGCGCCTTGGGGTCGAGCGTCGGGTGGAGCAGTTGATCGAGCGCGGCGGGATCGACGCGAGCGACAGCTTCCTGCTCGGTGATCAGGCCTTCGGTGGCCATGTCGACCGCGATCTTGAGGGCGGCCTTGGCAGTGCGCTTGCCCGATCGGGTCTGGAGCATCCAGAGCTTGCCCTGCTGCACGGTGAACTCGATGTCCTGCATGTCGCGATAATGGGTTTCGAGGATCTGGAAGACCCGCGCCAGTTCGGCATAGGTTTCCGGCATCGCCTCTTCCATCGACAGCGGCTTGGCCCCTGCCCGCTCGCGTGCGGCCTTGGTCAGATATTGCGGCGTGCGGATGCCCGCGACGACGTCTTCACCCTGCGCGTTGATGAGATATTCGCCATAATAGGCGTTCTCGCCCGTTGCCGGATCGCGGGTAAAGGCGACGCCGGTAGCGGAAGTGTCGCCCATATTGCCGAATACCATCGCCTGCACGTTGACGGCAGTGCCCCAATCGTGCGGAATGGAGTTCAGGCGACGATAGACCTTGGCGCGGTCGGCCTGCCAGCTGCCGAAGACCGCGCTGATCGCGCCCCAAAGCTGATCGTTCACATCCTGCGGGAAAGGCTTGTTCCAAAGCTTTGAAACAAGAGCCTTATATTCGGCAACGAGCGCCTTCCAGTCGTCGGCGGTCATTTCCGTGTCGAGCGTATAACCCTGGTCTTCCTTCGCGATTTCGAGGGCTTCCTCGAACGCTCCATGGTCGAGTTCCAGCACGACGTCCGAATACATCTGGATGAAGCGGCGATAGCTGTCCCAGGCAAAACGCTCGTCACCCGATGCCGCAGCGAGGCCGACGACGGTTTCATCGTTAAGGCCAAGGTTGAGGACAGTGTCCATCATGCCGGGCATGGAGATGCGCGCGCCAGAGCGGACGGAAACGAGCAGCGGATCGGCGGCGTCGCCGAACTTCTTGCCGGTGATCCCTTCGATATGCGCGATGCCGTTGGCGACTTCCGCCTTAAGGCTTTCCGGGAACACGCCGCCGTCCTGATAATAGCGCGTGCACATCTCCGTAGTGATAGTGAAACCCGGAGGCACAGGAAGGCCGATGGCGGCCATGCCGTCCAGATTGGCGCCCTTGCCGCCGAGGAGATTCTTGTCACCCTTGCCACCATCATCGACGCCGCCGCCGAAACGATAGACATAACGCGTCGCGGTCGTGCTCATGCTGGCCTCTTCCATTTTCAACATAGTTCCGGCTCTCCCTGCACTGGTTGCCGTATGTTTGTGCGTTGCAGCAACATTCCTACAACAGACGGGGCGGTGAACGCACCCGCTTTTACGATGATCCTCGACCTTCTATATTCTTTCCGAGCGCTTTACGGCCCGGTTCTCACGAACTACCCTGCAATTTTCGAGAAATCAGCGACGGCGTGAACCGCGTCCCGCACGCGTGCGAGCAGCGCGAGACGCGCGAGACGCTTGTCCGGGTCAGCATCGTTCACAGTGACCTTGTCGAAGAATGCGTCGATCGGTGCGCGCAGGCTAGCGAGCGCACCCATGGCGCCTTCGAAATCCTCCGCCTGCACTGCGGCGCTTGCGCGCGGTTCGGCGGCATCGAGGGCAGCGATGAGCTCGGCTTCTGCGGGTTCGGGGGTGTAGGTCAACGGCGTCACCCCAGCGGAGGCTGGGGTCTCAGCCTCACTCGCACCGCCTGAGATGCCAGCTTTCGCTGGCATGACGGATTGATCGACACCTTCCTTCTTCAGGATGTTGGCGGCGCGCTTGTAACCGGCAAGCAGGTTCGCGCCATCATCGGTGGCGACGAAGGATTGAAGCGCCTTCACGCGAGCGAGCAGGCGGACGAGGTCGTCCTCGCCGCCGAGCGCGAAGACCGCGTCGATCAGGTCATGGCGGACGCCCGCTTCCTTTTGCTGGACCTTGAGGCGGTCGAAAATGAATGCAACCACCTCGATCAAAGTTGCCGCATTTTTCCGATCTCTTTGTTCAACTGGCAACACCGCTGTTGGATCAGAAAGAACATCGACCTTGGGAAATACGTCCTTGATTACAGCATCAGCCAATCCTCGGTCTGAGAGTTGACCAAGCGCAGGCGCAATGCTCGCGATTTTTCCAAGCTCCTCTCCGCGATAGATGTTGGAGAGGATCCCGAACATTGCCTGCATTCCGACCTTGGTGATGCCAACCCGGAGTTCGTTGCCTAGAACCAAGGCAGAAATCGCAATACCTGCGCGCCTTAAGGCAAATGGATCCTTAGATCCGGTCGGTCGTTCATTGATGATAAAAAAGCCTGCGAGTGTATCGAGCTTGTCCGCCAGCGACACCGCCACGGTGACGGGTGCAGTTGGCACCTCATCTCCCTGGCCTACCGGCTTATAGTGGTCGCGGATTGCGTCCGACACGGCATCGGGCAGACCTTCGGCGCGGGCGTAATAGCCGCCCATGATGCCTTGAAGCTCGGGGAACTCTCCAACCATTTCGGTGACGAGGTCGCCTTTGGCTAGGCGGGCGGCTTGTTCGACTAGGTCTGCGAGTTGTTCGGTCGTTGGGGCTTGCCCACCCCCGGCCCCTCCCGCTTGCGCGAGGGGAGCGATTATGCCTTCTTCTACCAGCCAGCGGGCCAGTTTGGCTACGCGGTCCACTTTGTCCGCGACTGTGCCGAGCTTCTCGTGGAAAGTGATGCGTTCGAGCTTCTTGGCGTGATCTTCGAGGCTAGTCTTGCGGTCCTGCTCCCAGAAGAAGCGGGCATCCGACAAGCGCGCCGCGAGGACCTTGCGGTTGCCGGCGATGATCGCTTCGCCGCCGTCCTTGGCCTCGATATTTGCAGTGCAGATAAAGGCCGGGGCGAGCTTGCCCGCGCCGTCGCGCAGAACAAAATATTTCTGATTTATCCGAAGGGTTAGCTGGATGACCTCAGGCGGAACATCAAGGAAGGCGGGATCGAAATCGCCGAGCAGCGGGACCGGCCATTCCGTCAGCCCGGCATTTTCAGCGACGAGGCCATTGTCCTCGATGACGGTATAGCCCTTCGCGGCAGCGGCTTCGTTCGCCTTCGCCTCGATGATGGACTGGCGCTCCTGGTGGCTGACGATCACATGGCAGGCGCGCAGCTTTTCGACATAATCGTGTGCGCTGCCGATGGTGATTTCACCGGGATGGTGGAAGCGGTGGCCGAGCGTGGCGTAACCGCTGCGGATGCCTTCGATTTCGATATCGACCAGATCTTCGCCGAGGATGGCGACGATGCCTTGCAATGGGCGGACCCAGCGGAGGCTTTCGGTCGTCTGGGATGCTGTGCCCCAGCGCATGGACTTGGGCCAAGGGAAGGCGCGGACGACGGCGGGCACGGCTTGCGCCAGCACTTCTACCGTCGCACGGCCGGGCTTGTTGACGGTGGCGAACCAGACGCCGTCGCGGTCCTCAAGCTGGTCCTGGTTCAGCCCGGTCTTGCGGAGGAAGCCTTCCAGAGCCTGTGCGGGGGCGGAGGTGCGGGGGCCTTTGAACTCTTCGCTGACGGCGGCGGTTTCCAGCGGCAGGTTGCGGGCGATCAAAGCGAGGCGGCGGGGTGTGACGAAGCTGTCGATGTTTTCGGGCTTCAGGCCAGCCTTGCCCAGCTCCTCGGTGAAGAGGCGGGCGAGGTCTTCCGACGCTTTGAGCTGCATGCGTGCGGGGATTTCTTCGCAGCGCAGTTCAAGGAGAAAATCGGTCATGCGATTTTCTCCACAGCCCCGGCGGAGACCGGGGCCTTGTGCCGCATGGTGGAGCGCTTGGGGCATGAGATCCCAGCTTTCGCTGGGATGATGGAATTTAACATCTGCATCACGCCACCCACCCGTTCACTTCCATCCACTTTTCGCACGAACCCTTGGCAAGGTCGCGGACGCGACCGATGTAGCTGGCGCGTTCCTGGACGGAGATGACGCCGCGCGCCTGAAGCAGGTTGAAGACATGGCTCGCCTTGATCGCCTGATCATAGGCGGCGAGCGGGACGCCCGCTTCGAGACTCGCCTTGCACTCGGCTTCGGCGTCCTTGAACCAGCGGAACAGCTTTTCGGTGTCGGCGATCTCGAAATTCCATTTCGACATCTGCTGCTCATTAGCGAGGAACACGTCGCCATAGGTGACGCCCCCGTCGTTGAACTTCAGGTCATAGACGCTGTCGACGCCCTGAATATACATGGCAAGGCGTTCGAGGCCGTAGGTCAACTCGCCCGCGACGGGCTTGCAGTCGAGTCCGCCCATCTGCTGGAAATAGGTGAACTGGGTGACTTCCATGCCGTCGCACCAGACTTCCCAGCCAAGGCCCCAGGCGCCCAGCGTCGGGCTTTCCCAGTCGTCCTCTACGAAGCGAATGTCGTGCACCAGCGGGTCGATGCCGATCTCCACCAGCGATCCCAGGTAGAGTTCCTGCAGGTTCGCCGGGGACGGCTTCATGATCACCTGATATTGGTAATAATGCTGGAGGCGATTGGGGTTTTCGCCATAGCGGCCATCGGTCGGGCGACGGCTGGGCTGCACATAGGCGGCGTTCCAGGCGTCGGGACCAAGGCTGCGCAAGGTGGTGGCGGGGTGGAAGGTGCCCGCGCCGACTTCCATGTCATAGGGTTGCAGGATGACGCACCCCTGCTTTCCCCAATAGGCGTGCAGGGTCAGGATCAGGTCCTGAAAGGAAAGCGGCTTGCCTGTCGCCACGGACGGTCCCTTGCGAAAATGACGGTTTGATCGCGCGCGCCTTGGCGCAGGAGGGCTTTAGGGTCAAGGGAAAGCCGGTGGAAAGGCAGTTAATCCGCTTGCCCTGAAGGCCCCTGCCCCGCATGGATGGCGGCGAAACCCTTCGATATGGATCGATGCCGATATGAAATGGCCCCTTCCCCGCTTGCTGGCTGCTGGCCTGCTGTTGCTGACCGGCTGTGCGCAGGAACAGACGGCTTCCGCGCGCCCTGCTGCGGCGAAAGCTGCCTATGTGACGCCTGCGCTGTGGCGGGTGAAGGATGCGGATACGACCATCTATCTGTTCGGCACGGTGCATGTTCTGAAGCCAGGGACCGAATGGTTCCAGGGCGGGATCAAGCGGGCGTTCGATGGGGCGGACGAGTTGGTGCTGGAGATTGTCGAGCCTGAGGATGCGCAGGCGATGGCAGCTTCGATGGCGCATACGGCGCTGGCGCGGGACGGGGTGAAGCTGTCTGACCGGCTCGGCGCGGAGGAACGTGGGAAATATCAGGCGGCGATGGTGGCGAACAGCCTTCCCTGGCAGATATTCGAGGCGTTCAACCCGTGGATGGCGGGCATCGCGCTGTCCGTGCAGCCGCTGGAGAAGCTCGGCTACAAGGCGGATCTGGGCGCGGAAAAGACTTTGACGGCGGCGGCGAAGGCTGCGGGGAAGAAGATCGGGGCGCTGGAGACGGTGGAGCAGCAACTCGGCTATTTCGCGGGCCTGCCGATGGAAAGCCAGGTCAGGTTCCTGAACGCGACAGTCGACGGCCTGCCGGACATGGATGCTGAGTTCGCCCGGCTGATCGCGCATTGGAAGGAGGGCGATCCCGAGAAGCTGGCGGCGGAGATGAACGAGTCGCTGGAAACTACGCCTGAACTGGCTCAGGTGCTGCTGATCCAACGAAATGCCAATTGGGCGAAGTGGATCAAGGGAAGGCTGGCGCAGCCCGGGACGGTTTTCATCGCGGTCGGCGCGGGTCATCTGGCGGGCAAGGGCAGCGTGCAAGATCAGCTGAAGGCGCTGGGAGTGGCGTCCGCCAGGGTGGCCGAGTGAGCTTGCTGCGATGGCTGGGTTTGTGCGCGCTGCTGCTGGTGGCGGCCTGCGGGCGCGAGCCGGTAGCGCCTCCAGCAGGAAAAGGCCCCGCACTTTGGCGCGTGGAGGGGCATGGGCTGGATGGGTGGCTGTTCGGTACCATCCATGTTCTGCCCAAAGGCGTGGCGTGGCGGACGGACAAGATCAGGGCGGCGATCAAGGAAGCTGACCAGCTGGTGCTGGAATCGGCGGAAATCCAGGATCGCGCACGCACCATGGCGCTGTTTGAGAAGATGGGGCGCAGTCCTGGCTTGCCTCCCCTGGAGGCCCGCGTGCCGGTCGATGAACGGGAGGAGCTTCAGCGGATTGCCGGTGAGGGCGGGACGAGCACGCAGCTTTTGTCCAGCTATGAAAGCTGGGCGGCGGCCATGCTGGTGTCGGCGGCGGCTCAGCAATCCTTGCATGTAAGCGGGGACGAAGGCGTCGAACCCTCACTAATCGGCGAATTTCGTACAGCGGACAAGCCGATCAGCGGACTGGAAACGGTGGCGCGCCAGTTTGGCGCCTTCGATACGCTGCCGGAGGCTGCGCAGCGGCGCCTACTGGCACAGACGATCGAAGAGACACAGGGAATGAAGGCGCTCTATGAGCGCATTTTGCGGGCATGGCTGGAAGGCGACTTGGCGGCGATCGCGCGGGAAGATGAGATGGGGGAGCAGCCCGATCCTATGGTGGTGGAGGCGGTACTGGTCGCCCGCAATCGGGGCTGGAGTGAGGCTGTGGGGAAGCTTCGGGGGCGTCCCTTCATTGCGGTGGGAACGGGGCATCTGACCGGGCGGGATAATCTGATCGGGTTGCTGGAAGCCAAGGGGTATAAGATTACGCGGGTGCAGTGAGTGGTTTCTCGACTGCGCTCGAAACGGACGGAGGGTGAGGGCGTCGCTTGCCTTCTCCCGCTTTTCTGCTATTGGGCCCCGGTCCCGGCATGGTCATCCCTGGAGGCGTGACGGGCGCTTACATCAATTTGCTTTTGGAGACACGCAATGAGCGAGCAGCTTACGCTGTCGGCCGAGGCACGCGATCGGGCAGGCAAGGGAGCCTCCCGCGCTCTCCGCCGCGAGGGCCGCGTACCCGCCGTCATCTATGGTAACAATGAAGAACCGCAGTCGATCCACATTGAGGAAAAGCTCCTCAACAAGCTGCTCGGCACCGGCCATTTCTTCAACTCGGTCGTCATGGTCGAGGTTGGCGGCAAGCAGGTTCGCACCCTGCCCAAGGACGTCGCTTTCCATCCTGTGACCGATCGTCCGCTGCACGCCGACTTCCTGCGCGTTTCGGAACATGCCACAGTCCACGTCAACGTGCCGGTGCGCTTCGACAATGAAGATGCTTCGCCGGGCCTCAAGAAGGGCGGCGTGCTGAACATCGTCGCGCATGAGATCGAACTGATCGTCGATGCGGCCGAAATCCCCGATGATGTCGTCGTCGATCTGACCGGCCTGGATGTCGGCGAATCGATTCACATCAGCGCCGTGAAGCTGCCCAAGGGCGCAAAGGCCGCTCATGACGAGCAGGACTTCACCGTTGCCACCGTGGTCGCTCCCTCTGCGCTCAAGAGTGCTGAGGGCGACAACGAAACCCCTGCGGAAGGCGAATAAGCCTTTCGACATTCACCTTCGGGGTGGAAATTCAAATCCCGTCCGCCTACTCGGCGGGCGGGATTTTTATTGGGAGTTGATGCGCGATGCAGATCTGGGTGGGCCTAGGCAATCCGGGCGCCCAATATGCGATGCACCGGCATAATGTCGGCTTCATGGCGGCCGATGTCATCGCCGACATGTATCGCTTTTCAGCGCCCAGGAAACAGTTTCAGGGATGGGTTCAGGAAGGCCGGATCGGACCCGAAAAAATCATCCTGCTAAAGCCCGCGACCTTCATGAACGAAAGCGGGCGCTCAGTCGGTGAAGCAATGCGTTTTTACAAGCTGACGCCACAGGATGTGACCGTTTTTCATGATGAGTTGGACCTTGCGCCGATGAAGGTGAAGGTGAAACGCGGCGGCGGCAATGCGGGACATAATGGCTTGCGATCAACCGATGCCCATATAGGTGCGGATTTCCGCCGCGTGCGCATCGGCATCGGCCATCCGGGGCATAAGGACCGGGTTCATGGTTATGTGCTTGGCAATTATCACAAGAGCGAGATGGACGCCCTTTCCGATATGCTGGGGGCTATCGGAGCGGAAGCGGAATGGCTCGCCAAGGAAGATGACGCGCGGTTCATGAATGAGGTGGCGCTGCGGCTGGCGGAATGAGCGTCATTCCGGGCAGCGCGATTGGCGACTGAGCGCCGCGCCTGCACGACAAACTGCGATGGACGGATTGCCGAGAGTCGCGCTGGCAGGCCATAGAGGGGATCTGACTTTCCATTTTTCCCAAAGAGGGGACGCGGGTGATCAAGACCGTTGCGACGACGCCTTTCACCGACCAGAAGCCAGGCACGTCGGGCCTGCGCAAAAAGGTCCGCATTTTCCAGCAGCCCCACTATGCGGAGAATTTCGTCCAATCGGTGTTCGATAGCCTGGAGGGATTTGAAGGACAGACCCTGGTCGTGGGCGGCGATGGACGCTATCTAAACCGCGAAGTCATCCAGATTGTGCTGAAGATGGCGGCGGCCAACGGTTTTGGCCGGGCACTGGTCGGGCAAGGCGGCATCCTGTCTACCCCTGCGGCTTCACATCTCATTCGCGCGTCGGGAGCCTTTGGTGGACTGATATTGTCGGCAAGCCACAACCCCGGCGGACCGGATGAAGACTTCGGCATCAAATATAACGTCTCCAATGGCGGCCCCGCGCCTGAAAAGGTAACCGACGCCATTCATGCCCGGTCGCTATCCATCGAGAGCTATCACATCCTGGATGCGCAGGATGTCGATGTCGACACGCTCGGCGCCAGTCGGTTGGGAGATATGACCGTCGAGATCGTCGATCCGGTTGCGGGCTATGCCGATCTGATGGAGCAGCTGTTCGATTTTTCCGCCATGCGAGCCATGATTGCGGGTGGCTTTACTCTCTCCTTCGATTCCATGAGCGCCGTCACTGGCCCCTATGCGGTTGAGATATTCGAAAAACGGCTTGGCGCACCTGCCGGAACGGTACGGAACGCGACTCCTCTACCCGACTTCGGCCATCATCATCCCGATCCCAATCTGGTGCATGCCAAGACATTGTATGACCAGATGATGGCAGCCGACGCACCTGACTTCGGAGCGGCTTCCGACGGTGACGGCGATCGCAACCTCATCATCGGACGGCATTGCTATGTCACCCCATCGGACTCGCTGGCTGTTTTGGCAGCCAATGCCCATCTGGCGCCCGGCTATGCCAAGGGGCTCAAGGGCATCGCCCGGTCGATGCCAACCAGCGGCGCGGCGGACCGGGTAGCCAAAAAGCTCGGCGTTCCGCTCTTTGAAACCCCAACCGGTTGGAAATTCTTCGGCAACCTGCTGGATGCGGGAATGGCGACAATCTGCGGAGAAGAAAGCGCGGGCACCGGATCGGACCATGTCCGCGAGAAGGATGGCGTATGGGCCGTCTTGCTCTGGCTAAACATATTGGCGGTGCGGCGGCAGAGCGTTGCGCAGATCATGGCCGAGCATTGGGCGACCTATGGCCGAAACTATTATGCACGACACGACTATGAAGCGATCTCCAAAGATCGCGCCGACGCACTAATGCTCGCACTACAGGATCAGCTCACGACCCTCCCGGGAAGCATTAACAGCGGCGGGACGATTAGAAGTGCGGATGATTTTGCCTATACCGATCCCACAGACCAATCGGTCAGCCGCAATCAAGGCATACGCCTGCTGTTCGAAGATGGATCGCGTATCGTGTTCCGCTTGTCAGGCACTGGTACTGAAGGGGCAACATTGCGCGTCTATATCGAGCGTTACGTTGACCAGACCGGCAAGTTGGGCCTGGAAACGGCCGACGCGCTGCAGCCGCTTGTCCGCGCAGCGCAGGAAATAGCCGATATCCAAGGCTTCACTGGGATGGAACGGCCCAGCGTCATCACATGACCCGTTACGAAAAGTCACGCGGTGGACATCGGATGGAAAAGGCCCGCACCTAAGGGCGCGTCATGCACAGCTTCCGATCATGCCGCGCCTTCGTTGCCGCCTGCACTCTTACCTGGGCTGCGGGGGCATCGTTTGCCCTGAAGCCGACTCAGTCAGCCGCCGCGACCACCGAGGACGAGCAGGTCTGGATGAACCTGACCGCGATGGGGCCGGTATCGGGCGCCCTCAGCTACTTCGCGGAAGTCCAACCGCGCATTGGCCAAGGTGTTTCGCAGGCTGATCAGACCCTCCTTAGAGCAGCGATCGGCTGGAAATTGTCTTCGAGTCTGTCAGTCTATCAAGGCTACGCCCATGTGATGCTGCCAACCAATGATGGGCGCGACATCAATGAAGAGCGGAGCTTTCAGCAGGTCAACTGGATCATCGGCAAACCATGGCAGGGGGAACTTTCATCGCGAACCCGACTGGAGCAACGCTGGCGATCCGACGGCAGCGACATGGGATGGCGGCTTCGTGAGATGCTGCGGTATGAAAAGCCGCTCATGCCCGAGAGTAGCGCTGTCAACGCGCTCATATATGCTGAAGGATTCATCGCGCTCAACCGTACCGATTGGGGACAGAAGGCAGGATTTGACCAGTTGCGCAGCTTCATCGGCACGGAAATCAAGCTGATGGGCACATCGACAGCCGAAATCGGCTATCTTAACCAATATATCGACCAAGCCAGCGGCGCCAAGCGAATGAACCATGTCGCGTCCGTCACCCTCTTCTTTCGGCACTGAGCGCAGGCTGGCCTTCGCGCGCGGAACAGGCTATCGGCGCGCCCATCATAATGACGTGAAGGCTAATCCATGGGTTTTCGTTGCGGTATCGTCGGGCTTCCCAATGTAGGCAAGTCCACCCTGTTCAACGCGCTGACCGAAACGCAGGCGGCCCAGGCGGCGAACTATCCGTTCTGCACGATCGAGCCCAATGTCGGCCAGGTCGCGGTGCCGGACGAGCGGCTTCAGACCATCGCGAAAATCGGCGGATCGGCGAAGATCATCGAAACACAGTTGGCCTTTGTCGATATCGCGGGTTTGGTGCGGGGCGCGTCAAAAGGCGAAGGGCTGGGCAACCAGTTCCTGGCCAATATCCGCGAAGTCGATGCTATCGTCCACGTGCTGCGCTGTTTCGAGGATGACGACATCACCCATGTCGAGGGCAAGGTAGATCCGATCGCCGACGCCGAGACGGTCGAGACCGAACTGATGCTGGCAGACCTGGAAAGTCTTGAAAAGCGGGTTCCGAACTTCGCCAAGAAGGCCGCGCAGGGTGACAAGGAAGCCAAAGCCGCTGCGTCCGTGCTAGGCAAGGCGCTGGAGCTGCTCCGCGACGGCAAGCCCGCACGATTGACGCAGCCCGGCGATGATGAAGAAGAACGGATCTTTCGTCAGGCACAGTTACTGACGGCCAAGCCGGTCCTTTATGTTTGCAACGTCGAGGAAGATGCGGCGTCAGCGGGCAATGCTTATTCGGCGCGCGTGTTCGAAAAGGCGGCGGCCGAAGGCGCCAAGGCGGTGATCGTGTCGGCCGCGATAGAGGCGGAACTCATCACCATGCCAGTCGAGGAACGCGCTGAATATCTGGAGGCGCTGGGCCTGGAGGAAGCGGGTCTGGCGCGGATCATCCGGGCCGGATATGAATTGCTGGGCCTAATAACCTTTTTCACCGTTGGTCCCAAGGAGGCTCGGGCCTGGACGGTGGCCAAGGGATCGAAGGCACCGCAGGCGGCGGGCGCGATTCACACCGATTTCGAGAAGGGCTTCATCCGCGCCGAAACCATGGCGTATGCCGACTATGTCCAGTTCAATGGCGAAGCGGGCGCCAAGGAAGCCGGGAAATGGCGGTCTGAAGGCAAAGATTACGTGACTCAGGACGGCGATATCATGCTGTTCCGATTCAACGTCTGATCCATGGCGCTGCGCCCCGGCCAAATGCCTGCGCAGCGCAAGGCCGCCTTTCCCCCTAGTGTCGATGGAAACACCCGGCTGCTGATCCTGGGTAGCCTGCCCGGCGATGCGTCGATACGTCAGGGCGAATATTATGCGCATCGGGGGAACGCCTTCTGGACGCTGATGGGCGATGTTCTGGACGAAGATTTGCGCACCCTGCCCTATGCTCTACGGCTGAAGCGGATGAAGGCGCGGGCCGTCGGACTATGGGATGTTATCGAAAGTGCCGATCGGGAAGGCAGTCTGGACAGTGCCATCCGCAGCGCCGAATTGCGGGACCTTTCGGTATTCATAAGCTGCTTGCCGAAATTGGAAGCGGTAGCATTCAACGGCAAGACTGCGGCGCTTCATGGTCGTCGCCAAATCGGGTTGACGCAAGACCTGACGCTCATCGACCTGCCCTCATCCAGTGGCGCATACGCGATGCTGTCACGCGAGAAGAAGGCGCAAGCCTGGCAAGTTCTGCGTCAATGGGTCGATACGCGCGATTGATGTAAACGTAAGGGCCTCGCGTACCCGGCCGGAGATGGCATAGTGCGGTACCCAGTCGCAATGGTCATCAGAGTGATCAGCCGGTCACGGCGATGATGCCCATTGCCCTGTTCCGGCAGCCGAGATCATTTGTTCTGGTTGGCATCTGGGCGGTTGGCCTGTGCGTCGGCGGCCATGATACGAATGGCGCGTTCACGGGCATTTGCGATCTGGACAATGTGTAGCCCCGGCGACAGATCGAACCATATAATCTTCGCAATGCCAGAACCTTCGGGGCCATCGCCATGATCGCTCGACGACTGGACTGCTCGATCGGTAACCACATCAACCGATGCCGGCTCGGACAACCCAATCCCGATGCGGGCAGGCACCTTCACCGATAACGAGAAGAGACCCCCATAACCCTTCTTCTCCATTTCAGCTGGAGGTGCGACGAACTGAACCTGCGATAAAGGGCGAAGCGTAGCGATCACCGGCTTTCCAAGGATCAACCGCGGCATCGCCGCCGCTTCCCCGCCTGCGATCGCCCTCCCGCTCTGCATCCAACTGGTCCAGGGCTCGGGCGGCGGCGCTTCCTGGCATGCTACAGGGTTTCGCGGTCGCGCATCGGCTGGCGCGATGGACAGGCAAAGCGCGAGCAGGCAGGCAGTTACGCGCATCGTCACTTCCTTCCGAAAAGCTTTTCTATGTCGCCATGGCCAAGCTTGACCCAAGTAGGACGGCCATGATTACATTGGCCGCTGCGAGGCGTGATTTCCATTTCTCGCAACAGCGCATTCATCTCTACCACGCTGAGTACGCGTCCCGCGCGCACGGAGCCGTGACACGCCATGGTGGCAGCAACCATGTCCAGCCTTTCCTTAAGCGATAGAGCGCTGTCATAGGCGGCAAGGTCGTCGGCAAGGTCGGAGACAAGGCCTTGTACGTCCCCCTGCCCCAACATCGCAGGGGTCGCGCGGACCAGTATCGCCGCGGGACCGAACCTTTCCAGTTCCAGGCCGAAGTCGCGCAATTCATCGATGCGTGCTTCCAGACGGTCGCAGGCGGGTTCGTCCAGTTCAACGACTTCGGGCAGCAGCAGCGCCTGAGCAGCAACGCCCTGCCCGTCCATGGCCCGGCGCATACGTTCAAGCGTCAGCCGCTCATGCGCAGCGTGCTGATCAACGATTACAAGGCCATCCTCTGCCTCGGCGACGATATAGGTGCGGGCGACCTGTCCGCGGGCGACCCCCAGCGGATAGCTGGCGCTCTCCGGCGCCGCGTCTGCGGCGGGTTCGGCGCGCGCTTGAGGTGGCGGCGCAGAAAAAGAGGGGCGGCGGTCGGCAAAGGAAGCCGACGACGGCGCATAGGACGACACGGCCGGAAAGGCCGCTTCGAAGATAGGGAGCTGACCAATCGGCGTTGGGGAGACCGGCTCAATCTTCCACGCGGAAAGTCCGGCGGGGTCAGCCTTCTGCACTGAACGAAAGCCCTCGGCATCCAACGCGCGGCGCAAGCCGGAAACAATCATGCCGCGGATCAGAGCAGGATCGCGGAACCGCACTTCGGTTTTGGCTGGATGGACATTCACATCCACCTCCAGCGGCGGGACATCGATAAACAGGGCAACCACCGGATGGCGATCACGCGCGAGCATGTCGGCATAAGCCCCCCGCACCGCGCCCACGAGGAGACGGTCGCGCACGGGGCGGCCGTTCACGAAGAGGAACTGATGATCTCCCACCCCGCGATTATAAGTGGGGAGCGAAGCTACGCCGGAAAGGCGAATACCCTCACGCTCCAATGAAACGATCACGTGATTCTCTGCGAGCGCTCGGTCGGTAAGTGCGGCCACGCGGTCCTCGCGCGCGTCACCGGCCTGCACACTCAGCGCACGGCGCCCGTCATGTTCGAGGGAGAAGGCGACTGACGGATGCGCCATGGCAAGGCGGCGCACGATGTCGAGACATGCCGCATATTCGGCTTTCGCCGAGCGCAGAAATTTGCGGCGGGCAGGCACCCGAGCGAAAAGCTGTTCTACCGTGACGCGCGTACCCGGCGGCAGAGCGACGGGACCTTCGGACAGCAGCGCACCATTATCGATCGTTCGGTTCCAGCCGTCCTGGCCTTGGGGCCTGCTGTCGATGGAAAGCCGGGCTACGCTGGCGATGGACGGAAGAGCCTCACCTCGAAAACCCAGGGTCGATACACATTCGATTGCGTCATCGGGCAATTTCGAGGTCGCGTGCCTTTCAAGGGCCAGGGCGATTTCCTCCGGAGCCATTCCGCATCCATCATCGCTGACCTCGATCCGGTCGAGCCCGCCATTGCTTAAGCGTATGGAAATACGCGACGCTCCGGCATCCAACGCATTTTCCACAATTTCCTTGAGCGCGCTAGCGGGTCTTTCAACCACTTCGCCCGCTGCGATGCGGTTGATCAGATGTTCAGGCAGGCGGCGTATTGACATTGATTAGTGACTAGCCCAAGCGAGCGCTTTCCGCGAGCCGTTGTCCCCGAAATTTTTACTTCCTGACAGGGGAGGATGACAGGGACGCCGGAACGTGGCACGGACATCCGAACGCCCCGGTTCGCGTCGCCGGGACGGGCGGGCTGAACAGGAATTCGCATGTCGATCTTTTCGCGACTTTTCAAACTCTCCTCCCAAGATATGGCTATCGACCTCGGCACGGCGAACACCGTCGTCTATGTGCGCGGCCGAGGGATCGTCCTGAATGAGCCGTCCGTAGTGGCGGTGGAGACGCTGAACGGCGTCAAACGGGTCAAGGCAGTGGGCGATGACGCCAAGCTCATGATGGGCAAGACCCCTGATTCGATTGAGGCCATTCGTCCCTTACGCGACGGCGTCATCGCGGACATCGATGTCGCCGAGCAGATGATCAAGCACTTCATCACCAAGGTGCATGGCGGCAAGTCTCGTCCATGGCGTTTCCCCGAAATCGTCATCTGCGTGCCGTCTGGTTCCACAAGCGTTGAACGCCGCGCGATTCGCGATGCGGCAAGCAACGCCGGCGCCAGCCAGGTTTTCCTGATTGAGGAACCCATGGCAGCCGCAATCGGCGCCGACATGCCAGTAACCGAGCCGATTGGCTCCATGGTCGTCGATATCGGCGGCGGCACGACCGAAGTCGCCGTACTGTCGCTGCGGGGGCTGGCCTATACCACCTCTGTGCGCGTAGGCGGCGACAAAATGGACGAAGCGATCGTCTCCTTCGTTCGCCGCCACCATAACCTCCTCATCGGAGAGGCAACCGCGGAACGCATCAAGAAGCAATTCGGGGTGGCTCAACCGCCTGAGGACGGCGTAGGCGAAACGATTCACATCAAGGGACGCGACCTGGTGAACGGCGTTCCGAAAGAAATCTCGATCAATCAGGGTCAGATTGCCGACGCGCTGGCCGAGCCGATCAGCACCATCGTCGAAGGCGTGCGCATCGCACTGGAAAACACCGCGCCGGAACTGGCCGCTGATATCGTCGATCAAGGCATCGTCTTGACCGGTGGTGGCGCACTGCTCAAGGGCTTGGACGACGAATTGCGCGACGAGACGGGCCTGCCCGTTACCATCGCCGAAGATCCGCTGACCTGCGTCGCCATCGGCACAGGCCGGGCAATGGAGGATCCGATCTTTCGAGGCGTTCTGCAGACCGCTTAAGGTCGGGGAGACCACAGATGGCGCGGCCACCCAGCCGGCGTCCCGGCTACAACCGCAAGGCGCAGTATAGCCTGTTCGTCAGCTATGTCGTGGCGGTCACGGGGGCTGCCGTCGGCCTCCTCTTGGTGGCCGTCGCAATCTTCGATCCGACCGGCTTTGCAGCAATCAGGACTGCGACATCCGAAATCTCGCGTCCGGCTTCACTCGGCCTGCGTAATATGGTGAGCGGCATCAGTTCGCTCGACGAGGTGCTGACCGCATATTGGCGTGCAGGATCTCAAAATATCGCACTGCGCCGTCAGGTCGAAGCCGATCACAACCGCATCATTGAAGCAAAGGCGATTTCGCAGGAAAATCTGCGCCTTAAAAAGTTACTGAAGCTGGTTGACGAGGATGAGAGCAGCTTGCTGACGGCACGATTGATTTCCTCATCCTCCTCCAGCCCTCGCCGCTTTGCGCGTTTGAACGCCGGGCGTTGGCAAGGAGTTCGAACGGGAATGCCTGTGCGCGCATCCGAAGGACTGATTGGACGCATTCATAGCATAACCCCCAATACCGCCGAAGTGCTGCTGCTGACCGATAACAGCAACATCGTGCCAATCCGCAGGGCAACCGATAGCGTCCCCGCCATATCCACCGGGCTGGGCGACGGAACGCTGGAAATCCGTTCGCTGGCGGCGGGTCGCAATCCGTTCAGCCCTGGCGACATTCTCGTGACTTCAGGTGTCGGCGGCATCTACCAGCCAAACATTCCCGTGGCAGTTGTCGTGCGAATAGCGGGAGAGATCGCCTATGGCGTACCGCTGGCCAATCCATCAAAGGTCGATGCCGTAGTCGTCGAACGCTCGTTCGAGGAAGCTGTCACGCGCAATGAACCTGCTGCGGCGGAAATCACCCCGGGGCCAGTGACAAACGCCACCGTCCAATGATTGACCCGCATCTCCAGCATGTTCCCCGGCTCGGCCGCCATCCGTCACGCTTTCGGCTGGCGGGAGCGCCGGTGATCGCGGTCATGCTGGGATCTGCTATCAGTGTAATGCCCCTGATCGCCCAAGCACCGGTCATGCCGCCCTTCGGCCTTCTACTGCTGCTGTCGTGGAGGCTCCTGCGCCCGGAACTGTGGCGTGCATGGATCGGCCTTCCGCTGGGACTGTTCGATGATATCCTGAGCGGCCAGCCGATAGGTTCCGCGATGTTTCTGTGGACCATGACGCTGATTGGTATCGATGCCATCGAACACCGCATCGTATGGCGCAGCTACCGGCAGGACTGGTTAATTGCGGCGATCGCAATTATCTTCTGTATTGTCGGCGGGGTGTTCTTCGCACGGATCACAGGCGGAGGGGACATCAAACTGAAACTGGTCGCGCCGCAAATGCTTTGGACGATCCTGCTCTTTCCATTCGTGGTGCGGCAATGCGCGCGGATTGATCGCTGGCGCGTAATGGCATGAAATCGACGACCCTCCAGCGGAAAACCGTAACCGAAACATCCTTGTCCTTTACCTTCACGCGCCGGGCCATGGTGATCGGAGGACTACAGGCCGGGATCGGCGCGATGCTGATCGGCAGAATGGGATGGATCAGCGTTGCAGAGAATGAGAAGTACAACGTCCTGGCGGAGAGCAATCGCGTCAACCTGACGCTTATCCCGCCGCGACGGGGGTGGATTCTCGATCGTCATGGCAAGCCTCTGGCAAATAACCGCACCGATTTTCGCGTCGATCTGATCCCTGAGCGTGTTACTGATCCTGAAGGCACGATCAGAAGCCTTACCCACTTGCTGACCCTGGCCCCCGAAGATGTGGAGCGGATCAGAACCGAGTTGGACAAGTCAGACGGGTTCCGTCCCGTGCAGGTCGCGGAAAAGCTGACTTACGACCAGTTCGCGGCCATCAGCGTGCGTTTACCTGACTTGCCAGGTGTAGCGCCGAGCCAAGGTTTTTCCCGCCATTATCCGGCCGGGGCAACTGTCGGCCATTTGTTGGGCTATGTAGGCGCGGCGTCGGCCAAGGACTTCGAAGAGCGCAAGGACCCGCTCCTGATTACTCCCGGCTTCAAGGTTGGCAAGGATGGTCTTGAGAAGTCCTTTGATCAAGCACTGACGGGCAAGCCGGGCGCCAAGCGGGTGGAAGTGACTGCGCGCGGTAAGATCGTGCGGGAGTTGACAACCCGACCCGATACACCGGGCAACTCGATCAGATTGACGATCGACGCTGGCTTGCAGGAATATGCAGGCCGGCGGCTGGCGACGCAGAGCGGATCGGTCGTAGTTATCGATTGCCGTAATGGTGACGTCCTGGCGATGGCATCGATGCCGAGCTTCGATCCCAACAGCTTTTCTGACGGCATCAGCCATCTTGAATGGGAAATGCTGTCGAAAGACGATCATGTCCCGCTGCGCAACAAGACACTGCAGGGCTTGTATCCGCCGGGTTCGACAGTGAAGCCGATGGTTGCGCTGGCGCTGCTGGAAGCCGGAATTTCAGCCGCGGATCGCGTCAACTGCCCCGGCGCCATTCGCGTCGGCAACACTTTGTTCCATTGCCACAAGAGACGGGGGCATGGCTCGCTCGACATGCGAGGCGCCATCGCGCAGAGCTGCGACATTTATTTCTATCAGATGGCTCAGCGCATTGGCATGGACCGCATCGCCAGCATGGCCCGGCGCGTGGGCATGGGACAGAAATTCCCCCTGCCCTTCCCCAGTCAAAGCTATGGCACAGTTCCCGATCCCGCGTGGAAGCTCAAAAAATATGGGCAGAAGTGGCAGGTCTACGACACGGTAAACGCGACCATCGGCCAAGGCTATATGCTGATAAACCCGCTACAAATGGCGGTCATGGCGGCGCGTCTGGCCACCGGTCGCCAATTGATGCCTAATTTCCTTTTCGGCGCGAAGCGGACGCAACCCGATCCTGTGGGAGTTCCGGAAGAGCATCTGGTGACCATCCGCGACGCGATGAGCGCCGTCGTGAATGGCGGGGGACCGGCGGCGCGGCGCGGATGAGTATTCCGGGCGTCCTGATAGCAGGCAAAACGGGTACGGCGCAGGTACGCCGCATCACGATGGCGGAACGAGCAGGCGGTGTGCGTGGCAACGCATCACTGCCCTTCAAACTGCGCGATCACGCGTTGTTTCAGGGCTTTGCGCCCTTCGACAACCCGCGCTATGCGATCGCCTGCATTATCGAACATGGCGGCCATACAAATCGTATCGAAGACGCCCCCATGATCGCCAGCGATACGATGTCCTTCCTGTTCGACAAGGCCAAGGCGATAGAAAAGCTGGAAACGCTGGAAAAAGACTGGGGCGGCCCGCCCGCAGAACGGCTTGCACGGCAAATGGGCGCATTTCGGCTCGCCAAGGCCATCGAGCGGGGAGAAGAGCCAACTGAAGCGAGTAGTCCGAACATTGCACCCAATGCGGCAGGCAATGTGACAACGCCTGCCGATAGCCCTGACGAAGCCCCTCCTCCAACCGCTCCAGCCGTCGGCCCCTGACTATTGCCCCGCATCCCAGTCGGTCGGTGCATGGCATATATCCGATGTTGGAGTTCGCTGCTGCGACACATTCAAGCGAACATCCATGCCGCAGGCCGCCCACGCGATCGCAACACCCCGCCACCGACCGCTCTTGCTCCCTGCAGCTTCAACTCGCCGCTGAGCTTCTTATGGCTAAACGAGTAAAACACTGGCCTCAGTACTAGCTGACCGCAGGCGGTAATCGTCCATAGCGGCCCTTGCTGTGCATCCGCATCATCATGGCCATTGGTCGATACAGCCCAAGAGTCAGATGAGACGAAATCGAGGCTCAGAAAGCGCCTGGCCCATATTTTTGTGCAGTGAGGCAATTTCCTGTTTGCAAAGTTAAAGGACAATGCTAACTGCCCGCCCACGCCACGGCGAGCCCCTAGCGGGATGTCCGGAAGCGAGTGTGGACGCATAGCTCAGTTGGTAGAGCAGCTGACTCTTAATCAGCGGGTCCTAGGTTCGAGCCCTAGTGCGTCCACCATTTTCTTCCCTTACAAATCAAACGGTTACCCCGTCCCGGGTCACCAATCGCAGACCGGTTTGCGCCGTGCCTGGGGGTGATTTTGGGACATGGACTTCCGCAGTCTTCTGCGCCTCTCCGGCGAGGCCGGTTCGGGACCCGAAAGTCAGCTGGTCGGCGTACGGCTGAAGATGCTTCACCGACAGATGCGCATAGCGGCGCACCATCGATTCCGATTTCCATCCGCCCAGCTCCTGAAGCACCCAGGTGGGCACGTCATTCTGCCGGAGCCAGCTCGCCCAGGTATGCCGCAGATCGTGCCAACGAAAGTTGGTGATCGCGGCGCGCCGGAGCGCCTTGCGCCAAGCCCGCGTGTTCGCCGAACGGAGCGGTCTGCCCCGGAAGGTGAACACATGGCTTTCATGCTTGCCCTGCTGCCGCATGAGAACGGCGGCGGCGAGATCGTTGAGCGGGACGCCCAAAGCTTCCCCGTTCTTCGTATCGCCATGCTCGATCGTCGCGATGCGCCGGGCGAGATTGACCCGGTCCCATGTCAGATCGAGCACATTGCCCTGGCGCAGGCCAGTCGCGAGCGCAAACACGACCACTTCACGCTGATGGGCCGGCAGTTCCTTGAGCAGGGTTTCGGCCTGCTCCTCGGTGATCCAGCGAACGCGGACCTTTCCGCCGACGCTGTAGGTCTTGAACGCCGGCACGGCGTCGATCCATTCCCATTCGCGCATCGCCCTTCGGAAGATGGCGCGGATGAGCGCCACATAGAGATCCTTCGTGCGATCCGTGCCATGGATATGGCGCGTCACCAGGCCATCGACGAGGCTCCGGTCGATCTGGTCGAGGGTCTTGCCCCGCAAATGACCAGTGAACCAACGGATCCGCTGCACATCGTCCCGGTAGGACTTTTTGTGCGCCTTCTCCTTGAGCCAACGCAGTGCCGCTTCGTCCCATGAACGCTTCGGCTTCTGCTTCAGTCTCGCCAAGTCCCACAGCTGAGCCTTCAGCTTGTCGTGGTATTCCTTCGCTTTTTCCCGGTCGGCTGTGCCAGTAGTATGTTTAATTCGGCTTCCGTCCGGGGCTGTGATGTCAACATAATAGGTATTTGCACGTTTCCAGAGTGCCATAGTGCCTCCTTGTCGTCGGCACCCAGATGCATCCGTGCGTCATCAGGATACCGCCCGCGAAGCCAGGCGACAAGGTCGGCCTCGACGAAGCGCCAGTCGCGCCCGATCTTGCCGCCGGGAATGACCGCCTGCCGGACGTAGCGGCGCACGGTGTTCGGATGCAGGCCGAGGAAATCCGCTGCCTCGATCAGCGATAGAAGCGCCGGCTCCGCCATCGCGGCTAGGGCGCCGCGCCGCCGCGCCGGGCGCGCGCGAACGCCTTGTCGCTCTCGAGGAACGACCAGAGCATGTAGGGCACGAGGTCGGCGGGCTTCTCGCGCTGCCCGTAAGCCGCCGCATAGGCGTCGGCATAATCGGCTAGCGCCTGTTCGAGGTCGGGCAACATCTCGACGACGAGCTTCACGGGCTTGCGATCGGGGATCTTCGCCAGCTTGATATCGGGCATCACGGCCTCCACGGCGCGAGGACGAGATCGCGGTGGACGATCACGCGCAGCGTCCAGCCGGGCCGCACGCGGATGGTCGGCGGGATGTCGAGATTCCGCTCGACGATGCGGTCGCCGGCGCGCGCGCCGTTGGTCTGCGCGGACTCGCGCATTGCGCGGACGAGTTCGCTCTCGTCGTTCCCGAAGCCGAGTTCGGTGCCGACGCCGAGCAGCGTCGCGAGCCCGACGCCCTTGAGCAAAGCCCAGCTGTGGAAGTCGACCTGGTCGGCGAGCCCGGCATAGCCCGCGGCATCGGTCGCGGGCGCGTTGTCGAGCGTCAGCGACGATCCGTCGGGCCAGATGATGCGCTGCCAGGCGACAAAAGCGCGGCGCTGGCCGAAGGCGATATTGCTTTCATATCGCCCAAGGAGCCGGGCGCCTTGCGGAATGAGGAGCGTGCGTCCGGTGATGCTGTCGTAAACATTCTCGCTCACCTGCGCGACGACGAGGCCGGGCAAGTCGCTGTCGAGCCCGGTCACGAGATTCGCCGGGATGATGCTGCCGCTGCTCACGATCCAAGGCGAGGCCGGCTGGCGAATGCGGTGTGCGCTGACTTCATTCGCGCTAGCGGCGACCGCGCTGCCGGTCGCTGCGGCGCTGGCTGGAGCTCCCGGAACCGTTTCGCCAGGTTTCTCCGGCGCCGATACGGTGTCGGCGACTGTAAGGTTAGCCGCCCCGCTCCGCCCGCCGAGCATCAGCACCGCCGATTGGCGCGCCGCAGCTTGGTCCGCCAAGGCCTTTTCGCGGGCGACGGCGGCCGCATCGGCGGCAGGGTCGGCAGGCAGCACCTCGCCCTCGCCCGCCAGCTTGCGCTGATGCTCGAGGATCGGGCGCCCGAGATCGCCGGGCAGCGGCGAACCGAGCTTCGGGATCGCATCATAGCTCCCGGGTGCCGCGGCGAGCGCCTCGGGCGAGCGCGCCGCTTGCGCGTCGAACATCTCGTCGCCGCTCGCGGCAAGCTTGAAGGACGCGGGGCTGAGCGCAATCCATGCGGTGGCGGCGATCGCCAGCGCGCCGACGGCAGCCATGCCGATAATCAGCTCGCGCCGGAACCGCACCACTCGGCGCGGGCTTCCCCGCAGCACCAGGCTCTCGGGATCGACCTTGGGCGTCAGCGGGGCCGGCTGCTCCAACGCGGCAGGATCGGCAGGCGCGGCGCCAACCTTCGGTGCGATGTCCTCGCTCACATTGCGATCGGGCACGTCGGACGCGTTCACCGGCTCGCTCCGGGGCCGACGCGGACAATGCGCACGACGGTCTGCCGCTTCGTTCCATGACGAAGCTCCGCGCGCTCGAAAAGGCGGTCGACGACATAGAAGCGTCCGCTGACGCGGTAGTTGACCAGTTCGGGACTATTGCCCTCCCCGGTCACGAACAACGGCGGCGCCTCGCCCTGCCCGAGCGTCGCCGGAAACTCTATAAAGACCTGCCGTCCGTCGTCGAACGCGCGCAGCGGCCGCCATGCCGGCTTGTCGCCGCGGATCGCGTAGCTGAAGTCGAGATGGACAGGATCGATCGCCGGGCGCGCCTCGACCGCGGCGCGCGTTGCACTTGCGGCGCGCTCGATCGCGAGAAGACTGTCGTGCGGGTAGGTCCAGGAGACCGCCGACATCGCCGTGCGCGCGGTGCTTGCGAGCGCGAGGTGATAGACGCGCCGGTCGGTCGTGATGATGAGATTCGTGGCCAAGCCGGGCGCGAGCGGCTTGATCATGATATGGACGCGGCGCGCCTCTCCCGCCCCGCTCGTCGTGTCGCCGACGGTCCAGCGCGCGGTATCGCCCGCCGCGACCGCGACGAGCGCTTCGCCCGGCTCGAGCGCAATGTCGGTGATATGCTCGGGCGCGGTCACGAGCCGGTAAACGCCGCCCTCGACATAGGCATAGGTTTGGATGGCACCGCGATAGTCCTGCGCGCGCGGTTCCTTGACGGCGGCAGCCGCCGCCGCGCGGACGCGCTCGACCGGCCCGGGACCGGCGATTGCGGAAGAGGCCAGAGCCACCGCACCGGCAGCGGCAAGAATCGGGCGGAAGCACGTCATGGCAAGGCTCCTTCGGGGGTTGCGGGTACAGGAGGAGTTTCGGCGGGCGGCTCACCCGCCGTGTGCGGCGGCGCGTTCGCGGCGGCGGGGCCGCGCTCCTCGCGCTCATATTCGCGGCTCCAGTCGATCGCCTCGACATAGAGGCCAAGCGGATTTTTGCGCAAGACGTCGGCCGAGCGCGGCGGCTTCACGACGACGGTCAGCATCGCGGTCCAGCGCGACGTCGAAGCAAGGCTGCCGCGCTCATAGGCGCTTTCCTTCCACTTCACCTGCCACGACCGCGGCGAGGCGCGCACGACGCTGGTGATCTCGACCGACACCGATCTCGTCCCGACCTTCGCAAAGGGATCGGAGGCCCGCGCATATTCGTTGAGGAAGAGAGCGCCGCGCTCAGCCGCGAAGTCATAGGCGACGAGCCAATTCTCGCGCATCAGCACCGGGTCGAGCGAGATGCCGCGGACATTCGCAATGAAGCGGCCGAGCGCCCACGCGATCTGCGGGTCGGTCGGATTATAATCGGCGGTTGCGGGCGCGACGCCGCGCGCCTCGCCGAGCCGGTCGACCTCGACGACATAGGGCGTGACGCGGCTCTGTACCGACTGCCAGACAAGTCCGGCGGCGAGCCCGGTCGAGAGCAGAAGTCCGCCGAATGCCATGATCCGCCAGTTTCGTGCCTGGACGCGCGCGGCGCCGATCCGGTCGTCCCACGCCTGTCCGGCGCGCTGATAGGGCGTGACCGGCTCGGGCGTGTGCCCGTAGCGCTGGATAGGTCGTTTGAATTTCATCGGATCAATCCTCCTTCTCGGCGATATCGGGGCTCGCGCCGCTGCCACCGCGGCTCCCGTCGGAAATCACATGGGCGGCAGTCTGCCGCGCCGAGCGACGGCGCTGGTCGGCCTTGAGATCGGTCGCCCACGCGGGCGGTGCAGCAGACGCGGCGGCATTCTCGTTCGACGGCGGCGAAGCCGGGCTCTTGCTCTGATTTCCGGCGTTCCAGGCGGCATCGCGCCCGGCGGCGGCGGCGTCGCCGATCCCGAGCGAGCTGCCAGTGCGGCGCGCAGCGTTGACGGCCGCGCCCCTGGTCGCGGTTGCGACGCCCGAGAGACCGGCGCCGACCGTTTGCGATCCCGAGGTTTCCTGCCCGAGCTTGTACGACGTCGAGGCCGCCGCGCCCATCAATGTGCCGGCGCGAACCGCGCCGAGCGCGGCGCCGCCGCCAGCGCGCGCAGCCGCCATGCCGGCGCCGCCGGCGACGATCATTGTTCCCGCGGCTGCGGCGACGGTGCCGACTGCAGCGCCCGCGCCGAGCTGCGGTGCGCCGGCGACAATGCCCGATGCGATGCCCGGTCCGTAGATGCCGAGCCCAAGCAAGGCCAGCGCGCCGAGCGCCAAAGACATCGCTTCCTCGACGTCTGGCTCGGAGCCCGCCATCGTCGTCAGAAAATCGGGAAAGAAACCCGAGCCGATGCCGACGATGACGCCAAGCACCATCACCTTTACCCCCGACGATATGATGCTGCCGAGCACGCGTTCGGCGAGGAAAGCGGTCCGGTTCCAGAGGGCAAAGGGCATCAGCGCAAAGCCCGCGAGGCTGGTCAGCTTGAACTCGATCAGCGTGATGAAAAGCTGGATTGCGAGAATGAAGAAGGCGAGGATCGTGAGGACCCAGGCGATCAGCAGCACCACGATCTCGAGGAAATTCTCGAAGAAAGCGATCGGCCCGAGCATGTCCTTGATCTGGTCGATGAGCGGATGCGCCGCCTCGAACCCCGCGCCGGCAAGCCGTCCGGGTTTCAGTAGGTCTTCGGCCGAGATCGTGCCGCCGCCGGCGGTGATGCCGAGCCCGGCGAAGGAGCGGAAGATAATATCCGAAAGCGCCCCGAAGTTGCCGATGATGAAGGCGAAGACGCCGACATAGAGGATCTTCTTGAGCAGCTTCGCGATGATGTCATTCTCTCCGCCCATCGCCCAGAAGAGCCCGGCGAGCGTGATGTCGATGCCGATCAATATGCTGGTGAGGAAAGCGACATCGCCGCCGAGCAGCCCGAAGCCGCTGTCGATGTAGCGGATGAAGGCTTCCATGAAGCGGTCGATGACATTGAGATCGTCCATCGGGCGGGCTTTCGTAGAGGATGATGGGTCCGCGGGGTCTCGGGGGGAGTTTTCGAGACCCCGCGGCGAACGGCGGGCCAGGAGAGGGGCAGCCTCGCGCCGTTCGTGTCGCTGGTCAGCGGATCGGCGTGTAAGCCTTGCCGTCGCCGAGGAAGCGGCGTGTGCGCTCGCGCGCTTCCGCCGCACTCTGCGCCGCGCGGGCGCGGTCGATCATGTCGGCCTCGTAAGCGGCCGCCATCATCTGCTGGAGCTGCATCTGCTGCTTGGCGGCGAGAGCGAGAAGCTGGTTGGTCGCCTGTTGCGCCTGCAGGCTGCCCTCCGCACTCGAGCTTCGCGCCGCGACGTCGGCGAGCACCGCGGCATCGGCCTTCACGTCGGCGGCGATGCGCGACTGGACCGCGAGCGTGCGGCGGTACGACGCCATCGCGGTATCGAGCCGCGCCTTGGCATTGGCGACGCTCGCCGACCGGGGCAGGCCGGAGAAGTCCTTCGGGAACAGCGCCGCCATGCGCGCGTCGAGCTGGTCGACCCCGAAGTCGATCCCCTCGGCCTTTTCCATCAGCGCATCGACGCGGGCGAGATTATCCTTCAGCTTTTCGAGTTCGGGGAAGTCGACTCGCTTCAGATGCTTGTCCATGTTGGCAAGCATCTGCGCTTCATTCTGGAGCTGCCGGATCTGCTGGTCGATCTGCTTGAGCGTGCGCGCGGCTGTGAGCAGGTTCTGCGAATAATTGGCCTGGTCGAAAACCGGCATCGCGGTGGCGGGCGGCACGGCGAGCAGCAGCGCCGGAATGGCGGCAGCGGCAAGCAGCATATGGGCAAACGTCTTCATGGCATTTCTCCTTCTTGGGGGGCGGGTCGATCGGTAGTGGGGGCACCGGGGAAGTCGGCGAGCAGGTCGGCGGCCCAGTCGAGGCCGGCGCCGCGCAAGAAGTGCGCCGCGAAATCGCCTTCGCCATGCTCGGCGAGGACGGCGTCGATCCGCGCCTGCGTCGCCGGATCGGATGCGCCGCAGAGCGCCAGCGCAATCGGGCCCAGACCGAGCTCGAAGAGGCGGTTGCCGCGCGCCGACTGGAGATAATATTGGCGCTTCGGCGTCGCGCGCGCGACGAGCTCGATCTGCGCTTCGTTGAGCCCGAAGGCGGCATAGGCGGCGCGGCTCTGCGGCTCGACTGCGCGGTCGTTCGGGAGGAGAATCCGCTGTGGGCAGCTTTCGATGATCGCAGGCGCGATGCTGCTGTTCGAGATATCGGCGAGGCTCTGCGTCGCGAAGATCACCGCGACATTCTTCTTGCGCAGCACCTTCAGCCATTCGCGGATGCGCGCCGCGAAGAGCGGGTTGTCGAGGAATATCCAGGCTTCGTCGAGGATAAGCAGGGTCGGCCGCCCGTTGAACCGCGCGTCGAGCCGGTGGAACAGGTAGGAGAGGACGGGTTCGACGACGCTCGCCTGCCCCATCAGCGCCTCGGTCTCGAAACATTCGACCGATCCGAGCGCCAGCCCTTCCTCGGCCGCATCGAGCAGACGGCCGTGCGGACCTTCGAGCGTGAAGGGCTGGATCGCCGCCTTCAGCGCATTCGACTGGAGGAGCAGCGACAGACCGGTGAGCGTGCGTTCCGAGGCGGGCGCGCTCGCGAGGCTGGTCAGCGCCGACCAGATCGCGTCCTTGATGTCGGGGGTCACCGCAACGCCCTCGTGCGCGACGAGCGAGGCGACCCAGTCGGCGCCCCAGCTCCGCTCCTCGGCGCGATCGATTTCACGCAGCGGCTGGAAGGCGAGCATATCGTCGCCCTCGCCGAGCGCATGATGTCGTCCGCCCATCGCCAGCACCGCGGCGCGCGCCGAATTACCCTTATCGAAGATATAGAGCTGCGCGCCCGCGTAGCGGCGGAACTGCAATGCGATCAGACCGAGCAGGACCGACTTCCCTGCCCCCGTCGGCCCCGCAATCATCATATGGCCGACGTCGCCGACATGGGTCGAGAGGCGGAACGGCGTCGATCCACCGGTCTCGGCCATCAGCAGCGGCGGGCCGCCAAGGTGGCGGTTCCAGTCGGGTCCGGCCCACACCGACGAAAGCGGCATCAGATGCGCAAGGTTGAGGCTGTGCACGAGCGGCTGGCGGACATTGGCGTAAGTCTGGCCCGGCAAGCTCGACAGCCAGGCTTCGACCGCGTTGACGCTCTCGCGGATCGCGGTGAAGCCCAGCGAATGGACGATGCGCTCGGCGGCGCGCAGCTTTTCCTCGGCGCGGGCACGGTTCCGGTCCGATACCGTGATCGTCGTCGTCAAATAACCGAAGGAGACATGATCGCCGCCGAGCGCCTGGAGTGCGGCATCGGCATCGACGACCTTGTTGTCGGCGTCGCTGTCGAGCAGTTGCGCCGGCTGGTTGTACATCACCTCGCGCAGCAGCGCCGAGAGCGACTTGCGCTTGTTGAACCATTGCCGTCGGAGCTTGGTCAGCGCCGCAGTCGCGTCGGCCTTGTCGAGCGCGATGAAACGCGTCGTCCAGCGATAAGCGAAGTCCTGTCCGTTGAGCGCGTCGAGGATGCCGGGGCGACTGATCGAGGGGAAACCGAGGATCGTCAGCGACCGCAGATACTGGTCACCGAGCATCGGCTCGAGCCCGCCGGTGAGCGGCGTGTCGGCGAGCAACGCATCGAGATACATCGGCGTCGCGGGAACGCGGACGCGGTGGCGGTGCGGCGAGATCGCGCGGTGGAGATAGGTCAGAGTCTCGCTATCGTCGAGCGCGCGGACCTCGGGCATGAACGTCGCCATCAGGTCGATCGCGCGCAGACTCTCGGCCTCGAAGCGCGCGAGCGCCTCGCGCCAGTCGCGCGTGCCTTGCGTGGCGTCGGGGCGTTCGATCAGCGCGCGCCCGGCGCCGTCGGCTTGGTCGGCAGGCGGCATCCAGACGAGCGTCAGGTGGAAATGGCTCTCGAAATGCTGCCGCTCGCTGTCGTCGAATGCGGCGCGCCGTTCGGCATCGACGAGCCACGAGGCCGCGTCGGGGAATTCGCTTTCGGGATAGCCCGCCGCGGCGACGCGCTCGGCCTCGAAGAAGAGCGCCCAGCCGGATCCGAAGCGCCGCAGCATATTGTTCGCGCGCGCGCAGGCGGCGACGAGTTCGGCCTCGGTCGCGCTGTCGAGGTCGGGGCCGCGAAAGGCGATGCTGCGCTGGAAACTCCCGTCCTTGTTGAGGATGATCCCGGGCGCCACGAGCGCCGCCCATGGCAGATGATCGGCGAGCCGGTCGGCGCGCGACCGATATTCGGCGAGGTTCAGCATGTGAGCTCGCCTTTCTGCCGAATGTGGCGCGCGAGCACCGGCGCGAAATCGGGATCGCGCTTCGCCGCGAATACCATCAGCGTGTGGCCGAGCGCCCAGAGGATGAGGCCGGCGATCCATTGCTGAAGTCCGAGCCCCATCGCCGCGGCGATCGTGCTATTGACGATCGCGAGCCCGCGCGGCGCGCCGCCGAGCAGGATCGGCTCGGCGAGCGAGCGGTGGATCGGCGCCTCATAGCCTTCGATATGACTCATGCGACGAGCGCCCCGCCGCCGAAGCTGAAGAAGGAAAGGAAGAAGCTCGAGGCGGCGAAGGCGATCGAAAGGCCGAAGACGATCTGGATCAGCCGCCGGAAGCCGCCCGAGGTTTCGCCGAATGCCAGCGTCAGCCCGGTCGTGATGATGATGATCACCGCGATGATCTTCGCGACCGGTCCCTGCACCGATTCCAGCACCTGCTGGAGCGGTTCCTCCCACGGCATGCCCGAGCCCGCGGCGAGCGCCGTTGCGGCAAGGCCGAACGTCAGAGCAGCAACAAGGACCGGACGCGCGGTGTGCGCCGTCGTGGTGGCGCGCGACATCGCAAAGGGAATCAGGGACATGGCATTTCTCCTTCAGGCTGAATGGAAAGGTCGGTCAGTGCGTAGTCGCCGGTCGGGCCGACGCCCTCGACGCGCGCGATCGTCGCGATGCGCCGCGCGGCGCCGCGTCCGGCGATGAAGACAATGAGGTCGATCGCCTCGGCGATCAGGCGCCGCGGTACGGTGACGACGCTCTCCTGGACGAGCTGCTCGATCCGGGTCAGCGCCGACGCCGCGCTATTGGCATGAACCGTGGCGATGCCGCCGGGGTGTCCCGTGTTCCACGCCTTGAGCATGTCGAGCGCCTCGGCACCGCGCACCTCGCCGACGATGATGCGGTCGGGGCGGAGCCGCAGCGTCGAGCGGACGAGATCGCCCATCGAGACCGCGCCCGCACGCGTGCGCAGTTCGACGCGGTCGGGCGCGGGGCATTGGAGCTCTCGCGTGTCCTCGATCAGGATCACGCGTTCGTCGAGGCTCGCCATTTCGGCGAGGAGCGCATTGGCAAGCGTCGTCTTGCCCGAGCTGGTTCCGCCGGCGACGAGGATGTTGAGCCGTTCGACGACGGCCAGCGACAGGAGGCGCGCCGCCTCCGGCGTCGCGATGCCGGCGCCGACATAATCCATTAGCGTATAGACCCGCGCCGCGGGCTTGCGGATCGAGAAACAGGGGGCGAGGCTGACCGGTGGCAACAGGCCCTCGAACCGCTCGCCTGCCCCTTCGCCATGCGGCGGCAGCTCGGCGCTGACGATCGGCGACGCGGCGTGCACCTCGAAGCGGGCATGCGATGCCACAAGCCGGATGATCCGCTCGACCTGTTCGGGCGCCATGCGCACGCCGGTATCGACCCGGCCTTCACCGAGCACGTCGACGCGCAGCGCCCCGTCGGGATTGACCATCACCTCGACGACATGCGCGTTCGACAGCGCCGCCTCGATCGCCGGGCCCATCGCGCTGCGCAGCATCGTGCGCCGCCGTTCGGCGGAGACGGCCGCACTCACGCGCCGCCTCCCGAGCCAAAACTGCCGCGGCCCTCGCGGAAGGCCTCGACGACCTTCGCCGTGAACCATTCGAAGCGCTCGCGGCCCTGCGCGCGCGCGACATCATCGCCCTCGGCAACCGGCGGGACCGATGCGAGGAGGTAGCGCACGAGGAGTGCGAGGATTTCGATCTCGATCTGGCCGTTGCGCTCGATCCGCGCGAGCACGCGCGCCAGGCCATCGAGGCGCGGACCGAAGCGCTCCTGCAGTTCATTGACGCCTTGGCGCGTCAGCCAGGCTTCGAGCGCCTCGGCGAGGATCGTCGATTTGGTGACGCCGGGCTTTCTCGCGAGCAGCGAAAGCCGGTCGCTGAGGCCGCGCTCGATGAAGAGTTGGTGCCGGACGAGGCCCGCGCGCGCGCTCACAGCCCGAGCCCCAGCTGCTCGCCGTCCTGCGACACGGCTTCGTCCATCGCGTGACCGATCAAGACCGGCGCGAGCGGACGGACGCGGTCCATCAATTTCTTGTCGATCGCGGGATCGGTATCGTCGTCGATGCCGAGCGGGTTGGAGGGACGCGCGGTCTCGACGCGCGGTTCCGGCTGTTCGGCGAGTTCGGGCACCTTCGCCTGCTGCGCGCCGCCATCCTCGATCGCGGCGTCGTCGGCGTCATCCGCGTCGATGTCGGCAGCGACCAACCCCGCAACGCAGCCGCTCCAATCGTCGCCGCGTGTTGCCGGTCGATCGGCATAGCCGTCATCGGCGAGTTCGGGCGCGGGGCCGAGGCGCGCCTTGAAATTGGCGTCCTCGAAATAGCGCAACTTCTTCGCACGGATCGGCGCCAGCCCGGCGACGAGCACCAGCTCGTCGGTCGGCGGCAGCTGCATGACCTCACCCGGCGTCAGCAGCGCGCGGGCGGTTTCCTGCCGGCTGACCATGACGTGGGCGAGCCAGGGCGCGAGCCGGTGGCCAGCGTAGTTGCGCATTGCACGCTGCTCGGTCGCGGTGCCGAGCGCGTCCGAGATGCGTTTCGCGGTGCGCTCGTCGTTGGTCGCGAAGGCGACGCGGACATGACAATTGTCGAGGATGGCGTTGTTATCGCCATAGGCTTTGGAAATCTGGTTCAGCGACTGCGCGATCAGGAAGGCGCGAATGCCGTAGCCCGCCATGAAGGCCAGCGCGGTCTCGAAGAAATCGAGACGGCCAAGCGCCGGGAACTCGTCGAGCATCAGCAGAAGGTCGTGGCGGCGGACGGTCGATCGCCGGTCGTCGAGCTTCTCGGTGAGGCGGCGACCGATCTGGTTGAGGATCAGGCGAACGAGCGGCTTGGTCCGCGAAATGTCCGACGGCGGGATGACGAGATAGAGCGAGAGCGGCCGCTCGGCGGAGACGAGATCGGCGATCCGCCAGTCGCATCCCGATGTCACCGCGGCGACCGTCGGGTCACGATAGAGGCCGAGGAACGACATGGCGGTCGAGAGCACGCCCGAGCGCTCATTCTCGCTCTTGTTGAGCAGCTCGCGCGCCGCCGATGCCACGACGGGATGGACCCGCGGCTCGTCTGCCGTTCCGAGATGATTGGTGCGCATCATCGCGACGAGCGTCGCGGCGAAGCTGCGCGAGGGATCGGAGAGAAAGGTCGCGACGCGCGCGAGTGTCTTCTCTTCTTCGGCGTAGAGAATGTGGAGGATCGCGCCGACGAGCAGCGAATGGGAGGTCTTTTCCCAGTGATTACGCCGTTCGAGCGCCCCTTCCGGGTCGACCAAGATATCGGCGATATTCTGGACGTCGCGGACCTCGCATGCGCCCTTGCGCACTTCGAGCAGCGGATTGTAGCGCGCCGAGCGGACGTCGGTCGGGTCGAAATAGAGGCAGTGCGAGAAGCGCGATCGCCACGCCGCGGTCAGCTGCCAATTCTCGCCTTTGATGTCGTGGACGACCGCCGAACCGGTCCAACTGAGTAACGTCGGGACGACGAGCCCGACGCCCTTGCCCGAACGCGTCGGCGCGAACGCCATGACATGCTCGGGGCCCGCGTGGCGCAGATAGCGGCCCGACAGCCGCCCCAGAAACACGCCGGCATCGCCGCGCAGCCCAGCGGCGTCGATCTCGCGCTCCTTCGCCCAGCGCGCCGAGCCGTAAGTCGTGACCTGCCCTTTCTGTCGCGCGCGCCAGAGCGAGCCGCCGATCGCCGCGCCGCAGCCGATGAAACCGCTGGCCGCCGCGAGCGAACCCGCCTTGTCGAAGACGTGCGGCGCATAGGCCTCATAGTGATACCACCAGGGAAAGAGGTCCCACGGCCGATAGACCGGCAGCCCGCCGAGGCGGAGCCATGGCGCGCCAAGCTCCGGCTGATAGCCGAGCATCTCGGCGGCCCATTGCGTGGCTGCCCAGACGCCGAGAACCACAATCGCGAAGACGATCAATATCTGGCCGATGAGCAATTTGGTCGGGGTCATGATGAGGCTCCCGTCCGGACGGCCTTGTCCGGACCCGAGCCCACAAAATCCGCGCTAGACGGCCAAACTTACAGTACGTCTCCGACGCACCGAGGTACGTCTCCGACGCATTTCAGACCATCGAGCCGTGTATTCCTACATTATTGTGACGACTGAGCGTATGCGGGAAGCTGGCGCGCGGTTGGGAATGCTCGACTTCATCCCGCGAGGCCGCGAAACACGGGTGGCCGCATTCACGACATAGGGGGGACCTGATGACACTGTGCGAGTTATATGAGGAGTTGAAGGGCTGGCAGTCGATGATCGGCTCCATCCTCGGCTTCGCAGCGCTGACTTGGGGCGCGCTCTACAACTACAAGTTGAACCGGCGCCGCGATGATGAAACCCGGGCGAAAGAGGCGTTATCTGTGGCCCTCGGTCTTTACAGCGAGATCACGCTGATTTCGAAGGAACTCGTTCATCTAGCCAATTCAGTAGGGCGATGGTACCTGCGCACTGGGATTTCTGGGGGCGGACTTCCTGCTCATTTTACCGAGAGCTTTGTCCTCCCCGAGGCCACACTTTTCAAAGCACTGGCATCCAAGGTCGGTCTCTTGTCTCCTGACATTCTCATGCCCGTGGCGCGGTTTTACGGATATTATGGCGAAGCGGTGACCCATTTTCCTCATATCGTTGAAGATCAGGACCGCAAGGTTGGTTACGGCGTCGAATGGGTGCTCGACCCGGCCATCAGCGCGATTGATGCCGTGCAACCCGCATTACGCGAGATCGAACGAATTGGCGGAATATCTGAGCCCGCCACGATGGCCGACTTAAAGACAGCGCGGGAGGCGCTGGCACTGGAGAGAGATATGCGTGACTAAGCGGGGAATGTGATATGCAACGGCTGTGCAACCGGGACGATTGGCGCATCTCTCTTCGCGCCTCGCAGCACCGCCGTGGTTTATCATAGTCTGCGCGTCAGTCGGCCTAAGCGCTATACATCGCGGCTCCGACCGGCTCGTCGAACATGCTGAGCTCTACGCAGCACCTGAATCTGTTCTAGAATCAGGCGTGCATCGTAGCCGTCCGCCAAATACGCCTTAACGCCGGAAATAGCATCGTCCGCGTATTGGGAAGCCGGACCCAACGTCGAAACGTTGGGAAGATCGCGCGCGCGCCGCTTTGGCTTTAACAACGCGTTCTTCGAAACGTCGCTGTCAATCTCTTCGCTGGCAGCGCCAGCGCGGCGCTGTTCGGCAATTCGTTGATTCACATAGTTCCACAGGTTGGCGATGCGCGGGGTAACGCGCTTCACCTCTCGGTTCCTCACCCGCGATACTAGCCCGCCTTATTCACCAAAAGTGTCCTGAAGGGTTGGCGGGAGTGGCGTAAGCCTCTGATCTGAATTAGGAACTGGGTGTCTAAGCCGAACCTGCCGCAGGGCAGAAAATGCCACGGGCCACACCCGCCATGAACGATGATATCGCAAGCTCATTTGGATTCCCAGCAGTCGGCCGCAAGAAAATCACAGCTGCGTTCGACGGTGGCCGGCTTACCTCGGATGGCGGTGTTCTACTGCTTGCACAGGCCGAGCGCGCGATGGGGATTTGCCAGCGCCTGGCGGCTTGTATTGCCGATCCGCGCGATCCAGCGCGGGTGATCCATCGCCTGGATGACATTCTGCGTGCCCGTGTGTTCGCGATTGCGTGCGGCTATGAGGATGCCGATGATCTCGATGCTCTGCGCGACGATCCAGGCTTCCGCCTGGCGCTCGGCAAGCTGCCGGAATCGGGCGCGGGGCTGGCCAGCCAACCGACGATGAGCCGGTGGGAAAATGCACCGACTACGCGCGAACTGGCCAGCATGATGGCCGCGATGATCGACATCTACTGCGCCAGCTATCCCGCCCCTCCGACAGCGGTCACGCTGGATATCGACGACACGTGCGACGTCGTGCATGGCTATCAACAGCTCTCGTTCTGGAACGGGCATCATGGGGAGCGCTGCTTCCTACCGATCCATATCTACGACACCGCGACCGGCAGGCCGGTGGCCATGCTGCTGCGCACAGGCAAGACGCCTTCTGGAAAGGAGGCGGCGGGGCACATCCGACGCCTGGTGCGTCACCTGCGCCGTAATTGGCCCGATACCCACATCACTATCCGCGGCGACGGGCACTATGGTCGACCCGAGGTCATGGCCTACTGCGATGCGGCCCGCGTCGATTACGTGTTCGGCCTGCCCACCAATTCAGCGCTGCGCGCCGATCCCGCCATTGTTGCGGTCGCCGATGCCTGCGCGGTCAAGCGCGCCCAGCGTCAGTGTCCCGTCCTGCGCAACTATGCCGAGACCCGCTATGGGGCAAAGACCTGGAAGTGCCAGCGTCGCGTCGTTGCACGGATCGAGGCCAGCACGCTGGGCATGGACATCCGCTATGTCGTCACCTCGTTGGCAACAGGATCGGCCGAGCACATCTACGACACGCTCTACTGCGCGCGTGGTCAGGCCGAGAACCTGATCAAGCGCCACAAGTCCCAGCTCGCCAGCGACCGAACCTCGTGCCGCTCGGCCAATGCCAATCAGATGCGCCTGATACTGCACACTGCCGCATACTGGCTGCTATGGCGCATCCAGCAGGCGATGCCCAGGACCGCTGCTCTGGCAAGCGCGGAGTTTACCACCTTGCGCCTGCGGCTGCTCAAGGTCGCTGCGCGCGTCGTAGAAAGTGCTAGCCGCATCCGCATTGCCTTCGCTTCCGCCTGTCCGGATGCCGACCTGTTCCGCGCCCTCGTTCTCCGGCTGAAGCCTGCGCCGACGTAGCCCATGCGGCAGCGCCGCAGAACTCCGAGCCCAGCCCTTCAACCCGAAAAGCCCATCAATCCGAATGCGGTGAAACAAACGCCAGCGATGCCGGTCGTCCGCGCAATACAGCCAGCCGCAGCAAATGCCCAGAGCGGGCCCGAAACCGAGCGTCGTGAATAAGAGAGGCTAGTGCCTGATCAGCTCCGATCGCACGAGCAATGTCCTTTTGAACGGGCAATCCCGGCACTCGGAGCATCGCCGCCAAGAGTTCCAGGACATCATCAGGGACATCTTCGAATCGCATAATTCGCCTTGCATATTCGCATATTCACATTAAAGCTATGCGAATATGCGAAATATGACCTTCTGTGATATTTTTAGCGGCGCCGGCCTTTTCAGTGCTGGCTTCGTCGATCATGGCTTCGAACCAGTTCTCGCTATCGACATTTCGAAGGAAGCAATTGCTTCCTACAATCGGAACCTGCGCGACGTCGGAGTTACGGCATCGGTGTCAGGATTCGACGACATCCCACAGGCGGATGTGTTGATCGCGGGCCCGCCTTGCCAAGGCTTCTCCACGCTCGGCAGGCAAGACCCCTTGGACGTCAGGAACGATCTTGCGCTCGAAGTTCCGAGGTGGGCGAAAGCGAGCAACGCGGAAGTGGTTGTGGTTGAGAATGTCCCACCATTTCTGTCGTCTCAGCAGTGGCGGCGCCTTGCTGTGATGCTGGAAGGTCAAGGATACGAGATATTTACATGGCTCCTTGACGCCGTGGATTACGGGACGCCGCAGCTGCGCCGCCGAGCCTTTACGATTGCTTCGAAGATTGGAAGGTTCAACGCTCCTGCGCCGCATCATGAACGCATTACCGCTGGCGATGTCCTCGCCCGAGAAATACCTGTGGGCGACGAACTACATCGCTGGCCACAGCCGGTCGGGATCGCGGCTCAACGAATTCAGCTCATTCCGCCAAGAGGTGACAAGCGAGATTTGATGCGGCTGGCTCCCGAACTCTGCCCCCCATCGTGGACGCGGGTCGGATGCCAGGCAACAGACGTCTGGGGGCGGGTCGATCCAGATCAACCTCTCAACACTATCCGATGCACATTCCAGAACCCCTCCAAGGGTAGATATCTACATCCCGTAGAGAATCGGACGCTATCGCTTCGTGAGGGCGCACGAATTCAGGGAGTGCCGGATCATTGGATGTTCGCTGGCAGGCCTTACCCTGTAGCTCGTCAGATCGGGAACGGCGTCCCGGTACCGTTAGCCCGCGCCGTCGCGGGCGCCGTGCGCGACGCGATATCCAAAACGGAGATCAAAGTAGCCGCGTAATTGGATGCAGGCTCTTCCAATTCGGTTCAACAAGTATCATGCTGACCGAATGAGCCACGACCTTTTCGATAAGCGGCCCGCTTCTTTTCCCCTCCGAATTCAGGGAGGGATGCTAGAAGCACTTGGAATCAACATGTATGCGACGATAGGCAAATGCCTAGTCGAATTTGTCGCCAACGCGTACGACAGCGAGGCGCGACAAGTAGAAATTACGATCCCGACCGACGAAATTCATGAAGCTCGGGTTGCTGCGAAGGCTGCCGCAAAGAAGGAAGTCGCCGAAAATCAGCGCGATCCGTTCACGATTCTTCTTACCCCCCTTCCAGAGAATATTTCGATTGTAATTTCTGACGATGGTCACGGGATGTCACCGGCTGATGTTGAACAGAAATTCCTGCCTATAAATCGAAAGCGCCGCCTGGATGTCCAGACCGGGGCAGAAACGATTTTGAAGTCCGAAACGGGCGTCCGAAACGTGATGGGGCGAAAGGGACTTGGGAAGTTAGCGGGGTTCGGCGCCGCGACAAAGGTGGTTATCCGTACCAAGCGCAAGGGTGAAACTTTCGCCACAACCTTCATACTTGACGATAGCACAATCCGACATGCCGAAGACCTAGGATCGGTCGACATTCCGGCGAGTTATGAAGACAATCTCCCCTCTGAAGATCATGGCACCAAGATCACGTTGACCGGATTGAAAGCCGATGCGGTGCGCTTTTCCACCGATACCATCGGAAATACTATTCGCCAGGCGTTTTTCGGGATCGAGCCCGACGAACTGGCCATCAAGATAAACCACGTCTTGGTAGAAGCCGAAGTCGCAGAGTATGATTTTGTTTATCCCGCGGGCGCCTCTCTGGCTAATTTGGCCGACGATGTCGTGAATGTGGAAGACGTTACCACCCTGCCCGTCAAATATATGGTAGGATTTCGCCCCAGGGGGAAGCACCTACCGACGTCGCAGCGGGGAGCCCGAATCTACTGCAACGATCGGCTCGCCGCTGGGCCATCTTTGTTCGGACTTCCGACCGGCATGCACAACTTCCACAGCCAGAGCTACATGGAATGTGTTGTTCGCGCCGATGACCTTGACCGTCATGGCATCGACTTGGTGAATACCAACCGGACGCAGTTGCGCGAAGACAACGAAATCGTGCGCGCCCTGATCACCTTCGTCGAAGAAGCGATGAAAAAGGCGCTTGCTGCCCACGCAAAGTGGAAAGAAGACAAGGTCGACGATGATATCGAGAGGTCTAAAACTGCCCGATCGGTGATGAGATTCACAGATGCCCTGGAAGGTCGAGCAAAGACCTCAGCCAAGAAGCTCATACGCGCGCTCGCGGTGGAACATGGCGCTGACTCAGAAGAATTTGCAGAATTGGCACCGCTGGTGGCGCAATCTGTCAATGCCGGCGAAGTTCTAATCCGGCTTAGCGAACTCGGACATGATCCTAAGTCCCTTCAAATCATCGCGCTCAATCTTGTCGAGCTGGCAGATATCGAGAAAAGCGATGCTTTGAAAAACTATCGCGGCAAGCGAAATGGCATCAATGCCCTCTTGAAGCTTATCGAAGATGGTGAGGGAGAGTTCTGGAAGACGAAAGGGATCGAGAATCGCCTCCATGGCCTTCTCAAAGACCAGCCTTGGCTAATCAAGCCGGAGTATTCCAGATACTTAACGAGTGATGCCAACCTCTCAAGAGTATCGACTGCTATTGCGGCTCACCTTGGCATAGATGAACAGGTCAAGGCGATGGATGACGCTAAGCGCCCCGACCTTGTCTTTGTTATGAGCGACACGGGCGCTCCGCATCAGATAAATATAGTAGAATTGAAGAGCCCGTCGCTTCCCTTGATGAACGCCCATCTGTCACAGCTCGAGGGCTATATGGCGAAGGTCGAAGAATATTGCCTAATGGAGTTACACCGTCGGGTTCACGTTCAGGGCTACCTTATCGGATCTATGCCCGACACAAAGACGACCAACGATGACGAGAGGCTTTTGCTCAACCGAGTCGGGAAGGCAGGTCCTGACACTGCTTGGAAAGTAGTGGGGCTTCGATCCCTTCTGGAGGGGGCGCAAGTTGCACACGCGTCGGTAATTGAATCCCTCGAAATCGACATACGCCGAGGCTTAGCCGACGACGAAGAAGAAGTGACCGCTTCGGCTGCTGAGCAAGAATCGGTACAGACGGTTACGACCCTCCAATAGCAACTCGTTTCTTGGCTCTGGGTTATACGCGAAATCGGCCACGAATTTGCGAATCAACCATCCATAAACAGGACTATTCTCATGGTTCAGCCGCTCCCGGATTGGCCGGGAAGCATCTTTCATCTATGCGCTAGCGATGGCTATTGATGAGCACTTCGCTGTCGTTGATTTTGTTTACCTCTTAGGCGCGGCGACGGCATGATAATCGAAGAGCCTTCCGGCAACGACGGAAATGACGACGATCCCGCCACTTCTGGTGCATCGGAACGCGCGTTGATTTCGATTCAGCGTGGCGACTGGGCTGCTGCTGCGGACCATATTGTCCAATACTACTCCGATCAACCGAACGTTCTCGGCGGGTCCGACATATTGTGCCTTGACGTCGCAACGGTGCATCGTCGCATCAGCATCATCGCGGCGGCTCTCAGCGCGATTCATATCAATGGCAACGAACCGGCATTCCGTCGATATATTATTGTTTTGCCGCCGAATTCTGACGCCGACGCGTGGTTCACAACTTTTTGGGATAACTTTCGCGAGGTCTACGAACGTTTTTCGGGATGCGAACTTTCCGGACAACACGAGGCTGCGCGCCGCGCGACATTCGTCATCGAGGTGATGCCGAACCTCCTCACTGGCGGGATCGTCGAACGCATTGCCGATGCAAACGACTTCACGGCGATCGTCGTTGTCAACGCGGCTGCCTATCGCGCGGACGACATTCAACCCAACGTTCCGCGTGGGCTTTCCGCGCCGATCCTTGATGAAGATTTCTGGGTGCCACAAGTTCATGGGCTTGCGGCTGCTGCGACGGCAAATGGCAAGGGTCGTCTCACCTACACGGCCATGGATACTGGGCTTTCCTACCCAAGCAGAAAGCCGCTCCAGGACCTGCTCCTTTCGATCGAGGGTTGTGGCGTTGTGTCGAGTTGGAGCGAAGACGGGCCTGACGACCTGATTGCCAAGCGCATCGACCAGTGGGCGCAATGGATTGACGAGGGTCGACTAGGTGCAGCTCTTCGCGATCTCGAAGGACTTCCTGCCAGCGCCGACCACCACAAAGAATTTCTCCGGATTCAGCTGATGAGCCGCGCCGGTTTTTCGGCGCACGTCTTACAGGCGATCCGCGGCGAAGCAGATCGCGGAGCCTCGCTTCTCCCAAGTGCGCGCGTTCGCCTCGCCCGAATTGCAGGCGAGGCAAACGCGTTAAGGCTTGCTGGCGAGCTTCTGGCTCCGGCGATCGCCGAACTTGATACGCTTGAATATCTCGAAACGGCACTTGGGATCGCAATGGACGGTGATCTTACCGTAATCGCCGCCGCCGCCGCAGCGCGGCTGGACGCGCTGTTCCCTGGCAACGAGAGCGTTGCACGTCGTGATCTTCGTCGGTTCGCCGCTGAGCGACAATATGCGTTGGCGGCGGATGTGGCGGCGGACCGGCTGCAAAACGGAGAATCCGCCGCCTTCTACCGAATACTCGACCAGAATCTCGGTGGCGCGACCGTCCCCGACTATAGTTCCTTCATCGCGCAGGCGGGCACCGATCAGGATCTTGCCACTGCCTATCGCATGGCGGCAGTCGACGATGCTATAGCTAGGGCGCTCCCGATTCATGCGTTTGAGCTAGTGCAGCCCTTGCCAATCGGAGCACACGCTGCACGCGGCGAGCGATACCTCATACATGTTCTAGGACAGATATTTCTGCTCGCGGGGTCCAAGGGCGCCTGGCCGATCGGACGCGAGCGGGTCGAGGACGCGATCGTCGCTCTGCTCAAGCGACTTGCCGACGACCCTTCGCGGGCAGACCTTCGCGTATCGCTATCTGAACTCCTCGAAGCTCCAGCGTCGGGTACCGATGGTCTTGCCATTCTCGCAATCATCAATGCAAAACTTGCGAATCAAACCATCAAAGCGCTTCCGGACGCATTCATCAGCACGGCTGGAATGGAATGGCTGATGGAGAAGAAGCCGTTCATGGAATCGGTCTTCCAATGGATCAAGAGCGAGGAACCGGCAATAATTGGGCGGCTGACGCTCCCCCCCGAACTCTTGAGCGAAGATGCGGATGCCGTTGTTTCTAGTGTTTCCGAATATCTCTCTCATGCGCCCGCCGGTTCGGCCGAGGAGGAACACAGTCATGTAACTTGGCTGCTCGTGGCATCGGCCTTTGCACGCCACTCAGCGGATCCCGATATCGATCTCGCGTTGCTGCGTGTTGTCGCGGGTCGTCTAGTGTCCACAGGATCAGCGCAGCCAGCTCGCGACCTTGTCGAGCAGGCGCTTCTCAATGGGGCGAGTACGCCGCGCCGGCGACGCCTCGCCTGGTTCGCCCTAGCGGATGTTTATGCGCGCTCATCCAACTTTGTGGATGCGATGGTCGCACTCGCGTGCGCGATGCTTGCCGATGACGAAGCGGAACTCGAGCAGCTCTATCAGGAGGCCGTAACGCTCGCACGACTGACGCGTGACGCTAATTTATACCGTGAGGCCAAGCGGATGGCCGCGCGGTCTCGCTTTTGGCTCGAAGCAATGGGCAAGGCCGACACACACGGACATTTCGCGGACACACTGGATATCCAGATCCGCCATAGGGAACTCCTTCAGAAGCGGGACTTCGAGGGGCTGGCCGCGTTGCTTCCCGACGCGATTGCCAACGGCAACGATGTCCTGGCGAGCAACGCCATGACCGCGCCGATTGCCGCAGTCGTCGGCCAGTTGCTGCGCGAGATGCGCGATAGCAATCATGGTGTCGAAGACGCGGAGACGCTTTTCGGCGAACTTCTGGCGCGAACGGATTCCCGAACCCGTGCGATGCTTGAGGCCGCCGCCGCCGCCAGCCCCAGCGCCGAGACTGTGTTCGAGGTTTTGAAGGGCCGCGGAGCTTCTCGCTACTCCGCCGATGCCGGGTTTGACCTGAGAGACGTCACAATTATCGCCAGCCGTGCACTTGGAGCTTCCGAGATCATACGCCAGCCGCAACAAGCGTCATTCCTCCTCGATCTCCTTGCTGACTATGGCGTTGCACTTCCCGGTTGGGACGAAGCCGCAGTTCCTCCGCCGCTTGCGAAGGCGATCGAGGAGAGCGGCGAATACGCGCGCGCGATTTCCCTCACCGGTATTTCCGTTGTCCAGGCGGGTTTCGATGATCGCGGCCGCCTCGTCAGGGTGAGTACCATCGGCGGCGATGTCGGCCCGCCGGTTGTTGAAGCCGACGACCATTTCACTGAGGCGAGGCTTCGGCAATGGGCTGAGAGATTCCCGTTCGGCTATGGACTCGATGATCGACCGCCTAACATTTTTTATACAACGACTGATAATCTTCGCTTTTCAGACCTGCCCCCAGGTCCAATTGTGCTGATCCCCGAGGCAAGCCTTCAGTCGTTCCCGCCAAATTTGCTTTTTGTTGACAGCGAGTTCGCTGGTCGGACGCGGCCGATGGCTTCGGCGCCATCCCTCGCTTGGCTCGCGGGTGCGCGCCGAACCGGCTTGATCGGCGACGGACGCTATTGTGCATGGATTTCGACAGCGGGTGGAGGCGAAAGCCAGACTCTTGCGATGGTCGCGGAACGGCTAGAAAGTTGCTTCAATGAGCACCAATTCATTGCGGACAACGGCCCGACCCTTCCGGCGTCCTTCGCTGGATCAACGCTTGCGGTGGTAACAGCGCACGGTGGAGTCAATTCCGAGGGCCGTTATTTCCAGATGGTGTCGGACGAGGGCGTATTGAAGGTAAGTGCTGGCGAGCTCGCCAATGCTTTGAGGAACGTCGGAATTGTGATTCTATTTGTTTGCAGTGGCGGGCGCGCGGACAAGCATCCGGCCGCAAATACTTCCGTCGGTCTTGCCAAGCAGATACTTGATCGAGGCTGCGCTGCTGTGATTGCTTCGCCATGGCCGCTCGATTCTCGCGTTCCATCGCACTGGCTCCCGGCCTTTCTCCAGCATTGGAAGAATGGGGCCCGCATCATCGAGGCTTGTTTCGAGGCAAACAAGCTGGTCGACGACCGGTTCGCGCAGGATCCCTCATATGGCCTCGCGATGACCTTGTTCGGCAACCCCGACCTCCGGCATCCGACCACCGACTTAGGCGGTCAAGCCTGCTGAGCGAAAGGGTATGGTGCGCATGGCGACAAGCAGTGAACTCATCTATTTTAGGTCGCGCATTCTTCATGGCGATCTTTTCCTCGCGGATAGCGATCTATCAGCCGGTACGAAACTTTCGAGCCGCTGGGTTGCTGCGTGTAAGACAGCGCTTGTGGCGCTCGGCGAGCTCGCCGATCTCGCGCCGGCTTTGCAGCCGCTCTACCGCGAGTATCCTTCGCTCGGCGAGACCGTCAAAGAATTAGCGAGCGCGCTGCGCTTCGCAAAGTATCTGCGCAATGTCTTTGCAGGGCATATCAACGATGCACTGATCGCAAAGACCTACGAATGGCGCCCTGAGCTCAGGGCGCTTCCAGATAAGCGCGATCTTACTGCAACCGCGATTCTCAACCTCTTTGTTCTTGAAACCGCGATTAACACCTACGTCACCGAAGACGGTTCACATGGCATGTTCGAAAGCGAGACCGATCTTTTATATCCGCCCGATATGGAGCGCTTTCTCGCCTGGCTGTCCTCTACAATCAGATCTGCGATACAACTCTGTGATGATCTTGGTGCAGCGACCCATAGCCAAGTCACGCCGTTAGGAGATGGCGCCGAGATGTTCGATGCTTTTCGCGCAGCCGGTCTAACTGATTTCGAACGTCTTAAGAAGGGTCGGTGATCCAACGGATTCCGGATGGCGGAGATCGAGGCGCAGGCTGCCGGTTTGGGCGTGAAGCCGGGCGTTGAGAACAAGTTCGAGAACTTGCGCCGCCGCTTTTAGCCGAGGCTTGCACATATGCGACGGCCGCCCGGCGGTGATGCCTTTATCAAATGCCCGGCGTGCTGGCGATGGTGTGCGCTAACAATCGCTCTCGATTTGAGAGTTTCTGCGGTCTTTTGTTGATCGGTGGTGACGCCCCGCGATAATTTGTTGGCTCGCAAAGGAGAGCCTGATGAGGACGCAAGTTATTGGAATTGTTCTTCTCGGAACCGCGCTGGCGAGCTGCGGGAAGGAAGAGCCGCGCAGCAAGCAGTATTTCGACGCACATGTCGACGAGGCGCGCGAGGTGTTCGCGGGGTGCCAAGATGGCTCTGTTCGCGGCAACGAATGCAACAACGCCGAGATGGCCGTTATCCGGGCCGACGCGAAGGCGCGGAGCAAGCGGTTTGTCGGTGACGGGAAAGCCTATACGCCCCGTTGACCGTGGGGCGGAGCGCTACAGTCCGGCGGCCGAACGCAGCCGGTCCAGTTGTTCCTGGCAAAGTCGCTCGACGATCTCGCGCAGGTTGCGGGCCGCAGCCGCGAGCGCTTCGAGGTCCTCCACGGTGATTTCGTAGTTCGGCGAATATCGTGCCTCGACATAGGCGCGCTTCAACAGCTCGAAACGGCGCCGATCCAATTTGCTCTCGCGGGGCCAAGCCTCCACAAGCTGCGGCTCCCGGTCTTCGGCGAGCGAACGCAAGAATTTGATGTTGTGCGAGCGCGGGAAATAGAAGGTGCTGGTGAGCAAGAAGCACGCGTAGGCACGTTCAACCGCTTGATGTAGCGAAAATGCGGCCGCCTTCCGCCAGATCAGCTCATTGTCACCGCGCTGAGCCTGAAAATCCACCGTCTGCAATTGAACGTCTATCGCCGGCAGCGATGTTTCAAAATACTCGACCGCCATCCGATACGCATCGGTCGGCGTCAGTGGCTTCGGCACCGCCAGCGGATGGTTGGGCAAATCGTAGAGCAGAATTCCGTCGCGCAGGATGTCGACCCAGAAATATTCGCCGCGGGTCAGCGCCTTGTTCACGTCGGCTAGCGTATGGACGATGATGTTTAGCGTCCGGTCGACGTCGGGATCACGAAGGATCTTGTCCTCGGCGATATACCAGTGGTCGGAGATATCCGTCAGGTCCTCGTGGCTGACGATGACCAGCAGATCGAAGTCCGACTGATAGCCGTTCTCGGGCTCGTCGACCCAGTCGCTGCGCGCATAGCTGCCGAACAGGATGATCTTCAGAATCTTGCCGTTGCGCTTGGCGGGCATCGTCGCACGTTCGATCGATCGCGCGAATTCCTCCATCAGCACGGTCTTGATGCGCTGGAGTTCGCCCTGCTGCCGCGCGGGAAGATGATCGATGTCCATTTTCATTTCAGCCCCTGAATCTGGCCGACAATCAAGACTCTGGCAAGCCAAACTCGATTCATTCCGGACCTGATCGCATCGTGATCGGCCTGCCCTTTGCGGCGTCCCGCTTGACTCGGCAAGCCGACAAGGAACAAAGAGGAAACGAATCAACTATCTGCCGAGTCCTATGTTATCATGCGCCACCCTGCCGTCCTCGCCGATCTTCGCGCCAAAATTGCGCGGATCGAAGGCGTGTGCGCGCGGCACGAGGTGCTTCCGTTCGGCGTCGAGGCGGTCGATTCGCGACTCCCGGGCGGCGGAATCGCGACCGGCGCGCTCCACGAGATAGCCGGAAGCCCCGAGCTCGCCGACGATGCGAGCGCGACGATCTTCCTCGCCGGCATCCTCGCGCGGACCGAAGGGACTGTTTTCTGGTGCCTGCGCTGGCACGACCTGTTCGCCCCTGCCCTGCATCTCGCGGGATTGCACCCCGACCGCGTGATCCATGTCGAGGCGGGCAGCGACACCAATGTCCTGCTCGCGATGGAAGAATGCTTGCGCCATCCTGGCCTCGCCGGCGTCGTCGGCGAGGTGAGCAAATATTCGACGACGGCGTCGAAGCGCCTCCAGCTCGCCGCCGAAACCTCGGGCGTTCCGGCGTTCGTCTTTCGCCGCACCTGCAAGGCCGACCAAGCCGCCGAGGGCACGGCCGCGGTGACGCGCTGGCGGATCACCGCGAGCCCAAGCGAGGACCTTGGCATTCCGAGCCTTGGCCGCCCACGCTGGCGCGTCGCGCTCGAACGCGTACGCGGCGGCAATCCGCATTTCTGGATATTGGAGGGCTGCGATGCGACGGGTCGTATCGCTCTTCCTGCCGCACTGGTCGACCGACCGGCTGCGCAGGAAGACCGGCAAGCCGCGGCCTGACGGCGGCACCCCTGCCCGGCCGCTCGTTACCGCGATCCCCGACCATGGCCGGCGGATCGTCGCCGCGGTCGACGGGGACGCCCGCTCGCTCGGCATCCGCCCCGGCATGACGATCACCAAGGCGCGCGCCTTCGCGCCCGAACTCGATGTCGTCGACGCCGAGCCCGAGGCCGATTTCGAGGGATTGCGCCGTCTCGCGCTTTGGGCAGGTGCGCGCTATTCGCCGGTCGTCGCGCCCGATCCGCCCGACGGCCTCTGGCTCGACATCACCGGCTGCGCCGCGCGCTTCTCGACCGAGCGCGCGCTGCTCAAGGATCTCCACCGCCGCACCGCCGCCTTCGGCCTCGCGCTCCAGATCGCGGTTGCCGACACTGCGGGCTGCGCGCACGCGGTCGCGCGTTATGTCCCCGCGGGGCGCCCGGTCACGATCGAGCCCGGCGCGCACCGCAAGGCGATGGCGCTGCTGCCGATCCGGGCGCTTCGCCTGCCGCCCGCCGACGTCGAGGCGCTGCGCAAGCTCGGCTTCGAGCGGATCGAGCAGTTGATCGGCGCCCCGCGCGGCCCACTCGCCAAAAGGTTCGGGCGCGAGCTGCACCGCCGCCTCGACCAGGCGTTCGGCACGCTGCCCGAGCCGATCGAACCGATCTTCCCCGATCAGCTCCCGCGCGCGCGGCGCGGTTTCATGGAGCCGATCGCGACCGCCGAAGCCTTTGCGCAGGTCATCGGCGACCTCGCGCGCGATATCGCGGACCAGCTCGGTCGCCTCGGCAAGGGCGCGCGCCGGCTCGACTGCTATTTCCACCGCGTCGATGGCCATGTGCAGGCGATCCGCGTCGGCACCGCGGCACCGTCGCGCGATCCCAAGCATCTCGCGAAACTTCTCTCCGCGAAGATCGAAACCATCGAGCCCGGGCTCGGCATCGAGGCGATGACGCTCGTCGCGCCGCTTATCGAGGTGCAGGCACTGCGCCAGGGCGAGAGTCTCGAAAGCCTGACGCGGCGCGGTCCCGACCTTCCCGCGCTCGTCGACGCGCTCGCCAACCGCTTCGGGCAACGCAGCCTGCACCGGACGATGCCCCAGGCAGGCGCGATGCCCGAGCGATCGGTCGCAATCACGCCGGCGCTGCGCCAAGCCGATGGCGCGGCATGGTCCGACGAGCTCCCGCGCCCGTCACGGATGCTGGCGCGGCCCGAACCCGTCGACGTGATTGCCCTGCTCCCCGACGACGCGCCGCGCCTCTTCGTCTGGCGCCGCAAGCGCTACCGCGTGACGCAGGGCGATGGGCCCGAGCGCCTGCAGGGCGAATGGTGGCGCGACGGCGGGATAGAAGGCGAGACGCCGCTGAGCGTGCGCGACTATTACCAGGTCGAGACCGAGGCCGGCGGGCGCTATTGGCTGTTCCGCCTTGGCGACGGCGTCCATGCTGCGACCGGCTCGATGCGCTGGTTTATTCATGGAGCATTCGCTTGAGAATGCGACCGAACCCGAAAGCCTTCGCGTGAGCGGGGCCGAACCCGCTTATGTCGAACTGCAGGTCACCACGCATTTCAGCTTCCTGCGCGGCGCCTCGTCGCCCGACGAGCTGTTCGCCGCCGCCGCGCTGCTGGGCCTGCCCGCGCTCGGGATCGTCGACCGCCATTCGGTCGCGGGCATCGTCCGCGCATGGGATGCCGAGAAGGCAACGGGCGTGCGTGCGATCGTCGGTTCGCGGCTCGACCTCACCGACGGCACCGCCCTCCTCGTCTATCCGACCGACAAGGCGGCGTATGGCCGCATGTGCCGGCTGCTCAGCGTCGGCAAAGGCCGCGCCGGCAAGGGCGCGTGCCATCTCGACTGGCCCGATGTCGAGGAATGGAACGAAGGGCTGATCGCCTGCCTCGTTCCCGATCGCGCCGACGCGACCACCGAAGGCGCGCTCGAACGCACGAAACGCATCTTCGGCGACCGCGCCTATATGGCGCTGACGATCCGCCGCCGCCCGCGCGACGCGATCCGGTTGCGCGACCTCGCGGCGCTGGCGGCCGCCGCGCGCGTCCCGACCGTGGCAACCGGCGATGTCCTCTACCACGCCCCCGAGCGCCGCCTGCTGCAGGACGTTGTCACCTGCATCCGAGAGAAATGCACGATCGACGATCTCGGCGATCGCCGCGAGCGCTTCGCCGACAGGCACCTCAAATCGGCTACCGAGATGGAGCGGCTCTTTCGCCGCTACCTCAAGGACGCCTCGCCCGTCGCGCGCACGGTCGAATTCGCGGAGCGATGCACCTTCAGCCTCGAGGAGCTGCGCTACCAATATCCCGACGAAATCCGCGTGCCTGGCCGAACGCCGCAACAGGAACTCGAGCTTCTCACCTGGGAGAAAGCCCCCGCGCGCTATCCCGAGGGCATCGGCGGCAAGGTGCGGACACAGCTAGAGCATGAGCTCCGATTGATCGGACAGCTCGATTACGCACCCTATTTTTTGACGGTCCACTCGATCGTTGCCGAGGCGCGTCGCCGCGAGATCCTCTGTCAGGGCCGCGGCTCGGCGGCGAACAGTGCGGTCTGCTATGTGCTCGGCATCACCTCGATCGACCCGGTACGCTCCGAACTGTTGTTCGAGCGCTTCGTCTCGGCCGAGCGGCGCGAGCCCCCCGATATCGACGTCGATTTCGAGCATGAGCGGCGCGAGGAAATCATCCAGTGGATCTATGAGACCTATGGCCGCACACGCAGCGCGCTCACCGCGGTGGTCACCCGCTACCGCTCGCGCGGCGCGGTGCGCGAGGTCGGCAAGGCGCTTGGCCTCAGCGAAGACATGACCGCGGGGCTCGCGGGCGCGGTCTGGGGCTATAGCCGCGAAGGCGTCGACGAAAGCCATGCGGCGGCGCTGAACCTCGACATGGCGGATAAGCGGCTGATGCTGACGCTCGAGCTCGCGCGCACGCTCATCAACACCCCGCGCCATCTCTCGCAGCATCCCGGCGGGTTCGTGCTGACACGCGACCGGCTCGACGAGCTGGTGCCGATCGAACCCGCCGCGATGGACGACCGCCAGGTCATCGAATGGGACAAGGACGATATCGACGCGCTGGGCTTCATGAAGGTCGATGTGCTCGGATTGGGCATGCTCTCCTGCATGCGCCGCGCCTTCGAATTCCTGCGCGAAGCCAAGGGCATCGACCATGATCTTTCGACGATCCCTGCGGAAGATCCCGCGACCTACGCGATGATCCGCAAGGCCGACACGCTCGGCGTCTTCCAGATCGAAAGCCGTGCGCAGATGGCGTCGATCCCGCTGATGGCGCCGCGCACCTTCTACGATCTCGTGATCCAGGTCGCGATCGTCCGCCCCGGCCCGATCCAGGGCGACATGGTCCATCCCTATCGCCGCCGCCGCAACGGGCAGGAAGAGGTCACCTACCCGACCCCCGAGCTGCGCCGCGTGCTCGAAAAGACGCTCGGCGTCCCGCTCTTCCAGGAACAGGCGATGCGCGTCGCGATCGAATGCGCGGGATTCACGCCGAGCGAGGCCGATCTCCTCCGCCGCGCGATGGCGACATTCAAGCTGACCGGCGGCGTCTCGCATTTTCGCGACAAGCTCATCAACGGCATGGTCGCGCGCGGTTACGAGCAGGAATTCGCCGAGAAGACCTTCAAGCAGATCGAGGGCTTCGGCTCCTACGGCTTTCCCGAAAGCCATGCCGCGAGCTTCGCGCTGATCGCCTATGCCTCGTCGTGGATGAAATGCCATCATCCCGATGTCTTTTGCGCCGCGCTGCTCAACGCGCAGCCGATGGGCTTTTACGCGCCGGCGCAGATCGTCCGCGATGCGCGCCAGCATGGCGTCGAGGTGCGCCCGATCGACGTCAACCACAGCCGCTGGGACTGCACACTCGAAGAAACCCGCGGCAAATATCTCGCGGTGCGCCTCGGCCTGCGCATGGTGCGCGGGCTCGCCAACGAGGATGGCGCGGCGATCGTTACTGCGCGTGCCGACACGCCGTTCACGAGCGCCGAGGAAATCCAGCGTCGCGCGGGCGTCGGTCGCGGTGCGCTCGACCGGATTGGCGACGCCGACGGCTTCGCCTCGCTCGGTTCGTCGCGTCGCGAAGGCTTGTGGGAGGTGAAGGGCCTTGGCCACGCGGCGCTTCCGCTCTTCGCTGCCGCCGACGAGCGCGCGGGCATGCTGCAGCGTGAGGCGCTCGAACCTGCCGTTCCGCTCGCGCCGATGTGCGAAGGCGCCGAAGTCGTTGAGGACTACCGCGCCTCGGGGCTATCGCTCCGCGCGCATCCGCTTGCTTTCCTCCGCGACGAGCTGCGCGCGCGCAAGATGATCAGCTGCCAGGAATTGCAGAGCGTCAAGGACGGGCGCTGGATCGAACTCGCCGGGGTCGTGCTCGTCCGCCAGAAGCCGGGATCGGCGAAGGGCGTCATGTTCATCACGCTCGAAGACGAGACCAATGTCGCCAATCTCGTCGTCTGGACCAAGGTCTTCGAGGCCAATCGCCGCACGGTGCTCGGCGCGTCGATGATGGGGGTGCGCGGCCAGGTGCAGCGCGAGGGCGAGGTCATCCATGTCATCGCGCAGCGGCTCGACGATCTGTCGCCGCTGCTCGCGAGCGTCGGCAACCGTGCCGATGTCGCCGATGTTTATCGCGTCAGCCGCGCCGATGTCGTGAAGAGCCCGGTCGGCCGCGACCCGCGCGACCCGACGACACAACCGCTCGGCCGCAATCCGCGCGATATTTTCATTCCCGACCTCCGGCTCGGCTCGGGCATCATCCCCGGCAAGCCGACCGAGGGCATCAAGATCAAGCCGCGCGACTTTCGATAGGTACGAAACAACGAAGTAAGGGGGTCTTCTCGGCTACTCCGGCCCGTTCGCATCGCTCACAGCAGTCGTTGCCACCAACCGACATCGTGCCAAGCATCAAATTTTCGTCCGACCTCGCGGTAGATGCCCACCAACTCGAACCCCATGACTTCGTGCAGCGCGACGCTCGCGTCGTTTGGCAGCGCGATACCGGCGAACGCAGCATGATAGCCCAGGCTTGCTGCGGCAGGCAGCAGTCGGGCATATAGACAGCGCGCGACGCCACGCCGTTGTGCGCCCGGCGCCACATAAACGGTTACATCGACCGACGTCCGATAAGCCGCACGAGTCCTATGCTCAGAGGCATATGCATAACCCACGATGCGTCCATCCTCTTCCGCCACCAGATAAGGATAGCGGGGCAGAATAGCCGCAATCCGCCTTTCGATTTCCACGATGTCTGGCGGCACATCCTCGAAGGAGATCGTGGTCGAAGTTACATAGGGCGCGTAAATGGCCTGAACCGCTGGCGCATCCCCCATGGCTATTTGACGGACATGCATGTTGCACCACCCCAGAAGCAGAATTTCGTCAAACTGGCCCGACGCGTCCATGCGATCAAGAGCGTAGGTCCACTGACGCGCAGGATGCGCGACAAGAACATGCAGCCGGCCAAATACATCGTATTTTTCCGATAGGTCTTGACGCGCACACACCCATCGGATAATTCCGATACATGAACACCGACGCCGCCCTTGCAGCGCTCGCTGCGCTGGCACACCCGACAAGGCTCGAAGCGTTCCGCTTGCTGGTCCAGCACGAGCCCGAAGGGCTATCGACCGGGCAGCTCGTCGCCGCTTCGGGACTGACGCAAAGCACCTTCTCCACACATCTCGCGGTCTTGGCAAAGGCGGGTATGGTCAAATCGGAGAAGCGCGGGCGGCAGTTCATCCAACGCGCGGAGATCGACGCGTTGAAGGGGCTGATGCTCTTTCTCGCGAAGGACTGCTGCCAGGGCCGCGCCGAGCTGTGCGAGCCGCTGCTCGCCGAACTTGCCTGCTGCTGACGGAAACCGGCCCGTGACCGACATCATCATCTATCACAATCCCGAATGCGGGACGTCGCGCAATGCGCTCGCAATGATCCGCAACGCGGGTGTCGAACCTCATATCGTCGAATATCTGAAGACCCCACCAGCGCGGTCATTGCTCGTGCAGTTGATCGAGCGCGCCGAAATCGCGCCGCGCGATCTGCTGCGCGAAAAGGGCACGCCATATGCCGAACTCGGACTGGAGCGCCTTGAGCTCAGCGACGATCAACTGATCGACGCGATGATGGCGCATCCGATCCTCATAAACCGGCCGCTGGTCGTCTCGCCGCTGGGTGTGAAGCTCTGCCGCCCGTCCGAAGTCGTTCTCGACTTGATCCCGGCGAGCCAGAGCGGCGCTTTCGCCAAGGAGGATGGCGAACAGGTCGTCGACGACGCCGGCAACCGCGTCGGCACCTGACGAGATATCCAATGACGCTGCCCAAGCACGAACGCCTGTCGTTCCTCGATCGCTATCTCACCTTGTGGATATTTCTCGCGATGGCGCTCGGGGTGCTGCTCGGTTCGGTCTTCACCGGACTTCCCGCCGCGATCGACAGCCTCTCCTGGGGATCGACCAACATCCCGATCGCGATCGGCCTCATCCTGATGATGTATCCGCCGCTCGCGCGTGTGCGCTACGAGGAATTGCCGCGTGTGTTCGAGGACAAAAGAGTGCTCGCCATCTCGCTGATCCAGAACTGGATCATCGGTCCGGTCCTGATGTTCGCGCTCGCGGTGACCTTCCTGTCGGACAAGCCCGAATATATGACGGGTCTGATCCTGATCGGCCTCGCGCGCTGCATCGCGATGGTGATCGTCTGGAACCAGCTCGCCAAGGGAGACAATCAATATGTCGCCGCGCTCGTTGCCTTCAACTCGATCTTCCAGATCCTCTTCTTCAGCGTCTATGCCTGGTTCTTCCTGAGCATACTCCCGCCTCTGTTCGGGCTCGAAGGCCGCGTGATCGACGTCAGCTTCCGGACCGTCGCCGAAGCGGTGCTCATCTATCTCGGCATCCCCTTCGCTGCGGGATACCTGACCCGAAAATGGCTCGCCGGCGCCAAGGGCAGCGATTGGTACGAGACGCGCTTCCTGCCGAGGATAGCGCCAATCACGCTTGTCGCGCTGCTCTTCACGATCGTTGCGATGTTCAGCCTCAAGGGCGGCGAGATCGTCAGCATTCCGGGTGACGTCGTCCGGATCGCGATCCCGCTCACGATCTATTTCGTCGTCCAGTTCGTCATCAGCTTCTGGATGGGAAAGCTGATTGAGGCCGATTATCCGCGCACGACCGCGGTCGCCTTCACCGCGGCAGGTAATAACTTCGAACTCGCGATCGCGGTCGCAATCGCCACGTTCGGCCTCGCCTCGCCCGTCGCCTTCGCGGCGGTCATCGGCCCGCTCGTCGAAGTGCCCGTCCTCATCCTTCTGGTGAGCGTCGCATTCTGGTTCGGACGCCGCTGGTTTCCGGCGTCCACTCCCGCGAAAGACTGATTTTGATGACCACTCCGATCTTTTCCCGTTTGCGCACGCTGGCCGATCCCGAGCACCTTCCGGCGCACAGCGCCGAATATATCCGATCGCAGCCGGCGCTAGGTCTCGGTCCGCTCGATCCGGCGCCGCGCATACTCCTGCTCTACGGGAGCCTTCGCGAACGCTCCTATTCGCGGCTCGTCGTCGAGGAGACCGCGCGGCTGCTCCGGTTCTTCGGCTGCGAGACGCGCATCTTCGATCCGTCGGACCTACCGTTACCCGATCAGGTCGCCGGCGACGATCATCCCGCTGTCGAAGAGCTCCGGAAACATTCGCTCTGGTCCGAAGGCCAGGTCTGGTGCAGCCCCGAACGCCACGGTCAGATCACAGGCATCATGAAGGCACAGATCGACCATCTCCCCCTTGCCTACAAGGGGCTGCGCCCCACTCAGGGCCGCACACTCGCGGTCATGCAGGTCTCGGCGGGATCGCAGTCGTTCAACAGCGTCAACACGCTGCGCATCCTCGGCCGATGGATGCGGATGATCACCATCCCCAACCAATCAAGTGTCGCCAAGGCGTATGCGGAATTCGATGAGACCGGCCGCATGAAGCCGTCGAGTTACTACGACCGGATCGTCGATGTGGCGGAAGAACTGGTGCGCTTCACCGTCCTCACCCGCGGTCATACCGACCAACTCGTCGACCGCTACTCGGAACGCAAGGACTGGAATGAGCCGGTCGTTACGCCGGCGGAGTTGGCAGGGCTGCAGAGCTGATCATCGCCTTCAAGCGATCCGGGCCCGCAACGAGCGTGCCACGCGCGTCGCCGCGCATCAGTTGATGATTTCACCACCCTCATTTGAGCGCAGCACCCTCAACCTCTCTCTCCACAGCTCAAGCGCATTGGGCGTCAATCTGGTCCAATCCGTGATTTCGCCAATAACTTTCAGCGGTGCCCTGCTGCGATACGACCGGGTGGGATTGCCGGGAAACTTCTTGTCGGTCACGTTCGGGTCGTTCTCGAACGCCCCCGTCGGATCTACGGCATAAACACGCGGCGCTGCATCGCCTTCGATAAGTTCCGCCGCGATTTCAGCAGCAAGTCCCGCGCCATCCACCAAGGCAGTGAAATAGATGTGATTCATCACCACTTCGGGACGATAGTTCGATCGATGGCCCGCGGCGAGGAAATCGCCCACGCGCAAATCCGCGATCGTACCGTGAAAGAACGGTCCCTCGTCCAACACGTCGGTGCTATCTCCGCTACCCAACAGCTCGAGCGTCTTCTCATCGCGCGCTCCGCCGAACCAGCGCGCAAGTGCCGCTCCGATCAGGGACAGACCGCCGGCCAATTCGAACAATGTCAGCGAAGAGCGGAGCTTCGCGGCGTCGACCGCGCCAAACACGGCGACCGGATCGCTGACTTCGAGGTCCTGCAGCGCTTCCACACATTCGAGATAACGCGCTCCCAGCAACGGATGCGCAAGATAGGCCTGCGCCTCATCCAGATCGGCAATCGCGTAACGCTGCGCCATCGCACTCCGCCCCAGCCCTGCGAGCTGCGGAAAAACAAACCACATCCAGTGCGACCGCTTGGCACCGCGCCTGATCTCGTCGAGCGCGCGCGGATAAACCTGGTCCTGTGCGGCAACAAAGCGTTCGAGGTCCGACGTCTCGCTCACAGCGCCAGCGCACCTTGCGCCGGCGGCTGACCGAAAACCTGCGTGACCTCGAGACTGCCTTCGGGCAACCACCCCAGCACATCGGCTGCCGGGACGCGCGGATCGAGCCAGTCGGCCCAGCGGTCGCGCGCAAGCGGGATGATCTGCCGGTGATGATAGGGCGCAATATCGGGTCCGGCGTCCATCGTCAGCAGCGTGAACGCCTCACCGCCGTCATATTGGCGCCAGATGCCCGCCATGCAGAACCAGCGATGATCCTTCATCGTGAAGAGCCATTTATCGAGGCGTTTCTGCGCCTTGTCCGCCGAATCGGTGAACTCATAGAAGCCGTCGCATAGTATCAGGCAGCGATGCGACGAGAAATCGCGCCCCTCGGACCGGAAATTATAGACCGGCTTGCCGGTTGGCCCCGGCCAACTCCAGCGCCGGTTGACCAGCTCGCCGAGCGCGGCACCCTCGCTACTCCGCACGATCGGCGCCATGTCGGTGATCTTGATGTCCTCGCGCGCCGCAACGTTCGGTGTGCCCTCGGGCATGTCGATCTTAATCTGGAGATCGTCGAAATCCTCGGCGATCGACGCGATATCGACCTCGAGCCGGTAATCATTGCACATCGGCCGCACTCTCCTGGCTCTTGCGACTCATCTTCGTTCCCATTATGTTCTATCCATGGCTATGGCGCCAACCCCTTTCGATCCCAACGCCGCGAGCGACGCGGCGCGCGCGCTCGTACGGCGCAATCCCGACGATATGACCGAGATCGAAATGGTCAACGCTGTCTGGGGTTCCGACCCGCGTTTCAGCGACGGGATCAACTATCGCTTCATCCGGTCCGAAGGCCGCGCCTTCCCCGCGCGCCGCTGCCTGATCCCGGCGTCGGAATTCCGGATGGGCACCGACGACAAGAGATACCGGGTGACGCTCGACAGCGGCAACTTCTTCTATCTCGCGGCGATCTGGGATCCGCCGCTCGCCGACTGGCCACTCTCCTACCGGATTCTCACCATCGACGCGGGCCCCGACGTCAGCCCATATCAGTCACGCCATGGGGTCATCGTCGAGCGGCGCGACGTCATGCACTGGCTCGACGGAACGCTCCCGAACGAAACCCTGTTCGCGCTGCCCCCGAAACACAGCCTGTTCGTCGAACCGCTTCGCGCGCAGGCCGCGCTGCCGCTGTGACCGCTCGCGCAGCGGCGTGCGCGCGCCAGGCCGATCTGTTCGGCGCCCCGCTCCTGCCCGGCCTCGCTTATCGCGACGCGCTGATCGACGCCCGCGAAGAGCATGCGCTGATCGCGCAGATCGAGACCGCGAACCTCACCCCGTTCCAGTTCCAGCAATGGGAAGGCAAAAGGCTGACGCGTTCGTTCGGCTGGACCTATGATTTCCAGACCGGCCGCTTCGCACCGGGCGAGCCGATACCGGGCTGGCTCGACCCGCTTCGCGACCGCGCCGCCGCATTCGCCGGCATCGGACCCGAGACCCTCGAGCAGGCTCTCGTGATCGAATATTGGGCCGGCGCCGGCATCGGCTGGCACAAGGACCGCCCTGTCTTCGAACATGTGATCGGCGTTTCGCTCGGCGCACCCGCGACGATGCGCTTCCGGCGGCGGCGCGAAGGCGGGTTCGACCGCGCGACCGCCGATCTCGCGCCGCGCTCGATCTACCATATGCAAGGCGAGATTCGCGACGATTGGGAGCATAGTATCGCCGCGATGGACGCGCCGCGCTGGTCGGTCACCTTCCGCAGTCTTCGATAATGCGACAAGCTGCGCCTGCCGCGATTGATGTCGGCGCGCAACGACGGCACAAACCGCGCATGTCGCACCGCTTCACCGCTCCGCTCGCTGTCCTCCTCGCGCTTGCCGCGTGCGCGCCGCAACCGGCTCCGCCCGCCGCGGTCGGCACGGCGCACACGGCGCCGCTCAAGCTCGCGAGCTGGAACCTCGAATTTCTGGCCGAGAAGGACGGCGTGGGCTGCGCGCCGCGTGCGCCCCAGGATTATGCCGCGATGCGCCGGATCGTCGACGGACTCGACGCCGACGTCATCGCGTTCCAGGAAGCCGAGAACGCCAAGGCAGCGGCGCGCATCTTCGATCCCGCGCGCTTCACGATCGTGATGGAAACGCGGCCCGGGAACCCAAGCGGAACGTGCGGCGGCGACCATTCCGAGCAGCAGGTTATCCGGCAGGCTGTGGGCTTTGCAATCCGCAAGGGCATCGCCTTCGACCGCCACGCCGACGTGACCTCGCTGATGCTCGGCAATCCGCAGCTCCGGTCTGGCGTCGACATCACGCTGCGGCCGCGCGGGCGCGCGCCGATACGGCTCCTGTCGGTCCATTTGAAATCGGGATGCTTTTCGGGCGCCGAGGCTAAGGCCTGCCCGGTGCTGCTGCAGCAAATCCCGGCACTCGAAGACTGGATCGACGCGGCCGCGAACGGACCCGATCGTTTTGCCGTCCTCGGCGACTGGAACCGCCGTCTCGCGCTGCCGGGCGACGCCGTCTGGAAAGAGATCGACGACGGCGAGCCGACGAACGCCGATCTTCGCCTCGCCGACGAAGGAACGCCGCCGCGCTGCGATCCGCGCTATGACAGTTTCATCGACCATATCGTCCTCGACAAGCGCGCGGGCGGCGACCTGAAGGATTTCGCCGAAACACGCTACGCGCCGAATGAAAAACATTACTCCGACCACTGCCCCGTGTCGGTCGCACTGACGCGCTGATGGAACGCGCTGGAGACAATTGATGGACGAGGAATTGCAGGCAGCGCTCGAGGTGCTCATCCAGCTCGACGATGCCGACGGGATTTTCGATCGGCAAGCCGACGGGGGCGGCTACCGCTCCGAAGCGCTTGAGTCCGCGCTCGATGTCGTCCGGCGGCACTTGCCAACGCAGGACGCGAAATAGGCAGGATCACAGCGATCCGGGATCAAACGAGCGACCGGCCAGAGAAAAACGGCGGCACCGCGCGAACGTCCCGGGAAAAGCCGAGCACGATGCCGCCTAGTGACGGCCGAACGGGTCGCGTGTTCAGCCGGCTCATTTCATCGAAGAGGAGCCCCCTCCTTGTCGACGGATGAGCGCAGTCGACGCGCCGCCGATAGGGATGACACTTCCGTTACGGAAACAAGAGATTTGACGCCGCCGCCAAGCTGAACTTTCGTGGCTTTCCGCAACGGATTGCGGACGCTCGCGATCAGCTGATCGTCGGCCCGCCACGGCCCCGCCCGATCGTCCAGCTGATCCCGCTTTCGCGGACCACGCCGCCGACATCCTTGCCGACATGGCGATCGAGCACGGGCTTCCACGGCACCAGGGTAAATTGCTTCGCCTTCTCGACGAGCGCATAGCGCCCGCCGGCGGCATCGATCCGCCGCGCGAGCCGCCCCTCGACGCGTTCGCCTTCGCTGGTCTCGACGAACGCCTTGCCGAGCTCGGCCGAGAGGCTCCGCGCCAGCCGTAATAATTCGCGCCGCTGCAGCACGGCCAAAGCGCCGCGGCGATAGGAAATTCCCTCGCCCGCGGCGTCGGCGAGTTCCTCGTCGATCAGCCATTGCTGGCGAAGCGCGATCGCGGTCCGCACCTCGCGCCCGAACCCCTTGTCGCGCACCGGCAAGGTGCCGCCGCTCGCTGCCTCGCGGTCGAGCCAGGTCCGCGCTTCGGCGCGCGCGAGACGCTCGACGGGCACCGGCGACAAGAGCTCGACGGTCACCGGGCGCTCGCGCGCCGAGGCTGTTGCATGGGCGCGGGCGCGCTCGGCATGGTCGGCCGCGATCGTCCAACTGCCGTCGGCCGTGCGGTCGGTAAGACCCTGGCGGCGCATCGCCTCGAGGCGGCGAATATGCGCCTCGATGAACGCCGGGCTCGCGCGGCTATCGAACCGCCGGTGTGCGGCAGCATCGTATCGCCCATCATTTGCTGCGGCGACCGCGACGATGGTGCGGTCGGCCTCGCCAGTCGCGCCCACCGCCGGCACGATCCGCACGATCGCGCCTTCGGGCAAGGTCTCGACAGCGTCGCCCTTGCCGATCGCGACATAATGGCTGGCCCCGTCGATGCCGTCGACGATCAGATAATGGCGGTCGGCGAGCTCGTCGTCGAGAGCGCGCGCGACGAAACGTCCGACGAGCGGTTCGGTCAGCGGCGAACGGCCGTCATGGACGACGCGATCCCCCGGCGCCGCGGTGCGCGACCGCGCGGTGAGTTCGCGCTGCATCATGCGAATGATATCGCCGCGCTCGCCAAGCCCGGTCAGCGTTTCGCGCAGGTCTTTCGCGAGCCGCCATTGTCCCGGCGCAATCTCGTCGGCGAGGCCCATCGTGCCGAGCTTCTGGAGCCGCCCGGCACGGATCGACTGGCTGACCGGATCGCGGTCGATCGCCATTACGAGCGGTTGGCGCTCGGCCTCGCGCAGCAGGTCGCGATCGATGTCGGTGAGCCGTGCGGCATCGACATCGCGTCGCATCCGTGTCTCGACTTCGAGTCGGGTCTTCGGGCCGAGGTCGAGCGTCGCGATCTCGCTCGCACGCGTCCGCAAACCATGCGCGATATAGTCGCGGGCGATGATCAGATCTTTGCCACGATCGTCGCGCCCGCGCAGCATGATATGGCTATGCGGGTGACCGGTGTTGAAATGGTCGACCGCGACCCAATCGAGACGCGTCCCGAGATCCTCCTCCATCTGCGCCATCAACCGCCGCACGAACGGCTTGAGATCGGCATAAAGATCGCCCTCTTCGGCCGAGACGATGAAGCGGAACTGGTGGCGGTCGCCAACCGCGGACCCGAGGAAGTCCTTCCCGTCCACGGCATCATTCTGCGGACCGTATAATTGGCCGGGCGCGCCATCGCGGGTGACGCCGTCGCGCTGGATATATTTGAGATGCGCGCGCGCCGCGTCGAGGCCCTTGCCGCCGAGCCGCACCAGCCGTGTCTTCACGACGACACGGCGCGCCGCGAAACGGTCGGACGATCCACGCGATGCAAGCAGCCGCCCCGCTGCGCTGCCCCGACTGATCCGGCTGCCGTCAAAGCCCTTGCGCCCGGCCCGCGCAGCGCCCGCCGCGGCAACACCCGCGGCGAGCAACCGACCGAGATATTTGCGCGCCTTCTTGCCGCGCGTGCTGCGCATCTTGCCGAGCCGCGGCTCGAAATCCTCCTCGTCGCCGCTCATCGCGCAGCGCTCGTCTGAATCTCGCGCCAGGTGGCGGAAACGCGCCGATTCCGGCGCAAGAGTCTCAAGGCAGCAGGCCGCATCTCGTAAAAAAGGATGTGCAGACAAGAAGATGGCTCGCCTTGCGAGACTCTGCTTTTATCTTGCCTTCTCCGCTTCCTGCTCGAAACCGCTCCGCCGCTCCATCCGCGACCCCACTCTGCGACGAGGAAAAAACAAGGGAGCAGCGCCGCACCGGCGCCGCTCCCGTCCAACCGCCGATAGCGATCAATGGGCTTTGGCAAAGGCGTCATCCGCCGCCGCCCGTTCCTCGAAATGCCGGACCCCGAGCAGAGCCTGCACCGCGTCCCAGCCATCCATAAGCAGCACCGCGACATAGCAGCGCCCGTCGAAAACGCCTGCGACCGCCACCCGGTCGAGGGCATCCACCTGCTCCTCATCAAGACCTTCCCAGAGCCCGAGCCAGCGCATTTTCTCGCGCGCCTCCCAGTAGAAATCGCCGCCTTCGGCTTCGACAAACACCCGCGCCAGCCCCTCAGCCGCCGCGCTTCCGAACTCGGTTTCGAGTCCCGAAACGAGCCGTTCGAACACGCGATCCGCAGCACCGGAGATTGCAACATCGACCATGATATCCTCCTGAAATCGACCGTCCCCCAAGTCGGGAACGATGTTTCAGGGACGGGCGGCGGCGCGGCTGTCAGGGCCGCCGGAGCGCAGCGCAGGCGCCGCGAAGCGGCGGTGGGGGGAACCGATTTGCGCAGCAAATTGGGGGGCACCCGCCGGCCTTGCACAGCCGCACCGCCGCCCGTCATACTCGGCCTTGCCGAGACGAGCCCCACCCTCTCATCCCGGCGCTGGGCCGATGTCCTAGCGCTTATCATCGCCGCCGCTACGCAGCAGGAAGAGCGGGTCCGCACGCGCCGCACCCTGTTCGGGCGCCACAAGATTGATGGCTGCCGGTGCCTCCGCCTGCGGCGTTGTCTCAGGCGCTGCGGGGCCCGCGCGCTCGCTTAGCGCAAAGAAGATCGAGTCGATGTGTGCGTGCGGCACAACCGATTGCGTGGGTCGCGCGCTCGTCACCACCGCGCGCGGCAATGCCGCCTGCCCGGTGATTTTCGCGACATAATCGCGCGTCTCGCGCGGCAGCGGGCGGCCGCGCGCGAGATGTTCGCCATAGCGTCCGGGCCCCGCATTATAGGCCGCGAACAGCCCAGGATAACCGAAGCGATCATACATATCGCGGAGATAGGCAGTGCCCGCGACGATATTGTCGCGCGGGTCGTGCGGATCGGGTCCGAGGCGGTAGCGCGCGCGCAGGCTCGCCCAGGTCGCGGGCATCACCTGCATCAGGCCCATCGCGCCCGCATGGCTGGTGATCGGCCTGCCCCCGAGCTCGGTTCGCCCGCCGCTCTCGGCGGCGATGACGCGGAGCACCCACTCTTCGGGAAGTCCGAAGCGCGCGGCGGCGGCGGTGACATGGTCACGCCACGGCGCCCCTTCGCGCGCAAAACAGGGTCCAGCGGCAAACGACAGGAGGACGGCGAGCAGCGCCGCGCGGCGTCTCAGCGCGCCCATAAGAGATGCGCCCTGCCAAGGATATCGCGCCCCCGCGTGACCCCGAAATAGCGCCCGTCGAACGACGCATCCTCGCTCGCCATGAGCAGGAAGGCATCGCCGCCGCCCAACCGGACACACCCGTCCCACCATGGCAGGATGCGCCCCATGGCGTCGCGCGCGCGGCGCGTCACAGCAGGAATATCATTGATCGAAATGTCGGGGCCGCGCGCGCACACGACATCGCCGCGCGCGGCGACGACGCGCTTCACCAGCGGCACATTGGCGGGCAGATAATGGCGCTTTGCCGCGAGCATCCGCCACGGGGCGGGGGTCCGCGCGGCGACCATGTCGCCTGCCACTACGGGCACGCCGGGGCTCACGACATAGAGGCCGCGCGGCGCGCTGGCGCTGACGTTCCAGACAAGACGCGGAGTCGGCGGCACGGCCATGGTAAGGCCAAGCGCACCAATGCCGAACGCCGCAAAGGCGAAGCGAAGCTGGCGCCGCTGGCGCGCGAGACGCGCAGCACGAAGCGCTTCGCCCCATGCGATCAGCGGGAGGTCGGGACGCTCACGCATCGCCCTTCCCCTTCCGGTTCGCGCGCGGCTTCGGCGCATCGTCGGCGGGCGCGGTCGAGCGCGACCAGATGATGAGATCGTCGATATGATAACGGATGAAGCGGCTGTGGAGCCGATATCGGGGTCCGATGCAGCGGCTGCGCATATATTGGAGTTTGCGCGGACAAAGGCCGAGATAGGCCGCCGCCTGCTCGGTGTTGAGGAAGGGGCTGCCATGTTTGGCCGTCCGCGCCCTTATGATCTCGTCATCCTGCTCGCTCATCCTTCATGTCTCCGGCTCATTGGTGCGCGGTGCCGTTCGGTTCCGCTTGGTGCGCCGGAGATGCGCTTCGGTGCGCCGGGCGGAGAGGCTCGAAGAATGACCCAGCGAAAAACGAGCCCCCGCGCCGGAAAAGGCGCGGGGGCGAGGCGGGGTGGACGTCAGTCGACCGGATTCCAGATCAGCGCGTAGGTATCATCGTCGTCCTGCCCGGCGGCGCGCCCGAGGTTCGCGTAGAGCCGGCGCGGACCGAATTCGGGCGCCGCGAGGCTGAGCGAAACATAGGGTTCGCCCGACGTCTGCCCGGTGCGGACCCACGCGGCGCCGATCTCGACATTGTCCGAGAAGACCCGGAAGTCGGGCTGGGCGTCGCCATTCTTGGTCCGGTTGACCCGGATTTCGATCTCGGCGCGGATCGAAAGCGTCTTGAGCTGGCCGCGATATCCGTCGGACATGTTGCCGTTCACAAAGCCGATTGCTGCCATGGTTCGTCTCCTTGAAATGCACCGCCGGGACCATCCCGGGGCGTGGCGGACGACGAGGACGGGGCATCAGGCGGCGGCGCACCCGGAGGGTCGCAGCGCAGCGGAGGACGTGCGCGCGCGCTATTTTGGGTGCCCCCGGCACCGGCGCGAGGAGCCGGCGCAGCCGGCGGGGAAAATAGCGCGAACGCGCCCGTTGCGCGGCCGCCGTCCCGTTCCAGACCGCCTTCCCAAGCCCCGGAAGGGTGCCGGTGGGGAGACAGGAGCGACGCGGCTGCGATGCGGCGAGCGGTGACGGCCGCAGACGAATCCCGGTGGCCAAGACGGTGATTTCGATGCATGGACTTCGGCTTCGGGCGCCGGATTCGTGGGGACGGCTGACCGCTTTTCAGACGATCGACAGGGGCCGGCAACGGCCGCACAGGGGACCGAAATGGACGGACGGGCAAGCCTCAGCATCGCGGCCGACAGGCGCGACCTCGACATGATCGCCGCGCGCAGCGCGGGCATCTGGATCGGGCTGGCGCTCGACGACGAGGCGCTGGCCGCGATCCGCCGCGACGGCCTCGACCCCGCTGCCCTCCGCCTCTCGGGGCTCCATCCGTTCGAATATAGCCCCGCGGCCGACGGCGGGTTCGAAGTGGTCGCGCACGCGAACGACAATGAGGCCGCCGAGGCGCTGCTCGACCTGTTCCGCGTCTATTTCCTCCGCCGCCTGCTCGCCTGAGCGCGGCGCCAGGGCGCCCCAATCCTGACAAAAGACATCGCGCGGCGCCGCAGGCCTGCCGCGCGGCAACAGCAGAACCAACGCAAAGTCACGCGCCGGGGCGCGCTGCGATCGTTCGCGGCGCGCCCCGGCGCGTGACTTTTCCACCCTCCCCGCGCCGCCCCGTCAGGGGCGGCGCGCCGGGCCTCCGGGCAGCAACAGGATCAAGCGAGAGGAAGGGCGGCGCGCCGCCGCCCTTCCCATCAAGTCAGGCCGCGAGCGCGGTGTCGCCGTCCGCCGCCGTGCCTTCACCCGCATCTCCGGTATCGGCATCGGCCTCGGTCGCGGTGCCGCTCCCGGCATCCGCCTCGGCCTCGACCGCCGCCGCCTCGGCTTCGCGCATGGCGTCGGCCTCGGCGGCGCGGGCGATGATGTGGAGCATCCGATCGTGCGCCGCGACGCTCCCGACCCCGCCGCGCGGGGTATAGGCGCTCGGCGCGAAACGCATCCAGCGCGGCACCCATCCCTCGACTTTCGGACGCCCGTTCGCGCCGTCCAGATGATCGGCGACGATGGTCTTGAGCACCTTCGCCTGCTGCCCCGAATTGGCGGCGGCGACGTCATCGCCCGCAACCTCGGCGACGATCTTGCCGAGCACCTCCTTGTCGCGAATCTGGTTCCAGAATGCGGCATCGGGGGTCCAGAGCTTCGCCATGTCGACGTCCAGATACTGACCGATCATCTCGACCGCCTCGCTGCCCGCCGCGAGCGTTTCGCCCATGACGATGGCAAGGATTTCGAGGACGACCGGATCGGGCAATTCGAGCAGCCGCGCGAAGATCGGCGCGAACTGGCGGTGACCCGACCGGCGCGCGGTGACCGTGAGGTCTTCTCCGTCGAAGCCGAGAACGCCAAGCACCGCGCGGCGGCGCTCGTCGAACATCACTTCGGCGCCGCACGTCTCGACGCTCTCCTGCACCTCGTCTTTCGCCGAGACATAGGACTGGACCTCAACGCGATAATGGTCGGCGCTCGCGATGATATGCGCGGCCATCGCGCGGAGCGCGACCCCGCCATGTTTCGCGAGTTCGGCGCGCACCGCCGCGTGGCGGTGCAGGTCGATATAGGTGCCCATCGAGCTCGTGACCTCGGGGCGCCCCGGCTTCTCGGTCACAGGTCCCGCCTCGGCCTTGGCTCGGGACTTGGCTTCCCTGTCGGTCAGAAATCCCTCGTGGAACTCGACCTCGCCGGTCCCGTGCACCTCAATATAGACGCGGCCACCCTTGCGCTTGCTCGTCTGGGTATGGTCCCAACGATGGAAACGCGGGGCGCGTTCGAGAATGACGACATCGCTCCAGCCGTCCTCGATATAGGCGGCGCGGCGCGCCTCGACCTCGGCCATCTGGCGCGTCCAGAAAGCGTCGGCGTCGGCGACCAACCTTTCGTCGTCGAAGAGGTCGGCAATCACCGCGAGCTTGGCTTCCTCGACGTCGAACAGCGCGTGCGCGGCCTTGATCGCATGGCCGCCGAATAGCCAGCCCTTCAAATTGAGACCCTTCGGGCAGTAGGCGTCGGGGTCGTCGAACAGCGCCAGCCAGGCGGTCTGCTGGCTCTTGCTCGCAAGCGTCAGCTGCTTGACCGTCGTCTGGTCGATATCGCCCGCGCGGTAGAGGGAGCGAATGCGCGGCAGGAGGTTGCCGAGCGCGAGGATGCGCTTCACCGTCGGCACCTCGAAAGCGAAGTCGGCGGCGATCTCCTCGACCTTGCGGCCCGCCTTGACCAGCTTGACGAACGCCTCCCACTGGCTGACCTCGTCGGGCGCGACGCGCGCGAGATTTTCGAGCATCGATGCCTCGATGGCGTCGGCGTCGTCCTCCTCTTCGAGAATGGCGCAGGGTAGCGGGCGCGCCGGGCCGCCCTCGCGGACGACGATGTTGGCGCATGTGAAGCGCCGCCGACCCGCCGTCACGCGGTGATGCCCTTCTTCCGCGCCGGGACGGACGAGCAGTGGAATAAGGACGCCGCGCTTGCGTATGCTCGGCAGGATATCGCCGACATAGGGGTCGCGGCCCTTGGCGCGCATATTGGCCGGATCGACCGACAGCTTGTCGAGCGGGATAAAATCGAGTTTCATGTCGTCACTCCATTCATTGGGGTGGCCGGTTTCCGGTTTCCGCGCCCGGGACTTCCATGGGCGGGGGAATGCCCCCGGAAACCGGCCTGACGGCGAAGGCGCGCCGCCTCGCCTTGCCGCCTAGTCTGGCGGAAGCTCGTCATTCGCCGCCGACGGCGGCGCCGGATGCTCTCCCGGCTCCTCGCCCTCGGGCGCCGGGGATTCGCCCGCGCCGGGGTTCGGCGAAGGGGAAGAATTGGAAGCGCGCGCATCGCGCGCCTTGCGGCGCAGCGCCGCCTCGGCCTGAATGATCGTCCCCGAGCGCCGCGCCGTGTCGGTCCAGACCGACAAAGGCGCGAGGCTCTCGAAATGTTCGTCGCGCTCGATGGCGAGGCCAAGCGGCAAGCGCACGTCCTCGATTTCGCGGAGCGAGAAACAGCCGAGTTCGGGACAGCCGAAACCAAGGTCGGCCAGCCCGAACAGCGTATCGCCGTCCTCGTCGATCTCGGTCGCGAGCCATGTCGCCGCGCCGATGGGATTGAAGAATTTGACCACCGGGCGCGGGTCGAAACGCTTATCCTGCGCGGCGTGGATGCGGCCCGTCAGGCCATTGGCGTTGAGCGCGAAGCGCAGATGCGCGGGAAGCAGGATCATTGCCCCGCCTCCTCGTCCGTCGCATCGGGGCGCGCCATGTCCCCGCCGCGCGCGGTTTCGGCGGCGGCCGCCGCGCCCTGCGCGGCATCCGGCACAAATCCGAGCAGATAGTCCGCCGCTTTCGAGGCGAGGCTCGCGGCCTTGAAGATCGCGCGCGTATCGGCGCGCATGATCGCGAGCCACGCTCCGATATAATCGGCGTGGCGGACGGTCGGCGCGATGCCGAGCGAAGCGCAGAGGAAGGCGCTTGCCAGTTCAGCCACATATCCTGACAGTCCAGCCCTAATTTGAATTTTTGGGGGTCGAGCGGAGGTGCTGGTCATGCTGCCAACTCCTCGCGCTGGGGCTGCTGCGCCCACATCCAGTCGGCGGCTTGCTGGGCCTTGCTGGCGGCGGTGAAGATCGCCCGTGGATCTTTCTTCAGAGCACTGAGCCACGATGCCACATAGGCGGCGTGATCGGGGCGCGGATGATGGGCAATGCCGAGGTCCGCCAGGACGAACGATGCGGTGAGTTCGGCGCAGGCTTCTTCGATCGGCAGCCAATCGCGCTTGAACCGGTCCTGGAAGTTGCGGTCGAGCCGATGCTTTGCCCCTGTGGCGTGGCCGGACTCGTGCAGCAGGGTGCCCATGTGAGCGGCTGCATCGTGAAACGCCGAGAAAGGCGGCATGAAGATCTGGTCGAGATCGATGCGATAATGGGCATCGTAGGCGCCTTCGGTGATCGGAATGTTCAGCGCCGCGACGAATGCTTCGGCATGGGCGAGGCGTTCGGTCTCCGGCAATAGGGTGACCGGCGCAGGCTCATAACCTTCGACCTGCGCGAGGTTGAACACGGTGAAAGCGCGAGCGAACATACGACCGGGCCGCTGATCGCCATCGTCATGGTCTTGATCGACGTTGGACGCAGCCTGCTTCCAGAAAACGACTGTCGTGCCGCGTTCGCCCTTGCGAACCTGGGCGTCGACCGCCTGCCACTGCCGATAGGTGCCCCACAGGCCGCTGGCATAGCCGCTCACCTGTGCGGCCGCCCACAACGCGAGCACGTTCACGCCCCGGTAGCGCTTATGGGATGAGAAGTTCTCGGGCCGCGTGACGGCGGCGCCATCATGATGCCAGGGCATGCGCCAGGTGCCCGCGCCCGCCTCGATGGCGGCAATGATCTCGGTGGTGATGCGGGTATAAACGTCGGCGCGCTCGGCCGGCGCTGATGAGCGGGACATGTTCGATCTCCACGACGGGCGAAGCAGGCCTCTCCCGCTCCTCATCCCGTCACCCCATCTCCAGGCCCTCCTCTCCCTCTACCGCCGCCCGAAAGGGCGGCGTCGCGCCTTCAGGCGCGATCTGGGCCAGCACGCCCTCGATCCGGTCAACCTCGTGCTGGAGCGCTGCTCGTTGCAATCCAGGCAGGCGCTTCTCGCGCAGCAACATCCGCGCCTCGGTGGCGCTCCGCTCCCAGATGGGCCGGTGACGTTCGGCGATGCAGGCGTTCGGACAGCGGGTCGGTTCGCAAAGTGCTGTCAACGGCCGGTTCGCCGAGGAATCTGTCGCACGCTTGAGGCACAAGGCTGTTGCCGGATCGAAGAAGCAATCGGCCAGCGTGCCGACATGCAGGGTGCGGGCAAGGCTGGCGAGCATGGTGCGCAGACGGGACCGGTCGGCGATCATCGCTGGCAATGGGCTGAGTTGCGTGGCCGTCTCATCGAGGACGCGCTCGATGCGCCGGCCCGCTGGTCCGGAAAGGGAGGCCCCACCTCGCCGCCTGTCGAAATAATCGAGCAAGTCGTCGAGCTGGCCGAGTCCGCGCTGCGTCTCCACCTCGGCGCGGAACCCGGAGGCGCTGCTTCCTGCGTAGCCCTCGAAGGCGGCAACGGAGGCATGCTTGTACTGGATCATGCCAGCCACCGTTCCGAAGGGGCGGTTGGCGATATGCCATGCAATGGTGCGGCGAAACTGGCGGGTCGTAATCCGCCAGGGCTTGCCGTCCGGTCCTGGCGGAATAGCGGGCGCCTCGTCCGAACCGAACAGCGTGTTGAGATGGTCACGGTAGGCGTTGATCTGACGGACGATCTCCGCGGAAACGTGCGACTTGCGGCTCCGCGTCAGTGACAGCACGGGCCAGAGTGTATCAAGGCCGCGAGCGTCGGCCGCACGCTTGCACAATAGCTCGAGCACACTGATCGCATCAGCGACAGGAGCAATGGTCACCCACTCGGCCGGCGCTCCCCCGCTACCCTTGCCCTTGTAGGCGGTGGAACGCACGCGGTGCCGTGACACGACGCCATCCTCACTCCGCTTGAGGGTCAGGCATCCCCGACGCATCGCCTGCACCTCGCAATCGCGCATCCCGGTCAGATAAGCGCAGACCACATAGGCTGCCGCCTGCAGCATGCGCTCTTCGAGGATAAGGGACTTGGCATCGAAACGGGGCCGCCATGGTAAACCACGATCGGGATCAATCGAGATCGGCGTATCCATACCGCCAGGTTCGACGCCCATATCCGCGATGGCAGCTTCAATGAGATCGGAAGCACCGCCAGCGAGAGTAAGGTGCATCGCCGGTTCTGCGGCGGCGTCGACCCCGACGTGGAGATGGAGAAGCTGCACGTTGACGACTGGCATGGTCGTCCCGCTGGCCGGATCGATGGAGGCAGATCCGTTGGGTGGGCTTACCCAGACCGGTACGCCTCGGCCTTGCCGCGCGCGCGACCGGAAATAGCGCTGCAATCGCATCCGCTGCCGTTGACGACGCTCGGCGTGTGCCAGTCCCCGTTCGGCAGCAAACCAGCGGTCACGTTGGGCTTCGAGGCGATCAAGCTCACGCCGGGCCGCGAAAATATCCTGCGCGAAGACGGTGACATAGCGCAGCGACCAGGCCAGCAGCGGGGTGATGATCCCCTCGGGCATACGCGGTGTGCGGTTCTCCCGGACATGCCGATAGCCAGCGACGCGCGCAGGAGCCCGTCCTTCCCAAGGCTCAAACGACAGGCCGCCACCGGGAAGATGGTCGCGGTAATGGTATAGATCGATGATCACCTCGAGAAGGTGGCCAACGATGACGGGCCTCCTTGCGGGATCATCACGCAGATGGCGGGCATAAGCATCGATCAGCGCGGGATCGATGCGGCTAAGGTCGAGCACACCCAGTCGTCCGCGCGCAAAACCGAAGAAGCGCCGCGCCCGATTGAACGCTTGCCGGATACAGGCGGGCAATAGCTTCGGACGGTAGCCGGGGAGATCGACGTTGAGACGGGCATAGAGATAGGCGCGCATCGTCGCCTGCACATCGGCATGTTCAAGCACGTCGAAATGCACGGTGACATGGCAGCGCCGGGCGTTCTCGCGGAAAACAGCGGGTCCAAGATCCCAGCTCGGGTCACCGACACGCGACAGTGCCTCACGGGAATGGCCCGGCTTGAGCGGCACAATCGTCAACACGGGCCGATCATCGAACGCGAGCGCCGGGACATAGGCGGGGGCCGTCATGCGCGCGTCTCGGGCGGGAGATAGAGATGCTCGTCGGTTGCGCGCAGCCGCGCTTCGGCGACGACCGCATCGGAAAATGCTGGCAGAATCTGGTTGACTATCCGGGCATGAACCTGCCCGAACTTGGCCATCCAGTCAGAACCAGGCAGGCCCTGCCGTTGATCTTCGACGAATGCGAGGAAGGCCAGGATCGCGGGCAGCTTGCGCGCGGTGATGACAGCGTTGGGGCAATGGAGACACCCCCAGAAAGGCTGAGAACAGGGCGAACCAACCTCGGCGAAGGGACTGCGATGGAAGCCCGCACAAGCGGCGAGCCAGACATCCTGTTCGCCGTCGAGCAGCGGATCGACCGTATCTGGCGGCATCAGCGGCGCGGCCTGTTCGGGCCCTTCGCGCAGTGCCTGCTCCGCAGTGGGCGGGAGTATGGTCGGCATCGCAGCGGCGACCGCCTCGCGGAAGGCATCGGCGACCGCGGCCTCGTGCAGGGGCCGGAGCGAGGGTAGATCCGCGTAATGGCGCGCGGCGACCTCACGGCTATGCCCGACCGCGAACCGAGCCATATGCCCTTCGGTCTTGGTGTACCACAGCGCCTTGTGGGTCTTGCGAAGGCGGGAAAGCAGAAGGTAGAGCGGCTTGCCGTCGTCATCGACAATCCGGTGCCGAGCCACCCACGCATCGAGACGTTCGCGCGGATGACGAATACCGGCGTGCAGCCCGCCAGCGTTGTGGTAGACCCAGAGACAATCAGCGGACAGATGTTGGCGCGCAACTGCCGTGACCTCGATCAGCCGGCGGATAAGGCCACCTGGCGTGCCGATGCCGCCGTCGCGCACGCGCATACTCTTGTGCTCGGCAGCGCGGGCGCGTCGCTTCAGGTAACGCAACTCGACAGTGCCAGCGGATGGGTTGGCCAGGCAATCAACCGTCAACGCCTTCAAGCACTCGGGCTCCAGGCCAGTATCGAGCGAAAGTAGCACGAACAATGGGGGGATATCGGTGACGTGAAGATGATGGCGGCGATGCAGGTCATCGACCAGCGTGCTGATCGGCAGGCCGCGCCGTGCGCGCATGAAATAGAGGCTCTTCAGCGCGGGATGGTCTGCGACGATAAAGCCCTGCCGCGCGATGACCGCTTCGACTTCAGCGCGCGCCCTGGCGATGATCGGATCGCCCTCATCGGTGTGGTCGTCATCGGCGCCGAAACGGCGGAACATCGCTTCGATATCGGCCCTTGCGGCGTCGCGCAGTGCGCGAGCGACGAACGGACTGTAGGCATCGCGCGGGGTCGAGCGACCTGCCGAAGTGGCCAACGTGTAACGAAGCCGCTCATGCAGGTCGGGCGCGATCCGGTCGGGCCGATCTGCCTCCATCATGCGCAATGTGTTGATCACCTTGCCCACGATTATGTGCCGGTGGATCGCGCTCTTCCCGAGTCGCTCGAGCGTGGAGGAAAAACCATCGATATGGGCCGCGTGGAGATCACTGATGCCGGCCACCTTCGGCGCTTCGTCGGCAAGCCAGGCGAAGAAGTGACGATAGACCTGGAGATACTGCTTGATGACGCTGGCCGCACCGATTGATCCGCCGAGTGCCGCTGACCGATGGAGCGCGCCGGCAAAGGCAATGGCGAGCGGACGAGGCTCGAGCCCGGTCATATCGACCAGGACGGTCCCGCCATGCCGCGCCTCGATGGTGAACTTGAGGCCGAGCACCGGATCGGGCTGCACAGCCTCCGGGGTGATCGGAGCGAAAGCGACAGGCCGGCCCCTGCGGGGACGCCCGCTCATGCGCCCTGCGGTCCCGGCAGCAGCGCGAGTAGCTCCTCTACGGCTGCGTCGACCGTATCGGCGCGGGTCGCGATATGGTCGAGGTAGATATAGGTGGTCGTAAGGCTCGCGTGGCCGAGCAGGCGTTGCACCTGTTGCAGCGGGTCGCCCAAGATCAGCCGGTAGCTCTCTACCGCCCCCGCCGGCAATGCGGCTTCGCGTAGTCGCTGCTGGATCAGCAACGCGAGCATATGGACTGCGAAGGTGTGGCGAAGCTGGTGCGGGCTGATCGACAGCGGAAAACCGTTCTCCGCGCACCGCTTGCAGGCCCGAGTGAAGATCACCTCCCACGAGTTGGGACGGACAGGTTGCCCGACCTCGGTCAGCCATAGCGCCGCCGGCTCCCGGAGCGTTCCATCCTCATCACACAGGATCAGGCGGCATCGTTCCTCCGGGGTGCAGATATCCCGCATGCGGTCGAGACCGGCGCGAGTGACAGGGATCGGTCGCTCAAAACTGGCCGCGCCATCGCGCGCGGCAAACTTGGCAACGCCTGCGGCCCGTTCGACGGCGACATAGGCGGCGATCTGACGAAGCAGCCGGCGCGGGACCAGAACGCTGCGTCCTCGGTCGCCCTTGGTGAGCGGCGGCGGGAGAGGCAGCCAAAGTTGTTGTCCATCACCGTCTTCGCGGTCGATCGCCGTGAGCTCGGCAGCGAGCAGGCACGACGCCTCTTCGAGGCGCAGGCCGGTGGTGACGAGAAGATCGGCGAACAGCGCGTTGCGCAGCCCGTTCCGATCGCGCGCGCCAGGGCGCTCGGTGCCGTCAGGGGCGAGACCGCGCAGGCCGACCTCACGGAAAATGCGGTAGTCGTCCATCGGGACGAACCGAACATCCGACCGCCTCGCGACACGTTCATAGGCGTCGTTGCGCGCCGCGATCATGCCGCGACGGCCGCCCTGCGCCGGTCGCCACACGGCACGGCGGCTGAACGGCGCCTCGGCGATCAGCCCTTGCTGCTCGCCCCAGCGGTAGAGGCGATCGAGACTGGCGACGGCCCGGTTCCAGCTTGCCGCCGTGATCCGGTTATCAGCCTCGTCGCGGCGTCGCTCACGATGATAGGCGACCACATCGTCGCGGGTCGCAGTCCACACGGTCTTGCCAAAGGCATCGAGAAAGCGAAGCCAGACCGCGACATCGTAGGCACAGGCGCGAAGCGAGTGCCGCGAGCGGACGCCCGACAGCGGCAGGTCGAGAAAGAAGCGATCCAGATCGGGATCGTAAAGCGCGTCGTCGCGCAAGATCAGCGGCACATGCGCATCGAGACCCTTGGCCTCGCGACGCTCGCAGACAGAGATGATCGACATCAGCGCGAAACCCTCCCCCGGACCCCCCACCCGGAAGCTGACCTCGCACCGTTGCGCCCTATGGCCCGTCAGTTATCAGGCTGGCCTCCGCCAGCTCTTGGGTCAGCGCTACGGCCAGCCTGATAACTGCCTACCGTCGGCGTCCATCACCACATCCTACTGCAAAGTGCCATGCGGTGCAGACTGTCCAGATAAAGCGCAAAGCTCCTCGCGGCCATAGGCGGCGCTGCCGAAGCTGCCCGTCTGGTCGCGGCCCAGCCGCGACCCGTGGCCGGTCCAGTGGCCGAGTTCGTGGAGCGCGGTGCGGTAAAAGTCGATCTGCGCGCGGAACGCCTGCTGGTGCGGCAGCGCGACGAAGTCGCCCGACGGCGAATAATAGGCCTCGCCCCCGCCGATGCGGATATCGGCGCCGCTTGCGGCAAGCAGCGCCTCGGCAACCGGGATCGTCTCGCGCGGCAGGAGCAAGGGGTCGGGCGCGGTGCACCGCTCGGGGAGGCCCTCGACCTGCGCGACGTTGAACACGGTGAAGCGCTTGAGGAACGGAATCGAGCGGTCGCCCCCTCTCCGCTCGCGCTTCCCGCGCCGCCGCGCCCCTCGGGGACGGAAGCGGGCGCCACCGCTGCGCCGTCCTCGCCGCCCTTCGGGGTGAAGCGCGCGGCGTAGAAGATCGTTATGCCCTTCTCGCCCTTGCGGACTTGTCCGCCCGCCTGCCGCGCTTGGTTGAAGGTCAGCCAGCCTTGCGAGGCGAAACCGCGCTGCACCGCTTCGGACCAGAGGATGAGGATATTGATGCCCGAATAGCTGCGCCGCGTTTCGGCGTTGCGCGGCAGACCCGGCGCGAAGGTGGCGGCGTCCCAAGGCCGCACCCACGGGATGCGCCCTTCCTCGAGTTCGCCGACGATGCGCGCGGTTACCTCGTCATAGAGCGACACCCCCGGCGCAGCGCCGCCCGCCCCGTCGCCGTTGCGGCGCTTGCCGCGCGAACGACCGCGCGTCGCCGCGCCGCCCGCGCTGTCTGCGCCCTTGTCGCCCGGTCGCGCGGGGCTTCGCGAGGGTGCGGCCTCGCCCAAGGATTGCGGGAATGCGTTCACGGTGCGTCTCCTTCGGACCAAAATCCGCCGCGGCCGGCCCCGGACAGCGGGGCGGGCGGCGAATCCACGGTCAGGGGACCGCCCAGCAAGGCGGCCGCGCACCCGCACGGCCGGAACGAAGTGGAGGAGCCCGGCGAAGCCGGGCTTGCGCGGGCGCCGGGCGGTCCCACAGGCCGTGCGCCGCCCGCGCCGATGTCCGAGGTGCCGGCCCACCAAAGCGCCGCCGCGCGCAGCGCGGCGTCCTCAGCCCGGGTTTGTCGGCCTATTCACCGCATCACTCCGGCGCCCCGAACGGCGCCGTGCGGCGATGTCGAAACGATCGGCCTCGATCCCGGCCCGAAGGGCCTGAAAACTCGCGCCCTTGGCGAGCCGCAGGCGCGGCGGCGTGCGCGCGCAGCTGTGCTTAGCCGCCGCCGCGCCAAGACCAGCGAGCCCAAGAGCGCAGCGCGGCCAACCGTGCGACGCGCGACCTCTGGCGGCGCCTGCCGCCGCCAGTGCGCGCTCCTTTCGGGCCGCGCTCATCAGCCGTGACTTTGTGAATTCCGTCCTCTGACCGACCTGGTCGAGCACAGCCGAGTCCAGGGCCGGCTCCCCGCCCCCTTCCGAATCCCGTCCATAGTCGAGCGGTCTCCCGGCAGACTCTTGCCCTTACGGCACAGCCGGTTATGCTGGTCCGGCATCGGGCAGCGAAGCGCCGGATGCCGGAGCGTGAGAACTCCGTTCGAGAGCGATATCCTTATCCATCCTGCCGGGTGGCCGTCTGCGCATGTCCAAGCCCTCGGGCCAAAGGCGGCGGCGCGGGTTTCTCGACCTGTTCTCAACGCCCGGCTTTCCGGCGTCGTCGCTGCCTCCTCGAAGGCGGACGCGATGGACTATGACGACAGCGAGAAGGACGGACGACGCGGCCTCGATGCCGCCGATCCGCTGCCGCCCGACGACTGGGCGGGTTTCGGCAGCATGGCGCGCGCCGAGGCGCTTTACGCGGCGCAGCGCCCCCTCGTTGCAAGCATCTTCCGGCGCAGCGTCCCCCCGCAGGAGGTCGGCGATCTCGTTCAGGAGACCTTCCGCCGCGTCTTCTCGGCCAAGGGCCATGGCGCCGGGCTGCTCGACGCCCCCGCCGCCTATCTCGCCGCCGCGGCGCGGAGCATCCTCAAGAACCGTGCGCGCTCGGGGGTGCGCAATCTGCACGCGCTGCATCACAGCTATGAGGAGCAGGATATCGCCGGCCCCGATCCGCACGCTGCGCTCGAGGCGCGCGACATGATCCGCCGCGTCGAGGATGCGATCGCGCGCCTCGCTCCCGCCACAAGGGATGTATTCCTGCTGCACAGGTTCGACGATCTGAGCTATCCGGAGATCGCAAGAATCAAGGGCATGAAGGTCAAGCGCGTGGAAAAGCATATCGCCAAAGCCCTCGTCGCGATCCGCAAGGCGCGAGACGCGCAATCGTGACGCACGAGCAGCGCGAGGCGGCCGACTGGGCCGCCCGGATGCGCGGAGACCCGAGCGATGCCGACCGGCGGTCGTTCGACGCCTGGCGCGCCGCGCCGGGCCATGCCGAGGCCTATGCGCGCGCGGTCGACGACTGGGCCTATTCCGCGGGAACCTCGCGCCAGCGCATCGAGGCGAAAGCGCGCAGCGAACGCAATGCGCCGGGAAGCCTGCGCTGGGCGGTCGCGACAATCGCCGCGATCGGGCTCGCCATCGGCTTCGCATTCTATCTTCAAAGCCGCGGCGACACGCCGCAGATCGCCGCCGGTCCGATGCTGCCGGGTCAGCTGAAGCTCGCCGACGGCAGCGCCGTCACCCTGATGGACGGCGCCTGGGTCAATCCGCAGCTCTCGGACAGCGAACGCCGCGTCATACTCAATGGCGGCCGCGCGCGCTTCGATGTCGCGCACGACCCCGCGCGGCCCTTCGTCGTCGTCGCCGGCGGCTCGGAGACGGTCGCGCTCGGCACCGTCTTCGAGGTCGACCTCAGGCAAGCCGCACCGCGCATCACGCTGATCAAGGGCGCGGTCGAAGTGCGGTCGCGCGCCGGCGGCGACCGCCTCCGGCTCGCCCCCGGCCAGGCCGCCGACGTGATCGCCAGCGGGCCACAGCTCGTGACGGCGATGCAATCGCCGGTGCCCGCGACGCTGCTCGACGCCGACGAACTGCCGCTCGGCGCAGTCCTCGCTGCGGCGAACAAGGCCGGCGCGGCGCCGATCCGCCTTGCCGACCCGGCCCTCGCCGGGCTCAAGGTCACGGGCCGGTTCGACGTCACCGACAGCCGTTCGCTCGCGCGCACGCTCGCGGTGGCGCTCGATCTCGCGGCAAGCGAACAAGGCGGCGAAATCGTCCTGACGAAGAAATAATCCACCCCCAACGCACGCGAGGGGGGTGAGCCCCTTCCCCGGTGTTCTGCACCCCCGGACGGCCAATGACGGCCGCATTCGGGAGGGTAGAATGACATCGAAATATCTCGCGGTCCTGCTGGCGTCGGGCGCGATCCTGGCCGCAACCGCACCGGCCGCGCAGGCGCAGGCACAGACAGCCCAGCGCAGCTACGCCATTCCGCCGCAGGATCTCGGCGACGCGCTGCGCCAATATGCGGCGATCTCGGGCCGCGAGATCGTCGCCGCCTCGAGCCTCGTCGCGGGCAAGCGCAGCGGCCGCGTCGAAGGCCGCCTGACCGCCGATGCCGCACTCTCGCGTCTCCTCGCCGGCACCGGCCTCACCGCCGAGCTCGTCGAAGGCCGGCTCGTGGTCCGTGCGGGAAACGGCGCTGCGGCGGACGAAGCTTCGATTGACGCGGCGAGCGACCCGGCGATTATCGTCACCGGTTCGCGCATTCGCGGCGCGGGTCCGATCGGCTCGCCGCTTGCGACGATCGACCGCGACACGCTCGACCGCAGCGGGCGCGCGACGCTTGCCGACTTCATCCAGACGATCCCGCAGAATTTCTCGGGCGGCCCGACCGAAGCCAATATCGGGATGAGCAATCGCGGCAACAGCCTCAGCAACATCGGTTTCGGCTCGGCGATCAACCTGCGCGGCCTCGGCCCGGGCGCGACGCTGACGCTGTTCGACGGCACGCGCCCGGCGCTCGGCGGCGCCTCGGGCGCCTTCGCCGACCTGTCGCTGGTGCCGTCGGCGGCGATCGAGCGCGTCGAAATCCTCACCGACGGGGCGTCGGCGATCTACGGGTCGGACGCGGTCGCGGGCGTCGTCAACGTCCGCTTCCGCAATCGCTTCGACGGTGCCGAGACGCGGCTTCGCGCAGGCACCGCCGATGGCGATTATGGCGAAATTCAGGTCAGCCAGATCGTTGGAACGGGCTGGGCCACGGGCCATCTCGTCGTCGCGGGCGAATATTATCACCGCGGCAACCTGCCCTCGACCCAGCGCGCCTTCGCGAGCGAGGATCTCCGGCCGTTCGGCGGCCCCGACCTCCGCTCCAACTATAACAATCCCGGCACGATCGTCGCGGCAAACGGCCGCCGCTTCCATATCCCGGCAGGGCAGGACGGTCGCGATCTCAGCGCCGCCGACCTCATTCCGAGCGCCGACTTCAACAGCGGCGACGGGCGGCGCCATGTCGACATCCTGCCGGAGCAGAAAAATGCGAGCCTCTATGCGAGTGCCGAACAGGCGATCGGCGATCATGTCAAGCTGTTGGCGCGGGCTCTCTATGCCGACCGGCGCTTCGAAGCGCGCCGCCGCCTGAACGGAACGATCCCACTCACGGTCACCGCCGCCAACCCCTATTATGTCGACCCGATCGGCACCGGCCAGCCGATCACCGTCTATTATGATCCCGCGGCCGATTTCGGGCCCGAAGGCGTGCGCGGCCGAGTCCGCGCGCTCAACACCGCGCTCGGGGCGCGGGCCGACGTCGGGCGCTGGGAGATCGAAGTCGCCGGCGGCTACGGCCTGCAGCGCGAACATTATGACGGCGTCAACCTGATCCACTTCACGCGCCTGCCGCAGGCCGCGGCGGCGTCGACGTTCGCGACCGCGCTCAATCCGTTCGGCGATGGCGCGGTCAACGACCCGGCGCTGATCGACCGGCTTCGCGGCAGCCTCGCGGTCGATACGCGCTACCGCGTCTGGACCGGGGCACTGCGCGCCGATGGCCCGCTGTTCCGACTTCCCGCGGGCGAGGCCAAGCTCGCGCTCGGCGCCGAATATCGCCGCGACCGCCTCACCTATGTCCAGACAAGCGACCTCGTCGGCACCGCGCCGCGCACCGACGGCATTCCGGGGCTCCCCGACAAGCGGATCGTGCGCTCGCTCTACGCCGAGCTCGCGCTGCCCGTCTTCGATGCCGACGGCAGCTTTCCCGGCGAACTCTCGCTCTCGCTCGCGGGGCGCTACGAAGATTATTCGGACGTCGGCGACACCGCCAATCCGAAGGCGGGCATCCGCTGGACGCCGCTCCCCGGCCTCGCGCTGCGTGCCTCCTACGGCCGCTCGTTCCGCGCGCCCTTCTTCGACGAACTCGTCGGCACGGCCAACGCCCGCTACCAGGCGATCCGCGTTGCCGATCCGGCGTCGCCGACCGGGCAATCGATCGTGCTCGCGCTGTTCGGTTTCCGGCCCGATATCGGACCCGAGAAAGCGACAAGCTGGACCGCAGGGGTCGATTTCGAGCCCGCGTTCCTGCCCGGCGCGAAGCTCGCGCTGACCTGGTTCGACATCGACTATCGCGGCCGCATCGCGTCGGGATCGGCCGAATTCCGCAACTTCCTCGTCGCGCGCGACATCTACGCGCCGCTGATCGAGGATAATCCGGATCCGGCCGTCGTCGCCGCCTATTTCGCCGATCCGAGCTTTTCGAACGCGATCGGCGCCGCGCCGGGCGACGTGCGTGCGATCATCGATGTCCGGACGCGCAACCTCTCCTCATCACGCGTCCGCGGGCTCGATTTCGACCTCGGCTACAGCCGCCCGATCGGCGAAGGCCATATCGACCTGTCGTTCGGCGGCAGCAGGCTGTTCGAGATCGACAACCGGCTCATCGAAACCGCGGCGCCGAACAATGTCGTCGGCACGCTCGGCAACCCGGTGAAGCTGCGCCTGCGCGGACGCGCTGGCTTCACGCTCGGCGCCTTCGACGGCGGGGTCGCGGTCAACCATGTCGGGAGCTATCGCAACCGGACGATTACCCCCGAGGAACGGGTGAAGAGCTGGACGACGGTCGACCTCCAGCTCGGTGCGCGGATCGCCGGCGCCGATGATCCGGGCGGACGGTCGCTCCGCCTCGCGCTCAGCATCAACAATCTCTTCGACAGCGACCCGCCCTATGCGCGCTTCCAGTCCATCGGCTCGGCGATCGGTTACGATCCCGAACAGGCGAATGCGATCGGGCGAACAATCGCGCTCCAGGCGGTTGTGGCATGGTGATGCTCGCGAGCCTGCTTGCGGTCGCGGCGGCAGCTCCCGCCGCGACGGAGCTGCCCAGTCCCGTCAGCCGCGCGCCGGTCACGACGCGTGATCTCGTCGAACTTGCCGACATCACGGCGCCGACGCCCTCGCCCGACGGCCGCCGCATCGCCTACCGTCTGAGCCAGCCGTCGGTCGACAAAAATGCATCACATCTCAGCTGGTTCGTCGTCGAAGTTCACGGCGGCGGCGAACCGGTCGTGCTCGACGGCGGCGCCGTCCGACCCGACGCGAGCGGCGTGCCCGTCGAAACCACGCCCGTCTGGGATGCCGACAGCCGCGGGCTTCGTTTCCTCGCGCTAAAGGACGGCGTGCAGGCAATCTGGCACTGGCGCGACGACGCGCCGCTTCAACGCGAGATCGTCGACGAGGCCGACATCACGGACTTTGGCCCGTCGGCCGATGGCGGCGCGCTGCGCTACAGTGTCGGCGCAACGCGTGCCGCGATCGCCGATGCGGAACGCTCGGCCTACCGCGATGGCGTGCTCGTCGATGGGAGCCTCAACCTCAACCAGGCGGTTGCGGGCGGGGTAATCGAGGATGGTCAGCGCGTCATGCGCCGCATTTCCTCACCCTGGTTCGACAATCGGCGGATCCTCTGGGACGTGGCGGCGACCGAAAAGACCGCCGTCCCGAGCGATCCGGCCCAGCGTCCCGCGCCCCCTCCACCCGCGCAAGACATCGCGAGCCGTGCCGCGAACGGCAGCCTCGCCGAGATCGTCGGCGAGAGGGACAAGCAGCAGCTTCGCGTCACGCGCGCCGATGGCCGCCTCCTGGTCTGTTCCGCGTCGCCGTGCCGGTCGGGCAAGCTGCGCGCGCTCGCCTGGCGCGGTGGCAGCGATGCCCTGCTGCTGTTCGAAAAGGATCGCAGCGAACGCGAGATCGTCTGGCTATGGGCAGTCGGTGCCTCCAAGGCGAAACGACTGACGGTCACCAGCGGCGCGCTCCGCGTGCCCGGCCAGCCACCGCGCTGCGCGGTCGGAGCCGAGGCGCTCTATTGCGCCGATGCACAGCCGCTCGTGCCGCCGCGCCTCGTCCGCATCGATTATTCCTCGGGTCGAACGCAGGTGCTCGCCGAGCCGAATCGTGCGCTCGCGGCGCGGATCGCGGCGAAAGCCGAGCCGATGGCGTGGCCCGGCGGCTTCACCGGCTATTTCCTGAGCCCGATCGATGCCAAAGGCCCGCTCCCGGTCGTCGTCCAATATTATATGTGCGAGGGCTTTCTGAAGGGCGGGTCGGGCGACGAGATACCGATGCTGCCGCTCGCCGAACATGGCATTGCGGTGCTGTGCATCGACGCGGTCCGTGCGCCACGCGCGGCGGGAATGGAGGGCTCCTACGCGCTCGCGCTCGAGACGATCGGTTCCGCGCTCGACGGGTTGGCGGCACAAGGGAAAATCGATCCATCGCGCGTCGGCATCGGCGGACTCAGCTTCGGCTCGTCGGTCGCGCTCTGGGCCATCCGCAAGTCGAAGCGCTTCGCGGCAGCGACGATCGCGTCGGGTCAGATTTCGCCGCACTATTATTGGATGAATGCGCTTCCCGGACGCGGCTTCACCGCGGTTCTCGACGATGTCTGGGGACTCGGCCCGCCCGACACGGCTCCCGATCGCTGGAGGTCCGTTACCGCGCTCTGGGACATCGATGCGCTCGACACGCCGCTTCTGATGCAGGTCCCGGAGTCCGAGGTCCAATCCAATGTCGAACTCCACACGCGGCTCAAACGCGCGGGCAAACCCGCCGAGATGATCGTGTTCGCCGACGAGCTGCACATCAAATATCAGCCGGCGCACAAGCGCGCTTCGTACGAGCGCAATCTCGACTGGTATCGCTTCTGGCTCAAGGGCGAAGAGGACAAAGCCCCGGATAAAGCCGGGCAATATCGCCGCTGGCGCCAATATCGCGCGGGACAGTCCTTGCCCGTTCCCGCGCGTTAGGACCGTGCCGGGCACGCGCACCCCGGCGTGTGCCCGGCACGGTCGATCGGCCTCGGACTCAGTTATCCGACGTGACGCCCGACGCGACGATGGAACGGGCCCATCCCTCCATGTCCGCGACCTCGAGGATGCGCAGGATCGTGACCGGATCGCCGGCCCCGCCATCGAGCATCGTGCGCACCGCATCGAGATCGAGAATCCCCGCCCCGGCCATCCAGCCATCGAGCAGGAAGGGACGGAGGCGCTCGCGATTTTTGGCGAAGGCCGGCAGGAAGATCGACAAGATGCGCCCCTTGCTCCGCCGCGCCAGCACTTCGCGAGGAAGCTCGCAGGCAAAGGCACGGCGCGCGAGCGCCCGATCCTGTCCGCCCTCGCCCCATTGCCAGCTGGCAAGCCCGAGGCCGAACTCGACAAGCGGCTGCGACAGCAACGGCGCGATCATCGGCATCGCCAGCGCCCGGTCATAAGCGTCGACGAACGACTGGGTCAGGAAGAGGCTCGTGCCATAGACCCTTTGCCCCGGCGCCGCGCGACGGGCATCGGCGATCCACGGATGCGCCGGCATCGGACCTTCGTAGCGGCGCGACAGCAACGTGGTATCGATCGGCCAGGGCGGTGGCGGCTTTAAAACCCGCCGCGCGGCATAGGCGAGCGCCTTCCACCGATTGTCATGCGCCATCCGCGCGAGGTCGCCTGCCGCGCGCCATGACGCGAGCGGCCCGGCAAAGCGCAGGGCATCGAGGATCGGCGCCGTCGAAGTGATATAGCCGAAGACATTGTCGCCGCCGGCCCCCGTGAAGATCGCGTCCGCGCCATACTCCCGCGCCGTCTCGAGGAAGACGGCGTCGCTCGGCGCCAGCAGGCCGAAACCGCCGTGACGCACCCTGAGCCGGTGGGGCAATGCGACGGGATCGCCGGGAGCGGGTCGCCACCGTTCGGCCAGTTCGGCGCAGAGCCGGTCGGTCACCGCTCGCGCATAGGGCCGCTCGTCGCCGTCGGGATCGCTTGTCGCCAATGTCATCCCGCGCCACTGCGCGCCGCTTTCGGCCAGGCAGGTCGCGACAATCGAGCTGTCGAGGCCGCCCGACAGCTCGAGCTGGATGCGATCGAAGCGGCGTCCCCAGGCCCCGGTCACGGCTCCGACGAGCCGGCGGAGCTCGTCGGGCGCAGCGCGACGCGGCGGCCGGACACTATGATCCCATGGCGACCAGCTGCCGGCCTGGCGGCGGCCGCTCGCGAGCTCGACAATCTCACCGGGGACGACCTCTCTGACCCCGGCGATCTCGGTGTCGGGTCCGCGAAAGAAGGGGTAGCGCAGCGCCGCGTCGATCCGCGCCGGATCGGGTCCGCCACGGGCAAAGCCGAGTGAGTGCGCGAGGGAAAGATCGGTGAACGCGCAGCGGCTCGCGGCGCCATTGCCATTGCCGTCCATCGACCGACCTTCGTCTCCCCGCGCATGGAAAACCGGCGGGCCGGCAACGGGCGAGCGGAGCAGAAATACCCTGCCCGCCGCGTCCGCCCAGCACAGGAGATAATGACCCCAGAGCACCGAAAGCGCCCAGGCGCCGCGGGTGGCGACGATCTGTGCCGCCGCCTCGTCCGACAGGTCCGAACAGGGACCGAAACCATCGCGATGAAAGGCCCAACCCGCCAGCGCGACATTTCCGGCAACGGTCAGCGGCGCAGCGCCGTCTCCGACGAGCCGCCCCGGACCGATCGTGGCGAGCGGCAAAAGCTCTTCCGGCAGCCGCCCGAGCGCGGCCGCGCCGTCGATCAGGGCGAGACGCAGGCTCAAAGTTTGAACACCGGCGTATAATCGGCGGCGATGTTGAGCGGATCCGACAGGACAAGGTTATCGCTCTGTACCCAGCTGTGCGCGAGGAGCGGATCGAGCTGGACGCCGAAATAGACGTCGGCGGCGATACCGCGCGTCCACAAGCAGCGGGCAAGCGCGAGGCTGTCGGGGACGCAAAGCCGGCGCGTGGGGACAGCAATGCGCGCTTCGGCAAAGCCCCGCGCGATAGCCGCGGCAATTTCGCTGTCCCTGGCGAGGCCGTCCCGTCCCTTGGACTGCCTCGCACATAGAGCCCGGAAAGCGCGCCATCGCGAGACGGTTCGCGCAAGCCCCAGGAAGCGGAGCGACAAACGTGCGCGGGCGACCGAGGCTATCGCTTCCCATGAAGATATGCTGCCGCTGCCGCCATCGACTTCGAGGGCGCTTATGAGTGGCGGCGGCTGGTCGACCGGCGCAATTCCGGCCCCCCGCCCCGCACAAATCAGGCGACGCGCCAGAAGCGTCTCGACGAGCGTTGAAGACGGCGGCGGTTCGGACGCCGCAAGTGCGGCCAGCACGGCCGCCTCGGCTTCCCCGAGCAGAAGATAACGGTCGGCCGCGAGGTCGAGCAGAACCACCCGGTGGCCGAGCAGCCCGTAGCTCACATGAGGTGCGAGATGATATGTCATGGTGAAGAAGCGGACGCGGCGCAGGACGCCGCGTCCGCAAAGCCGTCAGTCGGCGGAGATGCCGCCGCCGACGGGGATCGGGCTGAGGAGATGATCCTCGGGATAGGGCGGAGCCGGCCCGAGCGTGACGACGCTGGCGACGCCCAGTTCTTCGATGCCGTCTTCGACGGTGTCATTGTGGTTCATGAGAACCTCCTCTTAAATGCCGCGGGATTGCGGCATCGAGAAAGCTACGCCGATCGGACAGAATAGAATTTTTATAGTTTGAATATCTTTCGAATATTATCTGAGCGGCGTGTCTCGGGGTCTGAGCTCGGCGACGACACGTCCCGCGAACGCCATCCGCCGCCGGTGAAAACGCGTGATCTTGGCCCGCAGTGCACTCCAGCGTCCGAAGCGGTAATCGGCTTCCATCGCGGCGAGCATATCGCGCGCCGAGGTGTCGACGCGGGCTTCGGCTTTGCGAAACAGATGACACCGTTCGACCAGGTTGAAGATCGCGAAGCGCAGCTCGCGGTTGGCGCTCCACAGTGCGATCGCCCGGAAGAGCGAGTCGAGGGCCTCGGCATAATCCCTGTGATGCGTCAGCTTCACGAGGCCCGTCGGCCGATCGCGCTCTGGCACCGGACCCTGGAGCGCGAGCCCGAGCAGGAATGACGCCCAATGATAGAGATCGTGGAGATCGGCCTCGGCGAGGATCGGGGGCCGGAACCCCTCTTGATGCCAGCTGTCGATGATCCGTTCGCCGGCGAGGCGGTGCAATGCCTCGCGGACCGGGGTCGCGCTGGCGCGCAGCGTCCGCGCGAGAACGACCGGATCGAGCCGCGTGCCCGGCGGATAGCGGCCATCGAGCACCCGCGCCTTGAGGTCGAGATAGACGCGCTCCATAGTCGAGCCGGCATTCATGCCCGGCGCGCTCCGTCTACCGCGACGCGCTGCGCGGCGACATGGTCAGCGAGCAAGGCCTGCTGATCGGGCCGCAGCGCGTCGATCGCAGCCAGCGGCTCGTCGGGATAGCCGCCGAACAGGACCGAGGGACATTGTCCTTCGAAGTTGCCGAGATTGGGGCGGTGCTGCGCGTATCCAGCGAGCGCGGCGAGCTCGGGCGGGAAGTGGCGGGCAATGTCAGGAGGATAGGCCAACCACTGGTTCTCGTAGGGCTTGAGCCAGCCGAGACAGTAGCTGACGATGATACCGCGGCGCGGCATCGCGCTCAAATTTGCGCCTGCGCCGTGGAGTGTCGACCCGAGGAAGACGATCGCGTCGCCCGGCTCGGCTCCAGCAACCACCGGCTGCTCGCGCGGCTCTTCGATCAGCGCTTCGACGCCGTGGCTTGCGGGCCAGATCATCGTCGCGCCATTTTCCGCGGTGAATTCGGTGAGCGGCCACATCACGTTGAGGAGATATTCGACCTCGCCGAGCGAGCCCTGCCACATATCCTGGTCGCGGTGGGGGAATTGCGCGAGCGCGCCGGGATGGAGCTCGATCGCCTGCGTGAGGTTGAGCTGGATACGCTCGCACCAGGGGCCGAGCGCCGCCTCGGCAAGCGCCAATATACCGGGATGCATCACGAGGTTCGCCATGTGCGGCGAACGGATCAGCAGGCGCCCGAACCTCTTGGTGCGCGCGCCGTAGAAGCCGCCCGAGCAAAAGGGTGTCGCGACGAAGCGCGGTGCCAGGTCCGCCGCGATTGCCGCGATCTCGGCCGGCGGTGCCGCGCCGCGAAGCAGGACATAGCCATCATCGGCCAAGCGCTGCGCGGCGGTGCCAGCGGAGTCGCGGCGCGAAAAGGAATGGTTCGCCATCATTCCCTCCTCACGCGGCTTCGGCGGCCGCGTCGGCGGCGGCCGCGACGATGCCGGTCTCGGCCAGTTTTGCGGGGGTGTCGGCCTCGATCGCGATCGCCAGTGCGACCAGCGCACGGCCATCGTGAATCGCGGTCTCGCCGAGCAGGCGGCAATCCCAGCCGAACCGCTCGACCTGCCGGAACCACGATAGCTCGGCGACCCCGGTGTAGGTTGAAATGCCATGCGCCAGCGCATGCTCGACGAGCCCCACGAGCAGCGTATCGCGCGCCGCGCGGCGTTGCCGCGCGCCGATCCCCGGCGAAAGGCAAAAGCGGGTGATTTCGAAGATCGCTGTTCCGTGCGGAACTGGGCCGTCGACAAGATAGGGGAAGATGCCGTCGAGAAGGGCGGGCCGCGTCGTCGGCAGAAGCCGCGCCGAGGCGAGATGTTCGCCCTGCCCGTCGGTGACGATCAGATAAGTGGCAAAGGGATCGTCGAAATGGTCGACCTCGAACCGGTCCGCGAGCACGGGAAGGTCCCATTTGAGCAGATCCACAAAGACGCGTTTGCGCGCTTCGAACATCGAACGGAGCGCGACATGCTCGTCCGCCCTATTGTCCTGATTGACCGTGATGAACATGGGTTTTGTCTCCTCGGTTGAAAGAGACAGACCAATTGAACCGAAAAAATCATCTCCGCCATACCAAGAAAGGGGGGTGTTTCAGCCGCCGGCGACGTCGCTGAAGCAGATCGTGCCGTCGAACAAGGCGCGGATCGCCAGGCTAACGCGGCTTCGAGCGGAGTATTTCGCGCGCGCGTTGCGCAAATGCTCACTGACCGTATCCGTCTGCAAGTCCATGATCTGCGCGATCACCGAATCCGATTTGCCGCGCGCGGCCCAGAGAAGGCATTCGATCTGCCGGTCGGTGAGGCGTGGCTGATCATTGGCAGGAACCAGCCCCGACAGTTGCCGTGCCGCCTCGAAGACGAAAGCGCCGATCACCTGCGCGAACATCAAGGCCTCGGGTGTCGCATAATGCCCCTTCTGCCAAGCGAAGGATACCGACCCGTGTGCGTCGCCGGGGATATGCGTCGGAACGGTGAGGCCATCATGGATCCCGTGCCGGCGCGCGCGCTTCAGAATCGCGCCGTCACCAGGCCGTGGCCGCGAAAAATGATGCATTTCGTGCCAGAGGAAACCGGCCGCGCGGCGAGCGCTCGCACGATGGACCGGGTCGCGGACGCCGAGCCGTTGTTCATCAAACCATCGTGCCCAGTCTTCGGGATAATTGTGGACGCGCAATCCCTTCTCGGGCGCCGCCAGGAAGTCGACATGATGACTCAACGCGAACCATGAGCAGCCGAGCCTCGAACAGGCCTCGTCGAGAATATCGATCAATGCATCTTCATTTGCGACCTTCAAGGATTCGGCCGCGAGCCGCAGCGCGGCGTCGAGGGTTGGCATGAATGACCCATGGCAACGCCGGCAGCATTCTCGAACCTGCTTGCCCGGCATTGCTCCCAGTCCGGTGCCGATCCCCTCGCCCTCTCAATGGGCAGGGTCACCGCGGTTGGGCATCGTTGCTGGTCATAGACGATGCGGAGCCCGTCAAAGCTATGGGCGCGATAATATTTTTCAAATATATTCGCGATTTAGTCTCAAATTGAGAGTTTTTGTTGTCATGAAGAGCAGCCCCGGGACGGTTGGTGGCTCCGTGCGCGGCGGACGACGTCGCGTGCTCCGGGTGGCGCGCTAGCCGAACCATGGTCCCGACAAGGGGTCAGCAAGTCTCCGCCGAGCGATCCGCACGAGCCGCTGGACACGAAGACGATGCGAGGCATTTTCAATCCGCCAGCGCCGGGACGCGATCACCGCACCGAACAAGATGCGCGCCATCTCCTGTTGTGTCGCGCCGGACAGAATCGCATCGCCGACGCGCAGCTCGAGGATCCATTGCGCCGCCTTACGCTCGCGCGGCATCATCGAACGCGGTAGCCGGCCGCTCTCGGCCAGGACGACAAACTGGCGGAGAGCTTCGAGCTTGGGCTTTGCCGACTGAAGGCCGGATATCCGATGTTCGACTAGGATCGGGCCGCCCAGCAGCGTGCCGTCGTGCAAGTCGAGGCGGATGGCCCAATGTCCGTCACTCAGCAACCAATGCTCGGTCTTTTCTGCGTCGATCTCGACCGACACAAATGGGGCGACATCGCGCACGTCGAACAGGTCGTCAGCAGGACTGTCTACGCGGGCGGGCCGCCCGCGCAGCACGCGTGGATCTCTGACGACGCTCCAGATTGGACGGGCTTCGGACGCGGACAAAGCGGGATCGATCCAGCCGTGCAGGCCAAGGCTCTCGAGCCGCTCGTCCGAAACGCGCGCCCGGTTTTTCCAGAGGGTCCGGTACAGCGGACTTCGGCGTAGCCACTCCCAGGCGAACGCGCGTCGGTCCGAGACGAGAAGCCCGCCATAAGCTTCGGGAAATCGCCAGTTCGCGGCAGGTCCGCCGCTCATATCGTATCGCCAGAATATTTTCCGAATATTTCCATGCGGCGTCGATCGGGCAAGAACAGGCCGGCATCAGCAGTTGGTGACGAGCAGAAAGGATCGATGTGATGGCGCCTTGGTCGCTGACGCGCCAGACCAGCGGCCGCAGAGACGACGACGCACGCCCGCGACGGGCCGCGCCCGCTTCAGGCGCAGCTTATTCGGTTCCTTCGGCAAAATAGGCCCGCAGCCGATGCCCAACCTCGGGTGCGATCTTCATCAGCGTACGCCGCCCGTCGAAGAGGTCGGGCGTCCGCTCCAATATGCCTGCCTCGCACAGGCGTTGCGCGAGCTTCATCGCACTGCTGGTCGGAATGCCGGCGGTCGCGCAGAGCGACGACATCGAGAGCTGCTGTCCCTTGCACTCGTGGATGAAGAGATCGATGAGCATGTCCCATGCCGGCTCGCCGAACAGTTCGGCGCTGCCGACGAGCTGCCGGCGAAGGATGCGGCGTCGCAACACTGTCTCGGCGTTTCGACAGGCGCGATCGATCGCCTCATCCTCCGGCAGCACCTCGCTTCGCAGCGTGAAGGACGCGGGATTGGCGCGGCGTGCGGCGCTCCTCCGCTCGCAAATGATATGGTGAAGCCGGGTCGGCGTGACGATGATATGATCGAGAACCTCCACGTCGAGCGCGCGCCCGATCTGGTCGAGCTTGCGCGTTGCCTCGATATCGTCCTCGCTCGGCGTCGCATCGCCGCCCGGATGGTTGTGGACGAGAATGATCGCCGCCGCATTATGCTCGAGCGCGCGCCGGAAGATCGTTCGCGGGTAGATGGCCAGATGGCAAAGCGTGCCATGCTGCATCTGCTCGTCGGCTATCAGCCCATGCGCTGTATCGAGGAACAAGACGCGGAGCCGCTCGTCGGGGAGCGATCCCATCGACGCGATCAGGTAGCGGCGCAGCGCGGGATCGAACGGGTCGATCCTCCCGGCGCGAAGGTCCGATCGCATTCCATCGAACATCGTGTCGCGAAGCGTGACGAGAAAGGAACCAACTTCGGGCCAGTCGCAGAGAACGGCCGCCATGCGTTCGGCGGTTTGGGCCCAGAGGCGCCCAAGGCTGCTGAATTCATCGAGGAGGACGCGCGCTATGAGTTCGCAATCTTCGGGCGCGATCGCCGCGATGAGCCCAGCCAGGACCGATCGCTCCCATTCGCGCGCACCCGCTTCTGGTGCCGCCAGGTTGCAAAAACGAGAAGCGGCGGGAGAAGCCAGGATGCAGCGACCTGCATCGTCAGATAGGCGACCGGATGAACCGACATGTCCGCCGCCTTGCCGACATGCGCCATGAGCGGGAGAAGCTGGAGCACCGCTGCCAGCATCGGCCAGAAGCGATACGCCGTCAGCGCAAGTGTGACGCTCGCCGCCGCGGCTGCGAGATCGATCGCCAGATGCCCCGCATCGACCGACGTGAAGGTCGGCGGAATAAACTGGTGCAGGACTTGATCGGCGACCGCCATCGCGATGAGGATCAATGCCATCGCCCGCTCCGGGCCGCCGCCTTTTCTCAAGGCATAGACCAGCGCCGCCAGCAAGATCGTCAGGAAGATTGCGATCCGAACCATCGCGACCAATGACCATGCCGGCGACCCCGGGTCAATCGCTAGGAGGTCGCCGCCATTGCAGCGTCTCCGGCGCCCGCGATGGCGGGACATTCATGGAGATCGAGCCCGCCGGTCTCGCGCGCGATGTCGGCCAGCTCGCCATGGATACGCAAGGCGTCGCCGCTCGCACCGACCAGCACGGTCTGTAGCCTGGCGATGCGGTGGATCGTCGATTGCGCCTTGACGGCGGGGACGCCGGGCGTATCGCGTCGCGCCGTCACGACGCTCGTCATCAGCGACGAGGCGGCGATGATGGCGTCGTCGATGCGGGCCTCGGCGGCGGGGACTTGTTGCTGGAGCCGCGCGGCGGCCAAACTGATGGTATCGGACATGACTTCTCCTTTGCCGGAAGCACGGGCTCCGGCGCTCGTTCGATCGGATATGAGAAAGATCAGCCGGAAATGAGCCGCGTGAGCGTCTCAGCAATTCCGAGACTGCCGAGCAGGAAAATGATCGCGGCTGCGAGAATGGTCGCCATGATCGTGAGCCTGGCCGAGAGCCTGTGGTCGTGCCTCCAGATCTTCCCGGACGGGGCGCCTTCTCCTGAAAGCCGGTCCACCGACTTGCTGGTCTCGCGCAAATCGAAAACATTCGAAGGGCCATCGTCTGCGAAGCCGGATGGCATGATCGTTGCGGTGTCGGGAAGCTCCACCGGATCGTATGCGATCCGGTCGCATATTTGCTTGAGGCGCCCGTAGCGGATCGCGGTATCGTCACGATCCCTCGCCCCGAGAAGCTGCCTGGCAGCGGTGATCCGCTGGTCGACGGTATATTTTGAGATGCCGAGCTCGCGTGCGATCTGCTTCGATGTCTTGCGTTCGAGAAGGAGCTCGAGGCAAGCGCGCTGCTTGTCGGTCAGACGATTCCATCGGAGACGATCATCGGCGGTAGAAGATTGCGACCCTTCCATCATGTCAGTGTGGTGACATCCCGTCGGCGCACAAGACCCATTTTTTTGAACAACATGCGATTTCACCGAACGGGACCGGGCCGGGGATGCCCTGTCGCGGAATGTGCGCGACCGATGGTCTTCGGCACTCTGCCGGGTGGAGGCCGACGAAAGGGCACGCAATGCGACTATCGGAATAACGCGACCCGAAACACAATCAGACGACGTCGGAGCCCGCCAATTCGATGCGCTTCACGGCGCTTGCTCTCCCCTCCCGCGATTTAGCCAGTCCGAGCAGAATTAAGCTAACGGCGAAAATTGGCAGCGGCGAGGCCACGATCATCATCAACTGCAGGCGCGGCAGTTCTGTGGCTAACAATATACCGCCGACGAGCGGGCCGGCAATCGAACCGATCTTTGCGATGGACAATGCCCAGCCGATACCGGACGCGCGGACAGGACACGGGTAGAGCAAGCCGGCGGCACCGTTCAGACCCTGATGTCCGCCCAACACGAAAAAACCGCATATCCCGACGGCGATCATATAGCCCGACGAGGACAAGTCGGGAAACGCGAGGGTAGCAAGAAGAATGCAGCCGATGACCGGCATAACTGTGATCGACGACAAGCCCAGGCGGTCGATGAAGGCGGAGATGACGAGGCCGCCAATCGATCCTGCCAAGATGAAGAGCGACAGTCCAAGCGCGGATTCGGCTTTCGGCAACCCCGCGCCGAGCATGAGCGTCGGTAGCCAGCTGATCATGAAGAAGACAGTCGCCGAACTGCAGACATAGGCTAGCCACAGCAAGGGGGTGATCGTCGACAGGCGTCCGGAAAAGAGCGGGGACAGGCCGCGGGATGCGGCGGCGTGCGGAACATCGGGAAGAGCCGCGATGCGGGCGACGGTTTCCGCCGCGATCGAGGGATCGATACGGCGCAGCAGGGATTCCAGTTCCGCCTTCCGGGTCGACCGCCGGGAGAGAAACGCAACCGATTCCGGGAGGAGGACGTAGCCGACGCCGGCGAGAAGAAGCGATAACACACCGCCGATCCAGAACAGTGCTTCCCAGCCATAATGAGGCATGAAGGCGGCCGCCACGGCGCCCCCGCTGGCCGAGCCAGCCATATATCCCATCATGATGACCGCAACCACAGTCGCGCGAAATCGCTGCGGCACGAGCTCCTGATTGAGTGCATAGAGAAGCGGCGTCAGGCCGCCGATTCCGATTCCCGTGAGAAAGCGGCAAAGGCTCAACAGATAAATGTCGCGCGCGACCAAGACTGACAGCGATCCCAAGCCGCACACGACGAGCGCGACGAGAGATCCAAATTTGCGGCCGTGCCGATCGCCGATCCAGCCGAAGACGATCCCGCCGACCAGCATTCCGAAGGAGGCGGCCGCGAACACCAATCCGAAGGCCGCGGACGACAAACTCCATTCGGACATGATGGAAGGAGCAGCAAAAGCAATGGTTTGCAGGTCATATCCGTCGACAAACATCATGAGCGTCGACAAAAGCACCGTGGTCACGACCAGCATATTCCACGACTGCTTGTCGATGACCTCTCCAAGCAGGGTCGCAGGGCTGTCGTCTCTATTCTTCTCGTCCATTTTCCCACTCCGGTCGTGCGCTTTCCGGCCAGACCGGGCCGGCCGAATCTATATGCGGACCTCGACAACACCATTGGCCAACCGCACCGAACAGCGTTCGAGCGGCACGCCCGCCGGGCCGGAGAGCTCGTCCCTCGCGCGAGCCTCGATGCGCGCGATGTGCGCGGGCCCCTCGATTATGCGAACCTCGAGCAAATCCTCGGACGCGAGCGCAAAGCAAGCGCCGGCTATATTGCTCGTCACGTAGAACGAGCCCTCGACATGATATATTGCTATGTGCCTGCCCGCGATTTCGGCGACATGAAGGGCACCCTCGGAAAGATCTTCCAAAGCAATGATCGGCCGCCAGACGGTGGCGTCTTCGATTGGACCTGCCATATGATCCCTCAAAAACCATCGCCCGAGAAGAGCCGGGAGCGCGGGCACCGACCGCACCCATTCCCCACTTCGCGTCTCTCATTGCGGCGCAGTCCATCATGCGCCGACTGAAATATAGCGCGGGCCCGGACGCGAAACGCGCCTCACAGCGTTCAAAAGATTGTCTCGGAGCGCGTCGCCCGGCCGAGCGCCTTCCGCCCGCGTGACGGGCAGACTTCGCAGACGCCGTCCACTCCCGATCCGGCGGGATCGTCAAACGCGCTCGACTGCAAGAGCAAGACCCATGCCGACGCCGATGCACAGCGTGGCAAGGCCGCGCCTGCCTCCGCTTTTCTCAAGCTGGTGAACGAGCGTCATCGCAATGCGCGCGCCCGACATGCCGAGCGGATGGCCAAGCGCTATCGCACCGCCATTCGCGTTCACATGCGGTGCGTCATCCGGCAGACCGAGCGCGCGCAACACCGCGAGCGACTGACTGGCAAAAGCTTCATTGAGCTCGACGGCGTCAAAATCGCCGATGGCAAGCCCGAGCCGACCCATCAGCTTCTGCGTCGCCGGGACCGGGCCCATCCCCATCACGCGCGGCTCGACGCCGGCCGAGGCGAGGCCGAGGATTCGGGCTCGCGGCGTAAGGCCATGCGCTTTCGCTGCGGCCTCGCTGGCAATAACCATGGCAGCGGCGCCGTCGTTGATGCCCGAGGCATTGCCGGCAGTGACCGTGCCCTCGGGACCGAAGAGCGGCTTCAGCTTCGCGAGCGCTTCCATCGTCACATCCGCCCGCGGATGCTCGTCGATCGCGACGAGGGCCGTCTCGCCCTTCCGGCCCGGAACGGTAACCGGGACGATTTCTTCGGCGAGAAAGCCGTTATGCTGCGCGGCGAGCGCGCGCTGCTGGCTTCGCAACGAGAATGCGTCCTGATCCGCGCGGCTGATCTTGTGATCTTCGGCGACATTTTCACCGGTGCGCGGCATCGTCTCGGTGCCGTGGAGTGCATCAAGGGCCGGGTTGACGAAACGCCAGCCCATTGTCGTATCCTCGAGCTTCTGCCCGCGGCCGAAGGCAGCGTCGGCCTTGCCCATGACGAACGGCGCGCGTGTCATGCTCTCTACGCCCCCCGAGATCGCCAGCGCCATTTCGTCCGAGCGGATTGCCCGGGCCGCCGCTCCGACCGCTTCGAGCCCGGACGCACAAAGGCGGTTGAGCGTCACCCCCGGCACCGTGAAAGGCAGACCGGCCAGCAACAGGCTCATTCGCGCGACGTTGCGGTTGTCTTCGCCCGACTGGTTGGCGCAGCCGTAGAAGACCTCCTCGATCGCGGCAGGATCGAGAGCGGGATTGCGATCGAGCAGCGCCTTGAGCGGGAGCGCACCCAAGTCGTCCGCACGCACGTTCGCGAGGATGCCGCCATAGCGGCCGATCGGCGTGCGGATGGCATCGCAAATGAATGCGTCGGTCATATGAGTCCTCTCGATAGGTCAGTGTCAGGCCGGAAGCGCCATGCTCTCGCGAAGCGGGACGCCGGTCAGCTTGCGGAGATCCTCGATGGCAAGCCCTTCGACCATCTCAAGAACGCCGGCACCGGACGGGCCCACCTCAAAGACAGCGACATCGGTATAGACGCGCGACACACAGCCGAGCCCCGTGAGCGGATAGTGGCACGCCTCGACCAGCTTGCTTTCGCCTTGCTTGGTCAGCAGTTCCATCATCACGAAGGTCTGCTTGGCGCCGATCGCGAGATCCATCGCTCCGCCGACCGCCGGAATGGCGCCGGGTTCCCCGGTGTGCCAGTTCGCGAGATCGCCGTGCACCGAAACCTGGAAGGCGCCGAGCACGCAGATGTCGATATGGCCGGCCCGCATCATCGCGAAGCTGTCGGCGTGATGGAAATAGCATCCACCGGTCAGGAGTGTCACAGCCTGCTTGCCGGCATTGATGAGTTCCCAATCCTCTTCGCCGGGCACCGGTGCTGGCCCCATCCCGAGCAGGCCGTTTTCGCTCTGCAGGAATATGTCGCGGTCGACAGGAAGATAGTTCGCGACCGTGGTCGGAAGGCCGATGCCGAGATTCACATAGGCGCCCTCGGGAATATCCTTTGCGACCCGCGCGGCCATTTGGTGCCGATTCAAGCGTTCCATATCATCTCTTCCGATCAGGCCACGGCGTGGAGAGGCACGGGTGCCGTTTCGATGACCCGCTGCACGAATATCCCCGGTGTCACGACTGCTTCGGGATCGAGATCGCCAAGCGGCACGATCCGGGCAACCTGCGCGATCGTCGTCTTGGCCGCCATCGCCATAATGGGTCCGAAATTCCGGGCAGTCTTGCGATAGACGAGGTTCCCCCAGCGATCGCCCCGCTGCGCCTTGATCAGCGCAAAATCTGCGTGGATGGGATATTCGAGCACATATTGACGCCCGTCGATCTCACGGGTCTCCTTCCCTTCGGCAAGAAGCGTCCCGAAGCCTGTCGGCGTGAAGATTGCGCCAAGTCCCGCTCCCGCCGCCTGAATGCGCGCCGCAAGATTGCCTTGGGGCACGAGTTCGAGCTCGATCTGCCCGGCACGATAGGCAGCGTCGAAATGATGCGAGTCCGCCTGACGCGGAAAGGAGCAGATGATCTTTTTCACCTTACCGGCCTTGATCAATGCGGCAACGCCGGTCTCGCCGTTGCCCGCATTGTTGTTGATGATCGTGAGGTCGCCGGCGCCTTGCGCGATAAGCGCCTCGATGAGCTGGTCGGGCATTCCAGCGGTACCGAAACCGCCGATCATGACCGCCGAACCATTCTTGATGTCCGCCACCGCCGCCTCGGCGCTGACGACCGACTTGTCGATCATTCGACCCTCCAAACTTTCACATTGGCAAAGGCTAAGCATCGCCCGGCCGCTGCAGCAATGGGAAGGGAGTCTCACCCAAGACAGCGGCCGGACGATCCGTCAGACGACCATTTCGTCCGCACGTTCCGAAGTCGTTTCGGCGGGCAAGGCGAGAATGGTGGCCATCGCCGAGCACAGCCGTTCGGCGGCATCGGCCGAGACAGCTTCCGCGCGCCAACCGACGTAAACATCCGGCCGGACGAGGATTGCCCCATTTTCGCCGACCTCGCGGATTCGGGCGAAATCGCCATGCGGATCTTCGATCGGCCGCCCGGGACCGATGACGTGCACCCGGATCGGCACGCCAAATTGCTCCGATGCCGCAGCCGCCGCGTCCACCCACGCCTCGCCGCCCAATCCGGTCAGGAGGGTGAACTCACCATCCCCGCACAGCGCGAGCGTCGAGACCCGCGCTCCATCGCGCGCGACCCAGCCGTGGGGCAGCCGCGCGCCCGGAAAGCTGGTGGGCTGGTAGAAAAGTTCGGGATCGCGATCATATTGCGGCGGCGCGGTTCCATCGCCGACCACGGCATTGGAGGCGTAGCGCTGGTTCATCTCGACACCGTGGCAATTATAGACGAAGTCGGAGCCATCGATCGCGGTCCGCAATGCCGCGCGGCGATCGGCGGCCTCGGGGGTCGAGTCCTTGATCGACGCCATGTTGCGGCGCATTTGTTCGGGATCGTCGGTACCGAACAGTCCAAGCGCTTCGAGAATCGGCGGAAAACAGCCAAGGCTCTTGTTGGCACGGGTCACCGTCTGCTCCGCGACCGGCGCCCGCTCGGCGTTATAACTGTCGAGCAGGTCCGACCCCGCCTTGCCGCCCAGCACCAACGCCATTTTCCACGCGAGATTATATGCATCCTGGATCGAGTGGTTGGAGCCGAGACCGTTGGTCGGGGGGTGGCGATGCACGGCGTCGCCCATGCAAAAGATCCGGCCCGCCGACAGTTTGGTTGCATACATGTCGTTGACCGTCCAGGTCGAGAAGCTCTCGATCTTGATATCGACCTGATCGTCGCCAATGAGATTATAGAGGATGCCCTTGGCAAACTCGTCGTCGATCTTCGGCGGATTGGCGACATCTTCATAGCCCCAGATCGCGAGCCACTTGTGCCAAGGACGCACCATGCGGACGACCCCGATACCCATCCCGCCCACGCTCGAGCCGGGCTGGAAAATCCAGTACAGAACGCTCGGGCGGTGAGCGACGAAGCGCGAAAGATCGGCTTCGAAAACGATATTGATCGAACCCGATACGCCCATTTTCCCTTCGAGCGGCAGCCCCGCCTGATCGACCACGCGCGAGTTGGCGCCGTCCGCACCGATCAGATATTTCGAGCGGATCGCATATTCGCGCCCGGTATCGCGTTCGCGCACCCAAGAGGTAACGCCGTCCGAGTCCTGCTCGCACCGCAAAAACTCGGTGCTGAACCGCACGCGCGCGCCCTGGCGGGCAGCGCCGCCAACCAGCAGCGGCTCGAGCAGATTTTGCGGCAGGTCGCAGATCTGCTCCGGGCTCGCGAGTTCATAGTCCGATCGCCGATGCGGCTGCGTACCCCATGTGCGCAGCCTGCCGAGCTCCTCGCCGGCGAGACTCGTGCAATAGGTGTTCTCGCCCATGAGATCGTTGGGCGCCGCCAGGGCGAGCGCTTCCTCGGCCAGACCAAGGTCGCGGAGGACTTCGACCGTCCGCTGGTTGGTGATGTGCGCCCGGGGCGTCGGTGCGGTCCAGGGGTATTTGTTGATGACCATGACATCGACGCCGAGCCTCGCGAGCGCCAACGCCATCGTTCCGCCGGCTGGGCCGGTACCGACAACCAATACATCTGCCTTCGTGATCACGTCCGTCTCAGACACGCATCCATCCTCCTAAGTGATTTGATTCAGAACTTCACTCGCGCCTCGGCGCCAAAAAGCGTCCGGCCCGAATTCGGCAGGCAGTAAGCGGCTCCCGAAAAGGCGAACAGGTCGCGTTTATACTCACAGCGCGTCTGCCCGGTAAGGTTCGTGGCATAGACGCTGAGATCGTAGCGGTGGTCCGCACCGAAGGACCATGTCGCCCGCGTGTTCAGGAAAACGCTGCTCCCGATCGCATCGACATAATTGACGTCGCGCAGGAAGCCCTTCGACTTACTGAGATACTGAAGGTCGGCTTGCAGACGCAGCTTGTTGTCGCCGATCTCGAACTCTTTGGCTACCAGTGCATTGGCCGAATATTTCGGGGCAAATGGCAGGGCGTGCCCCTTCTGCACCAAACCCGACGGATCGGTGCCGGCGTCGGTCACCTCGCTGTCGAGAAATCCGCCCGAGAGTTGAGCGGAAAAGCCGCTCCCCGGATTCCAGCGCAGTTCGATCTCCGCGCCCTTGAGCTGCGATTCCGGGACATTGATGAAGACCGGACCGGTATTGGGGTTGACGTCGAAGAACTGCTGATCTTTCCAGATATAGTAGAAGACCGCCGCGTTCAGCACCAGAGTACGGTCGAACAGTTCCGATTTCAGCCCCACCTCGAACGCATCGAGCGTCTCGACCTGCTGATCCTCCCGCGCAAAGCCGGTCTGCGGACCATGGAAAAACTCGATGTCGTGCTTGCCCGAGCGGAACCCCCGCGAAGCGCTGACATAGAGAAGCGTGTCGTCGGCAAGCTTGAAGTCGATCCCGACCTTCCCGCCCCATTCCTTGGCGCGGATGTCGTCCGGCGAGAGGATTTGCGAACAGGGTTTGCCGCGATTGTCGGGCGTGCCACCGGCGAGATTTCCGTCCCCGTCCAGGTCGCAGAGCGGCAGCCCGCCCGCGAGCGAGCCGATCACCTCGTTCGACCGGAACTGGTCACGGCCGAGCGTCCCGGTTCCGACGTTGCCGACGAAGAGCGAAGGTGCCCTCTTCTTGTCGTCGGTGTAGCGAAGACCGAAACTGACCGTCACTTTCCGGCTGATATCATATTCGACCTGGCCATAGGGCGAGAGTACCTCGTTCTTGAGCCGGGCGATACTGAACGCCGCCTGATTGCTGTACGGGTCGCCGGCAAGCAGCAGCAGAGCAGCCGCACCGCCCGCGCCGGTCCCGCCATTGAATGGGCCGAACCCCATATTCTGCCCGAGGAGCGAGCTTTCGTGAAAATAATAGAAGCCGGCGATCCAGCGTAACGGCCCCTTGCCGGTCGATTGCAGCCGCAGTTCCTGGCTCACCTGCTTAAAGCTTTGATCATTGCCGTTGATCATCGTGATGTCGTTATCGGTCGCGCCCGGGCCGCCTAGATCATATGTGAAACGGACGTCGGACTTGTCGTAGGATGTGATCAAAGATTGCGTTGCAGCGAAGGGCATGCCCGCTCGACGCGCAAAACCGGTTCTTGCTGGGCGCCGCGCAAGGGCGGCACGCGTCGCTTCCGACAGCAACCGGCGGATCGTCTCCTGTCCCAGAATCCTTGTTCTCCTGCGTTCGATCATATCTTCGCGCAGGCTTTGCTGCGCGCCTCGCAGCGCGCGAAAAATGCTCTCCGAGCGCAACCTTCGCGGCTTGAAATCGCGAGCCGGGCTCATTCGGCCCCCGCAGCGCCGGCAGGCGCCGGGCGTTCCTTGTGTCCGGCAGAAGGCGCCCCTGCCGTCAAAGCGCAAGAAGGAGTCCGGCCCGACGCGACGGGACGCGCCCGAATGGATCCGGATCCGTCCCCCTTGCGGTAGCGGACGGGTGTCTCGCCATATTTTGCCCGGAATCGCCGCGCGAAGTGGCTCGCGTTGGCGAAGCCACACGTCCATGCGACATCGGCCGCGCGATACCCGCTGAAACGTCCATCACGCAGCATGCCGGCGGCGCGCTCGAGGCGCATCTCGATCAGCAAGGCGCCAAAGGTCGTGCCCGCCTGTGCGAACAGGCCATGCAGATGACGCTTGGATATTCCGACAGCATCAGCAATCGTTCCGGGATCCAGATCGGGATCATCCAGTCTGGCGCGCATGGATCGTTTGAGGCGCACGAACAATTCTCCCCGATGACGGCTGACGGCCTGGCACCGTCCACCCATCATCAGCGCCAGAAATGCCCCGAGTTGATCGGCGATGACCCCGCGCGGCAGGATCGCGTCGGCCAGGCCATGGTGAGAGATCGTCTTGAGCGTCGCGGCCAGCGACGATCCCCATCCGTCTTCCGCAAAGATAGGTGTAGCGACCGCCGTCTTAGGGTGGGGGAGCCAATGGCGTAGCCAGGCATCCTGGAGACGCATCGACAGTGTGATCCCCCGGTTTCCCGGAGCAGCTCATAGGGTTGCTGGTTGTCGAGGAGAATGAAACATTGTTCGGGAGCCGTGACTTCAAGATCATAATGCCGCAGCTTCCCGGCGCCCTTCTCGAAAAACAGGAGAAGGTAATCATTCGCGCTGTGCTTGATCATCGCGTTGCTGTGCACGATGCGCTGCGAGGTGGCGGACAGGAAATTCAGCTGCACCGGACCCAATTCGAAATGCTGGATGCGAGCGCGATGTCCACCGAAAGCCCGACTCTCGATATCGACTTCGGTCAGGCAGGCCCCGACGCGATCCATCCAGCAGCTCAGGGCCGAGGGGCCGCGAACCGAGTCCGTCGACCATTCGAAATCGCGGGACGCATCGAGAACCGCGCTCATATCGCCATCGCGGCAAGGATGCCGCCTCCCATGGCACTCGCGATGAGACGTAGCCCGGCGAGAATGCACAGCATGAGGATGATGGGGCGCATGATGCCGCCGGCCGGCCGGGCGAACCGCCCGCTGGCAGCAAAAAGGCCAACTAAGACGCCCGGTATCATTGCGAGCACGATCGTCGGCGATCCCAGCTGGCTCGGAGCAATCGCCGCCAACCCCGCAAGCGACAGGATATAGGCCGCAACGAACAGCGCTGCAGCAGTCGGACGCACCTTCGCCAGCGTGTCGTAGCGGTAGAGGATCGCAAGCGGCGCGCTATGAACGCCCGCAACGGTGCCTATGAATCCGGTAGCGAAGCCAGCCGAAGTGAAAGCGACCGGACCCGGCGCGCGGGACTTCGAAAACACCGCTGCGCCTCCTACGACAACGAGCAGGAGGCCAACGAAAGCGCGCAAGGTGTTCGATGCGACAAGGCTGATGACAATCGCCGCGACGAGCGAACCGATCACGACCCCTGGAAGCAGAATGGCGAGCTCGCGCCACGCAACCTGTCGCCAGCCGGCAATAAGGAAAGGCACCGAAGCGAAAATCCCGGCGATTATCACGGGGCCAGGAACGGCGCCGGGATCGATCAGCACAAGCAAAGGCATCGCTACCATCCCGAAGCCAACGCCCGTGATGCCTTGGATATATGTCGCCACACCCACAGCCACGGCAGCCAGTATCAGAGCGGAATCCCCTGTCATTTGTTGCGCCGGGTGAAGCTTCGGACACGATCACGGTCGATCTCAACCCCCATGCCGACGCCTGACGGGACGACGACTTCCCGGTCGCGATACGCGATCGGCTGGACCGTGAGATCTTCCGCCAGAAGCCTGGGGCCGATCAACTCACAGCCGAAGGGAAGGTTCGGGAGCGCGCTAAACAGCTGCAGTCCTGCCGCCGTCCCGACGGAGCTCTCGAGCGCCATCCCCCCGTACAGAGGAACCCCGGCAGCCTCGGCAACGGCGGCGGCCTTGAAAGCCCGCCGCAGGCCGCCGCCCTTGGCAATCTTTACGGCATAGATGTCGGTCGCGCCGCGCCGGATCAGCTCATAGGCATCGTGGAAATCCCACAATCCCTCGTCGGCCATGATCGGAATTTCGAAGCGCGACGCGAGACGGATCATGCCTTCGACGTTCCAGGCCGGAACGGGCTGCTCGACGAAGAGGAAATCGCGCTCCTGAAAAGCCGCGAGCCAGCGCATCGCAGTCGACTCGTCCCACGCCTGATTTAGATCGACGACGAACCTTGCATCGGGATGAGCATCGTGAATGGTCGTCGCCGTCTCCAGCGCGCGCCGGGTTTCCGAGGCGGCATCGCCCTTGCCAATCTTTATCTTGAAGACGCTGTGGCGGCCGGCCTCGATCTGCTCGATCGCGTCGGCGACATCGGCCTCATAGGCAGCTGCTGCCAGAGCCCATAGGACAGGAACGGTCGAACGCGCCGTTCCGCCGAACATCTGCGACACCGATATGCCAATCAAGCGGGCGGCCGCATCGTGGACGGCGATATCGATCGCCGCCTTTGCAAAATGATTGTTTGCCGCGATACGGTCCATCGCAGCAAGAATTCGCTCCTGGTCGAAAACGCTAATGCCGATGACGGCCGGCGCGAGATAATGGTCGATCATCAGCTTGATCGTTTCGACGCACTCGCCGCCCCAGAAGGCCGTGCCGCCCGGCGTTCCGCCCTCCCCCCAGCCCACGGCACCGCCAGACGTGACCAGCTCCACCATAACGAGCGACTGCGTGGCGTGAGTGCCGGTTGCATGAAAATGCGGTCGACGAAGGGGCAAGTCGACGATCGTCGCCGTGACGGCGGCGATTACATGATCCGGATGGTCGGAAAATGGGGGCGCGCTCGCCGCCGGAGGCGTGAGCTCTGTCACCAAAGTCATCTGAAATCTGTCTCCCCTGCGCCGAAGCGGGGCGAACCAGGGCTCGTCTCGCTTCCCGGCTGCCATCGAACCGGTTTGTCCGACAGCTCCGTTTGTCGGCCAATGTTGCCCCTGTTGCTCGATGAAGAAAAATACTAATGCAGGGCTCACGCAATACGTGAACGGTATGGGAGCATGTTTTGGAATTTCGCCAACTACGCTATTTTGTTGCCGTCGCCGAAGAAGGCAATCTGACCGCCGCAGCGCGCAAGCTGCATGTCTCGCAGCCTCCAATCACGCGGCAGATCAAGCAGTTGGAGGACGAGCTCGGTGTCGAACTGCTCGTCCGATCCTCGAAAGGTGTGCAGGTAACCGAAGCCGGGAAGCTGTTCCTCGTCGAGGCGAAGCGCCTGCTCGATATCAGCCATACCGCGATCGAAAAATCGAGGGCAGCGCAGGCCGGCGAGCTCGGGCGCCTCGACATCGGCTATTTCGGAGCGACAATCTACACGGTCGTTCCGCAGCTGGTGCGCACTTTCATGACCGCCCGCCCCCATATCTCGGTCAAGATACAAAGAGCCAGCAAGGACGAACAGGTCGCGCGGCTCCGCGACGGCCAGCTGGGCATCGGCTTCGCCCGATATTATTCGGTCGATCACGACCTCCAGACCATGCGGATCGGCGAAGAGCGCCTGTACCTCGCCGAGCGTCTCGATGCAGCGCAACCGCCGTCGCCGATTGACGGGCTGGAGAAGATCCACGGACGCTCGTTGACGGTATTTCCGCAGCTGGGCCGTCCCGGTTTCGCCGATGAGGTCCTGCGGTTTCTGATGACCGTAAACGTTCAGCCTGCGATGACCGATCCCGCCGAAGATGTATTTGCGGCGCTCGCCATGGTGCTGGTCAGCGATTCGCTCAGCATCGTCCCGGAATCGGTGGCCCGCCTCGCATGGCCTGGCATCTGCTTCTCGCCGATCGAGCATCCCGCAGCCGTTTCCGCGATCAGCTGCGTTTTCCTCCGCGACGGCAGACCGCCCGTCGTGGATGCGTTTCTCGCGAGCTTGGCCGAAAGCGATAGCACTTCCGTATAGCCGGGAGCCAGCAACAGTATTGGACCGCATGGCTAGCGCTCTCTAGCGTCAGGGGCGAAGGATCATGACGACCGGCGAAGAGCGAGCCTTCCAGCCGTGCCGGCGTGGTCGTCATCCACATTCGCGCCGGGGTTGCCGGAAGGCGCGCGACAGTCGCACCCGGCTCCAGTGCCACGAGGTCATCGCATGAATATTCCGTTTGTTTTCGAAGGTCAGCCCTATCGGGTTCTGTTCGGCCATGGGACGCTCGGCAAGTTACCCGAGGAGGCAGAGCGACTGGGCTGCGAACGTCTGCTCATAGTTTCGACACCTGACCAGCGAACGGCAGCAGAGGAGGTTGCCGCGCTTCTGGGCGACCGGTGCGCCGCCACCTATCACGGCGCGCGGATGCACACCCCGGTCGAGGTGACCATCGACGCCATGGCGATCGTCGCAGAGCATCGGATCGATGGTCTTGTAGCCTTGGGCGGCGGGTCGGCGATCGGCCTGTCGAAAGCAATCGCGCTTCGAACCGACCTTCCCCAGATCGCCATTCCCACGACCTATGCCGGATCGGAGATGACCCGGATCATCGGCCAGACCGAAGCGGGAGAAAAGACGACCCAGGTGACGGCCAAGGTTCTCCCCGAAACGGTGATATACGATGTCGATCTGACGCTGACCTTGCCCCCGAAGCTTTCGGTTACCAGTGGTATCAATGCGATGGCGCACGCGGTCGAAGCCCTTTATGCGACCAACGGCAATCCGATCGTGCAGCTGATGGCCGAGGAAGGCATCGCGGCACTCTATCGTGGGCTACCGACAATCGCACAGTGGCCCGACGACAAGGACGCGCGCCGCGACGCGCTTTACGGCGCGTGGCTCTGCGCGATCTGCCTGGGTCAGACGAGTATGGCCCTTCATCACAAGCTCTGCCACGTGCTGGGCGGCTCCTTCGACCTCCCGCACGCCGAAACGCACACGATCATTCTGCCGCACGCGCTCGCCTATAATGCGCCCACCGCACGCGATGCCGTCGACGCCATCAAGCGCGCGCTGGGCGGCGACGGGATAGCCGGTCGTATCTACGACCTGGCCGAAGGGGCCGGCGTCCCGGTGGCGCTACGCGATCTCGGCATGGAGGAGAGCGATATCGACCGGGCCGTCGCGCTGGCGCTTGCGAATGCCTATGCCAATCCGCGCCCGCTCGAGCCGCATCTCCTGCGCCGCCTGATCGCAAACGCCTGGGCGGGCGTCCGGCCCGATCACAGCACTTACACGGATTAAAGCGCCTCAAGGATCGAATGTCTCGAAGGTCGCATGGCCTGCTCCGGCCGGGAACGGGAGCGGGAACGGATCGAGGTTCCGAACAATTTGATCTTCACGGCTCGGCAGCGATCAATTTGATGCGATCCGCCTCCAGGCAATACGGTCGAGGTATGGGCGGGCGGCCGATAAAGTATTTTCCCGAATCCGCCACAATCCATAGTCTTGCAGTTCAAAATGGAAGAATGCGGTCGTGGCGGCGCTGCGACGCACAGGAGAGAGGTTATATGAGCAATCGTTTGGAAGCGGTCGTGGCCGATATCGTCGAGGGCATCCGCGGCGCGCTGATGAAGCACGACGTGACCTTCGACGAGTATCGGCAGGGCATCGGCTACATCATGAAAACCGTCGAGGCCGGCGAGCTGCCGCTTATGATCGATGCCTTTCTGAACACGACCATTTGCCAGATCGAGAACCGCAACTTCGGCGGGAGCACGAGCACGCTCGAGGGTCCCTATTTCCTCGACGATGCGCCCTTCGTCGAGGGCGCGCTGAAGACCTATGAGGACGACCGCCACGAGCCGCTCCTGCTGCGCGGCCGGGTCCTCGACCTAGCCGGCGCGCCGGTTGCCGACGCGATCATCGACGTCTGGCATTCGACGCCCGACGGCCATTATGGCGGCTTCCACAATAATATTCCGCGCGATTTCTATCGCGGGAAGCTGCGCACCGATGCCGCGGGGGGTATGAAGTGCGCACCACCGTGCCCGTCGCTTATAAAATTCCGGATCAAGGTCCGGTCGGCGCATTGCTGGAAGCCATGGGACGGCACAGCTGGCGTCCCGCGCATGTCCATTACAAGGTTCGCGCACCCGGATTCCACACGTTGACCACCCAGGCCTATTTCGAGGGCGGCGAGTATGTGGACAGCGATTGCTGCGAAGGCGTTCACTCGGAATTGATTCATGCCGATGTGCGCGAGAGCGGCATCAAGGTGATCGAGACCGACTTTGAGCTCGCACCTGCCTTGGCGCACGCCGCTGCAGCGGCCTGACGGGCGCGGATCATGTGCCATGGCCAAGCATCGGCGGCGTTGCCGCCGCCGGGTGAATATGTTGCGATGAACGATGGTCTGCCGAGCCTCGCGTTCGGCGACGAAGGAGAAAGGGTCCGGATCGCCATTTTGCCGGACATCTACGGGGCCGGCCCCTTCTACCAGCAATTGGCGACGCACATGGCCGAGCGCGGCGCATTCGTGCATTTGATGGACCCTTTCCACGAGCTGGGCCCTTTGCCGGAGGTTACCCGCGAGGCGGCGTTCGCGCGTCGGCACCGCGTCCGTGATCGCGCTTATGTCGATGCCTTCGCGCATTTCATAGGCGAGCAGCGCATCACCGGCGTTGCCGGCTTTTGCCTCGGCGGTCTTTACGTGTTCGAACTCGCCCGGCGCGGGATTCCGGTGAGCCTGGTAAGCCTCTATGGATTTCCGCAAGGGCTGGCGAACGACGACCCGCTACCCGTGCCGTTCGACTATCTCGAGGGCTTGCCGCACCGTCATGTTGCCCTGTTCGGCGATCAGGACCAATCGCAGTCACCCGAGAATTTCCTTCGGCTGACGGAGATTGCCGAGCGCACACCTGACTTCGGGCTCCACCTATTTCCCGGCTCCGGTCACGGCTTTCTAGCAGACATCGGAAGCGACGACCCTTCGCTCGCGCAAAATGCGCGGGCTGCCCTAGAAATCGTCGAAGAGGTGCTGCTCGTCGGAGAAGCGAAAGAGAGAGACTGAATGCTGCGCCCGAAAACGCCCCTCCAGAAATCAAGCGAATAGGAGAATCCTATGTTGTCCCACGCCGACAATATGAAGATGTGCCAGACCGGCCGCGGCACGCCGATGGGCGAAGCGCTGCGCCGGTTCTGGATTCCGGTCCTGCTGAGCGAGTAGCTGAGCGAACCCGATGGTCCGCCTCGCAGGCTGGAGATCATGGGTGAGACCTTCGCAGCGTTCCGCAACACCGATGGCGTTGTCGGAATTCTCGACGAGCAATGCTGTCACCGCGGCGCCAGCCTCGTGCTTGGCCGCGTCGAAGGCTGCGGCATCCGCTGCCTCTTCCACGGCTGGAAATTCGCGGTCGACGGTACGATCATGGAAACGCCCAACGTCCTCGACCCGCGCTTCAAGGAAAAATTCCGCGCCAAATCCTATCCCGTTCGTGAGGAAGGCGGCATGATCTGGATGTATATGGGGCCCGCGGAGCTCGAGCCGCCCTTCCCGCATTGGCCCTATTTCGATGTTCCTGCCGAAAATCGGTTGGCCGTGGCCTTCGTCGTCGACGAATGCAATTTCGTTCAGCTCGGTGAAGCGCTCGTTGACAGTTCGCACCTGACGATCCTGCACAAGGATATCTTCGCGAGGGATTCGGATACGGTGGTAGCGGTCGCCGTGAAGAATGCCGGAGCGGTCGCGGCCCCTAAAATCGAGGTCCAGGAAACCGATTTCGGGCTCTATTACGCCGCGACGCGCGCAGTGCCGACCGAAGACGGCGGTACGGTCGATGAAGTGCGGCTCGCGACTTTCGTTGCGCCGTTCCACTATCACAACGCCAACGGCAATTTTCTCGGCATCATTGTGCCGATGACCGATACGCGCACCCTGCACTATTTCGTCTGGTGGGACGAAGAGAAGCAACTCGGTCTCGAACCGACGCGCTCCGCCATCCTTCGCGACGGAAACCTGACCGAAGAACTGCTGATCCAAATGGGAACACATCCCGACACCTGGTTCCTTCCCGACAAGCCGAACCGGATGAACAATTACCGTCAGGATCGCGAGGCGATGAAGAATGGGGCGTGGACCGGAATCCCGCCGCTCGTTCCCGAAGATGTCGTGATCCTCTCCTCCTCGGGCGCGATCCGCGATCGCTCGAAGGAGATTCTGGCACCCGCCGACATCGGTGTCGCGCGTCTCTACCGCGTCTTTCTGCGGCTCGCCGATGCCATCGCCAACGGCGAGGAACCATCGGCACTTTACAGCAATCCGATGACGATTGCAGGAACTCATTTCCTCGTCCCCGAAGGCAAGACTTGGAAGGATTTTGTTCCAGAGCATGTCCCGCTGAAGAAGAAGGAGGCACCGGCCACCGCGAGCAACAAGGAATCGCAGCCGGCCTAGCCTGACGCGGTCCGCGCGCGGTCCGAAGCAAAGCTATCGTCGCATCTTGTCCGCAGGACGGGCTGCATGGCGGGGGTAGAAGCGATCCCGTTTCTGCTCCCGCTTCGTTCGACCCGGCGACGCGTGGGCCGTATAGCTGCGGACTTTCGCGAAGCCCGAAGGATCGGCGAACTTGTGACGATGCCGCCCCTTCCACCGCGTCCCCCGCGCGCTTGCGGCAACGATCGCGCGGCCCTCAAGACCTTATTTGGAGCTGTCAATGACCTATCCGGACACCCGGCTGTTTATCGGCGGCCGTTGGCAGGATGCAGCCGATGGCCGTTCGCTGGCGGTGCAAAATCCGGCGACGGGACTGGAAATCGGCCGCGTCGCTCACTGCGGACGCGCCGATCTCGACCGCGCACTCGATGCTGCCCAACGCGGCTTCGAAATCTGGCGGGACCTCACCCCCGCTGAGCGCAGCAAGATCATGCGCAGAGCTGCCGGCCTCATGCGCGAACGCGCCGACGAGATCGCGCGACTTCTCACGCAGGAGCAGGGCAAACCGCTGCACGAGGCCAAGATCGAAGCAATGGCCGCCGGTGACATCATCGAGTGGTTCGCCGAAGAAGGCTTTCGCCTGTACGGCCGGCTTGTCCCGCACAGAACGGACATCGCGATCCGCCAGATGGTGATCAAGGACGCGGTTGGGCCGGTGGCGGCATTTACGCCGTGGAACTTCCCGATCAATCAGGTGGTGCGCAAGATTTCGGCGGCTCTTGCGGCTGGCTGCTCGATGATCGTGAAGGCGCCCGAAGAGACGCCCGCAAGCCCCGCCGAACTGATCCGGGCATTTCAGGATGCCGGTCTTCCCGATGGCGTGCTCAATCTCGTGTTCGGCGATCCGGCGGAGATTTCGAATTATCTGATTTCGAGCCCGATCATTCGCAAGATCACCTTCACGGGTTCGACGCCGGTCGGCAAGCTGCTTGCGAGCCTAGCCGGCAAACATATGAAGCGCGTGTCGATGGAACTTGGCGGTCATGCGCCGGCCATCGTCTGCGAGGATGCCGATATCGGGCTCGCGGTGAAAAGCCTGAGCGCCTCGAAGTTTCGCAATGCCGGGCAGGTGTGCATCGCTCCGACTCGTTTTCTCGTTCATTCGAGCATCAAGCATGCGTTTGCGGACGCGCTGGCGGCCGCCGCTCGCGACCTCAGGGTCGGAGATGGCTTTGCGGACGGTACGCAGATCGGGCCACTTGCCAATTCGCGTCGGTTGGCCGCGATGGCCGAGTTCCAGCAGGATGCGATCGAGAAGGGCGCCACGCTCCTCACCGGCGGCAATCGGGTCGGCGACGTTGGCAATTTCTGGGCGCCGACGGTGCTGAGCGATGTGCCGCTCGAGGCCCGTCTTTTCAATGACGAGCCCTTCGGGCCTGTCGCCGGTATCCGCAGCTTCGATCGTCTGGAGGAAGCGATCCTCGAAGCCAATCGCCTTTCCTTCGGCCTTGCCGGCTACGCCTTCACGAAATCCCTCGCAACTGCGGATATTCTTGCTCGCCGGGTCGAGGTCGGGATGCTGTGGGTCAATAGTCCGGCGACGCCAACCGCCGAACTGCCTTTCGGCGGTATCAAGGATTCCGGATATGGTACCGAGGGAGGCCCCGAGGCGCTCGACAACTATATCAATCCACGCGCCGTCGTGGTCGCCAACGTTTGATTGCAGCGGGCACGGCAGCACCCGCCCGATACCGAGGCGATCGTTTCAGCCTCCACCTGCCGCCCACTCCATCCGGGCGAAGAGCGCTTCCAGAAACTCGATACACGCCCGGGCGGCCGCCGTGGGCGGTGCTCCGGCCGGATAGACCGCATAGATGCCCGTCTCGAGCGAGCCCTGATAGGCGGGCAAAACCGGAATCAGTTCTCGTTCGCGAAGTTCCGTGCCGACGTCCCAGATCGACCGCAGCGCGATACCGACGCCGGCGAGGGCGAGCTCGCGCACCGCCTCGCTCGAATTGGTGTTCACGGCGCTTCTGCCGCGGACGATCCGCGGCCCCGACGGGCCGTCAAGCTGCCAGGGCAATTGCCCGGTCGCCGCGAGCAAGCGGTGGTGTCCGAGATCCGCAATCGAGCGCGGCGCGCCATATGCTTCCAGATATGATGGTGCCGCGCATAGCAGACGGCGGCTGGGCGCGAGGTGGTGCGCCGTCAAGCCCGATGTGATCGCGGCGGTGATCCGGATGGCGACATCGATCCGCTCTGCGAAGAGGTCCCTGAGCCCGTCCGACATGTCGAGCGTCAGTTCGATATCGGGCCAGGTATCGAGGAATGCCTTCAAATGAGGGACCACGTGCAGGCGCCCGAACGAAGTCGGGAGCGAAAGCCGCAGCGGACCGGACGGATGGTCGGTGCGGTCCGACACACGCCGCTCGGCCTCGCGCATGGAGGCCAGGATTGCCGTCACCTCGTCATGGAAGCGGGCGCCGCGTTCGGTAAGTGAGAGACGCCGCGTCGTCCGGTTCACCAGCCTCGTCCCGAGCCGCTCCTCGAGTGCCGCGAGACGCTTCGACACCATCGAGGGCGATATCCCGAGCGCTCGGCCGGCCCCCGCGAGGCTTGCGGCGTCGACCACGGCAGCGAACAGTCGATATTCGTTGCCTATCATTCGTTCATCTAGAGAATGAGTGACATTCATATTGCTTCTCTACCGAAAGGATCGATCCGGGTCTATGTCCGTATGGCAACGAGAGGACGAAGACCATGATCGAGAAAGCCGGGCTACGGATCTCGCCAGTACTGGCGCATTTCATTGAAGAGCGCGCACTGCCGGGCACGGGTATCGAGCCGCAGCCCTTCTGGGCCGGCGTCGCCTCAATCTTCACCCGCTTCGCACCGGAGAATGCGCAGCTCCTGATTCGCCGTGACGAACTGCAGGCGCAGATCGATGGCTGGCACAAGGACAGGGCGGGCGCGGAATTCGAAATCGGAGCCTATCGCCATTTTCTGACCGAGATCGGCTATCTCGTTCCCGAACCCGCGCCCTTCACCATCGGCAGCACCGCTGTCGACGATGAGGTCGCACGCCTGGCCGGCCCGCAACTGGTCGTCCCGATTCTCAACGCCCGCTTCTTGCTCAATGCCGCCAATGCGCGTTGGGGCAGCCTTTACGATGCCCTCTATGGAACGGACGCCATCCCCGGAGCCCCTGCCGGCCAAAACTATGACGCGGCGCGCGGGGCGCGGGTGGTCGCCTGGGCAAAGGCATTCCTCGACAACGCCATCCCTCTCGCCGGCGGCAGTTGGGCCGATCTGGCAAGCGAAGAAATCGTTCTGGCCGACCCCGGTCAATATGTCGGTCGCAGCGAAAAGGGCCGGTTGTTCCGCCACAACGGCCTGCATATCGAGGTCGTCTTCGACCGCGCGCATCCGATTGGTGAGACGGATCCGGCCGGAATAGCCGATGTCATCCTCGAATCGGCGCTAACGGCGATCTGCGACTTGGAAGATTCGGTCGCTGCCGTCGATGCCGAGGACAAGGTTGCAGCTTATGCGAATTGGCTCGGCCTGATGCAGGGCGACCTCACCGATTCGTTCGAGAAGAATGGCACGCTCATGACCCGCGCGCTCAATCCCGACCGTATCTATACGGCGCCAGACGGCGAGGACGTCGTGCTGCCGGGCAGGAGCCTGCTGTTCGTACGCAATGTCGGCCATCTGATGACGACGCCGGCGGTCCTGCTGCCGGACGGAAACGAAGCACCCGAGGGCATTCTCGACGGCATCGTCACCAGCCTGATCGCGATGCACGATCTGGCACGCGATGCCGGCAACAGCCGCGCCGGCTGCGTCTATATCGTCAAACCCAAGATGCATGGGCCTGACGAGACCGGTTTCACAAACCGGCTATTCGATGCGATCGAGGATCTGCTCGGGCTTACCCGCCACACGATCAAGGTCGGGGTGATGGACGAAGAGCGCCGCACCAGCGCCAATCTTGCCGCCTGCATCCACGCCGTGAAAGACCGCATCGTCTTCATCAACACCGGCTTCCTCGACCGCACCGGCGACGAGATACATACGTCGATGCTGGCGGGCCCTATGATCCGCAAGGGCGACATGAAGACATCGGCTTGGATTCAGGCTTATGAGAACCGCAATGTCCAGATCGGGCTTGCTTGCGGCCTCTCGGGCAAAGCCCAGATCGGCAAGGGTATGTGGGCTGCACCCGACCGGATGGCCGACATGCTCGACCAGAAGATCGGCCATCCGAGGACGGGCGCCAACACCGCCTGGGTGCCTTCACCTACGGCCGCGACGCTCCATGCCACGCACTACCACCGAGTCGATGTGTTCGCTCGCCAGAAAGAACGGGCGGCGGAACCGATCGACGGTCTCGACGACCTGCTGACCATCCCGGTGGCCGCTTGGCGGAACTGGTCGCCGGAGGATGTTCGTGAAGAGCTCGAGAATAATGCACAGGGTATACTGGGCTACGTCGTCCGCTGGATCGACCAGGGCGTCGGGTGTTCCAAAGTGCCCGATATCCACGACGTCGGCTTGATGGAGGACCGCGCGACGCTGCGGATCAGTTCCCAACATATGGCCAACTGGCTGCACCATGGCGTCTGCACCGTGGAGGAAGTGGACGCCGCATTCGAGCATATGGCGGCGAAGGTCGACGCGCAGAATGCAGACGATCCGCTTTATCAGCCGATGACGGAACATGCCGACAAGAGCCTCGCTTATAGGGCGGCACAGGCCCTGGTTTTCGAGGGTAGCAGGCAGCCAAATGGCTATACCGAACCGCTGCTCCATGTCTTTCGCGCTCAGAAGAAGGCGGGCGGCTAGCTCTGGCCGATTGCGGTCTGGCAGCTTTTGGGACGCCAACTGGATAAAGCGGATGATTGCACCCCGCCTTCTTGGGCATCGGTCGTTAATATTCGCTAGCAGCAATCTCCATGAACGCGCTCATATCCGTGACGCGGATGTTCGAATATTTGCGTTCGATTACGCCGAGATTCTCCAGCCGCCGCAGCTCCGCGTTGAGCGTCTGCCGCGACACGCCGACCATGTCGGCCAGTTCCCATTGCGCGAGCTGTATCTGGACTGGTTCCGCCTGAGGCTGCTGCACGTCGGCGACGGGAAGCAACGAGAGTATCGCGCGGGCGCAGCGCGACCGGAGCGGCAAAAGCGACGCGTCCGCCAGCCGGTCGTACAGGACCCGGGAGCGCAGACACAGCAAGCGCATTAAATGGCGTGCGAGAACCGGTTCGCTGTCGACGACATCGATGAACGCCGACTTCGGAATGATGAAAAGCTCACACTGCTGGTGCGTGTAGAAATCGTGGATCGCGACCTGATCGTCGAGAATGGGGATAAGATTGACGAGTTGCCCCTGTCCCACGAAGCCCAGCACATGACGCCGACCGTCGAAAGTCGTTATGCTGACCTCTAGAGTGCCGTCGAGGATGATCGCCAAAGCGTCGACCATGTCGCCACGCTGGGAGAGAATCTCGCCATGCGTCATCCGCCGCGTCGAGCCCGCGCGCGCGAAGGCCTCCAGCGCCCGGTCGCTGCAGCGAAGATACCAGTCCTCGCCCTTCACCCGGTCGAAAACCGACCGCGCACGCTTCGCATCCTGTTCCGGCAATGGCCCGCCACCTTCCTCCGACGATCCTAGATCGCCTCGGGATGGGTCCACAACATCAAAGTCGAGAAACCACAGCATGCCATGCCCCTCGCACACGCCGACATGTTCGGCGCATGCGAGGGTAAGTCCGGACAGCAACTGGCGTTAGAAGCGCAGCGTCAGCGACGCGCCATAGGTTCGCGGGCTGGCGTGCGTTTGCCGAATGGCGGTGCTACCGGGGAATACGCCATTGTTGAGGCCGAAGGCGCCGGCGAGCGTCTGGTTGAACATGACGGTCGAATATTGGACGTTGGTGAGATTATTGCCGAAGATCGCCACCGACCAGCGATCGTCGACACCCGCGAGCGTCAGCCGCGCGCTCAGTAGCGCATAGCCGTCCTGGATCGTCTGCGGGTTGTTGTCGGTAATCTGGCTGTTGCGATAATCGGAGACGAAGTTGACGTTCGAGCTCGCGCTCCAGCTCATCCCCGAATTGCCGATATCTCCCTTCCAGTTGAATCCGACCTGCCCGCTCCACGCCGGGGAGAAATTGGCGCGCGTGCCGGTGAGGTCCTGCACCGATCCGGCAGGCAGGCCCGGCAGCGGCGACCCGCCGGGAAAGCTGGTGAACTCGCTGTCGAGATAGGCGAGCGCGGCATTGACGGTGAAATTCCGCGACGGACGCAGCACCGTGTCGAATTCGAAACCCTGCTGCCGCAATGACCCGGCGTTGCGGATGATGAAGCTGACGCCGTCGAAGCTGCGATCCTGATAGCCGTTGATGTCCATCCGATAGAAGGTGAGATTCGCCGTCAGCGCCCGGTCCAGCCATTCAGACTTGATGCCGACTTCATAATTGTCGACCGTCTCGCGGCCGAAGACCCGCCGCGTCGAGACGAGATTGCCCGCCTGGTCGAAGGTGCTGAGCGACGGTGTGCCGCCGCCGCTGTTATAACCGCCCGACTTGTAGCCCGTCGAATAGCTGCCGAAGAGCATCACATCGTCGGTCGGCTTGAAGTTGAGACCGATCCGGTAGGTTAAGCGGCTCTCGCTGAGGTCGGGCAGCGTCAGCGTTTCGGGTGCGCGCAGGATCGAGGCAACGGGGGTCGCGATCGACTGGGCGAAGCTGCCGCTCTTCTCTTCATGCGTCCAGCGCCCACCGAGAACGAGGGTTAGCGGTTCGGCGAGGCGATAGTTGAGCTGGCCGTAAACCGCGTAGCTCGTGGTGTTCTGCGCCATGCGCTGCGTCGTCGCATTCGCCCCGCCGGTCGTCGTCTGGAACGCGTTGCAACCGTCTCGCGCGGCCCCCGCCGGGAGCAGCGTATTGCAGAAACGCGATCCGAGATTGAGGACCTCACCGAGCCGGTACTCTTCGTCGAAATAATAGAGGCCGGCAACGAGGTCGAGCTTGCCGCCGAGCCATTGCTCGGTCGGCGAGATGAATTGCAGTTCGTGGTTCTGGCTCTTGGAATCGAAATAGGATTGGCGCGAGAGCAGCGGCAGCGGCAAGAAGATGACATCGCCATCGAGTTGGTCGTTGCGCCAGTCGCGATAGCTGTTGATGAGCCGGATCTTGCTGTCGCCGAGCGAAAACGTCGCATCGCTCGACAGGCCCCATTGCCGGTCATCAAGATCGGCGGTCACGGCATAGTTCATCACGCGGTCGTTGAAATTCGTATCGGGAAGGTCACCGCCAAGGATGGTGCGCAACTGCGCAAGCTGCGTCGGCGATACCGAGCTTGCGTCGAAGTCGCTGTCGGTGACCCCGTCGCCGCTGATCTTCGTATAGTCCGCCCTGACGATCCATTCGAGATTGCCGAGTTCGGCCTTCACGCTGCCGCGAAGCGCGACATCGTCCTGCTGCCCGTAACGCATCCCGTCATATTCGTTGAACCAGAAGCCGTCGAACCAGCTCCCGGCAGCCGCGAGGCGGACGGCGACCTTGTCATTGAGGGGAAGGTTGACGTGGCCCGCGAGGCGGTAGCGATCGGCATTGCCAACTTCGCCGGTGACTTCGCCCGAAAAGGTGAATTCGGGCTGGGCGGTCCGCAGCGACAGTGCGCCGACGCTCGCGTTGCGGCCGAACAACGTGCCCTGCGGCCCGCGCAGTACCTCGACGCCGTCGATGTCGAGGAAGGTTGCGATCGTCGATCCCGCGCGCGGCACATAGATGCCGTCGAGGAAGACCGCGACGCTGGGCTCGGTCGCGGTATTGCCCGATGCGCCGACGCCGCGGATATTGATCCGGACCGCCGCGCTGGCGGTCGCCTTGTTGACCGAGAAGTTCGGCGTGAGCGCGGAAAGCTCTTCCACCTCGTCAATGTTGGCCGCGGCAAGTGTCTCTGACGAGAAAGCGGCGATCGACACGGGAACATCCTGGAGATTTTCAGCGCGCTTTTGCGCCGTCACCACGATCTCGCTGCCGCTATCGCCGTCGGCGACCGGGGCTGTCGCCGTGTCCTGCGCAAAGACCGGGCAGGCTGCCGTGACCGCAACGCCGCCGAGGAGCAGATGGACGAATTTCCTGGACATAAGACTCTCCCTGTTGATCGAAGACGTGGTTTCGTGCCCGCCTTCTAATTTTGAGTTGGAATGGCGCTCGCCGCACCGAGGCTGGTCGCTTCGCGCGAGCCCGACCGTTCCGGATGGAGGAATTTGGCGCCGATCGCGGCAGCGACGAGCAGCAGGACGCCCGCGACCGCGAACCCCAAATCATAGCCACGCGTCATCCCGCCCGCCGAATATTGGACGAGATAGCCGGTGACGACGGGGGCGAGTATTCCCGCCGTCGACGCGAGCGAATTATCGAGCGCGAGCAGGAAGCCGCGCTGCCGCGGCGGCGTGCATTCGCTGATCATCGCGGGGCCGGTGAAATAGATCGTCTGCGCCATCCCCGCGCCGAGACCGAGCAGGATGATCCGCAAAGTCGGGGTCAAGTCGGGCAGGAGCAATGCGATGTAGCAAAGCGCCGCGACGATCAGCGTGGCGGTGGTCAGCAGCCCCCGCGCGGTACGGCTCTTATGGCCGCTTGCGGAGAGCTTTTGCGACAGGCCGGGCATGAGCAGCCCGAAGACGACATTGATCGCGATGAAGGCCGAGAACATATGACCGGCGGTGATCGCATCAAAGCCAAGCCCGGTTTCGAGATAGACCGGCACCCAGGTCAGCGTAAGTGCCAAGGTCCAGAAGGCCGCGAAATGGGCAATGATGCAGGCGACGAGTGTGCGGTTTCGGGCAAGTTCGCTGAACCCGGCGCGTTCGCTCGCAGTGGCCTCGTTGTCATCTATCAGGCGGCCTTCGCTGCCGAATAGAAGCCAGAGCAGAAGCCACAGACAGCCCAGCGCACCGAGCATCAGGAAATTGGCGCGCCATCCGAAATTGTGGGTGATCTGCGGGATGAGAAGTCCGGCGATGATCAATCCGACCCCGGCGGTCTGGCCGAGGATCGAGGCCGGGAGGGTGCGCTTCGTGTTGGGGAACCATTTGTAAAGCGAATGGACGGCGACGGGCCAAGCGGGCCCCTCGGCCATGCCCAGCAGCACCCGCCCGATCAAGATGACCGCGATCGACGAGGTCAGCGCGAGCGGGAACTGCAGCAGCGCCCATGAGGCCGCCATGCCGGCGATGATCCATTTGGTCGGGAAGCGGTCGGCCAGCAGCCCGCCGGCGATGCCGCCGACCGCGAACAGCCAGAAAAACCCGCCCGCCATCAGGCCGAACTCGGTCGGCGACAGGTCGAGTTCGGCCATCATCGGCACCGCGACGAGGCCGAAGACAATCTTGTCGAGGAAGTTGATCAAGATGAACAGCGCAAGCAGCAGGGCGATACGCCATGCCTTGCCTGGCTGGAACGACTGATCGGCGTTCATCGCGGCGCGCTCAACGCTGGCCGGCGATCAGATCGGCGGCCTTTTCGCCGATCATGATCGAGGCCGCATTGGTGTTCGACGATGGCATGGTCGGCATGATCGAGGAATCGGCGATGCGCAGCCCTTCGACACCCTGCACGCGAAGGTCGGGGCCGACCACCGCCATCGGGTCGCTACCCATCTTGCACGTCCCGATCGGATGCCACGAGGTTTGTCCCGACCGCTTGATATAGTCGAGGAGGCCGGCATCGTCGGCGATCTCTGGACCGGGCCGCGTCTCGCGCACGACGAAGGGCCGCATAGCGTCCTGCGCGACGACGTCGCGCGAAATGCGCAGCGCGTCGAGCATGTCGGCACGATCACCTTCGTCGGCGAGATAATTGGGATCGATCGCGGGGTCGAGCGCCGGATCGGCCGACGTGATATGGATATTGCCGCGCGAGCGCGGGCGGAGCTGGAAGAAGCCGATCCCGAAACCCGGGAACGGATCGAGCCCCATTCCCTTCGCATTTGCATAACGATCCGCGCCGCTGAGATGATGGATCTGGATCTTCACCGCCGGCCGCGCCTCGCGGCTCGTTCGCACCGTCGCATGGGCGGTAGCCGACGGCGTCGCCATCAGCCCCTTCTTCGTGAGGAGATATTTGGCGCCCATCGTCAGCATCTTGATCCGGCTCGCGAGGATCATGTTCAGCGTGTCGGAGCCGGTACATTCAAAGGTGATGCGCGACTGCAGATGGTCGAGGAAATTTTCGCCGACCCCCGGCAGCTCCGCGACCGGCTCGATACCGAGTGCCTGGAGGCGCGCGGCCTGCCCGATACCCGACAGCTCGAGGAGTTGCGGCGACCGGATCGGACCGGCCGACAGGATCACTTCCCTCGCCGCGCGCGCAGTGACCAGCCTGCCGTTCTGGCTGAACTCGACACCAACGGCGCGTTTGCCCTCCCACAATATGCGCGCCGCGCGGGCGCCCGTCTCGATGCGAAGATCGGTATTCCGTGCGGTGCGCTTCAGATAGGCCCGCGCGGTGCCGCACCGCTCGCCGCCTTCGGTCGAAAGCTGGAGATAGCCGACGCCTTCATAACCGCCGCTGTTCGAACCCGCACGGCCGCCATTATAGTCGCGCGTCTGCGGAATGCCGGCCTCGCGGCACGCCGCGACGAACGCTTCGGTCAGCGGATCGGCGTCGGGAGCGAGCGAGGTGACATGCACCGGCCCGCCGCGTCCGCGCGTCGCCCCATCGCCTTCGGGGAAATCCTCCATGCGCCGGAAATAGGGCAGCAGGTCGTCATAGCCCCAACCCTCGCACCCTAGGTCGCGCCAATGGTCGAACTCCTCCGGATCGCCGCGAACATAGACCATGCCGTTGACCGAGCTTGATCCCCCCAGCATCCGCCCCATCGGCAGATAGACATTTTGGCCGACAAGATTGGCCTGCGGAACGGTCTGAGAAGGCCAGACATAGTCGGGGTTCTGCAGGATTTTCGCGATGCCGATCGGCGTGCGGACCCAGAAATCATCCTGCCGCGCGCCGCCCGCTTCGAGCAGGAGTATCTTCCCTGCGTTTCGTTCGGCGAGCCGCGATGCGAGCGTCGCGCCCGCCGAACCCGCGCCGACGACGATGATATCGGCCTGGATTTCAGTCATTGCCGCGCTCCGCGAGCCACGCCGACAGGGCGACCGCCTCGGCGCCCATCCGGACGAATTGCTGCGGCGGGATCTCGAACTGGGTGTTGGCACCCGGGATCGGCGGCGGCGGAGTGACGCGAAGCTCGGTAAAGATGGGGCCGTCTTCCGCGAGGATCGCGGGAAGCGCTTCGGAAAAGGCGGCTGCGTCCGAGAAACTGGACGCTCCACGATAACCGGCCGCTTTCGCCATCGCCGCAAAATCGACGATATCTTCGGCAGGTGTCGCGAGGTTCGAAAAGCCCGAAAACTGCGTGCCGTTGCGGATGACGAAATGATGGAAATTGCGCGGCTGCCGTTCGGCGACCGTGGCGAGGCCGCCGAGCTGCATCAGCAGGCTCGCGTCGCCGTCGACGACGATCACGCGCCGATCCGGCCGGCCGATCGCCAGCCCCAGCCCGATGCTCGCGGCGCCCCCCATCAGGGGGACCGAATTGATCCGCGGCTGCGCGGCGCCGAGCTGGTCGAACGCGCCCATCGCGCCCATCGTTGCGACCAATATGGCGCCGCCGCGCACGCCCTCGATGATGCGGCAGGCTTCGTTGATGTCCATGTCGTGCGCCTTTCAGTTCCAGCCCGTGGGGGCGCCAACGATCAGGACCGCGCTGCGGCTTTCCCTGTCGGCATAGGCGAAGGCCTCATCCATACCGGCAAGGTCTCCTTCGGTTTCGAGCCGCCAGAAGCGGACGCCGAGCGCGTTCAGAATGGGCTCCAGAAGCTTGACGGTGTTGCGCTCGGACAGGTTCGGGTCCTGCCCGAAATTGCCGAATTCGCGGCCGAAATGCCCGACGAGAAACACCACGGGGATCGACGCATCGAGGCAGACGGCGCGGAGCGCGTTGACGCAGGCATAGAGGCCCTGGTTCTGGATGACGGTGATCGGACGTTTGCCGGCGATCCTGAGGCCCGCGGATACGCAGACGGCCTGGTCCTCGTTGCTGCAGCGGACGAGCTCGAGCCCATCGACCCCGGCCTCGACCCGCTCGTGCAGCGCGAGCTGGATCCAGTCCGGCACCGTTACGAAGTGATCGACCCCGTTTCGCTGCAGCGCTGCGAGACAGGCCGACGCCGGAATATTGTACGGATGCGCTTCCATTCGCTTCCTCTCCCATTATGTTTGGAAGCGGGTTACGCCGGACGGCGAGGCCGGTCTGTCAAGTTTGCGACTTTTGCCGCCACCCGGTGAACGCAATCGTTGGATCGGGTCTGTCGCGGCCTATTCGGAATCTGGATCGGCCGCCCGCCCGGCAAGGGATCCAAGCAGCCGGATATAGCCATAGTGCCGCCGGACCTGATTTTGCTTCGCGAGGTCGGTCAGTGCGGCGCCCAGCGTCACGCGCGAGACACCGAGCAGGTCGGCGAGCTGCTGCTGCGTCGCGCGAACGATGTCACGGCCGGCATCGCTCCGCGCGATGGTGACAAGCAGATTGGCGAGCCGCTCGGTCGCGCTCAATCGCCGGTCGGCATCGATGGTGTCGAGCGCGCTCGCGAGCTGCCGCGACAGACTCCGCAGCAGCAATTCGGCCCAACCGACATCCGCGGCCATCAGCTGGCGCAGCAGGGGCCGATCGATGGCGATCATGCTGGCGCTGCCGTCGGCGATCGCGTCGACCTGCCTCGGCACATCGGTGAAGAAGGCAAGCTCGCCGAACAGGTCTCCCGCGGCGAGAACCGCGAAGTGGGTGAAGACGCCGTCTTCGGAATGACGGCCGATGGTGACATGACCGTCGACGACCGCCCAGAAGGCATCGCCCGGATCGCCCTGGTGCTGAATGAATTGTCCGCCAGAAAAATGCTGAACCCTTGCGCGCGCGGCCAGTTGCGCGAGCTCGCGCGCGGAAAGCCGTGATCGCTCGGCCATCGCAAAATGATAACTTCTTTGCATTCCCGCATGCTCTGCTGAGGCACCGGGAACGCAATGGCAAGCGGCAATTGCTGTGGCCGATCTTTCCGGAGAACAAGGATATGGATGCCGGCATCCCCGGTGCATATCCATGGGTCCCGATGGCTCGCGGTATCGCGGTCGAATGATGGCCGTTTAGGGTAGGTCTGCTTACGGGGGATCCCACGACACGGGAGGCGCGGTTGCTGTGCGTCAGGCGGGCGCTATCGAGCCCGACCGCCTGCACTTTCGAGCCATGTAGATATCCGCCACAGCGCCTTCTGGCGCCAGGAAGAACCGGCCCTGCCCCTCTACCGACGGTCCGCTTCCGGTCGTCAAAAGGACAGAGCGGACTCCACCGAAATGATGAACCAGAAGCATCGGGCGCGACCTTCCCCGCATATCGGGAAATGGGGAACCTTGGCGCCCGGTAAATGTGGCACGAAAAAAAATGCTACCGCGCAATGATATTTGCGCGGCAGCAGTGATCCTGCGTTCCCGAAAATGAGAGGTGGGTTCGAACGCAGGCTGTGGAGGTTTAGAAATTCACGCGGAAGGTCGCGCCGAAGGTGCGCGGATCGCCCGGAATGCGGAAGATCGTCGTGGCGTTCGATTTGACCCCGATGGCATAGTCGGTTTGGTTCAGGTTGCGACCCCAGATCGAGAATTCCCAGTCATTGTCGTCGCCGTCGAACAAGGTGATGTTCGCGTTGAGCAACCCGTAAGCCTTGATATCGTAATAATGCTCCTTCGGGCTGGACTGTTCCGGTATCTTTTCACCAAATTCCTCATAGGCGAACTGGGTGCTTCGCATGCCAATCGTCTTTGACTGCCAGCGATAGTTCACCGTCGCACGCAGGCCAAGTGCCTCACCAAGTGAGGTGTTGAACGACGCACCGCCGCTCAATGCCCATTTGGGAACGCCGAAGCCCGATCCATTGTAGCTTGCCAAACGTCCCAGTTCGTTGACTGCAGTTGGGTCGGTTTCGAGGATTTTGGTTTTGAGATAGAGAGCGTTACCAAACAGGGTGATGCCCCGCACCGGCTCGACGCTCAGGTCTCCCTCGATACCCCAGGCTTTCGATTTGGGCACATTGACCAGCGCTGCGAGGGTCGTGAACACTGGATCCTTGTAATATCCCGACAATTGCTTATCGCGATAATCATAATAGAAGCCGCCGACACCCAATCGGAAGCGATCGATATCGAGGCGGGCACCGGCTTCGTAGGCGGTTAGTTCTTCCTGCTTTACCGGAGCATCCTGCTTTTCGGAATTGGCGGTGTTGAGCGGGTTGACCCCCGACTTATACCCGCGCGAGGCAGAGGCATAAGCCATCAATTCCGGGACAGGCCGCCAGCTCAATGCCGCGCGCCACGAGAAATTGCTCTCTTTCTGGATATTGTGGACCTCGCCGCGCTCAAAATGCGGAACCTCTCCCTTTTCGTCGTCAATCCGGGTGCCATCCTGATACATGGTCAGACATTCGTTCGGCTTGGCCGGAGCGTCGGGAATGGCTGCCTTTCCATACGCCCTTTCTATCAGGTAAAGCACCCCCGAGTGGGCGCCGAGGAGGGCGTTGCCGTTGACGTCCTTTGTACAGCCCCGGAATTCGAGGCGATCCCAAGTGTAACGGGCGCCTCCGCTCAGGGTCAGCGTATCGGTAACCGCCCATTCGGCGTTGGCGAGAAGGCTTTTCGTCTCGACGTCGAATTGGCCCACATCGCGAAGCGAGCGGAACGCACCGGCCCGATCGTCGTCGCTAACCTGTTCGATATACTCGTCATATCCGGGGAGCCCCTCGGCGACGTTCGCGCCATTGGAAAAATATCGCCGAACCGCCTGCGAGTTGGAGTTGTTAAAGATATTGCTCCGGATATTTTCCTCGATCTTGTCCTTCCCATAATAGCCGCCAACCGACCATTTGACCGGACCCGTATCGCCCTTCAGCTGCAGTTCCTGCGACCAGGACTGAATCGATCCCTTGGGATTCTGGATCAGAACTTCATAGGGTGCACCGCTGACATCCTGCAGCGAATCGCGGCTGAGTTTCTGGAAGTTGCTGAGCGATATCAGCCGCAGACCATCGGAAATATCATATCCGATATCGAGGCTGGTGGACCAGAAGCTGGTATTTTCGTTCAGCTTGCCCGGCAAAGCTTCGCTGTTGCCAATACCGTCGGCGCGGCCCGGCACCACATCCTGAAAAAAGGGATGATTATAGATAAAGCTGTCAGGATCATATCCACGAACGGCAGCGTGTCGATATGACGTCTTATGTGCAGGTGACCAGTCTGCTGTCCGGTTGTCCCATTCGCGGATATGATCCTTCGGATAGACATATTCCTCAAGCTCAAAATCATATCCGCCATTATAACATTCTGTATCGTCAGCCGGGCAAGGGGCGCCAACGAACTCCCTCAAAGTGTCATTCGTCGAGAGCGCCGCCGCACCATTCCCATATTTCTGGTCTGCGCCGGGGGTCAGGCCGATCGCCTGCATCGCGCGGGTGTCCGATTCATTCTTCCATCCCGACAGCGTCAGCGTAATGTCCAGCCCCGGCGACGGATCGGCCGCGAGGATCAGGCGGGCGCCTGTATTGTGAACCTCGCCCAGCCGGTCTTCGGGACGCGATTCGCTCCGCTGCCAGCCTTTCATGCTTTGCTCGGTCCGGAAAGCGAGGCGCGCTTTCAGCCATGGCGAAACCCGTCCGCTCAGAAAGCCTTCGAGATTGAATGTCTCATAATTGCCAACGTCGATCGCGAGCGACCCCGTATATTCCTCGGTCGGCTGGTTCGACGTCAGGTTGATCACCCCCGCGGTCGTATTGCGGCCGAACACCGTGCCCTGCGGTCCTTTGAGCACCTGCGCGCCACCAAGGTCGAAGACCGGACCCAATTGCGTGAAAGGATAGGGATAGGCGATATCGTCCTGATACAGCGTCACCGTCGGCGAGGCCGACATGTTGATCGCGTTGAAGCCGATGCCGCGAATGCTGTATTGCGGCGTGCCCTGATAGCTGCGCGACACGGTGAAGGACGGCGCAACGAGATTGAGGTCCTTGACCGAATTGATTTTCAGATCCTGCAGGCGTTCGGCAGGAATATCCTGGATCGCCATCGGGATTTTCATGAGGTTCGTTTCGAGACGCTCGCCGACGACAAGGATTATGTCCTTATCAGCATCGGTTGCAGCGGCGTCGGCGCTGTCGGCGCTTGCGCCATCTTCGGCCGCGTGCGCAGGCATGGCGAAGGCGATTGCGATGGCCGGTAGCGCTGCCCCGAACAGCAGGCGTGCAACAAGACCCCGCCGACGCGGCGATGCCGCGCGTTCCACATAATTCATCAAAGTCCTCCCAAATACTCCGGTCAGTGAGCCGGCACGCAATCCCGCTTGGCGATGTCCCTGGTCCCGGGGAGGGCCCGCCATTTCCGGAATACTCTTTCGATATGGCCTTGTTTTTCGGCCAACAATGACCCGAGCGCGCAAAGTGGGGGGACTTTATCGCTTAAAATGCCCCCCCTCGCCTTATGTCCCCTTTGGTCCGCTCCGGCGGTACGAGGCGGGTGGCGATCCGAACCAGCGCACGCACGCCCGGCGCAGGCTGCGGACATCGGAGAATCCGGTGTCCGCCGCGATGGCCTCGAGCGGCATATCGGTCTGGAGCAGCGCCTCGACGGTATCGCGCTTCATCCGGTCGAGCCGCGCCCGGAACGACGTCCCATATTCGGACAGGTGGCGTCGCAGCGAAGCCGGGCTCATATGAAGCCGCGCCGCGACCTCGGCCTCGAGATGGACGCCCGTGGTGAGGAGTTCGTCGACGCGCGCGACGAGCGGGCTTTCGGCTACATGTTCATGCCGGTTGATCTTGTCGGCGAATTCGCGAAGCAGCGCGCGGAATTCGGGAAGTTCCTTGCTCGCCCAACAATCATATTTTTGCGGCTGGAGCGGTCGCGCGCCATCCGCGCGATCATAATAGATGGTCACGCCGGTACCGCGCCGGACGACGGGGCAAGCCAGAATGTTGAGCATCGACACCTCGTGCCGTGCGGCGGGCTCTGCCGCGCGAACCTGGACCGGCCGTAGCCTTCTACCGGTGAGCCACCGAAACGCGCATTGCAGCGACATGGCCAGAAATTCGACGCCGACTTCTGCCGCCGGTCCGCCCTGCCTCGGTTCGAGGGACAGGGCCAGCGAGGTAGGATTGCTGGTGACTTTCGCCGAAAGTTCGGGGCGCAGAATCTCGATCGCGCCGACGGTGCGCTCGAGCGCATCGGCGAAACTCAATCCCTGTCCTGCGGCGGACACGATCAGGCCGAACGCGCCAAACCGGACCTCGGGTCCGTTGGCAAGGCTCTCACGATAAGTCGATCGGAAATAATGGAGGCAAAGATTGACGAAGGTGATCGACGAGAGGCTGTCGTCATCGCCTGCATTGTCGCCCGCATTGTCGTTTGTAGCAGCGAGCATCGCTTCGCTCGCAGCCTTTCCCGCAATGAGCCGGAGATAATCCCGGGGCACGCGGAAATCCTCGACCGAGAAATGTTCAGGCCTGCTTTTCATCCCGCGGTCCACTGCCTGCTTCCCACAAATGATTGCCGCAAACCGCATCCCCTCCCCCATGCGCGAAAGATTGCGGCTTGCTATTGCGCACGCAATGCCACAACTCGATGTCCGGAAATGCCAAAGAGCTATCATTTAGCGACGCCGGAGCGATCAGAACTTTCCGCGCGCGAGTTCGCGGAACTGACCGCGTACGCAAAGGTCCAGCATTTCGCCGATGGCCAGTTCGTCCAGCATCGGGGCGATCCGGGAGACGTCTTCTGGGCGATCCTCGATGGCCATGTCACCATCGGCCGGCATTCCGAAGATGGCGTTTTTACCCATTTCGCAGTTCTCGCTGCGGGCGCCATGTTCGGGGAGCTGGCTTTCCTTACCGGCATGCCGCGACAGGATGATGCGATCGCTCAAGGCGAGGCGAGCCTGATCGCCATCGATCGGCCTTTGCTGCACCGGTTGATTGCCGCGGATGTCAGATGGGCCGAATTGATGATGGCAAACCTGGCGCAACGGCTCGGGGGCGCACTCAACATCATCGACGCCGAACGACGATTGAACACGACCGAACGGCTCGCAAACATGCTTGTCGTCATGGCGCGGAACGAAGCCGGTCGTGATGTGGCCCGCGCGACGCAGCAGCAGCTCGCGGACCTGCTCGGCGTCTCGCGCATGACGCTCGGCGCCTCGCTGGCCGAACTCGCGCAGCAAAATCAGGTCCGGCAGCATTATGGCTATATCCAGCTGCTCGGCTCCCTTGCCGAGCGCGCGGCCAACCTCGACCCTCCGTAACCGATGGAGGCCGGCGACAGGTCAGTTCCAGCGAAGCTTCCCAAGAAGCGGATGCGTAGCCAGTCTTCCAGTGGCCAGGCGCTCTCCGGGAACCTATGGCCGACGGCATGATATCCCCCGTCCGGACGAGGATCGACAATCTGCCGAGAGATTCTTGCCGGCCGTTTGACCTTGAACGGCTAGCTCATCGGCCAATCCAACGAATGTCCACTGTCGGGCATCGTACGGCGCGCGCCGAATGTCCACAATCGGGCGCTGAACTGACACTCAACCCGATATCCGTTGTAGGTGAATTTGTGCCGTAGGATATGGTAGAGCATGTTAGAATTCGGTTGCCAGAATTAGAATGAATTGAACACGGATGCACCTAAGTAACTAACATTAAAAAATAAAAATAATGGCCACCGCGCTCTTAATCAGCGGGTCCTAGGTTCGAGCCCTAGTGCGTCCACCATTTTTCTTACTTCATAATCAAGAGTTTACGTCGAGGCCGGCGACAAGTCTGAGCCGTAGACCCGCATGCCAGGTTCGCGTACTCGCATTGGCAAGCGCTTGCCCGAGATGTGAACACAAGAACCGGATGCTTTCCCTTCTCCCGCCGTAACACGCCCAGCGGCACCCATCGTTCAGGGGAATGCCAAGCGCCTTCCCGCTCTTGGTTTCGCCGTGCCCGATCGTGACGACGCGCCGGGTCATATCGACCTGATCCCATCGCAGATATAGTATGTTGCCCTAACGCAGGCCGGTCGGCAAAGCGAACAGGACCGCCTCATGCTGGTGTTCAGGAGGCGAATCCCGCCACTGCCAACCGCAAGGTCCACACCATTCCGACAAGCACCCACCAACAGCGCCTGAAGGACTGGCGACATATCGCAACCCGCTACGACCGCTACGTCCAAACCTTCATGTCCGCCATCGCAACCGTCAGCTTCTGGCTCTGATCAATGAGTCCTGATCCCGCCTATCAGGAAATGGTTAGGACCCCCTGATAGGCGGGGTCTTCCAACGCCTTCCCAGCCCCCATCGCGACGCACATCAGCGGTGTGTCGGCCACCTTTACCGGTAGTCCGGTTTCTTCCATCAGTGCTTCATCGAGCCGCCTGAGCAGTGCCCCGCCGCCAGTCAGCGTTATGCCTTCGTCGATGATGTCGGCGGCTAGCTCAGGCGCGGTCTGTTCCAGCGCCGTTCTCACCGCCATCTTGATCTGTCCAACCGGTTCAGCGAGTGCATCGACGATCTCGGCCTCACTTATGCTCATTTCGGCGGGCCGACCATTCACCAGATCTCGACCTTTGACGATGATCCGTCGCCCTTCCCCATCAGGAGGAGTAGCAGCTCCAATTTCACATTTCACGCGCTCGGACGTCGCTTCGCCTATCATCAAATTATGATTGCGGCGGATATGCGAAGCAATGGCGTCGTCCATCCGGTCGCCTCCGACGCGCGCGGAATTGCTGTAGGCGATGCCCCGCAGCGACAGCACTGCAACCTCGGTCGTGCCGCCGCCGATATCGACCACCATCGCGCCGCGCGGTTCGGTAACGGGCAGGCCTGCGCCGATCGCCGCAGCCATCGGCTCTTCGATCAATTGTACACGAGCTGCGCCCGCGTTCGCGGCTGCATCGCGAAGCGCACGCCTCTCAACCATGGTGGAACCAGAGGGCACGCAAACGACAACTTCGTGACGTCGACCAAAACGGCTTCCGTCCAGCGCTTTATCGATGAAATGCTTAATCATCTGCTCAGCGACGTCGATGTCGGCAATGACGCCGTCGCGCAGAGGTCTGATCGCCTGGATGTTCGCGGGCGTCTTGCCCATCATGAGTTTGGCCTCATTGCCCACAACCTTGACCTTACGAAAGCCCTGTCGGGTTTCAATAGCGATCACCGACGGCTCGTTCAGCACAATGCCTCGATCCCGAACGTGAATGACTGTGTTAACGGTGCCCAGGTCGATGGCCATGTCGTAGGCGGAGGACGAAAGGAACCGAGGCAATTTCATCGCAGGAAAGCAATCTTTTTGAGAGGCCATGAGGAAGCCTGCCCCCTGCCCATGCCTTCGCGTGAGCAGAAGAGCCGTGCGACGACCCGTCCGGTTAGCGGGGCCAAGCGAAGGCTCGACGGATCGATCGCAATTGATAAGAACAGGCAGATACGAGTTTGCCGCTTGTCAGAGCAAAGCAAGCACAATGGATATTGCAAGGGAATAATATAAAATTCCATTGCTACCACCAAGCTGAAAATGGCGCTTCGCTCGGTTGCAGCGCCAAAATTTACAATCACATAGCGCAAAACTCTACTCGCTGGCGATGACATGTCGCATTGCATAACGCTCTTCTTTTTTCCGGCGAAGCTTCTATTTTGCTGATATGATTGGATCAGCCCGTTCAAGGCATTTTTGCAGATGATCGACCTGTCGCCTCAGCCTCACGATGAAAGCTCCAGCGCTGCGGAGCTTCATTCGAAACCGCGCCCCGATCCAATTTTAGCCGCGCCGCCAGAGACGGTTCGGCCAAGAGGCAGCTGGGCTTTTACGCATGACCAGGGCGAGGTGGCGATCCAACTGCTATCCCGCTGGGCTGGTCCACTCGCGCTACTGATCTCGGTCATTCTCTTGGGCTGGTGGCTTTTGGGCTGATTCGGAGGCTCGACCGAACTGATTCGTTCAAGGGGTTCGATTGAACGGTAAATTTTTGCTTGAATATTCCCGTCCTCGAATTTCAACTCATCGCGCAACCGGGGCGTCATGTCCTTCGAGACCAACGGATCATCGGAAAAGATCGTCCGGGCGTCCCAGTGCTGATTGCTAGGCCCTGACATTTATGTCCTGCTGCTGCGCAACATAAATCAAAAGGCAGCGGATGTCTGATGCAATGCGCGCCGATCGATTAAGGTCGGCGAACATTTTGACGTCAGGACATAAAAAGGGTTGCAGATGTCGAAAATTGATCTGGCGATCGAAGGTTTTCCCAGTCGCCAGCCGGTAACAGCCGCTGTCCAGCGGAATGTGAGGCTTTGGCTGTGCATGCTGCTGCTGGCCGCCGATCTTGGCGCGTTGGCAACGGGCTTTGCCCTAGGGCTTCGCACGACCGGCATGCCATTGCTGTCCAGCGAACTTTGGCAACCTCTTGCAGGCGGCATGATCGTCTACGGAGTCATCGCCTTCCACAACCAGGCCTACAATCCTGTCTGCCTTACTCGCATTACGCCCAGCCTGCGTAACGCATCTATGGCTTTGGCCGCGACGCTTCTGATCTTCCTGCTTGTCGTTTTTTCGCTTAAGGCGACGGGTCAGTTATCACGCTTGGGCATTTCAGCAGGTATCATTTGCAGCGGCGCTTTGCTGGTGGCGCAAAGGCTGCTCATTGTCCGGGCAGTGCGGCGCAATTTCAGCGACGATTTATTTGCCCAGTTGCTAATCATTGATGGTGGCACGATTCCGCACGACGTAAACGGCATGGTCATCGTCGATGCGGATGCCGCGGGGATCAAAGCTGACCTCGACGACCCATATATGCTTCACCGTCTAGGCACCTTGCTCCGGGATTTCGACCGGGTTGTCATATCCTGCCCCACCGACCGCAAGGCCGATTGGGCCCAAATGCTGAAGGGCGGAAATATCCTGGGCGAGATCATCGTTCCCGAACTGGATCACATGGCGCCGCTGGCCGTTCAGACTTATCGTGGCGTTTCAACACTCGTCGTCGCCCGTGGCCCGCTAAATCTTGCGAACCGGGCGAAGAAGCGACTGCTGGACATCGCGATCACGGTGCCGCTGCTGATCGCCCTGGCACCCTTGATGATCGCCATTGCCATCGCCATCCGGCTTGATTCAGCAGGCCCTGTATTCTTCAAGCAGGAGCGGATAGGTCGCGGCAATCGCCTGTTCCATATCCTGAAGTTTCGCAGCATGCGCGTTGAACAATGCGATGCGGCCGGAGCCGCTTCGACGCGACGAGATGATGATCGCATCACCCGTGTCGGGGCTTTCATCCGCAAGACCAGCATTGATGAACTGCCGCAACTGATCAACGTGCTGCTGGGAGAAATGAGCTTGGTTGGCCCCCGTCCGCACGCGCTGGGATCAACTGCGGAGGAACAGCTCTTCTGGCAGGTCGACCGCCAATATTGGCACCGCCACGCGCTGAAGCCGGGCATCACGGGCCTTGCACAAATCCGTGGATTTCGGGGAGCAACGGAAACCCGGCGCGACATCCTCAATCGGGTCGAAGCCGACCTGGAGTATCTCCATGGCTGGAGCCTGATGCGCGATATCGGGATTCTGATCGGAACGCTCAATGTGCTTGTTCATCGAAACGCTTACTGACCGCATCACCGCTAACCGCGATGATGCGTGGACTTTCTGCACCAGCCTTTTGATTTTGCGATGAAATGACGACGTTTTCGCCCGCATGAAAACTGTTTGTTAACCGTGAAATCGGATATGTCCGTTATCACGAACAGGGCGGATCAAAGACGTGGCGGATGATTTTGCGACGGTTGCTGTTGCGCAACCTTCTTCCTTGAACAATGCGGTTCAGGGACGGAACGAGATAACGGTAGAGGCTATGCCTAGGCCGTTTGCTGATCGAGCAGATCGCGGTGTCGAAATCTTCTCTCGTTGGGCCGGCATCTTCGCATTTGCGGCAGCAGTCGCGGCCATAGCCTGGATCATTTTCTAGAACGACGCTCGGCCAAAAACTTGCGCCATCATGAACGGACGGCAATGCTCAACATTGCTGCCAGATGAACGCTTTTAGCCGGAAACCCAGTTGTTAACGGCGGTCATTTTTGTGACCAACCGAACCGTTGCTTAGTCGCGACAAGCCGTTTTCCTAATGGTTCGCTTTGCGTGCAAACCCGACTAGCATGCCCATATTGCTGCAATGCAATAAAGGGTTGCACGTTTGGATATTGCATACACACCGCGTTTGCGGCGGCTCCTTTGTGCGCCTGCAAACCAAGAAATTTTTCCACTCTGCTGCGCGGTAGCTGCGTCGCTGGGCGCCGTCACTTGGGCGGTGAACCCCGGTTCCGCTGCCGCGCAAGCAACGCAGGTCGATGACAAATCCCGTATCAAGATAATGGGCCTCAATGCCACGGCCGGTCTCGATCTGCTCTATGATGACAACGTCTACCGTGTTGACGATCGGGTCGAAGATCCTAACACGGATCTTATAGTCACGCCGTGGGCGGAACTGACCTATGGCAAGCCGATCGGACGGCATGACCTGCTCCTTCGTGGACGGGTTGGTTATGACCGCTTTATTTCAGAAGGGCAGCGCAGCAAGCTGCGGCTCGACACAGAGGCGAAGGCGGTGATCCGCTTCGGGGCCACCTGTTCGGTCACTCCGTTGATTTCCTATCGGCAGCAGCGCGCTGACTATGGCGACCTCAACCAGCAGACGGAAAATCTTCAGCGCTTCGCAACATTCGGAGCAGAGCTCGACTGCGAACGCCCCGGCTTGTTTCCTGTCGCCAATTATCGCCGAGATCTGACCCGCAACGCTGATGCATTCGACTTCGCCGACCAGACCAGCGATACATTTCTGGCTGGCGTCGGCTACAATATGCCCAGCCTCGGCACGGTCACCGCTTTTTACGAGCGCGTGAACAGCGATCGACGCAATCTTGGAATCGAGAACCGGACCAACAGCTACGGCCTAAGGTTCAAGCGCGAAGTATCCCCGATCACGCAGATGGATGCAGAAGTCCGCTGGCTTGATGTGGCCAGCGATTCAGCGGCGGTGGGCAGCTATGACGGCTTGGGTTGGGACGTCAGCCTGTCCACTGGCATCATTCCCCGTCTGAAGCTGACGGCGACCACCGAGCGCAGTATCGTCAACGACAGCCTTATCGCCAGCGGCTTCGCCATTCGCACAAGACACCGGCTGGAAGGCGCGTTCGCGATTTCAGAACTCACCTCAGCGGGTCTCTATGGGGAATTGGAACGGCGCAAATTCCGGCAGGACGCGGCGCTGCGCCCCTTCTCTATCACCGCGGACCGGAACGTGCGGTTGGGGGCGATGTTGCAGCGCAAGCTGTCCGATCGCTTCGATATTTCGCTCGACGCCCAACGCTATAAGCGACGCACAGACACAGATGTAGCCGAATTCAGTGGAACCCAGGTGACGCTGGGCGCGGCGCTCAGATTTTGACCCTCATTATTGAAGGAGCACGAGCTGTGAAAACAGAGACTCTCCTGACCAGCCTCTCGATCTGCCTGGCGGCGGCCGTCCCCGTGGCTGCCACGGCTCAGACGGCCGGGGCGGCTGTCAGCACTGCCAGCCCAACGGCGCCGACGGCGGAAGCCGGGTATCAACTAGGGCCCGATGACGAAGTGAAGATCTCGATCTTCGGACAGCCTGATCTTTCAGCCACTACCCGGATAAAAGCCGATGGCACCGTAGCGCTCGCCCTGATCGGTCCCGTTCAAGCGCGAGGCAAAACGACGTCGCAACTCGCTCAGGCGATTGCGGCAAATTATGCGAGCGGCGGCTTTCTCACCAACCCATCGGTCAATGTGGAAGTCAGTAATTATGTCAGCCGCTTCGTGACCGTACTTGGGAATGTGCCGCAGGCAGGCAATTATCCACTCGATCGAAACTACAGTGTGGCATCGATGCTGGCAAAGGCCGGCGGTTCCACGAAGGATGGGGCCAACGCCGTGATCCTGACCCCTGCGGACGGCAGCGGGCCGGTTCGGATTTCTCTGGCGGACATGGCGGTCGGCGGCAGCCGGCAGTTGAAGCCAGGCGACATCCTTTACGTGCCGCCAGCTGAAAAGATCTATGTGTACGGCCAGGTACAGCAACCCGGCGCCTTTTCATTCGCGCCGGGCCAAAGCTTCCGCCAGGCGCTTGCGCTGGCTGGTGGACCGACGCTGGCGGGTTCAACGAAACGCATAAAAGTACGCCGGGGGGGAAGGAAGTGCAGGCGAACCTGGATGATCCAGTTCAGCCTGAAGACGTCCTCATCATCCGGGAGAAGCTGTTTTGACCGCAATCGATCATGGCTTCGCGCAGGACCGGCCAAGCGGCATGCTGGACTGGCTCGCTTCATTTCGCCGCGGCATGCCGCGCACGGAAGCCCCGACCCCAGGCCCGCGCACGACAGCGGCAGAACCTCTTTTGCTGGACACGCCCGTTCCCCCTGGCTTTCGGTCGGTCCACCAAACCGAAGAAGCTCATGAAGCTCCTCGCCCCTTATCAATGGGTGCAATGGCGACACCGCTAAAGCCAATCAGCCTGCGGCGGGACTCCATCTACAACGCCTTCAGCACGGCGATGCCTGTGACGGACCGCCATGGATTGGCCGGGCGCAACAGCGAGTTGGAAAAACTGGTCGAGGCCATCGTCGTCCAGCGCAAACACGCGGTAATTTTCGGGACGCGGGGTTCAGGCAAAACGTCGCTGGCCAGGGTGTTCGGCGATCTGGCCGACGAAGCCGGCTGCGTCGCACTGTATGGATCCGCAAGCGGGGATGCGGACTTCGACTCTCTTTTCCGTCCCTTCCTCGCCGAACTGCCCATGAGCGCCGCGGGCAAGGAAAAGGCGCGCAAGCTGATGGACGAACCGCTGGATGTGACCCGGCTCGCGGCGCTGCTCGTCGAGGATGTAAGGCAGCGTTCGATCCTGATCCTGGACGAATATGACCGCGTCCGTTCCGACGATGCCAAGTCCGAGGTCGCGACGCTGCTGAAACTGCTGACGGATATCCATTCGCCGGTACAGGTGGTGTTGGTGGGAATCGCGGGCGATGTGGACGGGCTGATCGCGGCGCATCCATCTCTGCGTCGACACATTGCGCCACAGCGGGTGGCGCCAATATCCAAGCCAGAGCTGGAAAGGCTGTTGTTGAGCTGCGCGGAAAATGCGCGATTGCAGCTTGATCCCGACGCGCTTGACGCGCTGGCCGGGGCAGCCATGGGCTCACCCTATCATGCGCGGCTGTTTGGCATGCAGGCCGCGCTGGTCACGGAGGCCGGCGGGCGCGACCGCATGACTCTGGCCGATGTCGAACAGGGCCTCGCCTCCGCGCTGGATGACTGGGCAGAAATGAGCGGGGCCACCCATGCCCTGTTCCGACGCATATTGTGGGAAGCGAATGCCAGCCGCCGGATGATCGCGCTGGCGGGCGTCGCGGCGTCGCAGATGTCGGTGATCTCCTACGACCGCCTGGTCCGGCTTGGCCAGGAAGTGCTGGGAGGCGGATCGATCAATGAACAGCAGGCAGCGGACGCCATGCGGCGATTACAACCTGCGCTTACCACCATGCCGGGCGGCGACCTGTTCATGTTCGAAGATACGCTGGCGCCGCAGTTTCTGCTGCTGATGGCGAAGCAGCCGGCGCCTGCTGTGCCGCCGGCTCCCACCCCGGCCGAAGAAATGCGCGCCATGTTGCGAGGAGTGGACGGGCTATGACCATGAATCCCATAGACCTTCTGTCGGCGGTTCAGGCGCGTTGGCGGACTGCTGCGATGCTGGGCGGCGCATTGTTCCTGATCATCGCCATAATTGCCTTCATGCAGCCACGCCAATATTTGGCAACGTCTTCGTTGCTGCTGGACCTGTCACAGACGGACCCGACCGATTCCAACGCGAATCAGGGAGCGCGCGTCGAAGTCGACAGCATCCTGGGCACGCAGACCGACGTCATCCGCTCTGCCAAGGTAATCAACGCCGTGGCGAAGGAAGCTGGCTTCGTAGATGCCTTGCCCAAGGATGTCCCGGCCGCAGCGCGGCTGCAGCAAGCGGCAGATCGGGTGCGCGCGAACCTTACGGTGACCAGCGGTCGGCAGAGCAATGTACTGCAGCTCCAATATCTCGATGCTGATCCTGCCACGGCCGCGAAGGTCGCCAACCTCGCCGCACAAATCTACATGCGCGAACAGGTGGAATTACGCGCCTCACCGGCTCGTGGTTCAGCCAAGTGGTTTGACGAGCAGACGCAGGACGTGCGGCAGCGTTATGAAATGGCGCAACGGCGGCTGTCGGATTTCCAACGGGCACACGACATCATCGGCATCAACCGGATGGACCTGGAAGCCGAAAAGCTGAAAAACATGTCCTATCAGCTTACACAGGCGCAGGCCGAAGCCGCAGCGGCGCGGTCGAAAGCCGGCGCGGGCGCGGTGTCGGACATCGAAGGGTCGCTGATCGTGCAGAACCTGCAGGAACAGGTGGCCACGCAATCAGGCCGGGTTTCCGAACTATCGAAGACGCTCGGGCCGAACCATCCCAACATGGCCGCCGCCAATGCTCAGCTGTCGGAACTCCAGTCGAAGCTCGCGGCCGCACGGTCGAGCCAGGCAGGCGCGGTCAGCGCTAACAGCGTTGCCGCCAATCGCCGCGAGGGCGACCTGAAATCCAACATGGCCGGGCAGGAGGATCGGATGATCCGCATGTCGGATGTGCAGGACCAACTTATGGTGCTTCAGCGTGACGTCGATGCCGCGCGACAGACCTATGACACAGTCCGCCAACGCTTTAACGAAGCGACGCTCAAAAGTCAGATCTCGCAGCCCAATGCGAGCCTGCTGGACGAGGCGGCTGTCCCTCTGTTTCCCGCAAAGCCGAACCTGATGCTCTGGCTCGTCGCTGGCGTGGCGCTTGGCCTTATGGGCGGCGTGGCGGCTGTCATCATCACCGAGATTCTGAAGCCGCGCGTTCGTTCCGCCGCTGGCGTCGCCCGGGCAACCGAAGTCGAAGTCATCACCGAATTGATGCCGGCGCCCACCCGCGGCGTCTGGTTCTTCAAACAGCAGGAGGCCGCATGAGACTGCGTTCCACAGCAGGCGCCCCGCCCCAGTTGATGCCAGGCGGTGGGACCGCAGCATTGCGTCCCCGCACGCGCGACAATCAAGGCTTTGCCAAGCTGGCGGTCGGTCATGGTTTCCTGGCCGAATCGGATGTGGCCCGCGTCGATGTGCATGCCCGGACTCAGGGCCTGCCATTTCCTGATGCGGCGGTCGATCTGGGAATGCTGGATAGCGAAGCAGCCGGTTTGCTGGCTGCGCTGGCGGGCGGATTTTCGCTGTTGCCCGCAGGCGACCAGCGGATAGATCCGCAGGTCGTCGCAGCCTTCGATCCAGCGAGCCCCTACGCCGCCAAGATCAGGACAATCCGTGCCAAGATGAAGGCAGCGGCTGCCGGCGGGGATCCTTCATCTCTGAGACTCGCGGTGCTCTCGGTTGGCGCAGGCGACGAAGCGGCCGTCATCGCAGCAAACCTTGCGGTGGTGCTAGCGCAGATGGACGGGCAGACGATGCTTGTCGATGTGGACATGGTAAACCCCTCGCTGGACCGGCTTTTCCGGGTTGCGAACAAGACAGGGCTTGCCGAGCAGCTAATGGGCAGCGCGGCTTTGCTGCCCGCGTCAAAGACGGCAATCGAAGGATTGTGGCTGATGACCGCTGGCCGCGCATCGGGCAGCGCCTCGAGCATGATCACGCGCGGTCCGCTTGCGGACACCGCCAATGGCTGGGGCCTGCGGGAAACGTCGATGCTGTTCTACCTGGCCGAAGGCAAGGGAGAACAGACGCCGTTCGGGAGTATATTGACCGGATTCGACGCCGTCGCCATCGTCGCCAGGCGCGGTGAAACTGCCATCGCCGACATGCGCCGCGTCATCGACGATCTCGACAGGCAGGGTGTGCCGATCGCCGGGACGGTGATTGCATGAGTGCCGAACGGGCTCTGCGCCAGCCCTTCCCTTCTGCAGAAGGACCGGAAAAGAAGGTGATGGTTGGCGGCGTGCCGGTCTCCACCCTCTCACTCGACGCGCTTATCAACAAGATGGTCCGGGATGCACCCCTGCGCCGGATGCAAAAGCAGCCGCCTTTGCTCGTATTCGACTGCAACGGCCAAGGACTGTCCATGAACGCCAGCGACGCGCAGTTCCGGGCAGACCTCGCCCAGGCGGACCTGATCCATGCCGATGGACAGATCATCGTCATAGCGTCGCGCTGGTTCGGCAAGACACCCATCGCGGATCGATCCAGCACCACCGACATGTTCATCGACAGTCTGGTTCCCGCGGCGAAGCAAGGCGTGCGCTACTATTTGCTGGGCGGGGAGGAGAAAGTGAACGCGGAGTGCGCGCACCGGATCCTCGAAGCAGCGCCGGGGCTGGAATTGGCCGGTCGGCGCAACGGCTTCTGGTCGCGCGAAGATGAGGATGCCGTGATCGAAGAGATCAATGCGACAGCCCCGGATGTGCTTTGGGTCGGCACGGGCAAGCCGCGCGAGCAGGCATTCTGCGTCCGCAACAGGGACAGGATAAACGCCGGTTGGATAGTGACCTGCGGCGGGCTCTATAATTATGTGACCGGGGACTATCCCCGCGCGCCTATGTGGATGCAGAAATCCGGCCTGGAATGGCTTCACCGGATGGTGACGCGTCCCAGACAACTCGCTTGGCGCTATATCACGACCAATCCGCATGCCCTGTGGCTGATCTGGAAACATCGCCATGGCTGAAGGACGGGCCGAGCCTGAAGCCCTTCCCGCCCCCTTCCCGCAGCAGAGAGGGACGAGCGTTGAGCATGCCTCTCCTCCCCCCGCGCAGCGAAAGGGGCTTGGCGCCTTGTTGGGCCGTTTCGGCGTGGCCAGCCTGTCGTCCGCAATCGTGTCGGTCAGTCATCTTGGCGTACAGCTGTTTTCGATCCACCAGCTCAACACTGCTGCGATCGGCATCCTGGCCTTTCTGCTGGTGATCATCCAGTTCGGCTACGGCCTGTCGAACGCGCTGGTATCCACGCCCTATACGATCGCGGTCAATCAGGGCGACGATGCCGATGGCAAATCGTTCGACTTCTTCTTTCCGATAAACCTGTTGCTGGCGCTCAGCCAGGGATTGCTCTGCGCAGGGATAGCGTCGGCCACGGCGTCGCCATCAGCAGCGGCGATATTCGGGCTGGCGGGGACCCTGTCCCTCGTGCGCTGGTTCGGGCGGTCCAATGCCTATGCGCATCACGCACCCGCCCGCGCGGCACGATCAGACCTTGCCTATGCGGGGACGATCGTTGCCGGATTGCTGATTGCAACGCGCACCGGAGCTGATCTCGCCAGCATCGGCGCCATGCTCGTTGCGGCTAACATTGTGGGCCTTACGCCCTTCGGCCTCGATTATCTGCGGCGACATATCGCGATGGGGCCGGGCCGCGCCTTGAGCGGCTACCGGCCAGTGTGGCGGGAGCAATCCGCCTGGACGCTGGTGGGCGTATTATCAACTGAAGCGACCTCCAACTCGCACAGCTATATCGTTACTTTGCTCGCCGGGCCAACGGCCTTTGCGCCGGTGGCGGTAGGGATGCTATTCTTCCGGCCGGTGAATGTGTGTATCACTGCGCTCACCCAACTTGAACGGCCGCGCATGACCCGCGCAGTGGCCAGCGGCGATCATGCCGGCGCGATCAAGTCGGAACGCATCTTCATGGCCGCACTCGTTCTTCTTTGGGCGGCGACCTGTGGCGTCGCGGCGGTAGTGCTCTTCGGTTTTCCGCAGCTGATCCTGAAGCCCACACTCGACCATGAACTGGTGGCGATTGCCGTCGGGCTTTGCGCCCTGCTTTCTCTCGTCCAATGTGTCCAGACGCCCATGAGCGTCATGACGCAGGCGCGCAAAGCGTTCAGGCCGCTTGCAAACCAAAGCCTGCGCAGTTGTGGTGTGGGACTCATGGCGGTGACCCTGCTGACGCTGGCCGTGGCCCCGATTTTTTCCATCGCGGGCGTCGTACTGTCGCAGTTAGTGATGATGCTGGGCATATGGCAGATCGACCGGAAATGGCGCGCCCAGCACGGAGTGACGGGCTGATGGCCTCCACCTGGCATCGCATCGGCAATGTGCCCTCCCCCGCCCTGCCCGGTTCATCGGTTGCGGAGCAGGACAGCCGCATAGTGGTGGTCGCGCAGATCTTCTACTTCGTGTTCCTGATGATGGTATTCATCGGCCAGCAGCCCTTCGCGTCGCGCACGCAGGACGAACTGGTGGCGATGGCGGCGGATAACGACGGATCGGACCTTTTCAAGCAGGCCTTGTTCATCGGCTTTGCCTTGCTGCTGACGGCGGTGCAGATGCTGCGGCAGCATCCGCTGAAATACCGTTTCACCTTCTGGCCGCTGGCGATCATGCTCGTCTGGTTTCTGATCACATGCAGTTGGGGCGTGGATCCCTTCGTATCCTTCAAACGTGTGATGCAACAATTTATCGTGATCTACATCACATTCTGCGCGCTGGCGCTGATGGGGCCGGAAAGGTTGTTCACCGCCCTGCGGTGGGCGTTGATCACGTCGCTGATTATTTGTTGGATATCCATGCCGCTGACCCCTGCGGCGGTGCATCCGCCTACCGAGAGCGACAAGGCGCTCATCGGCGCATGGAGAGGCTTTTTCTTCCACAAGAATATTGCGGGAGCGGTGATGGCATTGTGCTTCATCGTTTGCGGCAATGCGTGGATAGACCGGCGCAAATGGTATTATGCGCTGTTTGCTCTCATGGCTTTCCTGTTCGTAGTCGGTACGAAGAGCAAAACGTCGCTGGCGCTGTGCATCGGTATGCTCATGATCAGCAACATCTACCGGGCGCTCAGCGACAGCACGCAAAAGCGGGCGATCCTGCTCATGATGCTGGGCTTTGGCATGGTGGGGTTCCTGGCGCTCTATATTGCGTATCAACCGACAATCGAGCGGCTTTTCGCCGATCCGACCAGTTTTACCGGGCGTGTCTCGATCTGGCAGGTGGTATTCGATTATCTGGCGGATCATCCCTATCTGGGCGCTGGCTTCGGCGGTTTTTGGCAGGTCGGCACAAATTCCCCCGCCCATGACTATTTAAACCAGCAGTTTCAGATGCTTACAGCCCACTCGCATGATGGATATCTGGAAATCCTCGTAACGACCGGACCACTGGGACTGATCATGCTGCTGGTCAGCTTTTTGGCTCTGCCAGCCTATTGGTTCCTGACCGGCTCCACCAAGCAGAACCAGCATCTGATGGTGCCAGCCTTCGCAGTCTGGGTGTTCGTCATGTACCAGAACCTGCTGGAAACCAGCTTCTTCGACAAAGACCGGCAGGTCTGGGTGATCTTCCTCGCAGCCATCGCAACGGCGCATGCAACCTTCAAGGCCAAGCCGCGCCCACAATGGCAACGGCGACAAATTTCTTCAGCGGAGACGGCTCATGGCTAGGATCATAATCTGCGTCGCCACATGCAATCGACCGCTGGGGTTGCAGCGCACGCTGGAATCCATCGCCATGCAAAATACGGCCCATAACATTGAGGTTCTGGTCGCCGATAATGACGCGGGACGGCGCGAAGGTATGGCGGTGGTCGAGCGCATGGCCTCACAGGGCTATCGCTGGCCGGTGAAGGCTTTGCTGGTGGCGGAACGCGGCATACCGCTGGTGCGCAACGCGCTGGTGGCTAAAGCTGTCGCGACGCCTGGCGTCACGCATGTTGCCATGCTTGACGATGACGAAGCAGCATCACCAGCATGGATTGACGCTCTGGTCGGTGCAGCAGAACGGTGGGACGCTGACGTGGTGGGTGGCGCGGTGGCGCGCGAGATGGACAGCCATCTTGCCCCCTGGGCCGCGCGGCATCCGCTGCTGCAAGCCAAGCGACGCGGCATGTCAGGGCCGGTAAAGCTCATCGACAGCACCGCCAATGTGCTGATTTCCGCCAATGCGTTGCGCGCGATGGGCCAGAGCCCCTTCGATGAGCGAATGGCGCTGACCGGCGGCTCCGACAAGCAACTGTTCACGCGAATGGCCCGCCAGGGTTTTCGTTTCGCTTGGGCTGAGGATGCACTGGTGACGGAACTCATCCCGGCTAGTCGCGTAACCGCCAAATGGCTGCTCATGCGTGGCTATCGTCTCGGCATGACCGACATGATGGTGGAGCGGTATCACAAGGGGCGGCTACTTACATTGCTGAGTGAAGCGCCCCGCATTGCGGTCGGCGTCCTCGTGGGCACCCTGGGCGCGGTGGCAACGCTGGACCGAGGCAAGCGGGTCGTGCGGCTCGGCAAGCTATACCGCGCTGTCGGCAAAATCGCCGGCATCGCCGGATTTCATTATGAAGAATATCGAAAGGTGCATGGCGCATGACAGATGCAGCCCCCTTCTTCTCCGTTGTCATTCCGCTGTACAATCGCGCAGAGATCCTAACCGATACGATCCAGTCGGTGCAGGCACAAGATTGGCAGGATTTCGAGATCATAGTCGTTGATGACGGATCACGTGACGACCCGGAGTCCGTGATCAAGGTAATCGGCGACCCCCGGGTACGCTACATCCGACAGCACAATGCGGGTGGCGGCGCTGCGCGCAATCGCGGGATCGAAGCATCGCGCGGACTACACATCGCTTTCCTGGATTCCGACGACCTGTTCCTGCCGGGGAAACTGTCCACCATGGTCAAGGCGCTGGAAAAGGACGACGGGCGGACGGTGCTATATTCCCGGATGAAGGTGGATCGAGGTGTTGATCGTTACTGGATCAGGCCCGATCGCGGTATTCGCGACGGTGAAGACGTCGGCGAATATCTCTTCTGCGCCAATCAGTTCATGCAGACATCCACCATGGTCGTGCCTAGCGATCTGGCCCGTAAGGTGCTCTTCGATCCGGCGCTGAAAAAAGGGCAGGATCTTGATTTCTGCGTCCGGCTGCAAAGCGCAGGAGCACGGTTTCGCATGATCGAACAGCCGTTGACGGTCTGGCTCGATGCGACCGAGGCGGGACGCACTTCCTATGTGCGCGGCTATGAAACTTCGCTCGATTGGCTCGACCGTTGCGGCCACATGCTCACGGAACGAGCGCGGCGAGGTTATCGCGCTACGGTGCTGGCCTATCATATGGCGCCCATCCGCCCGGTGATCGCATTTCGGGATCTGGCAGTGGGACTATTTGCGGGCGGCGTCCCCCCCAAGGTGGTCGCCCGACAGGTCTTGCGATCCTACCTTCCCAAGCGGCTTTATCGATCACTTGTCAACGGCTTCGTCCTGCGCTTCGGCAAGGGCGATCCCGTCCATGGCGGGGCGCGGTCGTGATGAGCGCCTGGCAACCTCCATCCCGGCTGCAGGCGGCTGTAGCGCAGCCCATCTTTTCCATCATAATCCCCACTTATCAGCGACGCGAAGCCGTGATGGCAGCCGTTCTTTCCGCGTTGGAACAAAGCATCGCGGTCATAGAGGTAATCGTCGTCATCGACGGTTCGACCGACGGCACAGAAATCGCCTTGGGTGCGATCAAGGATCCGCGCCTTATCATTATCGTGCAGCAAAATCGGGGCGCTTCAGCCGCTCGCAACGCGGGAGTCGATCACGCACGCGGACTTTACGTCGCCTTTCTCGATTGCGACGATCGTTTCCTTCCACATCATCTCGCCGACCTCTTACCCTTGCTGGAGAAAGGCGAGGATATTGTCGCCTATGCACAGGTGCTGGCAGATCGCGGCGGCGGGCGCCGTTTCCTCAAACCGCCCCGAGCGATCGCGAGTAACGAGCGGGTAGACCGCTACCTGATGTGCGACCGCGGATTCATCCAGACCAGCAGCGTGGCGCTTCGCCGTTCGCTCGCCGAAAAGGTGCGCTACCGAGAGGATGTGAAGTTCGGCGACGATACCGATTTTGCTCTACGCCTTTCGCTGGCAGGCGCCCGGTTCGTAATGGCAGACAGACCGGGCACGATCTGGGCGGACAGAAAGGCAGAGGACCGGCTATCGCAGGTACGCGGCAATATCGGCAGTCTGGCGTGGCTGGCCGACCTGCGTCCCCATATCTCAGCCCGCGCATTCTCCGGCTATATGGGCTGGCATGCAGCAAAGAGTATCTGGCCGACCAGCCGCAGCCGGGCGATGCGCTATTATCTCGCAGCATTGCTGCACGGTGCTTATGGGCCGAGGCTGGCGGCAGCGGTACTGATGCAGATCGTCCTTCCCGACACTACCTATCGTCGCATCTGCGACAAATGGATCGACTTCATACGGCTCTTCGTCGGAAGGATGCAGCGGCTATGAAGCGGCGGGATTTTCTTGCAAGCGCTGTGGCGCTGGCTGCCTGCTCGCCCGTGCCCCCTGGCGTTGCGCGGAATATTTCACGCTATGGCCTTGCACAACATGCACGCAGGTCTGGCCGCCATTTCGGCGCGGCGGTAAAATCCCGGCTGCTGCGAGAGGATGCGGCCTTTCGCGCGGCGGTCGCGCGGGAATGCGATATGGTCGTGCAGGAATATGAACTGAAGAGGGGCACAACCGAGCCCAAGCCGGGGAAATATGATTTCAGCGGCGCGGATCAGATAGTCGATTTCGCTCAGGAACATGGCATGCTCGCACGCGGCCATGCTTTGGTGTGGTATGCCGCCAACCCTCCTTGGCTCGAACCCGCACTGGACGCCGCCAACGAGAAAACACGGCAACAGTTGATGACCAGCTACATCGATGTAGCAATGCGCCGCTATGCCGGGCGGATTGGCGAGTGGGATGTGGTCAATGAGGCGGTGGAACCCAATGAGGGTCGGGCCGACGGCATGCGCATGGGCAGCATGTGGATGAAGGCGCTGGGCGAGCATTATATCGACATCGCATTTCACAAAGCACGGGATACAGATGAAAAAGCGACGCTGTTCCTGACCGACTTCGGTCTCGAACATGACTCCCCCCGCTGCGAACGACGGCGAACGGCGCTGCTGAAGCTACTCGACAGGTTGATGGGACGAGGCGTGCCGATCGATGCGGTTGGCATACAGGGTCATCTGAAACCCTATAAAGAGCGATTCAACGAACGACAGCTTGCTGACTTCCTAAGGATGTTGAGCGGCTATGGCCTGAAGCTTTCAATCACCGAGTTCGATGTTGCAGACCGCGGCGGTCCACCCAGCCCGGACAAGCGCGACCGCGAAGTCGCGTCTGTGGCAAAGGCCTTTCTGGACGTTGCACTCGACAATCCGGCGATGGGGTCCATTCTCTGTTGGGGCCTGTCGGACCGCTATTCGTGGCTTTCAAACTTCCCTGAATATAAGTGGCCGGGCGGTCAGTTGTCGCGTGGACTCCCGCTGGACGCGAAAATGGATCGCAAGCCTCTTTGGGACGCGATCGCCGCCGCATTCGATTCAGCGCCTGCTATGAGGAGCGCCAGCGCATGAGGGTTGCTTCGCTGACCGGGTTGCGCGGAGTTGCCGCCGTTTCGGTGCTTTTGTACCATATCCCGCACCAGCCGGCCTTTGCCGACTTCGCCATCCCCCTGTTCTCACGAGCCTATTTGGCCGTGGATCTATTCTTCATCCTCAGCGGCTTCGTGATATCCTACGGCTATCACGACCGGGTGGTGAGACATCTGGGAACAGCGAGTTATATCGATTTTCTCGTCAATCGGATCGCGCGCGTCTGGCCGTTGCACTTAATCGTGACGCTTGTGTTCGGCCTGCGCATTCTACTCAATGTGTCGGGCAACCAATCCATTGAGCTGACGCTCGCCAATATCCTCAGCAACCTCTTCATGGTGCAGAGTTGGGGTTGGGGCACCCAGCCCATAGCTGGCAACAGTTGGTCGGTCAGCACGGAAGTCGCGGCCTATCTCATCTATCCGCTGATCGCCATCATGGCCTTTTCGCGCTGGGCCTGGGCGCAGGCGGCGCTGTGCGTCACTTTACTATCGCTCGTGGCATCTTCCGGTCTGGGATCCAGCGGGCCGTTAGACGTGAATGAGAATGACAGCGTTCTGACGCTGCTGCGCTGCCTCGCCGGCTTTTCCCTTGGTGTGCCCACCTTCCGCATTGCCGACAAGCCCTGGTGCAGGGCCCTGATCGACCGGCGCGGCGGCTTCGCGATCATCTGCGGCCTGATCGTGCTGACCCTGCTGCTGCCCAAGGCTGACGTACTGGTCGTGTGCCTCATGCCATTGCTGGTATTGAGCTGTTATTATGATGGCACTGCGGCCCGGACAGTAATGGCCAACCCAGTGAGCTTCCATCTTGGGCTGATCAGCTATTCCATCTACCTGTGGCACCCGCTGGTGAGAGACGTTGCAGCGCGGGCGATGAGCATCGCGCAGCGGCACGGCATCTCCGGGATTGACTGGCTATTCGTCGTCGGGATGATCGGTGCGACATGGCTGGTCTGCTGGGTGAGTTACCTGCTGATCGAAATTCGCGGGCACCAGTTGATCAAATGGCTGCAACGCGGCAGGCCAGAGCGGCCCCGCCCAATTGAGGCGGCGGCGCCATGACGGATGGCAAGGCAATCTGGATCGCCATACCCACCTTTCGACGGCCTGCCGAACTGCGACACCTTCTGGAAACGCTAGCGTCGATTATCGACCGGCGCGACGTCATGCTGCTGATCGCCGACAATGACGGCGACGCGCAGCAGGGCGCAGCCATAGTGCAGGCTTTGAAGCTGGAAGGCTATCCGCTTCCCCTCACCTTACTGCCCGTGCCGGAGCCCGGTCTGTGTGCCGTTCGAAACGCTATATTCGCTACAGCTGTGGCCGATCCCACGATGCGCTTCGTTGCAATGATCGACGATGATGAATGGCCGCAGCAGGGCTGGCTGGATGCGCTGCTCGCCTGCCAGGCGCAGGTCGGGGCTGACGTTGTGGCGGGCCCTGTGGATTTCCACTTCACCGGCAGGCCGCCCCGGTGGGCGCTGCAGACTTTGGTGTTCCGGCCGGAGCAACGCGCCTGGGGTGCGACAAGCATGCTGTGGGCAAGCAATAACCTTCTGGTAAGTCGCCGGGCGCTTGGATTGATCAGCCAGCCATGGTTCGACATGCGCTTCAACCGCAGTGGGGGTGAGGACCTTGATTTCCTTGCGCGCCTCCGGGAAGCGGGAGCCCGCTTTGCCTGGGCTCCCCAGGCGCGGGTGAGCGAATGGGTGCCAAGCGAGCGTGCGAAGCTGTCCTGGGTGTTGAAACGCATGTGGCGGATCGGCTTTACCGAGACGCTTACACGGCGCAAACAGCGGCCTGGAGCAGCCGGACAGGTAATGTTGCTGGGGCGAACCCTCGGCATCCTCATGGTCCGAACCGCTGGCCTTGCAATGATGCTGCTGCCCGGCGCACGCCGAGTGGACATAGCCGGGCAATGGATCAAATGCTGGGGGCGCCTCTATGCCCTGTCAGGCGGCGCCCACAGCCATTATGGCGCGCTGTAGATGCGGAAGCTCTTGATGATCATGTCGCCTGAACCGTCATCATAACTGCCGGTCGTTTTGACCGCCACGTCCATGATCGGATACCAGCGATGGCCTTGGAACGGATTGACCGACTGGTAAGTCTCCAACCCGTCAACGAACCAGGTGATATAATCGCGCTGAATGTCCACCGCAAAACGATGAAAGTTCTGCGAATAGCCTTTCAACCCATAGGCTTGTTCAGTCTGGATCACGACACCCCGTTGAAAACTGCGCGTTCCGCCTGAACCACCGTGAATGGTCTGGCCGATATGCCGGTCGAAATCCCAATAGCTTTGATAGCCAAAGCCTTCATAAACATCGATTTCCGGCGGCCAACCGCTGGTTGAGATCAGCCAGAAGGCTGGCCAGGATCCACGGCGATTGGGCATCCTGGCTTCCCACTCATATTGGCCGTAGCCGATCTGAGACGCCAGGAAGTGGCGGCCATCGAGCACCGATGCCCCGTAATACCAGTTCTGCCCTTCATGATAGATGGGTGTTTTGAGTTTCTGGCTGTGCAGCACGAGTCCCTGCGTGCCCCAATATACAGGGCCTTCAACGCCCGGAAAGACGCTGGAATCGAGATACAGGCCTGTTTCGCCATTGGCTACCTGAGTACGGCCATGCGATAGGGAGGTCGCCCAACGGTTCCATCCTCCATCAGGAGAACGCTTGTGCGTTTCCTTCTTTAACTCGAACTGAAGTGTGCCGGTCGCCGCAAAGGTGCGCGGCTGGCGAAATGATCCCATGGCCTTGGCGGTAGGTGCGACGTTGCTTGTCGCGGTTATGGTGGCAAAAGACTGTCCCTGTAAACCACCCCAAGGCGCTTCGCGTAGCTTCAGCTGAAACTGTTGGCCCTCACCTGCGCTGATGATCGGGACTGCTACCGTCTGGACGAGTGGATCGCCGGGTCGGAAAATCACGACGGTATCGACGGTCTGGTAATTATAGCCCGATAGCGCGCGCAACGTACCGGATCCATTTACCGTGATGACCCTAGCAATGATCGTGTTAGGAGTCGGGCGATCCAGGGTCACTGGCACATAGGCAGTGCCGGCACCCGGCCGGAAGGTCGCGTTGCCGAGCGACAGCGTCGCCTTTTCCGGCAGTTTTGTACCATTTGCGAAATCGAACGTCGAAAAACTCGATGTGATAGTTGACGTGGTTCCCGTCGATGTCGAGGTCGTCGAGAACGACGACGTCGCTGCTCCGCTATTGAGCAGGGTCGTCGCTGATCCAATGGACGTGCCTGTCGATGTAGACCCCGTGGAAAGAATGGTCGCGGCCCCCGCCGCCATGACGCAAAGGAGCGATCCTCCGGCTCCAATCATGGAGCCAGTCAACCTGATATTCATTTTTGCAACCCCCGTTGTTAGTGTCCTAACGGTCCTACAGGGAGATTAACAAAAACTTCCGGTCAACAACGGCTCGTCGCAAAGCGGCAGCGTTTGCGACGAGCCGCTTTCATTTCGCCTTATTCGGCCGCCTGGATCAACGGTTGTGGTTCGGGCACAGCGCCACGGCCGACGCTGACATATGTGAAGCCAGCGGCTTCTGCATCCTCGAAACGGTAAATGTTGCGAAGATCGACCAGACCATCCCCGCCCATCACCGACCGCAGCCGCGGCAGGTCTAATGCACGAAGCGCGTCCCATTCGGTGACGATCACCACCGCGAACGCACCCTGTGCGGCTACATAGGGGCTGGTGCAGAATTCAACGTCTCGTAGCATCGTCCGGGCCGCATCCATACCCTCGGGGTCATAAGCCCGCACCTGTGCGCCGCCGTCCTGAAGCGCCTGGATGATCGAAAGCGATGGCGCGTCACGCATGTCGTCAGTGTTAGGCTTGAAGGTAAGGCCCAGTACCGCGATGGTCTTGCCTCGGACGGAGCCGTTGCACACTGCAAGCACCTTGCGGGCCATGGCGCGCTTACGGCTTTCGTTAATGGCCACCGTGGCTTCGATGAGGCGGATCGGCGCGCCTGCATCCTCTGCCGTTTTTACCAGCGCCAGCGTATCCTTCGGGAAGCAGGAACCGCCATAGCCCGGTCCCGCGTGCAGGAATTTCGATCCGATCCGGTTGTCGAGACCAATGCCGCGGGCAACCTGCTGCACATCAGCGCCGACATGCTCGCACAATTCTGCGATCTCGTTGATGTAGGTGATCTTCATTGCCAGGAATGCATTGGCTGCATATTTGATCAATTCACTGGTGCGGCGACCGGTGAACTGAATAGGTGCCTGGTTCAGGTAGAGCGGGCGATAGACCTCTTCCATAACCGGACGCGCGCAATCATCTTCTATGCCGATAACGATGCGGTCAGGCCGCTTGAAATCCTGGATCGCCGCGCCCTCCCGCAAGAATTCCGGGTTGGAAGCCACTGCGAACTGCGCGCGCGGGTTCGTTTCGCGGATGATCCGATCAACCTCGTCGCCGGTGCCCACCGGCACGGTGGATTTGGTCACGACCACGGTGAAGCCCGTCAGGGCAGAAGCGATCTCTCGCGCGGCATCATAGACATAGCTCAGGTCGGCATGGCCGTCCCCGCGGCGCGCGGGCGTTCCAACTGCGATAAAGACAACGTCGGCCTGCGCCACTGACGCCGCAACATCCGTCGTGAAGGTCAACCGACCCGCCTTAACATTCCGTGCAATAAGGTCAGCCAGGCCGGGCTCGTATATAGGCACCCCGCCCTCGCGTAGCACGGCGATCTTCGCCGCGTCCTTATCGACACAGATGACGTCATGGCCGAAATCCGCGAGGCACGCGCCAGAAACTAGTCCGACATAGCCCGATCCGATCATCACGATCCGCATCACCTATTCTCCCTTTAAATGGCATCCACCGCGCGGGGATCCAAGGAAAAAGGACGCACAAAGCCGCTCCCGAAATAAGGGGGTTTAACAGCCAGCCTTTCACCATTGATCGGACGCACGGGCGCCAGGCCCAACATCCAAGAGCTGGAACCAGCCAGCCATTGACGCAGCGCAGCATAGCCCGTGCAGCAGGCGGCATGCAATGCAGCCTGCCGCTTTGCAGCCACATATGGGCGCGGATCAGGGACTTAGCGGGCAGCGAAAAGTGGGATTATATGAGGTTGTCAGATCCCTCCCGTCACCACCGGCCATCCCCCTTCCTCAAGCCGCGAACTCAGTTCCGCAACGCAGAGTTCCAATGATGCCGGATCAGTCGAACGGATCACGAAGTTCGCGCCGGTCTTCCCCTCGCGGAAAAATGGGTAGCTACCAATCTGGCAGTTCTCATGCGCGCGCTCGGTCGCGGCTAACAGGTCGGCGATCTCGCTTTCCGCGACCCAGCATCCGATCTGCGCGGACAGAACCGGCCTTCCCCCTTCCAGGGTGCCGGTTAGCATGTCGAGCATACCCGCCGTGATATGCGGCACGCCCGCCATGATGAAGATATTGCCGTGACGAATACCCGGAGCGCCGGACATGCGGTTCTCGATAAGGTCCGAACCTGCCGGTACTCTCGCCATGCGCAGCCGGGCATCGGTCAGCCCGCCCCGCGTTTCATAATAGCCCTGCAGCATCTCCCGGGCCTGCGGATGTATCTCCACATCCACCCCTAGTGCCATGGCAATCGCATCGACAGTGATGTCATCATGGGTCGGCCCGATGCCGCCGGTTGTGAAGAGGTAATCATTCCGCGCGCGAAGGGTGTTCACGGCCTCCACGATGGCGTCGCTTTCGTCGGCGACCACGCGCACCTCGCGCAGCCGGATACCTTGCACATTCAACCACGCCGCGATCTGAGCGACATTCTTGTCCTGCGTGCGCCCGGACAGAATCTCGTCTCCGATCACGATCAGCGCGGCAGTCCAAATACGTTCAGGGGCTGACATGACGCCGGCCATAGCCTTTGACAGCTCTGCTGCCTAGCCCGCTGCGAACTGGGCCTCGCAATATGCAGGTCGCGCGCATATAATCGGCCCATGACCGAATATATGACGATGACGGCGGACGCGCCGATTTCACGATCGACTGCGATCAAGCTTTATGACGCGGCCGGCTTTGAAGGCATGCGCAAGGCAGGGCGATTGGCTGCAGAGATATTGGACGCACTGGTTCCGCATGTGGCTCCAGGCGTAACCACTGGCGAACTTGATGATATCGTGCGCCGAATGACGCTGGACGGCGGCGGCGTGCCTGCAACGCTCGGCTATCGCGGCTATACGCACAGCTGCTGCATTTCGCTGAACAACGTCATCTGTCACGGCATTCCGGGTGACCAGAAATTGAAAGACGGCGATATTTTAAACATCGATGTGACGCCGCTGGTTGATGGCTGGCACGGCGATACCAGTCGCATGTATATTGTTGGAGAAACATCCATCAAGGCACGGCGATTGATTGAGGTCACCTATGAATGCCTGATGCTGGGCATCGAGGAGGCCAGGCCGGGCAATCATATCGGCGACATTGGCCACGCGATTCAAAAGCATGCGGAGAAGCATCGCTACGGCGTGGTCCGCGACTTTTGCGGGCATGGGCTGGGTCGAGTCTTTCATGACAGCCCGGAAGTGGTTCATGTTGGCCGTCCGGGTACCGGACCGGAACTGCGCCCAGGCATGTTCTTCACTATCGAACCCATGATCAACATCGGCAAGCCGGGAGTGAAGATGATGGAGGATGGCTGGACCGCAGTTACCCGCGATCGCACATTATCCGCACAGTTCGAACACAGCATCGGCATCACTGAGACTGGCTGCGAGATTTTTACCAAGAGCCTGGTCGGACTTGACGCCCCGCCCTATTGAACCAATCTCGAAACTGCCTAAAAAGTAGGCAATTCGTTGGTTCAATGCCCGGTTTTCGAGCAATCTGGACAAAGATTGCCGCATCGCCGAAAGCGATATGTAACGATTCGCCAGTTGGCACGGTAATTGATTGTCGGAAGAGACGTCGCATGTCTCGGGGGGCATGATGATCGTCGCTGGAGTGAGATATTGGGCAGCGGGGATTTCCCGCCATCAAGCGCGCGCGTGAATTGGGAATAGAGTGATGAAAAAGATCGAAGCGATCATCAAGCCGTTCAAGCTCGACGAGGTGAAGGAAGCACTTCACGAGGTGGGCGTGTCCGGCATCACGGTGACAGAGGCCAAGGGGTTTGGCCGCCAAAAGGGCCATACCGAACTCTATCGGGGCGCCGAATATGTCGTCGATTTTCTGCCCAAGGTGAAGCTGGAGGTGGTCGTCGATGACTCACTGGCCGAACGCGTGGTGGAGGCCATCTCCGCCGCCGCGCAGACGGGGCGGATCGGTGACGGAAAGATCTTCATTACATCGATCGAGGGTGCAGTCCGTATCCGCACCGGCGAGCGCGACAGCGACGCGATCTGACTGCCTAGCATTATCTATTCCGTCGGCTTCGCAAGGGGCCGACGAACCGTAACATCCACTACCCCTTCGGGGGGGTATTTTTGAAAGAAGGGCAAGTTCACATGGCCAACACGCCAAAAGACATCCTGAAGATGATCGAGGAAAAGGAGATCGAGTGGGTCGATGTCCGTTTCACTGATCCCAAGGGCAAGTGGCAGCACCTGACCATGGTCGCTTCGGTGCTGGGCGAGGATGAACTGACCCAAGGCCTCATGTTCGACGGTTCGTCGATTGAAGGTTGGAAGACGATCAACGAATCGGACATGATCCTGAAGCCCGACCTGGACGCGGTCTATGTCGATCCGTTCAGCGCCACCCCGATGCTGATCCTGTTCTGCGACATCGTGGAACCCGACACGGGCGAACTCTACAGCCGCGATCCCCGCTCGACCGCCAAGCGCGCCGAGGCGTTCGTGAAATCGGCAGGTTTCGGCGACACCGTTTATGTCGGCCCCGAAGCCGAATTCTTCATGTTCGACGATGTGCGCTTCGAAAATGACTATTCGCAGAGCTATTTCAAGATCGACGACATTGAACTGCCGACCAACACCGGCAAGGAATATGAGGGTGGCAACCTGGGCCACCGCCCGCGCGCCAAGGGCGGCTATTTCCCCGTCGCTCCGGTCGATCCGGCTACCGACATCCGCGCCGAGATGGTTTCGACCATGCTCGAAATGGGCCTGCCGTGCGACAAGCACCATCATGAAGTCGCCGCCGCCCAGCACGAGTTGGGCCTGACCTTCGGTACGCTGGTCCAGACCGCTGACCGCATGCAGATCTACAAATATGTCGTGTGGAACGTCGCGCAGGCGTACGGCAAGACCGCAACCTTCATGCCGAAGCCGATCGCGCAGGATAACGGTTCGGGCATGCACACCCACATGTCGATCTGGAATGGTGGCAAGCCGCTGTTCGCAGGCGAAGGCTATGCTGGCCTGTCGGATATGTGCCTCTACTTCATCGGCGGCGTCATCAAGCATGCCAAGGCCCTGAACGCGTTCACGAACCCGACCACCAACAGCTATAAGCGTCTGGTGCCGGGCTTCGAAGCTCCGGTTCTACTCGCCTACTCGGCTCGTAACCGTTCAGCTTCATGCCGTATCCCCTATGGTGCGGGCGCGAAGGCGAAGCGCGTCGAATTCCGTTTCCCCGACGCGATGGCTAACCCCTATCTCTGCTATTCGGCTCTGCTGATGGCTGGCCTGGACGGCATCGAAAACAAGATTCATCCGGGCGCCGCGATGGACAAGAACCTTTACGACCTTCCGCCGGAAGAGCTGAGCCAGGTGCCGACCGTCTGCGCCTCGCTGCGTGAAGCGCTGGACTCGCTGGCCGCAGATCATGATTTCCTTCTGAAGGGCGATGTGTTCACCAAGGACCAGATCGAAGCCTATATGGAACTGAAATGGCCGGAAGTGTATCGCTGGGAAATGGCTCCCTCGCCGGTCGAATTCGACATGTATTACAGCTCCTGATCTATCAGAGGCTAAAAAGACAATGGCCCGGGCGCAAGAGCGTCTGGGCCATTTGCTTTTGGTAGCACCGTGCAATTCTATGCAAAACCATCGACCAATTTGACCGCTAAATCGCCCGATTAACGAAGGCTAAATACACCCCCCTGGATCGTAAAATTGCTGGACAATGCCAAGTCGGCTCACTCGGAAATCATAGCGAGCATCATTGTCGCGATGCTGTTTCACCCGGGGCGACATCCAACATCTACGGCATACGGCCCATGTCGCGTGTCCAACTGGCAGGACCAGTGTAGGGCAAAATTTCCCCACTGTCGGCGGTCTTGGCAGACCTCACAGAGGGCGATACCAGTCCGCCAGGCGGCTTAGCCACCGTTAAAACCTGCGCTGCGAAGAATGAACGGCTTCGGTTGAGTTCGCGCAACGACGCTGCTTACAACGCCACGGCGCGCCTCCCTAATGGCGTCAGCCCCGTTCGGGAATGGAAGCGCCAAAAAGCAACATAGGCTCACCCGCTGGGGAAAGTGCAATATCACCGCCAGCGTTCGTCACCAAACTACGCACCATCCATGCGGCAGCCGTGCGTGAAGCAAGCCCCTCCGGCGGCAGGGCGCCCGCAAGCGCAGCGCGCAAATCCGGGTCGAGCACCAGCTTGGGACCTTCGGCGCGCACGACGATTTCCGTGACGCCCGGCCGCTTTTCGGCGCCGATATCCAATTGGCCGCCACGCACCAGCGCGTCACCCGCGATCAGGGCAAGGTTCAGCAACACCTTTACCGGCAGCTTGTCGAGCATGTCGTCCTCGACTAGCCAGCCGATCTTTACCCGGCCCGCGCCAGAGAACATGCCCTCGATCGCCACGCGCGCTTCATGCGTAGGGACAGCGTCGCCAAAGCCACCCGCCGAACCGAAAGCCAAACGGAAGAATTTAAGCTTATTGGCGGAGGTCTTGGCACTATCGGCTAACAGATCAAGGCACCGTTGACGCATTTCAGGATCGGTCTCATCCGCCATCAGTTCCAGACCGTTGTTGAGTGCGCCCACCGGACTCAATAGATCGTGGCAGAGGCGCGAACAAAGCAAGCTGGCAAATTCGATGCTGTCGGTCGGATTGGTCATGAAGGTGCTGCTGCCGAATAATGGATTGAGGCGATGACAGGCTAATGCGCTGCCGGGATGGCGGATGCAACCCCAGCCCGCCGTCTTTGCGTCACATGATATCGAGCGCCACGCCATTAAAGGCCGCCTTGCCTCCCTCAATTCCAGTGGCGACCCAAAGCCGCGCTTCGCCACCACCTATTATCAGCCAAAGGCTGCCATCAGGCGCAGCGCAGGCAGCGTCGGTCGAGGACGGCTCAGGGCGACCGCCGGGATGCGAGTGGTAATGACCAAGGACAGTTGGCCCACCCGCGCGAGCAGACTTGTGAGCAGCAAGAAGCGTTCGGGGGTCCAGCTCAAAATGCCGCGCCGGGTCAGCAGCCACGTTGGCGGCGGGGCAGATGTCGTGAATCCAGCCCGGAGAACCCAGCAACAGCCCGCATATCTCACGATGATCCGCAGCCGCCAAGGACAGTATCTGGTCCATCAGCGACCTTGAAATGTGCACCCTCATTCCTACATGCTTACCCAATGGGTTCGGGGGATTCCATCATCGAAACGACGATTGGCGAGGCGCAACATGGACAGCGGCTCGACAAGGCGCTTGCCGATCTGTTGCCAGCGCTTTCCCGCGAACGGCTGAAGAGCCTGATTGTCGAGGGTCGGGTGTCGGCAGAGGGTCGCACTCTCAATCCTTCCATGAAAGTGCTGTCGGGGCAGGTTTTCACTGTCACGGTGCCCGCGCCTGTCGAGGCCGAGGCCGCGGCACAAGATATCCCGCTCATTATCGTACATGAAGATGCCGATCTCATCGTGGTGGATAAGCCCGCGGGACTGGTCGTGCACCCTGCGGCGGGTAACCTTGATGGAACGCTGGTCAACGCCCTGCTTCACCATTGTCGGGGCCACCTGTCTGGAATTGGCGGCGTCGCTCGCCCCGGCATCGTCCATCGCATCGACAAGGATACTTCTGGCCTTCTGGTCGTTGCCAAGTCTGACAAGGCTCATGAAGGGCTGGCTCAACAGTTCAAGGCGCACAGCATCGACAGACTCTATGCAGCGGCGGTGTATGGCATACCCCCGATAGCTGCCGGAACGATCGATACCTGGATCGGGCGGTCTGACTCCGACCGCAAGAAGATGGCGGTACAGCGAGAAGGACGTGGCAAACACGCCGTCACCCATTATCGCGTCACGGATCGGTTTCGCGGCGCGGCGCTTGTAGAATGTAGACTGGAAACTGGGCGCACCCACCAGGTACGCGTCCATATGGCACATCTTGGCCACCCCTTGATCGGGGATCCCGTTTACGGTAGAGAAAGAAAAGGTTTCAAATCAATACTGGAAACTCTAGGTTTCAAAAGGCAGGCATTGCACGCAAAACGGCTCGGGTTCATACACCCAATAACGGGGCAAAAACTCAGCTTTGACAGTGCACTCCCTGCCGATATGCAGGAACTGTTAAGCGAGCTTCTCGTATAGATTTTGACAAGTTTGCGACGGTGCGTTGGACGCCTCTTCTGGGTCCCACCGCGCATGAAAGGGAAAGGTGAAGCGACATGGCTAATAAAAGCAATGTCCCCGCGGTGCCGACGCTGGGCGGCGAAGCCAGCCTCAACCGCTATCTCTCGGAAATCCGCAAGTTTCCGATCCTGACGCCTGAGCAGGAATATATGCTCGCCAAGCGTTATGCCGAACATCAGGATCCTGAAGCGGCGGCTCAATTGGTGACTTCGCACCTGCGCTTGGTGGCAAAGATCGCCATGGGTTATCGCGGCTATGGCCTGCCGGTCAGTGAGTTGATCAGCGAAGGCAATATCGGCCTGATGCAAGGGGTGAAGAAATTCGAGCCGGATCGCGGCTTCCGCTTGGCTACCTACGCCATGTGGTGGATCCGCGCGTCGATACAGGAATTCATTCTTCGCAGCTGGTCGCTCGTGAAAATGGGCACCACCGCCGCACAGAAGAAGCTGTTCTTCAACCTGCGGCGTATGAAGAATAACATCGAAGCATTCGAGGACGGTGATCTGCACCCCGATGACGTCAAGAAGATCGCGACCGATCTCGGCGTCTCCGAAGAGGATGTGGTATCCATGAATCGCCGTATGGCGATGGGTGGTGACACATCGCTCAACGTCCCAATGCGCGAAGATGGCGAGGGCCAGTGGCAGGACTGGTTGGCTGACACAGACCCGCTTCAGGACGAACGCGTCGCGGAGGAACAGGAAAAGACAATGCGTCACGACATGCTTGTCGAGGCGATGGACGATCTTAATGATCGGGAGAAACATATCCTGGCCGAACGACGCTTGGCCGAAGAGCCCAAGACTCTGGAAGAATTGAGCCAGGTCTATGGCGTGTCACGCGAGCGCGTACGCCAGATCGAGGTTCGTGCCTTCGAAAAGCTGCAAAAGGCCATGATGCGCATCGCAGGCGATCGGATCGGCAAGATGCGCCTCGCTCTGGCCTGAGGCTTATGATCGTTGGATGAGAAAAGCCCCGGAACAGCTCCGGGGCTTTTTGTTTGCGCTGTCAGAGGCTTCTGGCTTAATAGCCGTTCCGTTTATGACACATGCTTCCAAAATATGATGAATGTCTCCCGGACGCGTCTTGGCCGCTATTGTACAGCTTGAACGCTCCTGTGATCGCGCTACGACTGGCCGGATGAGCCGTTCCTCTGCCGCACTCCGCCACCGCCCTCGCTGGAGTCGCGTGATACTCAAAATCATCGGCGGCTTTGTCGCGTTCTCGCTACTGCTGGTACTGATTTATCGTTTTGTGCCACCGCCGGTAACGCTGACCATGATGTTCGACGCTAACGGCATCACCAAAGATTGGCTAAGCATAGACGAGATCGACCCCGATATGGCGCGCGCAGTGATCGCGGGCGAAGACAGCCGCTTTTGTAGCCATCACGGTTTTGATGCTGTCGCAATAGCTCAGGCAATGCGACACAATGCAAGCGGCGGCCGTATCCGCGGCGGATCGACTATCAGCCAGCAAACTGCGAAAAATGTATTCCTGTTTCAGGGTGGCGGCTTCATCCGCAAGGGATTTGAAGCATGGTTCACCATATTGATCGAGGCGATCTGGGGCAAGCGACGGATAATGGAAGTCTATCTGAACGTCGCAGAGACCGGCATCGGCACCTATGGCGTGCAGGCAGGCGCAATGCGCTATTTCCGTCACGGCGCAGGGCAACTAACCAGAGCGGAAGCAGCCCGGATCGCAGCCGTGCTACCCCTGCCCAAGAAGCGCGCAGCCATCACGCCTCGCGGGTTCACGCGGAGCTATGGGAACAGCATCGCCACCCGTATCGGCATAGTGCAGCGGGATGGGCTGGATAGCTGCGTACGATGAGATGCGCGGACGTGAACCGGCGACCCCGCTCAATAGTTATCGCGATTACCGCTCCGCCATCGATCGATCTGAACACAGCCCGCCAATAGTTCGCTAGCCATATAAGGCCCTGTTGCACCAGCAATCCACGAGCTGCACCTAATGAAAAACCCGCCTGGTTTATCCAGACGGGCCTTTCACATGCATGAGGAAAAATTCAGGCCGCGTCTTCGGCGCGCTTGTCTTTTTCACTGAAAACACGGATCGGTTCCTTGGTCCCAGCGACGACATCCTTATCGACGACGACTTCGCCAACGCCTTCCATGGAAGGCAGGTCGAACATAGTGTCGAGCAGGATCGCTTCCAAGATCGAACGCAGCCCACGCGCGCCGGTCTTGCGTTCGATCGCCTTCTTGGCAATCGCCGTCAACGCATCGTCTGTGAAGCTAAGTTCAACATTTTCCATGTCGAACAGCTTTCCATACTGCTTGACCAGTGCGTTCTTCGGTTCGACGAGGATCTTGACCAAGGCGGTCACATCCAGATCTTCGAGCGTCGCGATCACCGGCAGGCGGCCGACAAACTCAGGGATCAAGCCGAACTTCAGCAGATCTTCCGGTTCGCTCTGGCGTAGCAATTCGCCCGTCTTGCGCTCCTCAGGAGCTGCGACATGGGCGCCAAAACCGATCGACTTTGCTTCCAGTCGATCGCCGATGATCTTTTCAAGACCCGCGAACGCTCCTCCGCAGATGAACAGGATGTTGGTCGTATCAACCTGCAGAAACTCCTGCTGCGGATGCTTGCGCCCACCCTGGGGAGGCACGCTCGCGGTCGTGCCCTCCATCAGCTTGAGCAAAGCCTGCTGCACGCCCTCGCCAGATACGTCACGAGTGATCGACGGGTTTTCGGCCTTGCGACTGATCTTGTCGATTTCGTCGATGTAGACGATGCCGCGCTGTGCCTTTTCAACATTATAATCGGACGCCTGAAGCAGCTTGAGGATGATATTTTCCACATCCTCACCCACATAGCCCGCTTCGGTAAGCGTGGTTGCATCGGCCATGGTGAACGGAACGTCGAACGTCTTAGCCAGCGTCTGCGCCAGCAACGTCTTGCCGCAACCCGTCGGACCTACGAGCAGGATGTTCGACTTCGCCAGTTCCACCTCGCCCGGCTTCGAACCGTGGTTCAGGCGCTTATAATGATTATGCACAGCGACCGAAAGGACACGCTTCGCCCGGTTCTGACCAATCACATAATCGTCCAGAACATCGCAGATTTCCTGCGGGGTCGGAACGCCCCCATCCTTTTTGCCGACAAGACCACCCTTAGTCTCTTCGCGGATGATGTCGTTGCACAGTTCCACGCACTCGTCGCAGATGAATACGGTCGGCCCCGCGATGAGCTTCCGCACCTCATGCTGCGACTTGCCGCAGAAGGAGCAGTAAAGCGTACTTTTTGAATCGGAGCCCGTAAGCTTAGTCATTCGCCAATCTTTCCTCCCTGCCCTTCGCGGAAACCACCGCTGGCTAGGGATGTTCTGGTCCTAGGATCATCCTAGACCGCGTCACGCCGGTTTCACAAGGGGAGAAAACGGCATGCGCGATTAAGATCCATGTCAACCTTCCGACGTATCCGCAGCGACCGGACGACGATCAAAAACCTCATCCACCAGACCGAACGCCTTTGCTTCGTCCGCTTCCAGGAACGTGTCGCGATCCATCGCCCGTTCGACATCTTCCAGCGATTTGCCGGTGTATTTGACATAAAGATCGTTCAAGCGGCGGCGAATCCTGAGGATTTCCTTGGCCTGGATTTCGATGTCTGAAGCCATGCCCTGGGCGCCCCCAGAGGGCTGGTGCACCATGATGCGCGCGTTCGACAGAGCGATACGCTTGCCCGGCTCGCCCGCCGCCAGCAGGAAGCTGCCCATTGAGGCAGCCTGGCCGATGCATACGGTGCCGACCTGCGGACGGATATATTTCATCGTATCGTGGATCGCCATGCCGGCCGTCACCACGCCGCCGGGCGAGTTGATGTACATCCATATGTCCTTCTTCGGATTTTCCGACTCGAGGAAGAGCAACTGGGCGACGATCAACGACGCCATATGATCCTCCACCTGGCCGGTCACGAAGATGATCCGTTCGCGCAGCAGGCGGGAATAAATATCGAAACTGCGCTCACCGCGATTGGACTGCTCAATAACGATAGGAACCAGCGCGGCCATGGGATCAGACATGATATCGGTCATTTTGCTCTTTCAAGGTGATTTTGCCCGACCTCTACATCGGCACAAAAGCGGAAGGGTTCAAGGGGGGCCGTGAAGACGGCCAGTGCTTCAGCCGCGCAATCCAAAATCGGATGGAGCCCGGAAGGCGAGATAGGCTAGACGTCGCACTTCCCGGCGTCCTCGCACGACTGTATCCAGAATCAGTCCGCACATGCCCGAAAGCGTCGCCAGGATCATCAGGCCGGTCACAAGAATCGCCGTCGGAAATCGTGGAACGAGCCCCGTATCGAGATAGGTCGCGATCAGCGGCACCGCCAACATCAACCCCACCGAAGCCAAAAGCGCGGCGATTAGGCCAAAGAACAAAACCGGCCTTTCGACGCGGAACAGGGTAAAGATCGTCCGCAGTATACGCCATCCATCGCGATAGGTGGAGAGCTTGCTGACCGATCCTTCCGGCCGCGCGCCATAGGCGGTCATGACCTCTGATACAGGCATGGCCAGTTCCAACGCATGGACGCTGATCTCGGTTTCTATTTCGAAGCCTGCCGAAAGCACGGGAAAGCTTTTCACGAAACGCCGTGAAAACACCCGATAGCCCGACAATATGTCGGTGAAGCTGCGACCGAAAAGCTGCTGGAGCAGACTGGTGAGTGCCCAGTTCCCGAAGCGGTGCCCCCGCCGATAAGCTTCGTCCACTTCGCTTCTACGCGCGCCAACGACCATGTCGAGATTGTCTTCCAGCATCGCTGCGACGAGCCGGGGCGCTGCGGCTGCTTCATATGTCGCATCCCCATCGGCCATGACATAGATGTCAGCGTCCACATCGGCAAACATGCGGCGGACGACATGGCCCTTGCCCTGCTGAGCCACGCGCCGGACGATCGCGCCCGCAGCGGCGGCCAGTTCGCGGCTTGCGTCAGTGCTGTTGTTATCGAATACATAGACCTCGGCCGCAGGTAGCGCGCGACGAAAGTCCTCCACCGTCTGCACGATTGCTCCAGCTTCATTATAGCAGGGTAGAATCACGGCGATCCGCGGGCCTTCGAGCCCCTGCCCGCTTGCTACTGCCGGAAATTCCTTCATCAGCCCCCACACCTTCCGCCGAAAGCCATCGCATGCACGGCCGAGATTAATATTTTGCCCGTCCTTCACCAATGGAAAAGCGCCCGCGCTTCCATCGAAGCCGGGCGCTCGTCCGATCAGGCCATGACGACCTTACTCAGCCTTGGCTGCAGCCTTCTTGGCGGGCGCCTTCTTGGCCTTGGGCTTTGCCTCCGCATCTGCTTCGTCTGCCATAGCCTCATCCTTCTTGGCAGCGGCCTTCTTCGCCGGAGCCTTCTTGGCAGGCACATCATCAGCAACTTCAGCAGCTGCCGATTCCCCGGCGTCAGCCGCCTTCTTTTTGGGGGCAGCCTTCTTTGCCTTGGGCTTTTCGTCATGATCAGGATGGTCATGACCGCAGCTCGGACCGTGGACGTGCGGCTTCAGGTCGCCATCTTCCGCCTCGATCGCGGCTTCCAGCTCTTCACGGCTGACGGCGCGATCAGTGACTTCAGCCTTCTCAAACAGGAAGTCGACGACCTTATCCTCATAAAGCGGCGCGCGCAGTTGGGCGGCGGCCATCGGATCCTGACGGACATACTGCACGAAGCGCTCGCGGTCCTGCGGACTATACTGCTGCGCAGCCTGCATGATCAAACGGCTCATTTCCTGGTCGGAAACGCTGACGCCATTGGCCTGTCCGATCTCCGAAAGCAGCAAGCCAAGGCGGACGCGTCGCACGGCGATCGCGCGATAGTCTTCCTTCTCGGCTTCCATCTCTGCAAGCGCAGCCGCCGGATCTTCTTCATGACCGGCTTCGTGCTGGAGCTGCGCCCAGATCTGGTTGAATTCGGCTTCCACCATGCTCGGGGGAACGTCGAAATCATGCGAAGCGGCAAGCTGGTCGAGCAACTTGCGCTTCATATATGTACGCGTCAGGCCGTTATGCTCCTGCTCGATCTGGCCCTTAAGCAGTTCCTTGAGCTTATCGAGACCTTCCAGACCCAGCGATTTGGCGAAATCATCGTCCAGCTTGGGCTTGTCTGCGTTCAGGATCGCCTTGACCGTTACATCGAAGGTCGCGGCCTTGCCAGCGAGATGCGCGGCGCCATAATCTTCGGGGAAGGTGACTGTGATGGTCTTCTCTTCACCCTTCTTCACGCCGGTTAGTTGCTCTTCGAAACCAGGAATGAACTGGCCCGACCCGATCTTCAGCTTCACATCTTCGGCCGACCCGCCTTCGAACGCTTCACCGTCGATCTTGCCAACGAAGTCGATGGTCAGGGTATCGCCGTCCTTCGCCTTGTGGCTGGCGGCATGCTCTTCCAGCGCGCCCTGCTGGGTCGCAATCCGGCCCGCAGCTTCATCGACCTGCGACTCAGAAACCTCGGCGGTCAAGCGTTCCAGCTTAAGACCGTCGATGCTGGGCGCCTCGATCTCGGGCAGCACTTCCAACTCGATCTTGACCTGGGCGTCCTTGCCAAACTCGAAGCCCTCATCCAACTCGACCGAAGGCTGCATCGCAGGACGCAGCTTGTTGTCGGCGATCAGCTTCTGAACGCCTTCCTGGATAGAATTGTTGAGCGCGTCGCGTTGCAGTGATTCGCCGTGCATTTTCTTGACGAGGTTCGCCGGCACCTTGCCGGGACGGAAGCCCGGCATACGGACCTGCGGCGCGATCGTGGCCACTTCCTTTTCGACGCGGGCGTCGATGTCCTTCGACGTGATGGTCACGGTGTAGGCGCGCTTCAGGCCCTCGTTCAACGTCTCGACAGTCTGCATCTCTTCTCTCAAACGCTTTCTTCAGCTGAATTCAGGTGGCGCCTGACATGATCCGGGCCTGGCGCACTGGTGCGGGCGAAGGGACTCGAACCCCCACATCTTGCGATACCAGAACCTAAATCTGGCGCGTCTACCAGTTTCGCCACGCCCGCATCGGCCGCCGGTCGGCGCGGCATAGAGAAAAGCATTCGGGGAGGCAAGCAATTGTGGATAACTTCGCTGGAACCCACGCCCGGCCCCGCGCGTAACCCTGACAAAGGAGAGAAGCATGGCCACCCAGCCCGATCCGGAACCCATCGGCATTCCGCCCCCCGACACGATACAGCCGCAATCGCCGCCGGAGTCCCCGCCCCCGAGCACACCAGACGAAACTCCAGCGGGAGAACCTCCCGGATTTGTGCCCATAACGCCGGATTATGACCAGCCGGACCGATCGATTCCCGAATTGCCGCCTGATTGACGCAAGCGATCCGTAGTTTTTGCCAACGGAGAAAGTTTTTTTCGTTCATTGATCGATGTTGCCAGCGCTGTGCTGGACAGGCCCCTGCAAGCATGATTGAACTATGACAAATAAAAGAAAGCGGGAGAGGCGCGGCTGACATCAAGGGGGTCATCGTGCATCAGGTTCGCGCCAAACTGGATTGGTTCAAGACAGTCATTTTACCGCAGGAAGCCGCACTTCGCGGGCGGCTTCGAAGGATACTTCCTTCTACCCATGAACTGGACGACATGGTCGCCGAGGTCATGGCGCGGGCCTATGCCACGGAAAACTGGGAAAATGTTACGACGGGTCGCGCCTATCTTTTCACGATCGCGCGAAATCTCGTGATTGACACCGCCCGGCGGAACAAGGTGGTCAGCTTCGAAACCATCGCCGATCTGGAATTGCTGCAGGGGGACAATAATGTCGAAGCACAGCTTCATGCCCGCGAAGCGCTTCGGCAGGTTGAAACCATCGTCGATTCGTTACCGACGCAGTGCCGCCGGGTCTTTATTCTGCGCCGAATCCATGAGAGATCGATGCTGGAAATAGCGGCAGAGATGTCCCTGTCCGTTTCAACAGTAGAAAAACATCTGGCCAAAGCCATCGCGATAGTTATGCGGGCCTGGGCGGAACGTGAGGAAACGGATTTCGAACGTGCAAGCGTCGGGGCCAGGATCAAACAGCAGGGACGGGATCGAGGCGGAAGCCGCGCGCCTGCTGGCCAGGCTTAATAGCGCCCCAACACCGCAAGACGAAGCCGAACTTTGCGCGTGGGTCGAGGCTGACCCGCGTCATGCCGTTGCCTTCGCTCGGGCCGAAGCTGCCTGGGAAGCCGCCGAGCGGCTGAAAAGCGCGGCGGCCGAGGTCAATCTTCCGCCGATGGCGAAAATCGTCAGTGAGGAACAGCAACGCCGCCTGTCGCGTAACATCCTGATAGCCGCAGGGGTCGCCATGCTCCTTTTCATTCTGGCGGCCATCGTAACAGTGCTGACGTTCAACGATGTCGATCGCTATGAGACGCGAATCGGAGAAATCCGTACCATTGCGCTTTCAGATGGATCACGCCTCCACCTCAACAGCGATAGCGCGGCGGAGGTGCGGTTCACCGACAATGGCCGAAAGGTCCGCCTGCTGAAAGGCGAAGCCGCGTTCGACGTAGCGCACGATCCTGAGCGCGCCTTTGAAGTCGAGGCTCGGTCCGCTGTGGTGCGCGCCGTTGGAACATCATTCAACCTGCGCCTTCGCCCCGCCCTGACCGAATTGACGGTGACACAGGGCGCTGTTACCGTAAGATGCGGCAATCGGCAACCGCAGCCTGTTGCTGCTGGCGACGGCGCCGTCCTCCAGCCTCGCAGCCTGGTGCTTACACATCTCGATCCCAAGGTGATCCGCCAACGCACGGCCTGGCGCCAGAAACTGGTTCAGTTGGAAGACGAGACGATTGAGCAGGCGACGGGGGAATTCAACCGCTATCGGGTCGCGCCCATCCTGATCGGAGACACGCGCGTATCATCCCTCCGCATTGGCGGAGAGTTCCACATCACCGACAGCGGCAAATTCCTGTCGGCGCTTCAGTCCCATCTGCCGATACGCGTGGTCGATGGCGAAGAAGGTTCGGTCATGCTGCTTTATCGCGACCTGTCGTCCCGGGCGGACAGCGCCAACTAAACCAGCAGTTCGCGCACCAGTTCGGGAACGAGACGACTTGCCGGGCCGATACGACTCTGCTCGAAATAGAGGCTTCCGGCAGAAGGCTCCAGGTTCAGTTCCAGGGTGCGCGCGCCCGCATGACGCGCGGTCTGAACAAATCCGGCAGCGGGGTAGACTGCGCCGGATGTACCGATTGACACGAACAGATCGGCACGCCGCAGAGCCTCGTCTATCGCTTCCATGTGATAGGGCATCTCTCCAAAGAAAACGATGTCAGGGCGAAGACTCGACTGGCCGCAGCGCCGGCATCGCACGCCTGGCGGCAGCGGATCGATCCATGGCGCCGCCATACCGCACGCCGCACATAGCGCCGAGCGCAATTCGCCATGCATGTGGATCAGGCGCTTGGTCCCCGCCCGCTCATGCAGGTCGTCAACATTCTGGGTCACGACCAACAGTTCGCCCGGCCATTGAGCATCAAGAGCCGCCAATGCCTGATGCGCCGGATTGGGCGCAACATCCCGCAGCTTCGCCCGCCGCTCGTCATAAAAACGATGCACCAGGTCTGCGTTGCGCGCCAGCGCTTCGGGCGTGCAGACATCCTCGACATGATGGCCTTCCCACAGGCCATCTGGCCCCCGGAAGGTGGCCAGGCCGCTTTCGGCGGAAATACCCGCACCCGTGAGGATCACGATATTCTCGATCTCGTCCATCTGCTTTCCATATCTCCCAGCGTTCGCGCGCGCCATGATTTCCGATGCACGCGGCTCCTTTCCCAGCGCAATCCGACCACGCCCAAACTGCAGCTTCCAGATGACAAGTACGCAACGTTCTGGCATCCGACGGCCAAGCATCTGGGGACCAGCGACATCATGACGAAGATCGGACTATTCGGGGCAGCGGGCCGCATGGGACGCGCAATCGCTCAGGTCGCGACCGAAGCCGGGCTAAGCATCAGCGGCGGCACGGACCGTGCAGGCAGCGGCGACATTCTGCCCGGCTTGGCCATCAGCGCCGATCCGCTGGCGCTCGCCGCGCAGAGCGACGTGCTGATCGATTTTTCCGCGCCCAGCGCCCTCTCCGCCCATTTGGATGCATGCGTTGCCGCGAAAAAGCCAATCCTGATCGGTACGACCGGGCTTGAACCGGCTCATCATGCCCTGATCGACGCAGCCGCCAGCGTGATCCCCGTGTTGCAGACCGGCAATACATCTCTGGGCGTCAACCTGCTGGCAGCGCTGGTGGAGCAGGCGGCATCCCGGCTGGGTGATGACTGGGACATCGAAATCCTCGAAATGCATCATCGGCACAAAGTTGATGCCCCCTCCGGTACTGCCCTATTATTGGGCGAGGCAGCCGCACACGGGAGAAACATTAGCCTCGCCACCCAAAGCGACCGCGGCCGCGATGGCATCACGGGCGCAAGGCAACCGGGCGTGATCGGCTTCGCCGCGCTGCGGGGTGGATCGGTGGCGGGCGACCATCAGGTCATCTTCGCCGCCGATGGGGAACGGATCGAACTCGGCCACCGCGCCGAAAGCCGCGCCATCTTCGCCCGTGGCGCAGTGAAGGGAGCCTCCTGGCTCTTGAACCAACCAGTCGGCCGATATGATATGAAAGCGGTACTGGGCCTCTGATCAGGCGATGAAAAAAGACCAGGTCTTCGACTTCTTCAGCCGTCTGGCCGAAGCGAATCCGGCCCCCCGCACGGAACTGGAATATGGTAACGACTATCAGTTGCTGGTGGCGGTCGTGCTGTCCGCCCAGGCGACGGACGTCGGCGTTAACAAGGCGACGCGTGCGCTGTTCCGCGAAGTGGAAACCCCCGCGCAGATGATGGAATTGGGCGAAGATGGCCTGAAGGCGCATATCAAGACCATCGGCCTGTTCAATGCCAAGGCAAAGAATGTCATCGCGCTCTCAGGGATTTTGGTGCGAGACTACGCAGGTCAGGTGCCGCAGGATCGCGACATATTAACGACACTGCCAGGCGTGGGACGAAAGACCGCGAATGTGGTGATGAACACCGCATTTGGACACGAGACATTCGCGGTCGATACACATATCTTCCGCGTCGGCAATCGAACCGGCCTGGCTCCAGGCAAGACGCCGCTTGCGGTCGAACAAAAGTTGGAGAAGCGCGTCCCCGGCCCCTTTCGCCGGGATGCCCATCATTGGCTGATCCTCCACGGGCGCTATGTGTGCAAGGCGCGGCGACCCGAATGCTGGCGCTGCATCGTCGCCGACCTGTGCCGTTACAAGCCGAAAACGCCCGCTTCTAAAGCCACCACCGCCGCCGTCGGCTGACGACGCGCCATTATCGCGCGGTTCAGGCGAGCCATGCTATTGGCGGATACGGAACGCCCCATTTGGTGGCGTGTATTCCGTGACGACAATGAGGAGAGGCAAGCCAATGTCCGTCCCTGTTCATCCAGCCCTTCGCTTGGGCTTAGCCTTAACGCTTTTGTCGCTGGTCGCGCCCGCCACTGCGAAACCGCGAACCGACAATCTTGTCCCTTCCGGAAAGCCAGTCGATTGCGTTCAGATCAACTCGATCCGCCAGACCAATGTTCGTGATGATCGGACCATCGACTTCATCCTGAATGGCAACAAGGTTTATCGGAACATATTGCCAAACAGCTGTCCCAGCTTGGGGTTCGAACGGCGCTTCATGTACCAGACCAGCCTGGCTCAGCTTTGCTCGGTAGACATTGTAACGGTGCTGTACAATTCGCCCAACTTAATGCGCGGCGCGAGCTGCGGATTGGGCAAGTTTCAACCGATGGCAAAGAGCAAATAGATTGGCGTGTCGATATTTTGGTGCTGGCGTCAGCAGTTGCGCTTTGCTAAGCGGCGCTTCGCACCAAGCGACACGCACCCATAGCTCAGCTGGATAGAGCGTTGCCCTCCGAAGGCAAAGGCCAGAGGTTCGAATCCTCTTGGGTGCACCACATTCCTTAAAGCATGTAAACGCGTCGTCGCTCATTGAAGAGCGAGGCGGTAACCCACGGCGGGTTCGTTGATGATCAACGCGGGCCGGGCGGGGTCTTGTTCCAGCTTCTGGCGCAGGTTTCGCACTGCGACGCGCAAATAGTCGATATTGTCCTGCTGAGCCGGCCCCCAGACCGAACGCAGGAGGTGAGCGTGAGTGAGCACGCGGCCCGAATGTTTGGCGAGTTCAGCGAGAACCGCATATTCCTTGGGAGTGAGGTGCACGTCCTTACCGTCGCGCCGGACGATGCGGCGGTGAAGATCGATGGCAAGGGGGCCAATGTTCAGGGGCTCCTGATCGTCACCGGGGCTAAGATCGACCAGAGCATCTATGTAACGACCGAGTTGGGCAGTCTCGGCAGCCACGGTCGTTGCGAGCGACTTGTCGCCGCCTTCGGACCGCCGCAGCGTGCGCGCGGCGGCGGCGATGGCGTTAAGGCGCGGCTTTACGTCTTCGCCGATCGACGTGAGCAGCGCTGAACGCAAACGGTCGCGCTCGCGCAGTGCGGCGACCTCGCGCGCCTCGCCCTCCAACCGGGCACGCTCTAGCGCAAGTGCGATCTGGTCGAGCAGATTACCTAGCAATTGGCGCTGGTTCCCCGCAACCGGCGGCAGGCCGTCTTCGCGGGCTAGACCCACAGCGGCGAGGACCGCGCGCTCCGAGTTGATTGGATGGAACTGCCAGTCGGCGAGATCAACCCGGCGAACGCCGCGCCCCGACGGCGCGCCAGTTTCGAGCGTCAACGCCGCAGCGGCAAGGTCGCTCGGCGGGAGCGCAACGCTGGTCGGGACGGACGCGATGATTTGCGGCTCACCATGTCCGATGACGAGTGCCGCTTGGCTTCTGAACAGGCGAGCCAGCTCGCGGACCGCGATCTCAGCGACAGCTGCCTCGCCGGAGCGGGATAGCAGGCGGCGCGCAAGGCCCGCGATCGTGGCGTTGCGCGCGGCATGAGCGTCGGCGCGCCGGCTCTGTTCCCGAAGGGAGGCGGCAAGGCGGCTGGTGACTACGGCGACCAGGAACAGTGCGGTAACCGTCACCACATCCGCCGGATTGTTAATGAAGAAGGTACGGTAGGGTACGGTAAAGTAGAAATTATAGGTGAGAGTCGAGATGGCGGCGGCTACAAGCGCAGGCCACAGCCCGCAGATGAGCGCAGCGACCAGCACCGGTGGAATATAGAGCAGAGCCACCGGCTCATTGCCCCAGCGTGACGCAATCAGCAAACCCGCGACCGTTGCGCCCGCAATCAGCAGCAACGTAGCGGCATAGCCCGCAATGCGCCTGGTCATCTCGTTGTGCCGGATGTCCCGGTCTGCCGCACTGGTTTTCATATGCATACAGATGCGCCTGCCATGCCTTTGCGTCGAGAGGCGCACGCCAAATCCACATGGAATCTTTATGCTGGTTCAGCCCAAATCCACAGCATGACAAAAGACCCTCATCCATCGCCTGCCGCCGTGGCGGCTTCCCCCTCTCACATCCCGAAGGACAGGCTACCCGTGCTCATGCTCGGCGCCGTGGGCGTCGTATTCGGCGACATCGGCACATCGCCGTTATACGCACTCAAGGAAAGCTTTATCGGTCCGCATCCGCTGGCGGTGGACCAACTGCATATCTTCGGTGTGCTGAGCCTCATCTTCTGGTCGCTGATGCTGATCGTTACCGTGAAATATGTGCTCGTTGCGATGCGTGCCGACAATCGAGGCGAGGGAGGGCCGTTTGCGCTGCTAGCGTTAGTGTCACGCCATCTCGGCGCGAGCCGATGGAGCGGGACTCTAATAGTCTTGGGCGTACTGGCGGCTTCCATGTTCTACGGAGATGCAATGCTGACACCGGCAATTTCGGTCCTGTCGGCGGTCGAGGGACTGACCGTGGTCGAAGCGAGTCTCCAGCCGCTGGTGCTGCCAATTGCAGTGGTCATCCTTGTGGCGCTTTTCCTGATTCAGTCACGCGGCACGGCGCGGGTGGGCGCGTTGTTCGGGCCGATCGTGCTGGTCTATCTCGCCACCCTGGCGGCGCTAGGCGTGGCCAACATCGCCGCGCACCCGGAAATCATTGGCATTCTCAACCCCTATCGGGCGTTCGAGTTCTTTCTTTACGACACCCGGCTGGCGTTCCTGGCCATGGGGTCGGTTTTCCTAGCGGTTACAGGCGCCGAGACGCTCTATGCCGATATGGGCCATTTCGGGCGCAAGGCGGTTGGACTGAGTTGGCTGACACTCGCCTATCCATGCCTGATGCTCAATTATATGGGACAGGGCGCGTTGCTGCTCGGTACGCCTGAAGCGGTCGAGAACCCGTTTTACCTGATGGCGCCCGAATGGGCACGGCTGCCGCTGGTGTTGATCGCCACGGCCGCCACGATTATCGCCAGCCAAGCGGTGATCTCCGGCGCATTCTCAGTGACTCATCAGGCGATCCAGTTAGGTTTTCTGCCGCGCCTGCGGACATTGCACACCAGTGAGAAGGCCGCAGGGCAGATTTACATCCCGTCGGTGAACTGGGGCCTGCTGGTCATGGTACTGGTGCTTGTGCTGGGCTTTGGAGAATCGACCCGTCTCGCATCGGCCTATGGCATATCGGTGATCGGCACGATGTTGATCACTACGCTGATGCTTGGCTTCCTGGTGTTCAAGGTCTGGCGCTGGAACCGCTGGCTGGCAACGGGAACGATCGGCCTGTTCATGCTGGTAGATGGAACTTACTTTGCCTCCAACATTACCAAAATTCCCGATGGCGGCTGGTTTCCTCTGGCGGTGGCGGCCGTGTTGTTCACCGTGCTGACCACCTGGTCGAAGGGCCGCCGCCTGATGCGCATGCGGTTGGAGGATGGCGGCATGCCGCTGCCGGTATTCATCAAGTCCGCCGCCGCGTCCGCGCACCGGGTCCGCAACACAGCCGTTTTCATGTCGGCTTCGCCCGAGGGCATTCCCCCGGCACTGCTCCACAATCTAAAGCACAACCAGGTACTGCACGAGCGGGTGCTGATCCTGACCGTGCTGATTGAGGAAGTGCCTTATGCCGATCCGGACAAGCGACTGGAGGCACATGACGCGGGGCTTGGCTTCTACCGCCTGATACTACATTATGGCTTCATGGAAGACGTCAATATCCCACGCGACCTCGCAGCGCTGAACTGCATCGGCGGACCGTTCGACATGATGACCGCCAGCTTTTTCCTGGGGCGGCAGAAGCTGGTCATTTCGGCGGACCAACCGGGAATGGCGGTGTGGCGCGAACGGCTATTCTCTTGGATGAACAAGAGTTCCGAGAGCGCGATGGAGTTTTTCAAGATCCCGACAAACCGCGTGGTCGAATTGGGTAGCCAAATTCAGATATAGGTGCGGCATGTGCATAGGGTCCGCGGAGAGCCCGCTTCCATTGCAGCGTCCCGCGAACTCGCGCCGCCTGCACAGGCCATGCCCCGTGCCGATGTCACGCCTAGCGCGCCCTTCCCAAGAATCAGGGAAGGACGCCTCAATGTGCCGCTACCCCCTCGGGCAGCACTACTGCCGACCAACTCTTGCCCGACGCCAGATATTTGGCGGCCAGGGCTTGAAGCTGGGCAGGCGTGACGTTCAGCATATCCTTGGCCATGGTCTGCATCGCCTGCACGTAGCGAGGATCCTGCGTCGCTCCTTCCATCTGGTTCATCCAGAAGGCGTTGCCCGTACTGGCGCGCATCAGGAGCTGACGCATCGGAGCGACGGCGCGTTGCAGTTCATCATCGCTCACCGGATTGTTGGCGAGGTCGGCGGCGGTGTCTTTGACCACGCCGTAGAAATATTTGACGCGATCGGGCCGGACCTGACTTGTAACAAGGATATAGCCACCATTCTCATATGAGAACGGCCAACTATTCTGCACGCTCGGCGAGTAGGCCGCGCCCTCTGTCGATCGCAGCTTGTCGAACAGCCGATCATTGAAAATCTGCGTCAATATCTCCAGCTGGCGCGCCTCCTGGGTAAGCGCCAAGCCGCCAGCAGTGGGCCAGGCCATCACCGCCGCCGCCTGCTCCTTATCGCCCTTGTGCCGAAGAATGACGGGGCTGGCGACGGGAGCCGGAAAGCGCATCCGCTTGTTAGCTGGGGGGACAGGAACGTCCGGGCGGGGAGGCATCGCCCCAAAGGTCGCGGCAACCGCCTGGATTGCTTCTTCCGCCTTCACCTGTCCAAATACCTGCACTTCAATCGGCCCTGAGGCGAGCAGAGGTTCCCATGTGGCACGGAACCCCTGGGGTGTCAGCGCCTCCACCTCGGCCCGCGAGGGCGTGCGGAACCGGACGTCCTTGTCACGCAACAACCAGTTTAGGTCGCGCGCCAGCACCGAGTCCGGTGAGCGCCCCATCGCGTCATAAGCGACGGCAGCGCCCGTCTTCACACGGGCGATTGGCGCGGGATCCCAGCCGGGCGCGGCGAGCTTAGCGGCAAATAGCTGAAGCTGATCCCTGTAGTCGGCGGGCCGCGTCACCGCCTGCAGTTCGAAGGCGTCGTCGTCGATCGAAAAATCCATGCCCATGCGGCGGCCATTGGTCAGATCATCCAGTTCCCTCTGACCCAGATCGCCGATACCGCTCGCCACCAAGGCATAGTTGGCGGCCCAACCAGGCGCGGGCTTGGTAGGCGAAAATGCCTGCTGGCCATGCCCGAAGCGGACGTTAATGCGGACCTTTTCCGTTTCCGCATCGTTGGCGAACAGCGTCAGCTTCACACCATTGGCAAAGGTTATGCTTTCCATACCAGGCAGCCCGGTCTGGGTGCGTAAAACAACCTTGCCCGGAGGACCAAGTTTGGGCAGATCCGCCATCGTGATCGCCTTGTCAGCCAACCGGGCATCGGTGGCGGCCCTGACCGGCGCAGCGACTGCGGCGGCCAATCTCGCCTCGGTGCCTGGCACTGACTTTCCCGTGATCAGAAATGCGCGGAACACACCTGCGGAAAAAAGGCGGCGGGTGGAATCGAGCATCTTCTGCGGCGTCATGGACGGCCGGCCCGAACGGAATATCTCCAGCGCCGCTTGAGGGCTAACCGTGGTTTCGCGAATATCGACCGCGCTCACCAGATCGCTCGCCTGCTTGGCCCCCGCTTCGGTATCCGCATTTTCGACCTGAATCGCGAGCGCCGTATCGAGCTGCGCATATTCGCGGTCGATTTCGGTCTGGCTGGGCGGGCTCGCCTTGGCGTCTTCAATGATGGCGCGGACGTCGCCCAGCGCTTTTTCCCAATTGTCCCCCGTGGGCATGATGGTAACGAAAGTACCGTCGGCTGAACGGCTGACATCCTGCTGATCGACGCTAGCCTGGAGAAAGCTGCCGCCGCGGCGTGCAGCCTGTTCCAACCGGCGGCTGATGATCTGCAGCGCCAGCATATCAGTCAGCTTGTCCTGATTATAGACGATCGTGTCAGCGCGCGGCTTCCACGGGCGCAGCCATGCCATGGTCAGGCCAGTGGGCGCGCCCGGTTCCACGGTTACGCGCGTGGCGGCAGCTTCGGGGTCCGGTTCCCCGAAATCAGGCAGCGGCGCTCCCTTCCCCGCCACCGACCAGGACGCAAAATTATCCTTTATGATCTGCTCGGCGACAGCTGGGTCGATGTCGCCCGCAATGGAGATCACCGTATTCTCTGGACGATACCAGCGCTGATGGAACGCCTCCATCCGCCCGGCGGTGGCGGCATTGAGCGTGGCGACCGTGCCAATGGGACTATGGTCCGCGAGCGGCTGTCCGGCGAAGAAATGGCGGCGGCTCGCATCCGAAATGCGCATTTGCGGCCCGTCGCCTTCGCGCCGTTCGGCCAGCACGACGGCCCGCTCGGCGGCGACCGCGCTATCGACGATGTTGGGATTGGCCATCATGCCGGCCAGGATCTTCATGCTCTCGCCAAGGCTCGCCTGCGTCGCCTGCGGCAGGTCGAGCGCATAGGTGGTGCCCGTGGGCGTGGTCTGGGCATTGCTGTCGCTGCCGAACGTCACGCCCAGACGCTGCCATATCCGCTTCGATTCGCCATCGGGAACATGGCGTGACCCGCGAAAGGTCAGATGTTCCATGAAATGCGCGTAGCCAAGCTCGTCGGGCCGCTCCATCAGAGAGCCCACATCCATGCGCAGACGGATGGAAACCTGCCCTGGCGGCACGCCGTTGCGGCGAACCGCGTAGCGCAAGCCGTTGGACAGCGTACCGAATCGCCATGCCGCGTCGATCGGCACATCGCTGTTTTCGTAAAGCCAGGGACGAACCTGCGCCCGCGTATCGCTCGCGGTGACGGCTGATTTGGTAGTGATCGGCTCCGTCCGCGCCGACAGCGGGAGCGGCGATCCCGAAAGAAGCAGTGCGAGGACGGTCAGCGAAACGGCAGGGCGCCGAAGGGAAAAGCTCATGGCGCGTTAGCCTAGAGCCAAAATTCTGAATGGCTACTGACAATGCGACGGCTTGGCGGAAGCGCGGGCCATGTCATGCCGATCGTCATGCCGAAAAGGATTCGGCATGACGATCTGCTTTTATCGGGCTTGCTCGATCCTTAGCGCCCGCCGACCTTCTGCACGGCGCCCTTATGCGCGCCGACACCGCCGCGACCACGCCGGAAGTTCTTCTTGGCGGGCTTGGCGTCTCCGTCGGGACGATGCGCCCGTTCCGCAGTGCCGCGCTGCTGCCGCTGATCGTCCTGATAGCGACGCTGACCATCGGCCCGTCTCGCCTTCTGCTCGGGCGTCTGTTCGCGGCCCTTGCGCTGCGGCGCTGCCTTCGGAAGGTTGCGGACTGCCTCCACAAAATTCTCCGGCAGCGGCACGATGTCGAGCTTGATCCGCGTGGTCCGCTCGATAGCTTTCAGATATGGCTTCTCGTCATCCGCCACGAAGCTGATCGCGACGCCCTCCGCCCCGGCGCGGGCAGTACGGCCGATGCGATGGACATATTGTTCGGGCACATTGGGCAGCTCGAAATTGATGACATGGCTGACACCCGACACGTCGATGCCGCGCGCGGCGATGTCGGTCGCCACCAGCAGCTTCACATGGCCGTGACGGAACGCCTGAAGCGCCGTGGTGCGCTGGGCCTGGCTCTTGTTGCCATGGATCGCGACGGACTGGATGCCGGCGCCTTCCAGGAAACGCACGACCCGATCGGCGCCATGCTTGGTGCGGGTGAAGATCAGGGCGCGATCGATCGGCTCATTCTTCACGGTGAGCGTGAGGAGCGCCTGCTTTTCCACCTGGTTGACGAAGGTCGCCTGCTGGCGGACGCGTTCAGCCGTGGTGGCTTGCGGCGCGACGCTGACCTTCACCGGATTATTGAGGAACTGCGCAGCCAGCGATTCGATCTCGCCCGGCATCGTGGCTGAAAAGAAAAGGTTCTGCCGTTCCCTGGGCAACAGCTTCGCGATGCGCTTGAGCGGATGGATGAAGCCCATGTCCATCATCTGGTCGGCCTCGTCGAGGACGAAGATTTCCGTATCCTTGATGGTGAAGGCGCGCTGGTCGATCAGGTCGAGCAGACGGCCCGGCGTCGCGACGACGATATCGACGCCGCGGCCCAGCGCCCGGATCTGGCGGTTGATGGGAACACCGCCGAAGACGACTTCGACGGAAAGCTTCATGAAGCGGCCATAGTCGCGGAAGCTCTGTGCGATCTGCGCCGCCAGCTCGCGGGTCGGCGACAGGACGAGCATGCGGCAGCCCTGGAGCGGGGTCTGCTTGGGATTGCGGGCGAAGTGATCCAGGCTGGGCAGCGCGAAGGCGGCTGTCTTGCCGGTCCCGGTCTGCGCGATGCCGCACAGGTCCTTGCCCTGTAGGAGGACAGGAATGGCCTGTGTCTGGATCGGGGTGGGGGATGCGTAATTCTTGGCGGCGAGCGCCTTTAGAATGGGCTCGGCGAGACCAAGGTCGGTGAAATGCATGAATGAACTCTCGAATTGAAAAGCACACGCGCCAATAGGTTGCATTTCGCAACCGGGCGCAAGGCGGGTTACGAAACGACCCGCGTGAAAAGGGAAGCCTCAAAGCTTGGCGCAGACTTTCATTGGCCGGCCCCGTTACCCCATATCAAGGGCCGGAACGATCACGCTGCCAATCGCTGATGGGCCATGAGGGCCGCCCGCTGCGCTGCGGGCCCTATGCGTTCATTTACGCAGAAAAGCAAGGGGGCCCGTATATTTAGGGGCCCCCGTGACAATCAGAGCGATATTTCCACATGCTTCGCGCGCATTTCATCGCGCACGTCGCCACCGAACATCTGTTTGAATACGCCGCCCAGCGACATGTCCGCACGCCAGATTTCAGCGTGGCCAAGGTTGAAGCGCAGCATCAGCAGATTGGGGTCCTGCCGCCCGCCAGGATACCAGGCGGCGACTTCATGGGACCAATAGCGGTCGATCACCGCCGGATCGGTTTCCTCCACCAACGTCCCGTCGATGCAGGCGAACAGATAATGGCCCTTGCCAACGAACTGAGCCATGGCAGGGCCACCCGCGGCCAGTCGGTTGTCCTTGGTAGTATAGAACCAGAAACAATGATTGGCCCCCGGATCCAGCTGAGCCGTCATGGGCAGCGTATGTTCATGCGACCCCTGCAAGCCGATCATGACGAAGGGGCTTTGCGACAATTCGGTCCAGAAGCGGTGGCGGATATCGGACTCGTTGCTCATCCTGCGTCTCCTGCTTTTACAGACATGGAGTCAATGGACGGCCAGTGGCGAAGTTCCGTTCATCGCGTCAGGAAAGCTTGATCTCAAGCAGTGTCCTCTCCACATAGCAGCCATGCTGATCGAGACAGAATCAACGCCCAATCCGGCAACCGTCAAATTCATCCCCGGCCGCGTGGTCATGGGCATGGGAACGCGCGACTTCGCAACGCCCGAAGAGGCTGAAGCATCACCCCTTGCCGCCGCACTGTTCGGGCTGGGGGACGTCACCGGCGTATTTTTCGGCGGAGACTTTATTTCGGTCACCATCGGCCCCGGCGCGCAGTGGAGCGATGCTAAGCCGGAGATATTGTCGATCCTGCTCGATCATTTTTCAGCCAACATGCCCTTGTTCACCCAAGGGTCGGCTTCCGACATAATGATCCCGCAGGAGGAAGAGTTCGCCGACGACCCGGAGGACGCGGAGATCGTCGCGCAGATCCGCGAGTTGATCGACACGCGGGTACGGCCCGCCGTCGCCAATGACGGCGGCGACATCGTCTATCGCGGGTTCGAACGCGGCACGGTGTTTCTGCGCATGCAGGGCGCCTGTTCGGGCTGCCCGTCATCCACGGCGACGCTGAAGAACGGCATCGAGCAACTGCTGAAACATTATGTCCCCGAAGTGACGGAAGTTCGCGCCGTTTGATGCGATGACGGCGGCATTTGGCGAATCGGGCCGGATCGATTAACCGCTTCCGGCAGGTCATCCGGTCACGCCGGTTCTACAGGGGATTTTCTTGCGCATTCTCGTCATCGACACCGCGACGCAGGCGCTGTCCGTGGCGCTGCTCGACGATGGCGTCCCGGCAGGACATTTTCACGAAATAGTGGGCCGGGGTCATGCCGAAGCATTGATGCCCGCAATTGCCGCGCTGCCAGATGGCGGCCGCGCCGACGGAATCGCGGTGGACCTGGGACCGGGCAGCTTTACCGGCGTACGGATCGGAATCGCTGCGGCGCGGGCGCTTGCGCTTGCCTGGTCGCTCCCCTTACGGGGTTATGGCGCGCTATCCCTGATAGCGGCGAAGGCAGCGCAGGACCATCCAGGCGGCCCGATCGCAGTCACCATCACCGGGGGACATGGCGAACTGTTCTGGCAATGCTTTGAACCCGACGGGCTGACCCCCATCACGCAGCCTGCGTCCACGCCCATCGCGGTGCTGGCCGCGCAGCTTGATCAGCCCATTCTCTATGGCACGGGCGCGGAAGCGCTGGTGACGGCGCGCGGACATGGCGCCGCCATCGCCCTGTATCCCAACTCGGCGGACTATCCGCTGATCGCGGGGCTGCCGCCGCTGCCCCCCTCCCCCATATATTGCCGCGACGCGGACGCGCAGCCGATGTCGATGCGCAAGCCGCTATGATACCCGGCATCATCCTCGACACCTATGATGAGGGCGAACGCAACGCGCTGTCCGACGCAATGGATGTCATGACGGAGGCATTCGATCCCGCCTTTGGCGAGGCGTGGACGTTGTCGCAGCTTGCAGGCGTCATGATGATGCCGGGAACCTGGCTGACTATTGCGCGCGTTGACGCTGCGGCCATGGGCTTTGCGCTTGTCCGGTCGGTGCTGGACGAATGCGAATTGCTGCTGTTGGCGGTTCATCCATCATGGCGTGGAAGAGGCATTGGGCAAGTGCTGTTGGTCGATAGCCTCAAGACGGCGCGACGACGTGGCATAAGGTCGATGAACCTCGAAGTCCGTTCGTCGAATACAGCAATCAAACTCTATGAAAAAATCGGGTTTGAATATGTGCATCGCCGACCCGGTTACTACCGGGGCAGCGACGGACAACTATATGATGCCCTGAGCTTTCGTATCGAAATGATCGGATAGTCTGGATCACCCTTGCTAAGCGGCAGACGAGGGTATAACGCTCATATACCGCTCGTGAAACGAATAGGCCTGGGCGGGTCGCATCAAATTCAGCCTTCGCAGGATAATAGAAATGGAAATCGAATCCGCACAGAGCGAACTGCTCATTACTTTGACTTCGGATATCGTTGCTGCACATGTATCGAACAACAGCGTGGCTGTGTCTGATGTGGCGACGTTGATCCAGAACGTGCACGCCGCACTTTCAGGACTGGCGACGCCCGCTGCTGTTCCCGAAGTAAAGCCGGAACCAGCCGTATCGGTCCGTTCGTCGATCAAGCCGGACTATATTGTCTGCCTGGAAGACGGCAAGAAGTTGAAGATGCTCAAGCGCCACCTGATGACCCATTATCAGATGACGCCGGATGATTATCGGACCAAATGGGGCCTGCCCGCGGATTATCCGATGGTCGCTCCCAACTATGCCGAACAGCGCCGTTCGCTGGCCAAGAAGATCGGTCTTGGCACAAAGCGCCGCCGCACCCGCGCGAAATAAGCACCGTTGGTGGGCGATCCGGCATGTGAAGGGGCGCATTTGCCGTGCGCCCCTTTTACAATGCCGAAAATGCCGCTAAATTTCTGCCGACTATCTGAAAATTTGAAATGAGCGAGTCCGCATGAACCGCAAGATCGACGTAGAAGCCCTTTGCCATGAAAAGGGCCTGCGCATCACCGAGCAGCGTCGTGTGATCGCTCAAGTCCTTAGCGACGCATCGGACCATCCCGATGTGGAGGAATTGCACAAGCGTTCCTCCACGATCGATCCGGGCATCTCCATCGCGACCGTCTATCGCACCGTCCGCCTGTTTGAAGAAGCGGGCATATTGGAGCGCCATGATTTCGGCGATGGCCGGGCACGATATGAAGCGGCTCCCGAAGCGCATCATGACCATCTGATCGACGTTGAAACCGGCAACGTCATCGAGTTCGTCGATCCCGAACTGGAGCAGTTGCAGAAGCAGATCGCCGAAAAGCTCGGCTTCCGCCTGGTCGATCACCGCATGGAATTGTACGGCGTATCGCTCGACCGCAAGAACTGAACGCTTGCGGCGGCTTCGCTATTTCTGCCGGTTGGGCGCCCTTGCGGGCTGCCTTATCCTTTGCCTGATCCCGCACCTGCTTTGGCGGGCGGCGGGCAGGCGATCCCCCTGGCCCCGCCGCTTCCTGGGACTGGCGGCGCGAGCAGTGGGCGCGCGCGTGCGGATCGAAGGCCATCCGTTTCATGGCGACAGTTTCATCATCGCCAATCATGTTAGCTGGATCGACATTCTGGCGATGGGCGGCGCGACCGGGGCCGCCTTCGTCGCGCATGACGGCATAGCGGGCTGGCCGTTGATCGGGTGGCTGGCGGCGCAGAACAACACGCTGTTCGTTGCGCGCAATCGGCGCGGTGCGCTGTCCAGCCAGATCGAGGCGCTGCGTGCGGCGCTGGCCGGGCATCAGCCGGTCGCCCTGTTCCCCGAGGGGACGACAAGCGACGGATTGGGCTTGCTGCCTTTCAAGCCCTCTCTGCTGGCCGTGCTGCTACCGCCTCCAAGAGCGGTGATGATCCAGCCGGTGCATGTGGATTATGGCGCGGCCACCGCCGAGATCGCATGGCACAGCGATGAACCGGCGGGTCGGAATGTGAAACGGCTGCTGGAGCGACCCGGCAGAATCGACGTCACGCTGCGCTTTCTGGAGCCGTTCGATCCGGCGCTCTACCCCGATCGCAAGCAATTGGCGGCGGTTACAAGAGACAAGATCGCGGCAAGCATTGCGATGCACCTGCCGCCTTTCGTTCCGGCTGCTGCCCCTGTATAGCTGGACGGCATGAATCGTAACGACGCCCAAAAGACTCCAGCGACATTCCACGTCAAATCCTTCGGCTGCCAGATGAACGTCTATGATGGCGAGCGCATGGCGGAGATGCTGGGCGAACGCGGCATGACCGCAGCGGCCGATGGTTCGCAGGCGGATCTGGTCATCCTGAACACCTGCCACATCCGCGAAAAGGCCGTGGACAAGGTCTATTCCGACATCGGTCGCCTCAACCGCGAGGATGGCACGCGCCCGATGATCGCCGTCGCCGGTTGCGTCGCGCAGGCGGAAGGGAGCGAGATCAGCCGCCGAGCGAAAACCGTCGATATCGTCGTGGGGCCGCAAGCCTATCACCGGCTGCCTGACCTGATCGCCAAGGCCGGGCGTGGCGAAGAGGCGGTCGATACCGACATGCCGCTGGCGTCGAAATTCGCCGCCCTGCCCGGTCGCACCAAGCAAGCCCGGCCAACCGCCTTCCTGACCATCATGGAAGGGTGCGACAAATTCTGCACCTATTGCGTGGTGCCCTATACGCGTGGGGCGGAGATCAGCCGTAGCTGGAGCGCGATCCTGGACGAAGCCAAGGCGCTGGTCGATGGCGGCGTGCGCGAGATCACGCTGCTGGGGCAGAATGTGAACGCCTGGACCGGTGAGGATGACAGGGGGCGCATGCAGGGCATGGATGGCCTGGTCCGCGAACTGGGCAAGATCGCTGATCTCAAGCGCATCCGTTACACCACCAGCCATCCCAATGACATGAGCGACGGCCTGATCGCGGCGCATGGCGACGAGCCGAAGCTGATGCCGTTCCTTCACCTGCCGGTGCAGTCGGGCAACGACCGCATATTGAAGGCGATGAACCGCAGCCATGGCGTCAACAGCTATCTGCGGATCATCGAGCGGGTGCGAGAGGCGCGGCCGGACATTGCGCTGTCGGGCGACTTCATCGTCGGTTTCCCCGGTGAAACTGACGCGGAGTTCGAAGATACGCTGAAGATCGTGGATCAGGTGCGCTATGCGCAATGCTATTCGTTCAAATACAGCCCGCGTCCGGGCACCCCTGCCGCGGACATGGACGGTCAGATCCCTGCGCAAGTGATGGACGAACGGCTTGCGCGGCTGCAGGCGCTGATCAACCGGCATCAGGTGGACTTCAACGCCGCGACCGTGGGCCGCCGCACCGAAATCCTGCTGGAGCGCAAGGGCCGTCATGCCGGACAGCTGATCGGCAAGACGCCTTGGCTCCAGTCCGTTCACGTCACCGCGCCCGAACTTTTCATTGGCGATATGGTGGAAGTCGATATCATCAGCGCCGGTCCGAACAGCCTGGCCGGCGAACCTAGCAGGAGGAAAGCCGCTTGAACCTACTCTCAGTCGTTCCCGCGCAGGGAACCCATCTCCCGACCTGTCCACCAGGCTCGAGCGACAGGAGATGGATATTCGCCCTAGCGGATATGACTGACGGAAAGGGGAGCTGCTGAAATGTCCAAGAAGCCGAACCAGAACCAGCGCAGCGACACCGTAGAGCGCGCACGGTTGGAAGTGACGTTCGACCGCCCCCACCTGTTGGGCGCGCTGTTCGGGCAATATGACCAGAATCTGGTCGCCATCGAGAACCGGCTGGGCGTCTATATCGCCGCGCGGGGCAACAAATTACAGATCGAGGGCGAGGCCGAAGCGGCGGCGCGGGCGCGCGATGTCATGACCGGGCTCTACAACCGGATCGCGGCGGGGCAGGAAATCGACAGCGGCGCCGTCGAGGCGGTGATCGCCATGTCCGCCGAACCGACGCTGGACGGCATCATCCGCCATGACGTCGCAGAGCCGCCCAAGGTGATGATCCGCACGCGCAAGAAGACGATCGTGCCGCGCTCCGCAACGCAGGTCACCTATATGGAGGCGCTGACCCGCAACGATATCATCTTTGCGCTTGGACCGGCAGGCACCGGCAAGACCTATCTGGCGGTCGCGCAGGCCGTCAGCCAGCTGATTACGGGGAGCGTCGATCGGCTGATCCTGTCGCGCCCCGCCGTGGAAGCTGGCGAGCGGCTCGGCTTCCTGCCGGGCGACATGAAGGAGAAGGTCGATCCCTATCTCCGGCCGATCTACGACGCGCTCTATGACACGCTGCCCGCCGAACAGGTGGAGCGGCGGATCGCGAGCGGAGAGATAGAGATCGCGCCGCTGGCCTTCATGCGCGGGCGAACGCTGGCCAATGCCTTTATCGTGCTGGACGAGGCGCAGAATACGACCGTGGCGCAGATGAAGATGTTCCTGACCCGTTTCGGCGAAGGAAGCCGCATGGTGATCTGCGGCGATCCACGGCAGGTCGATCTGCCGCAGCCGGGCGTGTCCGGCCTGGCCGACGCCGTCGCGCGGCTGGAAGGCGTGGACGGAATATCGGTCGTGCCGTTCAATATCGCGGACGTCGTGCGCCATCCGGTCGTGGGGCGGATCGTTCAGGCTTATGAGGGGCCGGATGCCTGAACGCTGGATATTGGAGCATGCAAAGTGATTGAAGTAGCGGTTCTTCATGAAAGTGGCTGGCCGGGCGAGGACTGGGAACTGCTAGCCCAGCGGGCCGTGGTCGCAGCCATCGTACACAGTCCCTACGCCGCCTTCGCCACGGACGAGGCCCTGTATGAAGTCGCCGTCAAACTGACCAGCGACGAAGAAGTCCACAGCCTCAACCGCGACTATCGGGACAAGGACAGGCCCACCAACGTCCTGTCCTTTCCCATGGTGCAGGCCGACCTGCTGGAAGGCACGGGGAATACCGACGATGGCGAGGTTCTGCTGGGCGACATCGTGCTGGCGGAAGGGGTCTGCGCAAGGGAAGCGGCGGAAAAGGGCGTCTCTGTCGCAGACCATGCCACGCATCTGATCATCCATGGGACTTTTCATTTGCTGGGATATGATCATATGGAGGATGCCGAGGCGGAAGCGATGGAGGCGCTGGAGACCCAGTCCCTGCAAAGCCTAGGCGTTACGGATCCCTATGGGGATCGCCAGACAGGATAGTAGGAAGAACAATGGCTGAAGGCAGTCCGAAGGACGGCAACGGTTCAAAGGAATCGGACAGTAGTAGTCACGAGGGCGGTTTATGGAGCGGCCTGAAGTCGCTGCTTTTCGGTGAGGAAGAAAGCCCCAGCCTCCGGCGCGAGCTGGAGGAGGCGCTGGACGGGTATGACGAGGACGAGCGGGACGAGAGCGCGCCCTCCCCTGCCAATGGCGACCTGTCGGCGATCGAACGCCAGATGGTCCGCAACCTGCTGCATTTTTCCGAGCACACGGTCGATGACGTCGCCGTCCCGCGCGCGGACATCATCGCTATCGAGGAAAAAGCGAGCTTCGCTGAACTGGCGGCATTGTTCGCGGAAGCGGGACACAGCCGCATTCCGGTCTATCGCGAAACGCTGGATACCATTGTCGGCATGGTCCACATTCGCGACGCGTTCGCGATCCTAGCCGGCAAATCCCCGGTTCCCGACAGCCTGGCGCCGTTGATCCGCCAGCCGCTTTATGTCCCCGAAAGCATGGGTGCGCTGGACCTGCTGGCCGAAATGCGCGCCAAGCGCACGCATCTCGCCATCGTGCTGGACGAATATTCCGGGACGGAAGGGTTGCTGACGTTCGAGGACCTGGTCGAGGAAATCGTCGGCGATGTCGAGGACGAGCATGACGATGCCCCCGAAGCGCTGCTGGTCCCGCTGGAAGGCGGAATGTGGGAAGCGGACGCGCGGGCTGAACTGGAAGACGTCGCCGAGGAGATTGACGAGCGGCTGTCCGATATCGAGGAAGATGTCGATACGCTGGGCGGCCTGGCCTTCGTCATCGCTGGCCGTGTGCCGGATGCAGGCGAAATTTTGAAGCATGAGCAGAGCGGCTGGAAACTGGAAATCGTCAGCAGCGACGGGCGCAGGGTGACGCGGTTGCGGCTGCATCCCCCGGCCGAGAGAAAAAGGGACGAGGAGGAGGAATGATCCCCCGCCCCTGAACGGAGGGGAATGTTAATGGCTGACGACTAAACCTTTCCATCGGCCTGCTGCACCGTTCCCAAGGATGGATTGCATGGGGCAAGCCATTGGCCGGAACGGGTGCGGACGTGCGACAGGAAAGATCATCGGCCTTCAGCGGCAAGGCCGTTTCCCTGCCCATGGCCGTCGCAGCCACCCATATGCAGAAATGGCTTCTGGCGCTGGTCTGCGTCGCGACGATGTCCTTCGTCCTGATCACGCCCCCATTTCAGGCCCCAGACGAAAACCAGCACTATATGAAGGCGCTGTTGCTAAGCGAAGGCCATGTCATGGCGGAGCAGCGCGGCGAACGGATCGGCGCTGAATTGCCGCGATCCGCGCTGGACCTGCATGGCATCGATTTTCCGACCGAGGTGACGGGGGAAAAGCGCCGATTCGCCAAGCCGATGCTGGAGCAGGCATGGCAGGCGGATATGGCGCGGCCGGGCAGAGCCTTTGCCGACTTTCCCAATGTCGCCAATTATGCGCCCACGCTCTATACGCCCGGCGCTGCGGGCTTGCTGCTGGGCGATGAACTTGGCTTGCCGCGATTGGGGAGCTTTTATGCGGGGCGGATCGTCAACGCGTTGGCGGGCCTGATCCTGCTGGCCTTTGCCTTCTGCCTCATGCCGTTCGGCCGGAACGCCTTGCTGGCGACGGCGCTGCTGCCGACATTCTATTTCCAGACCGGTTCGCTTTCTCCCGACGCCGTTATCAATGGGGTCGGATTTCTGGCGCTGGCGCTGGCGCTTCGGGTGATGGCGATGGGCTACAACACGGCGCGGTCGACAGGGCTAATGATTTGCGGACCACTGTTGGCGCTGGCCAAGGGGGTCTATCTGCCCCTGATGGCGGCAGGGCTGCAATGGCCCCGTCGCCGCGATGCCGGGCCATGGCTCTTGCTGGGCGCGATGGCGTTCGGCGCGCTGGCCTTTATCGTCTGGATGAAGATGTCGGGGGGAAGCCAGGCGCTTTATCACATCATGTCGCGCAAGACCGGCGAGACGGTGATGACTGCGCCGCTTAGCGCGCAGCTTGCCGTCATATTGGCCGATCCGGTCGGCTATGTGCGGACGCTGGCCTCCAGCGTCGTGGAGCGCACGCCGGTCTATGGCCTCCAGATCGTATGCCGTTTTGGTTGGAACGCGATATTGCTCCCGCTGCTCGCCTATCCGTTGGCCGGGCTGATGATGAGCGCCGCCGTCCTGAACGGGGCGGGCATCAGGATCGGCATGGGTCGCCGACTATGGTGGCTGGCGGTGGCGATAGGCACCGCGCTGCTGATAGAAACCGCCATGTATCTGACCGGAACGCCGCTGGGCGCTGATTTTATTCAGGGAACGCAAGGCCGCTATTTCCTGCCACTCCTGCCGCTCGCCTTGCTGGCGTTCATGCCGGAAAGGGGTGTCCATATGGCGCGGCCGGTCTTTGCAGGTGCGGGGCTACTATTGCTGCTGGTGGCGATTGCCAGTGCCTATGACAGTTTCTGGGTCCACGGCTTCGTTACTGCGGACGGCATGCCGCCGCACCAGCGGTTAAGCGATGCGCTGCTGCTCCCATCCCCGCGCTGGTAGCCAGTAGCGGCAAAGGCACAGCCAGCCGAGGCCTTCCATCCATCCGGCCAGAACGTCGCTTGGCCAGTGCACGCCAAGCCAGACACGGCTGATGCCGATCAGCGCGATCAGCAGCCCGGCGAGCACATAGCTGCCCCACCGACCGGCCAGCATGGCCAGAGCGCCGAAGAGCATCATGTTGCCTGCGGCATGACCGCTGGGGAAACTATAGCTGTGGACGATGTCGAGATGGGGCAGCAGGTCGGGACGCGGGGCGGCGAATAGCTGCTTGAGGCCCAGGTTGAGCAAAGTTCCACCCGCCATGACCAGTGCGAGCCATTGGGCGCCGGACCGCCTGCCCCGCCATAGCAGAAGCGCGACGGCCGCTATAATGACGGCTATACGCCCGACCGTATCGCCAATCCGCGAAGCGGCCAGCATGATCGAGGTGATGGCGGGGCTTATCGCCCGCGCCTCCCCCGCCACCGTCATCGCGCCGATGTTCAATCCGTCCAGCACACCGGACCGTTGAAGCAAGGCAATGGCGAGAACGCCGACGAGCGCGAGGAGGAAAGCCCCCGCGCCGCCCAACCAGGATCGGCGATCAGATATGGAGCGCGCGCCCATAGGCGGCGAGCACGCTTTCGTGCATCGATTCCGAAATCGTCGGATGCGGGAATACCGTGTGCATCAGTTCCGCTTCGGTCGTTTCCAGCGTCTTGCCTACGGTGAAGCCCTGGATCATTTCTGTCACTTCAGCTCCGACCATGTGCGCGCCCAGCAGTTCGCCGGTCTTGGCGTCGAACACGGTCTTGGTGAAGCCCTCCGCCTCGCCCAGCGCGATCGCCTTGCCATTGCCGATGAAGGGGAACATGCCGACCTTCACCTCATAGCCCGCCTCCTTCGCCTTGGCTTCGGTCAGGCCGACGCTGGCGATCTGCGGATGGCAATAGGTGCAGCCCGGAATGTTGCGCGGGTCCATGGCATGGGGATGCTTGCCCGCGATTGCTTCGGCCGCGATCACGCCTTCGTGGCTGGCCTTGTGCGCAAGCCATGGCGGCGCGGTGATGTCGCCGATCGCCCAAAGGCCATCGACATTGGTGCGGCACAATTCGTCGGTCTTCAGGAAGCCGCGATCGTCCATCGAGACGCCCAGTTCCTTGAGCCCGATATTCTCGGTGTTGGGGACGATGCCGATGGCGACGATGACATGGCTGTAGTCGCCGTTGACGATCTTGCCATCCTTGCCCTTGATTGCGGCCTTTACGCCGTTCGCGCCCACTTCCAGCTTTTCCAGGCCCGCGCCGGTCATGATGGTCATGCCCTGCTTTTTCAGCGCCTTTTCGAGGAAGGCGGACACATCCGCATCCTCGACCGGCACGACGCGGTCCAGCATTTCGACGACGGTGACGTCAGCGCCCATGTCATTGTAGAAGCTGGCGAACTCGATGCCGATCGCGCCCGATCCGATCACCAGCAGCCTGGTCGGCATTTCGGGCGGGGTCATGGCGTGGCGATAGGTCCACACGCGCTTGCCGTCCGCCTTGGCAAAGGGCAGGTCGCGGGCGCGGGCGCCCGTGGCTACGATGATGTTCTTCGCTGTCAGTTCTTCGGTCTTGCCGTCTTTCGTGACGCTCAACTTGCCTTTGCCGGTCAGCTTGCCCTCGCCCATGTGGACGGCGATCTTGTTCTTCTTCATCAGGTGGGTGACGCCCTGATTGAGCTGCTTGGCGACGCCGCGCGAGCGCTTCACCACCGCGTCGATGTCGGCGCTGATCTTCTCGGCAGCCAAGCCGTATTCGGCGGCATGCTGCATATAGTGATAGATTTCCGCGGAACGCAGCAGCGCCTTGGTCGGGATGCAACCCCAGTTGAGGCAGATGCCCCCAAGATTTTCCCGCTCCACGATGGCGGTCTTTAGGCCAAGCTGCGAGGCGCGGATCGCGGCGACATAGCCGCCGGGGCCGGAACCCAGAACGATGACATCGTAATTCTCAGCCATGGTCAATCTCTCTTGTCTTCTTGCGCCGCGATCGGCGGCACGGAACGGGGCTGGCGATCCTCGCCGATCGCCACGAAGGTGAATGTCGCTTTCGTCACGCGATAGGAGCGGTCGTCGTGGCGGGTGCGCCGCCAGGCTTCGACCGCGATGTTCATCGACGTGCGGCCCACCGATTCCAGGGCGGCGAAAACAGACACCTCGTCACCGACGACCACCGGCCTCAGGAAGGTCATGCCATCGACCGCGATGGTCACGGCCCGCCCCTTGCTGTGGCGGGCGGCGACGGAACCGGCGGCGGAATCCATCAGGCTCATCAACCAGCCGCCGAAAATATCCCCATAGGGATTGGTGTCGGCAGGCATGGCAATGACGCGCACCGCCGGACTTTCGTTCGGCGGCGTTTCTTCGGCGGCTGGCATCAGGCCAGCATGCCAAGCGGGTTTTCGATCAACTCGCGGAACAGCTGCATCAGGCGGGCCCCGTCCGCGCCATCGATCGCGCGATGATCAAAGCTGCCGGTCGCCGACATGACCGTCGCGATCTGAAGCGAGTCATCGATGACAAAGGGGCGCTTGTCACCAGCGCCGATCGCCATGATCATGGCCTGGGGCGGATTGATGACGGCATCGAACTGCTTGATGCCGAACATGCCCATGTTGGAGAGCGAGGCCGTGCCGCCCTGATACTCCTCAGGTTTCAACTTGCCGTCCTTGGCGCGAGTGGCCAGGTCCTTCATCTCGGTAGAGATGGCGGCCACGCCCTTGCTGTCGGCTGCCGTCACGATGGGCGTGATAAGACCGCCGGGGATCGAAACCGCGACCGAAATGTCCGCGCGCTGGAATTGCAGCATCTGGTCGCCCGCGAACTGCACATTGCATTCGGGCACCTGGATCAGGGCGACACCCAGCGCCTTGATAAGCAGGTCGTTGACCGACAGCTTGACGTTGCGGCTGGCGAGACCGGCGTTGAGTTCGCCGCGCAGCTTCAACAGCTTGTCGAGCCGGATATCGACGGTGAGGTAGATGTGCGGCACCTGCTGCTTCGATTCCGTCAGGCGGCGTGCAATCGTCTTGCGCATGCCACTCAGCTTGACGACTTCGTGTGGGATGCCGAAATCCTGCGCGGCCTGGGCTACTGCGGGTGCAGGAGCCCCAGGTGCGGCGGCCGCCTTGCTCGGTGCTGGTGCAGCAGCGGCAGCGCCTTCCAGATCCGCCTTGACGATACGGCCATTGGGGCCGGAGCCGGTCAGGCTGGCGAGATCGACGCCCTTGGCTTCGGCGAGGCGGCGCGCGAGCGGGCTGGCCTTCACGCGGTCATCCGATTGCGGAACGGGCGTTGCATCACCCTTGGCCGCAGGCGCGGGCGCGGCGGCTTCAGCCTTTGCGGGAACGGGATCGGCCTTTGGCGTTGCCGCCGCCTTGGGCGCAGACGCGCTGTCACCCGCCGCCGCTTCGGCAACATCCTCGCCCTCTTCGGCGATGATGGCGATAACCGTGCCGACCTTCACGCCTTCGGACCCTTCGGAAACGAGGATCTTCGCGATCTTGCCCTCATCGACCGCTTCGAATTCCATCGTCGCCTTGTCGGTTTCAATCTCTGCGAGCAGATCCCCCGACGACACCGTGTCGCCTTCCTTCACCAGCCATTTCGCAAGCGTCCCTTCTTCCATGGTCGGGGACAAGGCGGGCATCTGAATCTTCTTGCTCATGCGTGAGGGCCTCTCATATTCTTCCCGGCAGACGGGCAGCGTTGGAAGCGGTTTTCACCCTTTGGACCGGGGGGTCAAGGCCGCGCCTTGCGCGGGGCAAGATAATCAGTCACATTTCACCAGACTGGTTCACGATTTACCAAATCGGTTCAAGAAGGCAGGGCAGGAGCCGGTTCGCCCTGCAATCTGACAGGGGATGCGACAAGGATGCGCACTTATCTGGTTGTAGTGGACGAATCGCCCGAAGCGGAAACGGCGCTCCGCTTCGCCGCGCGGCGTGCAGCCAAGACTGCGGGGTCGATCCGCATCCTCGCGCTCGTCCCGCCGGCGGAGTTCGTCCAATGGGGCGGCGTTCAGGCAACGATGGAGGATGAAGCCCGCCAGCGCGCCGAGGCGCTTGTGACCAGCGCAGCGGGCACGCTGACCGAGGAATCCGGCATCCGTCCCAGCATCACCGTGCGTCAGGGCGAGCCGGTGGCGCTGGTTCGCGAAACGCTGGACGAAATGCCCGATGTCGCGGCGCTGGTGCTGGGCGCGGCGGCCAGCGGCCACCCCGGCGCGCTGGTGTCCCACTTCGCAGGCGCCGACGCGGGCAAGCTCCCCTGCCCGATCATGGTCATTCCCGGCGGTCTCAGCGCCGAGGCGATCGATCAGTTGAGCTGACCTATCGCCGGTGTTTCCCGCGCTTTGAACCCATGTGGCGGATATTGGCGGGTCGGCCCCGCTTTGCGCCCGGCCGTGTCCGGTCCTTCTTGAAACTGGGCCGCTGCGGCGGCGCGTCGGGCAGCTCGAAGCGCAGACTGCCGTTGATGGGATCAGCCTCTGCAAGGCGTAGTTGGAGATGCTGGCCGACGGTGTAGCGGTCGCCGCTCTCCACGCCTTCGAGAGCGCGGCCCGCTTCATCAAAGTAGAAGCGTTCGTCGCCCATGGTCGACACCGGGACAAGGCCGTCGCCGCCCAGCCCCTCGACCGTGGCGAAGAAACCGAAATTCTGGACGCCGGTGATGCGGGCGTTGACCAGTTCGCCGACATGGGCGGCCAGATAGGCGGCGACATAGCGGTCGATCGTGTCACGCTCCGCCTCCATCGCGCGGCGTTCATGCTGGCTGATCATTTCGCCCACACGGCCCATATTCTCATAATCATCGGCGCTGAGCGCCGTCCGATCGGGCAGGACGCCTCCCTTGGGCGCGGGTAGTTCAAGGCCGTGGGCACCGACCAGCGCACGATGGACGAGAAGGTCGGCATAACGGCGGATGGGGGAGGTGAAATGGGCGTAGGAACCAAGCGCCAATCCGAAATGCCCCATATTCTGGGGGCTGTAATAGGCCTGCGTCTGGCTGCGCAGGATCTGCTCCATGATCTGCGGCTTTTCCTCCGCCTCGCCGACCCGAGCGATCAGATGGTTGAAGGTGGACGGCTTGATCACCTGCCCCAACGCGAAATCAATGTCGAAAGTCGCCAGATAGTCCTTGAGCGCAACCAGCTTTTCACGGCTGGGCGGTTCGTGGACGCGGTACATGACCGGCGCTTTCTTTGCCTCCAGCGCCTTGGCGGCGGCGACGTTGGCCGCGATCATATAATCTTCGATCAGCATGTGCGCGTCGAGCCGTTCCCGCACGGCGACGCTGACGATCCTGCCCTGATCGTCCAGAACCACGCGGCGTTCGGGCAGGTCGAGCGCGAGGGGGTCACGCTTGTCGCGCGCCTTGCGCAGGAGTTTCCAGCAGGCCCAAAGCGGTTTCAGCGCCGGTTCGAGCAGCGCATTGTCCTTCGTCCCGTCGATTGCCGCCTGCGCGTCTTCGTAGGCCAGGACCGCAGCGACGCGGATGATCGCGCGGGCAAAGCGCCAGGAGGTGATCTTGCCCGACGCGTCGATAACCAGATGGCAGGCCATCGCCGCACGGTCCTGCCCCGCGCGCAGGGAGCACATGTCTGACGAGAGCTGATGCGGCAGCATCGGCACGACCAGATCGGGGAAATAGACGCTGTTGCCGCGCTTACGCGCTTCCTTGTCGAGTGCGCTGCCGGGGCGGACATAATAGCTGACGTCGGCGATCGCGACTATCGCGCGATAGCCGCCGGGATTGGCGGCATCCTCGTCCGGGGCGGCCCATACCGCATCGTCATGGTCCCGCGCATCGACCGGGTCGATGGCGACGATGGGCAGGTGGCGCAGATCTTCGCGCTTGTCCTCATGGAGTGCGAGTTCGGATGCCGTGAGCGCTTCCTCCTCCGTCCGCTCCGGGAATACATGCGGTATGCCGTGCTTGTGGATCGCGATCAGGCTGAAGCTGCGCGGGGCGAAGGGATCGCCCAATATGTCGGTCACGCGGGCGCTGATGCGCGGGGGGCGTCCGACCGGCTCGGCCAGCACGAGGTCGCCCGGCGTCGCGCTGCCCGCATCACTGATCGGCGTATCCTTGCGAATGCGCTTGTCGACCGGGCGTAGCCAGAGCTTGCCACCCTCCCCGGCCTCAACCACGCCCAGCAGTTCCTCGCTGGCCTTGGCGAGTTTCTTCATCGGATGCGCGACCCAGCCGCGCCCCGCTTCTTCCGTCCGCGCGAGGATGCGGTCGCCGATGGTCAGCGCACCCCGCTTGCCCCGCTCGATCACGCGCAGGCGCGGCGCGGGCTGCCCCTCCGCCTCCCACCGTTCTGGCGTGGCGATCAGCGTCGTGCCATCGACATCGACGATGCGCAGCACCGTGACCTTTGGCACCCCGCCCATCTTGTGGAAAGCGCGCGCCGGGCCAATGTCCAGCAGCCCTTCGTCGGCCATGTCTTTCAGCAGCGCCTTGAGCGCTATCTTTTCCTGCCCCTTGAGGCCGAACGCCTTGGCGATCTCACGCTTGCCCGCGGGCTGATCGGATGACGTGATGAACTCCATCACCTGATCGCGCGTCGGGAAGCCCGCGGGACGGACTTTTTCGGGTTTCTTCTGTTTTGGGGTCGATGCCATGGATCAGCTATAGGCACCGCTCCGCCGCCATACCAGATGGCACGACGCGAGATTTGCCTGCTGGCTGTTTTCCGGCGCTATTACGCCAGCTTGCGGGCGCGGTCGCGCCATACCTCGGCCAGCACGGGCAATTCCGCGAGCGAGCGAACCGCATCCGGTTCCGCCTTGTGCCCGCCGCCGATCAACAGGCGGAAAATGCGCGCGATCGGCCATTGCGGCAAGGGCCGGTCAAGCAATTCCATCCGGCTGTTCGCCTCCGCCTCCCCTTCCCGCAGCACGCGGAAATAGAGGCCCGAACGCCCGGTCTTGACGATGGTGGCCATCACATCGCGCGAACCGAAGCGATGATCGAGTTTCCAGCAGGGCTGCCGCCCGTGGCTGACCTCCACCAGCGCGCTGCCGAGCGAGAAGCGGTCGCCGAGGCAGATTTCCTCCTCGGTCATGCCGTGGGATGCGATATTTTCCCCGAAGGCGCCGGGCGCGGCCAGCAGCGGATGATCCGGCTTGCGCTCGCGCCACCAGCCATAATGATCCTGCGGGTAGAGATGGATCGCCTTGTCCCAGCCGCCATGATGGATAGGGTCGGCGACACCGTCGCCTGCAAGGCCGAGCCAACCGATGCGGACCACCCCGTTCACCGGCCGCTTGGCGATGGCGCTGTAATCCCCATCACGGAACGGAACCGGCGTGCCAGTCAGCAACGCTTCGACAATGAGATGATCGCTCATCCCCGCGCTATGGCAGGACCGCAGGCGCTTGGCGAGCAGGTTGCTCTACGCGCGGCTGAGTTCCGAGGCGAGCTTGAGCACTTCGCTGCCATTGTCGGTCTGGACGAGATAGGCGGGGTTCGTCGCCGATCCATTGCGCCGGATCAGCGCGCCCTCAATCGTCCTTTCCACATGGCGGTCGAACTTTTCGGCAACCCGGCCACGGCCCACGCCCTGGCCCCAGTTCCATTTCACCCGCGTCCCTTTGCGGAAATTGTCGGTCATTCCCATCCTCACCCGCCGCATCGGCATCGCGGCCATTTTGCCACTGTCGCCAAGACAAAAATCCCCGCTCCGCATGCGGTTCCCTTGGGTTTTCTGTTCCTGTGGGTTAAGGGGCGGCAGATGGATGTCACCGGCCTTCGCGTCGCGCTCTTCAGCGGCAATTACAATTATGTTCGCGATGGCGCGAACCAGGCGCTCAACCGCTTCGTGGGCTATCTGCTGAGCCAGGGCGCGGCCGTGCGCGTTTATTCACCGACCATCGCAACCCCTGCGTTCGAGCCGACGGGCGACCTGGTGAGCGCACCGTCCTTTCCGGTTCCGGGCCGCCGGGAATATCGCGTTCCCTATCGGATGTCCGGCGCTGTCCGCCGCGACCTCAAGCGTTTTCAGCCCAATCTGGTCCATGTTTCCAGTCCCGATCCGCTGGGCCATCGTGCGGTCTCCTGGGCGCGCAGTCGGGGGCTGCCTGCAGTCGCGTCCGTCCATACGCGTTTTGAAACCTATCCGCGTTATTATGGCCTCGCCTTTCTGGAGCCGGTCATCGAATCCGTGCTGCGCCGTTTCTATCGCCGGTGCGACGCCATCGTCGCGCCATCCGAATCCATGGCGCAACTGCTGCGGGAACAGCGGATGAGCTATGATGTCGGCATCTGGACGCGCGGCATCGACCGGCAAATCTTCAATCCCGACCGCCGCGATCCGGCATGGCGGCAGTCACTGGGCATCGAAGATGACGAGCCGGTCATCGGCTTCATTGGCCGACTGGTCATGGAAAAGGGGCTGGACGTCTTTTCAGACGCGATCGACCAGCTTGCGCTCCGCCATGTGCGGCACAAGGTGCTGATCGTCGGCGATGGCCCCGCGCGCGACTGGTTCGAGAACCGCTTGCCGAACGCCATCTTCACCGGGTTTCAGAAGGGCGCTGACCTGGGCCGCGCGGTCGCGAGCATGGATATGCTGTTCAATCCGTCGATCACCGAAACCTTCGGCAATGTGACGCTGGAGGCGATGGCCTGCAAGCTGCCGACCGTCGCGGCACGGGCGACGGGCAGCGAGAGCCTGGTGACCGAAGGGGTGACAGGGCGGCTGATCCGTCCCGGAGCCATCGGCGCCTTCGCCGACGCGCTCGCGACCTATTGCGACAACCCGCAGGCGCGTGCCGATGCGGGGAACGCAGCCATGGCGGAAGCAGAGCGCTATGGCTGGGACCAGGTCAATCAGGCGCTGGTCGATACCTATATCCGCGTCATTCGCCAGCGAACCCAGGGCGCGCGGCTGCGTTCCAGCCCGGTTCCTTGACGGCGGCGGCTTCCCTATGTCGGGATGAATGGCCTATATCGGAATGAATGGCTGATCTTTTCGCATCCGATGCAGAAACCCCCGGCGAACCCGTCGAGAACGCGCCGCTTGCCGACAGGCTGCGCCCGCGCACGCTGGCCGATGTGGTGGGGCAGGATCACCTGACCGGGCCGGAAGGCGCGATTGGCCGAATGGTGGCGGCTGGGCGGCTTTCATCCATCATCCTGTGGGGACCGCCGGGCACGGGCAAGACGACCATAGCCCGCCTGCTGGCCGATGCGGTGGACATGCGCTTCGAGCCTATTTCCGCCGTCTTTTCCGGCGTCGCGGACCTGAAAAAAGTATTCGCCGCAGCCAAGGAGCATGCCCGGCGCGGCGACAAGACGCTGCTGTTCGTGGACGAGATCCATCGTTTCAACCGCGCGCAGCAGGACAGTTTCCTGCCCTTTGTCGAAGATGGCACGGTCACGCTGGTCGGGGCGACGACCGAGAATCCCAGCTTTGAACTCAACGCCGCATTGCTGTCGCGCGCACAGGTGCTGATCCTGCATCGGCTGGATGCCGCCGCGCTTGAACTGCTGCTCGACCGGGCGGAAGCGCTGACCGAAAAGACCCTGCCGCTCACCCCGGCGGCACGGGACGCCCTGCTCGCCAGTGCGGATGGTGACGGGCGCTTTCTGCTCAATCAGGTCGAGACGCTTTATTCCATCGACATTGGCGAGCCGCTCGATCCGGCGGGCCTTTCCGCCCTGCTCCACCGGCGCATGCCGGTCTATGACAAGGATCGGGAGGGGCATTACAACCTGATCTCCGCGCTGCACAAATCGCTGCGTGGTTCAGACCCGCAGGCGGCGCTCTATTATCTGGCGCGGATGCTGACGGCCGGGGAGCAACCGCTCTATGTGCTGCGGCGTCTGGTCCGTTTTGCCAGCGAAGACATCGGCCTCGCCGATCCGCAGGCGCTGGTACAATGCCTGGCGGCCAAGGACGCATTCGATTTCCTCGGCAGTCCCGAGGGCGAACTGGCCATCGTCCAAGCCTGTCTTTATTGCGCGACCGCGCCCAAATCCAACGCAGCCTATGCCGCGATGAAAGCGGCATGGAAATCGGCGCGCGACACCGGATCGCTGATGCCGCCCAAGAATATCCTGAACGCTCCAACCCGGCTGATGAAGACGATCGGCTATGGGAAGGATTATCAATATGACCATGACAGCGCGGAAGGCTTTTCCGGCGACAATTATTGGCCCGAGGAGATGGAGCCGCAGCCCTTCTACGCGCCCACCGATCGCGGTTTCGAAGCGCGGGTCGCCGAGCGCATGGCCTATTGGGACCGCCTGCGGGCCGAGCGCAGCGACGCCTGAGAAGGGATAGCCGGTTGCCATGACTCCGCGTTTCGATCGCTATGCCGCGATTGACTGGTCGGGCGCGAAGGGCTTGCGGCACAAGGGGATCGCGGTCGCCCTGTGCGAGCGTGGAGACGCCGTGCCGCAACTTATCCGACCGCCCGAAGGCGGCCTGTGGTCGCGGACAGCGGTCGGTGAATGGCTGGTGGCGGCAGCGGCGGAAGCGCCGACCCTGTTCGGCTTCGACTTCAGCTTCGCCCCGCCCTTCGTCGCGCGACAGGCATATCTGCCTGGCGATGAGGCGCCAGTGACAGGGCCGGATTTCTGGGCCTATGTCGATGCCATATGCGATGATCCCGACCTGGGCGCCGCCAGCCTGCTGCATGTCACCCATCGCCGCCATTTCTATTTCGGGAAAGCCGATGGCGTGAAGGCCGACTTCATGCACAACCGGGCGTGCGAAGCCCATTATAATGCGGGCGGCGGCGGCAAGCCCTCCACCGTCTATGACGCCATCGGCGCGGCCCAGGTGGCGAAGGCGAGCTTTGCAGGCATGCGGTTGCTTCACCATGTCCATCGCCATGTACCCATCTGGCCTTTCGATTCGCCGCCGCGATCAGGGTCGCTGGTCGTGGAAATCTACACCAGCATTGCGGCAAGGGCGGCCGGGCGGTCAAAGGGACGGACGAAGATGCGCGATCTGGCGGCGCTCAACGATGCACTGTTCGCGCTCGGCTCTGCGCCGTATGAGGGGCTGCCGCCCGACGATCATGGCGCGGACGCCATCGCCGCCGCCGCGTGGCTGCGCAATGTCGCCCCCCAGCCGAGCCTTTGGACGCCTCTGGCCCTCAATCCGCATATTGCTGCAACGGAGGGCTGGACGTTCGGCGTCATCTGATAGTAAGGCGCTCACCGTCCGAAGCGGACATGCCGGCTTAGCACAGTGGTAGTGCAGCGGTTTTGTAAACCGAAGGTCGGGGGTTCAAATCCCTCAGCCGGCACCATGGCCGTTGATCACATATCCGCAGCGGCGGCACAGTGCGCCCTTGGGCAGCAATCGGGGCGGACCGAGTCAGCATCACGCATTCCCCAAAAGCAAAATGGGGGCCGACATTTCTGCCGGTCCCCACTTCCGTCGTGTCTCTTAATCCGCTTCCGTTTCGGGATGCGATCATCGGACTCGGCGCGCGATGCCCGCCTGAAAGGCTATGCATCGTGTTGGCTCCGTCGTCTGGCATTTCAGCCATATTCCGCAGCCTGCCTTCAAATTCCCGATGATTGACGTTCGCTTTCGCGCGTACACATCATCATCATTTGAAGACCATCCGGCTCTTGTTCGTTCCTTTCGGTTCCAACATTCACCTGATGTTCGAAACATCCGTCAAATCATTGATTTCTCTATGATTTGAAGATCCAGATTTCTCTGTTTCGTCGTTTGTTTCGATAACTGGATGGTCTCACCAAAAGCGAGTCGCGCAAAGCGGAATCTGACATTCCCAAGACGATCCACATCTAAAGCTGTGGATAATTGTGGATAATTTTTTTGAGGCCGGTTTCGGGGTGGTGCAAGCCGCTTGTTCAGCGGCCTTTCCACACGCCGGGACGCTTTTCGACAAAGGCCTTCATGCCCTCAACCCGGTCCTCGGTCGCCGTGAGCAACTGGAACAGGCGCCGTTCATTCAACAGGCCTTGCTCAAGTCCGGTTTCAAAGGCGAGGTTGACCATCTCCTTGTTCACCATCGTCGCCATGGGGGGCATCGCCGCGATGGCGGCAGCGGTCTTGAGCGCGTCTTCCAACAGATCCGCCGCAGGGACGATACGCGAGACGAGGCCTGAACGCTCAGCTTCCTCTGCGCCCATCATCCGGCCGGTCAGGCACATTTCCATCGCCTTGGCCTTGCCCACAGCTTTCGTCAGCCGTTGCGATCCACCCATGCCCGGCGCGACGCCCAGCTTGATCTCGGGCTGGCCGAATTTCGCGGTATCGGCCGCAATGATGAAGTCCGCCATCATCGCCAGTTCACAGCCCCCGCCCAGCGCGAAGCCCGCGACTGCGGCAATCCACGGCTTGCGGGTTGCGACCACATTTTTCTGCCAGCCGGAGAAGAAATCCTCCAGGAAGAAGTCGGCTGCGGCCTTGCTGGCCATTTCCTTGATGTCGGCGCCGGCTGCGAAAGCCTTTTCGCTGCCCGTCAGCACCAGGCAGAGTTGCGAGGGGTCGGCGTCATAGGCGGCGAAGGCAGCGCTGAGGTCCGCCAGCACCTGCGTATTGAGCGCGTTCAGCGCCTGCGGCCGGTTGAGCGTGACAAGCGTCACCGCATCGCGCTGTTCGACCAGGATCGTTTCAAAGCTCATCATTATCTCCCTCAATTTCTGCGGCGGCGAAGATGAGGCGGGCGTTGCCGCTCATCGCCCCATATGCATGAAGTCGCGGTCATAGCTGCGCAGGTGCGCGCCGCCATCAACGTACAGCGTCTGCCCCGTAACAGCGCTTGCCTGCGCGAGATAGAGGACGGCTTCGGCGATCTGTTCAGCCAGCGGCAGGCGGCCCAGCGGCATGGCCGATTGCAGCCTTTCCATCTGTTCTTCATCATAATCGGGCGTGGCGATCGTCAGGCCGGGCGCGACGGCGTTCACCCGGATATGGGGCGCAAGGCTCGCAGCGGAAAGGCGGGTCAGGCCCGCCAGCGCTGTCTTGGACAGGGTATAGGCCAGCTGGTCGGCATGAGGATGGTCGATCCGCTGGTCGAGAATATTGATGATGCAACGATCGACAACGCCCGCCGGAATTGTCGCGAAAGCCTTGGTCAGCAGCGCAGGCGCGGCGCAGTTCACAGCATAGTGCCGCATCAGATCGTCGGCGGTGACGCTGTCCAGCCGGTCCTGGCCGAAAATCGCCGCGCTGTTCACCAATATGTCGGGCGGGCGACCGAACCGCTCGGCGACCTTGGCCACCAGCTCTTCGGCGGTTTCAGGATCGGAAAAGTCTGCGGTGAACCCGTCCCACTCTGTGCCGCTTTCGTCCAGCGCCAGCGCCAAGGCGGAATCGAGCCGCGTGTCGTGACTGCCGTGGATCGCCAGCGAATAGCCAGCCCGCGCGAAGCCCGCGGCGATGACGCCGCCCAGCCGCCTGTGACCGCCCGTAATCAGCGCCAACCGCTTGTTCGCCAGCGGCAGTGATCCTTCCGCCCGCCCGCGCGCACCACCCAGTGGCCGGTAAGCGGGTGCCTCTTCCCCGTTCACGATCCGATGAGCTTCAACACTTCCTCGCGACTTTTTTCATCGTCGCGGAACACGCCGAGCATACGACTGGTCTTCATGAGGACGTTGGGCGTGCGCACGCCGCGCCCCGTCATGCAGCCATGGGTCGCTTCGATGACGACGGCGACGCCCTGGGGGTTAAGATGCTGCCAGATGCAGTTGGCGACTTCGGCGGTCAGCCTTTCCTGCACCTGCAGCCGATTGGAAAAGGCGTGCAGCACGCGCGCCAGCTTCGATATGCCCACGACATATTTTCCGGGCAGATAGGCGATATGCGCGCGCCCGATGATCGGAGCCATATGATGTTCGCAGTGGGACTGGAACGGAATGTCCTTCAGCAGCACGATATCATCATAGCCGCCCACTTCATGGAAAATGCGGGACAGGTGGTAGGCCGGATCGTCGGTATAGCCGCGGCAATATTCGCGCCAGGCGCGTGCGACACGTTCGGGCGTTTCCAGCAGACCTTCGCGTTCCGGATTGTCGCCTGACCAGCGGATCAGCGTCCGGATGGCCTCCGACACATCTGCGGGCACAGCTTCCTTGACCGCTTCGCCAACAGCTTCGGCATCGGGATCATAGTCCATGAAAGGTGCTGCTCCTGTCTGTCTTTGTTTAGCGGGCATATGGCGGCTATATAGCCAGAATGCCACCCCCTGTTCCGACGCTCTTCGGATTTGCGGAATAGCTGAATAACAACGCGAACCAAAAGAAGCCCACTTGCTGTCCATGCACCTACCGCCGCCCCTCCCACCTCTTTCACCGACAGGCTGACGCATGCGGACGGAAAGGATCGCGGCCGTTCTCTTGGCCGCGGGCACATCATCGCGCTTTGGCGATGAGGACAAGCTGATGGCCGATCTGCGGGGAAAGCCGGTGATCGCCCATACGCTTGAGGCCGTCGCGTCCCTCGCTTTCGCGGAACTGGTCGCTGTCGCGCGACCAATCGCGCAGGCTCCGGCCATTCACCGGAAGCTGGAGCGGCGCGGCTATAGCGTCCTGACCAATGATCATCCTGAAGAAGGCCTTGCGAGCAGCATCCTGCTGGCCGTCGAACATGTCATGCCGATCAGGCGCTGCCGGGGCATTCTCATCTGCCTGGGCGACATGCCTTATGTGCCGCAGTCGCATTACAACCGCATATGCCTGGCGGCGGAGGATGTGCGATCGGTAGTGGCCAGCACCGATGGCTTCTCTTCTTCGCCGCCCGCCTTTATCGGGCGCAAGCATTTCCCCGAACTGCTCACGCTGCGGGGGGATCAAGGCGCGCGCGCCCTGCTGAGCCGGGGTGTGCAGATAGAAGCGATGGGCAGCATCCTGCGGGATATCGACACGCCCGACGATCTGCCCGACGGTTAAGGGCGTTCAGCTGGACCGGGTGGGGTCAGTCATCGGGTCGCCCATTTCGCGCACGTCGGGCATCCGCCCGATCGGCAGCGATCCGGTCTGCCGTTCCAGCATGCGATGCACCACCGGCGGATCGGACCCGTGATGCAATGCTGCAAGAGCATCCCAATTCGCCAGATCGGCTATCGTTCGGCGGCTGTTATGCCGGACATAGTCCAGCCAGGTCGAAACATGATAACGCTCGATCCACAGTTCCGGGTCGGCCAGGTCGCGGAGCAGCGACCAGCCATGCGCGCCGTCGCGCCGCCGGATGCGCCGCCGCTCGCTCATCGCGGCGAGGAAGGGCACCACTGAACCCGATGGAATGCGATATTCTATCGTGACGACCACAGGGCCGCTGCGCGGCTCGATCGGGACGGCGGTTTGCGGTTCCTGCCAGCGATTGAGCAGGTCCAGATTTTCGTCTCCCGTCTCGGAAAGCGGACGAAGCAGCCCAATTGCAGCCGCCGCGATCTGCGTCCCTGCGGCAATATGAAGCGAGGTTGCGACGCCGTAATGCTCCGCCAGCCAGCCGAACAGCCAGGCGCCGAGCGCCATGCCGCCGAACGTCATCATCTGGTACAGCGCCACCGCACGGGCGAGCACCCAGCGCGGGGCCGACATCTGGACCGAGACGTTGAATGTCGAAAGCGCGATCACCCATCCCGCCCCGCACAGCATCAAGCCCGCAAGGGCCACGGCCAGCCACCCCGTCGAGGCGGCGATGGCTGTGCCAAGCGCAAGGGCGAGCGCGGCGGAACGCACGATTGTCTCAATCGAGTAGCGCTGCCTCAACCTGCCCGACGAAAGCGCGCCAAGCACCGCGCCGATGCCGAATGCCCCGCTGAGCAGGCCGAAGGTGAGCGCATCGCCCCCCAATATGTCCCGCGCTACCAGCGGCATGAGGGCTGACACCGCGCTCGCCCCGATACCGAAGGCCGCGCCGCGAAGCAGGACCAGCTGGATCTTGGGCGACATGGAGACGTAGCGCAGACCGGCGCGCATCGCGACCCCCAGCCGCTCGCGGGGCAACAGTTGCGGCGCGCGCTCCGGTCTCCAGCGCAGCAGCACGATGGAAAGGCCGATATAGCTGAGGGCGTTGGTCAGGAAGGCTGCAGCGGCGCCTGCGGCTGCGACGATGACGCCGCCCAGCGCCGGGCCGACGCTGCGCGCCAGGTTGAAGCCCATGCTGTTGAGAGCGACGGCGCTGGGCAACTGGGATCGCGACACCATGTCGCCGACCGACGCTTGCCAGGCCGGGAGGTTGATGGCGGTTGCGCAGCCGACGAGGAAGGTGAACGCCAGAAGCGACCAGGGCGTCAGCAGTCCTTCCCATGCGAACAGCGCGAGGAGAGCGGATACCACCAGCATGAAGAGCTGGCAGGCGAGCATGACCAGCCGCCGGTCGATATTATCGGCGACTGCGCCCGCCCAGAGCGAGAGCAGCATGATCGGGAGGGTCGTGGAGGCTGGAACCAGCGCGACCAGTTGCGGCGAGGCGGAAAGCGACGTCATCATCCACGCCGCGCCAACAGACTGGATCAGGCCGCCGAAATTGGACGCGAGGCTGGCGAACCATACCGCGCGGAAGATGGGGATGGCGAAAGGCGACTGCGCTGGAGGAGAATCGGCCTCTGACACTGAAAATGCATGAACCCCAAATCGATCCGAGCGTCAAACCCGCTGGAACCGCGATGGGTCCGCAAAGGGGCGAATGCAAGAATGAGGTGGCGGGTTGAACGCGTTTTCGGAAGGGCTTGCACTTTACGTAAACGTAAATACATTTGCGACGCCAGCGGAGAGGAATGAGAAAGCGATGGAAGTCTTTATCTATGATGCCGTCAGGACGCCGCGCGGGCGCGGCAAGCCGGACGGGTCGCTGCACGAAATCACGCCGATACAGCTGGCGACGCAGGTGCTGGAGGCGGTACGGGACCGCAGCGACATCGACACGGCGGATGTGGACGATGTGATCCTGGGATGCGTCACCCCCATCGGCGAACAGGGCGGCGACATCGCCCGCGCGGCTGTGCTGAACGCCGACTACGCCCAGACGGTGCCGGGCGTGCAGATCAACCGTTTCTGCGCGTCGGGACTGGAAGCGGTGAACATGGCGGCGGCCAAAATCTATTCCGGTGAGGCGGGCCTGGCGATCGGCGGCGGGGTCGAATCGATGAGCCGGGTGCCGATGTCATCGGACGGCGGCGCGATCGCAATGGACCCGGCGGTCGCCTACAAGACCTATTTCGCGCCACAGGGTATCGGCGCCGATGTAATCGCGACCAAGTTCGGGATCAGCCGCGACGACGCCGACGCCTATGCCGTGGAAAGCCAGCGGCGGGCCAAGGCGGCCTGGGACGAGGGACGCTTTGCAAGGTCGATCGTGCCGGTGCGCGATGTGATCGGCCAGGTCGCGCTGGACCATGACGAACATATGCGGCCCGACGCCACGATGCAGTCGCTCGCCGCACTGAAGCCGAGCTTTGCTGCGCTGGGCGAGGACATGCCGGGCTTCGATGCGGTCGCGCTGCTGAAATATCCCGAGCTGGAGCGGATCAACCATGTCCATCATGCCGGAAACAGCTCCGGCATCGTCGATGGCGCGGCGGCGGTGCTGGTCGGCAACAAGGAGATGGGCGAGAAATATGGCCTGAAGCCGCGCGCCCGGATCAAGGCGATGGCGTCTATCGGGTCGGAACCTCTGATCATGCTGACCGGACCTGAGTTCGTCGCGGGCAAGCTGCTCAACCGGGCCGGCATGAGCAGCCACGACATCGACCTGTGGGAGCTGAACGAGGCCTTTGCGAGCGTCGTGCTGCGCTACATGCAGGCGATGGACCTCGACCACGACAAGATAAACGTCAATGGCGGCGCGATCGCCATGGGCCATCCGCTGGGCGCGACCGGGGCGATGGTGCTGGGAACGGCGCTGGATGAGCTGGAGCGGTCCGGCAAGGGCACGGCGCTCATCAACCTGTGCGTGGGCGCGGGCATGGGCACCGGGATCATCATCGAGCGAATCTGAGAGAACAAACTCCGTTCGGGCTGGGCTTGTCGAAGCCCGGCGCAAACGCCCTTCGACAGGCTCAGGGCGAACGGAGGTAAGAGCCGGGAGACAGGATTATGCAGACCATCAGCTTCGACATTGACGGCGACGGCATCGCCTTGCTGACCATTGATGTGCCGGGCCAGTCGATGAACGTCATCGGGCCGGAATTCCTGACCGATCTGGACGCCGCGATCACGCGGATTTCGGCGGAGGAAGGGATCAAGGGCGCGGTCATTGCGTCGGGCAAGGACAGCGGCTTCATGGCGGGCATGGACCTCAAATATTTCGGGTCGATGCTGGTGAGCGGCGCGGGAAAGCGCCCTGCCCCGGCCGAGATTTTCGGCAAGGTTTTCGTCCTTAATCAGCTGTTTCGGCGGCTGGAGACATGTGGAAAGCCGGTGGCCTGTGCGATCGAGGGCACATGCGTAGGCGGCGGGTTTGAGCTGGCGCTGGCGTGTCATCGGCGGGTGGTGGGCGACAACAGCAAGACGCAACTGGGCCTGCCCGAGATATTGATCGGCCTGTTTCCCGGCGGCGGCGGATCGCAGCGCCTGCCGCGCATCATGGGTGTGCAGGCCGCGCTGCTTTACATGTTGCAGGGCAAGCTGTTCCGGCCCGCCGAGGCCGCGATGCTGAAGGTCGTGGATGAGGTGGCGCCGCAGGGGACCGCCGTTCAGAAGGCGAAGGAATGGGTGAAGGCCAATCCTTCCGCCAGCAGCCAGCCATGGGACGTCAAGGGCTTCAAAATCCCCGGCGGCGCTGGTCAGTTCAACCCCGGCTTTGTGCAGACGATGGTCGGCGCCATGCCCATGACGCTGAAGCAGACGCAGCGGAACATGAACGCGCCGGTTGCGCTGCTGTCGGCGGTCTATGAAGGGGCGATGCTGCCGTTCGACCGGGCCATACAGGTCGAGAGCAAATATTTCGCCAAGGTGGCGGCGGACCCACAGGCCGCGAACATGATCCGCAGCCTGTTCGTCAACAAGAACGCCGCCGAGCGCGGCGCGCGGCGGCCCAAGGATCAGCCCAAGGCTCCGACGAAGAAGCTGGCCATGTTGGGCGCGGGCATGATGGGTGCTGGTATCGCCACCGTGGCGGCGCAGGCGGGCATGGAGGTCGTGCTGTTCGACCGTGACCTGGCCTATGCGGAAAAGGGCAAGGCGCATGTCGAAGAACAGCTGAAGAAGCGGCTGGGCAAAGGCATGACGCCTGAGAAAATGGCGGAGACGCTGGCGCGGGTGACGCCGACCACGGATTTCGCGGCGCTCGCCGGGGCGGACTTCGTGATCGAGGCGGTATTCGAGGATGTCGCGATCAAGGCCGAGGTGACGAAAAAGGTGGAGGAAGTGCTGGGCCCCGATGTGATCTTCGGGTCCAATACATCCACCCTGCCGATCACCAAGCTGGCCAAGGCATGGAGCAAGCCGGAGAATTTCATCGGCATTCATTTCTTTTCCCCGGTCGAAAAGATGCCTCTGGTCGAGATCATTCTGGGCAAGGAAACCGGCCCGGCGGCTATCGCCAAGGCGATGGATTTCGTCGCCCAGATCAAAAAGACGCCCATCGTCGTCAATGACTCGCGCGGTTTCTATACGTCGCGCTGCTTTGCGACCTATGTGCAGGAAGGCGTCGAGATGGTCGCCGAGGGGATCAACCCGGCGCTCATCGAAAATGCCGGGCGGCAATTGGGCATGCCGGTCGGGCCGCTGGCCGTGGGCGACGAGGTGTCCATCGAACTGGGACACAAGATCGTTCTGGCGGCGCAGAAGGAACTGGGCGACGCCTATGTCGCGCAGCCTTCCGACGCGGTGATGGCGCGGATGGTGGAGCTGGGGCGGCTGGGGCGCAAGAATGGCAAGGGATGGTACGACTATCCCGAGGGCGGCAAAAAGCATCTGTGGCCGGGATTGAACGACATGTTTCCGCGCGCGGCCATTCAGCCCGATGTCGAGGAGGTGAAGGAACGGCTGCTCTACCGGCAACTGGTGGAATGCGCGCGCTGCTATGAGGAAGGCGTGCTGGAGACGGTGGAGGATGGCGACCTGGGCGCGATCTTCGGCTGGGGCTTTGCGCCCTGGACCGGCGGGCCGTTCAGCCACATGGACACGGTCGGCATCGGTCATGTGGTGGCGGTGCTGGAGCGGCTGGCCGCGCGGCACGGGGACCGCTTTGCCCCTACGGTGCAGTTGCAGGACATGGCGGCGAGCGGGACGACCTTTTATGGTGAAGAGGTGAAGGCCGCAGCTTGAGGTTGGGTTGCCTGGCTGGGGGTTGGGAGTGGCCTTCGACAGGCTCAGCCCGAACGGTGGTTGGGGGCCAGAACCGCGGTTTGGGGGAGACGAACGGAGGTTTGAAAGGTCGGTTGGGCGTGGTTTATCCCGGACATTTTGTGCTGGTTCGCATGATATCGGGCGTGTGAACCGCCCTGCCTTGCACCGCAGCATCTATGGGCTGTCAATCGGGATCACAGTTGGTTAGGTCTCGCCCGACATTTTCGGGAGACTTCACTTCTTATGAGCGAAAAGCCCACGGTTCTGGTGACAGGCGGCGCCGGTTATATTGGCAGCCATGCGGTGCTAGCTTTGCGCGACGCGGGTTATGGCGTCGTGGTGATCGACAATCTGGTGACGGGTTTCCGCTGGGCGATCCCCGATGATGTGGCTTTTGTGCAGGGCGATATTTCCGACCAGCCGCTGGTGCAGAAGGCGCTGCGTGACCATGACGTGAAGGCGGTGATGCACTTCGCCGGATCGGTCGTGGTGCCGGAATCGGTCGAAAATCCGCTGAAATATTATCATAACAACAGCGCCAAGACGCGCGACCTGATCGAAAGCGTCGTTCGGCAAGGCGTGCCGCATTTCATCTTTTCCTCGACAGCGGCGACATACGGCATCCCGGAGGAAAGCCCGGTCAAGGAAACGACGCCGCAGCGGCCCATCAATCCCTATGGCATGTCGAAGCTGATGACCGAATATATGCTGCGCGACGTCAGCGCGGCGCATGCGATGAATTTCTGCGCGCTGCGTTATTTCAACGTGGCCGGGGCCGATCCGGCGGGACGGACGGGCCAATCGACGGCGGGCGCGACGCATTTGATCAAGGTTGCGGTAGAAGCGGCGCTGGGCAAGCGTGAGGCGGTTTCGGTGTTCGGGACCGACTTCGACACGCCCGATGGCACCGGGGTACGCGACTATATCCATGTCACCGATCTGGCGGCGGCGCATGTGCTGGCGCTGGAGGCGTTGATGGCGAAGCCCGAGCAGAATTATCTGCTCAACTGCGGCTATGGGCGCGGTTTTTCCGTGCTGGAGGTGCTGGATGCGGTGGATCGGGTGACGAACCTGAAGATCGACCGGCGGATGGAGGGGCGGCGCGCGGGCGATCCGGATGCGCTGATTTCCGACAATCGCGCGATCATGGCCGAATTTCCGTGGAAGCCGCAATATGCCGATCTCGACCAGATCGTGACACATGCCCTGGCGTGGGAGCGCAAGCTGACCGAGATTCGCCCCGAATGAGCGAGGAGTCGGTTCGCGCCTTCTTTTCCACGCATGCGCCCGATGTCGCCATCATCGACCAGGGAGTGAGTACCGCCACGGTCAACGAAGCGGCGGAGGCCTTGGGCGTCGTTCCGGCGCGAATCGCCAAGACATTGTCGCTGCGGGTGGGGGACGAAGCGGCGCTGGTCGTCGCGCGAGGTGACGCGCGGCTTCATAATGGCAAGGCGAAGGCCGCGCTGGGGGCAAAGCCGCGCATGCTGGGACTGGAGGAGGTCGAGGGTCTGACCGGCCATCCGGTGGGCGGCGTATGCCCGTTCGGGCTTGCCTCCCCCCTGCCCGTCTATTGCGATATATCCTTGCGGGATTTCGAGACTGTTTTTCCGGCCGCCGGATCGCGGACGGCTTCGGTGGAGATGACGCCTGCGCGGCTGGCGGAACTGACCGGGGCGCGGTGGGTCGATATCTGCACCCTAGTTGAAGAGAATTGAGCGACATGCCTACTGAACATCTTTTCATCGACGGCGCGCTGGCGGCGGCGGACATGGCGCGGCGGATCACCGTGGTTCTGGGCGACGCCATCGCCGCGCGAGGCGTGGCGACCATCGCCCTGTCCGGCGGGCGGTCGCCCCGGCCCGTGCTGGAGGCGCTGTCGGACGCGGCGCTGGATTGGGAGAAGGTGGTCGTCACGCTGGTCGATGAGCGCTGGGTGGCTCCGGATCATGCGGACAGCAATGAGCGGTTGGTGCGCGAGACGTTGCTGCGCGGCGAGGCTGCAAGGGCGCGGTTCGTGCCGATGAAGAATGGGGCTGCCGATGCTTATGCGGGGCAGGCGGCGTGTGAGGCGGGTTTTGCGGCGCTCCCATGGCCGCTCGACATCGTCTTGCTGGGCATGGGGGAAGATGGTCATACCGCGTCGCTATTTCCGCAGGCTAAGGAGTTGGCGGAAGGGCTTTCCACCAGCGCGCTGACGCTGACGGTGACGCCGCCCGCCGCGCCGCACCAGCGCATGTCGCTGAGCGCGCATGCGATATTGAAGAGCCGGCATATCTTCCTGCAAATCGGCGGGGCGGCGAAGAAGGCGGTGTATGATCGCGCGCTGGCTGGCGGGCCGGTCAAGGAGCTGCCGATCCGTGTGGCGCTGTGCCAGCATCAGGTGTCGGTGGAGGTGTGGATTTCCGAGTGAGGCGCGTCAGTCGCGCGGCTTGTGCTTGGAGATGAGGTAGCGCCAGACGCCGACCATGTTGATGAACAGCAGCGCGATATTTTGATAGCCGATGCCTTCGCTGTCCTCCTGAAAGAAGCCCCAGCCTATCAGCGCCAGCGACGAGGTGACGAACAGGACGAACGCCCAGCCCGTGATGCGGCGGCCGAGATTGAGGGAGACGATGAGAGCGGCGACCGTCGCGGCTCCGGCGCCATAATATTGGAGGGCGTCGAGGATGGTTTCGTTCACAGGGATGCTCAACGCCGCGATTGTGACAAGGTTGCAGGGCGGGTAATAGGCGCGGCATGATTGCCCAGATCGATCCTTTCCACGCCATCGCCATCGGCGTTGAAGCGCACCGGCTGGAGGCGCAGGGGCGATCCATCCTGCACATGGAATTCGGGCAGCCTTCGACCGGCGCGCCGAGCGCCGCCATCGCCGAGGCGCATCGGATATTGGACAGCGACCCGATGGGCTATTGGGAAAGCCCTGCGCTGAAAGAACGGATCGCGCGGCTCTATGCCGATCGCCATGGCGTGGCGGTGAAGCCCGAACAGATATTGCTGACCTGCGGCGCGTCGCCAGGGCTGGTTCTGGCGCTCAGTTGCCTGTTCGCGCCGGGCGCGCGGGTGGCGACGGCGCGGCCGGGCTATGTGGCGTATCGCAATACGCTGAAGGCCCTGTATCTCGAGCCGGTGGAGGTCGATTGCGGGCCAGCCGAACGCTACCAGATCAGCGCGGCGGCGCTGGAGGCGATGGAACCAGCTCCAGACGGCGTCATAATCGCAAGCCCGGCCAATCCTACAGGAACGATCATACCAGCGGACGAACTGGCGCGAATCGCGCAAGTCTGCGCCCGGCGCGGCATAAGGATCGTGTCGGACGAGATCTATCATGGCCTGTCCTATGGCGAACCGGCCCATTCCATGCTGGAGTTCGCGCCCGATGCCGTGGTCGTGAACAGCTTTTCCAAATATTTCTCCATGGCGGGCTGGCGGTTGGGATGGGTGCTGTTTCCCCCGGCGCTGATCGACGCGGCGCGGGCGCGGATGGGAAATTTGTTCCTGACGCCCCCGTCCCTCGCTCAACATGCTGGGTTAAAGGCGTTCGACTGCGTCGATGAGCTGGACGGGCATGTCGCCACCTATCGGCGCAACCGCGAGCTGCTGCTGGCGGCGCTGCCAGCGCTCGGCCTCAAGGAAATCGCGCCGCCCGACGGGGCCTTCTACATCTATGCCGATGTCGGGCATTTGACGGATGACAGCCTGTCCTTCTGCCAGAAGCTGCTGGAGGAGACGGGGGTGGCGACCGCTCCGGGGATCGATTTCGACCCGGTCGATGGGCGGCGGCACATCCGCATCAGCTTTGCCGTATCGACAGACCGCGTCGAGGAAGCGATCAGGCGGCTGATCCCCTGGTTCAAGGCACAACCCGCGAAGAAATAGCGCCCCGCGCGAACCCATCCATTTCGGACTATCTGATCCAAAATGGATGAAAGGGCGATCATTAACTAGAATTGTCATGATTGCGCGTTAGGAGACGTACCGCGACCCGAGGCTTTTACTTTGTAAAAGCTCACCTGGCCCGGTGGCGTCATGCTGCCGGGCCATTTTTACATCAATCGATCAAAGGGATATGGTGCGGGCGGTCGGAATCGAACCGACACTCCTTTCGGAACCGGATTTTGAGTCCGGCGCGTCTACCAGTTTCACCACGCCCGCGTGCATGGTTGCTGGCGCCAAATGGCAAAATCAGCCGCCAGCGTCCAGACAAAAATCAGCGAGGCCGCCCCAGATTATTTTCAGGCGGTTGCGGCGGGCCGCCAGCGCGGATAGCGTGCTTGCGTAACGAAACTCACCCGCTATAGGACCGTTTCGTGCAGACCTGACCTATCCTCAAAACGGAAAAGGGCATCCTTTGACCGATCCGTCTGCCACATTCCTGCTATTCGGTGCGACCGGCGATCTGGCGCATCGCATGATTTTCCCCTCGCTCTACAATCTACTGGCCGACGGCCTGCTGCCTGAAGACTTCATGATCGTCGCATCGGGCCGTACCGAGATGGACGACGAAGCCTTTCGCGCCGACATCGACAAGGCTTTGCAGAAGTTCCTCGGCGCCGACCGTTATGACGCGGACGTCGCCACGCGGTTGAGGGCGATTATCTTTTACCAGCCCGTGGAAGCGGGCAATGCGGCGCAGTTCAGGAAATTGGCCAAGCGGCTGGATGGCCGCGCGGAAAGAGGCCTGTCGGTCTATCTGTCGACACCCCCTTCCCTGTTCGCGCCCACGGCGCAGGGTCTGGCCGAGGCGGGGTTGATCACGCCAACGACGCGCATCGCCATGGAAAAGCCGATCGGCAAGGATCTTGCCTCTTCCAAGGAGGTGAACAACGGCATCGGCGCGCTGTTCGACGAAAGCCAGATATTCCGTGTCGATCACTATCTGGGCAAGGAAACGGTGCAAAACCTGCTCGCCCTGCGGTTCGGCAATGTGATGTTCGAGCCGCTTTGGAACGCGACCGCGATCGACCATGTCCAGATCACCGTGGGCGAGACGGTCGGCCTGGAAGGGCGCGTTTCCTATTATGACGGCGTGGGCGCGCTGCGCGACATGGTGCAGAACCATGTGTTGCAGATCTTGTCGATCATCGCGATGGAACCGCCCGCCCGCATGGATCCGACCGCCGTGCGCGATGAAAAGGTGAAAGCACTGCGCTCGCTTCGACCGTTGACGGCCGAGACGGTCAAGGCCAACAGCGTTCGCGGCCAATATACGCCGGGCGCGGTCGGCGGGGAGATCGTCACCGGCTATGCCGACGAACTGGGCAAGCCTTCGGATACGGAAACCTTCGTCGCGCTGAAGGCCCATATCGACAATTGGCGCTGGCAAGGCGTGCCCTTCTACCTGCGGACCGGCAAGCGGATGCCCGCGCGCCAGTCGGAAATCCAGATTCAGTTCAAGCCCGTGCGGCATTCGATATTCGGTCGCGACGGCCATGGGTCGGGGCTGGAGCCCAACACCCTCATCATCCGGTTGCAGCCGGAAGAATTCATCCAGCTGCTGATCATGAGCAAGAGGCCGGGGCTGGAACGCGACGTGCGGCTGGAGGAAGTGACCCTGGACGTGTCGCTGACCGCCGCATTTGCCGGGCAGCGCCGCCGCATCGCCTATGAAAGGCTGATCCTGGACCTGCTCGCGGGCGACCAGACGCTGTTCGTGCGCCGCGACGAGGTTGAGGCGCAGTGGACGTGGATCGATTCGATCATCGATGGGTGGAAAGAGGCGGGAATAAAGCCTTCACCCTATGCGGCGGGGAACTGGGGACCGTCCTCAGCCATTGCCTTGATTGAACGAGACGGAGCGAGCTGGCATGACTGATCTTCATCCGGTGATCGCCAAGGTCACCGAGCGCATTGTGAAGCGTAGCGCCCCGCGCCGCCGCCAATATCTCGACCTGATCGAGCGCGGGCGCGATGCGGGCACAAATCGCACGCAGTTGAGTTGCGGGAACCTGGCCCACGCCTTTGCCGCGAGCGGCGAGGACAAGCCAGCCATCCGCACCGGCAGCGCGATGAACATCGGCATCGTCACCGCCTATAACGACATGCTGTCGGCGCATCAGCCCTATGGCCGCTATCCCGAAGCGATCAAGATTGCCGCGCGCGAAGTGGGCGCGACGGCGCAGGTCGCGGGCGGCGTGCCCGCCATGTGCGACGGCGTGACGCAGGGCCAGGCGGGCATGGACCTGTCGCTATTTTCCCGCGACACGATCGCGCTGTCGACCGCCGTGGCGCTGAGCCACGCGATGTTCGAGGGCGCGGCGCTGCTGGGCATATGCGACAAGATTGTGCCGGGCCTGTTGATCGGCGCGCTGCGCTTCGGGCATCTGCCCACCATCCTGATCCCCGCCGGACCGATGCCGTCGGGCCTCCCCAACAAGGAAAAGGTGCGGATCAGGCAGCTTTATGCCGAGGGGAAGGTCGGCAAGGAGGAGCTGCTGGAATCGGAAAGCGCCAGCTATCATGGCGCGGGCACCTGCACATTCTACGGCACGGCCAACAGCAACCAGATGATGATGGAAGTGATGGGCCTGCACATGCCCTGCGCGTCCTTCGTCAATCCGGGCACGAAGCTGCGCAGCGAACTGACGCGGGCGGCGGTGCATCGGCTGGCGGCCATCGGCTGGGACGGCGACGATTACAGGCCGCTGGGCCATTGCATTGACGAAAAGGCGATCGTCAACGCGATCATCGGCCTGATGGCGACGGGCGGATCGACCAACCATGCGATCCATGTTCCGGCCATTGCGCGGGCGGCGGGCATCCATGTGGACTGGACCGACTTTGCCGAGATTTCCGATGTCGTGCCGCTGCTGGCGCGGGTCTATCCCAATGGCGCGGGCGACGTGAACCATTTTCACGCGGCGGGCGGCATGTCGGTCGTGATCCGGGAATTGCTGGACAATGGCCTGCTGCACAGGGACATACTGACGGTCGCGCGGGAAGGGCTGACCGATTACGGCAAGGAGCCGGTGCTGGAGGATGAGGCGCTGCAATGGCGTGATGTCCCCGCCTCGCGCGACGAGACGATCCTGCGGCCGGTGTCCAATCCCTTCAGCCCCGATGGCGGCATGCGGTTGCTGGCGGGCAATCTGGGCCGCTGCGTCATGAAGGTGAGCGCGGTGGACAAGGAACGCTGGACCGTCGAAGCGCCCGCCGCGATCTTTCACGATCAGGATGATGTGCTGCGCGCATTCAAGGCGGGCGAGCTGGAACGCGACGTCGTCGTGGTAATGCGGTTCCAGGGACCGCGCGCCAACGGCATGCCCGAACTGCACAAGCTGACCCCGGCGCTGGGCGTGTTGCAGGATCGCGGATTCCGCGTCGCGCTGCTGACGGACGGGCGCATGTCGGGCGCTTCGGGCAAGGTGCCAGCGGCAATTCATCTTTCGCCCGAGGCATTGGGCGGCGGTCCCATCGCGAAGCTGCGCGACGGCGACATGGTGCGTGTTTGCGCGCAGGAAGGACTGGTCGAGGCTCTGGTCGATGCGGCGGAATGGGACGCGCGGGACATGCCGGTCCCGCCGCCCTCGCCCTATGACACGGGCCGCGAACTGTTTGCGCTGTTCCGGCGCCATAGCGATCTTGCGGAACAGGGCGCGTCGCCGGTGCTGGCGGCGATGGAAAGCGAGCTTTAATCCCCCACCCGTCATGCCAGCGAAGGCTGGCGTCTCTGGGCGAGAGGGCACGGCCCGGCACCACGAGATCCCGGCTTTCGTCGGGATGACGCCATGAATGGAGAGGTCCCATGACCGACATCATCGCCGCCGACATTGGCGGCACCAACGCACGCTTCGCCCGCGCGAAGCTGAGCGCGCGCAACGTGCCTACGCTGGGCAAGGTGCGCAAATACAAGGTTGCGGACTTCCCCAGCCTGCAAGCCTGCTGGGCGGCGTTCGCCCGGGATGAGGGCGACGACCTGCCCAAGGCGGCGTCGATCGCCTTTGCCACCGCGATCGGGCGCGACGTCATCAAGCTGACCAACAGCAGCTGGACGATCCGGCCAGATACGCTGGACGAGGATCTGGGCCTCACACAGATGCGGCTGGTCAATGATTTCGAGGCGGTCGCCCATGCCGTCGCGCGGCTGCCCCAGGATAACCTGCCGCTGCTGTTCGGCGAGGACCGGCCCTTTCCCGAGGATGGCGGCGTCACGGTGGTGGGGCCGGGCACGGGCCTTGGCGTCGCGATGATTGCCTTCGATGACGGCGAACCGCATGTGATCGCGACCGAGGGCGGACATCTGGACTTCGCGCCGCTCGACCCGCTGGAGGAAAAGATCCTGGCCTATCTGCGCGACAAGTTCCTGCGCGTATCGACCGAGCGGATCGTGTCGGGACCGGGCCTCAACAATATCTACAAGGCGATGGCGACCATCGGCCATGACCGCGTCATGCTGATGGAGGACCCGGAGCTGTGGCAGGCGGCGATCGACGGGACGGACGCGTTCGCGCGCGCGGCGTTTGATCGCTTTTGCATGTGCTATGGTTCGGTCGTCGGCGACCTCGCGCTCGCGCAAGGGCCGCATGCCGTGGTGCTGGCCGGGGGGCTGACGCAGCGGATGCGCGCATTGCTTCCCAACAGCGGTTTTCACCGGCGTTTCAAAGCCAAGGGCCGCTTCGAAAGCCTGATGGCGACCGTCCCCATCCGTCTCGCCGTGCACGAAGAAATCGGGCTTTATGGCGCTGCCGCCGCCTTTCGGGAGAAGAAATAATGTCCTTGAGCGTTGAACAGGTCATGGAACTGGCGCCGGTCATTCCGGTGCTGGTGGTCGACAGGGTCGAGGACGCCCTGCCCCTCGCACAGGCTCTGGTGAAGGGGGGTCTGCCCGCGCTGGAAGTCACGCTGCGCACCCCCGCCGCGCTCGACGTGATCCGTGAAATGGCGAAGGTGGACGGCGCGGTGGTGGGCGCGGGCACGGTGCTGAACCCTTCGCAGCTCGACGCCGCGATGGAAGCGGGCGCGCGCTTCATCGTCAGTCCCGGCCTGACCGAACCACTGGGCAAGGCAGCGGTTGCGGCGCGCATCCCTTTCCTGCCGGGCACGGCGACGGCGGCGGACATCATGCGGGGGCTGGACCTTGGCCTTACCCATTTCAAATTCTTTCCGGCGGAGACATCCGGTGGCCTGCCCGCGTTGAAGGCGCTGGCCGCGCCGCTGCACATGGCGCGCTTTTGCCCCACCGGCGGCATCACGGCGGAAAGCGCGCCGAAATGGCTGGCCGAACCCTTCGTCAAATGCGTCGGCGGCAGCTGGGTCGTGCCCAAAGGGCCAATCGACCCTGCGAAGATCGAGGCGCTGGCTCGGACGGCGGCGGCGTTGCCGCGCTGACGCCATTGCGCGCGGTCCTTTCCCGCCCTAGATCAACGCGATGATCCTGCGTCGGCTGCTCCCCACTTTCGCCCTCTTCCTTTCCGGCTGCGCGGGGACGCTGACGGGCTATCCGTCACTCGCCAAGCGGGCGGTGGAAAATGCGCCGGTGGGCGAGGTTCCCGCCGCGTCGGTAGCGGTGGAGGCCGACCCCGCCGTGCAGGCGCAGGTCGACCGGCTCGCCCGTCAGGCGCAGGCCGGTAACGATGCGTTCGACAAGGCATGGCCTGCGGCGGACCGGACCGCGCGGGCAGCCGCCGGTTCCGCCGTATCGAGCGAAGCGTGGGTGTCCGCGCAACTAGCGATCAGCGCATTGGAGGCGGCGCGTAACGACAGCGTTTCGGCGCTGGCCAGCCTCGACACGCTATATGTCCAGCGCAGCAACGCGCTGGCCGAGGGCAAGGCCGAAGGCACCGTCGATCAGATCGACACGGCGCGAAAAGCGGCCCTCGCCATCGTCGATTCGCAGAACGACCGGCTCGACGCCATCAAGAGTCGGCTGGCGCAGCCCTGACACTTCGGGACGTCACAAGCTGGACCTAAATCGCTGTCCCCTTCAGCGCGCCCTTGTGCGCTTTTGCGTTATGGACGTAGCGGTCCACGCCCTCGCGCATGCCGATGAGCGCTTCGTCGGTCAGGTCACGCATATATTTGGCCGGGCGGCCCGCCCAAAGCTGGCGATGGAGGATGGACTTTCCAGGCGACAGCAACGCCCCGGCCGCCAGCATTGCGTCGCTTTCGATGACGCAGCCATTCATGACGACAGCGCCCAGACCGACAAAGGCGCGGTCCTTCAATTCGCAACCGTGAATCATGGCCATGTGACCGATCAGCACATCATCGCCGATGATGGTGGGCCAGCCTTCCGGGCGGCTGGCATCCGGGCCGTCGCAATGAATGACGCTGCCGTCCTGGATATTCGTCCGCGCGCCGATGCGGATTTTGTTCACGTCGCCGCGAACCACGCAATTATACCAGATGCTGGCGTCCGGCCCGATTTCCACATTGCCGATGATGCGGCAGCCCGGCGCGATAAAGGCGCTGGGATGGATGACCGGAGTCTTGCCCGCGAAGGTCAGGATGGTCGCGCCGGGATGATCTGGCTGGGCAGCGTGCGGGTGATCAGGCATGGCGTCAGGCTCCCAGCAGCCGCGCGGCATGGAGCGCGTGGTAGGTCAGGACGCCCGAGCATCCGGCGCGCTTGAACGCCAGCAGCGTTTCCAGCACCAGAGCATCGCGATCCCCTGCGCCCGCAGCGGCAGCGGCTTCGATCATCGCATATTCGCCCGACACCTGATAGGCGAATACGGGCACTTCGAACCGGTCCTTCACCCTGGCGATGATGTCGAGATAGGGCAGGCCCGGCTTCACCATGACGCTGTCGGCCCCTTCCGCCAGGTCGAGCGCGACTTCGCGTAGCGCTTCCTCGCTGTTGGCGGGGTCCATCTGATAGCTTTTCTTGTCGCCTTTCAGCAGGCCGCTGGAGCCGACCGCGTCGCGGAACGGGCCGTAGAAGGCGCTCGCATATTTGGCGGCATAGGCCATGATCTGGACATTGGCTTGGCCTTCTTCCTCCAGCGCCTCGCGGATCGCGCCGACGCGACCGTCCATCATGTCGCTGGGCGCGATGATGTCCGCGCCCGCCGCCGCCTGATTGAGCGACTGGCCGATCAGGACGTCGATGGTGGCGTCGTTGATGACATAGCCCGCCTCATCGAGCAGCCCGTCCTGACCATGGGCGGTATAGGGGTCGAGCGCCACATCGGTCAGAACGCCGATGTCCGGCACGGCGTCCTTGATCGCGCGGATGGCGCGGCACATGAGATTGTCGGGGTTCAGCGCCTCGGCGCCGTCATCGCTGCGCCGGTCGGGCTGCGTATTGGGAAACAGCGCCAGGCAGGGAATGCCTGCATCGCGAGCTTCCCTTGCGCGGGCGGCAATCCCGTCCACCGACCAGCGCGACACACCGGGAAGCGAGCCGATCGGCTCCTCCACGCCCTGCCCTTCGGTGACGAAGAGCGGCCAGATGAGGTCGCTGGGATGAAGGCGGATTTCGGCGTGCATGGCGCGGCTCCAGGCCGCTGCGCGGGTGCGGCGCAGGCGGAGCGCGGGATAGGGGGCATAGCTCATGGACGGGGTGTAGGCGCGCCAGCCGGGGGGATCAAGGTTCCGACGGCGGGCAACGCATGCTAGGCAGCGAAGGCCATGCGCTGCATCCACCATATCGCGATCATCTGTTCCGATTATCCACGGTCCCGGCATTTCTATGCGGAGATATTGGGCCTGCCCATCATCCGCGAAGTTTGGCGGGAAGAACGGCAATCGTGGAAATGCGATCTGGACGCGGGCAATGCGCAGATCGAGCTTTTCTCCTTCCCCTCGCCCCCGCCCCGCCCCTCGCGTCCCGAGGCGTGCGGCCTGCGGCACCTGGCCTTTTGCGTGGAGGAGCTGGATCGGGAGATCGCCCGGCTGGAGGCAGCGGGAGTCCCCTGCGAGGCCGTTCGGATCGATCCCTATACGGGGCAGCGTTTCACTTTCTTCGCTGATCCCGACGGGTTACCGCTGGAGCTATATGAGGATGCGCGCTGAGCGGAAGCTGGCCTTCTTCGCCAGATCCCAGGAGCCGCCTTCCCGATAATGCCACGCCGCCAGCCCCGCGATCTTGAGCGGGCGGGTGCGAAAGTCCGCCTTCAGACTGTCGGCCAGCGCGCGAGCGGCGGAAGGCTCCACCTTATTCTGCACGGTGATGTGGAAACGCGGGTGCGCCTGATCCTGCGGCGTCAGCAGGCCGGTAAAGGCATCCGCCAGTTCATGCCATATCTCCAGCAGCCCGTCGCTGCGCACATCAAAGGCGACGCCGCGGCCGAGCAGCAGAACGCCATTGACGATAGCGAGAGGCGGCGGAGCGGCGCAGATATGCTTCATCCGCGCTGCAAGTTCCGGCAGCAGCGACGGGGGCAGATGGTGGAACAATGTGATGTGTGCAGGCACGACATTGCGCCCGGCTGGGAAATGCGCGCGCCGCAATCCGTCCGCCCAGGCGAAATCCTCCGCGCCCATGAGCGCCGTCAGGATGATCGGCGCCCCCGCCCCGGACGGATCAGCCAGCGGCATGCTCCTTCAACCACTCCAGCACCGGTTCCGGCCGGGTTTCGCCATAGGGGTCGTCATCCTCGCCAATGTCATTGATGCCCGGCTCCTCGAACCAGGCGACGACCTTGCCGTCATCGACCACCATCGCATAGCGCCAGCTACGGTCGCCAAAGCCAAGATGATCCTTCTTCACCAGCATGCCCATGCGGCGGGTAAAATCGCCCGACCCATCGGGCAGCAGCTTCACATTCCTGACGCCCAGATGCTTGCCCCACTGATACATGACGAAAGCATCGTTGACCGACACGCAATAGACGTCATCGACGCCCAGCGCCTTGAAATCGTCGTAGAAGCGTTCAAAGGCGGGGCATTGTTCGGTCGAGCAGGTCGGCGTGAAAGCCCCCGGCAGCGAGAATACGACCACGCGCTTGCCCTTGAACAGATCGCCGGTCTGGACATCTTCCCAACGGAAGGGATTGGGCCCTCCGACGCTTTCGTCGCGCACGCGGGTTTTCAGCGTCACATCAGGCACGGAACGTCCCAGCATCGTCATGTCTCCCTGTAAGGGCGCACGCTTTCGCGCGATCGCCGACCTCTATATGCTCGCTTCGCCGCAAAGGCGCAAAGGGCATCATGCAGGGGAAACACGCATGTCCACATCACGATCCTTCACGATCATCGCGCTTGTTCTGCTGCTGTGGAATCTGATCGGCGTGGCGGCGTTCATCATGCAATATACAGCGGATCTTGCGGCGTTGGCGAAGAGCGATCCCTATACGGCGCGGATATTTGCGGGGATGCCGGGATGGGCGTGGGGCGCCTATGCGGTGGCGGTTTGCTCCGGGACGCTGGGTGCGGCGATGCTGCTGATGCGCAAGGCCGTGGCGGCGCCCTTGTTCGGGCTGTGCGTGATCGGGGTGGTCGTGCAGTTTGGCTACAGCTTTCTGGGCACGGATTTGCTGGCGGTGAAGGGGGCTGGCGCTGCCGTGTTTCCGGCGGTGATCGTGGCGGTTGCGGTGGGGCAATGGCTATACGCGCGGCGGTGCCGGGCGAAGGGGGTTTTGCACTAGGATTTGGGTTGAGGCGTTCTGGAACTTGGCATCAGGCTCCGAACGGTTGCTATGTCGTGAAAGGGTGGGGAGCGGACTGGCTGCTTACAGGAGAGCATAGCGCTATAGCGGTCGTTCTAAGGTGACGGAAAACCCCACTTGCAAGATTGTCGGGCGCTTCCACAATCCGACAGTGATTGTCGGACAGTAGGATGGGTAGTGGAGGGTTCGGGACATCGGACTCGACCGAATTTCAGCAGCAGTGCGTTACCCCTGCACGGAAATCATGTGGTTTCCGACAGGTGGGCCATCTCGAAGCTACGCCTATTATTTGAGACTGTCGAAAACCTGCCGCGCTCGTTGATCGAAAGACGCGGATTTTTCGGCGAAGGTATCTGCTGGCGTGAGGAACTCATAGATGATCCCGATCCGGGATGTTAGCCGATAGCCAGCGACACACGCCAGATCGGTCTTCATGGGTCCGGTTGCATAGCAGCGCGCCAGATAGCCGGGCACATCGCGGCGGGTGAAATACGAGTAGTGTCCATCACCAAAGCGCCGCACGCCTCGGCCCAGTTCTTCGGCCGTTAGTCCATCCACCTTTAGTCTTTCCAGTTCGTCGGACGAAAAGGCGTGCATCTTGCGCGAGTTGTATTCGCCCAGCACATAAAATGAGACTTCGCGTGGGTAGTCGGAAGGGGGATTGTCGTCATGTTCGCGACGGCAGAGATCATGCCACCACCCATAGGGTTTCACGCTGGCGCAAAAGGCCGACCTACGGACGGTGAGATGCCGCGTGTAATCGGGCGTCAGCCGCGCGGTCAAATTCGTGATTTTGATAGGCCCGGCTGACGTTTTAGCGCAGAATTCGCGCGCCTTTTCGTTCACATCGAGTGGATAGCTGGGATCATATTCGCGGCCCTGCCCGACCGAAAATGCCGGGGCGAGCGGCAGCGTCAATGCCGTGCCACCCAAGACGACGGGATGCAGACGGGTAAGGCATGAAGCCGAGGGCGGCGCTCTATGCGCCTTTAGGTTCGCCTGCTGCCAGAAGAACAGCCCGAATACGAAGACCGGCACCGTAAAGAACGTGGCTGGCAGAATTACCATTGGCGACGCCCAACGGCGCGCAAATTTTCGCGTCGATAAGACAATCAGCGCAGCGAGAAGCCCGGCAAGGACACCAAGGAACGCGAGGCCGACCATGGGCGCTGCGATAATGACACCGGGCGAATCCTCATTGAAAACGCCCCTTATGGTCCACCATAGAAGCAACAAGAGGCCTGCGCCGATTGGAAGGAGATACCAACGCCACAAGAAAGCGACCAAGAGGAAGCCCGCGGCGTAGCAGACGAAAAAGAGGGAATAGATCGCGTCCATCTTGTCCTGATCGCCGATTTCGATTGCAGAACAATTAAGTGGCTGAATGCCTATCTGGATATGCGTCCGACAATCAGGTGTTTTCCGTCAGCGTCCGGTTTAGATGATGACATAAAGCCGGATAAATGACCGGCTCTGGTCGCTTACAGACGCTCGCCATTCCGGGTCAACCGACGATCAGAGGCCCTCCGCCCCAGCCCTCAAAGCTCTCCGCGTGCACGGCGGATCTCGAACCATTTGCGGACATTCTGGTTATGCTCTTCCAGCGTGTCAGCGAAGATATGGCCGCCCTTCCCGTCCGCGACGAAATAGAGCGCCTTTGTCTCGGCGGGATGCAGGACCGCCAGGATCGACAGGCGACCGGGATTGGCGATCGGTCCCTTGGGCAGGCCGGTCATCGCATAGGTGTTATAGTCGTTGAGCGCCGCGATCTCGGACTTTTTGATGCGGCGGCCTAGCGGCTTGCCCTTGGTGATGGGGTAGATGATCGTCGGGTCCGCCTGAAGCATCATGCCGGTTTTCAGGCGATTGCCATAGACGCCCGCGACTGTTGGCCGTTCGGACGGCACGGCCGTTTCCTTTTCCACGATGCTGGCGAGGATGATCGCTTCGCTAGGCGATTTGGCGACGGTGTTGGGCGCGCGCTGCGCCCATAGTTTGGCGAGCGTGCGGGTCATGGCGTCCTGCATCCGCTTCAACACGGCGGCGCGGCTTTCGCCTTTGTCAAAGGCATAGCTGTCGGGGAGGACGCTGCCCTCGGCGGGGACGGCGACGTCGCCGGTCAATTCCTCGTTCGCCATCAACCGTTCGTGGACGAGGATGGAGGGCATGCCTTCCGGGATCGTCACGAGCCGGGTGAGCGTCTTGCCACCTTGCAGGATCGAGAAAATGTCCGAATTGCTGGCGCCCTTGGGGATCAGGAACTCGCCCGCCTTGATCGACTTGCCGCGCCCGAAAACCTTGGTGCGCGTCAGGAAGGCGTCGGCGGATCGCACGACGCCCGCCTGCTTCAACAGGACGGCGGCGGCGGCGACGCTGGCGCCTTCGGGCACGATGACGGTGATATCACGCGGCGCGGGGCCGGCTTCCGACCAGCCATAGACGAAGCGGAACGCCACAAAGGCGGCGACGGCCAGGCCGATCGCAAGGATGGCAAGCCCGAACCGCCGCATGGATATATCAGATCGCCTTCATGATGAGCGAGGCGTTGGTGCCGCCAAAGCCGAAGCTGTTGTTGAGCACCGCGCGCACCTTGCGCTCCTTCGCCACATGGGGGACCAGGTCGACGCCGACGCAGCTTTCGCTGGGTTCGTCCAGGTTCAGCGTTGGCGGGACGATCTGGTCACGCATGGCCAGAATGCAGAAAATGCTTTCCACCGCACCCGCGCCGCCCAGCAGGTGGCCGATGGCGGACTTGGTGCTGCTCATCGACATGGTCGAGATATTGTCGCCGAACAGCCGCTTGACCGCGCCCAGTTCCAGCTCGTCGCCGAGCGGGGTGGATGTACCATGCGCGTTCACATAGTCGATGTCGGCGAGGCTGAGGCCCGACTTTTTCAGCGCCATTTCCATCGAGCGATAGCCGCCGCTGCCTTCGGGATGCGGGGCGGTGACATGATAGGCGTCGCCCGACAGGCCGTAGCCGATCACCTCGGCATAGATATGCGCGCCGCGCTTTTTGGCATGTTCATATTCTTCCAGCACGACCACGCCCGCGCCCTCGCCCATGACGAAGCCGTCGCGGTTGACGTCATAGGGACGCGAAGCCTTTTCCGGCGTGTCGTTGAAGGCGGTCGAAAGCGCGCGCGCCTGGGCGAAACCGGCAATGCCGATCGGGCAGATCGCGCTTTCCGCGCCGCCAGCGAGCATGACGTCGGCGTCGTCCATCGCGATCATGCGCGCCGCGTCGCCAATGGAGTGCGCGCCGGTCGAGCAGGCGGTGACCACGGCGTGGTTCGGACCCATGAGGCCATATTTGATCGAGACCTGACCGGAGATCAGGTTGATAAGGCGACCGTGAACGAAGTGCGGCGAAACGCGGCCCGGCCCCTTGTTCGCGAGCACCAGCGATTCGCTTTCGATGCCCGGCAGACCGCCGATGCCCGAACCGATGGAGCAGCCCGCACGCAGGCGTTCTTCCTCGCTCATATTGTCGAGGCCGGCGTCGCGCAGCGCCTGGCTGGCGGCGGAAATACCATAGACGATGAAGGGATCGACCTGCCGCTGGATCTTGTGATCGACGTCGAACGAGGGATCATAGCCATATTCATGGTCTGCGGGCTTCACTTCGCAGGCGATGCGGCACTTATATTCGCTGGCGTCGAAGCGCGCGATCGTGGCCGCGCCGGATTTGGACGCGAGGATGTTCTTCCACGTGGTTTCGACATCTCCGCCCAGGGGGCTCACCATGCCAAGGCCGGTTACAACGACGCGACGCATATATCTGCTCCGAAAATCTTCTTAAGGCTTGCGCCGCTCCTTAGCCGCTTCGACAGCGGTTGTGAACGGCGGTCCAGATACGAAAAGGCTCCCCAAGACCCGGTGCTACCGGACAGGAGGAGCCATTTCCTTCCAAACGCATGCGGCCCTGCCATTGCAGGCGGGCCGCGAAACATTCTTACTGCTTGCTGTCGATATAGTCGATCGCGTCCTTGACGGTGGCGATCTTCTCAGCCGCATCGTCGGGAATTTCGACGCCGAATTCTTCTTCGAAGGCCATCACCAGCTCAACGATGTCCAGGCTGTCTGCGCCCAGATCGTCGATGAAGCTTGCATCCTCGGTCACCTTTTCGGCTTCGACGCCCAGATGTTCGACGACGATTTTCTTAACGCGATCCGCGGTCTCACTCATGAGTGGTCCTTTTTACTGGGTATCGTTGATGGTTGTGAATATTTGTTAAGGCATGCCCTAGAGCCAAGCCCCGGCAGAGGCAAGAGGCAAGAAACGATCAAAACGCACGATTCCCGCCTGCTCCATGTGCGTGGATGGCACAAGGCCGTCCGGTTGAAAACAGGCGAGCGCGGACGCAGGCTCGAATCGCGGCGGCCTCAGATCATCGCCATGCCGCCGTTCACGTGCAGCGTCTGGCCGGTGACATAGCCCGCTTCCCGACTGGCGAGATAGACGACGGCAGCGCCGATATCCTCACCATTGCCAAGATCCCCGGCGGGGATTTTTTGCAGGATTGCGCCCTTCTGCGCGTCGTTAAGCGCATCGGTCATGGCGGAGCGGATGAAGCCGGGCGCGACGCAATTGACGGTGATGCCGCGGCTCGCCAGTTCCTGGCCCAGCGACTTGGACATGCCGATAATACCCGCCTTTGACGCGGCGTAGTTGCTCTGTCCCGGATTGCCGGTGACGCCGACGATCGAGGTGATCGAAATGATGCGGCCGAAGCGCGCTTTCATCATCGGCTTGGCGGCGGCGCGGGCAAGGCGGAACGCTGCTTCCAGATTGACGGAGATGACGTCGGACCATTCATCGTCCTTCATCCGCATGACCAGATTGTCGCGGGTGATGCCGGCATTGTTGACGAGGATGTCGATCTTGCCGCCCAGCGCCTCGACCGCCTGCGGGACCAGCGCATCGACGGAAGCGGGATCGGACAGATTGCACACCAGCGTCTTGTGATCGCCGCCCAGTTCCGCCGCGAAGGCTGTCAGCTTATCCTCATTGCTGCCCGAAAGCGCGAGCGTCGCCCCCTGCGCTGCGAGCGCCCTGGCAATGGCGGAACCGATACCGCCCGAAGCGCCGGTCACCAGCGCGGTCATGCCTGTCAGATCGAACATGTCAGTTTCCTTTTTGGTTCACGCGGAGGCGCGGAGCCGCGGAGGGTCGATAGTCGTTGACTATGCGCTTTACTCCCTCCTTCAGCGTAGCGCCGCCAAAATTGATCAGCAGCCCGACGGGCTGCCCGGTCAGTCGCAAATATGTGAGCAGTTGCTTGCCATGAGCGGGGCTGAGCCGCTCGGTTGATTTAATCTCCACCAGCAGGCGTCCAGCGACGAGCAAGTCTATCCGGAAGGCTGCATCAAATCTCAATCCCTCATATTCGATATCGACCGGCCGCTGCCGCTCGACTGCATGGCCCAAGGCGGTCAATTTGGCCGCCAGGATCATTTCATAAACGCTTTCGAGCAGGCCAGGCCCCAGTTCGCGATGCATCCGCAGCGCAACGTCAAGGACATCTCCACTAATGCGATCGATATCGACCAAAACCCCTCCGCGCCCCCGCGTCTCCGCGTGAATCAGAAGGAAGCCAGCGCCGCCTCGATATCGTCCATAGTCACGACGCTGCGCACGGTCGCGTCGGGGGCGATGCGCTTGACCATGGGGCCGAGCACCTTGCCGCCCAGTTCGACAAAGTCGGTGACGCCTGCTTCCCACATGGCGGCGACGGATTCGCGCCAGCGGACGCGGCCGGTTACCTGTTCGACCAGGCGCGCCTTTATCTCTTCGGGATCGGCGATGGGCGCGGCCAGGACATTGGCGTAGACGGGGAGCAGCGGCGCGTTGATCGTCGCCTTGCCCAGCGCTTGTTCCATCGCATCGGCGGCGGGCTGCATCAGCGGGCAATGGAACGGCGCGGACACGGGGAGCAGGACGCCGCGCTTGATCCCATGATCCTTCACCAACGCCACGGCTCGCTCGATCGCACCGCGATGACCGGAGATGACGACCTGCGTCGGATCATTATCATTGGCGACGGTGCAGACTTCGCCTTCGGCGGCAGCATCGGCCAGCGCCTGCGCCTTTTCGATGTCCGCGCCCAGCAAGGCAGCCATCGCGCCCTCGCCCACCGGCACGGCGGCCTGCATCGCCTGCCCGCGCAGCTTCAAAAGACGCGACGTCGTGCCGATGTCGAATGCTTCGGCGGCGCAGAGCGCGCTATATTCGCCCAGGCTGTGCCCTGCGACGAAGTCACCCTTGTCCGCCAGCGCAAAGCCGCCCTCCCGCTGCATCACGCGCAGCGTGGCAAGGGCGTTGGCCATGATCGCCGGTTGCGCATTTGCGGTGAGGGTCAGGTCGCTTTCCGGGCCTTCCACCATGATGCGGAACAAATGCTGCGACAGGGCGTCATCGACCTCCTGAAACAACTCCCTCGCAGCCGGGCTTGCTTCGGCCAGCGCCTTGCCCATGCCCACCGACTGACTGCCCTGCCCCGGAAAAAGAAATGCCCTCATCATTCACCCTCTGATGCAAGGACGCCCGCAAAAGCGCCGTTTTTCAAGATCGTTACACTTTGAGACACAAATGCCGTTGAGGCATCCGGCACGTTTCGGCAGTTTCCCCACATTGGACCGCCTCCACCCCCAAGGTCGCGTCCCTTTAACGACGACGGAGTATTAGGAAAAGGTGCGATATCGCATTGCCTGGATCACCGGGACCGCACTGGCCCTGTCCGCCTGCGCCTCCGGCCCGAACTACAAGGCGCCGCCGACTGCGACGCTCGGCGTGCCAGCCGCGTACAGCCAGGGCGGCAATGCGCCGGTCGATCAGGCCGCGCTGGCGACATGGTGGACGCGCCTCAACGATCCGGCGCTTACCGGCCTGATCGATCAGGCAGTCGCCAGCAATCTGGACATAGCGCAGGCGCAGGCGCGATTGCGGCAGGCGCGCGAATCCCTGCGGCAGGCAGATGCTTCCTTTCTGCCGCAGTTGACCGGATCGGGTTCGGGCGGCCGCAACTATAACAGTCGCGGCGGCGGCACGCGGGTCGTCGATGGCAATGTCGTCCCTACGGGCGATGGCAAGTGGAGCGGCAGCTATTCCCTGGGAGCCAATGCAAGCTGGCAGATCGACCTGTTCGGCGAACTGTCCCGCTCCGCCGAGGCCGCGCGGGCCGATCTCGCCGCGTCAGGATATGACCTTGCCAATGTGCGGATGACAATCATCGCCGAACTGGTCGCCAATTATGTGCAGGCGCGGCAGGCGCAGGAGCAGCTTCGCATCGCGCGGGAAACGCAGGCGGTGCAGCGGGACAATTTCGACATCACCCGTTGGCGTTTGCAGGCGGGGCTGGTGTCTTCGCTCGACGAACAGCAGGCGCGGGCGCAGCTGGCCCAGACCAACGCGACCATCCCGCAGCTGGAAGCCAGCCTGCGCGGCAGCCTCAATCGCATCGCCGTGCTCACGGGGCAGGCGCCCGGCGAAGCGACCCGCGCGCTGGAAACGGCAGCGCCCATCCCCATCGCCACAAGCGACATCGCCACCGGCATTCCCGCCGACACGCTGCGTCAGCGGCCCGATGTGCGCAGCGCCGAAAGAGCGTTGGCCGCCGCCACCGCGCGGATCGGCGTCGCGCAGGCGCAGCTTTATCCGTCGCTGGGCATCAGCGGAAATATCGGCACCAACGCCACCGCGATCAAAGGTCTGTTCGACCTGATTACCGGCAGCGTGTTCGCCAATGTCGCGCAGGTGATTTTCGATGGCGGCCGGCTCGCCTCGCAGGTCCGGTCGCAAAAGGCGGCCACCGACGCCGCCTTCGCGGCGTACAAGCAGAGCGTCCTGCTGGCGCTGGAGGATGTGGAGAACGCCATGGCCGCCCTCAACAGCGCGCGCCTGCGGGCGGCGGAATTCCGCACTGCCTTTGACGCGTCAAGCAATGCCGCGATCCTGGCGCGCAGCCAGTATCAGGCGGGCCTCATCGATTTTCAGACGCTTTCCACCAGCGAAAACACCCTGCTGAACGCACGCAACAGCCTTGCCGCCGCGCAGGCCGACGAGGTCCTGGCCATCGCCCAGCTCTATAATGCGCTGGGCGGCGGCTGGCAGAATATGGACACCCGCCCGAATGAGCAATGATGTGAGCAAGGACCAGGATCTGGACGAGTTTCTCGGCACGCCGCCGGAAAAGCCGTGGCGCAAATGGGTGGTGCGCGGCGCGATCGGCGTTGCGCTGTTGATCGCCATCCTGCTTCTGGCGCGCTGCTTTTCGGGCAGTGAGCAGCCGAATTTCGCGACGCGAGAGGTGCGGCGCGGCGACCTGACGGTCACGGTTTCGGCGACGGGCAACCTGAAGCCCATCAATCAGGTCGATGTGGGTTCCGAACAGTCGGGCAAGATCACGCAGGTCTATGTCGATGTGAATGACCGGGTGACCAAGGGGCAGCGGCTTGCCGAGCTGGATACCCGCCGCCTGGTCGATACGGTGAACCAGAACCGGGCGCAGGTGTCGGCTTCGCAGGCCAGCGTGGCGCAGGCGCAGGCGCAGGTCGCGCTGGCCAAAGCGACGCTCGACCGGCAGCTGAATGTCTTTCGCCTGTCCGGCGGGCGCGTGCCCGCCAAGACGGAACTCGACGCCGCGCGTGCGGACTATCAGTCGGCGCTGGGCAATCTGCGTGCGCAGCAGGCACAGGTCGATGTCGCCCGCGCGCAGCTTTCGACGGCGCAAACAAACTTGTCCATCGCCCAGATCGTGTCGCCCGTAACCGGCGTCGTCCTGTCCCGCAGCATCGAGCCGGGCCAGACCGTTGCAGCGTCGCTCAACGCCCCCGTCCTCTTCACGATCGCCGAAGACCTGACGCAGATGGAGGTTGAGGTTTCGGTGGACGAGGCCGATGTCGGTCAGGTGAAGGACGGACAGGAAGCGACCTTCGCCGTCGATGCCTTCCCCGGCCGCAGCTTCCCGGCGCGGGTGACGCGCGTCAATGTCGGTTCCAACGCGTCGAGCAGTTCCTCGTCATCTTCCTCTTCCGGCAGCAGCACTGCCGCCAGCACGACGGGCACAGTCGTCGCCTACACCGCCGTCCTGGCGGTCGATAACAAGGACGAGACGCTGCGCCCCGGCATGACCGCGACCGCCGATATCGTGACGCAGAAGCTGAATGACGCGCTGCTGATCCCCAACGCAGCGTTGCGTTTCAAGCCGAGCAGCGGCGCAGCCGAAGGCGGCGGCATCACGAGCCAGATCGTCCCAAGCCGGCGGCGCTTCCGCCGCGGCAGTGCGCGGCAGGTGACACTGGGCGTCGGCAGCAGCCAGACCGTCTATGTCGTGGATGCGGAGGGCAATCCCAAACCGGTGCAGGTGGTGGTGGGCGCCAGCGACGGGTCACGCACGGTCATCACGAGCGGCGACCTGAAGCCCGGCATGCGCGTCATCACCGGTCAGCTTGCGGCAGGGCAGGAACAGCCGGCGGAGGACAACGCGAACGGCGGCGGCCAGCAGCGGGGCCGCAACGGCCAGGGCGGGGAAACGCGTGGCACCGGCCGCCAGAACGGCGCCTGACACCATGGCGGAACCCATCATCTCCCTGCGCGGCGTGACAAAGGTCTATGGCTCTGGGCAGACCGCCTTTCAGGCGCTGAAGGGCATCGACCTTGACATTGCAGAGGGTGACTTCGTCGCGGTCATGGGTCCATCGGGATCGGGCAAGTCAACGACGATGAACATCCTCGGCTGCCTGGACGTGCCGACCGCTGGCGAGTTCCTGTTCAAGGGTCGCCATGTCGAAACGCTGGACCGCGATCAGCGCGCGCTGCTGCGGCGGCGCTATCTGGGCTTCGTGTTTCAGGGCTTCAACCTGCTGTCGCGCACCACTGCGCTGGAAAATGTGGAACTGCCGCTGCTGTATCGGGGCGACGACAAGAAGATGCGCTATGAAGCGGGCATGGCCGCGCTCGATAAGGTGGGGCTGAAGGAGTGGTGGGACCATACCCCCGCCGAATTGTCAGGCGGCCAGCAACAGCGCGTCGCAATCGCCCGGGCCATCGTGACCCGACCTGCCGTGTTGCTGGCCGACGAACCGACCGGCAACCTCGATTCGGAACGGTCCATCGAGATCATGGAATTACTCACCGACCTCAACAAGAATAGTGGCATCACGGTGCTGATGGTGACCCACGAACCCGACATGGCGGCCTTTGCCCGGACCATCGTGCATTTCAAGGACGGACATGTGGAGCGGACGGAACAGGGATTGGCGGCAGCATGACGCCCCTTCCTTCACCCGCGCCTGAACATCGCGAGGCGAACCCATGCTAGGCACGACCGTCATCCTCGCCTTTCGCGCGATCAACCGGCACAAGCTGCGCAGTTTCCTGACGACGCTGGGCATCATCATCGGCGTGGCGGCGGTCGTCACCATGGTCACGCTGGGCAATGGCGCGACCGCCGCCGTGCGGGAACAGATCAGTTCGCTGGGCGCCAACGTCCTTCAGCTTCGCCCCGGCCAGGGATTCGGCCGCGGCGGCGGCGGCCCGCGTCCGCCAGACTTCAAACCGGCGGATCTTACCGCAATCGAAAACCAGCTGACCGGCGTGCGCGCCGTCGCGCCGCTGGTCCAGTCCAGCGGCACCGCAATTTACGAAGGTTCCAACTGGTCAACGACCGTCTACGGCACCACCGCCGCCTATTTCGAGGTGCAAAGCTGGAAAGTGGATGCGGGTCGACTGTTCCTGCCGGATGAGGAAGAGGCCGGAAAGCCCGTCTGCATCATCGGCAATACCGTGCGCACCAACCTGTTCCAGGGCAGCGATCCGGTCGGCAAGCGGCTGCGCATCAAGGGCGTGTCCTGCCAGGTGATCGGCGCGCTGGCGACGCGCGGGCAAGGCGGCTTTGGCGACCAGGATGATGTCGTCGTCATGCCGATCAAGTTCGTCCAGCGCCGCTTCACCGGCGACCGCGACATCAGCCAGATCCTGGTCGCTGTGGATGACGCCTACGACACCTCCACCGTGCAGGCGAGCCTGGAGGAACTGGTCCGCGAAAGACGCAACATAAAACCGGGCGCGGAGGATAATTTCAATGTCTTCGACACCAAGCAGATCAGCGACACGCTGACCGGCACCACCACCATCCTGACCCAGATCGTCGCGGCGGTGGCGGCCATATCCCTGCTGGTCGGCGGCATCGGCATCATGAACATCATGCTGGTGTCCGTGACGGAGCGCACTCGCGAAATCGGCATCCGCCTGGCCATCGGCGCAGTCGCCCGCGAAGTGCTGATGCAATTCCTGGTCGAAGCAATCGTCTTGTCCTGTCTGGGCGGGCTGATCGGGCTGTTCCTTGCCCTGATCGCATCGGCCGCCATTGCGCCGTTGATGCAGGTGCCTTTCATCTTCGACGTCAAGGTCAACCTGATCGCGTTCCTCTTTTCAGCGGCGATCGGCGTTGTGTTCGGCTATTTCCCCGCCAGGCGCGCTGCCGCGCTCAACCCCATTGACGCGCTTCGGCATGAATGAGGACCTGTTACAATTTCCGACACTTAAGGGCGCGCCCCGGCACAAGCCTGCGACAACTCCCGCCTAAATCTGTCTTCAACGCCGGACATTCGGCGAAGAGATTTAAGCAAGGAGCATGTGACATGATCAAGAAGCTGCTGATGAGCCTGGCCGCAACCACCATGGTGGTCAGCCCCCTGATCGCCACGCAGGCGCAAGCCGCGCCCCACCGTGAGGTCCACCGCGTCGTGAAGCAGGGCCCTCATGGCCGCACCGTGGTCAAGCACAAGACGGTGGTGCGCAAGAACGACTATCGCCGCTGGGGCAAGGGCCAGCGTTTCGACCGCCGCCATGCCGCCAATTATCGCGCGATCAACAATTATCGCGATTATCAGCTGAACGCCCCGCCGCGTGGGTATCAGTGGGTCCGTTCGGGCAATGACGCGGTTCTCGTCGCCCTCGCCAGCGGTATCATCGGCGCAGTGATCGGCAACGTCATCCGCTAATCATCCGCCAGCATCAGGCGGACGAGCGCTCCGGGTTCTCTCTCCCCCGGAGCGCTTTTTCATGATCGAGGTTAAATACCAAATTGAAAGCGTTTTGATGGCATAGCCAACCGGGGGCGTCTTCATTCGGGAAATATATGTCCTTGTACCAGATCATGTATATCAGCAGCGCGCAGGGGGCCGTCTCGGCGGACCAGTGCGCTGCAATCGCGCGTGCGGCGGGCGTCCGGAACCGGATGGCGGACGTCACGGGACTGTTGCTGTTCAACGGCAAACGCTTCATCCAGGTTCTCGAAGGGCCTCGCCCGGCCGTGGAAAGCGCCTACGAACGCATCTGCCGGGACGAGCGGCACCGGGGCGTGGTGAAGCTGCGCGAATCCGTCATCGACGAACGCGAATTCGGCAGTTGGGGCATGGCGTATGACGATCCCGCCCGGCCTTCCGACAGCCTGAAAGACAAGGTCGCCGCCCTGCTTGATCAGGCCAATGCTTCGACCCGCGCCCATTTCATCGGATCGGCGGAGATGCATCGCCGCTGACGCCGGATCGCGGGCCAGCATCCGCTTGCCTTTCGGCCATGTTTGCGCCATAGGCCCCGCTTCGCACGCCGTGGGGGTGACTCGCGGCAGGCGATAGACTGTTTGAGACGACAGCCGGAGGGGCGTTCCACATGGGGTGGGCGTCAGCGATCGGCCAACAGATGAGGCAATACCCATGGCTCTTTACGAGCATGTGTTCCTTGCGCGCCAGGATCTGGCACAGGCGCAGGTGGACGCACTGGCGGAAACCGCCACCAAGATCGTCGAGGATAATGACGGCAAGGTTACCAAGGTCGAGACCTGGGGCCTGCGCAGCCTCGCCTACAAGATCGCCAAGAACCGCAAGGCTCACTATGTGATGCTGAACATCGACGCCCCCGCCGGCGTCGTCGCGGAACTGGAGCGCCAGACCCAGATCAACGAAGACGTCATCCGCTACATGACGGTCAAGGTCGATGAACTGGAAACCGGCCCGTCGGTCATGATGCGCAAGCAGGAACGCTCCGAGCGTGGCGATCGCGGCCCCCGTGGCGACCGTGGCGATCGTGGCCCGCGCGAAGATCGTGGCGACCGTGGCCCGCGCCGCGACCGCGAAGACGCCCCGGCTGGCGAATAAGGAGATCTGAACAATGGCACGCCCGTTTTTCCGCCGCCGCAAGAGCTGCCCCTTCGCCGCCAAGGATGCGCCGAAGATCGATTACAAGGATGTTCGTCTGCTGCAGGGCTTCGTGTCCGAACGCGGCAAGATCGTCCCCAGCCGCATCACCGCGGTTTCCGCAAAGAAGCAGCGCGAACTGGCCCAGGCCATCAAGCGCGCCCGTCACCTGGGCCTGCTGCCCTACATCGTGAAGTGAGGGAGTAAGACTCATGGAAATCATTCTCCTCGAACGGATCGAGAAGCTGGGCGCCATCGGTGACGTCGTCACCGTGAAGGACGGTTACGCACGTAACTTCCTGCTGCCCAACAAGAAGGCGCTGCGTTCCAACGCCGCCAACCGGAAGGTTTTCGAAGCCAACCGCGCAAAGATCGAAGCCGACAACGCCGCCCGCCGTGGCGACGCTGAAAAGGCTGCCGAAGGCGTCAACGGCAAGCAGATCGTCCTGATCCGCCAGTCGTCCAACGCCGGCCACCTTTATGGTTCGGTCGCCGTGCGTGACGTGGTCGACGCGCTGCATGCCGATGGCGTGACGAACGTCACCAAGGCGATGATCGTGCTGGAACGCCCGATCAAGACGCTGGGCCTGTTCGACGTCAAGGTCGCGCTGCACCCCGAAGTCCTGACCACCATCCAGGTGAACGTCGCACGTTCGCCGGAAGAGGCGGATCTGCAGGCGCAGGGCGTGGACGTGATGGCTGACCTGTTCGAAAAGGACGAGAGCGGCTTCACCGAAGATTATGATCCGAATGCGGAACCGGGCGAAATCGCCGCCACGGAAACCGAAGAAGCCCCGGCCGAAGAAGCCTGAGCTTTCCAAACGGACTGAAAAAGAAAGCCGCCCTTCACCGGGCGGCTTTTTTCATGGCTTGGGTCTGGAATGGGCGAGGACGACGCTGGCCGTCGGTCCGCCTCTCAGCCCGCCTTTAATAGTCGATGCGGATATGCACCCTGGATTTGTCGACGCCAGCATGCGCTGCGATCTGATCCTTTGCCGCGTCGATGACATCGTGAAGCTGCCGGGCGGGCCGGGAAAGCAGGGCCGGATCGGACTGACGCGGCGTCGCAGTCGCCTCGCCCAGCACAAGCTGCTGCTCGGTCAGGCCGAAAACTTCCGCCAGCACGAGCAGGTTCTTGCGCCGCGGCATCGTCTTGCCCGTTTCCCAAGCCCATAGCGAAGGCTTGCTGAAGCCCGTCCGTTCAGACAGCTCGGTGCGGCTGATGCCACGTTCCCGGCGCAGGCGACGTAGGCGCTCCGGCAGCATTTCCCGTTCCTTGTCCGACGGGACATGATCGACCGGCCGGCCATCGCTGCGCATCGTGCCGCGCAACCGGGTCGCACTTACGGCGGCCTGGGGCAGCGCGTCGTCGAATCGGCATCCGAACAGCGGTTCGTCCTGCCACACCACACGGGCCGCGACCGCGCCTGCTTCGGGCAGGGTTACCAGCACGGCCTGGCCCTGTTTCAACCGGGCTTTGGTTTCGATCAACATGCCCGCAGTCGATATATCGTGAACCATGACATCGGCCTGCTCGCCGCCGAGCGCGCCGGGCACCTCCAGCCGAATGGGCCAACGGGCGGTTTCGCGCTGATCGCCGGATAGTGACGATTGTTCGATAAATGGATCCTGGGTCATGCCAACATAGTGGCACCAGTGGGTTTCCACCGCGTTAATGCCTGCATAAGCTTTGGTCCGATCCGGGACATGAAAGTCATTCTTCCTTATCCTGCGGCCCGCCCATTCAAATGCCAAGCTAAAATGACAGCCCCCTTCCCTCATCGCCCTATCCTGCTCTATGGCGAAGGCCATATTTCCCAAGGGGAACGACAACTTGATCCTTGAGCTTGCCGCCGCCGCATCTGGCGCCATCCGTTTCGACCAGCTGGGCCTCAGCCCGGTTGCGCTGGACCTCGGCTTCTTCACGCTGAAATGGTACAGCCTCGCCTATCTGGCGGGCATATTGGTCGGCTACTGGTATCTGCTGAAACTGGTTGCCCAACCCGGATCGCCCATGGCGCGCCGTCATGCCGACGACATGATCTTCTACGCGACGCTGGGCATCATCATCGGCGGGCGGCTGGCCTATGTCCTGTTCTACCAGCCGGAAATCCTGCGCAATCCGCTCGATATCCTGAAGCTCTGGAATGGCGGCATGTCGTTCCACGGCGGAGCGGTCGGCGTGTCGCTGGGCGTGCTGTACATGGCGCGGAAGGAAAATCTGTCCTGGCTGCGCATCCATGACTATGTCGCCTGCTGCGTTCCCTTCGGCCTGTTCTTCGGCCGCCTCGCCAATTTCGTGAATGGCGAGTTGTGGGGCAAGGAAAGCGATGTCCCCTGGGCCATCATCTTCCCGACCGGCGGCCCCTTCCCCCGCCATCCGAGCCAGCTTTACGAAGCCTTTTTCGAAGGTCTCGTGCTGCTTGCGATCCTTGGCTTCGCCTTCTGGAAGACGCGCGCGCGGTACAAGCCGGGCCTGCTCGTCGGCCTATTCCTCTTTTTCTACGGGCTGTTCCGCTTCGGCATCGAATTTTATCGTGAGGCGGACGCGCAGTTGATGGAATTCGCCGCGCGCACCGGGCTGCATATGGGGCAGTGGCTGTGCGTGCCGATGATCCTGGGCGGCCTCTACCTAATCGTCACTGCAAAGGGCCGCCGCGTCCGCGTCGAACCGATCGCGGGAAGCGCGAGTGTCAGCTGAACAGCTGACGCTGGCAGAGCGCCTCGCGCGGCAAATCAGTGCAGGCGGCCCCATTTCGGTCGCCCACTACATGGCCGAGGCGAACCAACATTATTACGGCACCCGCGATCCGCTGGGCGCTGCCGGCGACTTCACGACTGCGCCTGAAATCAGCCAGATGTTCGGCGAGCTGGTCGGCCTGTGCCTTGCCGATGTCTGGATGCGGTCGGGCAGCAGGCCCAATGCACTCTATGCCGAACTTGGCCCCGGACGCGGCACGCTCGCCGCCGACGCGCTGCGCGCCATGGCGAACATAGGCTTTACGCCCCCACCCCATTTCGTCGAAACCAGCCCCGCCCTGCGCGAGCGGCAGCGGGCCATGCTGCCGACCGTCTTTCATCATGACGCGGTCGGCGGCCTGCCCGACAACGGCCCGCTGCTGGTCGTCGCCAATGAATTTTTCGATGCGCTTCCGGTTCGTCAGATCGTTCGCAACGGCGATGAATGGCGCGAGCGTGTCGTCGTGCGCCCCGATGATGGGCAGCCTGACAGGTTCGAGGCGATGCCCGGCTATCGCCGCGTCGAATCGGGCATTCCCGCAATTGCCGCCGATGCGCCCGATCGCGCGATCCTGGAGATGCCGCTCGCAGGGACGGCCATCGCGCTGGAACTGGCGCAGCGTATCGCCCGGCAGGGGGGCGCGGCGATCATCATCGACTATGGCTATGAAGGACCAGCGGTCGGCGACACGTTGCAGGCCGTGCGCAACCATCAATATGCCGATCCCTTCCTGGAACCGGGTGAAAGCGACCTGACCACCCATGTCGATTTCACGATGATCGGCAACATGGCGCGGCAGGCCGGGCTTCGCGTGCTGGGTCCGGTGGGTCAGGGCGCATTCCTGCGCCAGCTGGGCATCGACGCGCGGGCCGATCAGCTGGCGCACACGGCCCCGGCGCGGGCGGCGGAGGTCGAAGCGGCGCGGCTACGGCTGACGGCGGACGATGCGATGGGCACGCTGTTCAAGGCGATGGCGTGGGTCCACCCCGAATGGGTGGAACCCGCCGGGTTCGAACTTTAGCCGTCAATCTTCCTGATGATAGCGGCTGAGGCGCCGGATGAAGCCGATCAGGCCGGTCTGGCGGCTGCGCTTCATGCGTTCGGCGTGCAGGATGGTCTGGACGCGCTGGAAACAATCGTCCGCATCGACATTGCACAGCACATAATCATAGCCGTCCCAGTGCGCGATTTCATTGGCGGCGCGGGACATGCGGCCTTCGATCACTTCCTCGCTGTCGGTGGCGCGGCCGCGCAGGCGGCGCTCCAGCTCCTCCATCGAAGGCGGCAGGATGAACACACGGACGACGTCGCCGCCCGCAATCTGGTGCAGTTGCTGCGCGCCCTGCCAATCAATGTCGAACAGGACGTCGCGCCCGCTCTTCAGCATCGCTTCCACCGGCGCGCGGGGCGTGCCGTAGCGCTGGCCGAAGACATGGGCCCATTCCAGAAATTCCTGGTCCGCCGTCATCCGCCGAAATTCTTCCAGATCGACGAAATGATAATCCTTGCCCTCAACCTCCCCCGGCCGCATCGGCCGCGTCGTGGCGGACACAGACATGGCAAGGTCCGGCTCTGCCGCCAAAAGCTTGCGCGCAATGGTGGATTTGCCCGCGCCAGAGGGCGAGGACAGAACGAAGAGCACGCCACGCCGCTTGAAATCGGGCGTCTCGATGGGGATGCTGTCGGCCATGGCCGCTAGTGACGCCGTGGAACGCATTTGGCAAGAGGCCGCGAGGGGGACGATTCTTTGAGACGCAAGACCATCCGCAATCGCCGCGGTTTTCTGACCGCCGCCGCCATCGCACTGCTGACCGGCGCGCTGCTGTTCCTGATGGCCCGCCCACCCATCTGCACCTGCGGCTATGTCGAATTATGGCACGGCGCGCTCGACAGCGGCAACAGCCAGCATATCGCCGACTGGTACAGCCTGAGCCATGTGATCCACGGCTTCCTGTTCTACGCGGCCGCGCACCTGGCTATGCGCCGCCAGCCGCTCGGCCCGCGCCTTGCCATGGCCGTGCTGGTGGAGTGCGTATGGGAGATACTGGAAAATTCGCCGATCATCATCGACCGCTACCGGACGGCGACCATTGCCCTGGGCTATAGCGGCGACACGATCCTGAATTCGATGAGCGACATTGGCATGATGGCGGCGGGATTCTTCTTCGCCGCTCGCGCCCCTGTTATCGTGACGGTTTGCGTTGGCGTCGCAATGGAATTGATCGCGCTAGCCGTAATCCGCGACAATCTGACGCTGAACGTCTTGATGCTGGCCTGGCCGATAGATGCGGTGAAGGTCTGGCAGTCCGCGCTTTAGGGCTTCGTCCCGCGCGCTTTTCGGGCCTCCGTGATCGGGACGGGTTCGCCGCTAAGGTCGGGGAGCGCCTTCACCCCGCGCTTGCGGTCCACCTCCCGCTTGGCCTCATAAGCCTTCCCAGCCAGATAGGCGCCCGTCACGAAGAGCGCGCCCATGGGGTGCCGCATGATCAGCCTTTTCGCGCCCATGCCAGCCACCAGCCCGACGATGCCCTTCTTGCCCGTAGCCGCCGCGACCCGCGCCGCCACGATCGCCGCGCCCAGACGCGCCGTCTTTCGCAGCAGGCCCGCCTTGCGCGGCGGGCGGACGGTCACAAGCGGCTGTTTGGAAGCGATCTTCTTCATATGCGTCTTAATGTATCGCACAAAAGGCGGTTCCGCCAGTTCACACCATATTTTCCGGCCTTACCAGCCGCTCGAAACTTTCTTCGTCGATCAGGCCCAGCGCCAACCCCGCCTGTTTGAGAGTCAGCCCCTCCGCATGGGCGTGTTTGGCGATTTTCGCGGCATTGTCATAGCCGATTTCCGGGGCAAGCGCCGTCACCAGCATCAGCGAGCGGTCCACCAGTTCGGCGATCCGCTCCTCATTCGCCTCCAGCCCTTCGACGCAGCGTTCAGCGAAACTTTCCATGCCCACGCTCAGCAAGTGGATGGAGCGCAGCACCGCCGCGCCGATCATCGGCTTGAAGACATTGAGTTCCAGATGCCCCTGTAGCCCGCCGACCGTCACCGCCTGATGATTGCCGATGACCTGCGCGGCCACCATGGTCAGCATCTCGCACTGGGTCGGGTTCACCTTGCCCGGCATGATCGAACTGCCCGGTTCATTGGCAGGCAGGTCCAGTTCACCCAGCCCCGAACGAGGGCCGCTTCCCAACAGGCGAATGTCGTTCGCGATCTTCGTCAGCGCCACCGCCAGCGTGGACAGGGTGGAGGAAAGGTGGACGAGCGGGTCGTTGGATGCCAGCGCCTCGAACTTGTTGTCGGCGGTGCGGAACGGCAGGCCGGTGATCGCCGCGATCTCCGCCGCCATCGCGACGTCGAAGCCCTCCGGCGCATTCAGGCCGGTGCCGACCGCCGTGCCGCCCTGCGCCAACGCCATCATGCCGTGCATGACCGAAGACTCGATGCGCTTGCGGCAGCGGTAGAGCTGGTGCGCATAGCCGGAAAATTCCTGGCCCAGCGTCAGCGGCGTGGCGTCCTGCAAATGGGTGCGGCCGATCTTCACTATGCCGCCCCATGCCTGCGCCTTGGCGTCCAAAGCCGTGTGCAGCCGGTCGAGCGCGGGGAAAAGCTGGTCCGTCGCCGCCCGCGCCGCAGCGATATGGAGCGCCGTCGGGAAGCTGTCGTTGGAGGATTGGCCCATATTCACATGATCGTTGGGATGGACCGGCGATTTGCCGCCGCGCTGGCCGGTCATCGCTTCATTGGCAATACCCGCGATCACTTCATTCACGTTCATGTTCGACTGCGTGCCGCTGCCGGTTTGCCAGATGACGAGCGGGAATTGATCGTCATGATCGCCCGCCACCACGCTGGCCGCAGCCGCTTCAATCGCGTCGGCAATTTCCGAACGCAAACCCTGCGTTCGATTGACCCGCGCCGCCGCCTGTTTGACGATGGCGAGCGCATGGACGATGCCGGTCGGCATCCGCTCAGTGGAACCGAAGGGGAAATTTTCGATGCTGCGCTGCGTCTGTGCGCCCCAATAGGCGCTGGCGGGTACCTCTATGGCGCCGATGCTGTCGGTTTCGGTGCGAGTATCGGACAAGGCAACCCCCTTTTCAGGTTCAGGGAACGCCGCCAATCTGGGAAGCGGACCGGCTATCCGCCAGCCTTTATTTCTTCTTGCCGAAATCCACGGTGACGACATTGGAGCCGTCCTCGCTCTTTACCTGCGGCGCGTCATTCTCGGCTTCCTCATGCGGTTCGGGCGATCCATCGGACTGCACCTGGAACTGAAGCGCGAAATTCACCGCCGGATCGACAAAGGCCGTGATCGCGGCGAAGGGAATGACAAGGTGCGCCGCCACCTGATTGAAGGTCAGGCTGACTTCGAAGCCATCGCTGCCGACCTTCAGGTCCCAGAATTTATTCTGGAGGACGATGGTCATTTCGTCCGGGAATCGGTCCACCAACTGCTTGGGGATATTTACGCCCGGCGCCTGCGTCTTGAAGGTGATGTAGAAGTGATGCACGCCCGGCAGGCCGCCGGAACGCTCGACTTCGCCCAGCACGCGGCCGACCACGGCGCGCAGGGCCTCCTGCACGATTTCATCGTAGGGAATCAGGCTGTCGGGCAGGTCATCGCTCATGCCCCAATGTCCTAACGGCGCAGCGCGGCGGGTCAAGTGCGCCCCGCACATGCAACGCCACATTGCATGGCGCCCCCACTTCGGTATAGGGCGCAGCCATGCGCACGGCCGAAATTCACCGCAACACTGCGGAAACGCAGATCGACGTGACCGTCAACCTGGACGGCACGGGCGTCTATACCGTCTCTACCGGCATCGGCTTCCTCGATCACATGATCGAGCAGCTGTCGCGTCACTCGCTGATCGATATGACGGTGAAGACCGTCGGCGACCTGCATGTCGACCAGCACCACACGACAGAGGACACGGCGATCGCGATCGGCGAGGCCGTGGCCAAGGCGCTGGGCGACAAGCGCGGCATCTCCCGCTACGGCACGGCCTACGCGCCGATGGACGAGACGCTGACGCGCGTGTCGCTCGACATTTCCGGCCGTCCGTGGATCGTGTTCAAGGCGGACTTCACGGTCCAGCGCCTGGGCGAGTGGGACACCGAGATGATCGAACACTGGTTCCACAGCTTCGCGCAGGCTGCCGGGGTCACGCTGCATGTCGAAAATCTCTATGGCAGCAACAATCACCACATCGTCGAAAGCTGCTTCAAGGGGCTGGCCCGCGCGCTGCGGCAGGCGGTGGAGATCGACCCGCGCAAGGCGGACGCGATCCCCTCCACCAAGGGGATGTTGTGACCGCGCTGGCCCTCATCGACTACGGCGCAGGCAACCTTCATTCGGTTCATAACGCCCTGCGGAAAGCGGGCGCGCAGGACGCCATCATCACCGCCGATCCGCAGGTGGTGGCAAGGGCGGACCGCATCGTGCTGCCCGGCGTAGGCGCTTTCCGGGCATGCATGGACGCGCTGTCCGCCATTCCCGGCATGATCGACGCCATGAGCGAGGCGGTGGGCCAGCGCGGCGCCCCTTTCCTGGGCGTGTGCGTCGGCATGCAATTGCTGGCTGACGCGGGCGAGGAGTTCGGGCGGCATCAGGGTCTTGGCTGGATTCCCGGCACGGTGCGGCTGATCGAGCCAACGGACCCGGCGATCAAGGTGCCGCATATGGGCTGGAACAAGGTGGTGCTGAACGGCGCGCCGCCCCTGCTGGAACCGGGCGAAGCCTATTTCCTGCACAGCTATCATTTTGAAGCCGCCGATCCGGCCCATGTCGCCGCCGTCACCGATCATGGCGGCCCACTGGTCGCTGCTGTCGCCCGCGACACCATCATCGGTTGCCAGTTTCACCCGGAAAAGAGCCAGACCTATGGCCTTTCCTTCCTGTCCCGTTTCCTGGAGTGGCGTCCCTGACGCTGCTCGAACCGCACGGATGAACTTATGTCGTTGATCGTTTTTCCCGCCATCGACCTTAAAGGCGGCCAGGTCGTCCGCCTGGCCGAAGGCGACATGAACCGCACCACCGTCTATGGCGATGACCCAGCGGCACAGGCGCTGATCTTCGCAGAAGCGGGCGCAAAGCATCTGCATGTCGTCGATCTGGACGGCAGCTTTGCCGGCCGCGCCGTCAATGCCGAAGCGGTCGAGCGGATCGTCGACGCCTTTCCCGGCCATGTTCAGCTGGGCGGCGGCATCCGCAATCGCGAGTCGGTCGAACGCTGGTTCGATCTTGGCGTGTCGCGCATCGTCATCGGCACCGCCGCGCTCAAGGACCCCATCTTTGTAAAGGCCGCCGCGCGCGACTTCCCCGGCGGCATCGTTGTCGCCGTCGATGCCCGAGACGGCTTTGTCGCCACCGATGGCTGGGCGGAAAAGTCCGACATGCCTGTCGCCGACCTTGCCCGCCGGTTTGAGGATGCGGGCGTCGCCAGCCTGCTCTTTACCGATGTGGGCCGCGACGGCCTGCTGAAAGGCTGCAATATTGAGGCGACCGTGGATCTGGCCCGCTCGACCGACATCCCGGTCATTGCCAGCGGCGGGGTTGCCGGGATCGCCGACATCCGCATCCTCAGCCTGCATGCCGACGAAGGGATTGAAGGCGTCATCACGGGCCGTGCGCTCTATGACGGGCGGCTTGACCTCAAGTCCGCGCTGGCGATTGCCCAGGCTGCGGCATGACCGTCTGCACCCGCGTCATCCCTTGCCTGGACGTCGCCAATGGGCGCGTGGTGAAGGGCGTCAACTTCGTCAATCTGCGCGATGCGGGCGATCCGGTCGAACAGGCGCGGGTTTATGACGCTGCGGGCGCGGACGAGCTTTGCTTCCTCGACATCACGGCCACGCACGAAGCGCGCGGCACCATATTGGACGTAGTGCGCCGCACGGCCGAAGTCTGCTTCATGCCCGTGACCGTGGGCGGCGGCGTGCGCAGCCCCGAGGACGCCCGCGCCCTGCTGCTCGCTGGCGCGGACAAGGTCGCCGTCAACAGCGCCGCCGTCGCCCGGCCCGAAGTGGTCGCCGACATCGCCGACCGCTTCGGCAGCCAGTGCATCGTAGGCTCCGTCGATGCGCGCCGCGTGGGTGACGGCCCCGATGGGAAGCCGCGCTGGGAAATCTTCACCCATGGCGGGCGCAAGCCTACCGGCATCGACGCCGTCGAACATGCGGTGCGGCTGGCGCAACGGGGCGCTGGCGAATTGCTGGTCACCTCCATGGATGGCGACGGCACGAAACAGGGCTATGACCTTGCCCTTACCCGCACCATCGCCGATGCCGTATCGATCCCGGTCATCGCCAGCGGCGGCGTCGGCACGCTGCAACATCTGGTCGAAGGCGTGATCGAAGGCCATGCCAGCGCCGTCCTCGCCGCGTCGATATTCCACTTTGGCCAGCATACGGTGGCGCAGGCGCATCAGGCGCTCGCGGCTGCGGGCGTGCCCGTCCGTTCGCGTTGACGCACAAGTTTTGATTGACGCGCCCAGCCGCGAACGCTTGATGGACGCCATGCGCTCAACCCTGTTCGACCTTGAAAAAACGATCCGCCAGCGGCGGACCGCCGACCCTTCCC